>NZ_JBZVWS010000001.1:0-439 GCF_058629135.1 Microbacterium sp. MDV22-iso44
ATGGTACTGCAGGGGGGACCCTGTGGGAGAGTAGGACACCGCCGGACTTCTTTCGTGAAATGGCCACCCAGAGCTGGGTGGCCATTTCTCGTTAACGCGTACGTGAGAGGACAGAGAAGATGACGGACGAGCAGCGCCCAGACAAGTCGGGCGGCAAACGGAAGTTCACCCCTGCTTCCTCGAGCTCACGCGATGAGCGTTCGCGGGACCGCGGACGCCCTTCAGAAGGCGATCAGGACCGCCGTCCTTCCGAACGTCGCGGCAGCGGGCGAGGCTCCGCGCCACGCCGCGAGGGTGACCGCCCGTCGTATCCGAAGCGTGACGGCGACCGCCCGGCTTACCCGAAGCGCGATGGCGAGCGTCGTCCGTACGAGAAGCGTGATGGTGATCGCCCCTCCTACCCGAAGCGTGACGGCGAGCGTCGTCCGTACGAGAAGCG
>NZ_JBZVWS010000001.1:539-1370014 GCF_058629135.1 Microbacterium sp. MDV22-iso44
TGATGGTGATCGCCCCTCGTACCCGCGTCGTGACGGGGATCGTCCGTCGTACCCGAAGCGTGACGGCGAGCGTCGTCCGTATGAGAAGCGTGATGGTGATCGCCCCTCGTACCCGCGTCGTGACGGGGATCGTCCGTCGTACCCGCGTCGCGACGGAGACCGTCCTAGCTACCCCCCGCGTGACGGCGAACGTCGTTCATACGAGAAGCGTGACGGTGACCGTCCCTCGTACCCACGTCGCGATGGTGACCGTCCTTCCTACCCGAAGCGTGACGGAGAGCGTCGACCGTATGAGAAGCGCGATGGCGACCGTCCGTCGTACCCACGCCGCGACGGAGACCGTCCTTCCTACCCGCGCCGCGATGGTGACCGGCCCAGCTACCCGAACCGCGACGGCGAACACCGTCCGTACGAGAAGCGCGATGGTGACCGTCCCTCGTACCCGCGTCGCGATGGTGACCGGCCCAACTACTCGAAGCGTGACGGGGAGCGTCGTCCGTACGAGAAGCGCGATGGCGACCGCCCCTCGTACCCGCGTCGCGATGGCGACCGTCCGTCGTACCCGCAGCGCGACGGGGACCGTCGGTCTTCGCGGCCGCCGCAGGATTCGGACCGTCGGAACGTGCCGGCGGGTCCGGTCGTTCCCGATGAGGTCACGGCCCGCGACCTGAACGGTGCGGCCCGGAACGAGCTGAAGACTCTCAGTAAGGACAACGCCGAGCAGGTCGCACGGCACCTGGCCATGGCTGCCCGTCTCATCGACGAGGACCCGGCTCTCGCGCACGAGCACGCACTGGCGGCATCCCGTAGCGCTGGTCGGATCGCTGTGGTCCGCGAGACCGTCGCGATCACGGCCTACGCCGTCGGCGACTTCGCACTGGCCCTGCGCGAACTACGGACGTTCCGTCGGATCTCCGGTCGTGACGACCAGATCGCGCTCATGGTCGACAGCGAGCGTGGCGTCGGTCGACCCGACCGTGCGCTCGAGGTCGGACGCGCCGTCGACCGTGCGTCGCTCCCGACCGACGTCCGCGTCGAGCTCGCAATCGCGATGTCCGGTGCACGGCTCGACCTGGGCCAGCCCGACCGTGCCCTGCAGGAGCTCGACATCCCCGAACTCGATCCCGACACCGCCTTCCCGTGGAGCCCCGGGCTGTTCGCTGCGCGAGCCGCCGTCCTCGAAGAACTCGGTCAGGTCGAGGAGGCCGCGCAGTGGCAGCGTCGTGCAGACATCGCCGCTGCGGCGCTCGGAGAGATCGACGCGGACTCCGAGACCATCGAGGTCGACGAGATCGATGAAATCGAACTCGAGGACGAACCCGAGGAAAACGGCGACGACACCGAGGACGGCGACGCCGGGGGAGACCCGGCATCCGTTCAGGAGGAGGACGAGGAGGACCGCGCCTGATGGGTCTCTTCTCGCGTTCCCGATCGACACCGCTCGACGGCGTCGACCTGGTGCTCGCCGACCTCGACGGCGTCGTCTACGCGGGTGACGGTGCCATTCCTCATGCCGTCGAGAGCCTGAATGCAGCGCGGCGCGAACGTCCGCTCGCGTACATCACGAACAACGCGTCGCGACGTGACAGCGTTGTGGCCTCCCATCTCACCGAGCTCGGGCTCGAGACCCAGCCTCACGAGGTGGTCACCAGTCCGCAGGCCGCCGTGCGGCTGTTGCGGGACAGGGTTCCCACCGGATCGACGATCCTCGTCGTGGGTGGAGACGGACTGGTCTTCGAACTGGAGAAGGCGGGCTACACCGTCACACGCAGCGCCGACGACCGTCCCGCAGCCGTGCTGCAGGGTTTCTCTCCTGACGTCGGCTGGGCGCAGCTCGCTGAAGCGGCCTATGCCCTGGCCCAGCCCGAAGATGAGGGCGGCATCCCTTGGATCGCCACCAACACCGACTGGACGATCCCGCAGTCTCGTGGCATCGCGCCCGGCAACGGCACCCTGGTCTCCGCCGTGCACACCGCGGTCGGTCGACTCGCCACCGTGGCCGGCAAGCCGGAGCGACCGATCTTCGACGAAGCGGTCGCACGCTTCGGGGCGCGGCATCCGCTCTTCATCGGCGATCGACTCGACACCGACATCGCCGGCGCGCAGGCTGCGGGAATCGACTCGGTGCTGGTGCTCACCGGCATCGACCGGCCCAAGCACGTCCTCGCCGCTCCGAACTCCTCGAGGCCGACTTACATCGTCGGCGACCTGCGGGAGCTCCACGAGCCGTACCCCGAGACGATCGTGAAGGGCGACGTGACGACCGTCGGCTCCGCCTCGGTTCGGATCGACGGGCCCGACGTGCACATCGTCACCGAGGGCGATCGTCCGATCGATCTCGTGCGCGCAGGTGCCGCGGCGATCTGGGGCACCGGACGCGCGATCTACGGCTTCCGGGTGCCGGAGCGGCTCTACGCGGACCCGTTCCACCGACGCTGACGACCGCTCCGCCGCGTTCACGTCCGCCGTCGTCCACGCCGCGTAGGGTGGGTGACATGTCGATGGATGCTGCTGACGGCGACGCGCGCCGCGAGGACCTGCTCTCGACGCTCGATGTCATCGAAGACCAGCCGTTGGGCGAACGGGCGGCTGCGTACGCACTCCTGCACGACGAGCTCGCGAAGCGTCTCGAATCGGGTCCCCGCGACCCGAACGCATGACCAGCCGGCTCGACGCGGCCGTCGCCGCCCGAGGCCTGGCGCGCAGCCGCACCCACGCCGCGCAGCTCATCGATGCGGGACTGGTGACCGTCGACGGCGAGCCCGTTGTGAAGGCCTCGGTCAAGGTCGGCGACGAGCAGCGCATCGAGGTCGCGGCATCCGACCACTACGTCAGCCGTGCCGCACACAAGCTCCTCGCCGCCCTCGACGCGTTCGGGGTCGACCCACGCGGGCGCGTCGCGCTCGACATGGGCGCGTCGACCGGGGGGTTCACGCAGGTGCTCGTCGAACGCGGCGCCGCACGGGTGCTCGCCGTCGACGTGGGGCACGGGCAGCTGGCGGCGGAGATCGCGGCCCTCCCGGAAGTAGCCGTCGTCGAAGGGTTCAACGTGCGGCACATGACGCGCGCCTCCCTCGCCGAGGCGAGCGGCGTCGCCGACGTGCCGACGCTCGTGACGGGCGATCTCTCGTTCATCTCGCTCACGCACGTCCTCCCCGCGGCGGCGTCGGTCTGCGCCCCGGCATCCGATCTCGTCCTGCTCGTGAAACCGCAGTTCGAAGTGGGCCGCACCGGGGTCCGCGAAGGCCTGGTGACGGATGCCGGGCGTCGAGCCGACGCCGTCGCCACCGTCCTGTGGTCGGCGTGGGATGCCGGGCTCGGCACCCACGGCGTCATCGCCTCGCCGATCGCGGGAACGCACGGCAACCGCGAATTCCTCATCCATCTCCGACCCGGGACGAACGACGACGCGAATCCGACACAATGGTTGGACACCGTGAACCGACTGGCGGGAGCCGCATGACCGACGCGACGCGCAACATCCTCGTGGTGGCGCACGCGCTCCGCGAGAACACGGTCGCAGGAGCCCGTCGCGTCGTCGAAGCGGTGCACGCGGCCGGCCTCCAGCCCGTCGTGCCGGGCGACGACCCCGAGCTCGCCGCGGCCCTCGGGGACCTCGACACCGTGGTCCTCGGCGAGGGCGGCATCGACGTCACCGACATCGAGGTCGCGATCGTCCTCGGTGGCGACGGCACGATCTTGCGCGCCGCCGAGCTGGTGCGGGCGGCATCCGTCCCCCTTCTCGGCGTCAACATGGGTCACGTCGGCTTCCTCGCCGAACTCGAGGCGGACGGCGTCGACGAAGCGATCCGCCGGGCGCTCGCGCGGGACTACGAGATCCACGAGCGGATGACGCTGTCGGTCGAGGTCCGAGACGCCGACGGCGACGTCGTCTACTCGACCTGGGCTCTGAACGAAGCCACGGTCGAGAAGGCGTCGCGGGAGCGGATGCTCGAGGTCATGATCGAGATCGACGATCGCCCCTTGTCGGCTTTCGGGTGCGACGGCGTCGTGGTCGCCACTCCCACGGGCTCGACGGCGTACAACTTCTCGGCCGGCGGCCCCGTCGTGTGGCCCTCCGTGCAGGCGCTCTGCCTCGTCCCGCTGTCGGCGCACGCGCTGTTCGCCCGACCGGTCGTCCTCGGTCCCGAGACCTCCGTGTCGATCGACGTCCTCCAGCGGAATCAGGGCAGGGGAGTGCTCTGGTGCGACGGACGACGTTCGCACGACCTTCCGCCCGGTGCCCGCGTGGTCGTGCGGCGATCGGGACGCCCGGTCCGCCTCGCACGCCTGCATCGCTCGGCCTTCACCGACCGACTGGTGCGCAAGTTCCAGCTCCCCATCGCGGGCTGGCGCGGCGGTGCGGAGGCCTCGCTGTGATCGAGCAGATCCGGCTTAGGGATCTCGGCGTGATCGCGGGGGCGACCCTGCCGATCGGGCCGGGGTTCACCGCGGTGACGGGTGAGACCGGTGCCGGCAAGACGATGGTCGTGACGGGGCTCGGGCTCCTTCTCGGCCAGCGTGCCGACTCGGGCGCGGTGCGGGCCGGTGCGGATCAAGCCGCGGTCGACGGAGTGTGGATCGTCCCCGAGGACGGCCCGGTGGTCGAGCGCGTACGGGATGCCGGTGGCGACGTCGAACCCATCGGAGACGGACGCGCGGAACTCTACCTGGGGCGGACGCTGTCGAGCGAGGGACGCAGCCGCGCCACGGTGGGCGGCAGGACGGCTCCCGCCGGAGTGCTCGCCGACCTCGCCGACCAGTTGGTCGTCGTCCACGGGCAGTCCGATCAGCTGCGGCTCACGTCGGCCGCGGCCCAGCGCGAGGCCCTCGACCGCTTCGGCGGCGCGACGGTCGCCGACGCGCGCGACCGGTACCGCCGGGTGTGGGATGCCTGGCGCACCGCGGCCGCGGAACTCGAGACCCTGACGACCGAGCAGACGTCCCGCGCCCGTGAGGCGGAGGAGCTCCGGGCCGCGATCGCGGACATCGAGGCAGTCGACCCGCAGCCGGGGGAGGACCTCGAGCTCACGCAGCGCGCAGATCGCCTGGCGAACGCCGAGGAACTGCGGATGGCGGCGGCGACGGCGCACACGGCACTCTCGAACGAGGACGACCTGCCCGACGTGCAGGCCCTCCTCGCCGAGGCGCGGCGCGCTCTCGAACGCGCCGCCGGTTCGGACGAGGCGCTGCGCGGCCACGCCGCGGCGATCGAGGAACTCGGGTACCGGGTGGCCGACATCGCCGGCGAGCTGAGCGGATATCTCGCCGACCTCGACGAGGGCGGCCCCCATGAACTCGCCGCCGTCGAGGAGCGTCGCGCGGCCTTGGGCGCGCTCATCCGCGCGCACGGATCCCTCGACGAGGCGATCGCGCTCCTCGCGACCGGGTCCGCCCGTCTCGCCGAGCTCGATGACGACGGCGACCGCATCGAGCGACTCACCCTCGAACGCGATCGCCTCCGAGACGACCTCGACACGCGCGCCGCTGAGCTCACGGACGCGCGGCGGGCGGCGGCATCCCGACTCGGCGACGCCGTCACCGATGAACTCCGTCATCTGGCGCTGCCGGACGCGCGGCTGACGGTCGCCGTAGACCCGGGGGCCGAGGCGGCGCACGGCCGCGACGTCGTGACGATCCAACTCGCGCCGCACCCGGGCGCCTCGCCTCGACCGGTCGCCCGCGGAGCGTCCGGCGGTGAGCTCAGTCGCGTCATGCTCGCGATCGAAGTGGTGATCGCGGCGACCGACCCTGTTCCGACGTTCGTCTTCGACGAAGTGGATGCCGGTATCGGCGGCGCCGCCGCAATCGAGGTCGGCCGGCGACTCGCCAAGCTCGCCGAGACGAGTCAGGTGATCGCGGTCACGCACCTCGCACAGGTGGCGGCGTTCGCCGGCAATCACCTGTCGGTCGTGAAGTCCAACGACGGGTCGGTCACCGCCTCCAGCGTGCGCCGGCTGGAAGGCGATGAACGCGCCGCCGAGATGGCGCGCCTGCTGTCGGGCATGGCCGACTCGGATGCCGCGCTGGACCACGCGCGCGAGCTGCTGGCCCTCGGACGCGCGCGCTGAGACCCGGCACCCGAGAGGGCTGATAGAGTGAAAGCCCGTGACGGACTCTTCGGGCGCGGGACGCAAAAACAACGACATCACCAAGCACATCTTCGTGACGGGTGGTGTCGTTTCGTCTCTCGGCAAGGGTCTGACCGCCGCCAGCCTCGGTAACCTCCTCACCGCGCGCGGCCTGCGTGTCGTGATGCAGAAGCTCGACCCGTACCTGAACGTCGACCCGGGCACGATGAACCCGTTCCAGCACGGCGAGGTCTTCGTGACCGACGACGGCGCCGAGACCGACCTCGACATCGGCCACTACGAGCGCTTCCTCGACATCGAGCTGAGCCAGGCGGCGAACGTCACGACGGGTCAGATCTACTCCGAGGTCATCGCCAAGGAGCGCCGCGGCGAGTACCTGGGCGACACGGTCCAGGTGATCCCGCACATCTCCGATGAGATCAAGCGGCGCATGCGCCTGCAGGCGAGCGAAGAGCCCCGCCCCGACGTGATCATCACCGAGGTCGGCGGCACGGTCGGCGACATCGAGTCGCAGCCGTTCATCGAGTCGGCGCGCCAGATCCGCCATGAGCTCGGCCGCGACAACGTCTTCTTCGTGCACGTCTCGCTGGTCCCGTTCATGGGCGCCTCGGGCGAGCAGAAGACCAAGCCCACGCAGCACTCCGTCGCGATGCTCCGCTCCATCGGCATCCAGCCCGACGCCCTCGTCCTGCGGAGCGACCGCCCCGTCACCGAGTCCAACAAGCGCAAGATCGCGCTCATGTGCGACGTCGACGAGGACGCGGTCATCAACACCGTCGACCTGCCGAGCATCTACGACATCCCCTCGACGCTCAGCGACCAGGGTCTCGACGCGTACATCGTGCGCCGCCTGGGCCTGGACGCCAAGGCGGGCGACATCGACTGGACCCGCTGGAACAAGGTCCTCAACGCCGTCCACAACCCCAAGCACGAGGTCACGGTCGGCCTCGTCGGCAAGTACATCGACCTGCCCGACGCGTACCTCTCGGTCACCGAGGCCCTGAAGGCGGGCGGATTCGCGCAGGAGACGAAGGTCCAGATCGTGTGGATCCCCTCCGACCTGTGCGAGACGCCCGAGGGTGCGGCGAAGGCCCTGTCGGCGGTCGACGGCATCGTCATCCCGGGTGGCTTCGGCATCCGCGGCATCGAGGGCAAGCTGGGCGCGCTGAAGTTCGCCCGCGAGCAGGGACTGCCCACCCTCGGCATCTGCCTCGGTCTGCAGTGCATGGTCATCGAGTACGCCCGCCACGTCGCGGGCATCGAGGACGCGTCCTCGAGCGAGTTCGACCCCGAGACGCCGCACCCGGTCATCGCGACCATGGCGGAGCAGGTCGACATCCTCGACCGCGGCGACATGGGCGGCACGATGCGCCTGGGCCTGTACGAGGCTGCGCTGGCCGAGGGGTCCCTCGCCGCGGAGCTGTACGGCTCGGACCGCGCCACCGAGCGTCACCGGCACCGCTACGAGGTCAACAACACGTACCGTCAGCAGATCGCCGATGCGGGCCTCTGGTTCTCGGGGCTGAACCCCGACCTCGATCTCGTCGAGTACGTCGAGCTGCCCCGCGACGTGCACCCGTACTACATCGCGACGCAGGCGCACCCCGAGCTGCGCTCGCGCCCCACCGAGGCGAACCCGCTCTTCCGCGGTCTCATCGCCGCGGCGCTCGAGCGGCACCGCTCGAGCGAGCTGTTCGACGTCGAGAACGAGGACTGAGCCGTGACGGATGCCGCGCCGCTGCAGGACGACGCCGTCACCGTCGAGGTGACCGAGACCCAGACGGTCTTCGAGGGGCGGGTCTGGAACCTGCGCCGCGACGCGTTCACCTACGGCGAGGGCTCGATCGTGCGGGAGTACGTCGACCACTCCGGCGCCGTCGCCGTCCTGGCGCTCGACGAGGAGGGACGCCTGCTCCTCATCCGGCAGTACCGTCACCCGGTGGGGTTCCGCGAATGGGAGATCCCTGCCGGCCTGCTGGACGTGCCGGGGGAGGACCCCCTCGAGGCGGCGAAGCGCGAGCTCGCCGAGGAGGCCGACCTGACCGCAGAACGGTGGGACGTGCTGTCGGACTTCTTCACGAGCCCCGGCGGCAGCGACGAGGCCATCCGCATCTACCTGGCACGCGGGCTCGCGGCGACGCCTGAAGCGTTCGCCCGCACCGACGAGGAAGCCGACATCGAGGTGCGCTGGGTCGCGCTCGACGACGTCGTGGACGCCGTTCTGGCGCGGAAGCTCCAGAACCCGTCTCTCGTGATCGCGGCCCTGGCCGCCGCTGCCGGCCGCTCCCGTGAGTGGACGACGCTCGGCGCCGCCGACGCGCCGTGGCCCGGACGCTCGCGTCCCGTGGGCGCGGACCGACCGCAGGGCTGAGGCGCCGTGAGGCTCGCTCGCGCCGTCGACGCGTTCCTCCGGCACATCACCATCGAGCGCGGACTCTCGGCGCACACCGTCGCGGCGTACCGTCGCGACCTCTCCGGCTACCTCGACTGGCTCGACGAGCACGGAGTCGACGACACCGACGCCGTGACGGGGGAGCTCGTGACGAGGTTCGCCACGGAGCGCGCGGCATCCGATCCACCACCCGCCTCGACGTCGCTGGCCCGGCTGCAGTCGGCCATCCGCAGCTTCCACCGCTTCCTCGCGCGGGAGGGAATCGTGACGGAGGATCCGACCACGAAGCTCCGGCCTCCCAAGGCGCCGATGCGTCTGCCGAAGGCGCTGCCCGTCGAGGACGTGCTCCGGCTGTTGGATGCGGCCGGTCCCGCGCCCGAGGACGCCGCGCCGGGCGAGCTGGTGGGCTTGCGCGATCGCGCGCTGCTGGAGCTCCTCTACGCGACCGGGGCCCGTGTCTCGGAGATCATCGATCTGGATGTCGACGACCTCATGCACGGTGAGGTCCTGCGCGTGCGGGGCAAGGGCTCGAAGGAGCGGATCGTCCCGGTCGGCTCGTACGCCCGGGTCTCGGTCGACGCCTACCTCACGCGCGTGAGGCCGGAGCTGTCGCGCCGCGGACGCGCGACGCCGCGTGCGTTCCTGGGCGCGCGGGGAGCTCCGCTGTCGCGCCAGAGCGCATGGCTCGTGATCCAGCAGGCCGCGGAGCGGGCGGGGATCACCGCGCACGTCTCTCCGCACACGCTCCGGCACTCGTTCGCGACGCACCTGTTGCAGGGCGGCGCCGACGTCCGCGTCGTGCAGGAGCTCCTCGGCCACGCCTCGGTCGCCACGACCCAGATCTACACGCACGTCACCGTGGACGCGCTCCGCGACGTCTACCTCACCTCGCACCCGCGCGCGAGATGAGCTCCGGCTCCCCACCCTGCGGGGAGTCGCTCCACGGCGCGCCGCGACGGGATGACTAGACTCGGGTGAGCACGGCGAAGGCGGGAGATCAGTGGCGAGCAAGCGGAGTACGGCGGACGTCGATTCGACGGTGGCGACCGACACCCCGATGGGGCCGACGGGTCGCCCCTACCACGGCTTCCCGACCCCGCCGAAGCTCGACGGCCACGGTCCCGCGCGCATCATCTCGCTGTGCAATCAGAAGGGCGGCGTCGGCAAGACGACGACCACCATCAACCTGGCCGCAGGCCTCGCCTCGTACGGCCGCCGCGTGCTCGCGGTCGACTTCGACCCGCAGGGCGCCCTGTCCGCCGGTCTCGGCGTGCAGACGCACGAGACGGCGACGATCTACGACCTCCTCCTCGACCCGAAGCGCGACCCCCACGAGGTCATCGTGTCGACGTCGGTCGAGGGCCTCGACATCCTGCCCGCGAACATCGACCTGTCGGCAGCAGAGGTCCACCTCGTCAACGAGGTGGCCCGCGAGACGATCCTGGCCCGGGTGCTCCGCAAGGTGGCCGGCGACTACGACGTCATCCTCATCGACTGCCAGCCCTCGCTCGGCCTGCTCACCGTCAACGCGCTGACGGCGAGTCACGGTGTGCTGATCCCGCTCGAGTGCGAGTTCTTCGCGCTGCGCGGTGTGGCGCTGCTCATCGAGACGATCGACAAGGTCCGCGACCGCCTGAACCCGGCGATCGAGCTCGACGGCGTGCTCGCGACGATGTACGACCCGCGCACGCTGCACTCGCGCGAGGTCCTCGAGCGCGTCGTGGACGCCTTCGGTGATGACGTGCTCGAGACGGTCATCGGCCGCACGGTGAAGTTCCCCGACGCCTCGGTCGCGGGCGTGCCGATCACCAAGTTCGCTCCCGAGCACTCCGCCGCCCAGGCGTACCTGCGCCTCGCGCGGGAGCTGGTCTCCCGTGGCGCCGTCGCCTGAGGACGTCGCCGACGCCGACGCTGCGCCGCCGCGGGCGGACACCCCAGAGGCCGAGACGGCATCCGGCGATCGCTTCCGCGTGTCGCTCGGGAACTTCGACGGACCGTTCGACCTGCTCCTGACCCTCATCTCCAAGCACGAGCTCGACATCACCGAGGTCTCGCTCAGCAAGGTCACCGACGAGTTCATCTCGTACCTGAAGGGGCTCGACGACGACGCCGATCTCGACCAGGCATCCGAGTTCCTGGTGGTCGCGGCGACGCTGCTCGACATGAAGGTCGCGGGGCTGCTGCCGCAGGGCGAGTTGGTGGATGCCGAATCCGTCGCCCTGCTCGAGGCCCGCGACCTGCTCTTCGCCCGTCTGCTGCAGTATCGCGCCTTCAAGGAGGTGTCCGCGTGGTTCGCACGGTGCCTGGAGCGGGAGGGCAAACGTCACATGCGCGCCGTTCGGCTCGATGAGAAGCACCGTCGGGCCGTACCCGAGCTCGTATGGACGCTGTCTCCCGACGACTTCGCGGCGATCGCCATGCTCGCGTTCGCGCCGAAGGAGATCCCGCACGTCGGGCTGGACCACCTGCACGCGCCGCTCGTCTCGATCCGGGAGCAGGCCGCGATCGTCGTGACGCTGCTGCGGGATGCCGGTCAGCTCAACTTCCGCGAGCTCGTCGCCGGTGTCACCCAGACCGGTGTCGTCGTGGCCCGTTTCATCGCCGTCCTCGAGCTCTACCGTCATGCCGCGCTGTCGTTCGAGCAGCTCGAGCCGCTCGGCGAATTGACCCTGCGCTGGACCGCCGACCGGTGGTCCGAAGAGAACCTCGCCACACTGGGAGCCGACTATGACCGATGACGCCACCGAGATCGAGGCGCCACCGCGTTCGCAGGACGCCGGGGACATCGCACGCCGCCTCGAGGCGATCCTCATGATCATCGACGAGCCGCAGAGCCTCGTCTCGCTCGCCGCCGCCGTCGGCGCGCCCGTCGCCGCCGTCCGCCGCGCGGTCGAGGAGCTCGTCGCCGACTACGACGGGGAGCGTTCCGGGCCGCGGCGCGGGTTCGAACTGCGCGAGGTCGGCGGCGGGTGGCGTTTCTACGTCCGCGACGAGCACGACGACCTGGTGGCCGAATTCGTGAACGGCCAGGCGCCGTCGCGACTGTCGCAGGCCGCGCTCGAGACGCTGGCCGTCATCGCCTACAAGCAGCCGGTGTCGCGCAGTCAGGTCGCCTCGATCCGCGCCGTCAACGTCGACTCCGTCGTCCGGACGCTCCTGGCCCGCGGCCTCATCACCGAGGCCTTCACCGACCCCGAGACCGGGGCCATCAACTATCGCACCACCGACGCGCTGCTCGGCCATCTGGGGATCAACTCCCTCGACGAGCTGCCCCCCATCTCCCCGCTGCTGGACGACGGCTCCGCGGGATTCGAAGGAGAGACCATCCGATGAACGAGCAGTCCGACGAGAACCGGGTCCGCCTGCAGAAGATCCTCGCGAATGCGGGCGTCGCCTCGCGACGCGTCTGCGAGCAGTACATCGTCGAGGGCCGGGTGCGGGTGAACGGCGTCGTCGTCACCGAGCTCGGATCGCGGATCGACCCCGAGACCGATCAGGTCGACGTCGACGGCACCGCGATCCAGCTCGACACGAGCAAGCGGTACGTCATCCTCAACAAGCCCACCGGCGTCGTGTCGTCGATGAAGGACGACCAGGGGCGCCCCGACCTGCGGCGCTTCACGAAGGACTGGCCCGAGCGTCTCTACAACGTCGGCCGACTGGATGCCGAGACGAGTGGCCTCCTCGTCCTCACCAACGACGGCGAGCTCGCCCACGTCCTGGCGCACCCGTCGTTCGGCGTCACGAAGGTCTACATCGCGAAGGTGTCGGGCCGTGTGCTGCCGCAGACCATCGCGCAGCTCACCCGGGGCGTCGAGCTCGAGGACGGCCCGATCGCCGCCGACAAGGCGCGGCTGCTCGACGCGAGCGGTGACACGAGTCTCGTCGAGCTGACGCTGCACTCGGGGCGCAACCGCATCGTCCGCCGCATGATGGCGGCCGTCGGGCACCCCGTCGAGGAGCTGGTCCGCCGCCAGTTCGGTCCCCTGCACCTGGGCACGCTCCCAGCGGGTCGGGCACGCGAGTTGACTACAGTGGAGCGTGGTGCGCTGTTGACTCTCGCGCGCCAGGCGGAGACCCCGCCCGGGGATCCCACTCAGGAGCAGTTGTGACCGACGCCATCGACGCGCGCGCCCGCGCCGTCCGCACGAGCGGGCTCGTCCGCATCGTCGGCGCGGGCCTGCTCGGTTCGAGCATCGGTCATGCGCTCCGCGCGCTCGGCGTCGACGTCGTCCTCGCCGACGCGTCCCCGGCTCAGCTTCGACTGGCGGTCGACTACGGGGCGGGCCGCGCTGCCCGTGACGACGACCGCCCGGACCTCGTCGTCGTCGCCGTTCCGCCGGACGTCACGGCCGACGTCATCGAGCGCGAACTCGGCGCCCACCCCGACGCCGTCGTCACGGACGTCGCGAGCGTCAAGCTCGAACCGCTGCTCGCGCTGCGCGAGCGCGGCGTCGACCTCTCCCGCTACATCGGGTCCCACCCGATGGCCGGTCGCGAACGCGGCGGAGCCATCTCGGCGCGCGCCGACATCTTCTTCGGCCGCCCGTGGGTCATCTGCCGCGACGAGGAGACCTCGGCGCGCGACCTCGCCGTCGTGGAGGGGCTCGCCCTCGACCTCGGCGCCA
The DNA here is from genome assembly GCF_058629135.1 of Microbacterium sp. MDV22-iso44. Classification (NCBI taxonomy): domain Bacteria; kingdom Bacillati; phylum Actinomycetota; class Actinomycetes; order Micrococcales; family Microbacteriaceae; genus Microbacterium; species Microbacterium sp. MDV22-iso44. The sequence goes on from NZ_JBZVWS010000001.1 coordinate 13,652, forward strand.
GCCTCGTCGAGATGACCCCCGAGGAGCACGACCGCTCCGTGGCTCTCATCTCGCACGTGCCGCAGCTCGTCGCATCCCTCCTCGCCGGACGCTTCGTCGGGGCGGAGGACGCGTCGCTGCGTCTCGCGGGCCAGGGCGTCCGCGACACGACCCGCATCGCGGCATCCGCCCCCGAACTGTGGGTGCAGATCCTCGGTGCCAACGCGCAGCCGGTCGTCGACGTCCTCGACGCCCTCGCAGCCGACTTGACCACCGTCGCCGGCGCGCTCCGCGACCCCGACGCTCCCGGTTCGCGTCGCGCGGTGGCCGACACGATCCGCCGCGGCAACGAGGGCGTCGAACGCCTGCCCGGCAAGCACGGTCAGAACCGCCGATTCGAGACGGTGGTCGTCATGGTCGACGACACCCCCGGTCAACTGGGCCGGCTGTTCGGCGACCTCGGCGACCTCGGCGTCAACGTCGAGGATTTCCGTCTCGAGCACTCGCCGGGAGCCCAATTCGGTCTCGGCGAGATCAGTGTCGTCCCGTCCGCCGTCTCCGTCGCCACCGACGGTCTCGCGGCACGCGGGTGGAAGATTGCGAGCCTCAATGACTGACCCCATCACCATCGCCATCGACGGCCCCGCGGGCAGCGGCAAGTCGAGCGTGTCGAAGGAGGCCGCCCGACGGCTCGGCTTCGGCTACCTCGACACCGGTGCCGCCTACCGGGCGTTGGCCTGGCACGTGCTCCAGCACGGCGCGGACACGTCCGACGCGGCTGCGGTCGTCGACGCCGCCGGCGACTTCGACTACGCCATCTCGCTCGACCCCGACGAGTACTGGGTGCGGGTCGGGGACGCCTCGGTCACCGAAGCGATCCGCGAGCCCCGGGTCAGCTCCGCCGTGAGCGGTGTGGCCCGCGTGCCGGTGATCCGCGAGCAGGTGAACGTGCTGTTCCGTCGCCTCGTGGCCGACTCCGGTCGCCCCGGCGTCATCGTCGAGGGCCGCGACATCACGACCGTCGTCGCCCCCGACGCCCCCGTGCGGATCCTGCTGACCGCCGCCCCCGAGGTGCGCGCCGCGCGGCGCAGCGCCGAATTGACCACAGAGGATGCCGCGGCTGTGGCCGCCGCGCTGCACAAGCGTGACGCATCCGACTCCCAGGTCGTCGACTTCCTCACCGCCGCCCCCGGCGTGACGGTCGTCGACTCGACCGACCTGGACTTCGCACAGACCGTCGACGCCGTCCTGGACGTCGTGCGGTCGGGAACGGAAGGCTCACGATGAGCGCCGAAGACGACTACGAATACGACGGCGGGCCCGACCAGCTCGAAGAGAAGCTCGCCAACCTCGACGAGGATCTCGCCGAGCAGCGCGCCGCCGCCCTGCGCGCCTCGCTCGCCGACTACGAGCTCGACGAGGAGGACGACGACCTGCTCGCCGGCTTCACCGCGGGTGGCGAGGTCGTCGAGATGCTCCCGGCGCTGCCGGTCGTGGCGATCGTCGGACGGCCGAACGTCGGCAAGTCGGCCCTCGTCAACCGCATCCTCGGCCGCCGCGAGGCCGTCGTCGAGGACACCCCCGGTGTCACACGCGACCGCGTGAGCTACAAGGCCGAGTGGATGGACCGCCGCTTCACGCTCGTCGACACCGGCGGCTGGGAGCACGACGCCAAGGGCATCGACCGCTCCGTCGCCGCCCAGGCCGAGATCGCGATCGAGCTGTGCGACGTCGTCATGTTCGTCGTCGACGCGATGGTCGGCGCGACGGCGACCGACGAGCAGGTCGTCCGCATGCTCCGCAAAACCGACAAGCCGGTCTTCCTCGTCGCCAACAAGATCGACGACGCCCGTCAGGAGCCCGAAGCCGCAGCGCTCTGGAACCTGGGTCTCGGCGAGCCGCACCCCGTCTCGGCCATCCACGGCCGCGGCGTCGCCGACCTGCTCGACGAGATCATGAAGGTGCTTCCCGAGGTCTCGGCCGTCGCCAAGAACGAGCTCGGCGGCCCCCGCCGCGTGGCGATCCTCGGTCGCCCGAACGTCGGCAAGTCGTCGCTGCTGAACAAGGCCGCGGGCGAAGAGCGCGTCGTCGTCAACGACCTCGCCGGCACGACCCGCGACCCCGTGGACGAGGTCGTCGAGCTCGGCGGCAAGCTCTGGCGTCTGGTCGACACCGCCGGCATCCGTCGTCGCGTGCACCTGCAGCAGGGCGCGGACTTCTACGCGTCGCTGCGCACCAGCGCGGCCCTCGAGAAGGCCGAGGTCGCCGTCGTCGTCCTCGATGTGACGGAGTCGATCAGCGTGCAGGACCTGAACATCATCGATCTGGTCCTCGAGTCCGGTCGTGCGCTCGTCCTCGCCTTCAACAAGTGGGATCGCCTGAACGACGAGGACATGGACAACGCCGATCGCCGCCGCTACCTCGAGCGCGAGATCGAGCAGGACCTCGCGCACGTAACGTGGGCGCCGCGCGTGAACCTGTCGGCACGCACCGGCCGTCACCTCGACAAGCTCGTCCCGGCTCTCGAGACGGCGCTCGAGTCGTGGGACCAGCGCATCCCGACCGGCAAGTTCAACGCGTTCCTCGCCGAACTCATCGCCGAGCACCCGCACCCGCTCCGCGGCGGCAAGCAGCCCCGCATCCTGTTCGGCACGCAGGCGTCGACGCGCCCGCCGACATTCGTGCTGTTCACGACCGGGTTCCTCGACCCGGGCTACCGCCGGTTCATCCAGCGGCGCCTGCGCGAGATCTTCGGCTTCGAGGGCACGCCGATCGTCACGAACATGCGCGTGCGCGAGCGTCGGCAGCGCTGACGCCCGTCCACCGTCGCTTCGAGAGGAGATGACGGTTCGCGAGGAGGCATCCGGGTCATCCGGTCCTCGCGAACCGTCATCTCCTTCGTTGTCTGCTGCACGCTGGGGATCTGTTCCGGGACATGACGGATGCCGCGCCTCGCCGCCGAGCGCGTGAGAGGCTGATCGCATGAGGATCGAGGAACCGTCGAGCGGGCCGCCGCGCCCCTCCGGTCCTCGCGATCCGGGCGATGCCTGGGTGGTGACCGATGCCGGCGATCGGTACTGGGGCCGATTCGGTGCCGCCGGCTTGCTGGCGCACGACCCCGCGCGCGGGGTCCTGCTGCAGCACCGCGTCTCGTGGAGTCACCACGGCGGCACGTGGGGGATCCCGGGAGGTGCGCGGCACGAAGGCGAGAGTGCGACGGATGCCGCGATCCGCGAATCGCAGGAGGAAGCGGGCGTCCCCGCCGCAGCTCTCCGACCGCGGTTCACGAGCGTGCTCGATCTCGAGGTCTGGACGTACACGACCCTCGTCGCCGATGTCGTCGACCCGTTCGAGCCGGTGATCGCCGACCCCGAGAGCTACGCCCTCGAGTGGGTACCGCTCGACGAGGTCGACACTCTGCCCCTGCACCCCGGGTTCGCGGACTCGTGGCCCGCGTTGCGCGACCTGCTCGCCGTCCGACCCACTGTCCTCGTCGACGCGGCGAACGTCGTCGGCTCGGTTCCTGACGGCTGGTGGCGCGACCGCGCCGGTGCCGCATCGAGATTGCTCGAGCGGCTTCAGGGTCTGTCGCGCCTGGGGGTGGCGGCCTCCGAGCTGTCGCTCCCCGGCGACACGTGGTACCCCCACGTCGTCGCTGTACTCGAGGGCGAGGCGCGCGCCGCCGCCGACCCGGCGGACGCCGTCGAGGTGGTGCGAGCGGATGCCGCGGGTGACGACACGCTCGTCGCCGAGGCGCGACGGCGCGTCGGCGACGGAGAGCGGGTCCTGCTCGTGACCAGCGACCGCGCGCTCGGCGAGCGGGCGGTCGCGGTGGGCGCGGAGGTCCGTGGGGCGTCGTGGCTGCGCGACCGGGTGTGAAGCGACGGGTTCTCGGCATCGCCGTCGCTCTGGCGGCGGTGATCTGCGGACTCGCCGTGCATCTCGGAGCGGCGGACACTGCGGCATCCGACATCGCCGGTGATGCGCTCTACGTCGTCGCGGTGTGGGGCGGGCTCGTGGCGCTGTTCCCTCGGGCGTCGTCGTGGCTGATCGGCGCGATGGTGGTCGCCTGGTCGGTCGGCGTCGAACTGTTCCAGCTCACGGGGCTGCCGGTCGCGTGGGCGGGGGAGTGGCCGCCCATCGTCCTCGTGTTCGGGACCGTCTTCGACGCCCGCGACCTGCTGGTCTATGCGGTGACGGGTCTCGTGCTCGCCGTGACGGATGCCGCGGTCCGCCGCGCGGTCGGGTGGCGCCGTGCGGGGGTGTCAGCGGCCGCGTAGCCGTTCGATGTCGCGGCGTTCGCGCTTGGTGGGCCGCCCGGCGCCGCGGTCGCGGACGGCGACCAGTGCGACCGGTTCGCGCTCGGGCGTGCGATCCTCGGCGGCGACGGCGGCCAGCGGAGCGCCGACACGCTTGGTGAGCGTCTGGCGCACGACGAGGATGCGGTCGAATCCGGCGATCCGCACCCGCAGCTCGTCTCCAGGCTTGACCTGCTGGGCGGCTTTCGCCTTGTCGCCGTTGACCCGGACGTGCCCCGCGCGGCACGCGGTGGTCGCAGCCGATCGGGTCTTGTAGACGCGGACTGCCCACAGCCAGGAGTCGACACGCACGGCATCTGCCATGTGATCCTCCTCCCGTCCGGTGGGTCCATCGTAGGACGGGTCAGGATGCCGCGAGTCGCCGTTCGACGCGGGTGAACATGGCGTCGTCGAAAGCGACGATCCGCGCCTCGGTCACGGTCGAGGGGGTCTCGGCGAGCGTCGTGACGGCGGCGTCTACCGCGTCGTCGAGCGGCCAGCCGTAGATGCCGGCACTGATCAGGGGGAAGGCGACGGTCGTGGCGCCGAGCTCGTCGGCGACCTCGAGCGCGCGTCGGTAGCACGAGGTGAGAAGGCTGCGGTCGCGCTCGCCCGCCGTGTGGTTCGGTCCGACGACGTGGATGACCCAACGCGCGGCGAGGTTCCCCGCGGTCGTCCACCCGGCATCCCCGGTAACGAGGCCGTGCGGGAATCGGGCGATGCAGTCGGCGAGGATCTCGGGTCCGCCGGCGCGGTGGATGGCCCCGTCGACGCCCCCGCCGCCGCGCATGGCGCGGTTGGCGGCGTTGACGACCGCGTCGACCTTCTGACGGGTGATGTCGCCGCGGACGACGGTGACGCGGCTCATGACAGATCCTTCGCGACGATCGGGCGGGCCGCGCCGGGGCGCGCGGTCTCGGTGAAGCCGGCGGCGAGGAAGCTCGAGAGGGTGCCGTGGTAGAGGTCGTTCGTCGAGAACCGCTTCACGTCGGTGTCGAGCGGGTACCCCTCGACGATGCGTGCGCCGTTCGCGCGCGCGTGGTCTACGGCGGCATCCAAGAGGCGGCTCGCGATGCCCTGGGATCGGTGCTCTTTACGGACGACGAAGCAGGTGATCGCCCAGACGGTCGGGTCGTCCATCGGCTCCGGTGACGTCTGGATGTTGCGGGTACGCGCGAGGCGGGGTTGATCGGGGCGGGGGGAGACCTTGACCCAGCCGGCGGCGTCGCCGTCGACGTACGCGATCAGCGCCGACGGGACCGGAGCCGAGAGGTCCTGACGCAGTCGCTCACGCCGTTCGTCGACGCTGGTCGCCTCGAAGTCCTTCGGCGCGAGCATCCACCACTGGCACCAGCAGTCGGCGCCATCGCCACCCCCGGTCAGCGCGCGTTCCGCGTCGGTGAAGCGATCGGCACGGGCCGGTTCGATCGAGATCTGGCTCATGCGGGCAGGCTAGTGGCGGCATCGGACACGCGGAACCCCGTGGCGGTTCGCGGGCGGCCTCCGGACCGGTTAGGATAGTGGAGTTGTCCGCGAGGGCAACGGACCGGGATGTGGCGCAGCTTGGTAGCGCACTTGACTGGGGGTCAAGGGGTCGCAGGTTCAAATCCTGTCATCCCGACGGTTGGAGAAAGGCCGGAATCCACGCGGATTCCGGCCTTCTGCTTTCTCGCCGCTGCCCGTCGGCACGCAGTACCCTGGGGGAGGCTTCTTCTCGGAGCCCCAGACATCCGCTTCTTCGAGTTGCATTGAGGTCGACATGGGCGGGAAGCCAGCTGAACCGGTCGCTGCCCCCGATGTCCTCGCACGCACGGTGGATGCGCTCTCGACGGCGACCGGGTTGCTGGAGGTGACCTCCATCGTCGCCCATGCCGTGCGTGAACTGACGGGTGCCGACGGCGCGACCTTCGTCCTGCGCGAGGACGATCAGTGCTTCTACGTCGATGAGGACGCCATCGGACGTTTGTGGAAGGGCAGCCGATTCCCGTTGACGGCCTGCGTGAGCGGGTGGTCGATGTTGCACCGCGAAACGGTCATCATCCCCGACATCTACGACGACGAGCGCGTGCCGATCGACGCTTACCGGCCGACGTTCGTGGCGAGCATGTGCATGGCACCGGTGCGCTCGTCCGATCCGATCGGCGCGATCGGGGCGTACTGGGCCGAGCGGCACGTGCCCGACCCCGAGCACGTGCGCCAGCTCGAAGTGCTCGCGAACACCGCGGCGGTCACCCTGGAAAATCTCGAGCTCCGCGGCGCGATCAGCCGGCGCAGTGCGGAGCGCGATCAGATGGCCGCACGGGCGGACGAACTCGACGCGACCATGCACTCGCTCGTACACGACCTGCGCGGACCCCTGGGGGCGATGATGGGCTTCGCCGAACTCATCGCGGACGATGCGACCGATCAGACCAGCGCCACCTACGCGCACGCGGTGGTCCGAGCGGGTGAGCGGATGTCGGCGCAGATCGAGCGGATGCTGTCGATCTACCGCATCACCGCCGCCCCGCCGGCGCCTGAGCGGCTCGACCTCAGCGAGATCGCGCGGGGGATCGCGGACGAACTCCTCGCGCAGAACCGCGGTCGCGACCTCGACATCCGGGTCGACGAAGCCATCGTCGTGAGCGCGGATCCCGCGCTCGTCCACCTCGCGCTGGAGAACCTCCTCGGCAACGCCGTGAAGTACACCGGAAAGAAGCCGTCGGCGCACATCGTCCTCCGGCAGGTGGACGCAGGTCCCGAACGGGTCGTGTTGGAGTTGACGGACGACGGCGACGGCTTCGACCCGTCCGACGCGTCCCGGATCTTCGAACCGCTCACCCGACTGCACTCCGCGGAGGAGTTCCCGGGCACGGGGCTCGGGCTCGCCTCCGTCGCCCGCATCGTCGAACTCCACGGCGGCGGCATCTACGCGGATGGGCGGAAGGGGGAGGGCGCAACCTTCACTTTCTCGTTGCCTGCCGCCGGCCCTGCCGTCGCCTGATCGCCCCAGCTTCTCACCGGCCGGCCGCGTCACGGGCGATACAGGCCAGCCCACCGGCGAGGACGAGCCGCCACACCTCATCGCATTGACACGATTCATTCTTCCGGATGGATGCCTTGCGCGAGCTCCGTCAGCCGTGCCAGGATCGGTCGCATTGAGCCGGAATGCGCTTTCCAATGATGGTGGTGCGTGGGCTCACGACATGACGTAAGCCCCCATGTCTCGAGGTTGTCGGATCGTCCAGCGCCCCTCCGGTGCGGGTCATCCGGCTCGCCTTCTCGTCGACGCCGTCCAGGAGGACCTATGCCCATCCGCCGTCCCCGCTCCGCGCTCGCCATCGCGTCCGCGGCCGCGCTCACTGCGTCGCTCATCGCTGCGGCACCTGCCGTCGCTGCCGACGCCCCCGCACCGCTTCCCGACGGCGACGTCATCGCGTTCGACTTCGGGCCCGGCGCGGTCGCATCCGGCTCGCTCGCCGTGACGTCAGCAACGGCGTTCGATGCCGAGTGGGGGTACGGCTTCTCCACGGCGCCAACCTCGGCGGCCCCGGATGTCGACCGCGGGGGCGACGACGCCGTGCGGTCCGACTTCGTCGCAGCGCAGGGCGGTACCTTCGAGGTCGATCTCGCGCCGGGTGACTACTCGGTCTCGCTCGTCGCCGGCGACGCGGAGGGCGCGACCGACATCGCGATCACAGCCGAGTCGATAGCCAAGGTGCAGCCCACGGCGAAGGCGACGGGCGAGTACCTCGAGATGGCGTTCCCCATCGCTCTCGTCGACGGGCGCCTGACGCTGCAGATCGCGGGAGGCGCGGCATCCCTCAATGCACTCACCATCACGCGGCTGCCCGAGCGCACCGCGGGCGCCGTCCCCACGACGTACCTGACGGGCGACTCGACCGTCCAGACCTACGACGCTACCGCGTACGCGCCGCAGGCGGGGTGGGGCCAGATGTTGAGCCGCTTCCTCACGGACGACGTCGCGGTGAAGAACCACGCGATCGGCGGGCGCTCGTCCAAGAACTTCCTCACACAGGGCCGCCTCGACGAGGTGCTGCGCGCGATCCGCCCCGGCGACTACCTGTTCGCGCAGTTCGGTCACAACGATGCGACACAGGGAGTAGACGACCGGTACGCCTCGCCCGCCGACTACAAGGAGTACCTCCGCACCTACGTCGAGGGCGCCCGCCAGCGCGGCGCGACGCCCGTACTCGTCACGCCCGTCTCGCGCCGGAACTTCGACCCCGAGACGGGGCTCTTCCGCGTGAGCTTCCCCGAGTACGTCGAGAAGATGACCGAGCTCGCCGACGAGGAGGACGTGCCGCTGGTCGACCTCTCGGCATCCAGCCGCGCCTACCTCGACGAGATCGGTCCCGAAGCGGCGAAGGCCGTCTTCCTGCACGTCGACCCGGGTGTGTTCCCCAACCGGCCCGCCGGGACGGTCGACGACACGCACTTCCAGGAGTACGGCGCCATCCAGATGGCACGTCTGGTCGCGCAGGGCGTCAGCGCCCTCGACATCCCGCTTGCCGACGAGGTCACCGACACGGAGCCCCCGGCCGAGGTCCCCGAAGCCCCGCAGAGGCTCGTGGCCGGAGCCGTCAGCAACGCCGGGGCCACCCTGAAGTGGGACGCCGTGCCCACCGCGGACATCTACAAGGTGTTCCGTCAGACGGCCGGTGAGGACGCCTGGACCCTGGTGGGTACCGTGACTCAGCCGACGACAATCGTGCAGGGCTTGAACGAGGGCGCGACGGTCCGCTATCGCGTCGTCGCCGTCAACGGTCGCGGCGAATCCGAGCCGTCGGCGCCGGTGGAGTTCACCACCAAGCAGGCCGCGTACCGGTTCGACTTCCAGCTCGCCGGCAACCCCCTCGCCGCCGGGTACACCGAGGTCACGCCCAACCTCGCGTACACGAAGGACCGCGGGTACGGCTTCACGAACACCCTCCCCGCCAACGCGGGCCGAGACCGTGGAGCCGCCGAGGGATCGAACGACCTGCTCCGCGACTTCGTCCTGCCGGGCGACAGCTCGACCTTCGTCCTAGACGTGCCGAACGGCACCTACTCGGTCAAGACGTTCTCGGGCGACTGGATCGGATCGACCCGCACGAGCTTCCGCATCGAAGGGAAGGAAGCGGGCACGGGCAACGCCGGCCGCGGCTCGGTCGCGGCGGTCCTCCGCGGGCCCTTCCTCGTGACCGACGGCCAGCTGAACATCGAGGCCTACGGCGCCGCTGCCGGGACGCGTCTGAACGGACTCGAGATCACGCCGATCCTCCTCGGCCCCACGGGCCTGACGGTGACGGGTGTCGAAGCCGATCCGGCCGATCCCGAGATCGACCTGGCGTGGGATGCCGAATCCGGTCTCACCTGGAATGTGTACCGCTCGTCCGCCTTCGACACCGTCCCGACGCTCGTGGGAAGCAGCACCGAGCCGGCGTACACCGACCGCACGGCGCGCGTGGGACTCGACTACAGCTATCACGTGACCGCCGTGGACCGGACGGGCCTCGAGTCCGTGCCGTCGGCGAAGGTCGAGACGAGTCTGACCGACCCGGACGTCGCTGCCCCCGGCTCGCCGACGGATGTCGACGCCGTCCGCATCGACCCGCGCGAGGTGGAGCTCGCCTGGACCGCGGCGGAGGACAGCGTCTTCTTCCTCGTCTTCCGCTCGGAGGTCGAGGGGGAGCGCGGCGCGCTCGTGGGAACGAGCGACGTCCCGCGTTTCGTCGACGACGACGTGCTGACCACCGTGCCGTACTTCTACACGGTCGTTCCGGTCGGTGTGGGCGGTGCCGGTGCGGCATCCGACCCGTACGAGACGGCGGCGCCGACGGTGTTGCAGCGTCAGGCGGAGTACCTGGACCGTGGCGTCGCCGCGGTCCGGACCGATGGCGGCGTGCTCGTGTCGTGGCGACTGCTGGGCACGGACCCTGCCGACGCGGGTTTCCACGTGTACCGTGACGGCCGGCGCATCACGACGACGCCGATCACCGCCTCGACCAACCTGCTCGACACCGACGGGACGGATGCCTCGGAGTACTTCGTCACCCGGTTGAGCGGCTCGGGCGACGAGACCGTCGAGACGACCGAATCCGACCCGGTGGGCGTGCAGACCGCCGCGTACCGCGCGCTTCCGCTGCAGAAGCCGGCGGACGCGTACACGAAGGACGGGCAGCCCTACTCGTACTCGGCCAACGACACCACCGTCGGCGACGTCGACGGGGACGGGCAGTACGAGCTCATCGTCAAGTGGTACCCGTCCAACGCGAAGGACAACTCGCAGGGCGGCTACACCGGCAACGTCTACGTCGACGCCTATCGACTCGACGGGGAGCGACTCTGGCGCATCGACCTGGGCGTGAACGTCCGGGCCGGTGCCCACTACACCGACCTCATGGTCTACGACTTCGACGGCGACGGCCGTGCCGAACTGATCACGCGGACCGCGGACGGCACGGTCGACGGGGCCGGACGGGTGATCGGCGACGCGAGCGCAGACCACCGCAACAGCTCGGGGTACGTCCTGCAGGGCCCGGAGTTCCTGACGGTCTTCGACGGGCTGACGGGCGCGGCGGTCGACACGATCGACTACATCCCGCAGCGCGGCGACGTCGGATCGTGGGGCGACACGTACGGCAACCGGGTCGACCGGTTCCTCGCATCCGTCGCCTACCTCGACGGTGAGCACCCGAGCGCGATCTTCAGCCGCGGGTACTACACGCGTGCCGTCGTCGCGGCCGTCGACTTCGACGGCGAGGAGCTGACGACGCGCTGGGTCGCCGATTCGAACGAGGACGGTGCGGAGGCCCTCTACGGGCAGGGCAACCACTCCATGACGGTCGCCGATGTGGACGGTGACGCGAAGGACGAGATCATCTTCGGCTCGGCCGCGATCGACGACGACGGGGAGCTGCTGTACTCGACCGGACTCGGCCACGGCGACGCCCTCCACGTCGGTGACTTCGACCCGTCGCGACCGGGACTCGAAGCCTTCGCGGCTCACGAGAACATGGCGGCGTCCGGCAACCGCGGGGCGACGTTCCGCGACGCGAAGACCGGCGAGGTGCTCTGGAGCATTCCCGCCACCGTCGACACGGGCCGTGCCGCCATGGGCGACATCGACCCGCGGCATCCCGGCGCCGAAGGCTGGGCCGTCGGCGGCGACGCCGCGTGGAATTCCCGGACCGGGACTCTCGTCGCCGCCGACGGCGAGGTCATCGGGGACCGCATCCCGGCGGCGAACTTCCTCGCCTGGTTCGACGGCGACCCGCTGCGCGAGATCGTCGACCACGACTGGGATGCCACGACATCGCAGGGCACGCCCGTCGTCGCGAAGTGGGACTGGGAGGCCGGGGAGCAGAAGACGATCCTCTCGGATGCCGGGGCCCGGTCGAACAACGGCACGAAGGGTACGCCCAACCTCCAGGCCGACCTGTTCGGCGACTGGCGCGAAGAGATCGTGTGGCGCTCGGCGGACTCGTCGGAGCTGCGCATCTACTCGACCTCCGACGAGACCGACATCCGCATCCCGACGCTCATGCACGACATGCAGTACCGGGTCGCGGTCGCCTGGCAGAACACCGGCTACAACCAGCCGCCGCACCCGAGCTTCTTCATCGGCGACGGCATGGAACCGGCTCCGATGCCGCGCATCGCCGCTACGGGTGGTCCCTCGGGCGGTGCCGACGAGACCGCTCCGGTGATCTCGGGTCTCCCGAAGAACGGTGCGCTCCTGCCTGACAGCGGCGAGCTCGCGCTCGGGGTGTCGGCGGCAGACCCCGAGTCCGGCGTGCGGAACCTCGACGTCGCCCTCGACGGGGAGCCGATCGCGGCCGACGCCGTCATCGATCTGTCGGACAAGGCCGGGGACCACGTGCTGACGGTCCGGGCCGTCAACCACGACGGCCTCGTCGCGACGGCGGAGTCCCGGTTCTCGGTCTACGCCGACGAAGGGGCGACCGCCCGGCCCGGCCGGGGTGCGCTCACGAGCGACAGCGGGTGGGGTGACGGCCTGCGCGACGGATCGTTCACGGTCACCATGAACCTGTGGTGGGGCGTCAACGGCTCCGTGTTCCGGCTGTACGAGAACGGCGAACTCCTCGACACCCGCCTTCTGACCCCGCAATCGCCGCGGGCGCAGCAGGTCGCGGTGCCGATCGCCGGCCGCTCGAACGGCACGTACGTCTACACGGGCGAGCTGATCAATGCGGCCGGTGTCACCGAGACGACGTCGATCACCGTCACCGTGACGGATGCCGCTCCCGGAACGCCCGTGCTCTCGCACGACAACCACGATCGGGACGGCGCCTACACGGTCACGTCGAACCTGTGGTGGGGGACCAACGCGACCTCGTACGCGCTGTACGAGAACGGGAGGGTCATCGACGAGCAGCAGCTCGCCGCCGCGTCGCCGAATGCGCAGCGCACCCGCACCGCGGTCACGGGCCGTGCCCCGGGCACGTACGAGTACGTCGTCGAGTACCGCAACGAGGCGGGCGCGACCCGCTCGACTCCGCTGACGGTCGTCGTCCGCTGAGACGGATGCCGCGGGTGGCCCTCGCAGAAGGTGCGACCCGCGGCATCCCTTCGCCACTGTCAGGCGGTGGCGTGCGGACTCAGAGCTCCGCGACGCGGATGAGCACCTTGCCGACGGTGGCCGCTTCGACCGCGTCGTGCGCGGCTGCGGTCTCCTCGAGCGCGAACCAGGTCAGCGGCAGGCCGGCATCTTCGCCCACCGGCAGCGCACCGTCTTCGAGTGCGCGCGTGATGTCGGCGACCGCCGCATCCAGAGCCGGTTCTCCGACCGTGTAGAGCAGGACGCCCTGCACACGGATGTTCTTCGCGAAGGTGGGCCGGATCGGCATGCTGAACGTGTCGCCGTTGTCGTCGGCGTAGAACGCGATGACCGCGTGTCCCGCCGCGACCTCCGCGTCGACGGCGGCGTTCGTGGCGAGCGACACCTCGACGATCTGATCGACGCCGTCGGGCGCGACCTCGCGGATGTTCTCGACGAGGTCACCCTGCGTGTAGTCGATGATGTGGTGCGCGCCGGCCGCCCGCGCGAGTGCCGCCTTCGCGTCGGAGCTGACGGTGGTGATGACCGTCGCGCCCGCCCAGCGGGCCAGCTGGATCGCGGCGTGACCGACGGCGCCGGCGCCTCCCGCGACGAGCACGGTGCGTCCGGTGAGCGCTCCGGGGGCCAGGCGAGCCGGCCCGTCCTCGTGGACCGTGAGGGCGCGGTGCGCCGTCACGGCGGGAACGCCGAGGCTCGCGGCGGTCTCGAAGTCGATGCCCTCGGGGAGTCGGATGGCGCGGGATGCCGGCACCACCGTGTACTCCTGCGCGGTGCCCGTGGGGCGCTGGTGCTGCGCGAGGTGCACCCACACGCGGTCGCCGACGGCGAGTCCCTCCACATCGTCGCCGAGCGCGTCGACGATTCCGCTGCCGTCCTGGTTCGGGACGGTCTCGGCGAACGTCGCCCGCGCCGTGCCGCCGGCGCGGGACTTCCAGTCGGTCGGGTTCACGCCCGACACGGCGATGCGCACGCGCACCTCGCCGGCGCCGGGGTCGGCGATTTCTCGCTCGACGAGGGACAGGACGTCGGAGGCGCCCGGGGTGCGGTAGACGATGGCCTTCATGTGGAGCATGAACCGACCGTAGCGCGCGGGCATTCCGAGACCGGGGGATTGCCAGGCGCGCTGTGAGAGGCTCGATGCAGCGGCATGAGTTTCATGCCGCGTGCAGGAAGGGGGCCTCGTGCCCACCTGGCTCGAACATCTCTGTCACGCTCTCATCGGCCGGACGCGATCGCACGACGATCTCCCGGACCTCCGTGACCTCCCGACGTCGCGTGTGGACGTCGAACGGACCTACTACCTCGTCGACGACCCCGAACGCCGCACCCGGGACGATCGGCTGTACGTGCTGCGGATGGGGCGCGGGCGCACCCGTCGCGCCGCGGACATCTCCGTCCACTCGAACGGACGCGTCGTCGGCTACCTGCCGGCGGCAGCCTCGGCCGCGCTCGCCGCCCCCCTGGCGGGTCTGGGCGGCGCGGCGATCGTCAACGGGGCCGGTCCCCGTCCCGGGACCACCCGTCTGCGCGTCGATCTCCCCAGCGCGGACGCGATGCGGTCGCTCCGCGCGACGACGGAGCTCGCCGCGGCCTGACGCGCGTCACTGGGCGACGACGTCGCCCGATCCGTCGGCGTTCACCCGGAACGAGACGCTCTTGTATCCGGTCCGGAGCGAGATGAACATCTCGGGGTTCTCGACGGACGCTCCGAAGGTCTCGCTGTCGATGTCGCTGTCGGTGCCCCGCGAGACGACGGCGCTCGCGTCGCCGACGGGGATGCCCGACTCCGCCGACGCCTTCTCCATCAGCGCCCACACGGTCGAGAGGGCGATGTCCTTCCAGGAGAACTGCTCGGCCGCGAGGTCGGGCTGTGACGGCGCCGGGCCCTCGTGATCGACGACACCGCCCCGGTACATCCACACATCGGTCTCGGTCCTGCCCGGGGTGAGGGGTGCCTCGACCCGGATGAAATCAGACGTGATGAGGACGGTGCTGACCCGGTCGTGCCCGATCTCGTCCTCGAGGGCCCGCACCGCGACGGCCAGTTCGTCGGGCCGCCGCAGGTCCACGCCGATGCGCCCCTCCTGCGCCGCCTGCGCGGTCATCACGACGGCGCGGCCGTATGGAGCGACGACGACGGCCGCCACGGCGAGCGCGATGACGACGAAGAGGATGCCGCGGAGCACCCTCCCGCGCGGACCGATGCCGAGGAGCGGGCCGCGCCGCGCGCCGTTCACCACGCGCTGCGCCTTCGGCCAGGCGATCGTCGGGACCGACCCCGGCGGTGGGACCACGAGACCGTCGATCTCCTGCGGCGAGACCTGGCCGTCGACGAAGCCGAACTCGGGGCCGCCCTCGATCAGGATCGCGACCGGCCGGGTCGTGTCAGGCCTGAGGGCTCCGAGCTCGACCAGCGGGACGACACTGCAGAGGGTGGTGGCGTAGGCGGCGCCCCGGCGCGGCTGCACCGTGACGTCGATCTCGCACACGGGCTGGTCGTTGATCTGCGTTCCCGTCTGACGGACGGCGTCGATGCGTGCCACGCCCAGGCGATCCTCGGCCCGCGCGCGGGTCAGATCCTCCTGAGAGACCGATGTCGAGGCGAGTCCCGACGCACCCAGCCGGAGGAAGACGACGCTGAGGATGCCGATGGGCAGCGCGACCGCGAGGACCCAGATGCCGGCTCCGGGAGGACCGACCACCGCGGCGACGGCACCGCCGACGAGAGCGCCCACAGCTGCGGAGAAGATCAGGCGAAGCACGATCCGGGAGCCTATCGGCAGGTGACGAACTGCCCGAAATCGGCCGCATCGACGGGGATGCTCTGACAGGCTTTCGGTGTGATCGAGACACTCCTGGGCCTCGTGGTCGCGCTCCTCGTCGTCGCCCTCACCACGGTCGTCGGCCGGTGGGCGGGGATCGCGGCGCCGATCCTCATGGTGGCCGTCGGCGTCGGAGGAAGCTTCCTCCCGGTCTTCGACGACTTCGTCCTCGACCCGGAGTGGATCCTCCTCGGCATCCTGCCGCCCCTGCTGTACTCCGCAGCCGTCTCGATGCCGGCCATGCACTTCCGACGCGAGTTCGGCGCGATCGCCGGGCTGTCGGTCTTCCTCGTCATCGGGACCGCGCTCGCCCTCGGGCTGTTCTTCATGATCGTGATCCCCGACCTCGGGTTCGCGTGGGGAGTCGCTCTCGGCGCCATCGTGAGCCCGACCGATGCGGTCGCGACGTCGATCATCAAACGCACCCCGGTCTCCAAACGGGTCATCGCCATCCTCGAGGGCGAGAGTCTGCTCAACGACGCCACGGCGCTCGTGCTGCTGCGGACGGCCATCGCGGCGGCTGCGGCATCCTTCTCGTTCTGGGGTGCCGTCGGGACGTTCGCCTACGCGGTCGTCGTCGCCGTGCTGATCGGAGCATTCCTGGGCTGGCTGAACCTCACCGTCCGTCGTCGGGCGACGGACCCGACCGTGAACACCGTCCTGTCCTTCACCGTGCCGTTCCTGGCCGCAATCCCGGCCGAGCTTCTCGGGGCCTCGGGGCTCGTCGCCGCCGTCGTAGCAGGCATCATCACGGGCGTCGGGGGACCGCGCGTCTTCTCGGCGCGCAACCGCCTCTCGGATGCGCAGAACTGGCGCACGATCGAGCTGATCCTCGAGGGACTCGTCTTCCTGTTCATGGGCCTGCAGCTCACGACGATCATCTCGGACGTGCAGGCCGTGCACGCCGGCGTGGCACCCGCTCTCCTCATCGCGGCGGGGGCGTGGCTGCTCACCGTCGTCGTCCGCGCCGCGTACGTCGCACCGCTCCTGGCGCTCCTGTCCGCGAGCGCGCGCCGCGTGCGCCGGCTGCAGCCACGACTCGAGACCATCGCCCAGCGGCTCGAGAGCGAAGAGGGCGAGAAGAAGCTCGTCGACGCCTTCGCGCGCCGGGGCAGAACGGTCTCGCGTGACACGGTCCGCCGCTTCGGCCCGCGCGTGACCCGTGGGCTCGCGGACATCCGCTACTTCCAAGAGGCTCCCCTCGGATGGCGGGAGGGTGCGCTCGTGGTGTGGGCGGGCATGCGGGGCGCGATCACGCTCGCCGCCGCGCAGACGCTGCCGGAGGACACACCGCAGCGCTCGGTCCTCATCCTCGTGGCCTTCGGGGTGGCCGTCCTCTCCCTCGTCGGACAGGGTGCCACCGTCGCCCCCATGGTCACCGCCCTGACCGCCGCAGATTCCGAGGAGGAGACCCGTCAGCGCGAACGGGAGGAGCGCCGGCACATCCTCGACCTCCTCCGCGACAGCGCAGCGACCGTTCCGGCCGCCGAGCGGCCGGCGGACGCGGACCGCTCCCGGATCTTCGAGATCGAGAGCGCCCGACGACTCGAGGTGCTGGCGGTGCAACGGCGGGTGCTCCTCGATGCGCGCGACAGCGGGACCTTCGACGCCGACGTCCTCGCGCACGAGCTCGCCGTCATCGACGCGTCGCAGATCGCGATCGAGCTCCGCTCCGATCGGGGGTGACCCGGGTCAGCGGCCGAGCGCGCGGGCGATGTCGTCGACATCCCGCAGGTCGTTGAAGATGTGCAGGGCGACCCGGGCGTTGCCGGCGCGGCGGGATGCCACGATCCCCGCCGCCCGCAGGCGGTCGACGTCGTCCCCGTCCACATCCGGCCAGGTGACGATAGGCGTCGCGCGCTCGGGGGTCGGCAGGTCGAGACGCTCCCGGAGCGCGGCCGCCAGCCCCGTCACCTCATCGCGCAATGCGTCGGCGTCGGCGTCGGCGAACAGGGCGAGCGCGGGCTCCGCGCCGACGAACGCCTGCCACGCCGGCGACACGTCGAACCGTCGAGCGGATGCCGCCAGTGCCGCATCCGGGCCGTAGCACGAGGCCCACGGGTCCGATCCGGCGTACCAGCCCGCCTGGCGGGGTGCGATCGAGGCGGCGAAGTCCTCGTCGAGCGTGAGGAAGGCCACGCCGCGAGGGGCGCACAACCACTTGTAGGCGTGGCAGACGAGAGCATCGAACGAAGCGGCGGCCACCGGCATCCATCCGACGGCCTGCGTCGCGTCGCAGAGCGTCCGGACACCGTGGTCCCGAGCCGCTGCGACGATGGCGTCGGCGTCGGCCACGGCTCCCGTCGCGGACTGGACGATCGAGAAAGCGACCAGCGCGTCGCCGTCCCGGAGCGACTCGGCGAGCGCCGTCAGAGGGACGGTGCGCACGGTGATGCCGCGACCGGCGTGGACGAAGGGCAGGACGAGCGAGGAGAACTCGCCGTCGGGGCAGACGACGACCGCTCCGTCGGGCAGGGCTGCCGCGATGAGGCTGACCATCGCCGAGGTCTGCGCGCCGAGTGCGACGGCCCCGGGATCGACGCCCACCAGACGAGCGAAGGCGGCACGGCACCGTTCGGCGACCTCGGCGTAGCGGATCGGGTCGGGCAGGACGTCGAGGTCGGCGCGGACGGCGTCCCGCGTCGCGAGGGAGGGGATGCCGGAGGTGCACGCCGCGACGTAGCCGCGGGCCTCGGGGAAGGATGCCCGGACGGCGGCGGGGGAGAGGACCATGCATCCATGGTCCCGACCACCGGAGGATTGCACCACGGCAGGTATTGCATCGTGAACATGACGTCGCGTTATATGTCTTCGTGCCCACCTCTCTTCCCGACCTCTCCGTCGCCGAACTCCGGATCGTGAAAGCCATCGGAGACGCGGGGTCGGTGACCGCGGCCGCCGTCGCTCTCGGCTACAGCCAACCCGCCGTCAGCCAGCAGATCCGCCGCCTCGAATCCCGTCTCGGCATGCCCGTGGTGGAGCGGGTCGGCAGACGGATGCGGCTGACCGAGGCCGGGCGCATCCTCGCCCGGCACGCCGTCTCGATCACCACCGCCCTGGGCGCGGTGGCGGGGGAGCTCGCCGACCTCAGCGGTGGACGGAGCGGGACGGTGCGCCTGGTCGGCTTCCCCTCCGCATCCCCGACCGTCCTTCCCCGCCTCATGCGGCGCCTCGCCGAGACCGATCCCGGTGTCTCCCTGACCTACGTCGAGGCCGAGCCCCCCGAAGCGGTCGCCGCCGTCCGCGCCGATCGTGCGGACATCGCCCTCACCTTCAGCCACCCCGGCGACGGCACGGATGCCCACGGCGACAGCATCCGCGGCCTCGACGCTCGTCGCATCGGCGCCGAGGACCTGCTGCTGATCCTCCCCGAAGGGCATCGGCAGGCCTCCGACGACGTCGTCGAGCTCGAAGCGCTCGCGGGCGACGACTGGATCGCCGGCTGTCCGCGCTGCCGCAGCCATCTGCTCGACTCGTGCGCGCGAGCGGGGTTCCTTCCCCGCATCCGGTTCGAGACGGACAACGTCGCGGCCGTCGAGCAGCTCGTCGCGCAGCAGGTCGGCGTCGCGACCCTTCCGCGGTTGGCGGTGGCCTCCTTCCCGCTCGTGGCCGGCGTCCGCACGCGCCCTCTCGCCTCGGGCGACCGGCGGGAGCTCCACGCGGTGTCGGCGCGCGGCGCCGCACGGGTCCCCGCGGTCGCCACGGTGCTCGGCCACCTCGAAGCCGCTGTCGCCGAGATGACATCGGCTCCCCGCGCCGCCTCGCGGGCGAAGTAGGGTGAGCCCCA
The DNA here is from genome assembly GCF_058629135.1 of Microbacterium sp. MDV22-iso44. NCBI lineage: Bacteria > Bacillati > Actinomycetota > Actinomycetes > Micrococcales > Microbacteriaceae > Microbacterium > Microbacterium sp. MDV22-iso44. The sequence goes on from NZ_JBZVWS010000001.1 coordinate 33,101, forward strand.
TGCATCAGCGTCCCCTCGCCGCCACCGGTCGTTCCGTCTCCGCCATCGGCCTCGGTACCTGGCAATTGGGTGCGGACTGGGGCGATGTGTCCGAGGCCGACGCCCTCGACGTGCTCGCGACGTCCGTCGACGCCGGGGTCACCCTCTTCGACACCGCAGACGTCTACGGCGACGGGCGGAGTGAGACGCTGATCGGACGCTTCCTGGCGGAACATCCCGGCCACGGCGTGACGGTCGCGACCAAGATGGGTCGCCGTCTGCCGCAGGAGCCCGGCAACTACACGGCCGAGAACTTCCGCGCCTGGACCGATCGGTCGCGCCGGAACCTCCGCGTCGACACCCTCGATCTCGTTCAGCTGCACTGTCCGCCCTCCGCGGTCATCGACGCCGATGAGACGTACGACGCCCTCGATGCGCTCGTCGCCGACGGGGCGATCGCCGCCTACGGCGTCTCGGTGGAGACCTGCGCGCAGGCGCTCTCGGCCATCTCGCGCCCCGGCGTGACGAACGTGCAGATCATCTTCAACCCGTTCCGCCTCAAGCCGCTCGACGAGGTCCTTCCCGCCGCCGCCGCCGCGGGCGTCGCCGTGTTCGCTCGCGTCCCTCTCGCGTCCGGCCTCCTCAGTGGCCGGTACACGACGTCCACGTCGTTCGCCGGCGACGACCACCGGTCGTACAACCGCAACGGCGAGGCGTTCGACCGGGGTGAGACGTTCTCGGGGGTCGATTACAAGACCGGTCTCGTCGCGGCCGAAGAACTCGGCGCGGCCCTGCCCGACGGTGTCTCGCTGCCCGCGGCATCCCTCGCCTGGATCTCATCGCAGACCGGTGTCACCTCCGTGATCCCCGGAGCACGGACGACCTCTCAGGCGACATCCAACGCCGCGGCGGGACTCATCGACCCCGCAGTCCTCGACACCTTCGCCGCGGCGGTCGTCGACGTCTACGACCGCCGTCTGCGGGCGGACATCCACCCGCAGTGGTGACAGCGGGGGTGGGGATGCCGCCCGCCGCCGCCCCGCTGCACTCGCTACCGTGAGCGCATGATCGTCGACGTCGCTGGGGTCCTGTTCCGCTGGGAATCGCGGAGGGACGACTGGTACTTCGTGCCGTTGCCCGAAGAGGTGAGCGCCGACATCCGCGAGGTCCCGCGTCCCGGGCGCGGTTTCGGTTCCGTGCCGGTGAGGGCCACGGTCGGCGCGACGAGCTGGCGGACGTCGATCTTCCCGGACGCCGGCCGCGGGGTCTACGTCCTTCCGCTCAAGCGGTCGGTGCGTGAGCGCGAGGGGATCTCCGACGGCGACACCGTCCGCGTCCGGCTCGACGTCCTCGACGGCTGAGAGCGCGTCCGCCGTGTTCGCAGGCACCACGCATCCACTCGCTGTCACCCTGATCGCCCTCGCGTACCTCTGGGTGGCCGTGGCATCCGTCGCACTCACCGTCATCGACGTCAGGACGCACCGGCTCCCCAATGCGTGGGTTGTCCCGGGTTATCCCATCGTCGGCGGCCTGATGCTCCTCGCGTGCCTCGCCGGAGCGCCGTGGGCGTCACTCCTGCGCGCGGCGATCGGCGGCGCGGCACTGTTCGTGTTCTACCTCCTCCTGCGCGCGGCCGGCGGGGGCATGGGTGGTGGGGACGTCAAGCTCGCCGGGGTGCTCGGCATCGCGCTGGGATGGGTGGGCTGGTCCGCGCTCGCCGTCGGCGCCGTCGCGGGCTTCGTCTTCGGGGGGCTCTACGGCATGCTCCTGCTCGCGACGCGACGCGCCGGCCGACGCACCGCCGTCGCCTTCGGCCCATGGATGCTGCTGGGCGCGTGGACGGGCATCGTGTGGGGCGCCTCGCTCGTCGACCGCCTCGGTCTGTGACGCGTCGCCGCTGGCAGATCCTTGCCCGGTACGCAAGGGGAGGTCGGCCAGCGCGGGTGCCTCGCTAGCGTGAGGGGATGGCCGATAGTACGAAGACCCCGCTGATCCCGCGCCTCATCGCACGGGCGCTGTCCCTGCGGATCGTCCGTGCCTACCTGCGGTACAGCGAACGGCGCGGACCGATGCTCGCCGACAGCGTGACCTACCGCACCCTCTTCAGCGTGTTCGCGGGCGTCCTCCTCGGGTTCTCGGTCGCCGCGCTCTGGCTGTCGGGCAACCCGCAGGCGTGGCAGGGACTCCTCGACGCGGTCGACCGTGTGATCCCGGGACTCGTCGGCGAGGGCGGCCTCATCGACACCGAGAACCTCAGTCAGCCGGTCGCCTTCTCTCTGGCGGGCGTGCTGTCCCTCATCGGTCTGATCATGGCCGCGATCGGGGCCATCGGATCGCTCCGAACAGCCCTGCGGATCGTCGCCGACAAGGTGCACGACGACACGCTCTTCCTCATCGTCCTCGCGCGGAACCTCCTTCTCGCCATCGTCATCGGCGTCGGACTGGCGGCCGCGGCGGTGGCGACGGTGCTCGGCACGGCGGGAGTCGGCCTCGTGGCCGGCTTCGTCGGCGTCTCGCCCGAGAACCCGCTCACGGTCGGCGTGAGCGCCACGGTCGGCATCCTCGTCACGTTCCTCCTCGACACCGCCGTCGTCGCCCTGCTGTTCCGCACCCTCTCGGGCGTCCGTGCTCCGGCACGGGCACTGTGGACCGGGGCGCTCATCGGCGGCGTCGGACTCACCGTGCTGCAGCAGCTGTCGAGCCTCTTCGTCGGCGGCGCCGGGTCCAACCCGCTGCTCGCATCGTTCGCGTCGCTGATCGCCCTGCTCCTGTGGATCAACCTCTCGTGCCAGGTGATCCTCATCGCCTCGTCCTACATCGTGGCGGCCACACTCGAGAGCGAGGATCGCGTCCGCCGCGTCCACGGCGCGAGGACCCTGATCGAGCGACGGGTGCAGACCGCAGAAGACCAGGTGAAGGCGGCGGCCGACGAACTCCACGCCGCTCGCGCGGCGCTCGCCGAGGAACGCGCCGACTAGCGGCATCCGTCACATCCGGATCACCGCCGTGTGAACTCTGACGCATCCGCTCGGCGCTGCCGGGCGAGGGTGTGTACCGTCGAACCGTGAAGAACCCGCGCCTTCAACCGACTCACCCGATCGCCCTCGCGCCCGTGCAGGCACCCGAGCCCACCGTCGACGGCTTCGTGACCCAGTTCCTCCGGAACCTCAACAACGGGCGCGGCGTCGCGCTGTCGACGTCGACGGCCAACGATCGGTACTTCGCGCTCGCCGCGACGGTGCGCGACTACCTCATGGCACGGTGGCTCGAGGATGTCCGGCGTCAGCGCACGATCCAGTCGAAGGGTGTCGCGTACCTCTCGGCCGAGTACCTGCTCGGTCGGCAGCTCGACAACAACCTGCTCGCCACGGGCCTCACCGACATCGCCGACGAGGCGCTCGTGGCGTGCGGCCTCGACCTCGACGACGTCCGCGCGATGGAGGTCGAGCCGGGTCTCGGCAACGGCGGACTGGGACGGCTCGCGGCGTGCTTCATCGACTCGCTCGCGACCCTCGGTGTCCCGAGCGTCGGGTACGGCATCCGATACGAGTACGGCATCTTCCGGCAGACCTTCGTCGACGGGCAGCAGGTCGAGCAGGCCGACTCCTGGCTCGCGCTCGGCTCGCCCTGGGAGTTCCCGCACCCCGAGGCAGCGCGGACCGTCTCCTTCGGCGGCCACACCGAGACCTACGACGACGGGGGAGTGACGCGGACGCGCTGGGTCCCCGCGTGGAACGTCCTCGCCGTGCCCTACAACTACATGGTCCCCGGCTACCACAACGGCCGCGTCAACACGCTCCGGCTCTGGAGTGCGCAGGCGACGCAGGGCTTCGACCTCCGCGTCTTCAACGCCGGCGACTACCAGGAGGCGGTGCGGGCGCAGACCTACGCCGAGAACATCTCCAAGGTGCTCTACCCCGAGGACTCCACGCCGCAGGGCAAGGAACTGCGTCTGCAGCAGCAGTACTTCTTCGTCGCGGCATCCATCAGCGACTTCGTCAATCTCATCCTGCCGGCCGACTTCGACCTCGCGAATCTTCCCGACCGGGTCATCTTCCAGCTCAACGACACGCATCCCGTCATCGGTGTCCCCGAGCTCATGCGCGTGCTCGTCGACGAGAAGGGGCTCGAGTGGGATGCCGCGTGGCAGATCACCCAGCAGTGCTTCGCCTACACGTGCCACACCCTGCTGCCCGAGGCGCTCGAGGTGTGGCCGGCTGACCTGCTCGGTCGCCTGCTTCCGCGGCATCTGGAGATCATCTACCGGATCAACGACGAGTTCCTCGAGGCGGTCCGCGAGCGGTTCGGCGACGATTCGGAGCGGATCCGCCGCATGTCGATCGTCTCGCCCGACGGGGCGATCCGGATGGCCTACCTCGCCACCGTCGCCGGGTCGAAGGTCAACGGCGTCGCGGAGCTGCACTCCCAGCTGCTCCGCGAGAAGGTCCTGCCGGACTTCGACGAGTTCTACCCCGACAAGTTCACGAACGTCACGAACGGGGTGACGCCGCGTCGGTTCGTCAAGCTCGCCAACCCGGGATTGTCGCGTCTGATCACCGACACGATCGGCGCGGGGTGGCTCACCGACCTGGATCGGTTGCGCGAGCTCGAGGAGTACGCCGACGATGCCGAGTTCCGCTCCGCCTTCCGTGCGGTCAAGGCGGCGAACAAGCGAGTGCTCGCCCGCACGCTCGCCGAGCGCGACGGGCTCACGGTCGCCGACGACCACCTGCTCGACGTGATGGTGAAGAGGCTCCACGAGTACAAGCGTCAGACGCTCAAGCTCCTCCACATCATCACGGAGTACGACGCCATCGTCTCGGGCCGCGTGACGCCCGACCAGGTGACTCCGCGGACCTTCGTGTTCGGCGCGAAGGCGGCGCCCGGCTACGCGATGGCCAAGCGCATCATCCACCTCATCAACGCTGTGGGATCCGTCGTCAACGACGACCCGCGCGTCGAGGGTCGACTGAAGGTGCTGTTCCCGCCGAACTACAACGTGACCCTCGCGGAGCGCATCGTCCCGGCCGCCGACCTGTCCGAGCAGATCTCGCTCGCAGGCAAAGAGGCCTCCGGCACCGGCAACATGAAGTTCGCCCTCAACGGTGCCCTCACGATCGGCACGGACGACGGTGCGAACGTCGAGATCCGCGAGCTCGTCGGCGACGACAACTTCTTCCTCTTCGGCATGGCCGAGCCCGAGGTCGCCGACCTGCAGGCGCGGGGCTACCACCCCATCGACTTCGTCCGCGCCGACGAGAACCTGTCGCGCGCTCTCGAGCTGATCTCCTCCGGTGCGTTCTCCGGCGGGGACGCCTCGGTGTTCGAGCCGGTCGTGTCTAACCTGACGCACCACGATCCCTTCATGGCGCTCGCGGACTACACCGACTACATCGCCGCGCAGAAGCGCGTCGACGCCCTGTACGCCGACCAGGATGCGTGGACCCGCGCCGCGATCCTCAACGTCGCACGGTGCGGCTTCTTCTCGTCGGATCGGTCGATGCGCGATTACATCGACCGCATCTGGCACACCCCGCCGATCCTCTGAGTCGCCGGGATATCACCGCCTCGGCCCGCTGACAAGGCATCGGGTCGAGCTGCATCCGCCCGATTAGAGTCGGTAGCGGAGGTTCATCATGGCTATTGCACGACTTCACGGCGGTCCGCTCGACGGACAGGTCATCCCGCTCGAAGAGGACACGGATCGGCTGATCCTGCCCTACAGCGAGACGCAGATCACGTACGAGCGCTCGGGCGCCGACGAGAACACGGGAGAAGACGACGGACCCACGTCCGCCGACTTCCATTTCATCGCCGCTCAAGACGACATCGACCCGTCCGCGGACGAGCGCGACGACCGTTCGACCCTTGACGACTGAGCCGGAGCACTCGCTCGAGATCGAGCGGACCTACGACGTCGACGCCGGGACGCCGCTGCCCGATTGGGCACGGCTTCCCGGCGTCGCCGTCGTCGGCGCGCCCGAGCCCCGCGAACTCGACGCGCACTATCTCGACACGGTGGACGGAGCGCTCGGCCGCGCGCGCGTCGCCCTGCGTCGCCGGAGCGGCGGCCCCGACGAGGGGTGGCACATCAAGCGCGTGACCCCCGAGGGTAAGGCCGAGTCGCGCTGGCCGCTCGACGACGGCGACCCGGAGCACATCGTCGTCCCGGCAGAGATCGAGAGCGTCCTCGCCGAGATCGCAGCGCCCCCGTTCGCGCCCCTCGCTCGCATCCGGAACTCGCGCACCGCTTACGCCCTCCTCGACGCCGGGGGAGGCCTCCTCGCCGAATTCGTCGACGACCGCGTCACCGCGACGGATGTCCGCCGGGGCGTCGAGACGGCCTGGCGCGAGTGGGAACTCGAGCTCGGGCCTGCGGCGCCCGCGGATGCCGCCGCCCGCGACGCGGTCTTCGATGCGGCCGACGAGCTGGTCCGAGCCGCCGGCGGAGACGTGTCGGCGTCGGGCTCCAAGCTCGAACGCGCACTCGGTCTCTGAGCCGCCGCACCCGTTAACGCACTGACGCCGCCCCCGGCTTCGTTCGGGGCGGCGTCAGTCGTGATCGTCAGGTTACTGAAGACCCCATCGATCCGATAGGTCTTCCCGCTGCGATCAGAGGTTGATCATGTGGCCCGCGAGGCCGTGGAACGCCTCCTGCAGGCCCTCCGAGAGGGTCGGGTGCGTGTGCACGTTGCGCGCGGCCTCGAGGGCGGTGAGGTCCCACTTCTGGGCGAGCGTGAGCTCGGGGAGGAGCTCGGACACGTCCGGACCGATGAGGTGGCCGCCGAGCAGCTCGAGGTGCTCGGCATCCGCGATCAGCTTCACGAAGCCGACCGGCTCTCCCAGGCCGTTGGCCTTGCCGTTGGCCGAGAAGGGGAACTTCGCGACCTTGATGTCGTAGCCGGCGTCGCGGGCCTGCTGCTCGGTGAGCCCGAACGAGGCGACCTGCGGCGAGCAGAAGGTGGCGCGGGGCATGTTGCGGTAGTCGCCCAGCGTCTGGGTCTCGGCCTTGCCGATCGTCTCGGCGGCGACGACGCCCTGCGCCTCGGCCACGTGCGCGAGCTGCAGCTTGGCGGTGACGTCGCCGATGGCGTAGACGCCGTCGACGTTCGTGCGCATGTAGTCGTCGATCTCGATCGCACCGCGCTCGGTGAGCTTCACGCCGGTCTTGTCGAGACCGAAGCCCTCGACACGCGGAGCGAAGCCGATGGACATGAGCACCTTGTCGGCTTCGATCTGACCCTTCGCGCCGTCGGCGTTCGCCGAGTACGACACGGTGACCTTGTCTCCGGAGTCGACGACGGACTCGACCTTGGTCGAGGTGAGGATGTCGATGCCGTACTTCTTGTACTGGCGCTGGATCTCCTTCGAGATCTCGACGTCTTCATTGGGCAGCGCGCGATCGAGGAACTCGATGATCGTCACCTTCACGCCGTAGTTGCTCATGAAGAACGCGAACTCCATGCCGATGGCACCGGCGCCCACGATGACGATCGAGTTCGGCAGCTCACGGGTGAGGATCTGCTCCTCGTAGGTGACGACGTTCTCACTCAGGGTGACGCCGGGCAGGAGGCGCACGGTCGAGCCGGTCGAGATGATGACGTTGTCGGCGGTGACGGTCTCGGTGGAGCCGTCGGACTTCGCGACCTCGATGGTCTTCGCGTCGAGGAACGTGCCGCGACCGTCGTACTCGGTCACCTTGTTCTTCTTCATCAGGAAGTGGATGCCCTTGACGTGGGTGTCGGCGACCTTGCGGCTGCGGTCCCACGCGACGCCGAAGTCGAAGCTCACGTCACCGCTGATGCCGAACAGGTCGGCCTTGTGGGTGAAGGTGTGCGCGAGGTCGGCGTTCTTCAGAAGAGCCTTCGAAGGGATGCAGCCCACGTTGAGGCAGACACCGCCCCAGTACTTCTCTTCGATGATGGCGGTGGACAGTCCGAGCTGTGCTGAGCGGACGGCCGCGACATAGCCGCCGGGGCCGGCACCGAGGATGACGACGTCGTAGTGAGGCATGCGACAAGCCTAGCCCGCTGCGGGTGCCGTCACTCCTTCGCGGCGCCCCGTCGTCCGCGCACGATCGCGACGGCGAGGACGACTCCGACCGCCGCGAAGATGATCGGGTCGCACGGCGGGGGAGGTACGCGATCTGCTCCTTGTGAGAAGGGGACGATGTGCGTCAGGCTACCCAGGCGGGGAGCGGCTCGTCGTGCCCGACGACATCCAGGACAACGCCCCTCCGCGCGCCCCGATCCGGGGTGCCCGGCAACCGGGAGCGTGACCGATCGGTTACTGTGGAAGAAGGAGGACATCGTGGACGACAATCAGCGACCGGGCGGCGACATCCATCGTGGTGCCGAGACCTCGGCGCACCCGCGTCTCGTGGACTCGACGCAGACGTTCGGGCACGACTCGGACCTTTCCTTCGTGCCCTTCGGCGCGGAGTTGACGGCGGCGGAGGTCGAGGCGATCAACGCCCTTCCGGCGCGTGCCGCGCTCCTGATCGTGCGTTCGGGCCCGACTGCAGGTGCCCGCTACCTGCTCGACACCGACGTCACGACCGTGGGTCGTCACCCCGAGGCCGACATCTTCTTCGACGACGTGACGGTGTCGCGTCGTCACGCCGAGATCACCCGCACGGGTGCGACGTTCGAGCTCATCGACCAGCGGTCGCTGAACGGCACCTACGTCAACGGTGAGCGCGTCGATCGCGCAACCCTGACGGACGGCGCGGAGGTCCGCGTGGGCAAGTTCCGTCTCAACTTCTTCGTGGCTCCTGCCGAGCGGGCGATCAGCGCGTGAGCCCGGCCGCCGCGACCCGGGGACGAGCAGCGTCCTCGGGCTCCTTGAGCATCGGTCAGGTCCTCGCTCGGTTGAGTCCCGAATTCCCCGCGCTCACGGCGAGCAAGCTCCGCTTCCTCGAAGTCCAGGGCATCGTGACTCCCGTGCGCACCGACTCGGGGTACCGGAAGTTCTCCTCGGCTGACGTCGAGCGGCTGCGGACGGCTCTCACGATGCAGCGTGACTTCGGCATCCCGCTCGCCCGCATCCGCGAGTACCTCGAAGAACACGGCGACGACGTCGCTCCCGCTCCTCCCGCCTCCATCGTTCACACGTCGCGACGCTACCGTCGCGACGAGCTCCTCAGCACGGCCGGCGCCTCCGCGACACTGCTCAACGAAGCCGTCTCCGCGGGGATCATCGCTCCCGCCGACACCTTCGACGAGCGAGCACTGGGAGTCCTGCGGTCGCTCGTCGCGCTGAACGCGCACGGCATCCAGCCTCGCCACATCCGCACCATCCGTCAGAGCGCCGAGCGCGAGGTCTCGTTGATCGAGAGCGCCATCGCCCCGTTGCTGCGCCGAACGGATGCCGGTTCGCGCGCGCAGGCCAGTGAGGTGGCGCCCGAGCTGGCACGGCGTCTCGAAGAGATCCGGCAGGTGTTCGTCAGCGCCGCGCTCGAGCGCTTGACGCCGTGAGTCCCTTCCGCGACACGCCGAGGCCCGGGAGTCGGATGTCATTGCCCGAGGCCCCTCCCTCCTCTAGCGTTGAAGAACCGATCACCTGCAGGAGGCCTCGATGACTGCGCACGACGCGCTGGGCGAGCAGAAGTTCTCGACAGAGCTCCTGTTCACCGACGGCCTCCCCGAGATGGACGACGAAGTCGGTTACCGCGGTGCCCAAGCGGCTCGCGCAGCCGGTATCACCTACCGCCAGCTGGACTACTGGGCGCGCACCGAACTGGTGGAGCCCACGGTCCGTGGGGCGAGCGGGTCGGGATCGCAGCGACTGTACGGCTTCCGCGACATCCTCGTCCTGAAGCTCGTGAAGCGTCTTCTCGACACCGGTATCTCGCTGCAGCAGATCCGCATCGCCGTCGACCAGCTGCGCGCTGCCGGCATCCGCGACCTCGCCGGGACCACGCTCATGAGCGATGGAGCCTCTGTGTATCTGTGCACCTCGAACGACGAGGTCATCGATCTGGTCAGTCGGGGCCAGGGCGTCTTCGGCATCGCCGTCGGAAAGGTGCTCCGCGAGGTCGAGACCACGCTGGTCGACTTCGACGCTCAGCAGCCCGAGCAGATGGACGAGCTCGCGGCTCGTCGCTCAGCCCGCTCGGCCTGACACTTCGGCGACGCCGGCGCACGACGCGCGTCGCCCGTTGTCGTGCGCCCGGAGGTCAGGCGGGGGAGACGGCTCCGGAGACGGGGATCCTGCCGGTGCGGACGATCCGGTCGAGCAGCGAGTCGAAGTCCGCGGCGAGCTCCTGTGCGGAGTCGCCCGGCCAGATGTGCAGGGGCTTCGCCGCGCCCTGAGCCTGCTGCAGCGAGGTGCGCTCGGGCAGCTGAGGGGTGAGGACGAGCGGACCGAACATGTCGCGGAGTTCCTTGATGCGGAACTGGTGCTCGATCGACTGCGGGCGCACACGGTTGACGACGATCCCGAGGGGCTGCAGGCGCGGCGAGAGGCCGCGACGGATCTCCTCGATGGCGCGGAGCGCGCGGTCGGCGGCGGCGACCGAGAAGAGACCCGGTTCGGTCACGACGACGACGCGATCGGATGCCGCCCACGCCGTGCGGGTGAGGGCGTTCAGCGACGGCGCGCAGTCGATGAGGACCAGGTCGTAGTCCGCCTCGATGGTCGCCAACGCCTCTTCGAGCTTCCAGACGTCGCGGACGCTCGGGTGCGGTCCGTCGAAGTTGATGGCCGAGGGGCTGCCGATCATGACGTCGATCGTCCCGGGGTGGACCTTCGCCCAGCCGCTCGAGGTGATCGCCTGCCGGACGACCTTCTCCTTGGGATTCGCGAGGACGTCGGCGACGTTGAGACGCCCCGCCACCTGGATGTCCATCCCCGTCGACACGTCGGACTGCGGGTCCAGGTCGACGACAAGGGTCCGCACCCCGCGCGCGAACGCCGCGGAGGCGAGGCCCAGGGTCACGGTCGTCTTGCCGACGCCACCTTTGAGGGAGCTGACGGAGAGTACGTGCACAAGCGACCACGTTACCGTCCCCTAGGCTGTGAGGGTACTCAGCCCGTACCTCGGCGGCCCCGACGCAGCGGCCCCGCACCCTGTAGAGGGGAAGAGCATGTTTCGGAAGATTCTGGTCGCAAACCGCGGAGAGATCGCCATCCGCGCATTCCGCGCGGCGTATGAGCTGGGGGCCCGCACGGTGGCGGTGTTCCCGTACGAGGATCGGTACTCGCTTCATCGGCTGAAAGCGGATGAGGCCTACCAGATCGGCGAGGTGGGGCATCCGGTCCGCGCGTACCTCGACGTCGACGAGATCATCCGGGTCGCCCTCGAGAGCGGCGCGGACGCGATCTACCCCGGTTACGGGTTCCTGTCGGAGAATCCCGAGCTGTCCGCGAAGGCCGCGGCCAACGGCATCGCGTTCATCGGCCCGTCCTCGACCGTTCTCGAGATGGCCGGAAACAAGGTCACGGCGAAGCAGCACGCCATCGCGGCAGGTGTGCCCGTCCTCCGCTCGACCGAGGCATCCGACGACATCGATCACCTGGTCGCGCAGGCGGGCGACATCGGCTTCCCCATCTTCGTGAAGGCCGTCGCCGGCGGCGGCGGGCGAGGGATGCGTCGCGTCGAGCACCCGGATGCGCTCCCGCCCGCCCTGTCCGAGGCGATGCGTGAGGCGGGCAGCGCGTTCGGCGACGCCCGCGTCTTCCTCGAGCAGGCCGTCCAGCGACCCCGTCACGTCGAGGTGCAGATCCTCGCCGACAAGGCCGGCACCACCGTCCACCTCTTCGAGCGCGACTGCTCGGTGCAGCGTCGCCACCAGAAGGTGGTCGAGATCGCGCCGGCGCCCAACCTCGACGACGAGATCCGCCGGAGCCTGCACGCGTACGCCGTCGCTTTCGCCGAATCGATCGCATATGAGAACGCCGGCACCGTCGAGTTCCTCCTCGAGACGGCGGGCCCGCGCACCGGCGAGGTCGTCTTCATCGAGATGAACCCTCGCATCCAGGTGGAGCACACCGTGACCGAGGAGGTCACGGATGTCGATCTGGTTCAATCTCAGATGCGCATCGCATCGGGGGAGACGCTGGCCGACCTGGGTCTCCGTCAGGAGCAGATCCAGCTGCGCGGAGCCGCGCTGCAGTGCCGCATCACGACCGAGGATCCCGCGCACGGCTTCCGCCCCGACACCGGCAAGATCACGACCTATCGCTCGCCGGGGGGTGCCGGCATCCGTCTCGACGGAGGTACGACCGCGGCCGGGTCGCAGATCAGCCCGCACTTCGATTCGATGCTCTCGAAGCTGACCTGCCGTGGTCGCGACTTCGAGGCGGCCGTCATCCGGTCCCGGCGCGCCCTGGCGGAGTTCCGCATCCGCGGCGTCTCGACCAACATCCCCTTCCTGCAGCGTGTCCTCGACGACCCCGCCTTCGTCGCGGGCGACCTCAGCACGGCCTTCATCGACGAGCGTCCTGAGCTCGTCCTCGGCCGCGAGTCGAAGGACCGGGGATCCAAGATCGTCTCGTGGCTGGCCGATGTGACGGTGAACCGGCCGAACGGCGACAGCCCGGTCCACACCGATCCCGCCGCGAAGCTCCCCGCGGTCGATCTGAACGCGGAACCGGCGCCGGGATCGCGTCAGCGTCTGCTCGAGCTGGGGCCGAAGCGGTTCGCCGAGGCGCTCCGCGCGCAGCCCGGCCTCGCCGTCACCGAGACGACGTTCCGCGACGCACACCAGTCGCTCCTGGCGACCCGGGTGCGGACGAAGGACCTCGTCCGCGTGGCGCCGCACGTCGCCCGGCTGACGCCGCAACTGCTGTCGGTGGAGGCATGGGGCGGCGCGACGTACGACGTGGCACTCCGCTTCCTCGGCGAGGACCCGTGGGAGCGGCTCGACGCGTTGCGTACCGCGCTCCCGAACGTCGCGATCCAGATGCTCCTACGCGGTCGCAACACGGTGGGGTACACGCCGTACCCGACGAGCGTGACCGACGCGTTCGTGGCCGAAGCCGCCGCATCCGGGGTCGACATCTTCCGCATCTTCGACGCGCTGAACGACGTCAGTCAGATGCGCCCCGCGATCGAGGCCGTGCTGGCGACGGGGACGGCGGTCGCGGAGACGGCCGTCTGCTACACGGGAAACCTGCTCGACCCGGCGGAGGACCTCTACACGCTCGACTACTACCTCCGTCTCGCGGAGCAGATGGTCGAGGCCGGGGCCCACGTCCTCGCGATCAAGGACATGGCTGGTCTGCTCCGGCCCGCTGCCGCGACGAAGCTCGTGACGGCGCTCCGCGAGCGATTCGACCTTCCGGTTCACGTCCACACGCACGACACCGCCGGCGGACAGCTGGCGACGCTCCTGGCCGCCAGTGCGGCGGGGGCGGATGCCGTCGACGTCGCCGCAGCGCCGATGTCGGGCACCACGAGTCAGCCCTCCCTCTCGGCGCTCGTCGCCGCGATGGCCGACACCGACCGCGACACCGGCCTCGATCTGCAGGCGGTCACGGACCTGGAGCCGTACTGGGAGGCGGTGCGCAATCTGTACGCACCGTTCGAGTCCGGGCTGCCCGGCCCCACCGGACGCGTCTACCATCACGAGATCCCCGGCGGGCAGCTGTCGAACCTTCGTCAGCAGGCCATCGCATTGGGGCTGGCGGAGGACTTCGAACTGATCGAGGACATGTACGCCGCGGCGGATCGCATGCTCGGTCGCATCCCCAAGGTGACGCCGTCGTCGAAGGTCGTGGGCGACCTCGCGCTTCACCTGACGGCGGTGAAGGCCGACCCCGCGGACTTCGAGGCGAACCCAGAGAAGTACGACGTCCCCGATTCGGTGGTCGCCTTCATGGCGGGCGAACTCGGTGACCTGCCGGGCGGGTGGCCGGAGCCGTTCCGTTCGAAGGTTCTCGCCGGTCGGTCGAGGAGGGTCGGCGTGACGGAGATCTCGGCAGAGAACGCGGCGGCGTTGAACGCCGACTCGGCGACCCGACGTCATACGCTCAACCGGCTGTTGTTCCCTGCGCCGACGAAGGCCTACCACGAGGTGCGGGAGACGTTCGGCGACCTCAGCGTCCTCGACACGATCGACTACCTCTACGGCATGCGGCCCGGCCAGGAGCACGTCGTCGAGATCGAGCGCGGCGTTCAGCTCTACGTGGGGCTCGAAGCGATCGGCGAGGTCGACGAGAAGGGGATGCGGACGGTGATGGCGACCCTCAACGGTCAACTCCGTCCGGTCACCGTGCGCGACCGCGCCGTCTCGGTCGAGGCCCGGCAGGCCGAGAAGGCCGACACGTCGAAGCCTGGCCAGGTGGCAGCACCCTTCTCGGGCGTCGTCACCGTCAAGGCCGAGGAGGGGAGGAAGGTCCGGGCGGGTGAGCCCGTCGCATCCATCGAGGCCATGAAGATGGAGGCGGCGATCGCCGCTCCCGTCGACGGCGTCGTGGAGCGGATCGTCATCGCGTCGACGGCGCAGGTCGAGGCCGGCGACCTTTTGCTCGTGGTCCGTCCCGCGGACTAACCTGGTGCGTCGGGCTTTTCGAGCCCCGAGAACCACCAGGAGTGACCCCCGTGATGCGCGAGCACGACAACGAGACGTCGGACGACGTCGACAACGGTGTGCTCGAGCGCACCGACAACCTCGAGACCACCGGCATCGGCATCGTCGAGGGGGCGACGGCGCAGATCGATCTCGCGCTGCCGCCGCTCTCCGACGATGACGACGACTACGTCGACGACGAGGATGTCGCGACCACGACGATCTCTGCCGATCAGGACGACGTCACCACTCAGGAGCCGACACTGGAGGAGCCGATCTCGGTCGAAGAACCCGCCGCCGACGCGTCGCCTGCCGAGGTGACCGAGGACGTGGTCGACGCCGAGGTGGTGCCCCCCACGACGACCGCCGTGTCGACGCAGACGGGCACCACCCGCCGCGCGGCTCACCACGCAGTCGCGACGGACAAGCACGCCCTCGAACGCGTGCGCGGTGCCCGCATCGACGAGGAGCCGCTGCAGTCGCGGCGCCTCGACCAGCTCGGTGCCGATCGCGAGAGTCCGGACCTCCTCACCGCCGACCGGCTCATCGACCGCGCGCGCGTCGCTCCGTCCGAGCCCGAGGGCCTGTGGCAGCGATTGGTCTACACCGCCACGGGCCGCCGGGTCGTCCTGGCGGACAATCCTCGCGTCCGCGCGCGGAAGGAACTCGGCCGTCGTATCGCGGCTCCCCTCGTCGGCGGTGCGAAGTTCGTGCCCGTCCTGTCCCGGAAGGGCGGTGTGGGCAAGACCAGCGTCACCACCCTCCTCGGCATGGCCCTCGCAGACGCCCGCGAGGACCGGGTGATCGCGATCGACGCCAACCCTGATCGCGGCACGCTCGCCGAACGGATCGAGCGTTCCAGCGGCAAGACGGTGCGCGACCTGGTGCGCTCGCGTGCCGAGGTGCACGGCTTCAACGACCTGTCCGCCCTCGTGGCCCGCGACGAGACCCGCCTCGACATCCTCGCGTCCGACGCCGACCCGCACCTCTCCGAAGCGTTCAGCGATCGGGACTATCACGATGTGGCGGCCATCGCGGCTCACTACTACTCCATCGTCCTGACCGACAGCGGGACCGGCATCGTTCACTCCGTGATGGATGCCACGCTCGAGTTGGCGGACCAGCTTCTCATCGTCGCGGGGCGGAGCGTCGACGAGGCGAAGCTCGCCTCCGAGACGCTGTCGTGGCTCGAGTCCAACGGCTACGCCGACCTCGCCCGCGATGCCGTCGTCGTGCTGAACACCTCGCGTCCCGGCGCGAGCCTCATCCGACCCAGCGAGCTGGAAGCCCACTTCCGGTCGCGGGTGCGCGCGGTAGTGACGATCCCTTACGACTCGCACATCGCCACGGGGGGACCGATCACCTTCCGCGACCTCGACCCCGCCACGCGACTCGCTGCGCGGGAGCTTGCTGCGGTCGTCGTCGAAGGGCTCCGTGCGGCGGGGACGGTCCGCTGATGGCCGTCCGTCCCATCCGCATCTTCGGCGACCCCGTGCTCCGAGGAACATGTGCACCCATCGACGACATCGACGACGGTGTCCGGAGTCTGGTCACCGATCTCGTCGATTCGGTCGCCGAGCCGGGCCGCGCCGGCGTGGCGGCGCCGCAGATCGGAGTCGCGCTCCGGGCCTTCAGCTACAACGTCGACGGAGTGATCGGGTACGTCCTCAACCCCGTGCTCGAGGTGTCCGGTGATCCGGAGCCGACGGGGGAGGGATGCCTCTCCGTTCCGGGCCTCTGGCACGACGCCCTCCGGCACCCGTGGGCGCGTGTGACGGGGCTCGGCCTCGACGGCGCAGAGATCGTCATCGAGGGCGAGGGCCTGCTCGCCCAGGCGCTGCAGCATGAGTGCGATCACCTCGACGGCATCCTCTACTTGGATCGTCTGCCGAAGGATGTCCGCCGGCAGGCGATGCGCGAGGTGCGGGAGTCGGACTGGTTCTGACCCGCCGATGACGAAAGGCCCCGGATCTCCGGGGCCTTTCGTCGTGGTGCTCAGTTGCCGAGCGAGATGTTCGTCGTCGACACGTTGGCCTGATAGAGCTCGTCGATGTCGGCGGCGAAGTCCGAGAGGATGACGTTGCGCTTGATGCTCATCTTCGGCGTGAGGTGGCCGGATGCCTCGGTCCACTCGGTGTCGAGGATCACGAACTTGCGGATCGACTCCGCTCGGGAGACCGACGAGTTGGCGCGGTCGACGGCGGTCTGGACCTCGGCGAGGACCTTCGGGTGCGTGATCACCTGCGACATCGGCATGTCGGCCGCCAGCCCATTGTTGCCCATCCACGTCGGAAGCATCTCGCGGTCCAGGGTGACCAGGGCGCCGATGAACGGCTTCTGGTCGCCGACGACGACGACCTGACCGACGATCGGGTTGGCGCGGATCGGGTCTTCCAGGACGGCTGGGGCGACGTTCTTGCCGCCGGCGGTGACGATGATCTCCTTCTTGCGACCGGTGATCGTCAGATAGCCTTCCGAGTCGAAGGACCCGATGTCGCCGGTGCGGAACCACCCGTCGTCGAATGCGGCCGCGGTGGCCTCGGGGTTCCGCCAGTACTCCTTGAAGACGTTGACGCCGCGCACCTCGATCTCGCCGTCGTTGGCGAGGCGGACGCCGACACCCGGGAGGGCCGGTCCGACCGTGCCGATCTTGGACTTCGTCGCGAGGTTCACGGTCGCGGGCGCCGTGGTCTCGGTCAGGCCGTACCCCTCGAGGATCTGCACGCCGAGGCTGTGGAAGAAGTGCCCGAGGCGCGAGCCGAGCGGGGCGGACCCCGAGACGGCGTGGGCGACCCGGCCCCCCATCGCGGTGCGCAGCTTGCTGTAGACGAGACGGTCGAACAGGGCGAACTTCACCTTCATCGCGAGCGGGATCTTCTCCCCGTCCTGCAGTCGACGCGAGTGCTCGACGGCGACGGCGGCCGCCGCTCGGAATATCTTGCCCTTCCCGCCTGCCTCCGCCTTCTGCTCGGCCGAGTTGTAGACCTTCTCGAACACCCGCGGCACGGCGAGCAGGTAGGTCGGCTTGAACGACCCCAGACCCGCGAGGAGCTTCGTCGTGTCGGGCTCGTGCCCCGTCTTCACCCCGCCGTGGATGTTGAGGATCGAGATGAAACGCGCGAAGACGTGCGCGAGGGGGAGGAAGAGGAGGGTCGCGGCGCCCGGCTGCTGCACGACCTCGCTGAGCGCGACGGCGGAGTTCCGCGACAGCTCGACGAAGTTCTTGTGGGTGAGGACGCACCCCTTGGGGCGGCCGGTCGAGCCGGACGTGTAGATGAGCGTGGCGATGTCGTCCGCATCTGCGAGCGAGCGACGGCGTTCGATCTCGTCGTCGGTGACGTCGGTGCCGCGCGAGCGCAGCACGTCGAGGTCACCCGCCTGCATCGTCCACACCTCGCGCAGGAGCGGGACGTCCGAACGGATCTCGGCGACGCGCTCCGCATGCACGGTGCTCTCGACGATCATGGCGACGGCGCCCGAGTCGCTGAGGATCCACTCGATCTGCGACGGCGAGCTGGTCTCGTACACGGGCACCATGACGGCCCCGGTGAAGAAGAGCGCGAAGTCGACGAGGGTCCAGTCGTAGGTCGTTCGCGCCAGGAAGGCGACCTTGTCGCCGGGCTGGATGCCGCTGGCCGCGAGGCCCTTGGCCAGCGCCAGGACTTCGCGGTGGAACTCCGCCGCGGTGATGTCGCGCCAGCCGCCTCCGTCGGGGACGGCGAACAGGGCGAGCGACGGAGTCGCCTTCACCCGCTCCACGAGGATGTCCGAGGTGTTCGCGGTCGGATCCGCGGCGACGACGGCGGGGACGTCGAATTGTACGGCGCTCATGGGCGGCAACTCCTTTGGTACCGGGTGGCGTCAGGTGCGACCGAGTCTAGGGCATGGTGATCCTCGGTCCCGCGGCGACTGTCGGGATTCGCCCGCCCCATTAGACTCACGGATGCCGTGCGACCGCGCACGCGCGGAGGGGAGTGGCGTGCTCAACGTCGGCATCGACATCGGTGGGACCAAGATCGCCGGCGGCGTCGTCGATCCGGACGGGACGATCGTCGATCGGCGCCGCGTGCCCACGCCGACGGACCCCGATGCCCTTGCGGACGCGGTCGCGGCCATGGTCGACGAGCTGGTCGCCGATCGCGTCGTCCACGCCGTCGGTGTGGCGGCCGCGGGCTTCATCGACGCCACCCGCTCGGTCATCCTGCACGCTCCCAACATCGATTGGGCGGACGAACCGCTCCGCGACGAGCTCGAGCGGCGCATCGGCCGCCCCGTCACACTCGAGAACGACGCGAACGCCGCGGGGTGGGGCGAGTTCCGCTTCGGTGCGGGGCGAGATGTCAGCGACATGGTGATGATCACCCTCGGCACGGGTGTCGGCGGAGCCGCGATCATCGACGGCGAACTCCTGGTCGGCGGCAACGGCATCGGGGCCGAGCTCGGCCACATCCGCTTCGAACGGGGCGGGCGCGCGTGCGGATGCGGTCAGAACGGATGCCTCGAGCAGTACGCCTCGGGACGGGCGCTGCAGCGGGAGGCCGCGGACATCGCGGCATCCGGCGCACTCGGAGCCGGCCTCGCCGCCGCCCGGACGGCCGAGGGTATCGTCCCTGCCGCGGCGATGGAGGCCCTCATCGCCGCGGGTGACGAGGGCGCGCTCGAGGCGGTCCACCGGGTCGCGACCGCACTGGGTGAGGCGTGCGGTGGGTTCCAGGCGGTTCTGGACCCCGCGCTCTTCGTCATCGGCGGCGGCGTCGCCGACCTCGGCGAACGTCTCCTGCATCCCGTGCGCGAAGCGTATGCGACGGCGCTTCCCGGCTACGGCGAGCGGCCCATCGCCTCGTTCTCGATCGCCACCCTGGGCAACGACGCCGGTCTCATCGGTGTCGCCGACCTCGCGGGCGGCCGGGTCTGACATGATCTACTGGGTCCTGAAATACCTGATCATCGGGCCGATCGTGAAGGCGATCTTCCGTCCGTGGATCGTGGGACGCAGCAACATCCCGGCATCCGGCGCGGCGATCATCGCCAGCAACCACCTGTCCGTCAGCGACTCGATCTTCCTGCCGCTGATGATCGACCGGCCCATGTCCTTCCTGGCCAAGAGCGACTACTTCACGGGCAAGGGCCTCAAAGGGTGGGCGACCCGCGTCTTCATGCAGGGGACGGGCCAGATCCCGATCGACCGCACCGGCGGCAAGGCCTCGGAAGCATCCCTCAACACCGGACTCCAGGTGCTCGGACGAGGCGACATCCTGGGGATCTATCCCGAGGGGACCCGGAGCCCCGACGGCAAGCTGTACCGGGGCCGGACCGGTCTGGCGCGCATGGCGCTCACGGCGCGCGTCCCCGTCATCCCCGTGGTCATGATCGGCACCGACGACGTCATGCCGATCGGACGTTCCATCCCGCGTGTCGGGCGCGTCGGCATGGTGATCGGCGAACCGCTCGACTTCAGCCGGTTCTACGGCATGGAGTCCGACCGCTTCGTGCTGCGGTCGGTGACCGACGAGATCATGGTCGCGCTCCAGCGGATGGGGGAGCAGGAGTACGAGGACGTCTACGCGTCCACCGTCAAGGACCGCCGCCCCGCCGCAGCCTGAGGCGACGATCGGGCCGGCGTCACACGACCGACGGCCCCCTCCCTCGTCGGTAGAATGAGCGGATGCCCACTCCTCTCGACCACTGGCGCTCGCTCCCGATCAAGCAGCAGCCGCTGTGGCCCGACGCGGATGCGGTCGCTGCCGTCTCCGCCGAGATCGCGACCCTCCCGCCGCTCGTCTTCGCCGGTGAGGTCGACAACCTCCGCGCGCGCCTGGCCAAGGCGGCATCCGGTCAGGCGTTCCTGCTTCAGGGCGGCGACTGCGCCGAGACGTTCGCCGGTGCGACGGCTCAGCAGATCCGCGACCGCATCAAGACGGTCCTGCAGATGGCGGTCGTGCTGACCTATGGCGCATCGATGCCCGTCGTGAAGATGGGTCGCATGGCCGGCCAGTTCGCCAAGCCTCGGTCGAGCGACACCGAGACCCGCGGCGACGTCACGCTCCCGGCCTACCGCGGCGACATCGTCAACGGCTACGACTTCACCGAAGCGTCGCGGACGGCGGACCCCCAGCGACTGCTGAAGGGGTACCACACAGCGGCATCCACCCTGAACCTCATCCGGGCCTTCACGCAGGGCGGCTTCGCCGACCTTCGCGAGGTGCACAGTTGGAACCAGGGCTTCGCGAAGAACCCGGCCAACCAGCGCTACGAGCGCCTCGCGGGGGAGATCGACCGCGCCATCAAGTTCATGGAGGCCGCAGGAGCGAACTTCGACGAGCTGCGCGGCGTCGAGTTCTACACGGGCCACGAGGGCCTGCTCATGGACTACGAGCACCCGATGACCCGCATCGACTCGCGGACGGGCACGCCGTACAACACGTCCGCCCACTTCCTCTGGGTGGGGGAGCGCACGCGCGAGCTCGACGGCGCGCACGTCGACTACTTCTCGAAGATCCGCAACCCCATCGGGGTCAAGCTGGGTCCGACGACGACGCCCGAGACCGCGTTGGCGCTCATCGACAAGCTGGACCCTGAGCGCGAGCCCGGCCGTCTCACGTTCATCACGCGCATGGGAGCGGGCAAGATCCGCGACGCCCTGCCCCCGCTCCTGCAGGCCGTCAAGGATTCCGGTGCCACCCCGCTCTGGGTCACCGACCCGATGCACGGCAACGGGATCACGACGCCGACCGGCTACAAGACGCGTCGCTTCGACGACGTCGTCGACGAGGTGCGCGGCTTCTTCGAGGCGCACCGGTCCGTCGGCACCTTCCCGGGCGGCATCCACGTCGAGCTCACGGGTGACGACGTGACGGAGTGCCTGGGTGGCTCGGAGATGATCGACGAGGCGACCCTGGCGACGCGGTACGAGTCGCTCTGCGACCCGCGTCTGAACCACATGCAGTCTCTCGAGCTGGCGTTCCTCGTCGCCGAGGAGCTCGGCAACCGCTGATCCACCGCGAAGGCCCGACGGTTCTCACCGTCGGGCCTTCGTCGTCTCCGGATGCCGACGGCCGGGCGTCAGCCGAACGGCTGGAACTGCGGCGTCAGACTGATCGTCGTGCCCGGACGCTGCAGGCTTCCGCCGTCGGGCGTCATGGACCTCACGCGGTAGACGTCCCAGTATCGACCGCCCAGCGGGATCTCGGCATCCTCGATGTTCGGGTTGACCTTGAACCCGGCTGCCTGCAGGCGGTCGACGGCGGTCCGCACCGTCTCGCCGACCACATTGGGCACCTCGACCGGCTGCGGACCGTCTGAGACGACGATGGTCAGGGTCTCACCCTGCTGCCACGAGCCCCCGCCGGGACGGTCCTCGACCCGGATGACGAGGTCGTCGGCGACGCTGCTGCTGTACTCCCGGTCCTCCTCGACCTTCATGCCGGCTTTCTCGAGGATGTCCGTGGCCTCGTCGCCGGTCTTGCCGGTGACGTCGGGGAGAGGGCCGAGCGACACGCGCAGCTCCGCGGTCGAGCCCTGCAGAACCGAGCAGCCGTCGGTGCACTCCACCGGCTCGGCCGATCCGGCTTGGGTCACGTACACGCGCACGATCCGGTCGGCCGCGAAGCTCGTGAAGTACTTCTTGGTGGTCGAGACCTGGATGCTGTTGTCCTTCAGCAGCGTCTCGACCTCGGCGCTCGTCCGATCCTGGAGCTTCGGGAGATCAGCCGTCGCCGGCCCGGCGGAGATCTCCACCGTGACCGTGGTGTCGCGGTCGAGGAAGGTCCCGGTGCCGGGCTTCGTTCCGATCGCCTCGCCCGCGGGAACCTCCAGGCTGTGCACGTCGCTCCGACGCGCGACGAGGGCGCTGTCGGAGAGCAGGCTCTGCGCGCTGTCGAAGCTCATGCCCTCGACGGCCGGGACCGCGACGAGCGAGCCCGGACCCGACCCGAACCACCAGCCCAGTCCGCCCGCGGCGGCGGCGAGCACCAGCACCACGGCGAGGATCCAGCCCCCCTTGACGGAGTTGCGGTGCGATCGACGGCGGAGCCGGGTCGCGTTGTCGATCTCGGTGGTGACGCTGGGGGCCGTGAAGGTGCCCGGCATGACACGCGTGACCTCGTCCGAGTCGAGCGAATCGTCGACGACGACGGTGGCGCCCGCGGGCGTCGAGCGGACGACCTGCGGGAACACGCCGAGGTCCTTCTCGATCTCACGGAGACGCTCGAGCATCTCCCGCGCGTCCGTGGGGCGATCGTCCGGTGAGCGCTCGGTCGCCCAGAGGACGAGTTCGTCGAGCTGCTCCGGCACACCGGCGTTCTTCACGCTCGGGCGTGGCACCGAATGCGTCGCGTGCTGGTAGGCGATCTGCATCGGCTGCTCGCCCTTGTAGGGCTGTTCGCCGGAGAGCATCTCGTAGAGCATGATCCCGAGGGCGTAGATGTCGCTTCGGGCGTCGGCCGTCCCCCGCGTGACGAGCTCGGGCGCGAGGTAGGCGATCGTGCCGAGGAGCATCTGGCCGGTCGCCGTGTTCGCGCTCGTCGCGCGCGCCAGGCCGAAGTCTCCGATCTTGATGCGACCGTCCTCGGCCAGCAGGACGTTCTCGGGCTTCACATCGCGGTGGACGATGCCCGCGCGGTGTGCGGCCGAGAGCCCCGAGAGGATCGCATCCATGATGGTGATCGTCTGGGGGAGCGTCAGCCGCTTCTGCTCGCGCAGCAGTTCTCGCAGAGTGATCCCGGGCAGGTACTCCATGACGAGATAGGCCATCTCGCCGTCCTGGCCCTGGTCGAAGACGTTGACGACGTGCGGGTCGGCGAGTCGTGCGGCCGATCGGGCCTCTTGGATGAACCTGTTCTGGAAGACGGTGTCGTCCGACAGGTGGCCGTGCATGACCTTGAGCGCGACCCGCCGCTCGAGGCGCAGGTCGGTGGCGACGTAGACCGTCGCCATCCCGCCGCGCGCGATGCGCCCGCGGACCCGGTACCGGCCGTCGACCAGGCGGCCGATCAGCGGGTCGGTCTGCGGGTTGGCGTTCACGTCAGAAGTCTACGGAGCCGACCCTGCGAGCCCGGGTAACGGCGCACCCTCGCTCGGGTGCCGGTCCGGACTCACCCGTACAGTTCGAGCCAGCGGTACGCCTCGGCCTTCCACGGACCGTACCGCTCGGGGTAGGCCGAGATCTGCACCGCCTGCGCGGCGTCCCCGAACGCCATGTCCTCCCAGCCGTCGATGTCCAGCAGGCCGCGCGTGCGGTCGCCGTTCGGGTCAGACGGACCGCCGAAGAACGCGGCGGCGGATCGGCGGGGGTCGCGGATCTGCGTCTGCGTTCCCCAGCCGGCGCTCGGACGCTGCTGGAACAGTCCCAGCGAGTCCCGGTCTCCGCCGTCGAGGTTGCGGATCCACGACTCGACCATCGCGGTGGCGAGGGCGATCGCGATGCCGTCCCGGGAGACGCCGCGTTCCCGCCCGACGGAGATGATCGTCTTGATGTTCGCGATCTGCTCGCCGTCGAGGGCGGCGCGTGCCTTCCCGGCGGCCGCGGGTGCCGGCTTCGCGGTCGGGATGCGGATCTTCTGCCCCGGGTAGATGATGGACCCCTCGTCCAGGCCGTTGGCCGCGAGGAGCCGCGCGAGACTGACGCCGCTTCGCGTCGCGATCGCCCACATCGTCTCCCCGGCGGACACCTCGTGCACGGGTCCGGCGGCCGGCGCGGCGACCACAGCGACGCGCGGCGCGGCGAGGGCGCGGACGATCAGCTTCTGCCCGGGGTGGATGGTCGTCGAGCCCCCCAGACCGTTCGCGCGGGACAGCGTCGACACACTGACGTCGTGACGAGCCGCGATGGACCAGAGCGTGTCGCCGCGACGCACGGTGTAGGTGGATGCCGCGGCAGGAGCCTTCGCTGGGGGCGCGGCATCCGTCCGGGCGGCCTTGGGGCCGAGCCGCAGCACGTCGCCGGGATGGATCACCGAACGCCAGCTGAGCCCGTTCCACGTGAGCACGTCGGCGGTCCGGACTCCGTGCGCTGCGGCGATGGCGCTGACGGTGTCGCCTCGCGCGACGACGTGCGTCTTGACGGATCGCGCAGCTGCCGCGGTCCCGACGACGTCGACCTTCGCGGTCGCGGAGGTCGGGCCGGCGTAGGCCCGAGCCGTCAGCGGTTCCGGAGCGGAGACCCGCCGCTCGTCGGCAGACGCAGCATCGAGGGGGAGGAGAGACAGTGAGAGGGCGATGGACCCGATCACCGCCGGGGCGCTTCTCTGAATCAGAGCAGCGGGAAGTACGTCGTTCCGGCGCACAGACATTCCTTCGTTCGGTCCCAGATCGGTGGATCCCCCCGCTGAAACCGTGACACGCCGATGTGACTGGTGTCAATCCATGAGACGGATGTGACTGGTGTTATGAGCGAGTGCGGGGTGGGAATGCGATAGTGGGAGGGTGAGTTCTGAGTCGCCCGTGTCCACTGACTGGCTGAGCCTTCCCGAATTGGTCGAGCTGACGGGAGAGCCGCTCGGGCGCGTCCGTCGCATGCTCGACGAGCACCAGCTCGTCGCGTCCCGCCGCTTCGGGGCGCCGCGCGTCCCGTCCGTCTTCCTCGTCGACGGCGCGCCCCTCTCGTCGCTCCGCGGCACGATCATCGTGCTGCACGACGCCGGTTTCTCGGACGACGAGGCGATCGACTGGCTGCTCGCCCCCGAGGAGTCCATCGGCTTCCCGCCGATCGAGGCACTCCGTCAGGGCCGTAAGAGCGAGGTCCGGCGCGTCGCGCAGTCGCTCGCCTGACGAGCGGATGCCGCGGCTCAGGCCGCGCGCACCGTCGCGGCCCGTGCGAGGTCGCGCAGTTCGCTGACCGCGCCGTTGCCGAGGCGTGCGCCGCGGAGGGCGCGATCGGCCTCGGCCGCCCACGCGGAGATCCGTTCCTCGACGAGGGCGAGCGCTCCGGTGTCGATGATGGTCTGCTGCAGATGGCCGACCTGTTCGGGTGACAGTTCGCGATCGCCGATGAGCTCGTCGAACACCCGGAGAGCGCCCGGCGCGAGCGAGGCCCGCGCGTACGCGATGAGGAGCGTCCGCTTCCCCTCGCGGAGGTCGTCGCCGACCGGCTTGCCCGTCACCGCGCTGTCCCCGAACACGCCGAGGACGTCGTCGCGCAGTTGGAAGGCGAGCCCGATGGGATGCCCGAAGTCGCCGAGCGCGCGGTACTGCTCGGCATCCGCTCCAGCGAGCGTGGCGCCGAGCTGCAGCGGATGCTGGACGCTGTACCGCGCCGACTTCAACGAGGCGACCCGGAGCGCGCGATCGGCGTGGGTCTCGACGGGGGCGGTGACGTACGCCGATTCCTCGGCGACGTCGAGGAACTGTCCGATCGTCACTTCGCGGCGCATGCGGGCGAACTCGCCGCGGGCGCGGTGGGCCCGGTCGGGATCGGCTTCGACCAGACCCTCCTCGAGCAGGTCGTCGCTCCACGCCACGAGCAGATCGCCCAGGAGGATCGCGGCCGACCGCCCGAACTCCTCGCCGTCGCCGGCCCACGCCTCCGATCGGTGCGCCGCCTCCCACGCGCGGTGCGACGCGGGTCGCCCGCGGCGGGTGTCGGAGCGGTCGATGACGTCGTCGTGGACGAGGGCGGCCGCGTGGAAGATCTCGAGGGCAGCGGATGCCGCGGTCACGACCTCGGGGATGTCGGGCGTGCCGCTCGTCCCGGCCGTCGCGACGGCCCGCCAGCCGGCGAGGCAGAACTTGGCGCGGAACCCTTTGCCGCCGGTGGCGGCGGACGCGCCGGACTCCACGAAGGCGCTGGCCTCTGCGCCGAAGTCGGCGGCGGCGTCGCGCTGTGCCTGCAGGAACCTCTCGACTCGCTGGGAAACGACGACGATCGGGTCGGGGAAGTGTGGCACGGGCCTAGCCTAGTGATCGCGCGCACGCGTACACTTGACTGACCGACCCGAGGGGGATGCATGCCACTGTCAGAGCAGGAGCAGCGTCTGCTGGACGAGATGGAACGCCATCTCATGCGCAACGATGCCGACGTAGTCAGCGCGGACCGGGGTACGGGTCCCCTCAGCTACCGGAACATCGTCTACGGCTCCGTTCTCGTGCTCCTCGGCATCGCCGGTCTGGTCGTCGGAGTCGCCACCTCGCTCATCGTGATCGGCGTCCTGGCTTTCGTCGTCATGGTCATCGGCGTGGTCCTGGCCTTCACCCCCGCGAAGGGCGCCGCGGCGTCGCGCGCCGCCACGGGGACGCGGAAGCCGCGCGCCGCGCGTGCCCCCGCTTCCGCGTCGTTCATGGATCGGATGAACGATCGATGGGATCGCCGGAACGACGACCGATGAGCATCAGCCACCGATGAGCTGAGGCACTCCACCTCCCTCCACTTCAGAAGCACCGACCTCCGGGTCGGTGCTTTTTTTGTGTTCGCGCGACGGATGCCGGGGAGCCACTCGGCCCCGCCGTGGCGGATTTCCTGGCGCTGCGGCGGAAAGCAGTCGCAGAGTGGAGGGAAGTGGAGTAAAGTGGTGTCATCCTGGAGCGGGCCGGACGAAGGGGGTGACCGAGCGATGTTGTTGGGCACCCACACCCCCAAGCTGGACGACAAAGGTCGGGTCATCCTTCCGGCGAAGTTCCGCGACGACCTCGGCCCCGGCGTCGTGATCACCCGTGGCCAGGAGCGGTGCCTCTACGTGTTCAGCTCGGTCGAGTTCGAGCGCGTCTACGAGCGCATCCGCGAAGCTCCGCTGACGAACAAGCAGGCGCGCGACTTCCAGCGCATGTTCCTCTCGGGCGCGAGCGCCGAGAAGCCCGACTCGCAGAACCGCATCACCATCCCGCCCCACCTCCGCACCTACGCGGGGCTCGAGCGGGAACTGATCGTGACGGGTGTCGGCGCGCACGCCGAGATCTGGAACTCGGACGCGTGGAATGCCTACGCCGACAGCAACGAAGACACGTACTCGGACATGGAGCAGGAGGTGATCCCGGGACTCTTCTGATCCTCGACTGCGACTCCCAGCCGCACGCCCTGACGCACTTCCCCGGCGCCAGGTCGGAGCGGATGGGGATCGGGGTCGAGGACCTCTCGGAAACCGAAAGCACCATGGCACACGACGACATCCACACCCCCGTCCTGCTCGACCGCTGCGTCGAGCTGCTCGCTCCCGCCCTCCAGCGCGACGGCGCCGTCGTCGTCGACGCGACCCTCGGCATGGGCGGACACTCCGAGGCGCTCCTCGAGCGCTTCCCCGCCGTTCACCTCATCGGTCTGGACCGCGACACGGACGCTCTCCGCATCGCGGGGGAGAGGCTCGCCCGCTTCGTCGACCGCGTCACCCTCGTGCACACGGTCTACGACGGCATCGCCGACGCGGTTCGCGGTGCCGGTTTCTCGCATGCGGACGGCATCCTCTTCGACCTCGGCGTCTCCTCACTGCAGCTGGACGAGGCAGACCGCGGATTCGCGTACTCGAAGGACGCACCGCTCGACATGCGGATGGACCAGACTGCCGGCACGACGGCGGCGGACATCGTCGCGACCTACGGCGAGGGCGACCTGCGACGGATCTTCGAACGCTACGGCGACGAGAAGCTCGCCGGTCGCTACGCCAGGGCGATCATCGCCGCTCGGCAGGAGGCTCCGATCGAGCGCTCCGCGCACCTCGTCGACATCCTCATTGCGGCAACCCCGATGGCTGTCCAGCGCGAGCGCAGCGGTCACCCCGCCAAGCGCGTCTTCCAGGCGCTGCGCATCGAGGTCAACGGCGAGCTGGCGGTGCTCGAGCGCGCCCTGCCGGCGGCCCTCGGCATCCTGCCCGTCTCAGGTCGGATCGTCGTCATGTCGTACCAGTCCCTCGAAGACCGACTCGTCAAGCGCGTGTTCGCCGAGTCGACCCGCTCCACCGCTCCTGCCGGGCTGCCGATCGAACCCCCCGAGCATGCCCCCCGTTTCCGGCTCCTCACCAAGGGTGCAGAGCTGGCGTCCGACGAAGAGAAGATCCGCAACCCGCGTGCCACCCCGGTGCGGCTGCGTGCGGCCGAGAGAGTGAGGGAGGCGTCATGAGCGCTTCTGCCCTGGCCACCACCGCCATCGAGACCGCACCCGACGAGGTCCTCCTCGGGTCGGCGGCGCCGTCCCTCCGACCGGTCGGTCGGTCGGGCGTCGGCATCGCTCCCCAGCCTCGCCGTCGTCCCCGTCGGGCGTTCGGCGTGATCGCCGTCGTCGGTGCTCTCGCGATCGCCGGCGTGCAGATGGGGCTCTCGATCGTGACGACCCAGGGCGCGTTCGAGGTGAAGGACCTCACCTCGCAGCAGCGCGACGCCAACTACCAGAAGCAGATCCTCGAGGACGAGGTCGCCGGACTCAGCTCGCCGCAGTACCTCGCCGCCAATGCGTCCGCGCTCGGCCTCGTCGCCGGCGGCGAGCCGAGCTACATCCGCCTGAGCGACGGCAAGACCCTCGGCCCGACGAAGGGTGCCTCGGACACCTCGTCGGTCCAGGCGCTGTCCCGCGCCGCCGTCTCGAACGCCCTCGTCGCGGGGGTCCCGCTCGTCACCGATCCGGAGGCGAGCCTCGACTCCGGCGCATCCCTCGACAAGGAGTTGCTGGCCAATACGCCGACACCCCCGTCGATCACCGACGGACTGCCGACCCCCGACACACACTGAGAACATGACGACCCGAGCAACCCGAAGCCCGCGCCGTCGCACCGTCGTCGCCCTCGCCGTCGTCCTCGTCGTCCTCGTCGCGTTCGTCGTCCGCCTGGTGGACATCCAGATCGTCAACGCCAGCCAGCACGTTGCGGACGCGTTCAGCAAGGGGATGCAGAAGACCTCCGAGCTGGAAGGTGCGCGCGGCTCGATCGTCGACACGAACGGTAAGCCGCTCGCGACGAGCATGCTGCGTTACAACGTGGCGATCGACCCGATGCTCGCAGCCAAGGGCATGTCGCTCCGCGACGAGAACGGTGCCGTCGTCAAGAACGATGCCGGCGAAGCCGAGACCGTCACCTGGCCCGAGATCGCGGCCCGGATCGCCGACGTCACGGGTCAGGACGTCGACGACGTGCGGGCGATCGTCGACGACGCCTACGCGAAAGACCCCAAGAACCGGTATCAGGTGGTCAAGCGGCTCGTCTCGACGGCGGAGTTCCGCAAGCTCGCAGATCTGCAGATCCCCTTCCTCTCCTTCGAGCCCGTCGCCTCCCGGTCCTACCCGGACGGGGCGGTCGGCGGGAACATCATCGGCTTCGTCGGCTCGGACGGACAGCCCCTCGAGGGCGTGGAGAAGCTCCAGGACTCGTGCCTCGAACCCACGAGCGGCAGCATCAAGTACCAGCTGGGCGCCAACGGGGTCACCATCCCCGGCACAGCGGTCGAGAAGCCCGCGGTCGACGGCGGCACCCTGAAGCTGACGATCGACTCCGATCTGCAGTGGTACATGCAGCAGCTCATCGCCGAGGAGACCCAGCGGTACCAGGCCAACTGGGGCGGCATCCTCGTGATGGAGGTCGCCACGGGCAAGATCCGTGCGCTGGCCGAGACCGACACCGTGGACCCCAACGATCCCGGTGCCAGCGACTCCGCCGACCGCGGTTCGCGCCTCCTCCGGTTCTCGTTCGAGCCGGGCTCTACCTTCAAGCCCGTGACCGCGGCGACCGCGATCGAACAGGCCGGCGTGACCCCGGAGACGACGGTCACCGTCCCCGACCGGATGGTCTTCGACAACGGCGCCGTCGTCAACGACTCCGAGAACCACGCCACCCAGAACCTCACCCTCAACGGTGGCCTGGTCACCTCGTCCAACGTCGCCATGTCGCAGTTCGGCGCGATGGTCGACCCGCAGACCCGGTACGACTACCTGAAGAAGTTCGGTGCCGGTCAGCAGGACGGTCTGGGCTGGTCCGGTGAACCCGAACGCATCCTCAACCCCGCCGACACGTGGGACAACCAGACGAAGTATGCGACCACCTTCGGCCAGGCGTTCACCGTCACGGCCGTCCAGGTCGCCAACGCCTACCAGACCTTCGCCAACGGCGGTGTCCGGATGCCGGCATCCCTCGTCGAGTCGTGCACGAAGCCGGACGGCCACGTCGTGACGCCGAAGCTGGCGAAGCCCGAACGGGTCATCAAGGAGGAGACGGCGAAGGAGGTGTCTCTCATGCTCGAGAACGTGTTCGCGCAGGGAACGCTGGCCGACGACGTCGCCCTCCCCGGCTACCGGATGGGCGGCAAGACCGGCACCGCCCAGATCTCCGACGGCCACGGCGGCTACAAGAAGAACCTCTACTTCACGTCTCTCGTCGGCTTCGCCCCGGCGGAGGATCCGAAGTATGTTGTCCTGACGGTCTTCGACGAGCCCAAGAAGCAGCGCATGTCGTCGGCCAACCGCTCGGTGTTCAAGAAGGCGATGGCGCAGGTGCTCACGCACTACCGCGTCATGCCGTCGGGCTCGGAGACCCCCCTCCTGCCCGTCACAGGCTGAACCCGAGCGCACGAGGAGAACACCCCAGCATGATCCGCATGACGCTCGCCGAGGTGACGCACGCCGTCGGCGGCACACTGCACGTCCACGGCACCGACACTCCCGAGACGGTCGTCTCAGGCACCGTCGACACCGACTCGCGCGAGATGGGGCCGGGCTCCGTCTTCGTCGCCAAGCCGGGTGACGTCACTGACGGCCACCTGTTCGTCGACGCAGCCGTCGCCTCCGGTGCGACCCTCGCCATCGTCGAACGCCCCGTGACGGCCGCCGTCTCGCAGATCGTCGTCGGTGACGCCGTAGCCGCCCTCGGCTCGTTGGCGCGCGAGGTGGTGGCGCGCGTGCGCGCCGGGGGAGACCTGCGCGTCGTGGGCATCACAGGCTCCAACGGCAAGACGACGACGAAGAACCTCCTCGCCCGCATCCTCGAGGACGAAGGTCCCACCGTCGCGCCCCGCGCGTCGTTCAACAACGAGGTGGGCGCCCCCGTCACGATGCTCCGCGTCACCGACGACACCCGCTTCCTCGTGAGCGAGCTGGGCGCCTCCCGTCCGGGTCGCATCGCCGAGCTCGCCGGACTCATCACCCCCGACATCGGCGCCGTCCTGATGGTGGGCCTCGCGCACGCAGGCGGGTTCGGCGGTGTCGAGGCCACGCAGAAGGCGAAGACCGAACTGGTCCAGGCCTTGCGACCCGGCGGCACCGCCGTCCTCAACGCCGATGACGCCCGCGTCGCCGCGATGGCGACGGCGGCCGACGAGCGCGGCGCCGCGGTTCGCTGGTTCGGCCGCGGGCCCGCCGCCGACGTCCGCGCCGAGGACGTCGAGGTCACGGCATCCGGGACCACTGCCACCGTCCACGTCGACGGCCGCAGCATCCCGCTCCACCTGCGCGTCCTCGGCGAGCACCACGTGATGAACGCGCTGGCCGCCATCACGGTCGCCCAGCTGCTCGGAGTCGACCCCGCCGACGCGATCGCCCGCATCGGGACGGTCGAGATCGCGGAGCGTTGGCGGATGCAGCCGCTCGGCACGGACAGCGTCCGCATCATCAACGACGCCTACAACGCGAGCCCCGACTCGATGGCCGCGGCGCTGCGGACGGTCGCACAGATCACCGCGCCCGGCCAGCGGAAGGTCGCGGTGCTGGGGGCCATGTCCGAGCTCGGCGAGCAGGCGGGCGAGGAGCACGATCGCATCGGCCTCCAGGCCGTGCGCCTGCGCTACGAGCGCATCGTCGTGATCGGCACCGCCGCGCGACGCCTCTTCCTGGCAGCGATCAGCGAAGGCTCGTGGGACGGCGAAGCCGTCTTCTTCGAGACCGCCGACGACGCCTACGACTACCTGACGGCCGAGCTGCGCGACGGTGATCGCGTGCTGGTGAAGTCTTCCAACTCCGCCGGGCTCAGGTTCCTCGGCGACCGTCTGGGAGAATTCTTCTCGTGAGATCCCTGCTGGCCGCCGCGACGATCTCGTTGGCCTTCACCCTGTTCCTGACCCCGCTGTTCATCCGGCTCTTCCGGAAGATCGGCTGGGGGCAGGTCATCCGCACCCCCGAGGACGCCCACAACCCGAGCCACCACACGAAGCGCGGGACGCCGACGATGGGCGGCATCGTCTTCATCCTGGGCACGATCGTCGGTTTCTTCGTCGGCAGCTACACCGGCGGCACCGAACCCACGATCTCGGGCCTGCTCGTCCTCTGGATGATGGTCGGCCTCGGCATCATCGGCTTCATCGACGACTACATGAAGGTCCGTTCGCAGCGGAGCCTCGGTCTGTCGGGGTGGCGGAAGATCGTCGGTCAGATCGCCGTCGCCGTGCCGTTCGCCATCATGGCGCTCAACTTCAAGAACCAGTACGGCGAGACGCCCGGATCCGCGTACATCTCGTTCTTCCGCGACATCCCGACGCTCTCGTTCATGGCTCTCGGCGCGGTGGCGGGCTGGATCCTCTACCTCCTGTGGATCTCGTTCATGTCGGTCGCCTGGTCGAATGCGACGAACCTCACGGACGGGCTCGACGGCCTGGCGACGGGTGCCGGCATCTTCACGGTGTCCGCCTACAGCCTCGTGACGTTCTGGCAGCTGCAGCAGCGCTGCCATTCGGCCGCCCTCGTGACGGAATACACCGCAGCCTGCTACGACACGCGCGATCCCATGGGGCTCACGATCGTCGCCGCCTCGTTCGTCGGCGCCCTCGTCGGCTTCCTCTGGTGGAACGCTCCGAAGGCGAAGATGTTCATGGGTGATGTCGGGTCGATGGCGATCGGCGGCGTCATCGTCGCGATGGCCGTCCTCAGCCGCACCGAGATCCTCTCCATCATCCTCGCCGGCGTCTTCATCATCGCCCCCGCATCGGTCATCCTGCAGCGGTACTACTTCAAGGCGACCGGCGGCAAGCGTCTCTTCCTCATGAGCCCGTTCCACCACCATCTCGAGATGCGTGGCTGGCCCGAGATCACGATCGTCGTACGGATGTGGGTCATCGCCGGCATACTGGCGATCTTCGGCGTCGCCCTGTTCTACGCGGGCTGGCTGGCTGCACTGTGACCGCGGATCTCGCCCGCCTCACCAGTTGGCACGCCGACTGGTCGGGCCTGCGCGTCGCCGTCCTCGGCCTGTCGATGACGGGCTTCTCGGTCGCCGACACCCTGGCGGAGCTGGGATCGGACGTCCTCGTGGTCACGGAGGACGCCGGCGAGGAGTACTCCCGTCTCCTCCCGGTGATCGGCGCACGGCTGTGGGAGGGTCCCCTCGACTCCGTCCCCGACGAACTCGTCGCTCACCGTCCCGATGTCGTCATCGCCTCGCCGGGATTCCCGCCGCACCACCCTGTGGTGGCGTGGGCGCAGAACGCGGGCGTCGCCGTCTGGGGCGACATCGAGCTCGCCTGGCGCGTCCGCGACAAGGTCCTGCGGCCCGACGGAACCCCCGCAGACTGGGTGCTCATCACGGGCACGAACGGCAAGACCACGACCACCCAGCTCACCGCCACGATGCTCGTGGCCGGCGGCCTCCGCGCTGCGCCCTGCGGCAACATCGGGGTCCCCGTCCTCGACGCGGTGCGTGACCCGGCCGGGTTCGACGTCCTCGTGGTCGAGGTGTCGAGCCATCAGCTCTGGTACCTCGGTCTGCAGGACGGCGACGACCGGGTGTCCCCGCACGCGAGCGTCTGTCTGAACCTGGCAGCCGACCACCTCGAGTGGCACGGCTCCTTCGACGCCTATCGGGATGCGAAGGCCGTCGTCTACCAGCGCACCCGCGTGGCCTGCGTCTACAACAAGAGCGACGTCGCGACGCGCGAGATGGTCGAGGATGCGGAGGTCGTCGAGGGATGCCGCGCCATCGGCTTCGATCTCGGCGTCCCGGGGCCGAGCGACCTCGGTGTCGTCGACGGCATCCTCGTCGACCGGGCGTTCCTCGAGGAGCGGCGCACGAACGCCCTGGAGCTCACGACGGTCGACGAGCTGGCGGAGGCGGGGCTCGCCGCACCGCACGTCGTCGCGAACATCCTGGCCGCCGCGGCGATCGCCCGCTCGTTCGACGTACCGCCGGCCGCCATCCGCGACGCGCTCCGCGGCTTCCGCCTCGACCCGCACCGGATCGAGGTCGTCGCGGTCGCGGGCGGTGTCACGTGGATCGACGACTCGAAGGCCACGAACCCGCACGCCGCGGCATCCTCGCTCCAGGCGTACCCCGGTGCCGTCTGGATCATCGGCGGTCTGCTGAAGGGCGTCGACATCGACGAACTGGTCGCCTTTCGCGGCCCCTCGGTGAAAGCCGCGATCGTCATCGGAGTCGAACGGTCCGAGATCGTCGCGGCTTTCGGGCGACACGCCCCGACGGTGCCGCTGTTCGAGGTCGACCACGCTCAGACTGAGGACGTCATGACCGAGGTCGTCGCCCGTGCGGCGGACGTCGCGCACGACGGAGACGTGGTCCTCCTCGCTCCGGCAGCGGCATCCTTCGACCAGTTCGCCTCGTACTCGGATCGCGGCCGGCGCTTCGCCGCCGCGGTGAACGCACGGATCGGAAAGGACGCCGGTGACAACCACGACCGACCGTCCGGCCCCGTCGGATCCGGCTGACCGCGGCTCGTCCGCCTTCACGGCGCGCGTCGCCCTCGGCAAGGTCTTCGCACCGGTCCCGAGCGAGTTCCTGCTCATCGCCTCGACGGCGCTGATCCTGACGATCTTCGGACTCGTGATGGTGCTGTCGGCGACCATGGCGACAGGGGCCGAGGGCGGGCCGTTCCAGACGGTGCTCCGACAGGCGATGTTCGCGGTCCTCGGCGTCCCGCTCATGTTCGTGTTCAGCCGGCTGCCGGTGCTGTTCTGGAAGCGGATCTCCTGGATCGCCCTGGGCGTCGCGCAGGCTTTCCAGCTGCTGGTGTTCACGGGCCTCGGCTACGACTTCGACGGCAACCGCAACTGGATCTCGATCGCCGGGGTCCAGGCGCAGCCGTCCGAGTTCCTGAAGCTCGCCTTCGCCCTCTGGCTCGGCTACGTCCTCTACCGGAAGCACACGCTTCTCGGCCTCTGGCGCCACGTCTTCATCCCGGTCGTTCCGGTCTCGATCATGGTGATCGGCTCGGTCCTGGCCGGCAAGGACCTCGGTACGGCCATGATCCTCGTGCTGATCCTGCTCGGCGCGCTCTTCTTCTCGGGCGTCAAGCTCCGGGTGTTTGTCATCCCCGTGGTCGCCGCCGTCGTGATCGTCGGATTCCTGGCGCTGACGAGCGCCAACCGCATGGCGCGCATCACGAGCTTCCTCAACCCGAACTGCCTCGACGACTATTACAACGGCTGCTATCAACCGCTCCACGGCATCTGGGGGCTCGCCAGCGGCGGCGTCTTCGGCCTCGGCCTCGGGAACTCGCGTGAGAAGTACGCGTGGTTGCCCGCGGCATCCCACGACTACATCTTCGCGATCGTCGGTGAGGAACTCGGTCTCATCGGCTGCATCGTCGTGCTCGCCCTGTTCACCCTGTTCGCCGTCGGCGCGTTCCACGTCATCCGCAAGACGAACGACCCGTTCATCCGCATCGCCGCGGGCGGGATCACCGTATGGGTCGTCGGACAGGCCCTCATCAACATCGGCGTCGTGCTCCGGGTGTTCCCGGTGCTCGGCGTCCCGCTGCCGTTCATGTCGCAGGGCGGCACGTCGCTCGTGTCCGTGCTCATGGCCTGCGGCGCACTGCTGGCGTTCGCGCGCACGCTGCCGGCGGCCCCGCCGGTGGCGCCGGCACCCCGCCGGTAGGCTCGATCCGGTGACCACGTACCTTCTGGCCGGCGGCGGGACCGCGGGCCACGTCAATCCGCTGCTCGCCGTCGCCGACGCTCTGACCGCGCGCGAGCCCGGCGCGACCGTCCTCGTCCTCGGGACGCGCGAGGGACTCGAGGCGCGGCTGGTGCCGCAGCGCGGTTACGAGCTGCTCTTCGTCGACAAGGTGCCGTTCCCGCGTCGACCGGATGCCGCGGCCCTCCGCTTCCCGGCGCGTTTCGCGCGCGCGGTGCGCCAGGTCCGATCGCACATCCGCGAGCGCGGGGTGGACGTGGTCGTCGGCTTCGGCGGGTACGCCTCGGCCCCCGCCTACATCGCCGCGGGGCGCGCCGGCGTTCCCGTCGTCGTGCACGAGGCCAACGCCAAGCCGGGGCTCGCCAACGTGCTGGGCGCGCGGCGAGCCGCGGCATCCGGGGTCGCCTTCGAGGGGACGCCCCTGCGGGGAGCGGAAGTCGTCGGGATGCCGCTGCGGCCCGAAATCGTGCATCTCGACCGAGCCGCCCTGCGGGATGAGGCGGCAACCGCCTTCGGACTCGACGCGGACCGGCCGGTCCTCCTCGTCTTCGGCGGGTCGCTGGGCGCCGTCCGCATCAACCGTGCCCTCGCCGATTCCTGGCAGGACGTCGTCGCCGCGGGATGGCAGATCCTCCACGCGGCGGGGGAGCGCAACGACATCGCCGACCCGGGCGATCCGGCCTACCGCGTCGTCCCGTACATCGACCGGATGGACCTCGCCTTCGCCCTGGCAGATGCGATCGTGTCGCGATCCGGAGCGGCGACCGTGAGCGAGATCAGCGCCCTCGGCATCCCGGCCGTCTACGTCCCGTACGCGGTCGGTAACGGCGAACAGGCCCTCAACGCCGCGTCCGCCGTCGCGGCCGGGGCGGCCGTCCTCGTCCCCGACGCGGAGCTGAGCGGGGATCGCATCCGTTCGTCGGTGGTGCCGCTCCTCACGGATGCCGCAGCGCTCGACCGGATGCGCGCGGCCGCGACCGCGGTCGGAACGCGCACCGGCAGCGAGAACGTCGTCGCGCTCATCGATCGCGCCCTGGCCCGCTGACGCGGCGCCGGCTCCAGCGCGCCGCAGCATCCTCCCGGCGGGCCCGACCTAGACTTGACGGGCCATGATTCGCCCCGATCTCTCGCTCCCCATCCCCACGGACATCACCGCCGCGCACTTCATCGGGATCGGCGGTTCCGGGATGTCGGGACTCGCCGGGATGTTCCTCGACCGCGGCATCCGCGTGTCGGGGTCCGACCGTTCCGACAGCGACGCGATGCGCGCTCTCGCGTCCCGCGGCGCCGTCGTCCACGTCGGTCACGACGCGGCGAACCTGCCCGACGACGTCGACGCGGTGGTCTTCACGGGCGCGATCTGGCCCGAGAACCCTGAGTACCTCCGGGCCAAGGAGCGCGGCGTCGCCGTCATCCACCGTTCGCAGGCGCTCCACTGGCTCGTCGGCGGCCGCCGGCTGGTGAGCGTCGCCGGGGCGCACGGCAAGACGACGTCGACGGGCATGATCGTGACGGCGCTCCGGGCGATCGGAGCCGATCCGACCTTCGTGAACGGCGGCGTCATCTCTTCGATCGGCGTCTCGAGCGGCACCGGGTCCGACGACCTCTTCGTCATCGAGGCGGATGAATCCGACGGATCCTTCCTGCTCTACGACACCGCCGTCGCGCTCATCACGAACGTCGACCCCGACCACCTCGACCACTGGGGGTCGCGCGAGGCGTTCTACGAGGGTTTCGTCCGGTTCGCGGATGCCGCCTCCCAGGCCGTCGTCATCTCCTCCGACGACCCCGGTGCCCGCGAGGTCGCGGCCTCGCTCTCGCACCCGAACGTCGTGTCGTTCGGAACGTCCGCCGACGCCGACGTCCGTGTGACCGACATCGTCACCGAGGGGCCGGTGTCCTTCACCGTCCATCACGGGGGACAGGCGGCATCCGGTGCCCTCGCTGTTCCCGGTGCGCACAACGCCATCAACGCCGCCGGCGCCGTCGCCGTCCTGCTCACGCTGGGGTACGACCTCGGATCGGCGCTCCGCGCGGTCCAGGAGTTCGGCGGCACGGTCCGGCGGTTCGAGCTCCACGGCATCCGCGCGGGCGTGTCGGTCTACGACGACTACGCGCACCACCCGACCGAGGTCGACGCGGCATTGTCCGCGGCTCGCACGGTCGTCGGCGAGGGGCGCATCATCGCGCTCCACCAGCCCCACACCTACTCCCGCACGCAGGCGATGTACCGCGAGTTCGCCGAGGTACTCGAATCCCGCGCCGACCACACGGTCGTCCTCGACGTCTACGGCGCGCGCGAGGACCCCGTGCCGGGCGTCACCGGCGAACTGGTGAGCGGCGCGTTCGCCGATCAGGATCGGGTGCACTTCGTCACCGACTGGCAGCAAGCGGCCGAGTACACCGCATCCGTCGCCCAGCCGGGGGATTACGTCATCACCCTCGGATGCGGCGACGTGTACCGCATCATCCCGCAGGTGCTCGACGCCCTCGGGCAAGGGCAGGACTGACGATGCGGCGGCCGTCCCCGCTCCCGTCGACGCCGCCGGCAGGTCAGCGACGCGAGGCGCTCCCGGAGCGGCCGCGGCGGCGTGAGGCCATCCCTGAGCCGCCCGCGGTCGAGGCTCCCGCCGCCGAGCCGACGCCATCCGAGCCCGCTGTCGCCGAACCGCCCGTCGCGACGGGGCGTCTGGCTCCCGTCGTCCCGTTCGACGCCTCCCCGACCCCCGCCGACGACGCGCAGGCAGAAGCGGATGCCGAGACGGAGCGTCCGCTCGGCGTCCGCGACGTCTGGGCTGCGGCTCGGGCTCGCCGCCGCGCGCTGCGCCGCGAGGTCCGGCGCTTCACGGTGCGCCAGCGCCGCCGACGGTACGCCTGGCTCGGAGCGCTCGCTGCCGTCGTCCTGGTCGGGCTCGGCGCTGTCGCGACGGCCTACAGTCCGCTTTTCGCGGTGTCGAAGATCACGGTGCTGGGCACGGATCGCCTGGCCCCCGCCGCCGTCGAGCAGGCGCTCTCGGGGGAGATGGGGACTCCGCTCGCCCTCGTCGACTCGAGCGCCGTGAAGGCGGCGCTCGTCGCGTTCCCTCTCGTGGAGAGTTACTCCATCGAGGCGAGGCCGCCCCAGGAACTCGTCGTCCGCATCGTCGAGCGGACGCCTGTCGGTGTCGTGAAGACGAAAGCGGGTGCCTCTCTCGTCGACGCGGCCGGAGTCGTGCTGGGCACCACGAAGGACGCACCCGAGGGGTATCCCGTCATCGATGCCGCAGGCGGCGCCGGGTCGCGCACCTTCCGTGCCGTCGGAGCCGTCTACCGGTCCCTGCCGGCGGATCTGAAGGCCGCGGTCACGGCAATGTCGGCGACCACTCCGGATGACGTCACACTCACGATCGACGGCGCGGACGTCGTCTGGGGGAGCGTCGAGGATGCCGTCGAAAAGGCGCGCGTGCTGAAGGCGGCGATGGCGGCTCGGCCGCCGTCGAAGGTCGAGGAGTACGACATCTCCTCGCCCGATGCGGTCGTCATCCGCTGACTCGAGAATCCGATCCGACGACACGCCGCCACGGTGCGGGCGGCCGCCCCGTCGCCGCATACCTTCGGAATCAGGAATTGCATACTCGGCAATTCTTTAAACCTCTGGTTGAGGTTGAAGGTTTGCACTCGAGGTTCAGGACGATACGGAGGCCGGCGTGAGCCAGAACCAGAACTACCTTGCTGTGATCAAGGTCGTTGGCGTGGGTGGTGGCGGTGTCAACGCCGTCAACCGCATGATCGAGCTCGGCCTTCGCGGCGTCGAGTTCATCGCCGTCAACACGGACGCACAGGCGCTGCTCATGAGCGACGCCGACATCAAGCTCGACGTGGGACGTGAGCTCACCCGCGGTCTCGGCGCCGGCGCCGACCCCGAGGTGGGCCGTCGCGCCGCCGAGGATCACGCCGAGGAGATCGAAGAGGCCCTCGCCGGCGCCGACATGGTCTTCGTGACCGCGGGCGAGGGCGGTGGCACCGGTACCGGTGGCGCACCCGTCGTCGCACGGATCGCGAAGTCGATCGGCGCCCTCACGATCGGTGTCGTCACGAAGCCCTTCTCGTTCGAGGGTCGTCGCCGTCAGACCCAGGCCGAGTCCGGCGTCTCGAAGCTGAAGGAAGAGGTCGACACCCTCATCGTCGTCCCGAACGACCGCCTCCTCGAGATCAGCGACCGCGGCATCTCGATGATCGAGGCGTTCGCCACGGCCGACCAGGTGCTCCTCGCCGGTGTGCAGGGCATCACCGACCTGATCACCACCCCGGGTCTCATCAACCTCGACTTCGCCGACGTCAAGTCGGTCATGCAGGGCGCGGGCTCCGCGCTCATGGGCATCGGCTCGGCGCGCGGCGCCGACCGTGCGATCAAGGCCGCCGAGCTCGCGGTCGAATCCCCTCTCCTCGAGGCGTCGATCGAGGGCGCCCACGGTGTGCTCCTCTCGATCCAGGGCGGCTCGAACCTCGGCATCTTCGAGATCAACGACGCAGCCCAGTTGGTGAAGGAGGCCGCGCACCCCGAGGCCAACATCATCTTCGGTACGGTCATCGACGACACCCTCGGCGACGAGGTGCGGGTGACCGTCATCGCCGCCGGCTTCGACGGTGGCGAGCCCCAGGTGAAGGTCGAGCCGATCACGGCCAGCCGCCCGGCATCCGCCCCGGTCCTGCCGCCGCTGCCGGCCGACACGGTGGCTCGCGACCTCGCAGCCGCCGAGAACGCCGGTTCGCGTGAGTCGATGTCGGTCTCCGCGCCGTCCTCGTCGAGTGACTACGACTCGGCGTTCGGCGACGACGACCTCGACATCCCCGACTTCCTGAAGTAACCGGATCGTGGATCTGCGTTCGCGGCTCGCCGACATCGACGCGCGCATCTCGGATGCCGCTCGGTCGGCGGGCCGCGATCCATCGGGGATCACCCGGATCGTCGTCACGAAGTTCCACCCCGTCGAGCTCGTCCAAGAGCTCGCCGGGCTCGGCGTGACCGACGTCGGGGAGAACCGCCAGCAGGAGCTCAGCGCGAAGCGCGAGACCTACGACGGCGTGCCGCTCCGCTGGCACTTCATCGGGCAGGCGCAGACCAACAAGGCGAAGGCCGTCCGGAGGGATGCCGACGCCGTGCACTCGCTCGATCGGGCCCGCCTCGCCGACGCGCTGCACGCGGCACGCCCCGACGACGACGGCGACAGGCTCGACGTCCTCATCCAGATCAATCTGACCGAGGATCCCGCCCGAGGGGGAGTCGCGCCCTCGGGCGTCACGGAACTCGCCGAGCACATCGCCGCGACGTGTCCGTCGCTGCGCCTCCGCGGCATCATGGCCGTCGCGCCGCTGGACGAAGAGCCGGCTCCGGCCTTCGCGCGGCTGGCCACCTATGCCGACCGCATCCGCACCGTGGTGCCGGATGCCGACTGGATTTCCGCCGGCATGACCGGCGATTTCGCCGAGGCGATCGCAGCGGGTGCGACACACCTGCGGATCGGTTCGGCAATCACGGGCCCGAGGCCCGTGCACGGATAGCCTCGTCACAGACGAGCAATACGGAGGATGCGATGTCGAACCCGCTCAAGAAGACCATGGTGTACCTGGGCCTCGCCGACGAGGAAGAGGTCTACGAGGAGCCGGCTCCCCGCCGCGAGAGTCGGGAGAAGCAGGTCGAGAACAAGACGGCGCCGGTGACGCCCATCCACCGCCCCGCGGTCGTCCGTCAGCCCGCTCCGGCGACGGTGAGCGAGATCGTCACGGTCCACCCCAAGCAGTACCGCGACGCGCAGGCGATCGCCGAGAACTTCCGCGACGGCATCCCGATCATCATCAACCTCTCGCAGATGAGCGACGCCGACGCGCGACGCCTGATCGACTTCGCGAGCGGTCTTTCGCTGGGTCTGTACGGACGTATCGAGCGCGTGACGAGCAAGGTCTTCCTGCTGTCGCCCGAGAACGTCGCAGTGTCCGGCGAAGGCGCGATCGCTCAGGGCGACGCGGACTCCGCCCCCTTCACGCACTAACGCCGTGTCGGTCATCGGCCTCATCGCCGGGATCCTCAACGCGCTCCTGCTCATCTACGTGCTGTTCCTCCTGGCACGTCTGGTTCTGGAGTACATCCCGATGTTCAATCGGGAGTGGCGTCCGCGCGGCGGCTGGCTCGTCGTTGCGGAAGTCGTGTTCACTGTGACGGACCCGCCCATCAAGTTCTTCCGCCGCTTCATCCCCCCACTGCGCATCGGTCCGATCGCACTGGATCTCGCGTTCCCCCTCACGATGCTCTGCTGCTTCGTGCTGCTGTCCATCACGCAGGTCCTGAGCCGCGTCTGACCGAGCTGTCGTCGCACCCGTGACAGCCGCGGACTATGCTGTCGGGGTACGGCTCGCGCCTCGCGGGTCTTCG
Organism: Microbacterium sp. MDV22-iso44; assembly: GCF_058629135.1. Taxonomy (NCBI): domain Bacteria; kingdom Bacillati; phylum Actinomycetota; class Actinomycetes; order Micrococcales; family Microbacteriaceae; genus Microbacterium; species Microbacterium sp. MDV22-iso44. The sequence goes on from NZ_JBZVWS010000001.1 coordinate 75,760, forward strand.
TTGACCGGCCCGCTTCCTGAGCCCCGAAAGAGGAAAGACACATGCCTTTGACTCCCGAAGACGTCGTCACCAAGCAGTTCCAGCATGTTCGCTTCAAAGAGGGTTTCGACCCCGATGAGGTCGACGACTTCCTCGACGAGATCGTCGTCGAGTGGCGCAAGACGATCGCTGAGAACGAAGAACTGAAGGCGAAGCTCGCCGCGTTCGAGTCCGGTGAGACGTCCGCCGCGCAGACCGAGTCCGCACCGCAGGCCGAGGCCGCACCGCAGACCGAACTCCTCGAAGAGGTTCCCGCTGTCGAGCCCGCCGCGGAGGCTCCCGCCTCGTCCGGCTCCGCTCCCGTCGCCGCGTCGGCCGGCATCATCGAGCTGGCCCAGCGCCTGCACGACGAGCACGTCGCCGAGGGCAAGGCGCAGAAGGAGAAGCTCATCTCCGAGGCGCAGGCCGAAGCCGACGCCATCCTCAACGACGCACGCTCGAAGGCGCGCGACGAGATCACCCGCCTCGAGAGCGAGCGCGGCACCCTCGAGAGCCGTATCAGCGAGCTTCGTCAGTTCGAGCGCGACTACCGCGTCCAGCTGCGCGGGTTCATCGAAGAGAAGCTGCGCGACCTCGACGTCGCCGGCACCTCGGGTTCGACGCCCATCTCCGCGTCCTGACCACTCGCACGTTGTCGAGCCGAACGTCCGCGAAGCGGACGACACTGCGCGCCGCAGCGGCCGGCACCACCATCGCGATCCTCGCGGTGCTGGTGCTGGCCGCTGATCAGTTCACCAAGTACCTCGCCCTCCAGAACCTGCCCGAGCGGCAGGCCGTGCCGGTCCTCGGGGACTTCCTCCAGCTCTATCTGACGTTCAATCCCGGAGCGGCGTTCTCCCTGGGGGAGGGCGTGACCTGGGTGTTCACCCTCGTCCTGGCCGCCGCGGCCCTGACGATCGTCGCTCTCGCGGTGACCCGTGTGCGCTCCCGCGCCTGGGCCATCGTGCTCGGCCTTCTCCTCGGCGGCATCCTCGGCAACCTCACCGATCGGCTGCTGCGTGCACCGGGTTTCCTCGTCGGGCACGTCGTGGACTTCATCCACACCCCCTGGCTGTGGCTGTGGTTCCCGTCGGCCATCTACAACATCGCCGACATGTTCATCGTCACGATGATGATCGCGGTCGCCGTCCTGGTGCTGCTCGGCCGTCGCTTCGACGGCACCCGTGAGAAGGATGCCGCGACCGCGGACGCCGCCAGCGACGCGGACGTCCCGGCACCCGCGGACCCTCATGCCCAGCCGTAGTCTCCCCGTCCCCGACGGGCTCGACGGCACGCGGGTGGATGCCGCCCTCGCCAAGCTCCTCGGATTCTCGCGGACCTTCGCGGCCGAGGTCGCCGAGGGCGGCGGTGTCCAGCAGGACATGCGTCCCGTCGGCAAGTCCGACAAGCTCGTCGCCGGCGCCTGGCTGCAGGTCGACTGGGAGGACAAGCGCGGACCCGAGATCGTCCCGATCGCGGTCCCCGACCTCGGCATCGTCCACGACGACGACGAGATCGTCGTCGTCGACAAGCCCGCCGGTGTCGCTGCCCACCCGTCGCTCGGCTGGGAGGGTCCGACGGTCGTCGGCGCCCTCGCCGCATCCGGTTTCCGCATCGCCACCTCCGGGGCTTCCGAGCGCCAGGGCGTGGTCCATCGGCTGGACGTGGGGACGAGCGGCTTGATGGTGGTGGCGAAGACCGAGCGCGCCTACACGGCGCTCAAGCGCGCCTTCAAAGAGCGGGAGGTCGACAAGATCTACCACACGGTGGTGCAGGGGCATCCCGACCCCCTCGTCGGCACGATCGACGCTCCGATCGGCCGGCATCCGAACCACTCGTGGAAGTTCGCGGTCGTCCCCGACGGCAAGGACTCGGTGACCCACTACGAGACGCTCGAGGCGTTCCCGCGGGCCTCGCTGCTCGAGGTGCATCTCGAGACCGGCCGCACGCACCAGATCCGCGTGCACATGGCCGCGCACCGGCATCCCTGCGTCGGCGATCCGCTCTACGGCGGTGACCCGACTCTGGCCCAGCGTCTGGGACTCACCCGTCAGTGGCTCCACGCCCACGAGCTCGCGTTCGCCCACCCGGCGACGGGGGACTGGGCGACCTTCCGCTCGGACTACCCGGCCGATCTGGCCGGGGCGCTGGAGCTCCTCCGCGACCAGTGAGGGCCTGCGAGTGAACGCCCCGCGAGTGATGAGGGCTCAGAGGCCGCCGGTGAACGACGCAGGGTCGTCCTCGGCGATTGCGAGCGCGATCTTGCGCACGTGGGTCTGATCGACCTCGACGAGTTCACCGAGCCCGTACCAGCCGACCTCGGTCAGCTCGCCGTCGGCGGGATGCGGATCGCCCGAGACCCAGTCGCACCGGAAGACGAGATCGAGGTAGTCGACCTCGTCGCCGTTCGCGTAGACGATGCGGGGGATCTGCTGCACAGCCGCCAGCCGCGTCGCCCGGACGACCACTCCCGCCTCTTCGAGGCATTCGCGGACGGCGGTGTCGGCGGGCTCCTCGCCGGGTTCGACGATCCCCGAGACAGCCTGCCATTCGCCGTTGTCGGCGCGTTTGCCGAGCAGGACCTTCTCGTCGCGGAAGACGATCGCTGTCACCCCGACGAGGGGGAGCGGGGCGGTGCCGATCTTCTCGCGCAGCGCGAGGACGAACTCGGGGGTGGTCATGTGGACCAGCCTAGGCGCCGTGTCAGAACCGGAACGTAGACTCGATGGGTGGCATCCGACTCCTTCGTTCACCTGCACGTCCACAGCGAATATTCGATGCTCGACGGGGCCGCGAAGATCGGCGCGATGACGCAGGCGGCAGCCGATTACGGGATGCCGGCCATCGCCGTCACCGACCATGGCAACACGTTCGCGGCCTTCGAGTTCTACCGAGCCGCCCAGGCCGCCGGCGTCAAGCCGATCGTCGGCCTCGAGGCCTACGTCACCCCCGGCACGCACCGCAGCGACAAGTCGCGCGTGGCGTGGGGATCGCCCGACCAGAAGAGCGACGACGTCTCCGGTTCGGGCGCCTACACCCACATGACGATGTGGAGCCAGAGCACGGAGGGCATGCACAACCTCTTCCGACTCAGCTCGTTGTCGAGCATCGAGGGCTACTACTTCAAGCCCCGCATGGACCGCGAGCTCCTGCAGACCTACGGCAAAGGCCTCATCGCGACGACCGGGTGCCCCTCCGGCGAGGTGCAGACCCGCCTGCGGCTCGGCCAGTACGAGGCCGCCCGCGCGGCCGCGGCCGAGTTCCAGGACATCTTCGGCAAGGAGAACTACTTCGCCGAGATCATGGACCACGGCCTCTCGATCGAGCGCCGGGTGATGACCGACCTCATCCGACTGTCGAAGGATCTCGACATCCCGCTCGTCGCGACGAACGACTCGCACTACACGCACCAGCACGAGGCCGACGCGCACGAGGCGCTGCTGTGCGTCCAGTCCGGCTCGACCCTCGACGACCCGAATCGCTTCAAATTCGACGGCGACGGCTACTACATCAAGACGGCGCAGGAGATGCGTCAGCTCTTCCGTGACCACCCCGAGGCGTGCGACAACACCCTGCTGATCGCCGAGCGGTGCGAGGTGGAGTTCAACACCTCCGCCAACTACATGCCGCGCTTCCCCGTGCCCGAGGGGGAGACCGAGGACAGCTGGCTCATCAAGGAGGTCGAAGCGGGCCTGCACTACCGCTACCCGGGCGGCATCCCCGATCGCGTCCGCAAGCAGGCCGAGTACGAGACCGGGATCATCCTCCAGATGGGGTTCCCGGGGTACTTCCTCGTCGTCGCCGACTTCATCAACTGGGCCAAGGACAACGGCATCCGCGTCGGTCCCGGCCGCGGTTCCGGCGCCGGTTCGATGGTCGCGTACGCGATGCGCATCACCGACCTCGACCCGCTCGAGCACGGCCTCATCTTCGAGCGCTTCCTGAACCCCGACCGCGTCTCGATGCCCGACTTCGACGTCGACTTCGACGACCGGCGCCGCGGCGAGGTCATCGACTACGTGACCGAGAAGTACGGGTCCGAGCGCGTCGCGCAGATCGTCACCTACGGCACGATCAAATCGAAGCAGGCGTTGAAGGATGCCGGTCGTGTCCTCGGCTTCCCGTTCTCGATGGGCGAGCGCCTCACGAAGGCCATGCCGCCGCCCGTCATGGGCAAGGACATGGAGCTCGGCGGCATGTTCGACGCCAAGCACCCGCGCTACAAGGAAGCCAGCGAGTTCCGCTCCCTCGTCGACACTGACCCCGACGCCAAGACGGTCTTCGACCGCGCGCTCGGACTCGAGGGCCTGAAGCGTCAGTGGGGCGTGCACGCGGCCGGCGTCATCATGTCGAGCGAACCGCTGATCGACATCATCCCGATCATGCGCCGCGAGCAGGACGGCCAGATCGTCACGCAGTTCGACTACCCGTCGTGCGAGACGCTCGGGCTCATCAAGATGGACTTCCTGGGGCTGCGAAACCTCACGATCATCTCGGACGCGCTCGACAACATCCGGACGAACCGAGGCGAGGAGCTCGACCTCGAACACCTCGAACTCGAGGACCGTGCCGCGTACGACCTCCTGAGCCGTGGTGACACGCTGGGCGTGTTCCAGCTCGACGGCGGGCCGATGCGGTCGCTCCTGCGCCTCATGAAGCCCGACAACTTCGAGGACATCTCGGCCGTCATCGCGCTGTACCGACCCGGGCCCATGGGTGCGAACTCGCACACCAACTACGCGCTCCGCAAGAACGGCGTCCAGCCGATCACCCCGATCCACCCCGAGCTCGAAGAACCGCTGCGGGACATCCTCGACACGACCTACGGCCTGATCATCTATCAGGAGCAGGTCATGGCCATCGCGCAGAAGGTGGCCGGGTTCTCCCTCGGTCAGGCCGACATCCTCCGCCGGGCGATGGGCAAGAAGAAGAAGTCCGAGCTCGACAAGCAGTACGAGGGCTTCTCGGGCGGTATGAAGGAGCGCGGCTTCGGCGAAGCGGCGATCAAGTCCCTGTGGGACATCCTCCTGCCGTTCTCGGACTACGCGTTCAACAAAGCCCACTCCGCCGCGTACGGCCTCGTCTCCTACTGGACGGCCTACCTGAAGGCGCACTATCCCGCCGAGTACATGGCCGCCCTCCTCACGAGCGTCGGCGACTCGAAGGACAAGATGGCGGTCTACCTCAACGAGTGCCGCCGCATGGGCATCCGGGTGCTGCCGCCCGACGTGGGGGAGTCCATCCGGTTCTTCGCCGCCGTCGGCGAGGACATCCGTTTCGGCCTCGGCGCCGTCCGCAACGTCGGCACGAACGTCGTCGACGGGATCGTGTCGGCCCGCTCGGACGGTCCGTACGCGAGCTTCCACGACTTCCTCGGCAAGGTCCCGGTCCACGTCGCCAACAAGCGCACCGTCGAATCGCTCATCAAGGCCGGCGCCTTCGACTCGCTCGGATCGACCCGGCGTGCCCTCATGGAGATCCACGAGGACGCCGTCGAACAGGCCGTCCTCGACAAGCGCCGCGAAGCGAACGGCGAGGTCGGCTTCGACTTCGACAGCCTGTGGGGCGACGACGAGCCGCAGCAGGTCGCGCGCGTGCCGGAGCGGCCCGAATGGACGAAGAAGGACAAGCTCGCCTTCGAGCGCGAGATGCTCGGTCTCTACGTCTCGGATCACCCGCTCGCGGGTCTCGAGATCCCGCTCGCCAAGCACGCGTCGACCTCGATCCATGACCTGCTGGTGTCGGAGGACATCTCCGACGGCGACACGGTGACCATCGCCGGGCTCGTCACGAGCGTCCAGCACCGCGTCGCCAAGCAGAGCGGCAACCCGTACGGCATGATCACCGTCGAGGATTTCGACGGTGAGGTGACCGTCATGTTCATGGGCAAGACGTACACGGAGTTCCAGTCGATGCTCGTGGCGGACTCGATCCTCGTCGTCCGAGGTCGCGTCTCGCAGCGCGACGACGGCCGCAACCTCCACGGTCAATCGGCGTTCGTCCCCGATCTCGGATCGGTGGATGCCGCGGGCCCGCTCGTCTTGCTGCTGCCCGAACACCGCGCGACCGAGACGACGATCGGACAGCTCGCCGCCGTCCTCGACCGCCATCCCGGCGACACCGAGGTGACCCTCAAGTTGCACCGCGGCGGTGTCGCGAAGGTGTTCGAGGTCCCGGCCCAGGTCGGGGTGACGGTCGACCTGTACGGCGAGTTGAAGGGCTTGCTCGGGCCGCAGTGCCTCGGCTGATTCGCTGAGACGACGCGGGTAGGATCGCAGGCGGCGCTGATCAGCGCTGTTCGGAAGGAGCATCGTGACCGACCAGAAGACGAACCCCGAATCGCCGGAGGACGCCGGGAGCCCCGTCGAAGACCTCGACGTCACGGTGGTCCGCGCGCCCGAGGCCGCGCCGCACGAGACGTCCACTCTCGACATGGAGACCCAGGCCTACGACTTCTCCACGGATGCCGCGGATGCCCCTGGTTCCCCCGCGGAGGCCGTGCCCGCATCGGTCGATCACGACGCCGCCGATACGGTCGCTGACGTCGAGCCGCAGGTCGCGCCCGTCGAGCCGTCGCCGTCTCCGGACGAGCCGGCGACGGTCGAAGCCTCTGAAGGCCACATCCCGCCGCAGTACGGCATCGGCCCGTTCTCGCTCCGCGAGATCTCGTTGCTCGGTGTGTGGGTGCTCGCCTTCCTGTTCTCGTTCTTCCCCCTCTATGCCGACAACCAGTACACGAGCCTCCTCGGCGGAACGAGCGTCTGGACCTCGGGAATCGACTGGGTCCTCGCCATCGGCGCGCCCACGGTCGCGGTGTTCCTGATCACGCTCCGCCGGTTCTCGCCCGACGGCATCCGACGGGTCGGATCCCTGGGGATCGACCAGTTCGCCTCCGTCGCCTTCGCCGTTTCGGCGGTCGTGTGGTTGAGCTGGTTGTGGACGAACATCGCGCGCGGCGTCGCGGTCGGCGTGTGGCTCAGCAGCTGGGTCGTCTGGGTCGAGGTGCTGCTGATGGCTGCGGGCGTCGTGCTGACCGTCCTCGCTCCGTTCATCCCGCCGTTCCACGAGGACTTCCTGCACCGTACCGAGACCCTGTCGCACCGCGTCGCCCGTCGCGCGCGCCCGGTCGTGGCGCGGCCGATCTCGGACGCGCGTTACACGATGGCGGCGCCGTCGGTCGATCCCGACCCGGCCCCGTACGGAGACCCCATCGACGACGACGAGCCGGCTCCGGCTGCGGCTTCCGCCCAGCAGGCGTTCTGGGCGTTGGCTCCTGTCGAGCGCGACGTCGTCGACGAGAGCGGCGCGCCGGTCTTCCGCATCGGCCCGACGGCCTGGGCGCTCGTGATCGAGGACCGTGGCGATTCCTTCGTGGTCCGCCACGAGGACGGCCGCATCGGTTACCTCACGGACGTCTCCGGCGTCACCCGGGGCTGACCCGCCGTTACCCTGGAGGGATGCTCCGCACGATCGACCTCCGGGGTCGCGCCGTCACACCGGCCGACCTGCTCGCCGCCGTTCCCCGAGCCACCGCAGCGCGGGATGAGGCATTGGCCACGGCTGCCGCCGTCGTCGCAGATGTGGCGGAAAGGGGCGAGGTCTCGCTCCGCGAGCAGGCGGCACGGTTCGACGGCGTCAGCGATCACGCCATCCGCGTTCCCGCCGCGCACCTCGGCGAGGCGCTCGCCTCCCTCGATCCATCCATCCGGGGCGCGCTCGAGAACGCGATCTCACGGGTCCGCCTCGCGTCGGCCGCTCAGGTGCCCTCGCCGGTGGTGACCGATATCGGTCCGGGCGCGCGGGTGGAGCAGTACTGGCGTCCCGTGCGCCGTGCGGGTGTCTATGTCCCCGGTGGCAAGGCGGTGTACCCGTCGAGCGTCGTCATGAACGTCGTCCCGGCGCAGGTGGCGGGCGTCGCCGAGGTGGCGCTGGCCTCGCCCCCGCAGCGCGACCACGGCGGACGGGTGCACCCCGTCATCCTGGCTGCGGCCAAGCTCCTCGGCATCACCGAGGTCTATGCCATGGGTGGCGCGGGCGCCGTCGCGGCGTACGCGCACGGAGTGGCCGAGCTGGACCTCGCACCCGTCGATGTCATCTCGGGTCCCGGCAACAACTTCGTCGCGCTCGCCAAGCGGGTCGTCGCGGGCATGGTCGGCACGGACTCCGAGGCAGGCGCCACCGAGATCCTCATCGTCGCCGACGACTCCGCCGACGCGCGCCTCGTCGCCGCCGACCTCGTCAGCCAGGCCGAGCACGACGAGCAGGCCGCAGCGGTCCTCGTCACGGATGCGGCCGGCCTCGCCGAAGCCGTCGTCGAAGAGGTCGAGCGCCGCGCAGCGGCGACTCACCACGCCGCGCGGGTCGCCCAAGCCCTCGCCGGCGTGCAGTCCGCCGTGGTCCTCGTCGACGACCTCGCGACGGCGACCGCTTTCAGCAACGCGTACGCGCCCGAGCACCTCGAGCTGCACCTGCGCGATCCTCGTCCGGAGGACTTCGTCAACGCGGGTGCCGTCTTCGTCGGCTCGTGGACCCCCGTGAGCCTCGGTGACTACCTCGCGGGCAGCAATCACGTGCTCCCCACGGGCGGTCAGGCCAGGTACGCCTCCGGGCTGTCGGCATCCACCTTCCTGCGTCCTCAGCAGGTCATCACGTACGACCGCGACGCATTGCGGGCCGTCCACGACGACATCGTGACCCTCGCGACGGCCGAGGTGCTCCCCGCCCACGGCGAGGCCGTCACGGCGCGCTTCGACGCGTAGGCTGGATGCCGCCATGCACTGCCCGTTCTGTCGTCACTCCGACTCCCGCGTCATCGACTCCCGCACGAGCGACGACGGACTCAGCATCCGTCGTCGTCGCCAGTGCCCCGAGTGCGGGGGCCGGTTCTCGACGATCGAGACCGCGAGCCTGAACGTGATCAAGCGCTCCGGCGTGATCGAGTCGTTCAGCCGCGAGAAGGTCATGTCCGGCGTCCGCAAGGCGTGCCAGGGTCGCCCGGTCACCGAAGCGGATCTCGCCATGCTCGCTCAGGCCGTCGAGGAGGCGGTGCGTCAGACGGGCGTCTCGCAGATCGACACGAACGAGATCGGGCTCGCGATCCTCGGCCCCCTGCGCGAACTCGACGAGATCGCGTACCTCCGGTTCGCGAGTGTGTACCAGGCGTTCGAGACGCTCGATGACTTCGACGCCGCGATCGCTCTGCTGCGCGCGGACCAGGCACAGCGCGTTCCGCGACAGGACGCCTGAGCGCTCACCTCTAGGCTGGGAGCCGATGTACCGACTCCTCTTCGACCTCGTCCTCCGTCGCCTCGATCCCGAGACCGCCCACCATCTCGGGATGGTTGTCATCCGCGTCGCCGCCGTGCCGCCCTTCTCGGCTGTGGCCCGGGCGCTGACCCGTCCGGCCCCGGAGCTTCGGACCGAGGCGCTCGGTCTCGTCTTCGACTCGCCGTTCGGGATCGCCGCAGGCTTCGACAAGAACGCCATCGGCGCCCTCGGCTTGCATGCCCTCGGGTTCGGTCACATCGAGGTCGGTACCGTGACGGCGATCCCGCAGGATGGCAATCCCCGCCCGCGCCTGTTCCGCCTGCCGGCGGACCGCGCCCTCATCAACCGGATGGGGTTCAACAACGAGGGCGCCGCCGTCGTCGCGCAGCGGCTCGCTCGTATGCGCCGTCGCCGACGGCGACCGGTCCTGGGCGCCAACATCGGCAAGTCCCGCGTGGTCGACGTCGCGGATGCGACAGCGGACTACGTCGCCAGCACCCGCCTGGTCGCCCCGGTCGCGGACTACCTCGTCGTCAACGTGTCGTCGCCGAACACGCCCGGGCTCCGCGGCCTGCAGGCGGTCGAGACGCTGCGGCCATTGCTGACGGCGGTGAAGGATGCCGCAGGAGACACGCCCCTGCTCGTCAAGATCGCTCCCGACCTCTCCGACGACGAGATCGACGGGATCTCGAGGATGGCGGTGGACGCCGGCCTCGCCGGGATCGTCGCGACCAACACGACGATCGCTCGTTCCGGGCTGACGACGGATGCTGCCCGCGTCGACGCGATGGGGGCGGGCGGCCTCTCCGGCGCACCGTTGCGCGAGCGTTCGCTCGAGGTTCTCCGTCGCGTCCGAGCCGCGGTCCCGGCCGAGTTCTGCGTCATCGCCGCCGGGGGAGTGGAGTCGGCCGACGACGTCCGCGAGCGTCTCGCAGCCGGTGCCGACCTCGTTCAGGGCTACAGCGCGTTCGTATACCGCGGACCCCTGTGGGCAAGGCAGCTGAACCGGGGCCTCGCGCGCTGACAGGCGGCATCCCCACGAACGACAGAAGGCCCGCACGATCGTGTGCGGGCCTCTCGTCGTGAGGGATCAGTGCGGGTACTCGCCGCGCTTGACCTGCGGCTTGGGGAGGCGCATGAAGCGCATCTGGACGGAGCGCATCGCGGCGTACCAGCCGAGACCCTTCTCGCGGCGGTCACCCCATTTCGCGGCGGCGAGCTTCTTCACCTTGCGGGAGAGGATGGCCATGTCCGCGACGACGAAAAGCAGATAAGCCCAGAGCCCTACGTACGCGTAGAACACGATCGCGGTGTTCGGAACGAGCGCGAAGAGGATCACGATCACCAACAACGGCATGATGAGCTCGCCGAAGTGCCAGCCGGCGTCCGTGTAATCGCGGGCGAACCGGCGCTGGGGACCGCGGTCGCGGGGCGTCAGGTATCGCTCGTCGCCGTTGGCCATGCCGACACGGGCCTTCTCGCGCTGGGCAGCGAGCTCAGCCTTCGCGCGGGCGCGGGCCTCTTTCGTGTTGGCGACGAGGGGCCGCTTCCGTGCCGCTTCCTGCTCGGCGCGCGTCGGCGTCGGGCGGTTCTTCCCCGCACCCGTGGGGGCGTCGGGGGCGGTGTCGGCAGGGGGAGGTGTCTGTGCCACGGGGCGCTTCCTCGGAATCGGCGGAAAAGGCGTGCCACATAAGATTACCCGCATGACTTCCGACACCTCTCGGTCCGCCGCGGTGCGGGAGGCGGCCCTCACCCAGGTCCCCGCCGCCCTCGCCGATCTCGGCTCCCTCGTCCGTATCCCGTCCGTCGCCTTCCCGGGGTTCGACCGCGCCGAGGTGCAGCGAAGCGCCGACGCGGTGAAGGCCCTCGTCGACGACCTCGGCATCTTCGAACGCGTCGAGGTCAAGACGGCCGTCATCCCCGAAACGGGGGAGGAGGGGATGCCCGCCGTCCTCGCCACCCGTGCACCCCGCAACGGCCGGCCGACGATCCTGCTGTACGCGCACCACGACGTTCAGCCCGTCGGCGACGAGTCCCTGTGGGAGTCCCCGCCCTTCGAGCCGACGCTCCGCGACGGCCGGATCTACGGGCGTGGCGCAGCCGATGACAAAGCGGGCATCATGGCCCACATCGGCGCTCTCCGGGCGATGAAGGAGGCGCTCGGCGACGACTTCGACCTCGGCGTGAACCTCTTCTTCGAGGGCGAGGAGGAGGCGGGTTCCGCATCGTTCGCGCCGTTCCTGAGCGACAACGCCGACGCCCTTCGCGCTGATGTCATCGTCGTCGCAGACTCGGGGAACTGGGACTCCGAGACCCCCGCTCTGACGGTCTCGCTCCGCGGCAACGCACGGTTCACCCTCGACATCGAGACGCTCGATCACGCATCCCACTCCGGGATGTTCGGCGGAGCGGTGCCCGACGCCATGATGGCAGCCGTCACGCTGCTGGCCACGCTGTGGGATGAGGACGGCGCAGTGGCCGTCGACGGTCTCGCGATCCGGGATGCCGCGACCCCGCCCTACACCGAGGAGACCCTCCGCAGCGAGGCGGGGCTTCCCGACGGTGTGTCGCCGATCGGACGCGACGCGATCCTGAGCCGCATCTGGAACAAGCCCTCGATCACGATCACCGGCATCGACGCTCCGAGTGTCCGCAACGCGTCGAACACGCTGTCGCCGAAGGTGACGGTCGTCATCAGCACGCGCGTCGCGCCCGGCCAGCCCGCCGCCGAGGCCTTCGCCGCCGTCGAGGCGCACCTGCACGCCCACGCGCCGTTCGGTGCACGCCTCACGTTCCGCGACGTCGACTTCGGCAACCCGTTCCTCGTCGACACGTCCGGCCCTGCCGTCGAGAAGGCGCGTTCCGCCCTCGAGAGCGGCTACGGACGCGCGCCCGTCGACATCGGCGTGGGCGGATCGATTCCCTTCATCGCCGACCTCGTACGCGAGTTCCCGGGCGCGGAGATCCTCGTGACCGGGGTGGAGGATCCTCATGCGCGGGCTCACAGCCCGAACGAATCCCTGCACGTGGACACGTTCCGACACGCGCTGGTGTCCGAGGCGCTCCTGCTCGAGTCCCTCGACGCATCCGAGTGAACCCGCCTGCCGATACTCGCGCCGCCGGGCCAGAGCCCGAGAGGCGACGTAGAATCGTGTCAGCACGCCGCCCCCGTTCCTCAAGAGCACTGGCGGCCCGACCATGGGGAGAGTCATGACCGACATCGCCACGCAGTCCACCGAGACCGTTCCCGCCCACGGCGTCGCCCTCACCGAGGCTGCGGCCGACAAGGTGAAGAGCCTTCTGTCGCAGGAGAACCGTGATGACCTCCGGCTCCGCGTCGCCGTTCAGCCCGGCGGATGCTCGGGTCTGATCTACCAGCTCTACTTCGACGAGCGTTACCTCGACGGAGACAAGACCGTGGACTTCGACGGTGTCGAGGTGATCGTCGACGACATGTCGGTGCCCTACCTCGACGGCGCGAAGATCGATTTCAAGGACACGATCTCGGAGCAGGGCTTCACGATCGATAACCCGAATGCTGCGGGCAGCTGCGCCTGCGGCGACAGCTTCCACTGATCCATCCCCGGGCACCTCAACCGGTTCCGGCATCCTGAGCGGATGGCCGGAATCCCGTAAGAGGTTGCCCTAGACTGGCATGAGTCTGACCTTCATGTCCCCGAAAGGTGCACCGTGCGCGTCAACCGCCGACTCCGTTGGGTAGCCCTCCCGCTCACGATCGCCTCCGCGGTCGCGCTTGCGGGATGCAGCCCCACGACAGCGAACGGCTTCCTCCCCGGCTTCGATGAGGGGGGCGGGCAGGCGACGAACCACACGTCGATGATCGCCGGCCTCTGGACCACGTCGTGGATCGTCGTCCTCGCCGTCGGTGTGATCACCTGGGCCCTCATGGGCTGGGCTGCGATCGCGTACCGGCGTCGCAAGGGGCAGTCGGGCCTGCCGGTCCAGCTCCGCTACAACATGCCGATCGAGATGTTCTTCACGATCGCCCCCGTCATCCTCGTGCTCGGCTTCTTCGCCTTCACGGCGCGCGACCAGGCGATCCTCGAGACCCAGTACGAGAAGCCGGATGTCTGCATCACGGCCATCGGCAAGCAGTGGGCGTGGGACTTCCAGTACAACGGCGACAACTGCGACGACCCCCAGGACCCGGTGTGGACCATCGGTGTGCAGGCGCAGACCGACGCACAGGGCAACATCACCAACGAGGTCCCCGAGCTCGTCCTGCCCGTCAACAAAGAAGTGACGCTGCAGCTCGAGTCGCGCGACGTCATTCACTCGTTCTGGATCGTGGACTTCCTTTACAAGAAGGACATGTATCCCGGTCGTGAGAACTACTGGTCCTTCACGCCCACCAAGGAAGGCACGTTCGTCGGCAAGTGCGCCGAGCTCTGCGGCCAGTACCACTCGATGATGCTCTTCAACGTGAAGGTCGTCTCGGATTCGGAGTACCAGAGCTACATCGCGTCGCTCAAGGCCAAGGGGCAGACCGGCGACATCGACGACGCACTGGATCGGCAACAGAACGCGCCCGGCACCGGCGCGCCCGCCGCTGAGGGAGAGCACAACAACTGATGGCCACCATCGCACCCCCCGCACCCACGCTTCCCCCTCGCCAGGCCGCGCTGCTCACCAGCTCGCGCGTCGAGCACAAGGGCAACATCGTCGTGAAGTGGATCACGTCCACGGATCACAAGACCATCGGGTACATGTACCTGATCGCCTCCGTGCTGTTCTTCATGCTCGGTGGCGTCATGGCCCTGATCATCCGTGCCGAGCTTTTCGAGCCCGGCATGCAGGTCGTGCCGACCAAGGAGCAGTACAACCAGCTGTTCACGATGCACGGCACGATCATGCTGCTGATGTTCGCGACGCCGCTGTTCGCGGGCTTCGCCAACGCACTCCTTCCGCTGCAGATCGGTGCTCCGGACGTCGCGTTCCCGCGTCTGAACGCCTTCGCGTTCTGGCTGTTCACCTTCGGTTCCACTATCGCCGTCGCAGGCTTCCTCACCCCTCAGGGTGCGGCCGCGTTCGGATGGTTCGCCTACCAGCCCTTGGCGAGTGAGAGCTTCAGTCCCGGCGCCGGTGGCGACCTCTGGATGCTGGGTCTCGGCATGAGTGGTTTCGGCACGATCCTCGGTGGTGTGAACTTCATCACGACGATCATGACCATGCGCGCTCCGGGTATGACGATGTGGCGCATGCCGATCTTCAGCTGGAACACCCTGGTCACCAGCATCCTGATCCTGATGGCCTTCCCGGTCCTCGCAGCGGCGATCTTCGCCGCTGCGGCCGACCGCATCCTCGGTGCCCACATCTACGACCCGGCCAACGGTGGCGTCCTCCTCTGGCAGCACCTCTTCTGGTTCTTCGGTCACCCCGAGGTGTACATCATCGCGCTGCCGTTCTTCGGCATCGTGTCGGAGATCTTCCCGGTGTTCAGCCGCAAGCCGATCTTCGGATACAAGACGCTGGTCTACGCCACGATCGCCATCGCGGCTCTGTCCGTCTCCGTGTGGGCGCACCACATGTACGTGACCGGCGCGGTGCTGCTGCCGTTCTTCGCTCTCATGACGATGCTCATCGCCGTTCCGACGGGTGTGAAGATCTTCAACTGGATCGGCACGATGTGGCGAGGGTCGATCACCTTCGAGACGCCGATGGTCTTCGCGCTCGGATTCCTCGTGTCGTTCGTGTTCGGTGGTCTGACGGGCATCATCCTGTCGTCGCCGCCGCTCGACTTCCACGTCTCCGACTCGTACTTCGTCGTGGCCCACTTCCACTACGTCGTCTTCGGCACCGTCGTCTTCGCGATGTTCGCCGGCTTCTACTTCTGGTGGCCCAAGTGGACCGGAAAGATGCTGAACGAGCGCCTCGGCCTCGTGCACTTCTGGCTGCTGTTCATCGGCTTCCACATGACGTTCCTCATCCAGCACTGGCTGGGTGCGGACGGCATGCCCCGCCGGTACGCGGACTACGCGAGCCAGGACGGCTGGACGTGGCAGAACCAGGTGTCGACCGTCGGCTCGATGATCCTCGCGGCATCGATGGTTCCGTTCCTGCTCAACGTCTGGATCACGGCCCGCAAGGCGCCGCGTGTGACCGTCAACGACCCGTGGGGCTACGGCGGGTCGCTCGAGTGGGCGACCAGCTGCCCGCCGCCGCGCCACAACTTCACGTCGATCCCGCGCATCCGCAGCGAGCGGCCCGCCTTCGACCTGAACCACCCCGAGGCCGGGATCCCGGTGGGCGTCGGTCCTGCGAAGGATGCACCCGACGCGCCCGTGGTCGATCTGACGAATGGTGAGGTCAAGTAAGTGAAGACCAACGTCAACCTGTGGTGGGTGCTCTCCGCCTTCTTCGCCCTCGTCGCTGTGGTCTACGTGGGCTGGAACATCCTGGCCCACCCGCAGCTGCCGGTTTTCAACCGCATCGAATGGGTTGGTTCTGTCGGCCTCGTCTTCGTGACGATGATGGCCGCCATGATCGCCTTCTACTCGAGCCGCGTCGAGAAGGCCCAGGGCGGCACTCTCCCCGAGGACTCCCTGACGGCCGACATCGATGACGGCGACCCCGAGATGGGCGAGTTCTCGCCCTGGTCGTGGTGGCCGCTGGTGCTCGCCGGCTCCGCGGCGATCGCCTTCATCGGCCTTGCCGTCGGCGAGTTCATGATCCCGATCGGTGTCGGCATCTTCGTCGTCGCCATCGTCGGCTGGGTCTACGAGTACTACCGGGGCTACTTCGCCCGCTGAGCCGCGCATCCACAACGCCGTCCGCCACACCACCGTGGCGGACGGCGTTGTTCGTGGCATCGGAGGCCTGCAGGCCGAGTCGCACCGCCGTACCGGCGAGCTCAGGAGCCCGCACCGCTCCAATAGATGCAGCGGGTGGCCGCGAGCAAGATGCCCGACAGTGCTCCGGGGCTCCAAACACCCCTAACTGGGCCACATTCGTGGACACTGATCGGCCATGGGCTTCGGACACAGACTCAGCGCCGGTCTCAGGCGGGTGTCATCGCGCGGGGCCAGGGCATCACCAAGGGGTCGAAACGTCGGGGGAGCGGCCCTTCTAGGCCCTCGACGGGCAGCCCCTCTCGCGCCCAGTACTCGAACCCGCCGATCATCTCCCGCACCGCGTAGCCGAGTCGTGCGAACTCGACAGCACCGCGGGCTCCGCCGTTGCATCCCGGGCTCCAGCAGTAGACGACCACCGGGATGTGCTGCGCGATCTCGCTTGCGGCGCGCGACGCGATCTGACCGTGGGGGATGTGGATCGCTCCCGAGGCGTGACCCTGATCCCAGGCATCGGTGTCGCGCACATCGACGAGCACGAAAGCATCGCCCGCGCGCTGCGAAGCATAGACGTCGCTCGGATCGGTCTCGACGAGGAGCTTCGTCTCGAAGTAGGAGAGGACGGATGCGGGGGAGGGGATCATGTGATCGACGCTACGGGCACACGTTAGCGGCGGGGTCCGACCATTCGGTCAGACCCCGCCGCTTTTCTGCCAGACGAGCTCAATCGTTCGAGCGGTCGTCCTTCTTGGCGGGTGCGTCGTCCACCACGATGATGTTCGACGGGCGGTTGGCCGTCTCAGGGTTGTGGCCGTCGTCGATCGGGCGCAGGGGTGCGTCCGGAGCTCCGGCGCGCTCGTGGGCACCACGGATCTCCTCCTGCTCCTCGTGCTCGATGTGCTCGAGCGCGTGGTGCTGGTGGGCGATCGCGGCATCCACCTCAGCCTGCGTGACGGGGGAGAGGCGATCCTCGAAGAACCACCGCGACAGCGATGCGCGGACGTTCTGGTGCCACGCGATGCGACCGTTGTCGTTGGGCCGCACGACCAGGGGCTCGTGGATCTCGAAGTCGATGAGCTTGACGCGCTCGTAAGCGTCGACAGGCTGGTGGACCTCGATGTACTCGCCACCCGGGAGGCGCACGATGCGACCGGATTCGTAGCCGTGCAACGCGATCTCGCGGTCCTTCTTCTGCAGGGCGATCGCGATGCGCTTCGTCACGAAGTACCCGACGATCGGCCCGATGAACAGGAGCGCCTGGAGCGAGTGGATCACGCCCTCCATCGTCAGATGGAAGTGCGTCGCGATGATGTCCGAGGAAGCGGCGGCCCAGAGCACGGCGTAGAAGATCACGCCGGCCACACCGATCGCGGTGCGCGTCGGTGCGTGACGGGGACGCTGAGCGATGTGGTGCTCCCGCTTGTCGCCGGTGACCCACGCCTCGATGAACGGGTAGATCGCGACGAGGACGATGAACACGCCGAGGACGGCGACCGGCAGCAGGATGCCGAAGGACCAGGTGCGGTCGAACAGCACGACGTCCAGGTGCGACGGTGCCAGACGGAGCGCACCATCGGCGAACCCGATGTACCAGTCCGGCTGGGTACCCGCGGACACGGGCGACGGGTCGTAAGGACCGTAGTTCCAGATCGGGTTGATGGTGAACATCGAGGCGATCAGCACGAGCACACCGAACGTGATGAACAGGAAGCCGCCCATCTTCGACATGTAGATCGGCACCATCGGGTAGCCCACGACATTGTCGTTCGTGCGGCCGGGGCCGGCGAACTGCGTGTGCTTGTTGATGATCATCAGCATCAGGTGCGCCGCGATGAGCGCGATGAGGATGAGCGGGAGCAGCAGGATGTGCAGCGTGTACAGACGGTTCACGATCGCGGTACCCGGGAACTCGCCTCCGAACAGGAGGTACGAGGTCCACGTGCCGATCAGGGGGAGGCCCTTGATCATTCCGTCGATGATGCGGAGACCGTTGCCCGAGAGCAGGTCATCCGGAAGCGAGTACCCGGTGAATCCGAGCGCCATCGCCAGGATGAACAGCACGAAGCCGATCACCCAGTTCAGCTCACGCGGCTTGCGGAATGCACCCGTGAAGAAGACACGCAGCATGTGCACGCCGATGGCGGCGATGAACAGCAGGGCTGCCCAGTGGTGCAGCTGACGGACGAGCAGGCCGCCGCGGAGGTCGAACGAGATGTTCAGCGTGGACTCGAGGGCCGCGGACATCTCGATGCCGCGCAATGGTGCGTATGCGCCGTTGTAGTGCGTGGGAGCCATCGACGCTTCAAAGAAGAACGTCAGGAACGACCCCGACAGGAAGACGACGACGAAGCTCCACAGCGCGATCTCACCGAGCATGAACGACCAGTGGTCGGGGAAGATCTTGCGCCCGATCTCCTTGACGAGGCCCGAGATGCTCGTTCGCTCGTCGAGGTAGTTCGCGGTGGCGCCGATGAAGCGGCCGCCGAGGGGCTTGTCAGCCGGTCGGGCCACCGTGGTGGCCGGTGCGGATTCAGTCGCGGTGCTCAATGACGCTCCCAGAAGCTTGGCCCGACGGGCTCTTCGAAGTCGCTCTTAGCGATCAGGTAACCGTCTGCGTCCACCGTGATGGGCAGCTGGGGGAGCGGTCGGGCGGCCGGGCCGAAGATGACCTCGGCGCCGCGGGACACGTCGAACTGCGACTGGTGGCACGGGCAGAGAAGGTGGTGGGTCTGCTGCTCGTAGAGTGCCACGGGGCATCCGACGTGGGTGCAGACCTTCGAGTACGCCACGATCCCGTCGTAGGACCAGTCGAGGCGGTTGTACTCGGCGGGCAGCTGCTCGGGGAGCAGCCGCATGAGCAGGACGATCGCCTTGGCCTTCTCTTCGAGGTAGCCGTCGAGGTGGTCGACATCCTTGAGCGATTCGGGCATCACGTGGACGGCGGAGCCGAGGGCGATGTCCGCAGCGCGGATGGGGAGGCCGGAGGGGTCGTGCGCGAGGCGCTCACCCTCCTTCCACATGGTGTGCTTCAGAAGCGCGACCGGGTCGCCGGCGAGCGGCTTCTCCTCGGAGGAGTGCGGAGCGAGCCCGCGGAAGAGCGTCACGCCGGGGACGATGGACGCGACGACAGCGGCGATGAGTCCGCCGCGGATCGCGGTTCGGCGTCCGAACCCGGACTCCTCGTTCGCCTCGCGGAAGACGTCGACCGCTGCTTCGCGGGTCGACTCCTTGCCGCGGGTCGAGTGACGAGCCTCGATGTGCTCCTTGTCGGGCATGATCGCCTTCGACCAGTGGATCGCAGCGATGCCGATGGTCAGCAGAGCGAACCCGATGCCGAGACCGATGAAGAGGTTGTTGCTCCGGATGTCACCGAAGTCGCCGCTCTCGATCGGGAACAGCATGTACGCGGCGACGGCCCAGAGGCTGGCGGCGAGAGAGATGTAGAACAGCGTGTAGACGGTACGGACCGCGCGATTCATCGCCGCCGGGTCCTTGTCGGTCATCCGCTCACGGTGGGGCGGCAGACCGGGGTTCTGCACGGGGTCGGCGACCGCGACGACGAGCCCCGACGAAGGCTGAGGAGCCTTCTCGAGCGCCTGCGGCTCTTCCTCGTGTGACATTGTGCTCCTCGCCTTGAAATTCTTTACGTCAGTGGTGGGTCAGTTGGACTTCGCGGTGATCCACACCGAGATGCCGATGAGAGTGCCGATGCCGAAGATCCAGATGAAGAGACCCTCGGACACGGGACCCAGCGACCCGAGCGTGAACCCGCCTACGGGCTCGCTCTTCTGCAGGTACATGAGGGACGAGATGATGTCGCGCTTCTCGTCCGGCGTGATGGTCATGTTGTTGAAGACCGGCATGTTCTGCGGCCCGGTCACCATCGCGGCGTAGATGTGCAGTGGGCTGGTCTTGGTGAGCGCGGGGGCGTACTTGCCCTCGGTCAGCGCGCCACCAGCCGCGGCGACGTTGTGGCACATCGCGCAGTTGATGCGGAAGAGCTCGGCGCCCTCCGTCAGGTTGCCACCGCCGTCGAGGATCTTCTCGTCGGGGTAGGTCGGTCCGGGGGCGACGGACTGCACCCAGGCCGCCATCGCCTTGATCTGGTCCTCGGTGAACTGCGGCGCCTTCTGGGGAGCCTGCGGTCCCTGAGCCTGGAGCGGCATGCGGCCCGTCGAGACCTGGAACTCGACCGACAGCTCGCCGACTCCGTACAGGGAGGGGCCGTCAGCGGTGCCCTCGAGGTCGAGACCGTGGCACGTCGCGCAGTTCGCCTGGAACAGCTTCTTGCCGTCTTCGACGGTGAGCGCGGATGCCGTGTCGGTGGACGTGGTCGACGCCATGGCAGCGGATGCGCCGGCGTAGATGCCACCCGTGAGCAGCAGGCCGACGCCGATGAGAGCGGCTGCCGCCCACTTGCTGCGACGGCCCGTGTGCCGACGCGGGGTCTTGGATGCCATTGAGGAACTCAGCTCCGCTCTGTATTACCGGATGAAGTAGATGACGGCGAACAGGATGATCCACACGACGTCGACGAAGTGCCAGTAGTAGGACACGACGATCGCGGAGGTCATCTCCTTTCGACCGAAGTTCTTGACCGCGAATGCGCGCCCGATGATGAGCAGGAAGGCGATGAGGCCACCCGTCACGTGAAGAGCGTGGAAACCGGTCGTGATGTAGAAGGCCGACGCGTAGGAATCCTCGCTGATCGGCAGGCCCTCGGCGACCAGGGTGGCGTACTCCCACACCTGGCCCGAGACGAAGACGGCGCCCATGATGAACGTCAGGTAGAACCACTCGACCATTCCCCACTGGCGGAAGTTCCAGAAGGATCCGCGACGGTAGGGCTGGAAGCGCTCGGCGGCGAACACACCGGCCTGAGCGGTGAACGACGACAGCACAAGGATGAGCGTGTTCACCGCGGCGAACGGCACGTTCAGCAGCTCGGTGCGACTTGCCCACAGCTCCGGCGAGGTGTTGCGGATCGTGAAGTAGATGGCGAAGAGGCCGGCGAAGAACATGACCTCGCTGCCCAGCCACACGATCGTGCCGACAGCCACGGGGTCCGGTCGTTTCACCGAACGCAGTGCCTGGTTGTATGTCGCGGGAGTGGTCGTCACGCTCCCCATTATGGCCGATGTTGGGGGAGGGTTTCGCATTCCTGAAGGTACTTGTCTCTTTCCGCCGGGTCGGCGCCGTCGATGGGCCCGCCGGGAGTCGCCTGCCAGAGTGCTGAGTAGGATCGGGGGTCATGGCGGACATGTACTCCTGGCCCGAGATTCTCTCCACGGTGCTGGACGGCAAGAACCTCAGCGTGTCCGAATCGACCTGGGCGATGCGCCAGGTGATGAACGGTGACGCGACCTCTGCGCAGCTCGCCGGGTTCCTCGTCGCGCTGCGGGCCAAGGGCGAGACCGTCGATGAGATCGTGGGATTCCGCGACGCCATCCTCGAGGCTGCGGTGCCGCTCCCCGTGCCGGCAGACGTGCTCGACATCGTCGGCACGGGAGGCGATCGTTACGGGACCGTGAACGTCTCGACCACCGCCTCGGTCGTCGTGGCGGCCACCGGCATCCCGGTCGTGAAGCACGGCAACCGCGCGTCGAGTTCGAAGTCAGGGTCATCGGACGTGCTCGCTGCACTAGGTGTCGATCTGACGCAGACTCCGGAGCGTGTTGCGGAGGTCCTCGACGAGGTCGGGATCACCTTCGCTTTCGCCTCCGCCTTCCACCCTGGCTTCCGGCACGCCGGACCGACGCGGGCGGAACTCGGCATCCCGACCGTCTTCAACTTCCTCGGGCCGCTGTGCAATCCGGCGCGCGCCGAAGCCAACGCCGTCGGTGTCGCTCACCTGGACCGTGTGCCGCTCATCACCGGTGTCTTCCAGACGCGCGGTGCGACGGCACTCGTGTTCCGTGGCGACGACGGGATGGACGAACTCACCACGACAGGCCACAGCCGCGTCTGGGAGGTCAGCCGGGGAGACGTGCGCGAGCACGACCTCGATCCTCGCGACCTCGGCATTCCACGGGCGGAGATCGCTGACCTGCTCGGCGGCGATGCCGAGCACAACGCGGCGATCGTGCGTCGCGTGCTCGACGGCGAATCCGGTCCGGTCCGCGACATCGTCCTGTTGAACGCCGCCGCCGGCATCGTGTCGTATCGGCTGTTTCAGGATGCCGCCGAGCTCCAGCGTCCGTTCGTCGAGCGACTCGCGAACGCCTATGCCGAAGCGGCAGCCGCCGTCGACGCGGGCGCCGCGCGGGCCAAGCTCGATGCGTGGGTCGCCGCGTCCGGACGCTGAGCGCGCACCGTGGACCCGATCGAAGCCCTCACGGAGATCGCGGAGCTCCTCGAGCGCGATCGCGCGTCCCGGTACAAGTCGAAGGCCTTCCGAGCAGCCGCAGAGTCCCTCGCGGGTCTGAGCCCTGCTGAGCGGGCTGACGTCTCCCGTCTGCGCGCCCGGAAAGGCATCGGCGCCTCCACCTTCGCCGTGATCTCGGAGGCGCTTTCCGGGCGCGTGCCGACCTACCTTGCGGACCTGCGGGAACGAGTCGCGCCCACCGAGGTGTCGGCATTGCGTCCGCTCCTGCGGGGCGATCTGCACGCCCACTCGGAGTGGTCCGACGGGTTGACATCGATCGAATCGATGGTCGACGCCGCGCGTTCGCTCGGCCATGACTACCTCGCTCTGACCGACCATTCGCCGAGGCTCAGGGTGGCGCGCGGACTGTCTGCGGAGCGGCTCCGCGAGCAGCTCGCACTCATCCCTGATTTCTGCGACGAGACGTTCACCCTGCTGAGCGGGATCGAGGTCGACATCCTCGACGACGGCTCCCTCGACCAGGAGGACGATCTCCTCGAATCCCTCGACATCGTCGTCGCGTCCGCGCATTCCGCCCTGCGGATGGAGCAGGCGCCGATGACGCGCCGCCTGGTGGCTGCGGCATCCGATCCCCGCGTCGACGTGCTGGGCCATGTCACCGGCCGCCTCGTGTCGGGGGCGCGGGGGACCCGTCCGCCGTCGGTGTTCGATGCGAGAGCCGTCTTCGAAGCGTGCGCAGAACACGGCACCGCGCTCGAGATCAACTCCCGCCCGGAGCGGGAGGATCCGCCGGACGATCTGCTCGCCCTCGCGATCGAGATCGGATGCCTCTTCTCGATCGACTCGGACGCGCACGCCCCGGGGCAGCTGTCGTTGCTGGACCATGGCGCGGCGCGCGCGGAGCGCGCCGGTGTGCCCGCTGACCGCGTCATCACCACGTGGCCGCTCGAGCGACTCCGTGAATGGGCGTCGACGAGCTGAGAGGTCAGGCCCGGGCGGTGAGCGCTGCCCGTGCGCGGGTCGCCGAGGATCCTAGTGACCAGGTGCCCGCCAACTGCGCCACCGCCTCCTCGTCCGGCGCGGTGATGCGGGCATCCACGGGCGGTAGATCGAGCGTCCGCACGACCTCGACCACGCGCGGCGCGACGTCGAGGTAGTCGGAGGCAGCGAGGATCTTCGCCCTGACGCCCGCGCTCATCCCTTCGCCGGCCTCGGCAGCGCTCCGGATGCCGGTGAGATCGCCGTGCGCGGCCAGCAGCGTCGCCGCGGTCTTCTCGCCGATGCCGGCGACACCCGGGAGTCCGTCGGACGCGTCGCCTCGCATCGCGGCGAAGTCGGCGTACTGCGATGGGAGGACGCCGTATTTCGTGACGACGACGGCGTCGGTGAGTACTTCGAGCTTGCTCATCCCGCGGCCCGTGTAGATGACGCGGACGCCACGGTCGTCGTCGACGAGCTGGAACAGGTCGCGGTCGCCGGTCACCACGTCGACGGGGATGGTGTTCGTCGACGCGAGCGTCCCGATGACGTCATCGGCCTCGTGCTCCGGAGCGCCCATGATCGGGATGCCGAGTGTGCCGAGCGCGTCACGGATCACCGGGACCTGGCTCTCGAGAGGGTCGGGGATCTCCTCGACGTCGGGGGCCGACGCGACCGCCTCGGCGACGCGGTGCGTCTTGTAGGACGGGATGAGATCGACGCGCCACTGCGGCCGCCAATCGTCGTCCCAGCAGGCGACGAGGTGGGTCGGCTCATACGTGTCGACGAGCTTCGCGATCATGTCGAGGAAGCCGCGGACGGCGTTCACAGGACGACCGTCTGCCGCCTTCACCGTGTCGGGCACGCCGTAGAACGCGCGGAAGTAGAGGCTGGCGGAGTCGAGCAGCATGAGGCGGTCGGTCACGCGCTCATCCTCGCACTCAGCAGCCGGGGCCGCTCGGGTCCTCGTCGCAGGTGCGTTCCACGAGTGCCGTGTCCACCTCGACGACGCGGATGACGGTGGTCGGCGTGTTCAGCTCCAGGAGTCCGGCGATCGGGAACCAGCCGCCGCCGGCATCCGCTTCTGCCGCGTAGCGGATCGTCACGCTCGCCTCGTACGCCCCGGCTGTGCCGTAGCTGTGGCTGGTGCCCGTCGCGGTGAACTGCGGGACGTCGAGGTCGTCCCACGACGTTCCCGGTGAGGTCGTCTCGCGGGTGGTCCCGTCGCCGTAGTCGAAGACGTACGCGACGGGCGTGAAGCGGACGGTCACGGGGATGTCGAAGATCTGGCCGGTGACGGTGTGCTCCGTGGCGTCGACGACGAAGTTCGTGGGCATCCCGACCACACCCACGCCGTCCGGTTCACCGATGACCTTCGGCGGCTGGGGCGCGAACTGAGCGACGTCCTCGATCGTCGCGGTGGTCGGGTCGGGCGCCGCCGGCGCGGGAGCCGGGTCGGCGGGCTGCTGGTCGGCCTGTTCGGTTCCCGGTAGCGGCGCTCCTCCCGGGGCCACGACCGCGCCCGCGCACGCTTGGTCGAACGCGCACTGCGCGAGCCACTCGTCGCGGGTTCGTGCGCCGGGGTAGTAGGCGTCGGGGTCCGGGGGCGGGGGAGCGACGTTCACCGAGCCGCCGCCGCCTCCGCCGCGGTTCGAGCCGCGATCTGGGACGGCGGGTGCTGAAGCGGATTGACGCGTCGCGCCGATCGAGACGGAGGAGCCGTTGTTTGAAGCCTCGCAGCTTCCGCCACCTGACCACCGGTCCGCACTCCCGCAACCGCCTGCCGCAGCGGCGGGAGCGGCGGAGGCAAGGAGAATAAAGACGGCAGCGAGAAAGGTGACCGCTAACCGGCGCATTCCTTGCCTTCCGGGCCGTCCCCAATCTTGACGAGTTTCATGTCTCCCGAAGACGTCCGCTTGATCGTCGCTGTCTCAGCGCGGCGATCTGGTCTGTCCTTCTCGACAAGGCTCTTCCCACTGGCGTCCGTTAAGACCACTCCTGAGACGTCCAGACATACGGATAGCTGTGCCTCCGTGGAGGATGCGCTTATCGGAGCGATGCTCACGATTTCTGTGCGACCAGCGACTACGGTCTGGTCGGCGTGAAGCTGGGAAAACGACTCTCTGTCCATCTTGTTCAGATCCCCGGCCGTAAGTGCAAACAGTGGCTCGAACGTTGCCGGGTCTGACAGGTCCACCTCGTTCAGCGCGTCGATGTACGCCCGGTACGTCTTCTCGGCGGCGGCGAACGCCTCTTCCTTCGATGCGAACCCTGTCGGCGTGGGGGAGGGTTTCGGAGCAGCAGCCGGTGCGCAGGCCGCGAGGGCGGTGACGAGCGCGACCGTGGCGAGCAGCGCTGCGGAACGTCGAGCGATCATGCCGTCCACGGTAATGAAAGCGGGCCGCCCGGCGAACGATTCTCCACAGCGCGTAGGCTCGCTGACGTCATTCGCGAATATGGGGAGGGACCATGTCGTTCGGGGCTGCGGCATCCGCTCGTCGGGGACGTCGGGTCGCGCTCGACGCACCATGTCCTTGCGGTCGGCGCCCGTTCGGGTCGTGCTGCGGACCCGTTCTCGACGGTCACGCCGCCGGGACGCCCGAAGACCTGATGCGTTCGAGGTACACCGCCTTCGCGCTCGGCGATGCGCGCCACCTGATCGACACGTGGTTCCCCGGGACCAGGCCCGACGGCCTCTCGCTCGATGACGCGGTCACCTGGATGCGGCTCGACATCCTCAGCGCGAACACGTCGGAGGACGGTCGCTCCGGGAGGGTGCGCTTCCGCGCCCATTGGGTCGACGGTGACGCAGGCGATCCGCATGTCATGGAGGAGGACAGCCGCTTCGTGCGGCGCTCGGGCGTCTGGTATTACGTCAGCGCTGTCTGATACCCTGGAGCGTCGCACGCGTGGCACCTGTGCCGCGCCCGCGCAGCATCGCAACACCAACCACCTTGCCCCGATCGGCTTCCGCGCGTCCTCGTGCGGATGAGCTCCGGGGCCCGAATACAACACCATCCAAGGACAACCCCCTACATGACTAACGCAACGACCGCCCCGGCCACCAAGCAGGTCGCCATCAACGACATCGGATCTGCTGAGGACTTCCTGGCCGCGGTCGAGAAGACCCTGAAGTTCTTCAACGACGGAGACCTCATCGAAGGCACCGTCGTCAAGATCGACCGCGACGAGGTCCTCCTCGACGTCGGCTACAAGACCGAGGGCGTCATCCCCTCGCGCGAGCTGTCGATCAAGCACGACGTCGACCCCAACGAGGTCGTCAATGTCGGCGACCAGGTCGAGGCCCTCGTCCTCCAGAAGGAGGACAAGGAAGGCCGCCTGATCCTCTCCAAGAAGCGCGCACAGTACGAGCGTGCCTGGGGAGACGTCGAGAAGATCAAGGAGAACGACGGCGTCGTCACCGGTTCGGTCATCGAGGTCGTCAAGGGTGGTCTCATCGTCGACATCGGCCTCCGCGGCTTCCTCCCCGCGTCGCTCATCGAGCTCCGCCGTGTCCGCGACCTCACGCCGTACCTCGGCCAGGAGATCGAGGCCAAGATCCTCGAGCTCGACAAGAACCGCAACAACGTCGTCCTGTCGCGCCGCGCCCTGCTCGAGCAGACGCAGTCCGAGTCGCGCTCGAACTTCCTCAACAACCTCCACAAGGGTCAGGTCCGCAAGGGCACCGTCTCGTCGATCGTCAACTTCGGTGCGTTCGTCGACCTCGGTGGCGTCGACGGTCTCGTCCACGTCTCGGAGCTCTCGTGGAAGCACATCGAGCACGCATCCGAGGTCGTCGAGGTCGGTCAGGAAGTCACCGTCGAGATCCTCGAGGTCGACCTGGACCGCGAGCGCGTCTCGCTGTCGCTGAAGGCGACGCAGGAGGACCCGTGGCAGGTCTTCGCCCGTACCCACGCGATCGGTCAGGTCGCTCCGGGCAAGGTCACCAAGCTCGTCCCGTTCGGTGCGTTCGTCCGCGTCGCCGACGGCATCGAGGGCCTCGTGCACATCTCCGAGCTCTCGGGCAAGCACGTCGAGCTCGCCGAGCAGGTCGTCTCCGTCGGTGAAGAGGTCTTCGTCAAGATCATCGACATCGACCTCGAGCGTCGCCGCATCTCGCTCTCGCTCAAGCAGGCGAACGAGTCGGTCGACCCCAACGGTACCGAGTTCGACCCGGCGCTGTACGGCATGGTCACCGAGTACGACGAGAACGGCGAGTACAAGTACCCCGAGGGCTTCGACCCCGAGACCAACCAGTGGAAGGAAGGCTTCGACGAGGCCCGCCTCGCCTGGGAGGCCGAGTACGCCGCTGCTCAGGGTCGCTGGGAAGCCCACAAGGCTGCCGTCGCCAAGG
The DNA here is from genome assembly GCF_058629135.1 of Microbacterium sp. MDV22-iso44. Classification (NCBI taxonomy): domain Bacteria; kingdom Bacillati; phylum Actinomycetota; class Actinomycetes; order Micrococcales; family Microbacteriaceae; genus Microbacterium; species Microbacterium sp. MDV22-iso44. Next base: position 103,511 of record NZ_JBZVWS010000001.1, read on the forward strand.
CCCTCGAGGCCGAGGCTGCCGCTCCCGCCGACTCGGGTTCGTCGTCCTTCTCGTCCGAGGTCTCGAGCGGTGCAGGCACCCTCGCCGACGACGAGGCGCTGGCTGCTCTCCGCGAGAAGCTGTCCGGTCGCTGATCGACACCATCTGAATCGAGGGGTCGGAGCCATGTGCTCCGGCCCCTCGGTCGTTCCCGGGCGGATGCCGCGCCGCCGGTAGCCCGGTAACGTGCAGGTGTGGCGCAGGAGAACGAAGGATCGACCGCAGATCGATCTCCGTCCGACAGGGCGGGCACGCGGATGCGCCGATTCTTCGATGCGCCGTCCCGTCCGCTCCCGCTGACCGAGCTCCGCGATCGAGTCGCGGCGAACAACCAGTTGCTCCTCACGGTGATCGTCGCAGTCATCTTCCTCTCCGGCATCCCCGCCGGATGGCTGCCCGACGCGCCCCAGTTCGCTCCCGGTGCGGTGCTCGTCATCGTCGCGGCCATCGCCAGTCTCGCCGTCCCCTGGTCGCGACTGCACCCTTCGTGGGTCGCGGTCATCCCACTGTGCGACATCGTCGCGATCGGGCTCATGCGGACCTCGGATGTCCCGGGTATCGGTCTCCTGTGGGCCTTCCCCACGATGTGGCTGTCGTCGATGGGGCGGTTGTGGTTCGTCGTCGCATGCGTCGGATCCATCGGGTCCTATTGGGCCGCACTCCTGTTCGTTCCGGACTTCGAGCTCACCTGGGCCGTCATCGTCCTCCCGGCCGTCGTCATCGCGATCGGCGCGTCGACGTACAACGCCACTCGACGCTTCCTTGCGCAGCGCACGCTGCTCGACCGGCAGGCGGAACGCCTGACAGCCGCACTCCGGCATGCCAGTCGCCAGGAACAGCTGCTGACCGAGGTGCTCGACACCGTCGACTTCGGCGTGCTCCGGATCGGGGCAGACGGCGAGATCACCTTCGTCAACGATGCCCTCGGACGGTTCCAGCGACGCATCCCGGGGTTCGGCAGACCCGATGGCAGCGAGACGATCTTCGCGGCGGACGGCGAGACGCCGCTCTCCTCCGAGGATCGGCCGCTGGCCCGCATCGTCCGAGGCGAGACGTTCGATGACGTCGTGGTCTGGTATTCCGTGTCCGAGTCGCGTCGCGCGGCCCTCAGCCTCACTGCGCGACGGATGCGGGATGCCGACGGCAACCCTGCGGGCGTCGTCCTCGTCGCGCGCGACGTGACTGACGAGCGGACTGCTCTGAAGGCGCGCGACAGTCTCGTCGCGTCGGTGTCGCACGAGCTGCGCACACCGCTGACCTCGATCATCGGCTACCTCGAACTGGTGCTCGACACCGAAAACCTGCCCGAGACCGTGCACCGACAGGTCGATGTCGCCTATCGCAACAGCGAGAGGCTTCTCGGCATCGTCTCGGGGATCCTCGCCGCGTCGACCGCCTCGAGGATGTCGGCCGAGGTGACGATATCCCCCGTCCTCCACGACCTCGGCGCGGTCGTGCGGGCGGCGGCATCCGACCTCACCCCGATCGCCCGCGAGCGAGCCATCCGCATCGATGTGGACGAGGTCGGCGACACCCCGGCGTTCATCGACCCCGCGCGTGTGCGTCAGGTCGTCGACAACCTCATCAGCAACGCGATCAAGTTCAACCGCGACGGCGGCTCGATCACGCTGAACAGCGCGACGGACGGCGATGTCTCCTGGTTCCTCGTGCGCGACACCGGGATCGGGCTCTCGCCGGAGGATCAGGACAGGCTGTTCGAGCGGTTCTTCCGAGCCGAGTCCGGGGTCGCCGGGACGGGTCTGGGGCTCGCGATCAGCCGCGAGATCGCGCGCGCGCACGGCGGCGACATCACGGTCACCTCGACGAAGGGAGTCGGGACGACCTTCATGGTCAGGCTCCCCGCGCATGCGACCAGTACGCCCGTTGCCGCTCAGGAGGGGGCCGCATGAAGCTCGACCTCTTCTCGGTGACCGTCATGACGGCCCTGGTCGCGTTCGTGGCGACGGGCATCTTCGTCATCGAGACCCTGCGGCGGCGCGACGCTGGCGCGGGCCGACTGTGGGCGGTCGCGTACCTGTGCGGCACGGCGACCGCCTTCGCGTACATCTCCTGGGCTGCCGGCATCGGGGGCGAGATCGCCATCGCGATCGGGAACTCCGCATTCGTCCTCACTCCGGCGTTCATGTGGCTCGGCAATCGACGCTTCAACGACCGCCCCATCACCTGGCCGTCGGTGGTCGTCGGCGTCCTCGCGGTGACGACGTTCCTGGCGGCCGTCATCCGCGTTCCGGTCGATGGAGCATGGGGCGGCTGGACCGTCATGGCCGCCCACATCGTGCTGTTCTTCCTCGCCGGTGGCTGGGAGGCGCTGCGAAGGCCCATGGGACGCATCGGCAATGCGAAGCTGCTCACAGGTGTCCTCTTCGCCGCAGCCGCGTACTACGCCGCGCGGCTCCTCTGCTTCGTCATCGACGGGCCGGAGGGCGCGTTCTTCCAGACCTGGTTCGGTTCCATCTCGGCGAACATCGCGACGGTCGTCCTGACCATGGTCGCGGTCGTCGTCACCTCGATCCTGCGGGCGACCAAGAGCGCGACGCAGCGATACGAGTGGCTCAGCGAGAACGGCGTGGCCTCCGACGGCATCCTGCTCGGGCGGACCTACCGCGACGCGCTTCGCGACATGGCGGAGCGCGCCGGGTGGCGTCAGGAACTCGTCAGCGTGATCGTCGTCCACGTCGACGGACTCGACGAGATGGCGGCCGCATTCGGGTCGGATGCCGCCGACGAGCTCGCCGCCCAGTGGCGCCGGTCCGTGCGTCGACACGCGCCGGCCTCGGCGTTCGTGGGCGAGGACGGCGATTCCACACTCGCGGTCTGCGGTGTCGCCAGCACCGCGGCCGATGCGCGTCGTCAGGGCGCGGTGATCTACCGCGGCTGCATCGACGACCTCGCCGGCAACCCGACCGGACTCCTGCCCGTCGTCGGTGTCGGCATCGGACTGACCGAGACCGTCGGCTACGACACGGACGTGCTGATGGAGTCGGCGCGCGGCGCCGCGGTGCGCGCGTCGCGGAGCCTCGAGGCATCCGTCCTCTTCGGCGGACTGGATGAGGCGCGCTCTCACCTGACGTAGGCGGTCCGTGGCATCCTCGAGGGGTGCCACTCATCGCGTTGACCGGCGGAATCGCATCGGGGAAGTCCACCATCGATCGCCGGCTGGCCGAGCGCGGGGCGGTCGTCGTCGACGCGGATGCGATCGTCCGGGACGTTCAACAGCCCGGCTCTCCGGTCCTTGACGCGATCGCGGCGGAGTTCGGGCCGGACGTGCTGACAGCGGCGGGCGAGCTCGACCGTGCAGGCCTCGCCTCTCGGGTCTTCGGTGATCCGGATGCCGTGGCTCGACTCAACGCGATCGTTCACCCCGCCGTGCGCGAGGAGTCGGCACGGCGCTTCCGCGCTGCGGTCGACGCCGACCCGCGAGCCGTCGTGGTCTACGACGTGCCGCTCCTGCTCGAGGCTCGCGCGGAGGACCCCTGGGAGCTGATCGTCGTCGCCCACGCACCCGTCGCGCTCCGCCGGGAACGGCTGATCTCCCTTCGTGGGATGACAGAGGCGGAGGCGGACGCGAGGCTGGCGGCGCAAGTCGACGACGCGCGGCGTCTGGCGATCGCGGACGTCGTCATCGACACGGCGGGCTCGATCGACGAGACGCTCGCGCAGACCGATGACCTCTGGGCTCGCCTCACGGCCTGACCCGCCCACGCCGACGGCGAACGCCGGAGCCGGTGTCGGGACCCCGGCCTACGCTGGATCCATGCAGACCACGCGATCCGTCCGGCCGTTCGAGGTCATCAGCGAGTACGTCCCGAGCGGCGACCAGCCGCAGGCGATCGCCGACCTCGCCGCGCGCATCAACGCGGGCGAGACCGACGTCGTCCTGCTCGGAGCCACCGGTACCGGAAAGTCCGCCACGACAGCGTGGCTCATCGAGCAGGTGCAGCGGCCGACCCTCGTGATGGCGCACAACAAGACGCTGGCGGCGCAGCTCGCGAACGAGTTCCGCGACCTCCTGCCGAACAACGCCGTCGAGTACTTCGTCAGCTACTACGACTACTACCAGCCCGAGGCCTACGTCCCGCAGACGGACACCTTCATCGAGAAGGACTCCTCGATCAACGCCGAGGTCGAGCGCCTGCGCCACTCGACGACGAACTCGCTGCTGAGTCGTCGCGACGTGGTCGTGGTGTCGACCGTCTCGTGCATCTACGGCCTCGGCGCGCCGGAGGAGTACCTCCGCGCGATGGTGGCGCTGCAGGTGGGGGAGCGGTACGACCGCGACGCCCTCATCCGCAAATTCATCGCGATGCAGTACAACCGCAACGACGTCGACTTCTCGCGAGGCAACTTCCGCGTGCGCGGCGACACCATCGAGATCATCCCCGTGTACGAGGAGTTCGCGGTGCGGATCGAGCTGTTCGGTGACGAGATCGAAGCCCTGTACATGCTGCATCCGCTCACCGGCGACGTCGTGCAGAAGCTCGACAGCGTGCCGATCTTCCCCGCGTCCCACTACGTTGCGGGTACCGACACCGTGCAGCGGGCGATCGGGACGATCGAGCACGAACTCGAGGAGCGTCTCAAGGAGTTCGAATCGCAGGGCAAGCTCCTCGAGGCGCAGCGTCTGCGGATGCGCACGACGTTCGATCTCGAGATGCTGCAGCAGCTCGGCTTCTGCTCGGGCATCGAGAACTACTCGCGGCACATCGACGGCCGGATGCCGGGGGAGGCTCCGCACACGCTCCTCGACTTCTTCCCCGACGACTTCTTGCTGGTGATCGACGAGTCCCACGTCACCGTGCCGCAGATCGGCGCCATGTACGAGGGGGATGCCTCCCGCAAGCGCACCCTCGTCGACCACGGCTTCCGGCTGCCGAGCGCGATGGACAACCGTCCGTTGCGCTTCGACGAGTTCAAGCAGCGCATCGGACAGACGGTCTACCTCTCCGCGACTCCGGGGAAGTACGAGATGGGGATCGCCGACGGCGTGGTCGAGCAGATCATCCGGCCGACGGGTCTCATCGACCCGGAGATCATCGTCAAGCCGTCGAAGGGACAGATCGACGACCTGCTCGAGGAGATCCGCATCCGCGTCGGAAAGGACGAGCGCATCCTCGTGACGACGCTCACGAAGAAGATGGCCGAGGAGCTCACCGACTTCCTCGGCGAGCACGGGGTGCGCGTGCGCTATCTCCACTCCGACGTCGACACGCTCCGTCGCGTCGAGCTGTTGACCGAGCTCCGCCAGGGCGTCTACGACGTGCTCGTCGGCATCAACCTCCTGCGTGAAGGTCTCGACCTCCCCGAGGTGTCCCTCGTGGCGATCCTGGATGCCGACAAGGAGGGCTTCCTCCGATCCGGCACCTCCCTCATCCAGACGATCGGTCGCGCGGCGCGAAACGTGTCGGGTGAAGTGCACATGTACGCCGACAGGATCACCGATTCGATGGCCGCGGCCATCGATGAGACGGAACGACGCCGCGAGAAGCAGATCGCCTACAACCTCGAGCACGGCATCGATCCGCAGCCGCTGCGCAAGAAGATCGCCGACATCACCGACGCCCTCGCGCGAGAGGCGAGTGACACGCGCGACATGATGGACAGCCGCGGCAAGAGCAAGACCAAGTCGGGCAAGGGCAAGAGCCCGACCCCGCAGCTGCGGCGCGAAGGCATCGCCGCCGAGGGGGCGAATCAGTTGGAGGCGACCATCGAGGATCTCACGCGCCAGATGCTCGCGGCGGCGGACGAGCTCAAGTTCGAACTCGCAGGCCGGCTCCGCGACGAGGTCCAAGACCTCAAGAAGGAGCTGCGGGCGATGGAGCGGGCCGGTCACGCCTGACCGGCTCCCACGCCGATCAGGGGCAGTGCATGAGCGGGCGCTCGCCGGAGCGGTCGAACGTGTGCTGCGACATCGGTTGTCCGCACAGGGGGCAGGCGCGCTCCGTGCGGACCGGCTCCGGCTCGCTCTCGTACGGACCCACCGACGCGGGACCGGCGTAACGGATGAGGCGGCTGTTCCACCACGAGTAGAACCCGCCGGCGGCCCGGATCCGCTGACGCAGCGGCGGCCGTGATTCCCGTTCCTCGTTCATAATGATTAGTGTACTAACTATTAGGGGAGTGAGGACCATGATGGACGAGGACGTGCTGAAGCTGGAGAGCCAGCTCTGCTTCGCGATCGTGACGGCGGCGCGGAACGTCGTGTCGATCTACCGGCCGGTTCTCGAACCGCTCGGCCTCACCCATCCGCAGTACCTCGTGATGCTCGCGTTGTGGGAGAAGGCGCCCCAGTCGCTGGGGGAGTTGGCCTCGACCCTCGCCGTCGAGCCGGCGAGTCTCTCACCGACGATCAAGCGCCTCGAATCGCAGGGGCGTGTCGCCCGTCGACGCCGCACGAGCGATGAGCGCGTCCTCGACATCGAGCTGACCGAGGACGGACGTGCGCTGCGCGAACGCGCCCTCGACGTGCCCCGACAGATCATGGAGCGGGTCGGGCTCGGCATCGACGACGTGGCGCGTCTCCGTGACGGCCTGCAGCCCTTCGCCGGAGGGCGGGCGACGGTAGCGGACTGATCGCCCGGAGCGAAGACCGGAGCCCGTGTCGGTGGCCCAACCTAGGATTGACCGGTGCCCATCGTCCCCGTTCCCCACGCCTCCAAACTCAGTGTCCGCGGCGCTCGCGTCCACAATCTGAAGAACGTCGACCTCGAGATCCCGCGCGACTCGCTCGTCGTGTTCACCGGCCTGTCCGGGTCGGGCAAGTCGAGCCTCGCCTTCGACACGATCTTCGCCGAGGGCCAGCGCCGGTACATCGAGTCGCTCAGCTCCTACGCGCGGCAGTTCCTGGGGCAGGTGGACCGTCCGGACGTCGACTTCATCGAAGGACTCAGCCCTGCCGTCTCGATCGACCAGAAGTCGACCAACCGGAACCCGCGGTCGACGGTGGGCACGATCACCGAGATCAACGACTACATGCGACTGCTGTGGGCGCGGGTCGGCGTGCCCCACTGCCCCGAGTGCGGAGAGCGCATCCAGCGCCAGACGGTCCAGCAGATCGCCGACCAGCTCATGGAGCTGCCCGAGCGGACGAGGTATCAGATCGTCGCTCCCGTCGTCTCGCAGAAGAAGGGCGAATTCGTCGACCTCTTCAAGGAGCTGTCGGCGAAGGGCTACGCCCGCGCGATCGTCGACGGCGAGGCCGTGCAGCTGGCCGAGCCCCCGACGCTGAAGAAGAGCTACAAGCACGACATCGCCGTCGTCGTCGACCGCCTCGTCGCGAGCCCCGACATCCTGACCCGTGTCACCGACTCGGTGGAGACGGCGCTCGGCCTGGCCGGCGGCATCCTGCAGGTCAACTTCGTCGACGAAGAGGGTGACGACGCCTGGCAGAGCTACAGCGAGAAGCTGGCCTGTCCGAACGGCCACCCGCTCCAGCTGACCGAGATCGAGCCTCGGACGTTCTCGTTCAACGCACCGTTCGGTGCCTGCCCGGCGTGCTCCGGGCTGGGCACGCGTATGTCCGTCGACACCGAGCTGCTCCTCGGCGACGAGGAGCTCTCCATCGCCGAGGGAGTCATCGTCCCGTGGACGACGCAGGGCAAGGGCCTGTTCCAGTACTACGAGCGTCTGCTCGTCGGGCTCGCCGACGACCTCGGCTTCTCCCTCGACACCCCCTGGAAGGACCTGCCCGCCGACATCCAGGACGCGGTCCTCTCGGGCGAGAACTACAAGGTCACGGTCAAGTGGAAGAACCGCTACGGACGTGAGATGCGGTACGCGTCCGGGTTCGAGGGCGTGATCCCCTACATCGAGCGTCAGTTCACTCAGGCCGAGACCGACACGCAGCGACAGCGGTGGTCCGAGTTCCTGCGCGAAGTGCCGTGCCCCGTCTGCAACGGCGACCGTCTCAAGCCCGAGGTCCTCTCGGTCCTCGTCCACGGGCACTCGATCGCGGATGCCTCGCGCCTGAGCCTCGGCGAGGCGCAGGCCTTCTTCGCCGACATGGCCCTCACCGATCGCGAGGCGACGATCGCGGCCGCGGTGCTCCGCGAGATCCGCGCCCGTCTCGACTTCCTCATCCAGGTGGGACTGAACTACTTGAGCCTCAGTCGCGCCGCCGGTTCGCTCTCGGGTGGCGAGGCGCAGCGCATCCGTCTGGCTACCCAGATCGGCTCCGGCCTGACGGGGGTGCTCTACGTCCTCGACGAGCCCTCGATCGGGCTCCACCAGCGCGACAACCGTCGACTCATCGAGACGCTCGTGCGACTCAAGAGCCTTGGGAACACGCTCGTCGTCGTCGAGCACGACGAAGAGACCATCCACGCGGCCGACTGGATCGTCGACATCGGCCCGCGCGCGGGTGTCGAAGGCGGCAACGTGGTCCACTCCGGTCCCGTCGACCAGCTCCTGACCGACGAGGAATCGATCACGGGCGCCTACCTCAGCGGACGCCGTGCGATCGCCATGCCGAAGAAGCGTCGGAAGATCGACAAGGGCCGGCAGCTGCGTGTCGTCGGTGCGCGCGCGAACAACCTCCAGAACGTCACGGTGGACTTCCCGCTGGGCGTCCTGACCGCCGTGACGGGGGTGAGCGGGTCGGGCAAGTCGTCTCTCGTGAACGGCATCCTCTACGAAGTCCTCGCGACCAAGCTCAACGGGGCACGTCGCGTCGCCGGCAAGCACACCCGCGTGACCGGCCTCGAGCACCTCGACAAGGTCGTCCACGTCGATCAGGCACCCATCGGACGGACGCCCCGCTCGAACCCGGCCACGTACACCGGCGTCTTCGACCGGATCAGGTCGCTGTTCGCCGAGACGACCGAGGCCAAGACGCGCGGCTACCAGCCCGGGCGCTTCAGCTTCAACGTCAAGGGTGGACGCTGCGAGGCGTGCTCGGGCGACGGCACGATCAAGATCGAGATGAACTTCCTGCCCGACGTCTACGTCGACTGCGAGGTGTGCCACGGCCAGCGCTACAACCGCGACACCCTGACAGTCCACTACAAGGGCAAGAACATCGCCGAGGTCCTCAACATGCCGATCTTCGAGGCGGCCGAGTTCTTCGAACCGATCCAGGCGATCCACCGGTACCTCAAGACGCTCGTCGACGTCGGCCTGGGCTACGTCCGGCTCGGGCAGTCCGCGACGACGCTCTCGGGCGGCGAGGCTCAGCGTGTCAAGCTCGCCACCGAACTCCAGCGTCGGTCGAACGGCAGGACGATCTACGTGCTCGACGAGCCGACCACGGGTCTCCACTTCGAGGACGTCCAGCGCCTGCTCGAGGTCCTGAACAGCCTCGTCGACAAGGGCAACTCGGTCCTCGTCATCGAGCACAACCTCGACGTCATCAAGTCGTCGGACTGGGTCATCGACCTCGGCCCCGAGGGCGGGTCCGGCGGCGGCACGATCGTCGCGACGGGCACGCCGGAGCAGGTCGCGGCGGTTCCCGAGAGCCACACGGGTCAGTTCCTCGCCGAGCTCTTGGACGTGGCGCCCGCGCGCAAGGCGGGCTGAGGTGGCGTCCGTCCTGCCGTACAAGCCGAAGCCGGGGGAGATCCCCACCGACCCCGGCGTCTATCGGTTCCTCGACGCGGATGGCCGGATCCTGTACGTCGGCAAGGCGAAGAACCTGCGGGCGCGGCTGTCGAACTACTTCGCCCCGCTGCACACGCTGCACGAGCGCACGCGGCGCATGGTCACGACGGCCGCGAAGGTCGAGTGGACGGTCGTGGCGACCGACATCGATTCGCTGCAACTCGAGTACACGTGGATCCAGGAGTACTCGCCGCCGTTCAACGTCCGGTACAAGGACGACAAGTCCTACCCGTACATGGCGGTGACTCTCGGCGACGAGGCGCCGCGGGTGATCGTGACACGGAACCGCCGCATCCGTGGTGCGAAGTACTTCGGCCCGTACCCCAAGGTGTGGGCGGTCCACGACACGATCGATCAGCTGATCAAGGTGTTCCCGATCCGCACGTGCAGTGACTCGTCGTACAAGAAGGCGATGGCGACGGGGCGGCCGTGCTTCCCCGGCCAGATCGGCCGATGCGGCGGCCCGTGCTCGATGAAGGTCACCATCGAGGAGCATCGCGCGATCGTCGACGACTTCATCGCCTTCATGTCGGGCAGCGACAAGCGCTACACGAAGCGGATGGAAGCGCGCATGCGCGAAGCGGCGGCCGCGATGGACTACGAGACCGCGGCCTCGTACCGCGACAAGCTGCAGGCCCTCGACGCCGTCCTCAACCGCAGCGCGCTCGTCCTCAGTGAGGACACGGATGCCGATCTCTTCGGTGTCGCCGAGGACGAGCTGTCCGCGGCGGTGCAGCACTTCATCGTCCGCGGCGGGCGGGTGCGCGGCGTGCGCGCGACGACGATCGACAAGGAGCTCGACATCTCCGGCCCGGAGCTGGTCGACCAGATCCTCCAGCGCGCGTACGGAGCCGCCGGGGCCGAGGACATTCCGCGTCAGGTGCTCGTCCCGACTCTGCCCGACGACACCGCGGAGCTCGAGGAGTGGCTGCAGTCCCGGCGCGGCAAGAAGGTCGCCGTCCAGATCGCGCAGCGCGGTCAGAAGGCGGACCTCATGCGCACAGCGACCCTCAACGCGCAGCAGGCGCTCATGCTCCACAAGACCCGCAGGACGAGCGATTACACGTCCCGCACCAAGGCGCTCACCGATCTGCAGGAGGCGCTGGGGATGTCCGAGGCGCCGCTGCGGATCGAGTGCTTCGACGTCTCGCACCTCGGGGGGACGGGTGTGGTCGCCTCGATGGTGGTGTTCGAGGACGGCCTGCCCCGCAAGGATCAGTACCGTTCCTTCTCGGTCAGCGAGACCACCGACGACACCGACTCGATGTACCAGGTGCTCATGCGGCGTCTGGCCCACATCGACCGCGATGAGGCCGAACAGGAGGCCATCGATCCGATGGCTGACGGTGAGGTGGACACCACGCGCAAGCGGCCCCGCTTCGCCTACCGTCCTCAGCTGCTCCTCGTCGACGGCGGCCAGCCGCAGGTGGCGGCCGCCGCTCGGGCCCTGCGCGACGCAGGTCACGAAGAGATCGCGCTCTGCGGGATCGCGAAGCGCCTCGAGGAGGTCTGGTTGCCGGACGACGACTTCCCGGTCATCCTCCCGAGGTCCTCCGAGGCCCTGTACCTGCTGCAACGCCTGCGCGACGAGGCTCACCGCTTCGCGATCACGCATCAGCGCAAGAAGCGCGGACGCGACATCACCACGGTCCTGGCCGAGGTCCCGGGCCTCGGGGAGGCGCGCATCAAGGCGCTGCTCCGGCACTTCGGATCGGTCAGCAAGTTGAAGCAGGCGACCCCGGAGGAGATCCAGGAGCTTCCCGGTATCGGTCCGCGTCTGGCCTCCAGCATCCACTCGCATCTGGCGGTTGGGTCGGTCACTGCCGGATCCGGTGGTTAGGCTGGGATCACACGCGTGGAAGGCGGGACAGGCATGAACGGCCAGACGGCGGGCGAGGTCCTGATCGTCACCGGCATGTCCGGAGCAGGACGCACCACAGCGGCGAACGCCCTCGAGGACCTCGACTGGTACGTCGTGGACAACCTGCCGCCGCAGATGCTGTCCCACCTGCTCGATCTCACCGCTCTCGCGGCGGATGCCCTGCCCAAGGTCGCAGCGGTCGTGGACGTTCGCGGTCGCCAGCTGTTCGGCGAGCTGCCGTCGGTGACCCGATCGCTCCGCGACGGACGCCAGCTGCGCGTTCTGTTCCTGGATGCCTCCGACGACGTCCTCGTCCGCCGGTTCGAGGCGGTGCGACGGCCGCACCCGCTCCAGGGCGAGGGGACGATCCTCGACGGCATCCGGCGGGAGCGCGAACGCGTCGCCGCCATCCGCGAAGCGGCGGATGTCATCGTCGACACGAGCGGGCTGAACATCCACCAGCTGGCGAATCGGATCGTCGATCTCTTCAGCGCCGACGGGGATGCCCGTCACACGGTCACGGTCATGAGCTTCGGCTTCAAGTACGGGCTCCCGCCCGACGTCGACCTCGTGGCGGACATGCGCTTCCTGCCCAACCCGTACTGGGAGCCCTCGCTGCGGGCCCTGACGGGCGAGGACGAGGACGTGCGGGACTTCGTCCTCGGCCAGGACGGTGCGAGGGAGTTCATCGACGCCTATGCCGCCGCCCTCCACCCGGTCCTGCAGGGCTATCAGCGGGAGAACAAGCGCCACTCCGTCATCGCCATCGGATGCACCGGAGGCAAGCACCGCTCGGTCGTCACGTCAATCGAGCTCGCCGAACGATTGGCCGTGGAGCAGGGTGTCGCGGTGAGGGTCACGCACCGTGACCTGGGTCGCGAGTGAGCAGTGCGCGAGTAAGCTGATCCTTTGTCCCCGATCGCCCCCACCGAAGGATCCCCGTGCCGCTGACTGCTGACGTGAAGACGGAACTCACCTCGGTGCGAGACCCGCGGCCCACCGCACGCGTCGCAGAACTCACCACGATCCTGCGCTTCTCCGGCGGCCTCCACTCGATCGCCGGCCGCGTCGCCGTCGAGGCCGAGGTCGAGACGGACGTGCTCGCCCGCCGGGTGGCCCGCGACCTCGTCGAGATCTACGGCGTCCGCCCTGAACTCGCCCACGTGCAGTCGTCGGGCGGGCGCTCAGCCAACCTCGTCGCCGTCCGCGTCATCGAGGGCGGCGAGACCCTCGCGCGGCAGACCGGACTGCTCGACAACCGACGACGCCCGGTCCGCGGTCTCCCCAACAAGCTCACCACCGGCGCCCGTCCCGACCTGGCCGCCGTGTGGCGCGGGGCGTTCCTCGCAGCGGGCAGCCTCTCGGACCCCGGGCGCTCCGCCGCCCTCGAAGTCGCCTGCCCCTCGGGGGAGGCCGCCATGGCGCTCGTGGGCGCCGCTCACCGCCTCGGGATCGCCGCGAAGGCCCGCGAGGTGCGCGGCGTGCCCCGTGTCGTCGTCCGCGACGGCGAGGCGATCCGCGCCACCCTGCTCATGATGGGCGCGCAGAAGACCGCCGCCGCGTGGGAGGAGATGCGCCAGCGCAGGGAGGTGCGTGCCGGCGTGAACCGCCTCGTCAACTTCGACGACGCGAACCTCCGTCGCTCCGCGCAGGCAGCCGTCGCCGCCTGCGCCCGCGTCGAGCGCGCGCTCGAGATCCTCGGCGACACCGTGCCGGACCACCTGAAGCAGGCCGGAGATCTGCGCCTCGCCCATCGGGACGCGAGTCTCGACGAGCTCGGCCACCACGCCGATCCGCCGATGACGAAGGATGCCGTGGCGGGCCGCATCCGGCGCCTCCTCGCCATGGCCGACAAGAAGGCCGCGCAGGACGGCATCCCGGATACCGAGTCCGCCGTTCCCGCCGGCCTCGAAGACTGACGGGATACATCCCCTCTTCCCGGGAAGCAACCGGGTGCCCGGTGGGTTGGCCCTCAATAGGATGAATCCGACCGGCTGCGCCGTGTGCGCAGCACCGACAGAAGGAAGAGGACATGGCGAAGTACACCCTGCCTGAGCTCCCGTACGACTACTCCGCTCTCGAGCCGAGCATCAGTGGCAAGATCATGGAGCTTCACCACTCGAAGCACCACCAGGCCTACGTGACGGGCGCGAACACCGCCCTCGAACAGCTCGCCGAGGCGCGCGAGACCGGCAACCTTGCGAACGTCAACAAGCTCGAGAAGGACCTCGCGTTCAACCTCGGCGGACACGTCAACCACTCGATCTTCTGGACCAACCTCGCTCCTGCGTCGCAGGGTGGCGGCGGCGAGCCCGAGGGCGAGCTCCGTTCGGCGATCGACGAGTTCTTCGGCGGTTTCGACAAGTTCCAGGCGCACTTCACGGCGGCAGCCACCGGCATCCAGGGATCGGGCTGGGCCGTGCTCAGCTGGGATCCGATCGGTGAGCAGCTCATCATCCAGCAGCTCTTCGACCAGCAGTCGAACACGGCGCAGGGCACCGTCCCGATCTTCCAGCTCGACATGTGGGAGCACGCCTTCTACCTCGACTACCTCAACGTCAAGGCGGACTACGTCAAGGCGGCGTGGAACATCGCGAACTGGCAGAACGTCGCACAGCGTCTCGACGCCGCGCGTGAGAAGACGGCGGGCCTGCTCTAGTAGTAGGGTCGTTCACAGGTGAGGATGCCGGGCTCCTCCCGGCAACGGGGGCTGAGCCCCGGCATCCTCTCTCATTTCCAGCACATCGCGGGTCGACCCCGTTCATGGGGCGTGCGCGAAGAAAAACGGGAGACAACGTGTCTGTCAAGATCGGCATCAACGGCTTCGGCCGTATCGGACGCAACTTCCTTCGCGCGGCGCTCGCGCAGGGAGCTGACCTGGAGATCGTGGCGGTGAACGACCTCACCGACAACAAGAGCCTCGCTCACCTCCTCAAGTACGACTCCGTCGGCGGTCGCCTCGACGCCGAGGTCTCGTACACCGAGGACTCGATCACGGTCAATGGCAAGACCATCAAGGTCTTCGAAGAGCGCGACCCCGCCAACCTCCCCTGGGGCGACCTGGGCGTCGACATCGTCATCGAGTCGACCGGTCGTTTCACCAAGGCCGCAGACGCCAAGAAGCACATCGCCGGCGGCGCCAAGAAGGTCATCATCTCGGCTCCCGGCACCGACGTCGACGGCACGTTCGTCATGGGCGTCAACGACGGCACGTACGACTCCGAGACGATGCACGTCATCTCGAACGCGTCCTGCACCACGAACTGCCTCGCGCCCATCGCCAAGGTCTTCAACGACAACTTCGGCATCGAGCGCGGCTTCATGATGACGGCCCACGCCTACACCGCCGACCAGAACCTCCAGGACGGCCCTCACGGCGACCTGCACCGCGCCCGCGCCGCGGCGATCAACATCGTCCCCGCCGCGACCGGTGCCGCGAAGGCCATCGGCCTCGTTCTGCCCGAGCTGAACGGCAAGCTCAGCGGCTCGTCGTACCGCGTGCCCGTGCCCACCGGCTCGATCGTCGACCTCACGGTCGTCACCCCGACCGAGGGCCTGACTGCCGAGGTCATCAACGCCGCGTTCGAGAAGGCCGCTGCCGAGGGCGACCTCGTCGGGTACATGAAGTACAACACCGACGCGATCGTCTCCAGCGACATCCAGCTCGACCCGCACTCGTCGGTGTTCGACGCCGGCCAGACCAACGTGTCGGGCAACCTGGTCAAGATCTCGTCCTGGTACGACAACGAGTGGGGCTACTCGAACCGCCTCGTCGACCTCACCGAGCTCGTCGCCAGCAAGCTCTGACGATGGCTCTGCGCACCCTCGATTCGCTGGGTTCGCTCGCAGGCAAGCGCGTCATCGTCCGTGTCGACTTCAACGTCCCCCTGAAGGACGGCGTCATCACGGACGATGGCCGCGTGCGTGCGGCCATCCCCACGCTCCGCGCGTTGGTCGAGCAGGGGGCGCGCGTCATCGCGGTCTCCCACCTCGGCCGCCCCGACGGCGCACCGGACGCGACGTACAGCCTCGCTCCGGTCGCGTCGCGTCTGTCCGAGCTGCTCGGCCAGGAGGTCGCGTTCGCGACCGACACCGTCGGCGACTCGGCTCGTGACGTCGTCGCCGCCCTCGCGGACGGTCAGGTCGCCGTCCTCGAGAACCTCCGCTTCAACGCGGGGGAGACGGCCAAGGATGACTCGACCCGCCGCGCCTTCGCCGAGCAGCTCGCCGCCCACGGCGACGCGCTCGTCTCGGACGGGTTCGGTGTCGTGCACCGCAAGCAGGCGTCGGTCTACGACCTCGCCGAGCTCCTGCCGTCCGCTGCCGGCCTTCTGATCGAGAAGGAGGTCGACGTCCTCGACCGCCTCACCGAACGCCCTGAGCGTCCCTACGCGGTCGTTCTGGGCGGTTCCAAGGTCAGCGACAAGCTCGGCGTCATCGAGCACCTCCTGCCGCGCGTGGACAAGATCCTCGTCGGCGGCGGCATGCTCTTCACCTTCCTCGCCGCCCAGGGCCACAAGGTCGGCAAGAGCCTCCTCGAAGTCGACCAGCTCGACACCGTCCGCGGCTACATGGAGACGGCGCGCGAGCGCGGCGTCGAGCTGATCCTGCCGGTCGACGCCGTGATGGCGTCGGGCTTCGCGGCGGACGCGGACCACGTCGTGGCATCCGCCGACGCCCTCGAGGACACCGACTTCGGTGCCGACGGCATGGGACTGGACATCGGCCCGAAGACGGCGGAGCAGTTCGCCGAGGCGATCCGCGGCGCGAAGACGGTCTTCTGGAACGGCCCGATGGGCGTTTTCGAGATGGAGGCCTTCGCCGCCGGGACGAAGACGGTCGCACAGGCGCTCACCGAGGTCGACGGTCTGTCGGTCGTCGGCGGCGGCGATTCGGCCGCTGCCGTCCGGCAGCTCGGCTTCGCCGACGACGATTTCGGCCACATCTCCACCGGTGGTGGAGCCAGCCTCGAGTTCCTCGAGGGTAAGAAGCTGCCCGGATTGGAGATCCTCGGATGGGAAGCGTGACCCGTAAGCCGCTCATCGCCGGCAACTGGAAGATGAACCTCGACCACCTGCAGGCGGTCGCGTTCGTCCAGAAGCTGCATTGGACGCTGAAGGATGCGGCGCACGAGACCGACTCGGTCGAGGTGGCGGTCTTCCCGCCGTTCACCGACATCCGCACCGTGCAGACGCTCATGGACGCCGACAAGATCCCGTTCGCCCTCGGCGCGCAGGACGTGTCGGCGAAGGATTCTGGAGCGTACACGGGCGAGGTCTCGGGCGCGTTCCTGAAGAAGCTCGACGTGCACTACGTGATCATCGGTCACTCGGAGCGTCGCGAGTACCACGCGGAGTCCGACGAGATCGTCGCCGGAAAGGTGCAGGCCGCGCTCCGGCACGGTCTCGTGCCCGTGATCTGCGTCGGTGAGACGCTCGAGCAGCGCGAGGAGTCCGGCCCCACGGCCGTGTCCGTCGCGCAGCTGCGCGCCGCCCTCGAGGGTGTCGCGTCGGACGCGGACATCGTCGTGGCGTACGAGCCCGTCTGGGCGATCGGCACCGGTCAGGTCGCATCGCCCGAGCAGGCTCAGGAAGTCTGCGCGGCGCTGCGATCGGTGGTCGCGGATTCCCTGGGGGATGCCGCAGCCGAGCGCACCCGCATCCTCTACGGCGGATCGGTCAAGTCGGGCAACATCGCCAGCTTCATGCGCCAGCCCGACGTCGATGGAGCCCTCGTCGGCGGTGCGAGCCTGCTGGCGGACGAGTTCGCCGCGATCATCCGATACCAGAAGCACGTCGGCGTATGACCTCGAGCGGTGCGGCGTCTCACGGCGTCGCACCGCTCAGCCGGTATACTCGTGCGAACGCCGAGTTATTCGGCGACCCGAAAGGCTTTCAACGACTGTGGACATCCTCCAGCTTGTGCTGCAGGTGCTGCTGGGACTCACCAGCCTCCTGCTCACGCTCCTGATCCTTCTGCACAAGGGCCGCGGCGGCGGCCTCTCCGACATGTTCGGCGGCGGTATGAGCTCGGCGATGGGCTCTTCGGGCCTCGCTGAGCGCAACCTCAACCGCTTCACGGTCGTCCTGGCGCTCGTGTGGTTCGTCTCGATCGTGGCCCTCGGCCTGATCACGAAGTTCCAGAGCATCTGATGGCGACCGGGGGGAACGCGATTCGGGGCACCCGCGTGGGTGCGGGCCCGATGGGGGAGCAGGACCACGGTCACCACGCCGACCGTGTGGCGGTCTCGTATTGGGATGCCCTCGGAAACGAGACGGTGCGCTATTTCGCAGCCGGCATCGCCGAGGACGAGATCCCCGAGACGATCGACTCGCCGCACTCCGGTCTTCCGGCAGGTCGCGACAAGGCCAATCCGCCGGCGCTGGCCAAGACCGAGCCGTACAAGACGCACCTCGCGTACGTGAAGGAGCGGCGCTCCGACGAAGAAGCGGAGTCGATCCTCGGCGACGCTCTGCAGCAGCTGCGCGAGCGGCGCGGTCAGGACTGAGCGGCGCTCGACGCACCACGACAGACCCCGGGTTCGTTCAGAACTCGGGGTCTATCAGTTCCTCCGGGACGTTCTTCGCGGCAGCCTCATCCACGAAGAACACGGTCTGCTTCCGCCCCTTCGCGCCGGCCGCCGGGACCGAGTGGTAGCTCGCGCCGGCGAGGGCCAGCCCCAGCGCCGATGCCTTGTCCGTACCGGGCAGGACGAGCCACACCCGCCGGGACGAGTTGATGACCGGTCGCGTCAGGGTGATCCGGTCGGACGGTGGCACGGGGGAGTCCCGCACGGCGAGGACCGAGTGGTCGGTGTCGCCGATCTCGCTCCGGTCGGGGAACAGCGAGGCGATGTGCCCGTCCGGTCCCACACCCAGGAAGGCGATGGTGAATCGGGGCCAAGCCTGCCCGGCCGCACCGTACTCCGCGAGCTCGGCAGCGTAATCGGTCGCGGCCTCGTCATGGCTCCGACCCGCATCCGCTGACGAGATCGGGTGGATGTTCTGCTCGGGGACGTCGATCTGCGACAGGAACGCGAGACGGGCCGCCACCTCGTTGCGGGCAGGATCGTCGGCCGCGACGAAGCGCTCGTCACCCCACCAGAAGTGAACCTTCGACCAGTCCACGTCGTGACGCGCTGAGCTTTCGCCGGCTGCCTGGAGGACGGACGTACCCGCCGTGCCGCCGGTCAGCAGGACGTGCGTCGTCTTTCCCTCGTTTGCGCGTGACGAGATCCGTTGGAAGAAGCGCTTCGCGACACCTTCGGCCAGGGTCCGGGCATCCGGACTGACGACGACGCGCTTCTCCGCGCGGAACTCCGACATGCGACTCCTACCTCGTGGGAGGGTCGAGGAGCTCCCACCCTTCGGTGATGACTCGACCATACAAGAGGTCGGGATCGAGACGGCGCAGCTCCTCCGCGAGGCACTCCCGCAGCGACCGGCGCGGCAGGACGATGTCGTGCGTGGGCTGACCGGGCTGGGTGAGCGTCGCATCCGTCGCGCTGGTGCGCTCCAGGACGATGTCGCCCGACTCGCGGGAGAGCGTGACCGATCGGATGCCGTGCGTCCACTCCTCCTCGTCGGTGTAGTGCCACTCGACGGCGACGTCCAGCTTGAGGCGCAGCCATGCGGCGAGGAGCCCCGTGGACGGCGAACTCCCCGCGCCCACAACCGTGACAGCGGAGACCTGCTCGAACGGCGGCTGGTCCAGGACAGCGGCGAGCTGTTCCCGCCAGTGCGTCAGGCGGGTCCACGCGAGATCCGTGTCGCCGGGGGCGTACGCGGAGCCGAGCTGCGCGAGACGGTCCGGTGCGAACGGCTCGGTCGAGGCATCCGTGATGCGTCGCTGAGCCATGTGGCCGATCGGCGACTGAGCCGGGTCGGTGGGCGGGTCATCGGGCCACCAGGCCACGACCGGCGCGTCGGGGAGGAGGAGGCCGTTGACGAGGCTCTCCTGGTTGTCGGCGGCCTCGCCGCGTGCCCGGAGGACGACGACCTCGCTCGCACCGGCGTCGCCGCCGACGCGGATCTGCGCGTCGAGGCCGGTCGGAGCGTCCGGCTCGACGACGAGGACGATGACGCGCATCGGGTGCTCACGCGATGCCGCGTTGGCGGCGTCGATGGCTTCCTCGTCGAACCCTCCGGTCGAGACGATCACGAGGGTCAGGACGCGTCCGAGGGCGACGGCGCCGCCCTCTTCGCGGACGCTGACGAGCTTCTTCGCGATCGTGGACACCGTGGTGTCGGGCAGATCGACGATCATGGACGCCTCCAGACGCGGCCGTCACGGGCCAAGAGTTCATCGGCGGACGGGGGACCCCAGGAACCGGGGGAGTACTGCTCGAGCGGCTCGTCCTGCTCGGCCCAGAAGCGTTCGACCGGGTCCAGGATGCGCCACGAGAGCTCCACCTCTTCGTGCCGGGGGAACAGGGGAGGATCGCCCAGGAGGACGTCGAGGATGAGTCGTTCGTAGGCCTCGGGGCTCGACTCGGTGAACGCGTGGCCGTAGCCGAAGTCCATCGTGACGTCGCGCACCTCGTTGCCGGCGCCGGGGACCTTCGACCCGAAGCGGAGCGTCACGCCCTCGTCGGGCTGGATGCGGATGACGAGCGCGTTCTGGCCGAGCTGCAGTGCCTGCGAGCGCAGGAACAGAAGCGGGGGCGTGTGCTTGAACACGACGGCGATCTCCGTGACGCGGCGTCCGAGCCGCTTTCCGGTGCGCAGGTAGAACGGGACGCCGTTCCACCGGCGCGTCGCGATCTCGAGCTTGATGGCGGCGTACGTCTCCGTCTTCGACTGCGGATCCATGCCGTCCTCGTCGAGGAACCCGGTGACGTGCTCGCCGCCCTGCCATCCGCCGGCGTACTGACCGCGCGCGGTGGCGGTCGCGAGATCCTCGGGCAGCGTGACCGCCGCGAGGACCTTCTCCTTCTCGGCGCGCAGGTGCTCCGCGTCGAGGGAGATGGGCTCCTCCATCGCGGTGAGAGCGAGGAGCTGGAGGAGGTGGTTCTGGATGACGTCGCGTGCCGCGCCGATGCCGTCGTAGTACCCGGCTCGACCGCCCACGCCGATGTCCTCGGCCATGGTGATCTGGACGTGGTCCACGTAGTTCGCGTTCCACAGCGGCTCGTACAGCTCGTTGGCGAACCGGAGCGCCAGGATGTTCTGGACCGTCTCCTTGCCGAGGTAGTGGTCGATGCGGAAGATCGCGTCGGCGGGGAAGGCGACTTCGAGAGCCTCGTTCAGCTCGCGGGCCGTCTGCAGGTCGCTGCCGAACGGCTTCTCGATCACGACGCGGCGCCAGGTGTCGCCGCTCGCGGACTCATCGACCAGTCCGGAGTCGCGCAGCTGCCGTGCCACGACCGGGAAGTCCTTGGGCGGGATCGACAGGTAGTAGGCGTGATTGCCCATGGTGCCGCGCTCGGTGTCGAGCTTCTCGACCGTCTCTCGGAGACGAGCGAAGGATGACGGGTCGTCGAACTCGCCCTGGACGAAACGGATCCCCTGGAGGAGCTGGTTCCAGGTCTCCTCACGGAAGGGGGTGCGGGCATGCTGTCGCACGGCCTCGTACACGACTTTCGCGAAGTCCTGGTCCTCCCAGTCGCGACGCGCGAACCCTACGAGGGCGAACCCGGGGGGCAGAAGTCCGCGGTTGGCGAGGTCGTACACGGCAGGCATGAGCTTCTTGCGCGACAGATCGCCCGTCACGCCGAAGATCACGAGCGCGCTCGGCCCCGCGATGCGGTTGAGGCGACGATCGTCGGGATCGCGGAGGGGGTTGATCCCCCGCGAGATCTCAGCAACCATCGGTCAGTTCGCGCCGTCGAGGGCCTGGCGCACCGTGCCCTGCAGATCGTGCCACGAGACGATGAACTTCTCGACGCCCTCATCCTCGAGCACCTGGGTGACGTCGACGAGGTCGACCCCGGCCTCCGCCAGCTGGTCGAAGACGCGGTGAGCGTCCTCGTAGGCGCCGGTGACGGTGTCCCCGGTGACCTTCGCGTGGTCGAACGTGGCCTCGAGCGTCTTCTCGGGCATCGTGTTCACGGTGCCCGGCGCGACGAGCTCGGTCACGTAGAGGGTGTCGGGAAGGGCAGGGTCCTTGACGCCGGTCGAGGCCCAGAGGGGACGCTGCACCGTCGCGCCCGCGGCGATCAGCTCGGCGGCATCCGACTGAGCGAATCGCTTCTCGAACAGCTCGTACGCCAGGCGCGCGTTGGCGACGCCCGCCTTGCCCTTCAGCGTTGCGGCTTCGCTCGTGTCGATCGCCTCGAGGCGCTTGTCGACCTCGGTGTCCACGCGCGAAACGAAGAACGAGGCAACCGAGTGGATCGTCGCGATGTCGTGACCGTTCTCCTTCGCCCGGCGCACACCCTCGAGGTACGCGTCGATGACCGCCGCGTAGCGCTCGAGGCTGAAGATGAGGGTCACGTTCACCGAGATGCCTTCGGCGAGGACGGCGCTGATGGCCGGAAGGCCCGCGAGGGTCGCGGGGATCTTGATCAGCGTGTTCGGGCGGTCGACCTTCGCCCACAGTTCCTTCGCCTGGGCGACGGTCGCGTCGGTGTCGTGTGCGAGGTCGGGGGAGACCTCGATCGACACGCGTCCGTCGACGCCGTCCGTGCGGTCGAACACGGGACGGAAGATGTCGGCCGCGTCACGCACGTCGGTGGTCGTGATCTCGAAGATCGCCGTGTCGACATCCGCGCCCTGGGCCGCAAGAGCCTGCAACGGAGCGTCGTACGAGTCGTCGTCCTTGTTGCCGATTGCGGCCTGGAAGATCGACGGGTTGGTGGTGACGCCGACGACGTCGCGCGTCTCGATCAGCTGGGCGAGGTTGCCGGTGTCGATCCGCGATCGCGAGAGGTCGTCGAGCCAGATGCTGACGCCGGCGGCGGACAGGTCCTCGGTGGGGGTGCTCATGCGTTCTCCTTGACGGTTGCGCGGGCCGCTTCGACGACCGCATCGGCGGTGACGCCGAACTTCTCGAACAGGGTCTTGTAATCGGCGGAGGCGCCGAAGTGGTCGATGCCGACGGTGCGTCCGCTGTCGCCGACGACCGCGCGCCACAGGCCCGTGGCTCCCGCCTCGACCGAGACGCGCGCCGTGACCGCGGCGGGCAGGACCGACTCGCGGTAGTCCGCATCCTGTTCGGCGAACCATTCGAGGCTGGGTGCGGACACGACGCGTGCGCCGATGCCCTCGGCGGCGAGCGTCTCGCGTGCCGCCACGGCCAGCTGGACCTCGGAGCCGGTGGCGATGAGGATCACGTCGGGCTCTCCCTCGGGAGCGTCGAGGAGCGTGTACGCACCCTTAGCGACACCATCGGTCGTGGCGTAGCCGTTCTCTCCGCGCGGGAACACGGCGATGTTCTGGCGGGTGAGAGCGATACCCGTCGGGCCGTCCTGGCGGCGGAGGATCTCGAGCCAGGCCGCGGCCGTCTCGTTCGCATCGGCGGGACGGACGACCGTGAAGTTCGGGATGAGCCGCAGCGTCGCGAGCTGCTCGATCGGCTGGTGCGTCGGGCCGTCCTCGCCGAGGGCAACGGAGTCGTGGGTCCACACGAACACCGAGGGGATGTTCATGAGGGCGGCCAGTCGCACCGCCGGGCGCATGTAGTCGCTGAAGATCAGGAACGTCCCGCCGAACGGACGGGTCGGACCGTGCAGCTTGATGCCGTTGACGATCGCGCCCATGGCGTGTTCGCGGATGCCGAAGTGCAGCACGCGTCCATAGGGGTCGCCCGACCACTCGTGCGTGGACCACTCGGCCGGGATGAAGCTCTTCGCGTCCTTGATCGTCGTCAGGTTCGACTCGGCGAGGTCGGCCGAACCGCCCCAGAGCTCGGGGAGCTCGGCGGCGAGGGCGTTGAGGACGAGGCCCGAAGCGGCACGGGTCGAGACGTCCTTGCCGGCCTCGAAGGAGGGGAGGGCGTCGGCGATTCCGTCGGGCAGGGCTGCCGCCTCGAGGCGGTCGAGCAGCGCCTTCCGCTCGGGGTTCGCGGCGGCCCAGGCGTCGAAGGACTCCTGCCAGGCGGCGCGGTCGGTCGCTGCGCGCTGGGCGAGCGAACGGGTGTGGGCGAGGACCTCGTCCGCGACGGCGAAATTCTCTTCGGGGTCGAAGCCGAGGACCTTCTTCGTGGCAGCGAGTTCGTCGGCGCCGAGGGCGGAACCGTGGATCTTGCCCGAGTTCTGCTTGCCGGGCGAGGGCCAGCCGATGATCGTCTTGAGGACGATGAGGGAGGGCTTGGACGTCTCGGCCTTGGCGGCCTCGATCGCGGCGTGGAGGGCAGCGACATCCTCGACGTACTCGCCGGTCTTCTTCCAGTCGACCGTCTGCACCTGCCAGCCGTAGGCCTCGTATCGGGCCTGCACGTCCTCGGTGAAGGCGACGTTGGTGTCGTCCTCGATCGAGATCTGGTTCGAGTCGTAGATCGCGATCAGGTTGCCGAGCTGCTGGTGGCCCGCGAGCGAACCGGCCTCGGAGGTGACACCCTCCTGGAGGTCGCCGTCACCGGCGATGACGAAGATGTGGTGGTCGAACGGCGAGGTGCCAGCTTCGGCCTCGGGGTCGAAGAGACCGCGCTCGTATCGTGCGGCGTAGGCGAAGCCGACGGCCGAGGCGAGCCCCTGGCCGAGCGGACCCGTCGTGATCTCCACACCCTTCGTGTGGCCGTACTCGGGGTGGCCGGGGGTCAGCGAGCCCCAGGTGCGGAGCGCCTTCAGGTCATCGAGCTCGAGACCGAAGCCGCCCAGGTAGAGCTGCACGTACTGCGTCAGCGACGAGTGACCGGCGGACAGGATGAACCTGTCGCGACCGAGCCAGTGGGTGTCGGCGGGATCGTGGCGCAGCACGCGCTGGTAGAGCAGGTACGCCGCGGGCGCGAGGCTCATCGCGGTCCCCGGGTGGCCGTTGCCGACCTTCTCGACGGCATCCGCCGCCAGCACCCGCGCGGTGTCCACCGCGCGTCGATCGATCTCGTCCCAAACCAGCTCTGACACCTGGAAGCCTTTCGTCGGTGAGTCGGCGCGGACGACTGCTGATCATGAAAGAAGAGGGACGTCCCGCGTCGGGATTTTCAGCATATCGACCCGGGGCACCCGCCGAGGCCGGGGCGGCGCTCTGTGACGTGCGCTGTCAGCGAAGCGTCCGATCCGGTCGAGAAGTACCGCCCGCGGAGGATGCCGTAGACTCGGGGGACGATCTACACGGCAGGGGCGATGGCACTCACGGACACCGGCGCGCGCGTATCCGCGCCCGCTCGACAGTCGTTCGGCCGAACCCTCCGCGCGTACGTTCAGCTGACGAAGCCGCGGGTTCTCGAACTGCTGCTCGTCACGACGATCCCGGTCATGTTCCTGGCCGCGAACGGTCTCCCTGATCTCTGGCTGATCCTCGCGACGGTTCTGGGCGGCGCCATGAGCGCGGGCTCGGCGGCATCCTTCAACATGTACCTCGATCGCGACATCGATGCGCACATGAAGCGCACCGAGAACCGACCGCTCGTCACGGGTGAGGTCTCACCCCGCGGCGCGCTCGTCTTCTCGTGGACGCTCGCCATCGTGTCCACGGTGTGGCTCTGGGTGTTCACGAACTGGGTCGCCGCAGCCCTCAGCGCCGCAGCCATCTTCTTCTACGTCGTGATCTACACGATCCTTCTCAAGCGCCGCACCGAGCAGAACATCGTGTGGGGCGGGATCGCCGGGTGCTTCCCGGTCATCATCGGGTGGTCGGCCGTCACGGGTTCTCTCACCTGGACGCCCTTCATCCTGTTCCTGCTCGTGTTCCTCTGGACGCCGCCGCACTACTGGCCGCTGTCCATGAAGTACAAGGGGGACTACGCGGAGGTCGATGTGCCGATGCTCGGCGCGACCCGCGACGGTGCACAGGTCGGCCTGCAGGTCATCCTCTACGCGTGGGCGACCATCGCGAGTTCACTCCTGCTGATCCCGGTCGCCGGCATGGGCATCGTCTACACCGTGTCCGCGCTCGTGTTCGGCGGCTGGTTCATCTACGAGTCCCATGTCCTGTACGCACGTGCTGTGCGCGGCGACAAGATCCAGCCGATGCGCGTGTTCCACGCCTCCATCACGTACTTGACGCTGCTGTTCGTCGCCATCGCGATCGACCCGCTGCTGCCGTTCTGACCGCAGCGGGCCGATCACTCGGTCAGCGTGCCGCGCCGTCGAGGACGGGCTCGGTCGTGTCGTGGTCTTCCGGCTGGTCGACGGGCTCGATGGCGTCGTCCGCCTCGGGTGCGGTCTGCGCCTGAGGGGTGACGGCGAAGGCGCGCAGGGCGCCCAGCGTGAAGGCCAACAGGAGGCCGATCGCGCCGACGCCGATCAGGATCGCGCCCAGGACGGCCCAGATCTGCCCGACATAGACCTCCACGCCGGTCGCGGTACCGGCGGTCAGCGCGGTCTCCATCGTCCCGAGCTTGTCGATCAGGACGACGGCGCCGGCGGCGCTGGATGCGAGGGAGCCTGCCACGAGCAGCCAGAACGGGATGCTGCGGGTCAGGCGGGGGCGGGTGTTCATCGAATCTCCTCCGGGTCGAAGCCGTCCGGATTCGAACGGCCCGGGCCACTGTGGTCGATGGACCCTGCGGGAGGTGATGCGGAACCTATGAACTTTCAGTGAGAGGTGGCGACGTCTTCAGCCGGTACGGGCGCCTTGAGGCGCAGGATGACCACGGTCATGGTGGCCGCCGTCAGTGCAGCGAGCACCATGTGGACGCCGACCGCGATCTCGGGGAGACCGTTGCGCGCCTGGTAGAGACCCACCGCGATCTGGACCGCTTCGGCGAGCAGGAGGACGGAGATCCACGTGCGGGGCCGCAGGCGCTTCGCCCAGGCGACGCCGACCAGCACGAGTGTCAGTGCGAGAAGCGTGTATCCCGGCCAGGCGTGGACGTGCTCGAGGATCTCGGCGTTGAAGCCGTTCCGGCCGGCCGCCGCGTCGCCCGAGTGGGGGCCAGCGCCGGTGGTGAGGACTCCGAAAGCGATCGTCACCGCGAGGACGGCGGTCGTGGCGTGCGCGAGCCCGGCGTACCACGTCGGTACCACGCGGAGGCGGGGGGCGGCCGGCTCCTTCATGCGCACGAGGAATGCGGCGCAGACGCAGACGAGGACCAGCGACACGACGTAGTGGAAGCCGACGATGAACGGGTTCAGGCCCGTCAGGACCGTGATGCCGCCGACGATGGCCTGCGCGACGACGCCGGCGAGGACGATGAGCGCCATGACGAACAGGTCCCGGCGGGCACGCCGCATCCGCCACACGAGGATGACGACGATCAGCGCGAGGATGCCGACGAGCCCCGTCAGCGTCCGGTTGCCGAACTCGATGACGCCGTGGATGCCCATCTCGGGAGTCGCCACGAGCGATTCCGGCGTGCAGGTGGGCCACGTAGGGCAGCCGAGGCCGGAGCCGGTGAGCCGGACGGCGCCGCCGGTGCCGATGATGAGCGTCTCGGCGATGAACGAGAGCCAGGCCACGAGGGGCAGCAGACGCGGCATCCGCGTGACGGGCGGGGCGGTCGGTGTCGACGCGGTGATGAGCATGGGGTCGCCTCCGGGCGAGGGCCGGCACGCCGCGGGGGACGGCCGTGCCTGTAGAATGAAGCAGTCGGCGAGCGCGATCCCCATCGCAGCCCGCACAACGATTCTAGGCGCGGTATCGCGTCGTCAGAGCGGCCAGCAGCGGCATCCCCCTCGTGCACTCCTCTCACGGGAGGGAATGCCGGAACGGATGACACCGTTGCCGCCCGTGAGGAGGAAATTCATGTCGGATGTGCTCATCGACCGTCCCGAACTCGAAGGCCTGGGGGTGTACGAGTTCGGCTGGCACGACGCGGATGCCGCCGGTGCCATCGCCCAGCGAGGTATCAACGAGGACGTGGTCCGCGGGATCTCGGCTCTCAAGAGCGAACCCGAATGGATGCTGAAGACCCGCCTCAAGGGGTACCAGCTCTTCGGGCGCAAGCCCATGCCGACGTGGGGCGCCGACCTCTCGGGCATCGACTTCGACAACATCAAGTACTTCGTGCGCTCGACCGAGAAGCAGGCGCAGACGTGGGAGGACCTCCCCGAGGAGATCCGCAACACGTACGAGAAGCTCGGCATCCCCGAGGCGGAGCGTCAGCGCCTCGTCGCCGGCGTCGCCGCTCAGTACGAGTCCGAGGTCGTCTACCACCAGATCCGCGAGGACCTGGAGCAGCAGGGTGTCATCTTCATGGACACCGACACGGCACTGCGCGAGCACCCCGAGTTCTTCGAGGAGTACTTCGGCACGGTCATCCCCGCGGGCGACAACAAGTTCGCCGCGCTGAACACCGCTGTGTGGTCGGGTGGCTCGTTCGTCTACGTCCCCAAGGGCGTGCACGTCGAGATCCCGCTCCAGGCCTACTTCCGCATCAACACCGAGAACATGGGCCAGTTCGAGCGGACGCTGATCATCGCCGACGAGGACAGCTACGTCCACTACATCGAGGGTTGCACCGCTCCCATCTACAAGAGCGACTCGCTGCACTCGGCCGTCGTCGAGATCATCGTGAAGAAGAACGCCCGCGTTCGGTACACGACGATCCAGAACTGGTCGAACAACGTCTACAACCTCGTCACCAAGCGCGCCGTCGCCCATGAGGGCGCGACCATGGAATGGGTCGACGGCAACATCGGCTCCAAGGTGACGATGAAGTACCCGTCGATCTACCTGATGGGCGAGCACGCCAAGGGCGAGACCCTGTCCGTCGCCTTCGCCGGTCCCGGCCAGCACCAGGACGCCGGCGCGAAGATGATCCACATGGCGCCGTACACCCAGTCGTCGATCGTCTCGAAGTCGATCGCGCGCGGCGGCGGCCGCGCCGGCTACCGCGGGGAGGTGCGGGTGGACGCCAACGCGCACCACTCGGCCAACACGGTCCGCTGCGACGCGCTGCTGGTCGACACGATCTCGCGCTCCGACACGTACCCGGCGATCGACATCCGCGTCGACGACGTCCAGCTCGGCCACGAGGCGACCGTCTCGAAGGTCAGCGAGGAGCAGCTGTTCTACCTCATGAGCCGCGGCATGCCCGAGGACGAGGCGATGGCGATGATCGTGCGCGGCTTCATCGAGCCGATCGCCCGCGAACTGCCCATGGAGTACGCCCTCGAGCTGAACAAGCTCATCGAGATGGGCATGGAAGGATCCGTCGGCTGATGACGACAGCGACTCAGGCCCCCGCATCCGATGCGAAGGGCCACATCGACCCTGCGGCGAAAGTGACCGACCGGAACGTTCCCGTGCAGACCCGCTCGGAGCGTCCGTGGTCGTTCGACCCGGCCGACTTCGGCACGCCGACCGGCCGCGAGGTCAACTGGAAGCACACGCCGCTCGACCGCGTCGCCGCGCTGCTGGCCGACGAGCCCGCTCCGCACGACGTCATCGGCGTCGAGGTGACCGGACCGGATGCCGTCGAGCACCGCCGTCTGCAGAAGGACGAGGCGCCCCGTGGCGAGGTCTTCCGCCCCGAGGATGTCGTCAGCGCGATCGCCTGGGCTCAGGAGCCCGAGGCGCCGCTCATCCGGATCCCCGCGAACACCGAGATCGACGAGCCCGTCGTCGTGACCCTCACCGGTCGCGGGGGCGTCGCTCATGCGCACGTCGTCATCGAGGCGCAGGCGAATTCGCGCGGTACCGTCGTGCTGCGCCACGAGGGAACCGCCGCTCAGGCGCAGAACGTCGAGATCATCGTCCGTGACGGCGCCGCCCTCACGGTCGTGTCGGTCCAGCGATGGGACGACGACGCCGTGCACCTCGCGGCGCACCAGGCCCGTGTGGACCGCGATGCGACCCTCACCCACATCGTCGTCAGCCTCGGCGGCGGCCTCGTGCGGGTGAACCCGTCGGTAGAGCTCGCCGGTTCCGGCGCGCAGGGACGCCTGTACGGCCTCTCGTTCGCCGACGCGGGCCAGCATCTCGAGAGCCAGGTCTACCTCCACCACAAGGGCGACCACACGAACGGCGACGTCCTGTACAAGAGTGCGCTGCAGGGTGCCTCGGCGCGGACCGTCTGGATCGGCGACGTCCTCATCGGACCGGATGCCGTCGGCACCGACTCCTACGAAGCGAACCGCAACCTCGTCCTCACCGACGGAGCTCGCGCAGACTCCATCCCGAACCTCGAGATCGAGACCGGCGACATCGTCGGTGCCGGGCACGCGAGCGCGACGGGCCGGTTCGACGACGAGCAACTCTTCTACCTGCAGGCCCGCGGGATCGACGAGGAGCAGGCACGACGTCTGGTCGTCCTCGGCTTCCTCGCCGAGATCGTCCAGAAGATCGGCATCCCGTCCCTCGAGGACGAGTTCATCGCCGCCATCGAGGCGGAGCTCGTCGGGGAGGGCACGCGATGACCGCCGAGAAGGTGCTCCAGCTGAGCGAGCTCGAGCAGGACACCGCTGTGCGCGTCGAGGTGGGCGGTGTCGCCATCTCCGTGGTGCTCGACGGTCAGGGCGAGGTCCACGCGATCGGCGACACCTGCACGCACGGTGACATCTCGCTGGCGGACGGCTTCGTCGAGGGCGAGACGCTCGAATGCTGGGCGCACGGGTCCGCGTTCTCGCTCCGCACCGGCCGCCCCCTGAATCTCCCGGCCTACGAGCCGGTGCCCGTCTACGAGGTCACGATCGACGGGGACGACATCCTCATCGATCCCGCCGTGACCAAAGCCGTGAACTGAAGAAAGAAGCTGACATGTCTGTCCTCGAGATCCGCGACCTCCATGTGACCGTCGAGACGGAAGCCGGCGAGACCCCGATCCTCAACGGCGTCACCCTCACCGTCCGCACGGGCGAGACCCACGCCATCATGGGCCCGAATGGCTCCGGCAAGTCGACGCTCGCGTACACGATCGCCGGCCACCCCAAGTACACCGTCACGGGTGGCACCATCACCCTCGACGGCGAGGACGTCCTCGCGATGTCGGTCGACGAGCGTGCGCGCGCCGGTCTCTTCCTGGCGATGCAGTACCCGGTCGAGATCCCCGGTGTGACGGTCACGAACTTCCTGCGTACCGCCAAGACCGCCATCGACGGCGAAGCGCCGTCGATCCGCTCGTGGACGAAGGACGTGAAGGGCGCCATGCAGAACCTGCGCATGGACCCGAAGTTCGCCGCCCGCAACGTCAATGAGGGCTTCTCCGGCGGCGAGAAGAAGCGCCACGAGATTCTGCAGCTCGAGCTCCTGAAGCCCAAGCTCGCCATCCTCGACGAGACGGACTCCGGCCTCGACGTCGACGCGCTCAAGATCGTCTCCGAGGGCGTCAACCGCGCCAAGGAGGAGAGCGACATGGGCGTCCTGCTCATCACCCACTACACCCGCATCCTCCGCTACATCCAGCCCGACTTCGTCCACGTCCTCGTGAACGGTCGCGTCGCTGAGGAAGGCGGCCCGGAGCTCGCAGCGCGGCTGGAGGACGAGGGTTACGACCGTTTCCTCGCCCCGGTCGGCGGCGAGCAGGCCTAGGATCGTCGCATGACCGAGACGCTCGCACCCGAGAAGTACGACGAGGTCACCGAGGCGCTCAAGGACGTCATGGACCCCGAGTTGGGGGTCAATATCGTCGACCTCGGCTTGATCTACGACCTGGGATGGGACGACGAGAACGACGCACTCGTCATCCACATGACCCTGACGTCGGCCGGCTGCCCCCTGACGGACGTCCTCGAGGAACAGACCGGCCAGGCGCTCGACGGCGTCGTGGACCGATTCCGTATCAACTGGGTCTGGATGCCGCCGTGGGGACCGGAGAAGATCACCGATGACGGTCGCGACATGATGCGCGCGCTCGGATTCTCGATCTGACCCGAAGACCGCGGCCACCCGGCCGATGGAAGAAGCGGTGCGACTGTGCCGCACCGCTTCTTCAGTTCTCCGACCGGCCGAGTCGCCAGTAGCCCATGAAGGCGACGGCACGGCGGTCGACGCCGACCTCGCTCACCAGGTGACGACGCAGTGCCTTGATGGCTGATGCCTCGCCAGCCAGCCATGCGTACAGGGGAGCGCGCTTGAGCGCCGCGCCACCCTTCGCCGTGCGGGGGACCTCCCACAGGATGTCGTGATCGACGTCGATCTCCTCGACCTCGGCTCCGATACCGCGGGGTGCGAGACGGTGGGCGACCTCGCTGACGGCGGCGATGAGGTGATCGTGTCGGCGGTTCTCGCCCGCCCGGGCCGCGGTGATGAGCTCGAATCCCGGATGAGTGGGCAGATACGCTATGTCATCGGCATGCGGCACCTCGAGGACGACGACGCCGCGAGCGTCGGCGGGGAGCTGCTCCAGAATGCGGGCGATCGCGGGCGCCGCGGTCTCGTCTCCCGCGAGGAGGATGTTCTCCGTCTTGGCGGGCGGGACGAAGTCGATGCCGTAATTGACGCCCGTGTGGGAGGTCGTCGGCGCGAGGATCAGCACCTCGTCGCCCGCCTTCGCCTCGGCGATCCAGGCCGAAGCGGGGCCCATGACATCGTGCGCCACCATGTCGATGTCGACCTCGTTGGCCTCGTTCCGCACGGCGCGAGTCGTGTACGTCCGCATCACGGGACGGGCGTCGTCGGGCAGTGCGCGCCACTGGTCGTACCAGTCCTCACCGGTGGGCATCGAGTCGATCGGCGCGGTCGGAGTGGGGAAGAGGATCTTCACCCGCTGGTCGAACCCCGGGTCGCCGTAGGCGGAGAGCGCGGAGTCCTTGAAGGTGAAGCGGCGGAAACTGGGGGTCACGTCTGCGACGGACGCCACCGGTGCACGGAAGAAGGCCATGGTGTTGAGGGACATCGGTCACTCCGGGTATCAGCTGACGGCGCCGTCGAGGCGCGCGGGGACGTGGTGTCGACCGATGGGAAGAACCAGCGGTCGACCGGTGAGCGGGTCGGGGATGACGCGGCTGTCGAGACCGAAGACCTCGTGGACCGTCTCCGAAGTCAGGACCTGCTCAGGAGCGCCGGAAGCGAAGATCCGTCCGGCGGACATCGCGACCAGGTGGTCGGCGTAGCGTGCGGCCAGGTTGAGATCGTGGAGCACCATGACGATGGTGGTTCCGCGCGACCGGTTGAGGTCGGTCAGCAGGTCGAGCACGTCGATCTGATGGCTCACGTCGAGGAACGTCGTCGGCTCGTCGAGCAGGAGGACATCCGTCTGCTGGGCGAGGGCCATCGCGATCCAGACGCGCTGGCGCTGGCCGCCGGAGAGCTCATCGACGGGACGGTCCGCGATCGCGACGATGTCGGTCGCTTCGAGGGCTTCTGCCACGGCGTTGTCGTCTGCCGGCGTCCAGCGCGCGAGCGGCCCGTGGTGGGGAGTACGTCCGCGACTGACGAGGTCGGAGACGGCGATCCCCTCGGGAGCGATCGGCGACTGCGGCAGCAATCCGAGATCGCGGGCGACCTGCTTGGTCGGCATCCGGTGGATGTCCTTGCCGTCGAGGAGGACCTGACCTGCTCTGGGGGGGAGGAGGCGCGCCATCGCCTTGAGCAGGGTCGACTTGCCGCAGGCGTTCGCGCCGACGATCGCTGTGACTTTGCCTGCGGGAACGGTGAGATCCAGCGTGTCGACGATCGTCCGGTCACCGTAGGCGAGCGAGATCCCCGCCGCGGTGAGGGTGCGGTGGGCGGTCATAGGGTGCCTCCCGAGCGGCTGCTGCGGATGAGAAGGAAGATGAGGTACGGCGCGCCGAGCACGCCCGTGACCACGCCGACGGGCAGTCGGAGACCGAGGAGATACTGTCCGACGAAGTCCGCGACGAGCACCAGGAGGGCGCCGAACAAGCCGGCGACGAGGACGGGGGATCCGACGGGTCCCAGCATCCGTGCCGCGATGGGGCCTGCCAGGAAGGCGACGAACGAGATGGGTCCTGCCGCCGCGGTCGCGAACGCCAGCAGGGTCACGGCGGCGATGATGAGCATGACGCGCCGACGCTCGACGGGGACTCCGAGCGCTGCGGCGGTGTCGTCGCCGAGTCGCATCAGCTCGAGGTCGCGCGAGAGCCAGAGGATGACGGGGACTCCGATCACCACGGCGACGGCGAGAGGGACGGCCTCGTTCCAGGATGCGCCGTTGAGGTTGCCCGTGATCCAGCGCATCGCGGCCTGGAGGTCCCACTCCGCGGCCCGCGACAGGACGTACGCCACGACGCTGTTGAAGATCGCGGCGACGCCGATCCCGATGAGGATGAACCTGGCGCCCGCCCCGCCGTCCTTGAACGCCAGGAGGTAGATGGATAGGGCGGTGACCAGAGCACCCACCGTGGCGAGGATCGCGACCGGGGTCTGGTCGAGCGAGAGGAACACGATTCCGACGACGGCCGCGGCGCTGGCCCCCGCGTTGATTCCGATGATGTCGGGGCTGGCGAGCGGGTTGCGGAGCATGGTCTGGAACACCGCGCCGCCGATGCCGAAGCAGGCTCCCGCGAGCAGGCCGACCGTCGAACGGGGCAGTCGGAGCTCGCCGACCGTGAACGAGGCGCCGGGAACGAGCTGCCCGGTGATGACGCCCCAGACCTCGGCGGGGGAGTAGAAGCTCTGACCCACCATCAGCGAAACGAGGTAGGTGGCCGCGACGGCGATCACGAGAATGCTCGTGACGAGCACACGTCGACGCGCTCTGCGTGCTCGACCTCGCGTGACGAGGTCGAGCGTCGACTGCTGAACGGATGCCGCGGTCACAGTGCACGCATCTTCTGTCGACGCACGATGGCGATGAAGAACGGGGCGCCGATGAGCGCGGTGACCACACCGACCTCGACTTCCTGCGGCGGGGCGATCACACGACCGACGACGTCCGCGACGGTGAGGAGGCCGCCACCGACGAGCGCCGAGATAGGCAGGAGCCACCGGTGATCGGGGCCGACGAGAAGCCGGCAGACGTGCGGGACGATGAGGCCGACGAACCCGATGGGGCCGGCGACGGCGGTCGCCGCTCCGCAGAGGATGACGGCTCCGAGCGCGGCCAGGAGCCGCGCCGTCTGCACCCGCTCGCCGAGGCCCGCGGCGAGGTCGTCGCCGAGTGCCAGGGAGTTGAGGCCGCCGGCGGAAGCGAAGCAGATCGCTGCGCCGACGATGAGGAACGGGAGGACGAGGAGGATCTTGTCGGGGGATGCTCCGCCGACTCCGCCGATCTGCCAGAAACGGAAGACGCTCATGACGTCGATGCGGGGGAGCAGGATCGCGCTGATCAGCGAGGTGAAGGCGACCGCGGTCGCGGCGCCCGCCAGCGCGAGTTTCAGCGGGCTGGCGCCGCCCCGGCCGAGCGAACCCACCGTGTAGACGAACACGGCGGCGACGGCAGCGCCGAGCATGGCGAGCCAGATGTAACCGAAGGCATCCGTGATCCCGAAGAAGGCGAGCCCGACGACGACGGCGAGAGAGGCGCCGCCGTTGATCCCGAGGATCTGCGGGTCCGCGAGGGGGTTTCGCGTCACACCCTGCATGACGGTCCCTGCCACGGCGAGCGCCGCCCCGATGAGCAGGGCGAGGATCGTCCGCGGCACGCGCTTCGCGACGGCGGCGGCGGATGCCGTGTCGACGTCCCCGGACAACCCTGCCCAGATGTCGTTGATTTCCACGGATCTCGCCCCCAGCGTCACGGACAGGACTGCAGCCACAGCCACGAAGGCGATGAGTGCGACCAGCCAGATCACACGCCGACGCCGCGGTCGCCGTCGCAGGGACGGGACCGCGGTGGCGGCGGGAGCGAGAGTAGTGGACACGTGGATCGATCCGAAGGGCTCAGGAAGCCTTCTTCGCCGCCTCACCGAGCATCTCGACGAACTCCGCGGTGTGGGGGTCGGTGATCGAGAGCGGGGTCGGGTTGGCTGCTGCCGCGAGCGGGTCGTTCACCGACGGCAGGACGACGACGGCCCCGTTCTTCACGGCGGGGATGCGGGACAGCAGCGGGTCCGCCTGCATGGCGGCCAGCGTCGAGTCATCCCCGTACGTCACGAGCACCTGCAGGTCGCTGAACCGCTCGATGTCCTCCGTGCTGTTGACGATCCAGAACTCCTTCGAGGTCTTCGACTGCTCCTCGACGGTCTTCGGGGGCACGGTGCCGAGATCCTTCAAGAACTTCGCGCGGGGGTCTTCCAGCGTGTAGAAGCCGATCTGGCTGAGGTTGCTCGGGTCGAAGGAGCTGAACATCGCCTTCTTGCCGGCGATCTCCGGGTACTTCGCAACCTCGTCGTCGAGGGTCTTCGTCAGCGTCGACACGAGATCTTCCGCCTGCGTCTTCAGCCCCAGCGCGGTGCCGTTGGTGATCGTCATGTCCTGCCACGTGGTGCCCCACGCGACCTCCGGGTAGGCGACAACGGGCGCGATCTTGCTGAGCTTGTCGTAGTCCTCCTGGGTCAGCCCCGAGTACGCGGCGAGGATGACGTCGGGTCGCGAGTCCGCGACTCCCTCGAAATCGATGCCCTGCGCCTCGTCGAACAGAATGGGCGTCTTGGCACCGAGCTCCGTGAGCTTGTCCTCCACCCAGGGCAGCACACCGTCGCCGTCGTCATCGCCCCACGTCACCTTGGGCATTCCCACCGGAACGACGCCCAGAGCGAGGGCTGCTTCCTGGTTGCCCCACGCCACCGTGGCGACGCGCTCGGGCTTCTTCGCGATGGTGGTCTTACCGAACGCGTTCTCGATGGTGACGGGGAATGCGTCGCCGGCAGCTGCAGACGATGAGCCACCACCCGCGGCCGGCGCGGCGTTGGTCGCGCACCCGGTCAGAACGAGGACGGATGCTGCGGCGAGGGCGAGGGCAGTGCGGATGCGAGGCACGGAGGTCTCCTGAGGGGAATGATTAGGGTCGCCTAACCTTACCCCGAGCCGGACGGCTCCGGAAACCAGAGGTCACCTGTCAGAGGCGACTCTCGGCGTCGTCCGCCGACCGAACGCTCGCACCGCTTGCCGGGCCGTGAGGGTGGGCAGGTACGCGCGGGCCAGTGCCAGTCCGATGGCGGGAAGTGCGAGCGAGTCCGCGTACACCAGGTGCAGTCGGCGGAACTCCGGCCGGAACTTCGTCTTGAACCGGAGGAGCGATCGGAAACCGTAGACAGGTTCCAGCGATCGGCTGAGAACCGCCAGGATGGCGCGCAAGGAGGCCGACTGGCCGTCCGGATCCACATCCACCGCGAGGGGAGCTCCCGACAGGCTGACGAAGTCGAGTCCGTCGTCGCCGGCCCGGAGGATCGTCCGCGCGATGAGGAACTCCATGACGCCGTTCATGCTGTCCGGTGCCCGGCGCATGAAATCGAGCGTCCACCCGCGCACCCGCCCGTCGCTGAAGCTGGGCAGCCAGCTCGTCACGGCGTGGACGCGTCCCTCAGCGTCGACGGCGACCATGAGCATGACGGCGTCGTCCAGCAGTTCGTCGATGCCGCCGAGCGTGAACCCCATCTCGGGGAGTTCCCGTTCAGCGACCCACATCTCTGAGATATCCCGGACCTGCGCGGCCTGGCGCGGTGCCAGATCGCCGAAGCGCACCCACGACGCAGACAGTCCCTCTTTCTCCGCACGATTGATGGCGGTACGGATGTCCTTCATCTTTCCGCCCTGCAACGACCAGCCCGCGGGATGGATGACCGTCTCCTCCGCGACGGCGATCGAGTTGTACCCCCGCCCGCTCAGCCCTGCGCGGAGCTCGTCCGTGACCGAATAGAAGGCGACAGTCCACCCGTGGTGGGCGCAGTGCCGTGCGAAGGCTTCCGCGACGGCGGCGCCCTCGCCCGTCGGAGCGATCGGGTCGCCGGTGGTGATGGCCACGTCGTTGATCACGCGGTACGCGACTGCGCCGCCGCCGGGTGCGAACCAGTACTCGTTCCCCGCCCACGTCGTCATCCACGACAGTGTGCTCGGCGACCCCGCTCGCAGCAGCGTCGAGATGCGGGCGAGAGCAGGACCTCGAGCCGTGTCGAGCGGGGACCCGCTCTGCATCCCGCGGTGCGCGATGACGATGAGGACGATCCAGAAGAGCGGACCGACCCACTGCGACGCGGCGATCGCCACAGGACCGGTCGCGACCATGTCCACCGGCTCGAAGGCCAGGAAACCGACCGGGATGAAGTGCTCCGGAAGATCGAGGATGAGGGCGCTCACCGACGCAGTCGGGGAGAACTGATCGCGGACGATCCACGCGACGACGAGGTAGGCGGTAGCGGTTCCGACGAACGCGAGCAATGCCAGCCCGACGAACTTCACGGCCACGCGTCCGGCGTCCCTCGTGGGGAAGAGCGGCCGAGCGACCATCAGCATGATCGCGATGCCCGCCGGAACCAGGGTGGCGACCAGATCGAAGGCGCCGAACTGCTCGGCGGCCGTCGACTGGAACCGCGTGTACTGGCCGGACGCGACGAGAGGGAGGAATCCGTAGTAGACCGCCGCGATGACGGCCATCAGGATGTTGAGGCCGATCGCGAGGTACAGCCCGACGCGGCGGCCGCGATGGATGCCGCGCGCGGCGAGCAGCAGGGCGACCAACGGAAGCAGGGTGACGAGCACAGCACCCGGTCCGTCCAGGCGGGTCAGCGCGACGGCATCCAGGCACTGACGGGTGACATCGCCCGTCTCGCAGCGCGCCGCCACGAATGTTGGATCGCGGAGCGGGTCGCGGAACAGCGAGCCCAGCGGGTTCAGGACGCCGATGCTGTGCGGCGCGAGGATCGATACCAGCGGACCGAGCGCCGTCACGGAGACGACCGCCGAGAGGAGCGTGCGCGCCTCGCGGCGGGTCGCGCGAGGCCGTTTGATCTCGGGGCGACGGTGAGTCAGCAGGAGACCGGCGAGGACGCCGGCGACGCCGGCGCCCAGCCGGTACTGGTCGGCCGGCGCGCCCGCGTACAGGACCAGCACCGACAGGACGGCGAACCCGATGATCCGCACCCGTCGGCGCAGGAGAGGACGGGCGAAGGCGCTCGCCGCCATCATGGTGCCGGCCACCGCGATGGTCGGGTCGAACACGTGATGCCCGCGGGTCGCCTGCGCGCCGTACAGGTTGGATGCGAGCCCGAGCGCCTGCGCGGACAGGCCAAGGGCTATCCCGAGCACCGTGACCGCGGCGAACACCGCGAGGGTGCGGACATGCCCCATCCGGCGTTCGCTCCACCCGATCCCGACGATCACCGCGAGAAGGGTGAGGAACAGGCCGCCGGGCTTCGGGACGAAGAAGACGGCGGTGAACACCGAGAGCCAGTCGTGGTTGAGCAGGACGGTGTCGAACCCGGTCGACGCGATCGC
This sequence comes from Microbacterium sp. MDV22-iso44, assembly GCF_058629135.1. Classification (NCBI taxonomy): domain Bacteria; kingdom Bacillati; phylum Actinomycetota; class Actinomycetes; order Micrococcales; family Microbacteriaceae; genus Microbacterium; species Microbacterium sp. MDV22-iso44. The sequence continues at coordinate 142,280 of NZ_JBZVWS010000001.1, forward strand.
ATCGAGCGTGCGGCGGAAGTCGCCCGCCGGCCGTGTGAAGCGGTAGACGCTGGCGAGGGTGACGACCGCGGCGATCGCCCAGGTGACGGGGACGGATCGGGCCAGGCGCGCTGCGCTGCGACCCGCGGTGCGGCACCGGTCGGTGAACGCGGATGCCGCGGGCTCTGCCGTCGTCATCGGTCGAGTCCCCAGTGGTCGGCGATCAGGACCAGACCGCGCGAGAGGATCGCGCTCCAGGCATGGGAGTCGTGCGCCGTGTCCGGCACCTCGATGTAGTGGGTCTCCATGCCCGCGGCCCGCGCGTCCGAGACCAGGGTCCGGATGCCCGGGCGGAAGCGGTTGTCCTGTGCGCCGACGCCGAAGACGGCGATCGTGTCGGCGTAGGGAGCGTGCGCAGCCATGATGGCCGATGGGGCGGCGGCCGCGAACGCGCCGGCGTCTCCGCCGAAGCCCTCCGCGATGGTCTTCTCGTCGGGTCCGAGGGACGGATGCAGCTGGCCGGAGGCGTCGAGGATCGCGTCGAAGAGCTCGGGGTGCTCCGCGCCGAGCTGGCTCGCGCACGTCCCGCCCTGCGAGAGACCGCCCACGCCCCACGAGCCGGCGGCGAGCGTGACCGGCAGGTGCGCGCGGATCCAGCGGGGCACGTCCACCGTCAGATAGGTCGCCGAGTTGCCGGCGCGCGCGGAGTCGATGCACAGGGGATTGGTGCCCGGCGAGCCGAGCTGGTCCGGCGACACGACGATCGGCGCCAGCCCGCGATGGGCAGCCGAGTAGGCATCGAGATGGTCGCGGAGGTGATCGGTGAGGAGAGGGTCGGAGGGGGAGCCGGGCTGACCCGACATCACGATGAGGACAGGCAGGCGCGGGGGATGCCGCACCAGTGCCGCGGGGGGCAGGTAGACCACCGCCGGGCGGGCGACGAACCCGGACACCGTGGCGGGGATCTCGACGGAGGCGAGCCGGCCGCGCTCCGGCATCCCTTCCGGCTCCTGCCAGGACGCGATCGACGGTGCGTCCTCGCCGGCGGTGGCCAGGGGAGGCAACCCCTCGTCGATCGAGGTGATACCGAGGGCGCTGCCGATCGTCGGATACTGGCCGAAGTCGATGTTCACACCCATCGCAGCCGTCCCCACGAACAGAGCCGCGGCGGCGGCGCTCGAGATCGCCCGCGGCCAGGTCGGGCGCCAGAGCGATGCGAGGGCGACGCCGAGGGCGCCGGAGCACGCGATGACCCACCCGCGGACGACCGGCGTCAGGTCTGCGTCGAAGAGATCGAGGCGATCGGACAGCAGCCACGTGAGACCCCACCCGATCATCCCGCCGAGGAGCGCCGAGATGGCTGCCGTCGCGAGCCAGGGCCGCCGCCGCCAGCGGGCCGAGGGCCTTCGTGCCACCAACGTGACGAAGGAGGCAGCCGCCAGGAGGTAGACGAGGACCACGACGGGACCGTCGGTGATGTCGACGTCCAGCAGAACGTTCATGGAGCTCCTTACCCGCCCAGTCTGGTTCTGACGTCCGCCCAACCCGTCACGGACCGGGCACATCGCGGGGAGTTCATAGCTGCGCCATAGGAACGGAGTCCCGAGAGGACGAGCGTCGGGGGAGGGTGGCGGTCGTATACTGGGGGTTTGGCCACTCGGCCGCTTTCCCCCGAAGAACGGATGTCCGCTGTGCTCGCCGTGCACGATCTCGAGATCCGCGTCGGTGCACGCACGCTCATGTCGGACGTGTCGTTCCGCGTGTCGCCCGGCGACAAGATCGGTCTCGTCGGTCGCAACGGTGCAGGGAAGACGACGCTGACCAAGGTGCTCGCGGGTGACCTCATGCCGGCCGACGGCAGAGTGGACCGCACCGGTGAACTCGGCTACCTGCCGCAGGATCCGCGCACCGGGGACCCCGAGATGCTCGCCCGCACCCGCATCCTCGACGCCCGAGGGCTGGGTTCCCTCGTGATCGGTATGCGCGAGGCCGCCGAAGGCATGGCGTCGACGGATGCCGCTGTCGCCGACCGCGCCATGCGGAAGTACGGTTCGCTCACCGAGCGGTTCGAAGCCCTCGGCGGATACGCGGCGGAAGCCGAGGCGGCGTCGATCGCGCACAACCTCTCGCTCCCGGACCGCATCCTCGACCAGCCCCTCAAGACGCTATCCGGCGGTCAGCGGCGCCGCATCGAACTCGCCCGCATCCTGTTCTCCGACGCGCAGACGATGATCCTCGACGAGCCGACGAACCACCTCGATGCCGACAGTGTCGTGTGGCTCCGCGAGTTCCTCAAGGGGTACAAGGGCGGGCTGATCGTGATCAGCCACGACATCGAACTCGTGGGCGAGACGGTCAACCGCGTGTTCTACCTCGACGCGATGCGCCAGGTCATCGACGTCTACAACATGAACTGGAAGAACTACCTCCGTCAGCGCGCCGCTGATGAGGAACGGCGTCGCAAAGAGCGCGCCAACGCCGAGAAGAAGGCCACTGCTCTCCAGCAGCAGGCCGCCCGGTTCGGCGCCAAGGCGAGCAAGGCCGCGGCCGCCCACCAGATGGTCGCCCGCGCCGAGAAGCTCCTGGCCGGCCTCGACGACGTCCGTCAGGACGACCGCGTCGCCAAGCTGCGGTTCCCCAAGCCCGCACCGTGCGGCAAGACGCCGCTCATGGCCAAGAACCTGTCGAAGTCGTACGGCTCGCTGGAGATCTTCGCCGGGGTCGACCTCGCGATCGACCGCGGGTCCCGCGTCGTCGTGCTGGGGCTGAACGGTGCCGGCAAGACGACCCTCCTGAGAATCCTCGCGGGCGTCGACAAGGCGGACACCGGCATCATCGAACCCGGCCACGGCCTGAAGATCGGGTACTACGCGCAGGAGCACGAGAACCTCGACGTCGGGCGGTCGGTCCTCGAGAACATGATGTCGGCCGCGCCGGACATCACCGCGACCGAGGCTCGCAAGGTACTCGGATCGTTCCTGTTCACCGGCGACGACGTCCTCAAGCCCGCGGGCGTCCTCTCCGGCGGCGAGAAGACGCGACTGTCGCTGGCGACGCTCGTCGTCTCGTCGGCCAACATGCTGCTGCTCGACGAGCCCACGAACAACCTCGATCCGGCATCCCGTGAGGAGATCCTCGGGGCGCTCGCGCACTACGAGGGTGCGGTCGTGCTCGTCTCGCACGACGAGGGCGCCGTCGAGGCGCTGAACCCCGAGCGCGTGCTCATCCTGCCCGACGGGGTCGAGGACATCTGGGGCCGCGACTACATCGACCTCATCACCCTGGCCTGACGCCTACCGACGGGCCCGACGCGGGTCAGCGGGCGTCGAGGAGTTCGTCCTCGGCTTCCATGTCGCGGTCGCGACGTCGCTGCGTCGGTCGGCGCGGCGGGGCATCCGGTCCGGCCTCCTCGTCCTCGCGTCGGTGACGGATCTCGGTGCGGATGATGTACCCGATGAAGGCGAACCCCATCACGGCGAACAGGATCCACTGGATCGCATAGGACAGGTACGGTCCCGGATCGGCCGACGGGTCCTCGAGCGGGTTCGGGCGGTCCGCGGGGGCGGGCGACTCGGTCGTCATGAGCACGTAGGCCGAGTCGAGGAGGGCGGAGGACTGTCCGGTCTCGGTACCGATCAGCTGCAGATCGATCGTGGGGACTTGTCCCTCGGGAGCGGAACGTCCCTCGCGAGCGGGACGTTCGCCCGGTTGCAGGCGGCCGACGACCGTCACCTCACCCGTCGGCGGCGCCGGGATGCTGTCGGGCTCAGGCTGGTCGTCGCCGGGCGGCACCCAGCCGCGGTCGACCACGACGACGCGTCCCGAATCGGTGCGGAACGGCACCAGGACCTCGAAGGCGCTCGTCCCGCCGTGCGGGCGGTTGCGGGCGAGGAGAGTCTGATCGGTGAGGTATTGGCCGGTCATCTCGACGGGTCGCCACTCGTCGTCCGGGGCGAGCGAACTCCCGTCAGGGATCAGTTCTCCGACGGGGACCGGTTCGCGCGAATAGTTCTGCGCCACGAGCCTGAGTTCTGCGTCGCGCTCGGCGTTCCGGGAGAACTGCCAGTTGGACAGGAACGCGCAGGCGACGGCGAACACGATCGCCATCGCCAGGTATCCGCTCCAGCGGAGCGCAGTCTCGCGGTTCACGACGTCGGGGAGGGGGTCAGCGAGGCCACTTCGACGGGGAAGTTCCGTGACGCGAGGTAGTCGCGCAGGAACTCCACGTGGTCGGGACAGGCGACCCAGATCTTGCGGCGATCAGGGGAGTGGATGCGGGGATTGCGCCAGATGACCTGCCACTCGGCATCCGCCCGGCATCCGGCGCGCGAGCACTGCGCGGACGTCATCGGTCCTCCCGAGGCGGGCTCTCCTGGATGCGGATCACGCCGTCCGTCGGTTCTTCCGGGGTTGCGGGCCGGGTGGGCGTCGATTCGATCTCGCGAGAGGGGCGTTCGGCGATGATGACCTCCTCGCCCGTCCCGACGTTCGCTACGACGACAGCCAGGTACGGAAGGACAGCGGCGCCAGCGGCGAAGATCCAGGTCTGCCAGCCGTAGGGCGTGACGGTGACCATCAGGATGAAGCACGCCACGCGGACCGTCATCATGATGACGTAGCGACGGGTGCGGGAGCGGGCATCGACCTCGGGCGCCGTGGCGAGCGATGTCGCAGAGGGCGTGTGGTCGTGCTTGGTGCGGCGGGACGTGGGAGGGCTCCTCAGGAATACTGGCCGACGCTGGATGCCGTCGCAGCGAGCCCGATCACGACGACCAGCCAGATCACGAGCAGCAGCAGCCAGAAGCCGGCGCCGATCCAGCCCAGGATGGTGCCCCACAGCGCCATGCCGCGCCCGTTCTCACCGGACGTCTTGAGTTGCTTGAGTGCCATGTGGCCGGTGATGATGCCGGGGATCGAGGCGAGGAACGGGATGATCGTCAGGCCGACGATCGATGCCACGAGCGAGATGATCGCCAGCACGTTCGTCGGACGGGCGGGCGCGACCGCGTAGCCGTAACCCGGCTGCCCGTACGCGGGCTGGCCATAAGGCTGTCCCTGGTACTGCTGACCCTGGTACTGCGGCTGACCGTAGGCCGGGGCGGCCGTGGGCTGCGGGTGGCCGTAGGGGGGCGCCTGCGGATATGCGGGCGGTGCGTACGGCGGCGCCGCGGGCGAGGAGGCGTCCGGTGCGGGCGGGGTCGGCGGCACGTCCGGGTGCTGCGGCGAGGTGTTCGTGGCGTCGGTCACGGCCGTCTCCTTCAGGCGAGTTGCCCCCAGCCTACCGCTCGGCCGCGCCGCTAGGCTGGTGCGGTTCACCCGGTCTGGAGCAAGGAGAAGCATGACCCGCGAGCGCGTCGTCCTGGTCACTGGAGGCAACCGCGGCATCGGCCGCGCGATCGCCGAGCGGTTCGTCGCGGAGGGGTTCGCCGTCGCGGTCACCGCGCGTTCCGGAGAGGGGCCCGAAGGCACACTGACGGTCCGTGCGGACGTCACCGACGCCGCCTCGCTGGATGCCGCCTACACCGAGGTCGAGCAGAAGCTGGGGCCTGTCGAGGTGGTCGTCGCGAATGCCGGCATCACGAGGGACACCCTGCTGCTCCGCATGACCGAGGACGACTTCGACTCGGTCGTCTCGACCAACCTGGGCGGCGCCTTCCGCGTCGTCAAGCGTGCCGCGAAGGGCATGCTGCGGGCCAAGTGGGGTCGCGTCATCCTCATCTCCTCGGTCGTCGGCCTCTACGGCTCCGCCGGGCAGATCAACTACTCGTCTTCGAAGAGCGCCCTCGTCGGCTTCGCCCGTTCGCTCACCCGCGAGCTGGGTTCGCGGGGCATCACCGCGAACGTCGTCGCCCCCGGGTTCATCGAGACGGACATGACGGCGGCGCTCCCCGACGAGACGCAGGCCGACTACAAGAAGAGCATCCCGGCGGGCCGATTCGGTGCCGCCGATGAGGTCGCTGCGGCGGTCGTGTGGCTCGCGTCGGACGACGCGGCGTACATCTCCGGCGCCGTCATCCCCGTCGACGGTGGTCTCGGCATGGGGCACTGACCCCCGTCAGCGCACCGCGTCGACGATCCGCCGCGACAGTTCGGCCGGCGCCGAGAACTGCGGCCAGTGTCCGGTGCCGAGCCGGACGATCTCGGCGTCCTCGATCGCGGCGAACTCTGCGGCGAAGTCACCCCACGCCGTGACGACCCGACGGAACGTCTCGTCGTCCATGGATCCCATGAGCATCGTCACCGGGACCCGGTGACGCTCGGTGCCCTCCATCACGACGGGGTCGGTCGGCACGCGTCGGGGGACGGATGCCGCCATCGGCGCCGTGCGGGCGCGTGTCTGCTCGTCGAGGTCCGCGGTGTCCTCGGCGTCGAAGAAGTCCCACCCCGGAAAGGGGATCACCCCGTCCACGACGGGGAACTCCGAAATCTCGGCTCCGGGTGGGGGAGGCGTCGTGTCGACCAGGACGACCCGCCGGATGCGGTCGGCGCGCTGCTCGGCGGCGGCCCACGCGACGTTGCCGCCTCCGCTGTGGCCCACGAGGACCAAGGGTCCGTCGATGCTGTCGACCTCGGCGACGACCGCGTCGACCCAGTCGGCGAGGCCGATGTCGGACTCGGGGGCGCCCACGCCCGGGAGGGTCAGCGGATGCGGCGTGTGCCCCGCGTCGCGGAGGGCGGGGACGACGTCGTCCCAGGAGGAGGCTGTCAGCCAGAGGCCGGGGATCAGGATGATGTCCATGTCGGCAGGGTAAGCCGCGCCCCCGACATCCCGCACGGGGTCAGGGGAGCAGGGGGATGAGTTCCGCCAGATCGACCCGCCCGGCGACGAGGTCGGCGCGCAGCCGTACGGCGGGCTTCGCGTTGAAGGCGATGCCGAGGCCGGCGGCATCCATCATCATGAGGTCGTTCGCCCCGTCACCCACCGCGATCGTCGCGGACGGGTGCACACCGTAGGCGCCCGCCCATTCGCGCAGCGCCGAGGCCTTCGCCGCGGCGTCGACGATGTCGCCGTCGACGGAGCCGGTGAGGATGCCGTCGCCCACCGCGAGGCGGTTCGCCCGCCACACGTCGACACCGAGGTCAGGAGCGACCGTGTCGAGGATCTCGTGGAAACCGCCCGAGACGACCGCGGCGACGCCGCCGCGCTCATGGATCGCCGCGATCAGCTCGCGGACGCCCGGGGTGGGCTCGATACGGGAGAGCACTCGCTCGAACGACGCGATCGGGACGCCCGCGAGTTCGCCCACGCGCGAGCGCAGGCTCGTCGCGAAGTCGACCTCGCCCCGCATCGCCGCTTCGGTCGCCGCGGCGACCTCGGCGCCGCGGCCGGCTTCATCGGCGATGAGCTCGATGACCTCGTTGCGGATGATCGTGGAGTCGGCGTCGAACACGACGAGGAACCGGGCGTCAGGCACCCGACCACGCTATCGGCTCCGACGCCGTCGCGACGTCCGTCAGGACGGGATGCGGATGTTCTTGCCGACGACGGTGAGTCCGCTGTCGGTGACGGTGAACCCGCGGGAGAGGTCGAGCTCCCGGTCCACGCCCACCGTCGCACCCGGCTCGAGGACGACGTTCTTGTCGAGGATCGCGCGGTGCACGCGGGCGCCGGCGCCGACACTCACGTGGTCGAAGAGGACCGAGTCGGTGATGGTCGATCCGCCGCCCGACAGGGTCCAGGGACCGAGGACGCTCCGCTCGAGGTGCGTCCCCGACAGGACGCATCCGAGCGACACGATCGAGTCAATCGCGTTCCCGATGCGGCCCACGCCGTCTCGGACGAACTTCGCGGGCGGGGAGTTGACCGACTGCGAGCGGATGGGCCAATCCATGTTGTAGAGGTTGAAGATCGGCAGCGCGGAGATCAGATCCATGTGCGCGTCGAAGAAGGAATCGATCGTGCCCACGTCGCGCCAGTAGTCGCGGTCGCGGTCGGTGGACCCCGGCACGTCGTTGCGCTTGAAGTCGTAGACCGCCGCCTCGCCGCGTGAGACGAAGTAGGGGATGATGTCGCCGCCCATGTCGTGGTTCGACGTGGGCAGTTCGCCGTCCGCTTCGACCGCCTCGATGAGGGCGTCGGTGTCGAAGACGTAGTTGCCCATCGAGGCGAGCACCTCGCCCGGGCTGTCGGGAAGACCGGTGGGGTTCTGGGGCTTCTCGAGGAAGTCGCGGATCGTGATGCCGTCTGCGGGATCGACGTCGATGACGCCGAACTGGTTCGCGAGGCCGATCGGTTGACGGATGCCGGCGACCGAGGCACGTGCGCCCGACGCGATGTGCGCGTCGATCATCTGCTGGAAGTCCATGCGATAGACGTGGTCGGCGCCGATGACCGCGACGATGTCGGGCTTCTCGTCGTGGATGAGGTTCAACGACTGCAGGATCGCGTCGGCCGAGCCGGAGAACCACCGCTTGCCGAGACGCTGCTGCGCGGGCACGGACGTGACGTAAGCCCCGAGGAGTGCCGACATGCGCCACGTCTGCGAGACGTGGCGGTCGAGGCTGTGCGACTTGTACTGCGTCAGGACGACGATCTGACGAAGCTCCGAGTTGATGAGGTTGGAGATCGCGAAGTCGATGAGACGGTACTGCCCGCCGAAGGGGACGGCGGGTTTCGCGCGATCCTGGGTGAGCGGCATGAGGCGCTTGCCCTCGCCACCGGCGAGGACGATACCGAGGACCTTGGGTGATGCTGGCATGTGCTCACACTAAGGCGATTTGCAACGGGCAAGCGAGGACTTTGGCGCGTGTTCCGCGTGGCCTAGAGTTCGGTCCATGCGCGTCGACATCGTCACGAAGGAGTACCCGCCGGAGATCTACGGCGGTGCGGGGGTCCACGTCACCGAACTCGTCTCGGCGCTGCGCTCACGCATGGAGGTCCAGGTCCGCGCGTTCGGCGCTCAGCGCGACGAGCCGGACACCACCTCGTACGCGGTCCCGGAGGGGCTCGCCGAGGCGAACGCGGCGGTGCAGACGCTCGGCACCGATCTCGAGATCGTCGGCGACGTCGCCGGCGCCGACGTCGTGCACAGTCACACCTGGTACGCCAACTTCGCCGGATTCCTGGCCTCGAAGCTGCATGGCATCCCTCACATCGTCACCGCCCACTCGCTCGAGCCCCTGCGTCCGTGGAAGGCCGAGCAGCTCGGCGGCGGGTACGCCGTCTCGAGCTTCGTGGAGCGCACCGCCTACGAGAACGCCGCCGCCGTGGTCGCCGTGAGCGACGGGATGCGGCGCGACATCCTGCGGAGCTACCCCGCCCTCGACCCGGCCAAGGTGCGGGTCATCTACAACGGGATCGACGTCGAGGCATGGCAGCCCCGCGAGGATCCGGAGCTCCTGTCGCGCTGGGGAATCGACCCGTCGCGGCCGTCGGTCGTGTTCGTCGGCCGCATCACGCGTCAGAAGGGCCTGCCGTACTTCCTGCGGGCGGCGGAGCTCCTGCCGCCGGATGTGCAGCTCGTCCTCTGCGCCGGCGCTCCCGACACCCCGGAGATCATGGCGGAGGTCCAGGGTCTGGTCCGGAAGCTCCAGGAGACGCGCGACGGTGTCGTGTGGATCGAGGAGTTCCTGCCGCGGCCGGATCTCTGCGCCATCCTGACCTCGGCCACCACGTTCGTCTGCCCGTCGATCTACGAGCCCCTCGGCATCGTCAACCTCGAGGCGATGGCGTGCGGCGCCGCAGTCGTCGGGACGGCGACCGGCGGCATCCCGGAGGTCGTCATCGACGGCGTCACGGGGCGCCTCGTCCCGATCGACCAGGTCGAGGACGGCACGGGAACACCGGTCGATCCCGATCGTTTCGTCGCCGACCTGGCAGCGACGCTGACCGAGGTCGTGTCCGACCCCGAGAAGGCCCGCGCCTACGGCCGGGCCGGTCGCGAGCGGGCGGCATCCGACTTCAGCTGGGAAGCGATCGCGGATGCCACGGCGGAACTGTACCGAGAGGTCGCCACGACCGGCCGGTAGCCTGCCGGCCGGGGCTCAGCCGGTCGATAGGCTGGGAGCATGCCTCAGGTGCTCGAACTCGCCGACGTCGTCGTCCGCCGCAATGCCCGCAACATCGTCGACGGGATCGACTGGACCGTCGACGCGGATCAGCGGTGGGTCGTCCTCGGCCCCAACGGTGCCGGCAAGACCACGGTGCTCCAGCTCGCCGCGACCCTCGCCCACCCGAGTTCGGGCACGGTCACCGTCCTCGACGAGGTCCTCGGGCGCACCGACGTGTTCGACCTCCGCCCCCGGATCGGGTTCGCCTCGTCGGCCATGGCCAAGCGGGTGCCGCAGGACGAGACGGTCCTCGACGTCGTCCTGACCGCTGCCTACGCCGTGGTCGGACGCTGGCGCGAGGACTACGAGGCGATCGACGAGCGTCGTGCGCGACGGGTCCTCGGGGAGTGGGGGCTCGCCGACCTGGCCGACCGCACCTTCGGCACCCTCTCGGACGGGGAGCAGAAGCGCGTCCAGATCGCGCGCGCCGTCATGACCGACCCGGAGCTCCTCCTGCTCGACGAGCCCACGGCGAGCCTCGACCTCGGCGCCCGCGAAGAGCTCCTGAGCCTGCTGAGCGGGTATGCGAAGGAGGAGTCGACGCCCGCGATGATCATGGTCACGCACCACGTCGAGGAGATCCCCGTCGGCTTCACGCACGTCCTCCTGCTGCGCGACGGCGCCGCGGTCGCCCAGGGACCGATCGCGGAGACCCTGACGGCGGAGAACCTGACGGCGACCTTCGGGATGCCGATCACGCTGACGTCGGAGGACGGCCGGTTCGCCGCGCGCGCGGCATCCTGATAGAATCTTGCGTTGGCGCGTTCGCGCTGCAGACTTTCACCCGCTCCTGGCAAAATCCAGGGCACTTCGTGAGGAACCCAATGAAGACTGACATCCACCCCGAGTACCGCGCCGTCGTTTTCCGCGACCTCGGCTCCGGCGAGACCTTCCTGACCCGTTCGACGGTCTCGAGCGACAAGACGATCGAGCTGGACGGCGAGACCTACCCGGTCATCGACGTCGAGATCTCGTCCGCTTCGCACCCGTTCTACACGGGCAAGCAGCGCATCATGGACTCGGCCGGTCGCGTCGAGAAGTTCAACCAGCGCTTCAAGAACTTCGGCAGCAAGTAAGCAGCCGTCCTCGAAGGCCTCGCTCCGGCGGGGCCTTCGTCGTTTCCGGATGCGTTCCGGTCAGCGGATCGGCCAGCTGCCGTCCACGTCGGCGTCGAGTCGGCCGATGCGGACGAAGTACTCGGTGAGGCTCTCGGCCTGCGCACGCGCCCAGGCCACCTGCTGCGTGTGGAGGTCGTGAGCCGAGACATCGAGGTCGAAGCGCGCGGCGATCGCCTGCGCGACGCGGCCCGCGGCGATCGCATCGGCCGCGGCGTCGTGCGCCCCTTCGAGGGCGACGGAGTAGTGCGCGGCGACGACCTCGAGCGTGCGCTTGCCGCGGCGGTACCGGTCGTAGGTCTTGTCGACGACGAGCGGGTCGATGACCGGCGACGGTGACTCGATCGGCGCGACACCGTGACGGATGCCCTCGTATTTGAGCAGCGAGAAGTCGAAGGGCGCGTTGTAGGCGACGACCGGGATGCCGGCGGCGAACAGGTCGCGCAGCGTGGCGGTCACCTCGGCGACGACCTCCGCGGCAGGGCGGCCCTCGGTGCGGGCCCGCTCGGTCGTGATGCCGTGGACCGCCGTCGCCCCTGCGGGGATCTCGACCCCGGGGTCTGCGAGCCAGGTGCGCGCGTCGATCACGGCGCCGGAAGCGTCGAGCACGCCGACGTGGGCGCTGACGATCCGGTCGGAGCGGACGTCGATACCGGTCGTCTCGAGGTCGAAGACGCCCAGCGGGCCCGCACAGGGACCCGGCGAGACGGATTCGGTGGGGACCTCGGCGACCACGACGGACTCGACCGTGGCGGGCTCGGGGCGGGCGATCGCGGAGGCGACCTCAGCAGGAGCGGCCTCGTCCCACGTGTCGTCATCCCACAGCGGAAGTTCGTGCCAAGCGCCCATGCTCCGACGCTACGGTCGACCGCGGACATCGGGTCGGACGACGCGCCGCCGGGCAGGAGGCGGATCGCCCCCTCGTAGACTCAACGGGTGACTGCCGTGAATCCGTACGCCGAGCGCCTCGCGGCCGTCCCCGTCGAGCGACACGAGGTGACCGTCGCGGGTACTCCGACGGCGTACTGGGTCTACGGACCGGCGGATGCCGAGACCACGATCCTCGCGGTCCACGGCTTCCGCGGCGACCACCACGGTCTCGAACCGATCGTGGCGCAGCTCGACGGCATTCGCGTGATCTCGCCGGACCTCCCCGGCTTCGGTGAGACCCCGGCATTCCCGGGCCGGCACGATCTCGACGCCTACGCGTCGTGGCTGACCGCCTTCGCCGACGAGGTCGCACCCGGGGCGGTCGTCCTCGGCCACTCCTTCGGCTCGATCGTCTCGTCGGCGGCCGTCGCACGCGGGCTCGCGACGCCGCGACTGATCCTCGTGAACCCCATCGGGGCGCCCGCGCTCGAGGGGCCCCGCGGCATCCTCACGCGCCTCGCGATCTTCTACTACTGGGCCGGCGCGCGGCTGCCCCGGCCGCTCGGCGACGCGCTGCTGCGCAACCGTGTCATCGTGCGGGTGACGAGCGTCGCGATGGCCAAGACGCGGGACCGTGGCCTCCGCGCCTTCATCCACGACCAGCACGACACCTACTTCTCGCGGTTCGCCGACCGCGACACCCTGCACGAGGCGTTCGTCACCTCGGTGTCGCACGACGTGCGCGAAGCCGCCGGGCGCATCGACGTCCCGACGCTCCTCATCGCGGCCGAGAACGACGACATCACGCCGCTGTCGGCCCAGTTCGAGCTGCAGCAGATGTTCCGGGATGCCGACCTCGTCGTCATCCCCCAGGTGGGGCACCTGATCCACTACGAGACGCCGCGGGCCGCGGCATCCGCCATCACGCGCTTTCTTCGGCCTTACGCCGACGGTACGCGTTGACGTTCATGCGGTTGCCGCAGTTGCCGGTGTCGCAGTAGCGCTTCGAGCCGTTCTTCGAGTAATCGATGTAGACGGCCTCGCAGTCGTCGGCTGAGCAGACGCGCACGCGGTCGAACTCGTCGGAACGGATGACGTCGACGAAGGCCATGGCCACCTCGACGGTGATGCGGGTGGCGAGCGGTGCGGCGTCGTCGGTGGCGTGGATGTGCCAGTCGTAGCCGTCGTGGATGACGAGCTGGGGGAGCGCCCGGCCGTCACGGAGCATGGCATTGACGATCGGCACCGCGGCGACGCGGTCGCCGGTCCAGAGCTGACGCAGTTGCGACCGAGCGGAGCGGAGTTGGTCCAGCTCGACATCGTCGCGGCGGATCGCTCCCGTGTACGGATACTCCTGCAGGAACTCGGTCATGTCGTCGAGGTTCGCGAGTCTGTCGACCCCCTCGCCGTCGATCTCGGGGAGGGAGTTCACGAGCGCGGTCGCCGCGCGCAACGCATTTTCCGTGTCATGGATGAACATGGTGTTGACTCCTGACGCGTGCCATCGCTAGTGTCACCAGTGTAATGACACTTAGGTCATGACGAATCGATCTCGCCCCTGAGGACAGCAGATGACTCGCACGATGTCCGTCCGGCCTTCCGCGCTTCCGGCGCGCGGCACGGTGCCGCCGAGCGGGCTGGTCCTGGCCGTCGTCAGCGCGCTGACGTTCTCGGTCAGCGGTCCCATCGCCAAGCCGCTGCTCGAGGGCGGGTGGTCGCTCGCGGCCGTGCTCGCCATCCGGATGGGGGTGGCCGGCCTCGTGCTCTCGCCCGCGCTCATCCGGACGCTCGTCCGACGGCGCGACTTCCTCCGCGTGCACTGGCTCTCGCTCGTCGCCTTCGGGCTGATCCCCGTGGTCGGCTGCCAGATCTTCTACTTCTCCGCCCTGCAGCGGATGCCGGTGGGCATCGCCCTGCTGATCCAGTACCTCGCGCCCGTCATGCTCGTCCTCTTCGTGTGGGCGCGGACCCGCCGTGCTCCCTCGCGCGTCGTGATCGTGGGTTCCGTCGTCGCGATGACCGGCCTCGTCCTCGTGGTGGACATCGCCGGCGCGCGTTTCGACCTGCTGGGCACCGTGTTCGCGCTCCTCGCAGCGGTGTGCGCCTGCGTCTACTTCGTGATGAGCGAGCGGACCGGCGACGATCTGCCGCCGCTGTCGCTCGCCGCGGGCGGGCTGCTCATCGGCACGGTGACGATCCTGCTGCTCGCGGCCGTCGGCATCCTGCCCCTCTCGGCGTCGGCCGCTGCCGTGGACGTGCTGGGGGCGACCGTCTCGCCGCTCGTCCCGCTCGTGCTCGTGGGACTGTGCACCGCGACCGGGTACGCGCTCGGCATCATGGCCGTTCCCCGTATCGGGTCGCGGTTGGCGTCGTTCGTCGGGCTCTCGGAGGTGCTGTTCGCGCTGAGCTTCGCTTGGCTGCTGCTGGGGGAGGCGCCGGCAGGCGTGCAGTTCGCGGGCGGTGCGCTCATCCTCGCGGGCGTGATCCTCGTCCGCCTCGAGGAGCGCGCGCCCGCGGATGTCAGTTCCCCCGCCGAGCCGCTGCCAGGAGAGGTCGCACCCGGTATCCGATGACCTCGCCCATCGCGAGCGACGTCTCGGTGCGTTCGACGCCGTCGATCGCGAGGATGCGAGCGTCGATGTCGAAGAGGTGCTGCGTGTCACGCGCTGCGACGCGGACCAGGAGGTCGACCGGTCCGCTCATGCCGTGGCACTGCACGACCTCGGGAATCTCCTGCAACTCCGCCGTGATGCGCGGCAGATCCGCCTGACGCACCTGCACGTGAAGGATCGCGTCGATCGCGTATCCGAGCGCGGCGGGGGACATGGCCCGTTCGTAGGAGAGGAAGACACCGGAGCGTTCGAGCTTCGCCATGCGCGCCTGAACGGTGTTCCGCGAGAGCCCCAAGCGCTCCGCGAGCGCGACCACAGTGGCCCGGTGATCTTCCGCGAGGGCGTTCAACAGCTCGAGATCCACGTGGTCGAGGGCGCTCATAGTGCCACACCATAGCAGGGGCCACGTCGGCTGCTTACGCATCCTGCTCAATGTTCCGCTCGATGCTTGAGCGAGGTGCGATGTCGGCTTAGTGTCGCATCATCCGGCGACGAAGCCGGTGTTCTGCGCCGGTCGCCCGTCCACAAGACGCGCGTCCGCGATCAGAGAGGGACGATGATGACCGACACTCTGACCCCCGCCGCCGCACTGGCGAGCGATACCGAGGATGTGGCCCGCCTGCTCGACCACGAGGGGTGCCGCGTGCGCGACGAGCGGCTGGACCCGTGGGCCGCCGACGTCGATGCCCCCATGCTCCGCCAGGTGTACCGCGACATGTTCCTCTCACGCCGGCTCGACGCCGAGGGCGTCGCCCTTCAGAGGCAAGGGCATCTGGGCCTGTGGGCGCCGGCGCAGGGTCAGGAGGCCGTCCAGGTCGGTACCGCGTGGGCGTGCCACGACGACGACTTCCTCTTCCCGAGCTACCGCGAGATCGGCATCGAGGTCGTCCGCGGCGTGCAGCCGAAGGACTTCGTGATGGTCTGGCACGGTGCGCAGCACGCGAGCTGGAACCCGTTCGACGTGCACGTCGCGAACCCGCAGATCATCATCGGGGCGCAGAGCCTGCACGCCGTCGGCTACGCCATGGGCATCCAGCGCGACGGCGGCGACCAGGTCGCGGTGGCCTACTTCGGGGACGGGGCGACGAGTCAGGGCGATGTCAACGAGGCGATGATCTTCGCGGCCTCGTACGGCGTCCCCGTCGTCTTCGTCTGCTCCAACAACCAGTGGGCGATCTCCGAGCCCGTGCAGTTGCAGTCGCGGACGCCGATCTCCCACCGCGCGCCGGGCTTCGGCATCCCGAGCCTGCGTGTCGACGGCAACGACGTCCTCGCCTGCATCGCCGCGATGCGCTGGGCCGCCGACCACGCCCGCAGCGGCCGCGGTCCCGCCTACCTCGAGGCCGTCACCTACCGCGTCGGCCCCCACACGACCTCGGACGATCCGACCCGCTACCGCGACGCCGACGAGGTAGCGCACTGGAAGGCCCGCGATCCGCTGGCCCGCGTCGAGTCGTACCTGCGCTCGCTCGGTGCGTTCGACGACGCCTTCGCCCAGACGTTGACCGCGGATGCCGACCGTTTCACCGCGGCGATGCGCAGCGCCGTCGTGGGTGCCGGGGCTCCCGAGCCCCTGCGGGTGTTCGACCAGGTGTACGCCGAACCGCACAGCGGGCTCGACGAGCAGCGCGCCCGCTTCGCCGTGTACCTCGACGGCTTCTCGGGCGGAGGCGCACGATGACCGAGATGACGATGGGCAAGGCCCTCACCGCCGCCATGCGCCGTGCGCTCGCCGAGGACGACAAGACCCTCGTCATGGGGGAGGACATCGGCCGCCTCGGTGGTGTGTTCCGCATCACGGACGGTCTGCAGTCCGAATTCGGTCCGCGCCGGGTCGTCGACACCCCGCTCGCCGAGTCGGGGATCGTCGGGACCGCCGTGGGGCTCGCGTTCCGGGGGTTCCGCCCGATCGTGGAGATCCAGTTCGATGGCTTCGTCTACCCCGCTTTCGACCAGATCGTCAGTCAGGTCGCGAAGCTCCACTACCGGACGCAGGGCCGCGTGAAGATGCCGATCACGATCCGCATCCCGTGGGCGGGCGGGGTCGGCGCGGCCGAGCACCACTCCGAGTCGCCCGAGGCGTACTTCGTGCACACGGCCGGCCTCCGTGTCGTCGCGGTGTCGAACCCGCAGGACGCGTACACGATGCTCCGTCAGGCGATCGCGAGCGACGACCCCGTCGTCTTCTTCGAACCGAAGCGGCTGTACCACGCCAAGGGCGAGGTCGACCTCGACGCCGACATCGCCGACGCCGCCCCGATGGGCCTCGCGCGGGTGGTCCGCGAAGGCACGGACGTCACCGTCGTGACCTACGGCGCCCAGGTGACGACGGCGCTGGATGCCGCGCTCGCCGCCGAGGACGAGGGGATCTCCCTCGAGGTCATCGACCTCCGGTCGCTGTCGCCCGTGGACTACGGCACGGTCGCGGCATCCGTCCGGCGGACCGGGCGGGTCGTGGTCACGCACGAGGCGGCCCGTGAGGCGGGCGTCGGCGCGGAGGTGATCGCGAGCATCACCGAGAAGTGCTTCCACTACCTCGAAGCGCCGCCGCTGCGGGTGACGGGCCACGACATCCCCTATCCGCCGGCGAAGCTCGAGCAGCATCACCTGCCCGACCTCGACCGCATCCTGGATGCCGTCGACCGGGTGCTGGGCCGCCCCTCGGGCGTTCCGGAGGTGACCGCGTGATCACCGAGTTCCGTCTTCCCGACCTCGGCGAGGGACTGCGCGAAGCAGAGATCGTGCAGTGGCACGTCGCCCCCGGCGACGAGGTCGCTCTCAATCAGACGATCGCCGAGGTCGAGACCGCCAAGGCGGTCGTCGAGTTGCCGTCGCCGTTCGCCGGCACGGTCTCCGCCCTCCACCACGCCGAGGGGGATGTCGTCCCGGTCGGCGAGGTGCTGATCGCGTTCGACATCGCCGGGGCAGTCGATGCACCTGAGCCGAAGCGCGAGCCGAACCTCGTCGGCTACGGGGCCGCGCCGCGTAGCGACGCGCGTCCGCAGCGGCGGGCGCGGGCAGGGGCCGGCGGAGAGGCCGTCGACCTGGCCGTCCGCGAAGCGGCCCCGCACGACGCGATCGAGACCGCCCCTGCCGAGCGCGAGCCGCGCGAGCGTCCCCGGTCCACCCCGCCGGTGCGCAAACTCGCCCGCGACCTCGGGGTCGATCTCGATCTCGTGGCGGCGCAGGGAGTCGACGGCATCATCACGCGCGAGGACGTGGAGTCCTATGCGGCACGGAATCCCGCGGAGTCTGCGGCGGTGGCCCCGGCATCCGCCGCCCCTGTCGCGCCGATGGCGACCTCGCCCGTGGATGAGCGGATCCCGATCCGCGGCGTCCGCAAGCACACCGCCGACGCGATGGTGCGCTCCGCGTTCACGGCCCCGCACGCGGCGACGTTCCTGACGGTCGACGTGACGGCATCCGTCGATTTCGTGGCGGGACTGCGCGCCGACCGGCGCTACGCCGACGCCCGCATCGGGATCATGGCGGTCGCCGCGAAGGCCGTGTGCCTCGCCCTCCGCCGGACCCCCGAGCTCAACGCGACCTGGGACGAAGCGGCGGGCGAGATCGTCCGATACGGGCGGGTGAACCTCGGGATCGCCGCAGCGACCGACCGCGGGCTCGTCGTGCCGTCGGTGAAGGATGCCGGTGCGCTGTCGCTCGTCGACCTCGCCCAGTCGATCCGCACCCTCGCCGACACGGCGCGGGCGGGCAAGGCGACGCCCGCCGATCTGTCGGGCGGGACCTTCTCGATCACGAACTACGGGGTGTTCGGCGTGGATGCCGGGACGCCCATTCTCGTCCCGGGGGAGGCCGGCATCCTCGGCCTCGGCGCCGTGCAGCGCCGCCCGTGGGAGTACGAGGGAGGCGTCGCCCTGCGCGACGTCATGACACTGAGTCTGTCGTTCGACCACCGGCTGGTGGACGGGGCCGAAGCGGCCCGGTTCCTCACCGATGTGGCCGACGTGTTGCATGCGCCGGGAAGGGCGATGGTGTTCGCATGAGTCTGCCGATGACGGGATACGACCTCACGGAGGAGCAGGTCGAGCTGGCCGGGCTCGTCCGCTCGTTCGCCGACGAGGTGGTCGCGCCGGTCTCATACGAGGCCGACCGCACCAAGACGCTGCCGATGGACGTCGTCGCGCAGATGGGCGACATGGGATTGTTCGGGTTGCCGTTCCCCGACGAGGTCGGCGGCCAGGGCGGCGACTACGTCACCTTGGGGCTCGCGATCGAGGCGCTCGCCCGCGTGGACCAGTCGATCGCGATCACGCTCGAAGCGGGGGTGAGTCTCGGCGCCATGCCGATCTTCCGCTTCGGGACCGACGCGCAGCGCGAGGAGTACCTGCCCGACCTGCTGGCCGGGCGCGCGCTCGCCGGCTTCGGGCTGACCGAGCCGGAGGCGGGATCGGATGCCGGGGCCACCCGCACGACGGCGCGCCTCGACGGCGGCGACTGGGTGATCGACGGGGCGAAGCAGTTCATCACCAACTCGGGCACCCCCATCACCCGCTTCGTGACGGTCACCGCCGTGACGAGCGAGCCGGGCGCCGCGGCGCGCGAGATCTCGACGATCATCGTCCCGCACGGCACGCCGGGGTTCACCGTCGGTCCCGCGTACGACAAGGTCGGCTGGCACGCCAGCGACACGCATCCGCTCGTCTTCACGGGCGCGCGGGTGCCCGAGGAGAACCTCCTCGGGCAGCGCGGGCGCGGGTTCGCGAACTTCCTCCACATCCTCGACGAGGGCCGCATCGCGATCGCGGCACTCGCCACCGGGGCGGCGGAGGGATGCCTCGAGGCCGCCGTCGACTACGCGAAGAGCCGTGTCGTGTTCGGCGAGACGCTGGGAACGCGCCAGAGCATCCAGTTCATGCTCGCGCGCATGCAGCAGCGCGTCCACGTGTCACGTCTCGCCTGGCTGCACGCGGCACGCCTGCGCGACGCGGGGCGCCCGTTCAAGACCGAGGCGGCCATCGCGAAGCTCACCTCGAGCGATGCGGCGATGGACAACGCCCGCGACGCGACGCAGATCTTCGGCGGCAACGGGTTCATCAACGAGTACCCCGTCGCGCGGCACTTCCGTGACTCGAAGATCCTGGAGGTGGGGGAGGGGACGACCGAGGTGCAGCTGCTCCTCATCGCCCGATCGCTCGGCCTCGCCTGAGCCCGGCGAACGTGTCAGACGGGTAGTGCTGACGAGGTCAGGAGCGACAGCCAGTCGTCCTCCACCCGGAAGGTGTGCGCGGAGCCGTTGGCGAGCTTGTGGCCCGGCTCGGGGTACTCGCCCGAGGTCGCGTGGGAGATCACGGTGCGGATGAGCGCGCCGTGGGCCACCGCGATGACGTGCGGCTCGTCGGGCTCGACCAGCGCGCGGGCATCGGCGACCGCTTCCTGGATCCCGCGCAGTGCTCGGGTCGTGACCTCCGGCCATGGCTCGGCGCCCGGGACCTCCGCGGTCGCCCAGGGCCCCCAGCGGTCGAAGAACTCGGTGTCGGTGAGTCCTTCGGCATCCCCGTAGCCGCGCTCCTGAAGTGCGGGGTACGTGCGCGGCTCGGGCAGGTCGAGGATGCCGGCGATGATGCGCGCGGTCTCGTTCGCCCGTGACAGGTCGCTCGAGACGATGACGGTCGGTGTGGACCGGTCGAGTGCATCAGCGAGGGCGACCCCCGCGGCGCGGGCCTGCTGCCGTCCGGTGTCGTTCAGGGGGATGTCGGTCGACCCCTGGATCCGGCGGGCGCGGTTCCAGTCGGTCTCGCCGTGGCGCACGAGGGTGAGAAGGGTCACCGGACGAGCCTACGACGAGGCGGCAGCCTCACCGGCCGGCAAGCTCGCGCCCGAGGACCGTGAGCACCTCGGAGGTCCCGGCGTCGATCTTTACGGTGGCGCGGGTGTCGCCGCGCGTCTCGCCGCGGTTGACGATCACGATGGGCAGCCGCCGGCGGCGGGCGCGGTCGAGGAGTCGGATGCCGGAGTTCACGACCAGGGAGGATCCGGCGATCAGCAACGCGGTACTCGAGCGGACGAGCTGCTCGGCTTCGCGGAACTTCTCGAGCGGGATGTACTCGCCGAAGAAGACGACCTCGGGCTTCAGCATCCCGCCGCAGACGGAGCAGTCGGGGACGACGAAGCCGTCGCTCGCAGCGGGCAGGACGTCGCCGTCGGGACCGAGCTCGACGTTCTCGGGCACCGTGATCCAGGGGTTGTCGCGCTCGATCCGCACGGCCAGGTCGCGGCGGTCGAAGACCTGGCCGCAGTGCAGGCACGACACGCGCCGCATCGTGCCGTGGAGTTCGACCACGCGCCGGCTGCCGGCGCGCACGTGCAGGCCGTCGACGTTCTGCGTGATGACGCCCGACGCGATGCCGGCGTGCTCGAGCGCCGCCAGGGCCCGGTGTCCCTCGTTGGGGGCTGCGGCGGCGAACGTCCGCCACCCGAGGTGGCTGCCGACCCAGTAGCGCCGCCGCGACGAGTCGTCGGCGAGGAACTGCTGAGCAGTCATGGGGGTCCGGACAGGAGCGCCCTTGCCGCGGTAGTCCGGGATGCCCGAATCCGTCGAGACACCGGCGCCCGTGAGAACGGCGACGCGGTGCCCGGCGAGCGCGTCGGCCGCGCGTTCCACGGCAGCCGTCGTCTCGGCATCCAGGTCCAGCACGCTCATGGCCCTCCTCAGGGGATCGAGCCTACGCCGTCGTCGTTTCGCGGAGGTCACCACCATCCGTGACAGCCCGCCCATGACAGCCCGCCCATGACAGCATGGGGCCATGACGACGATCCGCATCGACGATCCGTCGGATCCGCGTCTGTCGGACTACCGGGGACTCACCGACACGGCGCTGCGCCGGATCGCCGAGCCCGAGGGCGGCCTCTACATCGCCGAATCGGCGAAGGTGATCTCCCGCGCGGTGGGTGCCGGGCACCGGCCACGGTCCGTGCTCGTGCAGGAGAAATGGATCGACGACGTCGCGGTTCTCGCCGGTGACGCGCCCGTCTACGTCGTCCCCGACACCGTTGCGGAGCAGGTGACCGGGTTCGCGGTCCACAGAGGAGCGCTCGCCGCCATGCATCGGCCGGTGCAGCCCGATCCCGCGCAGCTCCTCGAGCACTCCCGGACGGTCGTCGTCCTCGAGGACATCGTCGACCACACCAACGTCGGGGCCGCCTTCCGGGCCGCCGCGGCGCTGGGCGCCGATGCCGTCCTCGTCTCGCCTCGGTGCGGAGACCCGCTCTACCGCCGTAGCGTCCGGGTCAGCATGGGAACGGTCTTCCAGGTGCCGTGGGCGCGCCTTCCCGAGTGGGATGCCGCCACGCCCCTGTTCGCGGCCGCGGGAGTGCACCTGGCGGCGATGGCGCTGGCCGACGACGCCCTGTCGCTCGACGAGTTCGCCGCAGCCCGGCCCGACAAGCTCGCGATCCTCATGGGGTCCGAGGGGGAGGGTTTGTCCGCCTCAGCGCTCGCGGTGTCCGATTCGATCGTCACCATCCCGATGGGGGGCGGTGTCGATTCGCTCAACGTCGCGTCGGCGGCTGCGGTCGCGCTGTGGGCACTGCGCTGAGCTCAGTCGCCGGAGTGCGTCGACGAGAACGGCAGCGCGTCGGGGCGCTTGGCCGTGACGTTGTCTCCCGAAGACTGGTGGCGCAGGCGTCGCAGCACCCACGGGACGAAGTGCGCCCGCGCCCACACGAGATCGTTCGCCCGGGCCGCCCGCCACGTGGTCGGTGGCAGGGCCTCGGGCGACATCGGCTGCAGGTCGTTCGGCACGTTGAGCGCGCGGAGCACCATGCGTGCGACCTCGTGATGTCCGAGGGAGTTGTAGTGCAGGCGGTCGTCGTCGAAGAAGCGCATGTCCTGCACCTCTTTCAACGCCCACTGGTCGGCCACGATGCAGTCGTAGCGATCGGCGATCGCCCGGATGTTCTCGTTGTAGATCGCGACGCGACCGCGGATGCCGCGGAAGACCGGCGTGAACTCGGTGTCGATCGCGGTGAAGACCAGCAGTGTCGCGCCCTGCGATGAGAGGCGGGCGACGGCATCCTCGAACAGCTCCGCGACGGCATCCGGATCGCCCTGCGGACGGATCACGTCGTTGCCGCCGGCCGAGAGGGTGATGAGGTCGGGCTTCAGCGCGAGGGCGGGCTCGATCTGAGCGTCGACGATCTGGCGGATGAGCTTGCCGCGGATCGCGAGGTTCGCGTAGGCGAAATCGTCGACCTGTGAGGCCAGCACGGCCGCGACGCGGTCGGCCCAACCGCGGTGCTCACCGGGGCGATCCGGGTAGGGATCGCCGATGCCTTCGGTGAAGGAGTCTCCGATCGAGACCATGCGCCGCCAGGGGTGGGCGGTCGCGTTCGGTATGTACGGCGACCGGTTCTCATCCGGGGCCTGGTCGTTCTCGCGCATGGCACCTCCGCATCGAGGCTACCCGCCGGATGCCGCCGGTCCCGATCGACGACCGGTGTCCCTGGGCGCGATTAGGGTGGATCGACGTGACGAGCGAGATGACGAGCGAAGAGGGGGCGGCCCCGGACGAGCCCCACTTCGGGAGTTTCGCCGCCGAGCACCTCTCTCCCGCCTTCCCGCAGCGCGCGCCGTGGGGCACCGCGCAGAACCTCCGTGCCTGGCAGGCCGAGGCCCTCGAGCGTTACTTCGAGATGGACGGACCCGACGGGATCGGCGGGGGCCCGCGCGACTTCCTCGCCGCCGCGACCCCCGGCGCCGGCAAGACGACCTTCGCCCTCCGCCTCGCGAGCGAGCTGTTGCGGCGGCGGATCATCGACCGCATCATCGTCGTCGCCCCGACCGAACACCTGAAGACCCAGTGGGCGGATGCCGCGGCTCGGGTTTCCATCCGCCTCGACCCGCGGTTCAGCAACAAACACTTCTCGCCGGCGCGGCACTACCACGGGGTCGCCGTCACCTACGCGCAGGTCGCGGTGAAGGCATCCGTCCACGAGCGACTCGTCCTCGACTCCCGCGCCCTGGTGATCCTCGACGAGGTCCACCACGGCGGCGACGCGCTCAGCTGGGGCGACGCGCTCCGCGAGGCGTACGGCAGGGCGACGCGCCGCCTGCTGCTGTCGGGGACCCCGTTCCGCAGCGACACCGCGCCCATCCCGTTCGTCGAGTACCACCCGAACGACAAGGGCATCCGTCTGTCGCGGACGGACTACAACTACGGCTACGGCCGGGCGCTGGCCGACGGCGTCGTGCGTCCCGTGCTCTTCCACGTCTACGCCGGGCAGATGAAGTGGCGGACGAAGGCGGGCGACGAATACGAAGCCCACCTCGGCCAGGACAACACGAAGGACATCAACTCCCAGGCGTGGCGGACGGCGCTCAACCCCGAGGGGGAGTGGATCTCGGCCGTCCTGCGTTCGGCCGACCGCCGCCTCACCGAGGTGAGACAGGACGTCCCGGATGCCGGGGGCCTGGTCATCGCGACCGATCAGACGGCCGCGCGCGCCTACGCCGCGATCCTCCGCGACATCACGGGGGAGCCGACCACGGTCGTCCTCTCGGACGACAAGGCCGCGTCGGGGCGCATCGAGACCTTCGGGCAGTCGACGACGCGGTGGATGGTCGCGGTCCGCATGGTGTCCGAGGGCGTCGACGTGCCGCGGCTCGCAGTCGGCGTCTACGCGACCAGTGCGTCGACACCGCTCTTCTTCGCGCAGGCCATCGGGCGCTTCGTCCGCGCACGACGTCGCGGCGAAGCGGCATCCGTGTTCCTCCCCAACGTCCCTCAGCTGCTCGCCCTCGCGAACGAGATGGAGCGCGAGCGCGACCACGCGCTCGATCGCGAGGAGAGCGACGACGACGGCCTCGAGGACTCGCTGCTCGAAGAGGCGGAGCGCGAGGACAAGGCGTCAGACTCTCTCATCGAGGAGGGCAGCTACCAGGCGCTCGGATCGACGGCGCACTTCGATCGGGTGCTTTACGACGGCAAGGAGTTCGGTCAGCTGGCTGTTCCGGGGACGCTCGAGGAGGAGGAGTTCCTCGGGATCCCCGGGCTCCTCGAGCCCGAGCACGTGCACGAGCTGCTGATGCAGCGGCAGTCGCGGCAGACCCGTCACCGCCACGCGCGGGAGGCGCAGGAGAAGACGACGGCCGACGCGACCGGCGAGCCGGAGAACACGCTGCCCCCGGCCCTCCATCGCACGCTCCGCGAACAGCGGCAGCTGCTCAACAGTCTCGTCGGGCTCTACGCCCGGCAGAGCGGCGAGCCGCACGGCGCCGTGCACGCCGAGCTCCGACGGATCTGCGGCGGCCCCGAGGTCGCCCGCGCGACGGTCGCACAGCTGCAGGCGCGCATCGAGGTCCTGCGCAAGCGCGTCCACTCCTGACCCCTTCGGATCCCCGAAATGCTGGCAGTTCCGGCTTTCGGGCGGTTCCCGCGGTTCGCCGTGGCTACCGTGAAAGAGACATGAGCACGATGAACGCGACGCCCCTGCCCGACGCCACCCCGCGAGATCGCCGGCGGTGGGCCGCCTACCTCTCGGACGAACGTGCCGAAGCGCGCGTGTACCGCGAGCTCGCGGCTCGGAAGTCGGGGGAGGAGCGCGAGATCCTCGACGCGCTCGCCGACGCGGAGGGGCGCCACGAAGCCCACTGGTTGGGCCTCCTCGGCGGGGAGCCCGAGCGGCTCCCGCGGGCGTCCATCCGGACGCGACTGCTGGCGACGATGGCCCGCCGGTTCGGGTCGATCTTCGTCCTGGCGCTCGCCCAGAACGCCGAGAACCGCTCGCCGTACGACGACGACCCCCACGCCACCCCGGCCATGCGCGCAGATGAGAAGATCCACGGCGAAGTCGTCCGTGGACTCGCCGCGCGGGGCCGCATGCGACTGTCGGGCACCTTCCGCGCCGCCGTCTTCGGCGCCAACGACGGTCTCGTCTCCAACCTCGCCCTCGTGATGGGCATCGGGGCGACGGGCGTCGCGCCGCAGTTCGTCCTCTTCAGCGGCATCGCGGGTCTGCTGGCCGGCGCGCTGTCGATGGCCGCGGGGGAGTTCGTCTCGGTCCGGTCGCAGCGGGAGCTCATCGAGGCGACGCATCCGAACAACGACACCGACCACGTCCTCCCCGATCTCGACCTCGACGCGAACGAACTCGCTCTCGTCTACCGGACGCGAGGACTCGACGAGGAGCAGGCGCTGGAGCGGGCGCGACAGGTCGTCGCCACGGCACAGGCGAGCGACCGTGCCGTCCCCTACCGCCGCGCCGCCGAGCCGCCTGCCGACCTCGAGTCCGTCGGCTCCGCCTTCGGGGCAGCGGCCTCCAGCTTCGCGTTCTTCGCCTCGGGCGCGGTCATTCCGGTCCTGCCGTGGATCTTCGGGCTCTCCGGCCTCGCGGCCGTGACCCTGGCACTCGGCCTGGTGGGCCTGGCGCTGCTCCTGACCGGGGCGACGGTCGGTCTGCTCTCGGGTGCACCGCCCCTTCGTCGGGGACTGCGTCAGCTGGCGATCGGTTTCGGTGCGGCGGCGATCACGTACCTGCTGGGTCTCCTGTTCGGTGTGTCCGCGGCGTAGGCGGACCGGACAGTCGGCCCGATTATCCGCACCGCCGAGAACGTGCTACTGTCGATCCTCGGTTGCGAAACCGAAATCCCGGAGGAAACAAAGGGAGAAAACTCTGCGCGGGTGGCGGAATAGGTAGACGCGCTAGCTTGAGGTGCTAGTGCCCGAATAGGGCGTGGGGGTTCAAGTCCCCCCTCGCGCACAGAGGAAGAAATGGGTCCCGAAAGGGGCCCATTTCTCGTTTCGGATCGGTGCGGTGTTGCTGACGAGGCACCTCTCCCCTGTGAGGGGGAGAGGCGTCATCCCCGTGGGGGAGGCGTTCTCGAGCGCCGTGCCCTGGACTGTGGACATGGACCGCGATCCCGCCCAGCCCGCTCTCACGACCATCGACCGCGAACGTGCGTCGGTGGTGTCGGTGAGGCGGCTGACGAAGCGGTACGGACGACGCACGGCGCTCGACGACGTCGACCTCGAGATCTCCCGAGGAACGGTCGTCGGCATACTCGGGCCCAATGGTGCCGGCAAGTCGACTCTGCTGGAGACCGTCGCCGGCTTGCGGGCATCGACATCGGGGGAGGTCTCCGTCCTCGGCGTGGATCCTCGACGGGAGCGACGTCAGACCACCCGGCGGGTGTCGGTGCAACCGCAGTCAGCCAGCGTGTTCGGATACCTGTCCGTCCGAGAGACGGTCAGGTTGTACGCCTCGTTCCACTCGTCCCATCGGGACGTTGCGCAGGTGATCGCCGACCTGGGCCTCTCTGAGCAGGTCGATGTCCGCGCACGCGACCTCTCGGGTGGTCAGCTGCGACGCCTGCTGCTCGCGGTCGCCATCATCGGCATTCCCGAGATCGTCATCCTCGATGAGCCGTCCGCCGGGCTCGATCCCGAGGCGAGGAAGCACCTGCTGGAGCTCATCCGATCGCTCGCCCGGGACGGCACCACCATCATCTTCTCCACGCACGACATGGCCGAGGCCGCCCAGATCTGCGATCGAGTCGTCATCGTCGTCGCCGGACGGATCCGGGCAGATGGGCCGCCCGCAGAACTCATCGACGGCGGGAAATCGACGCTGACCTTCGACGTCGTGAGCGAGGAAGCTCTGAGTCGCACACGATCGGTGCTCCCTGCCGACACCGTGACGTGGTCCCAGGATGCTCGAGGATTCCACGTCAGCCACGCGACAGCCGACCCGGATGGGGCGTTGGAGTTGTTGACGCGGGATCGTCAGATTCGCGGCCGGTCCTATCGCGTCGTGAGTCCCACGCTGGAAGATCTCTACCTGTCGATCGTCCGGGATGCCCGTGAGATCGACGAAGGGCGCGACGGCGATGCCTGACACCGCGAGATATGAGCCGCGCTCTGCGTTCGTGGAGCTGGCGACGGCGAGCGCCAAGGACCTCTATCGGGACCGAAAAGGCGCGTTCTCGATCCTGTTCACCTTCTTCTTCTTCTTCCTGCTGATCATCGGGCTCAACTTCGTGGTCAACGTCGGCGGCCGAGCGGATCCGGTGGTCGTGATCGACAGCGCCGTGCCGCAGAGTGCTCCGATCGCCCGCGAACTGGAGTCGGCCGGCATCATGGTGGCCGAAGAGGAGGAAGCCTCGGCCACCGTCACGATCGCCGCGGCGCGCACCGGTGTCGCCATCGTCCTGGACGCCGAGGCGGACCCGCAATGGCTGGCGGTGGCGGCGGCCGTGGAGCGCACCGGGACTGCCTACTCGGTCACGGACACCGACGGTGAGGTGTGGATCGACCTGCTCCGGGCGAACCTCGCTGCGTTGTCGTGCATCGGGCTGCTGGCCATCACCTTCATCGGAACGTCCGTTCCGCTCACGAGGATGCGCGAGAACGGCACCCTCCGTCTCCTCGGAACCACGCCCGCCAGCAAGTTCACCTTCATCGCCGCCCTCACCCCCTCGCGCCTGATCTTCGCGCTGTTCGTCATCGTGACGATCCACGCGACCTCGATGATCCTGGGATACTCGCAGCTCTGGCAGCTCTTCCGCCTCCTGTTCACGATGCTGCTCGGCGTCGCCATGTTCTTCGCGCTCGCCTATCTGCTCGCGTCTCGGACGCGGCGCGCGGAGACGGTGAACAATCTCGCCGCCGTGCTGCCGGTGATGGCGATCTTCGCTTCGGGGTCCGTTCTGCCCTCCCACCTCATACCCGAGCCGGTGACGTGGGTGCTCAACTGTCTGCCCACCACCTGGTACATGCGCGCCGCCGCAGCCGACCTCGCGGGTGACACGACCAGCGCAGGGCTCCTGTTCCTCTACTGGGGGCTGATGCTCGTGACGCCGCTCGCCGCCGGCATCCTGGCGGCTCGGCTGTTCATCTGGGACGACCGCGAGCGGTGAGCATGACGCGGCGCGCGGTGCGCCGCGGGTAGCGTGGGGCGCATGTCCGCTCCCGACGATCTGCCCGAGGTCGCGCGCGTCGCCCGCGATCTGATCCGCTTCGACACGACGAACTACGGCGAAGGACGCGCGAACGGCGAGCGCGAGGCCGCCGAGTACGTCGGCGCGTACCTCGAGTCGTTGGGGCTGGTCCCCGAGTACTACGAGCCGATCCCGCGGCGCACGAATGTCGTCGCACGGGTGCCGGGACGCGATCCCGACAAGCCTGCGCTGGTCCTGCACGGACACCTCGACGTCGTTCCCGCCGTCGCGGCCGACTGGAGCGTCGATCCCTTCGAGGGTGTCGTGAAGGACGGGATGCTGTGGGGCCGCGGCGCTGTCGACATGAAGGACATGGACGCCATGATCCTCACCTCGGTCGCCGAGCTGCTGAGGGCGGGGGAGAGGCCCGAGCGGGACCTCGTCCTCGCTTTCTTCGCAGATGAGGAGAACGGCGGCGTCGAAGGCTCCCAGCTAGTCGTCCGCGACCGCGCCGAATGGTTCGCCGGCGCGACCGAGGCGATCAGCGAGGTCGGCGGCTACTCGATCGCCGTGGGTGACGAGCGCGCCTACCTGCTGCAGGTGGGCGAGAAGGCGCTCATCTGGATCCGGCTCCACGCCACGGGGCAGGCCGGACACGGCAGCCGCCACCACCCCGACAACGCCGTGACGCGTCTCGCCGAGGCGGTCGCCGCACTCGGGCGCACCGGGTGGCCGATCGAACTCACCTCGACGACGCGTCAGCTCGTCGGATCGCTCGCCGATCTCTCGGGGACCCTGGCCGACGATCCCGACGCCGTCGCCGATACGGCGGGCGCGGCATCCGCGTTCCTGCGCTCCACCTTCCGGACCACGACCAACCCCACCGGGCTGACCGCCGGGTACAAGCACAACGTGATCCCGGATGCCGCGACCGCCGCGATCGACATCCGCACCCTGCCGGGGCACGAGGACGAGGTCCTCGCGCAGGTGCAGCGGATCGTCGGCGACGACATCCGCATCGAGGTCGTCCACCGCGACATCGGACTTGAGGTGCCGTTCGCCGGAGACCTCGTCGACGCGATGGTCGGCGCGCTGGGGCGCCATGATCCCGGAATCCCGGTCATCCCGTACCTTATGGGGGGAGGGACCGACAACAAGGCCCTCGCCGAGCTCGGCATCGCCGGGTTCGGGTTCGCGCCGCTGCGACTGCCCGCCGACCTCGACTTCACCGGGATGTTCCACGGTGTCGACGAACGCGTCCCGATCGACGCCCTCGTCTTCGGGCAGCGTGTGCTCACCGATCTGATCCGCACGTACTGAAAGGCCCCCATGTCGATCCTCGACGCCATCATCCTGGGTATCGTCCAGGGCCTGACAGAGTTCCTCCCGATCTCCTCGAGCGCGCATCTGCGCATCGTGGGGGAGTTCCTCCCCAACGCGCAGGATCCTGGTGCGACCTTCACCGCCATCACGCAGATCGGCACCGAGCTCGCGGTCCTGGTCTACTTCTGGAACCGCATCGTGCGGATCGTCGCCGCATGGGCGAAGTCGCTCACCGGGCGTGTTCCGCGCAACGATCCCGACGCCCGTATGGGATGGATCGTTATCATCGGCACGATCCCGATCGGCGTGCTCGGCTTCCTGTTCCAGGACGTCATCCGCGACACCTTCCGGAACCTCTGGCTCGTGGCGACCGTCCTCATCGTCTTCGGCATCATCCTCGGCATCGCCGACGCGCTCGGAAAGCGCGTCCGCACCGAAAAGGACCTCACGATCGGGCACGGGCTCACCCTCGGCGTCGCGCAGTCGTTGGCCCTCGTCCCTGGCGTCTCGCGCTCCGGGGCCACCACGACGGCCGCGCTCGCCATGGGGTACACGCGTCCCGCCGCCGCCGAGGTCGCGTTCCTGCTCGCCGTCCCCGCCGTCTTCGGCAGCGGGCTGTACGAGCTCCTGCAGGCGATCCGCGAGCCCGGTCAGTCGCCGTTCACCCTCGGCGAGACCGCGATCGCGACGGTGGTCTCGTTCGGCGTCGGCCTCGTGGTCATCGCCTACCTGATGCGCTACCTCAAGCGCGGCAGCTTCCTGCCGTTCGTGCTCTACCGGGTCGTCCTCGGCGTCGTGCTGCTCATCCTGCTCGCCTTCGGCGTCCTGCAGGCCTACTGAGCGGGGCCGGTCACCGGCGCGGGTCGTCCTTCGGCCCGCGCGGGCCGTCGCCCCGCCGGCGGAGGTAGCGCTCGAATTCCTGCGCGATCGCGTCGCCGGATGCCTCGGGGGAGTCCCAGGCGTCGCGCGCGGTCTCGAGCTGGCGGATGTACTCCGTCATCTCCTCGTCGTCCGCGGCGGCGGCATCGACCGACGCCTCCCACGCGAGGGCCTCCGCGGGCAGCGCGCCGCGGGTGATCGAGGCACCCGTGATCTCCTCGAGTTTGTCGAGGAGCGCCAGCGTCGCCTTGGGGGACGGGGTGTGCCCGGCGACGTAGTGGGGGATGCTCGCCCAGAGCCCGGCCGTCGGGATACCGGCCGCCTCGCCGGCGGCGGCGAGAGCCGAAAGGATGCCGACGGGGCCTTCGTAGGTCGATCGCTCCAGCCCGAGCGACGAGCGGAGCTCCTCGTTCTCGGAACCGGCGAACACGGAGATCGGCCGGGTATGGGGGACGTCGCTCATCATGGAACCGAGGGCGACGATGCCGGTGATGTCCTCGCGGAGGGCCGCGTCGATGAACTCGGCGGAGAACGCCTGCCACGCGCGGGCGGGCTCCGTGCCGGTGAGGAGCCACAGGTCGGGACCGTCCTCGCGGGGTGTCGCCGGACGCCAGAGCGTCGCGTCGGGCCAGACCAGGCGACGGGCGCCGTCGGCATCCACCTGCATCTGCGGCCGCGTGTACTGGTAGTCGAAGTACAGCTCCGGGTCGACGCCGAACACCTTCTCGAACGTGCCGGAGGTCCGCAGCTGCGAGGCCGCAGCGGTGGCCGCCTCTCCGGCGTCGTTCCAGCCGTCGACGGCGATCACGAGCACCCGCTGTCCCAGTCCCTGCACGGACGTCCTCTCTGTCGGTACCCCCACGATACGCCGCTGCCCCCGAGGCGGGCGGATGCGCTCGCGTAGCATTGACCGGTGATCTCCCCCCTTCCCGCCGCGGTCCTCTGGGACATGGACGGCACCCTCGTCGACACCGAGCCGTACTGGATGGCTGCCGAGACCCCGCTCGTCGAACGCTTCGGCGGCACCTGGACCCATGACGACGGACTGGGGATGGTGGGACTCGGGCTCGAGGACGCGGCCCGCATCCTCCAGGGCGCCGGCGTGCGCATGGAGGTCGACGAGATCGTCGCCCACCTCACCGAGGAGGTCATGCGCCAGCTCCGCGAGGAGGGTGTCCCCTTCCGGCCGGGCGCCCGCGAACTGCTGCGCGACCTGCGGGACGCCGGCATCTCGACCGCTCTCGTCACGATGTCGATGAGCCGGATGGCGCGGGTCATCACCGACCTCATCGACTTCGACGCGTTCGACGTCGTCATCGGCGGCGACGACGTCGCCCGCCCCAAGCCTCACCCGGACCCGTACCTGCAGGCGTGCGAGGCGCTCGGCGTGGACCCTGCCGACACCGTCGCGTTCGAGGACTCGATCACCGGAACGCGCTCGGCGATAGCCGCGGGCACGGCGACCGTCGGCATCCCGCACATGGTCCCGCTCGACGAGGTCGGTGCCCACGTCCTGTGGCCGACCCTCGAGGGACGAACGGTGGCGGATGTCGCCGACCTCCTCGCACAGGTGCGTCAGGGGGTCCGCGCATGAGCGCCGACCTGCGGCCGAGTGGCCCGTTCCGCCTCGGTGACCGTGTGCAGCTGACGGGGCCCAAGGGACGTCTCCACACCGTCACCCTCCGCGAGGGCGGCGAGCTGCACACCCACCACGGCGTGCTCCGGCACGAGGCGATCATCGGGCAGCCCGACGGCTCTGTCGTCGCCAACAGCGGGGGCCACGAATACCTCGCGCTCCGCCCGCTGCTGCGCGACTTCGTGATGTCGATGCCCCGCGGCGCCGCCATCGTCTACCCGAAGGATGCCGCGCAGATCCTCGCCTCCGCCGACATCTTCCCGGGCGCCACCGTCGTCGAGGCCGGCGTCGGGTCGGGCGCCCTCTCGATGTGGCTCCTCCGGGCGATCGGTCCGTCCGGGCGGCTCCTGTCGTTCGAGCGGCGAGAGGAGTTCTCGGAGGTCGCCGAGGCGAACGTCGAGACGTTCTTCGGCCACTACCCCGAGTCATGGCGCGTCGTCGTGGGCGATCTCGCCGAGCAGCTCCCACAGGTGACCGAGCCCGGCAGCGTCGACCGCGTCGTCCTCGACATGCTCGCGCCGTGGGAGTGCATCGACGTCGTCGCCGACGCACTCACGCCCGGCGGCGTGGTCCTCTGCTACATCGCGACCGCGACGCAGCTGAGCCGCGTCGCGGAGTACATCCGCCACTCGGGATTGTTCACCGAGCCCGAGGCGACCGAGACGATGGTGCGCGGATGGCACGTCGAGGGGCTCGCGGTCCGACCCGATCACCGGATGGTCGCCCACACCGGGTTCCTGCTCACGGCACGGCGCCTCGCCCCCGGAGCGATGCCGCCCGACGTCCGCAAGCGCGCCCTCAAGAAGCCGTCGTACGCGGATGAGGATGTCGAGGCGTGGACGCCGGGCGCCGTGGGGGATCGTGAGATCACCGACAAGAACCTCCGCAAGCGCGTGCGCGATGCGCAGCGCGCGGCGGGCGGTGCCCGTCAGGCCGCCGAGGATCGCTCCGGCGAGACCGTAGACTGAACGAATGCGTCAGATCCCCGCTGCCGTGGCCGTACTCGGCCTGACTGCCCTGGCCCTCGTCGGGTGCGCCCCGTCCGGACCCTCCGACAGCGGTTGCGAGCGTGTCACCGCGCCCGCATCGTCGCTCGATCTCGTCGATGTGACGGGTGCCGAAGGCTTGCCGACGGCGTCGACGACCGATCCGGTCTACGTGTCGAAGACCGCGTACACCGACCTCGCCACGGGCAAGGGCACTCCGATCACGTCGGGGATGCAGGATCTGCAGATCGGGATCACGGTGCTGAACGGTCAGACCGGTCAGACGCTCGTGTCGGCGCCGACCAAGCTGGTCGCGCTGAACGTCCTCGAGCAGTCGTTCCCCACGATCGGCAAGGCGCTCGACTGCGCGCGGCCCGGTGCCCGCATCGTCGCGGCGATGCCCGCGAAGGACATCAACCCGACGTTCGTGCAGCAGGCCGGGCTGTCCGAGAGCGCTTCGGCCGTCCTGGTCATCGACGTGAACACCGTCCTCCTGCCGGCGGCCAACGGGGTCCCGCAGTACGTCGACGGTGTCAACGTGCCGACCGTGGTCCTCGCGCCCGACGGCACGCCGGGGATCATCGTCCCCGACGCCGCGCCGCCGAAGGGTCTGGTCATCAAGACCCTCAAGAAGGGCGACGGTGAGAAGATCACCGCCGACTCCCGCGCCCGGCTGCAGTACACGGGTGTCGCCTGGAACACCGGAGAGGTGTTCGATTCGACGTGGCAGAACGGCGAAGCCGTGACGTTCGCGAAGGACCAGTTCTCCGAGGGCTTCGCGCGGGCAATCGAGGGTCAGACGGTCGGCTCGCAGGTGCTCGTGGTCGTTCCGTCCGACATGGCGACGGTCCAAGGTCAGTCGGCGCAGAACGAGCCGCCGACGGGGACTCTCGTCTACGTGATCGACATCCTCGGGATCGACCCGACGACCGATTCCCCGACCGCGACACAGTGAGCTCCCGCGGGGCCGAGCACCGGTCCCGCGCCTAGGATTGCGATGTGTCCACCGAAGCGATCCGCAGCGCGCCCGAGGAACGACTCGTCAACCTCGTGGTCGCATTGCTCGCGACCGAGCAGGGGCTGACGAAGGACACGATCCTCTCGTCCGTGTCCGGATATCGCGAGCAGGGTGCGGCCGGGGCGTCCAAAGACGCACTCGAGAAGATGTTCGAACGAGACAAGGACAGTCTGCGTTCCCTGGGAGTGCCGATCGAGACGATCGGCGACTACGCCGATCCCGACGATCTGCGTGAGGCGCGCTACCGAGTCCCCACCTCGGAGTACTCGCTCCCCGTCGACATCGACTTCACCCCGGCCGAGATCGCGGTCCTGAACCTGGCGAGCGGTGTGTGGGGCGAGAGCTCGATGTCGGCATCCGCCCGCAGCGGACTCCGGAAGATCCAGGCGCTGGGGATCGAGGTCGACGCGCCCATCATCGGCTACGCGCCGCGCATCAGCTTGCGCGAGCCGTCCTTCGCGCCGCTGCAGCGGGCGATCGAGCAGGGTCGCGTCGTCGAGTTCGACTACATCAAGGGCGGGTCGGATGCCGCGCACCGCCGCCGCGTGCAGCCGTGGGCCCTCGTCGAGTACGACGGTCGCTGGCACGTGTACGGCTTCGACCTCCTGCAGGACGCCGAGCGCACGTTCCTCCTGTCCCGCATCCCTTCGGACGTCGTCGTGACGCGGGCGTCCTTCGATCTGTCCCTGCGAGAGGGAGCGGGCGAGAAGGCGATCGCCGGCCTGGATGCGGTCGCCGCCCGCCAGCAGGCGCGGCTGCAGGTCGAGCCCGGCACCGAGGCGCTCCTCCGCCTCCACCGTCGTGCGCTGTCCGAAGATGAGACGGGATGCCTCGTGCCCTACGTCGACGCCCAGGTCTTCGCGGACGAGCTCGCCTCGTACGGCCCCGAGGTCCGTGTGATCGATCCGCCGTACCTCGCCGAGCTCGTCGCGTCGCGGCTGCGTCGCGCACGGGATCTCCATGCCGAGGTCGGGGCATGAGCGCCCAGCCGCTGGTGGCGACCGATAGGGCGTCCCTCATCCTGCAGCTCGTCCCGTACCTCATCTCCAAGGGCGAGGTCACCGTGGCGGACGCGGCCCGGGACTTCGACGTCGAGGCGGATGAGATGCGGTCGATGGTCGAGAAGCTGACGGTCATCGGGCTCCCCGGCGACGGCGGTTTCTGGCAGATGGCGAACGACCTCTTCGACATCGACTGGGACCTCCTCGACGAGCAGGACACCATCTCGATCACCAATGCCGTCGCGCTGGAGCGGACGCCGAGACTGACCGCGCGCGAAGCGGCCGCACTGCTCGCCGGTCTCCAACTCGCCGCCAGCCTTCCGGGCGTGGGCGACAGCGGGGTCGTCCAGGGTCTGCTCGCCAAACTCGCCGCCGGCGCATCGAGCGCTCCCGCCGAGGTGATCGTCGCGACGCCCGTCGTCGACGACGTGCGGACGACGGTGGCGGACGCCGTGCAGCGAGGCGTCGCGGTGTCCTTCTCCTACCGGGCTCCGGATGCGCCCGCGACGACGCGCACCGTCGACCCCGTCAAAGTCCACATCGCCGACGGCCAGTGGTACCTCCAGGGGTGGTGCCATCTGCGGCAAGCGATCCGTACCTTCCATCTCGACCGGGTATCGGACGTCGTCCTCACCGACATCCCGAGCACGCACGGTGCCGACCCTCTGCCGGGGCTGTTCGAGCCGGGTGAGACCGATGTCGTGGTCGAGCTCCGCTGCCGCAAGGACGTCGTCCCTCTGCTCGGCGAGTTCGCGGCGCGCGCCGTGGTCCGGGGCAAGGGCGAGTTCCGCTCGGTGAGCCTCCGCGTCGGCGACGAACGCAGCCTCAAGCGGCTGGCGGCGCGGCTCGGCGGCGATGTCGAGATCGTCTCGCCCCCCGAGGCGCGAGAAGCTGCTCGCACCTGGGCGGATGCCGGGCTCGCGCAGTACGCCTGAGGGTCTCTGTTCACCTGGGGCGGTTAGACTGAGGTCACATCTACCCCGAGGAGCTTTCATGGGCTTGCAAGGATGGCACCTTCTCGTCGTCTTGGCGGTGATCCTGCTTCTGTTCGGAGCGGCGAAGCTGCCTGCCCTCGCGAAGAGCGTCGGCCAGTCCGCCCGCGTGTTCAAGGGTGAGATGAAGGCGATGAAGGAAGAGGACGGTCCGGCCGAGACACCGGCGCACCAGCAGCCGCAGGCTCCGACGTCGGTGACGGGCCTGACGCCTCCGCCCGCGCAGGGCCCATCGCAGGGCCCCACCTCCTCCTGACGCGGTGACGACCACCGACCGGGACGCCGCCGCCACCGACGACGCCCCTCTCCGGGACAAGCGGATGTCGCTCGGCGACCATCTCCGCGAGTTCCGCAAGCGGCTCATCATCGCCGCCGTGGCACTGGTCGTCGGGATGATCGTGTCCTTCGCGCTCGGCGACGCGATCATCTGGGCGATCACGGAGCCGATCCGCGTGGTGGCGGAGCAACGCGGTCAGGAGAACGCCGTCACCCTCATGTTCGCGACGGTGACCTCCGCCTTCGATCTTCGCGTCCGGATCGCGTTCGCCGTCGGCCTTTTGATCTCGGCACCGGTCTGGTTGTGGCAGATCTGGGCGTTCCTCATGCCGGGTCTGACCCGTAAAGAGGTCCGCTACACGATCGGGTTCGTCGCGGCGGCCGTACCGCTCTTCTTCGCCGGAGCGTTCACGGGGTGGCTCATCCTCCCTCATCTCGTCGAGCTCATGGCGGGCTTCACACCCGACGGGGCGTCGAACTTCTACGACGCCAAGTACTACTACGACTTCGTCTTCAAGCTCCTGATCGTCGTCGGCGTCTCCTACGTGACGCCCGTGTTCCTGGTGGCGCTCAACCTGGCGGGGGTCATGACGGGGCGCGAGATCATGAAGGGCTGGCGGGTGGCGATCGTGATCGCGACCGTGTTCGCCGGTGCCGCCACCCCCTCCGCCGACGTCGTCAGCATGCTCATCCTGGCCGCGATCCTCACGGTCCTCTTCTTCGCCGCGGCCGGCCTGTCGATGCTGTTCGACCGCCGCAAGCGCAAGCGCGAGGCGGAACTCCTCGGCCCGATCGCATGACGGACTTCGCGGCGCGATACGCACGTGCGCAGTCCGGCCGTCGGCATCCGATCTCGGCGTCGTTCGCCGAGATGCAGCGGTTCGACCTCGACCCGTTCCAGGTCGAGGGATGCCAGGCCCTCGAAGACGGTCGCAGCGTCCTCGTCGCGGCGCCGACCGGTGCCGGCAAGACGATCGTCGGCGAATTCGCGATCCACCTGGCGATGCGGGAGCCGGGGGACAAGGCGTTCTACACGACGCCCATGAAGGCCCTGTCGAATCAGAAGTTCCGCGAGCTGCAGGAGGTCTACGGCGAGGACCAGGTCGGTCTGCTCACCGGCGACACGAACATCAACGGGAACGCCCGGGTCGTCGTCATGACCACCGAGGTGCTCCGGAACATGCTGTACGCGGATTCGCCCGCGCTCCGGGGTCTCCGCTACGTCGTCATGGATGAGGTCCACTACCTCGCCGACCGCTTCCGCGGACCGGTGTGGGAAGAGGTCATCCTCCATCTGCCGCCTGCCGTCCGGCTCGTCTCGCTGTCGGCGACGGTGTCGAACGCGGAGGAGTTCGGCGACTGGCTCGACACCGTGCGGGGCGACACCGCCGTCATCGTCTCCGAGACCCGTCCCGTCCCGCTCGAGCAGCACGTGCTGGTCCGCGGTGACCTGTTGCCGCTCTTCGACGACCGCTCCGGTGTGGCCACCGCGCAGGTGAACCAGGAACTCACCCGCATCCGTTCGCCGAAGGCCGCGACGTACGAGAACAACCGCCGGGCGATCGAGTACCGGTCCCGCGGCGACCAGGAACGCCGACGCCCCCACCGCGGTGGCAAGCGTCCCGTGCGGCCGTCGACGGCGGCGCGCATCGAGCGGATGGACCGCCCGCAGGTCGTGGAGCTCCTCGGCCGGTCGAACCTCCTGCCCGCCATCTTCTTCATCTTCAGTCGCGTCGGCTGCGATGCCGCCGTCCAGCAGGTCCGGCGATCGGGAGTGCGGCTGACCGACACGGCCGAGCGCGATGAGATCCGGGCGATCATCGACGACCGCCTTCGTCCGCTGCAGGACGAGGACCTCGCCGTCCTCGGCTACTGGGAGTGGCGCGAGAACCTGGAGCGCGGCGTCGCCGCGCACCACGCGGGCATGCTGCCGGCCTTCAAGGAGGTCGTCGAAGAGCTCTTCCGTCGCAAGCTCGTCAAGGTGGTCTTCGCGACCGAGACCCTCGCGCTCGGCATCAACATGCCGGCGCGGACGGTCGTCCTCGAGAAGCTCGAGAAGTTCAACGGCGAGGCGCGGGTCGCCATCACCTCCGGCGAGTACACGCAGCTGACCGGCCGGGCCGGCCGGCGCGGCATCGACGTCGAGGGCCATGCTGTCGTGCAGTGGACCGAGTCCCTCGATCCGCAGGCTGTCGCCGCCCTCGCGTCGCGACGCACCTATCCGTTGAACTCGAGCTTCCGCCCGACCTACAACATGGCCGTCAACCTGATCGACCAGTTCGGTCGTGAGCGGGCCCGCGAGATCCTCGAGTCCTCGTTCGCCCAGTTCCAGGCGGACCGCGCCGTCGTCGGCCTCGCCCGCCAGGTGAAGGATGCCGAGGCATCCCTCGCCGGCTACGAGAAGTCCATGACGTGCGACCGGGGCGACTTCGCCGAGTACTCCGGCATCCGTCGCGACCTCAGCGACGCCGAGAAGCTCAACCGTGCCGACCGCACCGCGCCCGCCCGCATCCGGCAGCAGCGGCAGAACGAGATCCAGTCCCTGCGACATCGGATGCAGCGGCATCCCTGCCATTCCTGCCCGGACCGCGAGAACCATGCGCGCTGGGCGGAGCGGTACTGGAAGCTGCGGCGCCGGACGGACCGGACGCGACGCGACATCGAGACCCGCACCGGCACCGTCGCGCGGATCTTCGACCGCATCATCGATGTCCTCGCCGAGCTGAACTACGTCGCCTTCGAGGACGGCGCGGCCGCGCTGACCGCCGCCGGACGCACGATGCGACGTATCTACGGCGAACGCGATCTTCTGGTCGCCGAGTCGCTGCGTCGCGGGCTCTGGAAGAATCTGGATGCCGCAGGCTTGGCTGCCCTCGCGTCGTGCCTCGTGTACGAGCCCCGTCGGGATGAGGCGGGGGAGTACCGCCTGCCGCGAGGTCCTTTCCGCGAGGCCCTGACCAAGACGCAGGAGCTCTGGAGCCGTCTCGACGACCTCGAGCAGGAGCATCACCTGCCGGGAACCGAACCGCTCGCCACGGGCCTGGCGCAGGCCATGAACTCGTGGGCGCGCGGCGGCTCGTTGGATCTGGTCCTCTCGGAGGCCGACCTCGCCGCGGGCGACTTCGTGCGCTGGACGAAGCAGACGATCGATCTGCTCGACCAGCTCTCGATCGTCGCGGACGCGGACGTCGCCGTGACCGCGCGGAAGGCGCTCGACGCCGTCCGGCGGGGGATCGTCGCCTACAGCTCGGTGTGAGCCGCCAGGCGATGCGTGGAGGGGATGACGGGAATCGAACCCGCGTAATCAGTTTGGAAGACTGAGGCTCTACCATTGAGCTACATCCCCGTCGACGCTGAGGACAGCGCCTCGACGAGTGTAGCGGACATGGTCGGCTAGACTTACCAACGGCCGTTTTTCGGCGCTCGCCAGCGTGCGCGCCCGGGGCGTAGCTCAGCTTGGTAGAGCGCCCGCTTTGGGAGCGGGAGGCCGCAGGTTCAAATCCTGTCGCCCCGACAACGGCCCCACGAACCCAGATCACCGAACGGACGCGCGTGTGCGCGGCCGGACAAGGAGAACGACAGGCATGGTCACCAGCACCGTCGAGCAGCTCAGCCCCACCCGGGTGAAGCTCCACATCACGGTCACCCCCGAGGAGCTCAAGCCGAGCATCTCGCACGCGTACGAGCACATCGCGCAGGACGTGCAGATCCCCGGTTTCCGCAAGGGCAAGGTCCCGGCACCGATCATCGACCAGCGCGTCGGTCGCGAGGCCGTCCTCGAGCACGCGGTCAGCGAAGGCCTCGACGTCTTCTACCGCGAGGCCGTGACGGCGAACGACGTCCGCATCGTCGGTCGTCCCGCCGCCGAGATCGTGGAGTGGCCGAGCACGAAGGACTTCTCCGGCGACCTCAAGGTCGAGGTCGAGGTGGACGTCCGCCCCGAGTTCGAGCTTCCCGCCTACGACGACATCACCATCGAGGTCGACGCCGTCGAGACCGATGAGGCTGCGGTGGATGCCGAGCTCGACAAGCTCCGCAGCCGCTTCGGCACGCTCGTGACCGTCGACCGTCCCGCCAAGGCCGGCGACTTCGTCGAGCTCGACCTCGTCGCCACGATCGAGGGCAACGAGATCGACCGCGCCGAGGGCGTCTCCTACGAGGTGGGCTCGGGCGAGCTCCTCGAGGGCATCGACGACGCCATCGAGTCGCTCACCGCCGGCGAGGACACCACGTTCCGTTCGAAGCTCGTCGGCGGCGACCACGCCGGTGAAGAGGCCGAGGTCGCCGTGTCCGTCAAGGCCGTCAAGGAGCGCGAGCTCCCCGAGGCCGACGACGACTTCGCTCAGGTCGCCTCCGAGTTCGACACGATCGGCGAACTCCGCGAGAGCCTCGTCGAGCGCGTCTCGGAGCAGGCCGTCTTCACGCAGGGCTCCGCCGCGCGCGACAAGCTCATCGAGGTCCTCATCGAGAAGGCGGACATCCCCGTTCCCGCCAAGCTCGTCGAGGACGAGGTGCACACCCACCTCGAGGGTGAGGGTCGCCTTGAGGACGACGTCCACCGCGCAGAGGTCACCGAAGCGAGCGAGAAGCAGTTCCGCACGCAGATGATCCTCGACAAGATCGCTGAGAAGCACGAGGTGCAGGTCTCCCAGGAGGAGCTCACCCAGTACCTCATCCAGTCGTCGGCGCAGTACGGCATGTCGCCGCAGGACTTCGTCAACGCCCTGCAGGAGGGCAACCAGATCCCGATGATGGTCGGTGAAGTCGCCCGCAACAAGGCCCTCGCCGTCGCGCTCGGCAAGGTGACCGTCGTCGACACCAACGGCAAGAAGGTCGACCTGACCGGCTTCGCCGCCGAGGACGACGAGGCTGCAGACGAGGCCACCGAGGCCGCGGACGAGAAGCCCGCCGCCAAGAAGGCCCCCGCGAAGAAGGCTCCGGCCAAGAAGCCCGCCGCGAAGAAGGCGGATGACGCCGACGCCGCCGCGGACGAGCCCGCCGCCAAGAAGGCGCCGGCTCGCAAGCCCGCCGCCAAGAAGGCCGACGCGGATGCCGCAGAGGAGCCCGCGAAGAAGGCTCCCGCCAAGCGCGCCACGAAGAAGGCCGCCGACAGCGAGTGACCCTCATCGACGGGCGGTGGGTGCCTTCGGGCCCCGCCGCCCGTCGTCGTTTCCGGGCATCGTCCACGTCGCCGGAGGCGGTGGATGCCGCCGGTGGTATGCCCACGGCGAACACGGGCGAGACGCTCGGAACGCGCCACTAGATTCGAAGCACGAACACGAATCCAGGAGAGCATCCATGGCTGAACCCCTTATGGCGACCAGTGTCTTCGACCGGCTGCTGAAGGACCGAATCATCTGGCTCGGTTCCGAGGTGCGCGACGAGAACGCGAACGAGATCTGCGCCAAGATCCTGCTGCTCGCGGCCGAGGATTCCGAGAAGGACATCTACCTCTACATCAACTCGCCGGGTGGCTCGATCACCGCGGGTATGGCGATCTACGACACGATGCAGTTCGTGCCCAACGACATCGTCACCGTCGGCATCGGCATGGCCGCCTCGATGGGCCAGCTCCTGCTGACCAGCGGCACCAAGGGCAAGCGTTACATCACGCCCAACGCCCGCGTCCTGCTGCACCAGCCGCACGGCGGCTTCGGCGGCACGTCCAGCGACATCCAGACGCAGGCGCAGCTCATCGTGTCGATGAAGAACCGTCTCGCGGAGATCACCTCCGCCCAGACCGGCAAGTCGGTCGAGCAGATCAACGCCGACGGTGACCGCGACCGCTGGTTCACCGCCGACGAAGCGCTCGAGTACGGCTTCGTCGACCACATCCGCGAACACGCTGCCGACGTCACCGGCGGCGGCGGGACCGAGAACTGAGCGTCGGAGGACAACGCATGAACACCCCCATCTTCGGTCGCGCGCAGAGCGACATGATGCCCTCGAGCCGGTACATCCTGCCGCAGTTCGAGGAGCGCACCGCCTACGGCTACAAGCGCCAGGACCCGTACAACAAGCTGTTCGAAGACCGCGTGATCTTCCTCGGCGTACAGGTCGACGACGCATCCGCCGACGACGTGATGGCGCAGCTGCTGGTCCTCGAGTCGATGGACCCCGACCGCGACATCATCATGTACATCAACTCGCCCGGTGGTTCGTTCACCGCGATGACGGCGATCTACGACACCATGCAGTACATCTCGCCCCAGGTGTCGACGGTCGTCCTCGGCCAGGCGGCGTCGGCGGCATCCGTCCTGCTCGCGGCCGGTGCGCCCGGCAAGCGGCTCGCCCTGCCGAACGCCCGCATCCTGATGCACCAGCCCGCCGTCGGCGAGTCCGGTCACGGTCAGGCGTCCGACATCGAGATCCAGGCGGCGGAGATCCTCCGCATGCGGACCTGGCTCGAAGAGACGATGGCTCACCACACGAACCGCTCCGTCGAGCAGGTCAACAAGGACATCGATCGCGACAAGATCCTCTCCGCGCAGGAAGCGCTGGAGTACGGGATCGTCGACCAGGTGCTCACGTCCCGCAAGCGCACGCCCGCGGCCATCACGGCCTGAGGTCTGTCAGACGATGCCCCGCCGAACCGTCGGCGGGGCATCGTCGTCCACACCCGTGTCGCAATCCGCCCGGTGTCCGGATCTGCGGTTAGGCTCGACTGCACCGGCCTGAATCCTGAGGGGGAACACCATGGCACGCATCGGTGAGAGCGCCGACCTGTTCAAGTGTTCCTTCTGCGGCAAGAGCCAGAAGCAGGTCCAGC
The DNA here is from genome assembly GCF_058629135.1 of Microbacterium sp. MDV22-iso44. Lineage (NCBI taxonomy): Bacteria > Bacillati > Actinomycetota > Actinomycetes > Micrococcales > Microbacteriaceae > Microbacterium > Microbacterium sp. MDV22-iso44. The sequence continues at coordinate 185,683 of NZ_JBZVWS010000001.1, forward strand.
AGCTGATCGCCGGTCCAGGCGTGTACATCTGCGACGAGTGCGTCGAACTCTGCAACGAGATCATCGAAGAGCGGATGGCGGAGTCCGGTGACGGCGAGGTCAAGGACTTCGACCTCCCGAAGCCGCGCGAGATCTTCAGCTTCCTCGAGGAGTACGTCGTCGGGCAGGACCCCGCCAAGCGGGCACTTGCGGTCGCCGTCTACAACCACTACAAGCGTGTCCGCGCTCGCAGCACGATCCAGTCCGCAGAGCAGCGGGCAGACGAGATCGAGATCGCCAAGAGCAACATCCTGCTGCTGGGTCCGACCGGTTGCGGCAAGACGTATCTCGCGCAGACCCTCGCGAAGCGTCTGAACGTCCCCTTCGCGGTCGCGGATGCCACGGCTCTCACCGAGGCCGGCTACGTCGGCGAGGACGTCGAGAACATCCTGCTCAAGCTCCTGCAGGCCGCTGACTTCGACGTGAAGCGCGCTGAGACCGGCATCATCTATATCGATGAGGTCGACAAGATCGCCCGCAAGGCCGAGAATCCGTCGATCACCCGCGACGTGTCGGGCGAGGGCGTGCAGCAGGCACTCCTGAAGATCCTCGAGGGCACCGTCGCCTCCGTGCCGCCGCAGGGTGGTCGCAAGCACCCGCATCAGGAGTTCATCCAGATCGATACGACGAACGTCCTGTTCATCGTCGCCGGCGCCTTCGCAGGCCTCGAGGACATCATCTCCTCGCGTGTGGGCAAGCACGGTGTCGGCTTCGGCGCTCCGCTGCAGGACAAGGAGCAGGAGCTCGACGTCTTCCGCGACGTGCTCCCCGAGGACCTCCACAAGTTCGGTCTGATCCCCGAGTTCATCGGCCGTCTGCCGGTCGTGACGACGGTGTCGCCGCTGGACCAGAGCGCGCTCATCGAGATCCTGACCGGACCCAAGAACGCCTTCGTGAAGCAGTACCAGCGCATGTTCGAGCTCGACGGCGTCGAGCTCGAGTTCGAGGAGGAGGCGCTCCGCGCGATCGCCGACCTCGCCGTCGCGCGCAAGACCGGCGCTCGCGGACTCCGGGCCATCCTCGAAGACGTGCTCGGTCCGATCATGTTCGAGATCCCCTCGGCGGAGGACGTCGACAAGGTGATCGTCACGCGGGCGGCCGTCGAAGAGGGGGCACCGCCCACGCTCGTCCTGCGGCAGAAGCGCAAGAGCGCCTGACCACCGGCATCCGATATCGAAAAGGGCGCCGCCTCCGGAGGGAGGCGGCGCCCTTTTCGTCCGGGCTCAGCCGGTGAGACCGCGCCGCTGGAGCAGGGGCTCGATCCGCGCATCGCGTCCGCGGAAGTCGCGGTAGGCCTCGAGCGGGTCCTTCGACCCGCCGACGCCCAGCAGCCGGGTGCGGAATCGATCGCCGTTCTCGCGCGTCAGGCCGCCGTTCTCGCGGAACCACTCCACCGTGTCGGCGTCGAGGACCTCGCTCCAGATGTAGGAGTAGTAGCCCGCGCTGTAGCCGCCCGAGAAGATGTGCGCGAAGTAGGTCGACGAGTACCGGGTCGGAACGGCAGGGTTGTCGAGACCGATGTCGGCCAGCGCCGTGGCCTCGAACGCGTCGACGTCGATGGCGACGGCGGTGTCCTCGCCATCCAGACTGTGCCAGGCCTGATCGATCCAGGAAGCGGCCAGGTACTCGCTCGTCGCGAAGCCCTGATTGAACGCCTCGGACTCGCGGAGCTTCTGGACGACGTCGGCGGGGAGCGGCTCGTCGGTGTCGACGTGGCGTGCGTAGGACGCGAGCACCTCGGGCCAGAAGATCCACATCTCGTTGACCTGGCTGGGGAACTCCACGAAGTCGCGGAACACCGAGGTGCCGGCGAAGTGCGGATACGTGACGGTGGCGAAGAGTCCGTGCAGCGCATGGCCGAACTCGTGGAACAGCGTCGTCACCTCGTCGAGGGTCAGGAGCGTGGGGCTGCCGGGAGCAGGCTGGGGCACATTGAGATTGTTGATGACGATCGGCGCCGTGCCGCGCAGTGCGGACTGCGACACGATCGAGTTCATCCACGCCCCGCCGCGCTTGGAATCGCGCGTGTACAGATCGAGGACGTACAGGCCGAGGTGGGAGCCGTCCTCGTTGCGGACCTCGAAGACACGTGCCTCGGGGTGATACGCGGGAAGGTCGGCACGCTCGGTGAACGTGATGCCGTAGAGATCCGTCGCAGCGCGGAACACGCCGTCGACGAGGACGCGTTCGGCTTCGAACCAGGGTCGCAGGGCCGTCCGATCGAGGTCGTACCGTGCGGCTCGCACGCGCTCCGTGTAGAAGGCCCAGTCGTGCGCGGCGAGGGGGAACCCGTCACCTTCGCTGTCGATGATCTCCTGCAGGGCTGCCTGCTCCCGGCGCGCGTTCTCTGCGGCGGGGACCGCGAGTCGGCGCAGGAGCTCGTGCACCGCTTCGGGGGAGCCGGCGGTCTCGTCGGCGGTGACGTAGGCCGCGTGCGAGTCGTATCCGAGGACCCGAGCACGCTCGGAGCGCAGCCGCACGATCTCGGTGAGCACCTCGCGGTTGTCGTTGGCGTTGCCTCGGCGCCCCCGGGATCGGGATGCCGCCATGAGGCGTTCGCGGCTCGCCCGGGAGGTGAGCGACGAGAGGTACGGGTGCCCCGTGAAGAGGGTGAGCGTGACGACGTACTTGCCCTCGAGGCCCCGCTCGGTGGCATTGCGTGCCGCCGCCGACAGTTCGCCCTCGGTGAGTCCGTCGAGCTCGGCGGCCTCGTCGAAGACCACGGCGAGGTCGTTGGTGTCGGCGAGGAGGTTCTTCTCGAACGTCGTGGTGAGCATGGACAGCTGCTGGTTCAGCTCCGTCAGGACCGTCTTGTCCGCCTCGTCGAGGCCCGCGCCGGCGCCCGTCATCTCTCGGTAGGTGCGCTCTACGAGGTACCGGTCCTCGCCCTCCAGGCCGAGGTCGTCGAGGCGGGCATGCACGTCGGCGACCCGCCCGTACAGGCGCGCATCGAGCGTCACGGCGTCGTGGTGAGCGGCCATGAGCGGGGCGAGCTGCTCGTCGATCTCCTGGATCTCGGCCGTCGCGTGGGCGGAGCTCACGGTGTAGAAGATGCGCGCGACTCGCCCGAGGGGCTCGCCGGACCGCTCGAGCGCGACCAGCGTGTTCTCGAACGTCGGCGCGTCGGAGGACGTCGCGATCGCGTCGATCTCGGCGCGGTGCGAGGCGAAGGCCTGCTCGAACGCCGGGAGGTAGTGCTCCGGGCGGATGTTCGGGTAATCCGGCAGGTCGAAGGGGAGGGGAGAGGGGGCGAGGAGCGGGTTGGTCGCGGCATCCGTCATCGTCCCAGCGTACGTCGCCCGCGCGCGCCGCCCGCACGATCGAGAATGCAAAGGAATGCTTGCAAAGACTCGCTTGCAAAGATATCTTTGTAACATGAGCGAGACACCGATGCGGCGGGCGGACCGCACCCTTGATGCCGGAGCGTTGCGCGCTCTGGCGCATCCGCTCCGCGTGCAGCTCTTCGACATCCTGTCGCAGTACGGGCCGCAGACGGCGAGTTCGCTGGCCGAGCGCACGGGGGAGTCCTCGGGCGCCACCAGCTACCACCTGCGAGCCCTCGCGAAGCAGGACCTGATCCGCGAGATCCCGGAGCGGGGATCCGCCCGGGAGCGGTGGTGGGAGCGGTCCGACAAGTCCGTGTCGTTCGACAGCCCTGAGGCGATGGCCTCACCGGCTGGTCGCTCGGCGACCCAGCTCATCATGAACGAGTTCCTCGGCCGTCGTCAGCAGCAGCTCATGCGGCATGTGACAGAGAGCATCGCCGATCCCGACAAGGGAGACGACGGCACGGCGATCATCTCGACCGCCAACATCCGTCTGACGCCCGATCAGGCGAAGGACATGATCCGGCGACTGTCCGAGATCGTCGACGAGGTCGCCGCTTCCGCGCGCGGCCACGAGGAAGACCCCGACCGCGTGCCGTTCACCGTCCGGGTGGACGCATTCGCACTACCCGAGGACGGAGACGGACGATGACCACGATCACGATCCCCACGCTGGACGTCACCGTCCGGCCCACACGGCTCGAGGCCGCGCTGTGGGCGGCGACGACCTCGGTCCAAGCGGCGGTCGCCGCACGGATGCTGCGTCGCGCCGATCAGGCGCTCGTTCGATCGGCGGCTGAGGAGCGCATCGACGACACGCGTGCCGACGTCGTCGCGCACCTGGCGCATCACCCCCGCGGCTGAGCCGGGCTCAGGACATGCCGTCGTCGTCGAGATGACCGACGACGACCTCACCCTCGCGGTCCACGCGCACGACTACGCCGGTGTCGAGTTCCGCGACCGGGCGGCCCTCCAGCCAGGTGAGGGTCCACCGCGGTCGCGGCTGACCGAGCGGATCCTGATCCACGGATGCGTCGACCGCCGCGATCTGCTCGCGCAGGACCTGCGGCACGGCTGCGGGCGGCTGGTCGCCGCTGGTCCACCGGGTTCCGAGTTGCACGTCAGGCCTCCTGCGGGGTGAGGACGATGTCGCCGACCGACACGGTGTCCCCGGCGGCGTAGGACACCTGCGCGATGCGTCCGACGGCGGCGAGGTCGCCCTCGGCGGAGCGGATCGCGTCGAGGGCCGCATCCGGGCCGGTGATCGTCAACGAGTCGACGGGGGTCTTCTGCGAGGCTTTCGCCTCGGTCTTCGCGCGGCGCACCGAGATGAGCGCCTCGCCGACCGTGCGGAGCACGGCAGGGTCGCCCTCGATGCCCACGGGCACAGGCCACTCAGCGGTGTGCACGGACCCCTCCTCGAACCACGACCACGCCTCTTCGGCGGCGAACGACAGGACGGGCGCCAGCAGGCGCAGCAGCGTCGACAGCGCCATACGGAGGGCGAGCGCGGCCGATGCCTGACCGGAGTCGGCCTGGTTATAGGCGCGCTCCTTCACGAGCTCGAGGTAGTCGTCGCAGAACGTCCAGAAGAACGACTCGGTGATCTCGAGGGCGCGGGCGTGGTCGAACGCGTCGAACGCTTTCGTGGCATCCCGGACGACCTGATCGAGGGTCGCGAGCATCGACGCATCGAGCGCGTGCGTGATGCGGGCGTCCTCGGGCACGGGGAACGAGAGCACGAACTTCGCCGCGTTCAGAATCTTGATCGCCAGGCGACGACCGATCTTCACCTGCGTCGGGTTCTGCGGGTCGAACGCCGCATCGGCGCCGAGCCGGCTCGAGGCCGCCCAGTATCGGACGGCGTCGGTGCCGTGCGCGTCGAGGATGTCGGCAGGCGTCACGACGTTGCCCTTCGACTTCGACATCTTCTTGCGGTCGGGGTCGACGATGAAGCCCGAGATGGCGGCATCCGTCCACGGCGCACGGCCGTCCTCGAGGACCGAGCGCACCATGGTCGAGAACAGCCACGTGCGGATGATGTCCTGACCCTGCGGGCGGACGTCGAACGGAGCCACGAGGTCCCAGAGCTCGGGGTCGCGCTCCCACCCGCCCGCGAGCTGCGGGGTGAGGGAGGACGTCGCCCAGGTGTCGAAGATGTCGCGCTCGGCGTCGAAGCCGCCGGGCGCGCCGCGCTGGTCCTCGGTGTAGCCGTCGGGCACGTCCGTGGTCGGGTCGACCGGGAGGCGGGAGACATCCGGGGTCAGCACGCGGTCGTAGTCCCGCTCGCCGTTCTCGTCGAGGCCGTACCAGACCGGGATCGGCACACCGAAGAAGCGCTGGCGAGAGACGAGCCAGTCGCCGGTGAGGCCGTTCGTCCAGTTCTCGTAACGGACGCGCATGAAGTCCGGGTGCCAGCCCATGCCGCGGCCCATCTCGATGAGCTTGTCGCGGAGCTCCGCGTCGCGGGCACCGTTGCGGAGGTACCACTGGCGGGTGGAGACGATCTCGAGCGGGCGGTCGCCCTTCTCGTAGAACTTCACGGGGTGGGTGAAGGGCTTCGAGACCTCGAGCAGCTCACCGGACTCCTGCAGCAGCTCGACGATGCGCTTCTTGGCGCTGAACACCGTCTTGCCGGCGAGTTCCGCGTACGCCGCCTTGGCGGCATCCGTCACGAGCACGTCCGGGGCCTCGTCGATGATGCGGCCGTCGCGGCCGAGGATCGTGCGGTTCGGCAGGTCGAGCTCGCGCCACCAGATGATGTCGGTCACGTCGCCGAACGTGCAGATCATCGCGATGCCGGTGCCCTTGTCCTTCACCGCGAGCGGGTGGGGGAGGACCGGCACCTCGACGTCGAACAGCGGCGTGCGCACGGTCGAGCCGAAGTAGGGCTGATAGCGCTCGTCGTCGGGGTTCGCCACGAGGGCGACGCAGGCGGCCAGCAGCTCGGGACGCGTCGTCTCGATGTGGATGTCGCCCGAGCCGTCGCTCTTGTGGAAGGCGACCCGGTGGTACGAGGCCTGCTGATCGCGGTCCTCGAGCTCGGCCTGCGCGATGGCGGAGCGGAAGTCGATGTCCCAGAGGGTGGGCGCCATGGCCTGGTACGCCTCACCGCGGTCGAGGTTACGCAGGAACGCGAGCTGGCTCGTGCGGATCGTGTCGTCCGAGATGGTCCGGTACGTCTGCGTCCAGTCGACCGAGATGCCGAGCTTGCGGAACAGGTCCTCGAACTGCTTCTCGTCCTCTATCGTCAGCTCCTCGCAGAGCTCGATGAAGTTGCGGCGGCTGATCGGGACCTGGTCAGCCGGCTTCAGGCTCTTCGCGTCGCCGCGGAAGGGCGGCGTGAAGTCCGGGTCGTAGGGCAGCGAGGTGTCGCAGCGCACGCCGTAGTAGTTCTGCACGCGGCGTTCGGTGGGCAGACCGTTGTCGTCCCAGCCCATCGGGTAGAACACCGTCTTGCCGCGCATGCGCTCGTAGCGCACCTTGACGTCCGTGTGCGTGTAGCTGAACACGTGACCGATGTGGAGCGATCCGGATGCCGTCGGGGGAGGTGTGTCGATCGAGAAGACGCCCGCGCGCCCCTTGGCCTTGGCCGCGTCGCGATCGAACAGGTACGTGCCGGCGCCGGACCACGCCGCATCCCACTTCTGCTCGAGGCCTTCCAGGGCGGGCTTGTCGGGAATCTGCGCGTTCGTCATGGTGATGCTCCTCGAGCGATATGTGCGGCACTGTGTGAGCGTGCCTGAGTGTGGGTGCGGCGCCAGTCTACCGCCGGGGTGCGTGCCGGCTCAGAACGCGGTCTCGATGGTCTTGTTGCCGTCGATGATGTCGCGCACGGGGTCGCTCGTGAAGGCGTCGATGAGGGCCTTCGTGGACGCGGCATCCTTGTTCTCACCGGGGACGACCAGCTGGAGGGCGAAACGGTCGTCGAGCTCGGTCAGCAGGCCGTCGTCCTGAGGGGTGAGGCCGAGCGCGGCGATGTGCGAGGGCCACTGGAAGACGAGGTCCGCCTCGTCGTAGGCGGTGTTGAGCTGGTTGATCTGCAGCTCGAGGAACTGCAGGTCCTTCGGGTTCCCGGCGATGTCGTCGAGCGTCGCGGCGTACGGGTCGACGCCCTCGGCGAGGGTGATGATCTTCGCGTCGGCGAGCATCTTCAGCGCTCGCCCGGTGTTCGACGCGTCGTTCGGAATCGCGACGGTCGCGCCCTTCGGCAGGTCGGCGATGTCGTCGAGGGTCTTCGAGTAGAACGCGATCGTGAAGTTGTAGATCGGCTGCACGGCGGTGAGGTCCGCGTCGTTGGCGGCGTTGAACTCCTCCATGTAGGGCTTGTGCTGCGAGAAGTTCGCGTCGATGTCGCCCGCGGCGAGCATCTTGTTGATCGTGACGTAGTCGGCGACCTCGACGAGCTGGATCTTGTAGCCGTCCTCGATCTCGTCGGCCGCGGCTTCGACGATGTCGGTCATCGGCGAGGTCACGGCGCCGACCCGGATGGTCTGAACGTCGCCGCCGCCCTGCGCGGCGGGGGAGGCGCAGCCGGCGAGGAGGGCGACGGCGGCGGCGGTGAGGGCTGCGGCGAGGGTGAGGCGGCGCGGGGACATGGTGCTCCTTGTGGGATGGGGGACGGATGCCGGTGGTGAGCCGGACTCAGCGGTGGTCGAGGCGGACCGAGATCCGCTGGCCGACCGCCTGGATGACGAGGACGATGACGAGGATGACGAGGATCGTGAAGTACATGAGCACGTCGTCGTACTCCTGGTAGCCGTACCGCAGCGCGAAGTCGCCTATGCCGCCGCCACCGACGACTCCGAGCACCGTCGAGTACGAGAGCAGACTGATGCTCGCCGAGGTCAGCGCGTAGACGAGACCCGGCAGGGCTTCGGGCAGCAGGAAGCGCCAGACCGTCTGCGGGACGGTCGCGCCGAGGGTCTGCGCGACACGGGGGATGCCGGGGCTCACCTCGCGGAGAATCTGCTCCACCAGCCGGCCGTAGACGGCCACGGCGACGACGCAGAGCGAGAACGTCGCCGCGGGCGTCCCGAAGGTCGTGCCGTAGACCGCCCGGGTCACGGGGACGAGGAAGACCACGAGCAGCAGGAACGGAAAGGAGCGGATGACGTTGATCAGGAAGTTCGCGACCGACCAGACGAGGCGCTGGGGGCGGATCCCGCCGGGACGGGTCAGGTAGACGGCGGCGCCGAGGGGCAGGCCGAACACCACCGCGGCAGCGAGCGAGACGCCGAGCATGTAGCCGGTCTCGCCGAGGGCCTCGACGAGGTCGTCACCGCGCTCGGCGAGCGACGCTCCCAGGGAGGCGAAGACGTCCTCTGCGCCGCTCATGCGCCGAGCTCCCGCCGTGCGCGATCGAGATAGGTCTCGCGCCCGCCGCGTGCCGACGGCGCGACCGCGAGGATGTCGACGAGCCGACCGTCCTCGAACAGGGCGACCCGATCGCAGACGCTGCGGACGACGTCGAGGTCGTGGGTGACGATGACGATCGTCGTCCCGAAGCGGTCCCGCGCGTCGCGGAGCAGGTCGAGGACCTCGCCCGCGGTCGCCGCGTCGAGCGCGGAGGTGGGCTCGTCGCACAGCAGCAACCGGGGCCGACTCACCAGCGCCCGCGCGATCCCGACCCGCTGGCGCTGCCCGCCGCTGAGCTGCGCGGGGTAGGCATCGGCCCGGTCATCAAGCCCCACGAAGCGCAGCACGTCGTCGACGGCGCTCGCCGTCCGCTCCCGTCGGGGTCGCAGCGAGAGGGCGACCTCGACGTTCTGCCGGACCGTCCGGTTCGACAGCAGGTGGACCCCCTGGAACACGACGCCGATCTCGCGTCGCAGGCGGCGGAGACCGGCGCGGTCGAGGCGGCCGATGTCGGAGCCCAGCACCGCCACGGAGCCTGACGTGGCCGTGACTTCGCCGGTGAGCAGGTTCAGGAGGGTGCTCTTGCCCGCACCGCTCTCGCCGATGATCCCGAGGATCTCGCTTTCGGCGACGGTCAGGTCCACGTCGGCGAGACCCTGCACGCCGCCGGGGTACGCCACGCCCGCACGAGCGAGCTCGACGGGGGACGGGGACAGCACGAAAGGACCTCAAGACGTTGTTGGATGCCGTCCAACTATAGTTCTGCCATGAGCACCAGGTACCGGACCGAGGCGATCAACGACGACGGCGGGACCGGTGTCAGCCGGGTCACGGGCGGCCTGGAGGTCGCGGTGTCGAACCCGCTGAGCCCCGACGCGGACCTCTCGCGGAGCAATCCCGAGCAGCTGCTCGCCCTCGCCTGGGCCACCTGCCTCGACGCCACCCTGCAGGCGATCGTGAAGGGCGCCCAGCGCACGCGGGTGCGCGTCGAGGTCGAGCTCCACGACTCCCCCGAGCGCGGCGGGTACGAGTTCCACGTCACGGCGTTCGTCTCCGCGGAGGGGCGCACGCTCGGCGAGACGGACGAACTCGTCGCGGCCGCGCACGACCGCTGCCCGATCTCGCGCCTGCTGCAGGGGGCGGCGACCGTCGGCATCCGTGCGGAGGACTGGGCCTCCTAGCGGTCCACGGCGAATCCGAGGTGCGGCATGTCGACGCCTCGGTAGCGGGTGACGAAGCGGCGGCGGACCGTCATCCCGAGGCGGATGGCGACGTTCATCGACGCGATGTTCGTGTCGCGGACCTTCGCCCACACGGCCGGGGCGTCGAGCGCGCGGAACGCCCAGTCGCGGGACGCCGCCGCGGCCTCGGTCGCGTACCCCCGCTGCCAGTGCGCCGGGCGGAAGAGGTACCCGACCTCCAGGACCTCGTCGTCGTCGATGCGCTGCCGGGTGATGCCGCACTGCCCGATCATCTCGCCCGGGGCGTCGGCGAGCTCGACGGCCCAGAGCCCGAACCCGTCCTCCGCGTAGCGCTGGAGGTTGCGCTCGAGCCACGCCCGGCACTCGCTCTCGGCGAAAGGCCCCTCGTACGCGGTCATCGCGACCGGGTCGGTGAGGATCGTCCGGAGTGCCGGCAGGTCGTCCTCGCCCATGTCGCGGAGGACGAGCCGCGCCGTCCGCAGGGTCACGCGTCCGTCCTCACGTCGAGGCCGAGGGATGCCGCGAGCGCGAGCGCATGCGAGGTCGCCTGATCGGCGGTCAGGGTGACGCCCCGCAGCATCCGGACGTCCGTGAAGGAGAGCACGTCCGCGCCGCGCAGGTCGACGTCGCCCGCCTGCCACTCCCTGACGTCCATCTCGTCCACCGACGTCTCCGCGAACCGCATCCGCTCCACGCGGGCGCCGGGGAGATCGAGGGTGCCGATGCGGCATCCGGTCACCTCGACGTCTCGGAGCGTCGCACCGCCCGCCGTCAGGTAGTCGATCCGCACGCCGTCCAAAACGAGACCGTCGCAGCGCGCGCGGGACAGGTCGAGGGTCCCGATCCGCCCGCCGCGGACGACGACCGTCCGCCACGTCCCCTCCCGGGCGATCAGCTCGGCCGTCGACACGGCGTCGAGGACGACGTCGGTGAGGATCGCTCCGGTCAGATCGAGCGTCTGAACGGATGCCGCGGCCACGAGACTCTCGCTGATGCGGGTGTGCGCGGCATCCGTCGTCCCGGGGTCGAGGTCGATGCGCGCCTCGGACGTCTCGCCCGACCGGTGGAGCATCGCGGACGAGAACTCCAGGGGGAGATCCGGATCCGGGATGCGGGGAGGCTCGGGACGGATGCGGGAGCGGGCCATGACGCCAGGCTATGCCGACGGTATGATCGTCTGCATCAGCACCGATCCGGCCATCACCGGGGAGCTCTCGGAAGAACAGCGGTCCGCCGCCCAGTAGAACCGAGCGGGGCAGGCCCGTCATCGCCGCAGGTGAGTGGGTGCACCCGGATCCGGGTCGCACCAAGCGGGGTGGTACCGCGGTCCTCGGATCGTCCTCGCAGGACCAGACCTGCAGGAGCGACATGACCTACCCCCGACCTTCCGCCTTCGGCCCCGCCGCCGACGCCCCCGCGGCCGTCGTCCCGAGCCCGCGGTTCCCCGACCTCGAGCGCGACGTCCTCGCGTTCTGGGAGCAGGACGACACGTTCCGAGCGTCGATCGCGCAGCGCGAAGGCGCCGACGAGTGGGTGTTCTACGACGGCCCGCCGTTCGCCAACGGCCTGCCGCACTACGGCCACCTCCTCACCGGTTACGCGAAGGACCTCTTCCCGCGCTTCCAGACGATGCGAGGCAAGAAGGTCGACCGCGTCTTCGGCTGGGACACGCACGGGCTGCCCGCCGAACTCGAGGCGATGAAGCAGCTCGGGATCACCGAGAAGAGCGAGATCGAGGAGATGGGGATCGCCGCCTTCAACGCGAAGGCGCGCTCATCCGTCCTCGAGTACACGCAGGAGTGGGAGAACTACGTCACCCGCCAGGCGCGGTGGGTCGACTTCGAGCGCGGCTACAAGACGCTCGACACCGGGTACATGGAATCCGTCCTCTGGGCCTTCAAGGAGCTGTACGACAAGGACCTCGCCTACGAGGGCCACCGCGTGCTGCCGTACTGCTGGCGCGACGAGACCCCGCTCTCGAACCACGAGCTGCGCATGGACGACGACGTCTACAAGATGCGTCAGGACCCGTCCGTGACGGTGACCTTCCCGCTCGTCGGCGCCAAGGCCGAGGCTCTGGGACTCACGGCGGTCCGCGCCCTCGCCTGGACGACGACCCCGTGGACCCTCCCGACCAACCTCGCGCTCGCCGTCGGCCCCGACATCGAGTACGTCGTCCTGCCGGGCGGTCCTGCCGGAGCCGCCGACGTCCACGAGGACGCCCTCGAGGGTCAGTCGCACCGCTACCTGCTGGCCTCCGACCTGCTCGCGAACTACGCGAAGGACCTCGGCTACGCCTCGGCCGACGAGGCCCGCGAGGCGGTCGACCAGACCGTCCGCGGTGCGGACCTCGCCGACGTCGCGTACGACCGGCTCTTCGACTACTACGCCGACGAGGAGACCTGGGGCACCCAGCACGCCTGGCGCATCCTCGTCGACGACTACGTCACCACGACCGACGGCACGGGCATCGTCCACCAGGCCCCGGCCTACGGTGAGGACGACCAGCGCGTGACGGGGGCCGCCGGCATCCCGCTCATCATGAGCCTCGACGACGGAGGACGCTTCCTGCCGCAGGTGACCGACGTCGCCGGCGAGCTGTGGATGGACGCCAACCGTCCGCTCATCCGCCTGCTGAAGGCCGAGGGCCGGCTCCTGCGCGAGGCGTCGTACGAGCACTCGTACCCGCACTGCTGGCGCTGCCGGAACCCCCTCATCTACAAGGCTGTCTCGAGCTGGTTCGTCCGGGTCACCTCGATCAAGGACCGCCTCGTCGAGCTCAACGAGCAGATCACGTGGGCGCCCGAGAACGTCAAGCACGGCCAGTTCGGCAAGTGGCTCGAGGGCGCCCGCGACTGGTCGATCAGCCGCAACCGGTTCTGGGGTTCGCCGATCCCGGTGTGGAAGAGCGACGACCCCGAGTACCCCCGCGTCGACGTCTACGGCTCGCTCGCGGACCTCGAGCGCGACTTCGGCCGGCTGCCCGTGAACGAGGCGGGCGAGGTCGACCTGCACCGGCCGTTCATCGATGACCTGACCCGTCCGAACCCCGACGACCCGACCGGGCAGTCGACGATGCGCCGCATCGAGGACGTCTTCGACGTGTGGTTCGACTCCGGCTCGATGCCGTACGCGCAGGTGCACTACCCGTTCGAGAACCACGAGTGGTTCGACGAGCACGCCCCCGCCGACTTCATCGTCGAGTACATCGGGCAGACCCGCGGCTGGTTCTACGTCATGCACGTCCTGTCGGGCGCGCTCTTCGACCGCCCGGCGTTCTCGGGCGTCGCCTGCCACGGCATCGTGCTCGGCAGCGACGGTCAGAAGATGTCGAAGTCGCTGCGCAACTACCCGGACGTCAGTGAGGTCTTCGACCGCGACGGCTCCGACGCGATGCGCTGGTTCCTCATGAGCTCGTCGGTCCTGCGCGGCGGCAACCTCGTCGTCACCGAGGAGGGCATCCGTTCGGGCGTCCGCGAGTTCCTGCTGCCGCTGTGGAACGCGTGGTACTTCTTCTCGACGTACGCGAACGCGGCCGGCGGCCAAGACGGTGCCGGCTACGAGGCGACGCGACGGACGGACTCCACGAACGTCCTCGACCGCCACATCCTGGCGCTCACGGGCGACCTGGTCCGCGACGTCGCCGCGGACCTCGAGGCCCTCGACTCGACGATGGCGGCCGCGAAGCTCCGCGAGTTCGCCGAGGCGCTGACCAACTGGTACATCCGTCGCTCGCGCGACCGGTTCTGGGTGGGGGTGGATGCCGCCGAACCGACCACGACGGAGGCGTTCGACACGCTCTACACGGTGCTCGAGACGCTCACCCGCGTCGCGGCTCCGCTCATCCCGCTCGTCTCCGAACGCATCTGGCAGGGTCTCACCGGGGGGCGGAGCGTCCACCTCGAGGACTGGCAGGACGCCGACGAGTTCGCCCCGGCATCCGACATCCGCGAAGCGATGGACACCGTCCGCGAGGTCTCGTCCGTCGCGAACGCGCTGCGCAAGAAGGAGGGCAAGCGCGTGCGTCTGCCGCTCGCGAACCTCACGGTCGCGGTGGGCGGTGCCGACGCGCTCGCGCAGTTCGAGGACATCGTGCGCGACGAGCTCAACGTCAAGGCCGTTCAGGTCGTCGAGCTCACCGACGGCCTGGCCGAGCAGTACGGCATCAGCCAGCGCCTCGCCGTCAACGCGCGTGCGGCGGGTCCGCGCCTCGGCAAGCAGGTCCAGCACGTCATCAAGGGTGCCAAGGCGGGCCTGTGGACCGAGGAGGACGGCGTGGTCGTCGTCGACGGCATCGCGCTCGAACCGGGGGAGTACGACCTCACGCTCGAGGCGGGCGGCGTCGCCGAGGGCACCGCGATCGCGCTCCTGCCGCGAGGCGGGTTCGTCCTGCTCGACACCACGACGACGCCCGAGCTCGAGGCCGAGGGTCTCGCGCGCGACGTCATCCGCGCCGTGCAGGACGCCCGCAAGGCCGCCGGGTTCGAGGTGAGCGACCGCATCGCGCTGCAGCTCACCTTCGACGACGACGGCGACGCCGAGGCGGTCGCGGCGGCGTTCGACGTCGCCGACGTCGCGGGGGAGACCCTCTCGGTCGCCGACCTCGTCGCCACCGCCGACGGCACCGCCCTCCGCGGCGAGGCCTTGCGCTCGAGCCCCGAGCACACGGCATCCGTCCCCGCCGGCACCTACGCGAATGCCGGCTCCTTCACGATCGGCGTGCGCCGGATCGGAGCGACCTCATGAGCGACCGGACACGAGCGGATGCCGTCTACGCGGCACTCCTGGAACGGCAGGGGGAGCGCTGGGTCGAACCCCGGGTCGAGCGCACCCGTCGCGCGCTGGAACTCCTCGGCGACCCGCAGCGGAGCTACCGCGTCATCCACGTGACGGGCACGAACGGCAAGACCTCGACGAGCCGCATCGCCGAGTCGATCGTCCGGGCCCACGGGCTCCGGACCGGGCTCTTCACCAGCCCGCACCTGCAGCGCTTCACCGAACGGATCATGGTCGACGGCGAGCCCATCGCCGATGCCGCGATCGCGGACGCATGGGATGAGATCGCGCCCATCGTCGCGCTCGTCGACGAAGAGCTCGACGGCACGGACGAGCCTCCGCTGACCTTCTTCGAGCTGCTCACCGTGCTCGGCTTCGTCGCGTTCGCCGACGCCCCCGTCGACGTCGCGGTGATCGAAGTGGGCATGGGTGGTGCGTGGGACTCGACGAACACCGCCGACGGCGACGTCGCGGTGTTCGCGCCGATCGACATCGACCACGCCGACAAGCTCGGCGACACGATCGGCGAGATCGCCACCGTGAAGTCCGGCATCATCAAGCCGAACGCCGCCGTGGTGTCCGCGGCCCAGCAGACCGCAGCGCTCAGCGTGCTGACGACGGCGGCTCGGGCTCAGGGCGCGTCCCTGGCCGTCGAGGGGGAGCAGTTCGGCCTGCTCGACCAGAAGCTCGCCGTCGGCGGTCAGCTGCTGACGGTCCGCGGGCTCGCGGCCACGTACGACGAGCTCTACCTGCCGCTGTACGGCGCGCACCAGGGCCACAACGCCGCGCTGGCGATCGCGGCCGTCGAGTCGCTCATCGGGGGAGCGTCGCAGCCCATCGCCGCCGACGTGCTCGCCGACGGCCTCGGCAACGTGACCTCGCCCGGACGTCTTCAGCTCGTCGGCATCGCGCCCACCGTCCTCGTCGACAGTGCGCACAACCCGCACGGTGCCCGCTCGCTGGTCGCAGCCCTGGGGGACTCGTTCGACTTCGACGACTGGGGTCTCGTGCTCGGTGCCTTCGCCGACAAGGACGTCGCCGGGATCGTCCAGACGCTCGCCCCCGCGGTCGCGCACGTGTTCGCGACCGCCCCCGAGTCCGACCGGGCGGAGGAGCCGGATGCCGTCGCCGACCTCGTCGAGCAGACCGAGACGCCCGTGACGGTGCACCGCGACCTCGCCGAGGCGGCCGAGGCGGCACGCGCGTGGGCGGCGGAATCCGATCGCCGCGCGGTGGTCATCGCCGGCAGCGTCGTGCTCGCCGGCGAGGCGGTCGTCCTGGCCGAGGCGGAGGACTGGAAGTCGGGGTACCGCTCGTGAGCAGGTCGTCGCGTCCGCCCCGTCCGCGCCGGCAGCGCGGCGCGCGGGAGTCGCTCCTGTCGGTGATCCTCGGCTTCGAGTCCATCGTCGCCTTCCTCGCCGGTCTGTCGGTCTACGGGCTCCGTGCGCTCCCGCAGGGGATCGAGCCGTGGTGGGGGATCGTCGGCGGTGTCACCCTCGGCATCCTGATGATCGTCGTCAGTGCGTTCACCCGGTATCGCGCGGGAGTCATCGCCGGCGGACTGCTGCAGGTCGTCGTCGCGCTGGGTGCGTTCCTCGTGCCGGCCGTCCTGATCGCGGCCGCCGTTTTCGGCGCGTTGTACGTGTATGGCACCATCAAGGGCGGCGCGCTCGACGAGCGCAACGCCACACTCGCCGCCGAGGCGGAGAAGAACGGAGACTGACATGGCCACCGAACAGACACTCGTCCTCGTGAAGCCCGACGGCGTCGCGCGCGGACTGACCGGCGCGATCCTCGCCCGCATCGAGGCGAAGGGGTACTCGCTCGTCGACATCCGCCTGGTCGACCCCGATCGCGAGCGCCTCGAGCAGCACTACGCCGAGCACGAGGGCAAGCCGTTCTACGAGCCGCTCCTCGAGTTCATGATGTCGGGCCCGTCCGTGGCGATCCGCCTCGCCGGCAACCGCGTCATCGAGGGTTTCCGCTCGCTCGCGGGGACCACCGACCCGACGACGGCCGCACCCGGCACGATCCGCGGGGACTTCGGACGCGACTGGGGCCTCGCCGTTCAGCAGAACCTCGTGCACGGCAGCGACAGCGCCGAGTCCGCGAACCGGGAGCTCGCGATTTGGTTCGACTGACGACACGTCGTCACGCGCCCGTCCCGATCACCGGGGCGGGCGCGTCGTCGTCTCAGCGGGTGAACTCGGAGATCCAGTCCAGTCGCGCCTGAGCGATCACGCCCACCACCGCGAACGCCACGATGGCCATGAGCGGTGTCCAGGGCATGAGCGCGTCCGCGCGTCGTCGGACGGCGGCGGATGCCGGGATCGCCCCTTCGCGGACCAGGTGGACGGCGACGGCGAAGAACGTCGGGATCGTCACCGACCACGTCACCATGCACCAGGGGCAGAGGGTGGCCAGCACGAAGATGCTCTGCGTGATGAGCCAGAGGACGAACGCGAACGCAGCGGTCACGCCGAGCCCGAACAGCAGCCAGAACCACTTCGCGAAGCGCGCCCCGGCCAGCAGCGCCGCACCCACAACGATCGGAGCGACCCACCCGGTGAGGCCGAGGATCGGGTTCGGGAACCCGAACACCGACCCCTGGGCCGAGTCGAGGTTCTTCCCGCACTGGACGAGAAGGCTGATGTCGCAGGATGCCGACGAGCCGGGGTTCTCCAGGAGCGAGAACTTCTCGGTGGTCAGTGCGAACGCCGCGATCCACCCCACGACGCCGGCGAAGATCAGCCAGAGTGCGAAGACGGTCGGGCGGGGAGAGCGGGTCCGCGTGGTCATGTCGGCGATTATCCCATCGGGATTGATCACCTTTCTGATGCGCCGGCCGTGCATATCGGAGAGCTCCGGTCACGGTTCGGGTCCGGGTAGTGGGATAATGGGGCTCGACGTCCCCGCGGCCGCGCCGCCAAGATGTCACCAGAAGACTTCGGGCGATCACGCCCGCGCAGCATCACCCCGCCGAGTGTGCGGGGATCGGCTGCAGACCGAATGAGTTCGCGGCACCTCCGAGACCGGAGCGTCGCCGCCCGATTTTCGCCGGACGGCACGCGGGGCCGTCGGCTGGGAGTAGGCCAGAGATGGCAGATGACACGAACGACACGACAGCGACCGACGCGATCGATGGGGATCTGACGGCCACGGCCGACCAGACCGCCGAGGTGGCGTCGTCCGATCAGGATGCAGCTCAGCTCGAGCAGCAGGTCGAGCCCGAGCAGGACGTCCAGTCCTCCGGTTCCGAGGAGCCGGTGGAAGACGCTCCGTCCACGGAGGCCGCTCAGCCGGTCGAAGCCGAGCAGCCTGCCGAGCCCGAGCAGTCCGCCGAGCCGGAGCAGCCTGCTGAGCCGGAGCAGCCCACCGAGCCGGAGCAGCCTGCCGAGCCGACGATCCCGACGGCGGTCAGCCTCGGGCTCCTGCCCGAACAGTTCGTCTCGGCCGTGTCGACGGCCCTCCACTTCTACGCCCCCGAGGTCCCGCCGTTGCCGGCTGCGGCGCGCGACGAGCGCGACCGGGACGACCGCGGCCGGGACGACCGTGGGCGTGACGACCGTGATGAGCCGTCCGCCGAGTCCGGCGGCAGCTCGCGTCGTCGCAACCGTCGTCGCGGTGGCAACGCCGTCGAGCAGAACGACGAGCCGGTCGCGCCCCGCCGCCGCGCCGTCGAGGTCATCACCGAGCCGCAGCGGATCAAGGGATCCACGCGACTCGAAGCCAAGAAGCAGCGCCGTCGCGACGGGCGCGAAGCCGGTCGTCGCCGCGCCGTCGTCACCGAGGCCGAGTTCCTCGCCCGCCGCGAGTCCGTCGATCGCGACATGATCGTCCGCTCGCGCGGCGGTCGCATCCAGATCGGCGTGCTCGAGGACAACGTCCTCGTCGAGCACTACGTCGCCCGCAACCAGGATGCGTCGCTCATCGGCAACGTGTACCTCGGTCGCGTGCAGAACGTCCTCCCCAGCATGGAGGCGGCCTTCGTCGACATCGGTCGCGGCCGCAACGCCGTGCTGTACTCCGGTGAGGTCGACTGGGATGCCGTCGAGACCGGCAACCAGCCCCGCCGGATCGAGCTGGCACTCAAGTCCGGCGACCGTGTCCTCGTGCAGGTCACGAAGGACCCCGTCGGCCACAAGGGCGCCCGCCTGACGAGCCAGATCTCCCTTCCGGGTCGCTACCTGGTGTACGTTCCCGGCGGCGCCATGAACGGCATCTCGCGGAAGCTCCCCGACACCGAGCGTGCTCGCCTGAAGAAGATCCTCAAGGAGGTCCTCCCGGAGTCGTCCGGCGTCATCGTGCGCACGGCCGCCGAGGGCGCGACCGAGGAGCAGCTGACGAGGGACGTCCAGCGGCTCACCTCGCAGTGGGAGCACATCAGCACGCAGGCGCAGACCGGGCAGGCTCCGGCGCTCCTGCACTCGGAGCCCGACCTCCTGGTCAAGATCGTCCGCGATGTCTTCAACGAGGACTTCCGCAAGATGCTCATCCAGGGCGACGAGGCATACGAGACCATCACGTCGTACCTGACGGGCGTCGCTCCCGACCTGCTCGAGCGCATCGAGAAGTACGAGGGCGAGCAGGACCCGTTCGACGTCTTCCGCGTCACCGAGCAGATCGAGAAGGCGCTGGATCGCAAGGTCTGGCTGCCCTCCGGTGGTTCCCTCGTCATCGACCGCACCGAGGCGATGACGGTCGTCGACGTCAACACCGGCAAGTTCGTCGGCACCGGCGGAAACCTCGAAGAGACGGTCACGAAGAACAACCTCGAGGCCGCGGAGGAGATCGTCCGCCAGCTGCGCCTTCGCGACATCGGCGGCATCATCGTCGTCGACTTCATCGACATGGTGCTCGAGTCCAACCGCGACCTCGTCCTCCGCCGCCTCGTCGAGTGCCTGAGCCGCGACCGGACGAAGCACCAGGTCGCCGAGGTCACCTCGCTCGGCCTCGTGCAGATGACTCGCAAGAAGATCGGCCTCGGCCTGCTCGAGACGTTCAGCGAGGCGTGCGAGGTGTGCGCTGGTCGAGGCGTCATCGTCCACCACGACCCCGTCGTCAAGCACCGTTCCTCGGGTGGCGACCGCGGCAACGGCAACGGTGGCAACAACGGGAACAACCGCCGTCCGCGCCAGAACAGCGGTTCGTCGCAGAATCAGGGCGCAAACGCCCCCGCCGCGGCACCCGGCCACACCCACGTCATCACGGAGGGTGTGAAGTCCGCGCTCGCGCAGATCGCGGCATCCACCATCCAGCCTCACGAGGAGGCGGCCGCGGCCGCTGCGGAGGAGCAGGTCGCCGAGCGGCCCGAGCGCGCCAAGCGTCCCCGTCGCAAGAAGGCGGATGCCGCGCCGAAGACCGATGCCGATCGTCTGCTCGACTCGGTCCTCGAGGCGCTCCCCGAGCCGAAGGCTCCGGGTCAGGGCCGCGCGCGCCGTCGTGTGACGACGGCCGCCCTCACGGGCACACCCGTCCAGACGGCTCCGGAGGACTGATCCGGCGCGTCACCGCCCCCGACGTTGGCGGGCGGTGACGCGCAGTCCCGAGGCGATCAGTCGGCGCACGAGCTCGTGCGCGCCGACCTGCTCGGCGCCGCCGGCGACCAGGCGCGCGATCGCGTCCTCCGGGACGTCGTAGTGGTCGCGATCGAATGCACGCGGCGGGATGCCGTGGGTCGCCGCGAAGGCGTGCAGCTCATCCAGGTCGCTGTCCGAGACCAGGTGGGCCCACAGCCTGCCGTGGGCGGGCCACATCGCGGAGTCGACGAGAACGGTCATCCGCCGATCTTAGGCGGGCGCGTCCCGGGCGGGACCGCGCGCGACGCGCCGGAGGTCGCTTTTGCCCTCACTGCGGGGATCGGGTATTCTGGTCCCTTGGTGCGTCACGTGTCGCAGGCAGTTGCGATGCAGAGCCTGGCTTCCGCACCATGACTTCCAGTCTCATCAGACAATCGGAGCCGTGCGCTCCACAGAAGAAACAAGGTGTGAAGTGGTTTACGCAGTTGTGCGCGCCGGTGGCCGTCAGGAGAAGGTTCAGGTCGGAACGATCGTCGTCCTCGACCGTCAGTCGGCCAAGATCGGCGACAAGATCGAGCTCCCCGCCGTCCTGTTCGTCGACGGCGACGCCGTGACGACCGACGCCGACAAGCTCGCCAAGGTCAAGGTCACCGCCGAGGTCGTCGGCGAAGAGCGTGGTCCGAAGATCATCATCCAGAAGTTCAAGAACAAGACCGGCTACAAGAAGCGCCAGGGCCACCGCCAGGACCTCACGCGCGTCAAGATCACCGGCATCAAGTAAGTAGCCGAGAGGACACGAGAGATGGCACACAAAAAGGGCGCAAGCTCCACCCGTAACGGTCGTGACTCCAACGCACAGCGCCTCGGCGTGAAGCGGTTCGGTGGTCAGAAGGTCCTCGCCGGCGAGATCATCGTCCGTCAGCGCGGCACCCACTTCCACCCCGGCGCCGATGTCGGCCGCGGTGGCGACGACACGCTGTTCGCTCTGGCCGCCGGTGCGGTCGAGTTCGGCACGAAGGGCGGCCGCAAGGTCGTCAACATCGTGCCGGTCGCTGAGTGACCACACACAATCCTTGACGAGGGGCGGGCTGCGGCCCGCCCCTCGCTTTTTCCCCGCCGACCGTGGTCGGCTTCCCCGTCAGGAGACACCGCATGGTGACGTTCGTCGATCGCGTGACGCTGCATTTGAGCGCAGGCAAGGGCGGCAACGGCTGCGTGTCCGTGAAGCGCGAGAAGTTCAAGCCTCTCGCCGGTCCTGACGGCGGCAACGGGGGGCACGGCGGCGACATCATCCTCGTGTCCGACCCCCAGGTCACCACCCTGCTCTCGTACCACCACTCGCCGCACCGTTCCGCCGGTAACGGCGGCTTCGGCATGGGAGACCACCGCTCCGGAGCCCAGGGCGAGCCGCTCGAGCTCCAGGTGCCCGTCGGAACCGTCGTCAAGGACGAGACCGGTGAGGTCCTCGTCGACATGGCGACGCCCGGCATCCGCTTCGTCGTCGCCCCCGGCGGCCAGGGTGGTCTCGGCAACGCGGCGCTCGCGAACCCGAAGCGCAAGGCGCCCGGATTCGCACTCCTGGGTACCCCGGGGTGGGAGGGCGACGTTCAGCTCGAGCTGAAGACCGTCGCTGACGTGGCTCTGGTCGGGTTCCCGTCGGCCGGCAAGTCGAGCCTCATCGCGGCCATCTCGGCGGCGCGGCCCAAGATCGCCGACTACCCGTTCACGACGCTGCACCCGAACCTCGGTGTCGTCCAGGCCGGCGATGCCCGCTACACCGTGGCCGACGTCCCCGGGCTGATCGAAGGCGCGAGCGAGGGCAAGGGCCTCGGGCTCGAGTTCCTCCGCCACGTCGAGCGTTGCACGGCCCTCGTCCACGTGCTCGATTGCGCGACGCTGGAGCCCGGTCGCGACCCCATCAGCGACCTCGACGTGATCCTGGCCGAGCTCGCCGCCTACCCCGTTCCCGAGGGGCAGATTCCACTGCTCGAACGGCCGCAGCTCGTCGCGCTGAACAAGCTCGACGTGCCCGAGGCGAAGGAGCTCGCAGATCTCGTTCGCCCTGAGCTCGAGCAGCGCGGATTCCGTGTCTTCGACATCTCGACGGTCAGCCGCGACGGCCTCCGTCAGCTGACGTTCGCCCTCGGTGAGATCGTCGAGGAGCACCGTGCGGCGCTGGCCGCGGCGCCCGCTCCCGAGCGCGTCGTCATCCGCCCGCAGGGAACGAAGAAGGACTTCGAGATCCGCGTCGAGGGTGGCACCTACGGCAACATCTACCGCATCCTCGGCGACAAGCCGGTGCGGTGGGTGCAGCAGACGGACTTCCAGAACGAAGAGGCCGTCGGCTTCCTGGCCGACCGCCTCGAGAAGCTCGGCGTGGAGGACGGCCTCTTCAAGGCCGGTGCGCAGGCCGGGTCGACGGTCGTCATCGGCGCCGGCGACGGGATCGTCTTCGACTGGCACCCCTCGCTCGGGTCCGCAGCCGAGCTCATGACCGCGCCGCGTGGCACGGATCCCCGACTCGACCTGAACCCCCGTCGCACGACCTCGCAGCGCCGTGATCGCTATCACGAGCGGATGGATGCCAAGGCCGAGGCGCGCGCCGAGCTCGAGTCCGAGCGGATCGCTGCGACGCGCGGGGAGGACGAGGACGAGTCGTGACGCTGCAGGACCGTGCCGGGCTCGCGGGCGCACGCCGCGTCGTCGTCAAGGTGGGCTCGTCGTCCATCAGTGGTGAGAACGCGGAGAAGATCGGGCCGATCGTCGATGCCCTGGCCGAGGCGCACGCCCGCGGGACCGAGGTCGTCCTGGTGTCCTCGGGTGCGATCGCGACCGGGATGCCGTTCCTGCTGCTCGACGCCCGTCCGAGCGACCTCGCGACGCAGCAGGCCGCGGCCGCCGTCGGGCAGAACGTCCTGATCTACCGCTACCAGGAGGCCCTTCGGCCCTTCGACATCGTCGCCGGGCAGGTGCTCCTGACCGCGGGGGACCTCGAGAACCCGACGCACCGTTCCAACGCCCGACGGGCCATGGAACGCCTCCTGGGCCTGCGCATCCTCCCGATCGTCAACGAGAACGACACCGTCGCGACCCACGAGATCCGCTTCGGCGACAACGACCGATTGGCGGCCCTCGTGGCTCAGCTCGTGGGCGCCGACGCCCTCGTGCTCCTGAGCGACATCGAGACTCTCTACACGCGCCCGCCGGACGAGCCGGGCGCCACCCCGATCATCGACGTCGCGTACGGCGACGATCTGTCGGGCTATCAGTTCGGGTCCGTCGTGGTGAACAGTGTCGGCACGGGCGGAGCGGCGACGAAGGCCTCGGCCGCTCGGCTGGCAGCATCCGCCGGGATCGCGGTGCTCGTCACGAGCGCCGACCTCGTGCACGACGCGCTGCGGGGCGAACAGGTGGGCACCTGGTTCGCACCGAACCCCCAGCCCGCCGCTCCCGTGACTACCGCTCCGGTGCGGGTCGACGGCACCTGACACGCTGAGGCCCGGCATCCGCCGCCCTAGACTTGGCGGATGACGATCACCGCTGCCACGCCCCAGGAGCGCATGCATTCGGCGCGGACCGCCTCGCGGTCGCTGGGACTGCTGACGGATGCCGCCAAGACCGCTCTCCTGCGTTCGATCGCGGAGGCCATCGATGCGAACGTCGACGAGATCGTCGCCGCGAACGCGGACGACGTCTCGCGCGGGCGAGCTGACGGCCTCACGACGGGGCTCATCGACCGGCTCACCCTCGACGGCAGTCGGGTCGCGGCCCTCGCGACGGCGGTGCGCGACGTCGCCCAGCTGCCCGACCCCGTCGGACGCGTCCTCGACGACCGCGTTCTCGACAACGGGCTGCACCTGCAGAAGGTCTCCGTGCCGTTCGGTGTGATCGGGTCGATCTACGAGGCTCGTCCCAACGTGACCGTCGACATCGCCGCCCTCGCGCTCCGTTCGGGGAACGCGGTGGTGCTGCGAGGGGGGAGTGCTGCGCAGTCGACCAATGCGGCGCTGATCTCGGTGATGAGGGGCGCTCTCGCCGACGCCGGCGTCGACCCCGAGGCGATCCAGACCGTCGACGACTTCGGACGCGATGGTGCGCGGGCCCTCATGCGGGCGCGCGGCCTCGTCGACGTCCTCGTGCCGCGGGGGAGCGCGCAGCTCATCGAGACCGTCGTCACCGAGTCCTCCGTCCCCGTCATCGAAACCGGCGCCGGCGTCGTGCACATCGTCCTCGACGCGACCGCACCGCTGGACTGGGCGACCGACATCGTCGTCAACGCGAAGGTGCAGCGTCCGAGTGTCTGCAATGCGGTGGAGACCGTCCTCGTGCACCGCGATGCGGCATCCCGTCTCCTGCCCTCCGTCATCGAGGCTCTGCAGGAACGCGGCGTGACCGTCCACGGCGATGCCGCCGCGGCATCCTTCGGGCGGGATGTCGTACCCGCGACCGACGAGGACTGGGCCACCGAGCACATGAGCCTCGACATCTCGATCCGCGTCGTCGACGACCTCGACGACGCGCTGGCTCACATCCGGCGCTACTCGACGCAGCACACCGAATCGA
Organism: Microbacterium sp. MDV22-iso44; assembly: GCF_058629135.1. NCBI lineage: Bacteria > Bacillati > Actinomycetota > Actinomycetes > Micrococcales > Microbacteriaceae > Microbacterium > Microbacterium sp. MDV22-iso44. Next base: position 210,466 of record NZ_JBZVWS010000001.1, read on the forward strand.
TCATCACGACCGACGACGACGTCGCCGAACGGTTCCTGGCCGAAGTGGATGCCGCCGTCGTGATGGTCAACGCGTCGACCCGGTTCACCGACGGGGGAGAGTTCGGCTTCGGCGCCGAGGTGGGGATCTCGACCCAGAAGCTCCACGCCCGAGGGCCCATGGGGCTGCCCGAACTGACGACCACGAAGTGGTTGGCGCGGGGCGCCGGGCAGATCCGGTCCTGACCGCCTAAACTGTTCCTGCACCCGACCCCTCGAACGGAGCCCGAATGAACTTCGCGACGACCATCGTCCTCGCCGCAGCCGAGACTGAGCACCACGGTGGAAACGTCATGGCCACGACCTACGGGTACGGCATCGTGGCTTTCGCGCTGTTCATGCTGCTGGGCCTCGTGAGCCTGTCGTACCGCAACGTGGCCAACCGTCACGCCCACAAGGCGGAGGCGTACGCCGCGAAGAACCCCGTGCAGCAGGCGGGCCACGGCCACCACTGAGGCCGCGTTCATGGCAACCACGCGGGCACCGCGTATCGGTGTGATGGGCGGCACGTTCGACCCCATCCACCACGGTCACCTCGTGGCGGCGAGCGAGGTCGCGCAGTCGTTCGACCTCGACGAGGTCGTGTTCGTCCCGACCGGTCAGCCCTGGCAGAAGTCCGGCGTGTCGTCGGCTGAGCACCGCTATCTGATGACCGTCATCGCCACGGCATCCAACCCCATGTTCACCGTCAGTCGTGTCGACGTCGACCGCACCGGGGCAACCTACACGATCGACACGTTGCGTGACCTCAAAGCGCAGCGGCCCGATGCGCAGCTCTTCTTCATCACCGGTGCGGACGCGATCGCACAGATCGTCGGCTGGCGGGACGTCGACGAACTGTGGGACCTCGCGCACTTCGTGGCGGTCTCCCGTCCGGGCCACACGCTGAGCGTCGACGGGCTGCCCTCAGACGACGTCAGCGTCCTCGAGATCCCGGCACTGTCCATCTCGTCCACCGACTGCCGCGCTCGCGTGAGCCGTGGGCACCCCGTTTGGTACCTCGTGCCCGACGGCGTCGTCCAATACATTGCGAAGCATCACCTGTATCGGAGCAAGGCATGAGCACACCAGACCAGCCGAGCACCCCGCCCCTGACACGGCGGCAGCTGCGGGAGCTGCGCAACACGGCATCCACGCCGATCATCACGCCCGAAGAGGCGCAAGCGGATGCCGACGCGTCGGACGCCGCTGCCGTGGAGGCTGCTCTCGCCGAGGTCGAGCACGAGTCCGAGGTCGCCCCGGAGCGCACTCCGGCCGTTCTCGCGGACGACGTGGACCTCGACCCTGACGCCCACCCCGTGACGCGACGCCAGGCGCGGCATCTCGCGAAGCTGCGCACCGGGACGGTCGACGTCGTCGAGTCCGCTCCCGTAACGGACGAGGTCTCGACAAGCGACGCCGCGGCGACCGAGCACGAGACGGCTGAGGACGAGACGGACGATGGTGAGCCGGTCGATGGGATCCCCGCCGATGGGGACCACGATGATGACCATGCTTCCGCCGACGACGCCGAGACGCCGCAGGAGGACGCTGAGGGATCGACCTCGGTGGACGAATCTGCGGAACCCGTCTCGGACGCGCCGGAGCACACTGTCGAGCCGGATGCCGACTCCGCAGAAGTTCCCCTCGACGCGGCCCCCGCCGACGCGGACGCCGAAGCCGACGAGCCCACCGACGCGCCGGAGCCCGCGCGGGTCGTCGCTCCCGAGCTCGGCGCGCAACTCCTCGCAGACGGTGCGGCGCCCGTCGACGTTCCGCCGTCGTTCGACCACCTGCTGACGCGCGGCGGCAGCGGCTCGTCGTCGGCGCCTAACGCGCTGATCCTGTCGCAGACGCCCGAGACCGGATCGCTCTCGGTCCCGATCCTCGGCACGGGAGAACTGATCATCACCGGCAGCTACGCGTTGCCGGAGAGCTTCGGGTCCACGGGGACGTCCCCTGAATCCGACGGTAAGGATGCCGACGCCGCCCTCATGGACGGCGAACTGCCGCCGGCATCCTCACCGACCCCGATCGCCGCATCGGCGGCGATCAGTACGATCAAGAGTGCGGATGAGATCATCCGCCCCCCGGCTCCCGAAAAGGGAAGCCGGCTCATCATGACCCTCGCGATCTGCGCCGGTGCCCTCGGGCTGGCTCTCGCGACGGTGCTCATCTTCACCGTTGTGAACGGAGTCTTTTAATGGTTGCTGCAGAGCACACGCACGAACTGGTCCAGGTGGCCGCGGCCGCCGCCGACAGCAAGGGGGGAACCGATCTCGTCGCCTTCGACGTGTCGGGACCGCTTCCGCTGATCGACGCCTTCCTCCTCGTCACCGGTAACAGCGAGCGCAACGTCGCCGCCATCGCCGACGAGGTCGAGGACAAGATGCTCGAGGCGGGCCAGAAGCGCCTGCGCCGGGAGGGACGCGACGAATCGCGCTGGGTGCTGATCGACTTCGGCGACCTGGTCGTCCACGTCTTCCACGAAGAGGAGCGCGTGTTCTACGGCCTCGAGCGCCTGTGGAAGGACTGCCCGATCATCCCCGTGACGATCGCGGAGCCCACGCGCAGCGAGTGACGTCGTCGCCGCGTGTTCAGAGCACTCCTCCGCGTGTAGTAAGCTGGATGAGTTGCCGCGAGCGGCGACCAAGGGCCTGTGGCGCAGCTGGTAGCGCACCTGCATGGCATGCAGGGGGTCAGGGGTTCGAGTCCCCTCAGGTCCACCAAATACCCCGGTTCGCCGGGGTTTTTGTGTTTCTGGAAGGTGCGGGTGTCACGTGCTCGTCGAGGTCCGGAGCGCACTCCGCGGGTTCCTGTAGACCCGCGCGCGCCGGTCACAAATCCTCGAGGTCACGCGTCCGGTCGCTGGCATGCGCCACGACGTCGCGGGCGACGTCGGCGAGGCGCTGCTGACTCGTCCGTGCGTGCGCCCGCAGACGCTGGAATGCCTCGTCCATGTCGATGTTGTGCGTGTGGGCCAGGACGCCCTTCGCCTGTTCGATCACGACTCGACTGTCGAGCGCCTGCTGCAGCTGCGTGCGCGCGACATCCGCCTCGCGGAATGCCTGCTCGTGGAGGATGCCGATGGTCGCGATATCCGCCAGTCCGCGCGCTGCGAGAGAGTCTTCGGGGCTGAGGCTCTCCGAACCGTCGCCGAAGAGGTTGAGAGAGCCGATGACCTCGTTGCGGAGACGCAACGGCACGGCGTGCATCCAGTTGTAACCCAGCGCCCCTGCGCTTTCAGCGAAGAGCGGCCAGCGTTCCCGGATGGATGAGATGTCGTCGACGCTCACCGGTTCGCCGGATCGGTAGGCATCGACGCAGGGACCTTCATCCGCGGTGAGCTGAAGGAGGCTGATGAGCTGGCTTCGCTCCGTCGTCGAGGCGACGACTTCGAGCGGTTGCCCTCCGGTGCGCAGAAGGATGCCGGCATCCGCCGCCGAGAAGATCTCCGAGCACCGTGACACCAGGCGATACAGCAGATCGACGACGTCATATCCACCCACCATGGTGTCCGCGATCTCCACGAACGTCTCGATGAGCTGCTTTTCCCGCGGTTCCCTGCTCATGTCTCCAACCTCCTCCGAATCACGTTGGTCTCAGGCGGTGAAATCGATCTCGCGACTGATGATGGACTCGGCGATCTCCGTCACTGACCGTCCAGATGCGAACGCGTGGGCGCGGATGACCACGAGCGCGTCATCGGAGTTCACTCGCAACTGCGCGCAGACCATGCCGGTTGCCTGATGGACGATCCGTCGAGACGATGAACCGAAACCGGCGTCGGCAGCGTTGCCGGCCAGAACCCGCTCGAAGATGCGGAGGGCGGCCGCATCCGCCATCAGGGAGGCAAGGGCAACGTCCCGCTGCTTCAGTGCTCCTCGGCCGTCGGCGTACAGATCGACGACTCCCACCTCGAGCGCACCGACGGTCATCGGGAACGCGTACAGGGAGCGAACACCGTGATGCGCGGCGACGGACTGGAGCATCGGCCAGTCCGTCGTCGCCGCGTCGCGGAGATCGTGCAGAAGGACGGGGGTGCGCGCGACTCGGGCGTCCCAGCCTGGCCCGACCCCGGAACTCAGCTGAATGTCTTCGAGAGCCGCAGCCGCGCCGTCGCTCGCACACACGGTCTCGACGTCGAACGGGTCGCCCAGCGTCGAGACGCCCACATGATGAACCGGAAGCATCGTCAGAAAGACGGCACAAATCGGGTCATCGTCCACTGAGTGGGAACCGAGCACGTTTCCTCCAGACCTGGGTATCCCGAGGCGGCCTAGGTCCAGGGACGCTGATCCCATTGTAGGGAGTCCGCGAGCTCGCATCGATCTTCTTGTGCCGGTCTCCGGGGTGGCATTACAGTGGCAGCACGTTGCCCCGGACCCCGGCTCACCATCAGAACGAGAGCAGAGGACCGTGATGCCGACGTACCTCGGACCACAGAAGGACGCGCTCCAGTGGAAGGTAACCGAGCCGGGATTGCACGTCTGCGACGACCACGCGCGACGTGTGGGTTACGTCGTCCGCGTTGATGGGGCTTTCATCGCGTTCGATGATTCGTCAACCCCCCTCGGCCGGTACCAGCGACTTCGGGCCGCGAAACAGGCCGTCGAGACGATCCCGGCGCGGCGCTCAATGCAGTGACGACCTCATGTGTCCGAGGCATCGTCCACCTCGAGGTCTCCACCTCGGGGTGCGTGGAAGCGGTCCTCGGGTGCGATCGTGTCCACATCGTCTGGTGCCCCCATTGGCGCCGGGGGGAGGCCATCCTGCTCGCCGCCGACGAGTCGTTCCAGGTCGGGCGTGGTGGGCGTGTCGTTGGTGCTCATTGGTGTCATCCTCTCGCTTCTTCAAGAGTGACCTTCCCACGACAGCGGGTCGAGGGTCTTGACGTTTTCGTTCTCCCTCGCCACGTCGATCAGCGCGAGGAGCCGCGCGCGGATCGGCTGCGACCGCTCGGTGAACCGTCGTTGCCCAGCGACGTACTCGGCCTTGCCCGCCGGCGTCTCGATGGGCACGGGGGAGTAGCCCCAGTCGCTGAGGTCGTACGGCGAGGCTCGCATGTCGAGTTCCCGGATGTCGCGGGCGAGCACGAACGCATCCAGCAGCAACTCGCCGGGAACCAGCGGGCCGAGCTTCACCGCCCATTTGTAGAGATCCATTCCGGCGTGCAGGCAACCTGGCTGCTCGTTCTGCGCCTGGGTCTCGCGCGTGGGCGTGAAGCGATTGCGAGGCGTCGCTTCAGGAGTGAAGAACCGGAATGCGTCGATGTGCGTGCACCGCAGGTCGTGGGCCTCGACGACGGCATCTGTGCCATCCCCACCGAGCCGCAGCGGCACGGGATGCCGCGTCTCGCCGTCACGGTAGACCATGGCCCATTCGTGCAGGCCGAAGCACCCGTATGAGCCCGTCCGCCCGAGCGTGCTCGACAGGATGCCGCGGATCGCTCGGACCAGAGGCGCTTTCTCCGTGAGGAACGCCTCGGCGTCGGCGATGACCGCATCGCGATCGACTCGGTACCACCGCCATGCGATGTGCGGTGCGTCGGCGGCATCCGCCAGTCGGACATCGCGGCCGGGGTGCCACCGGCGCAGGAGCGACGGCTTGTACGAGTAGTAGGTGTAGAGGAAGTCGTCGACCGGGTGAGTCTCGGCTCTCGCTGCGCGACGGCGGCGCCCGGCGGTCAGCGCATCGGCCCGCTCGGCATGCGCTCGCATCCGCTCGGTCCAGTCGGTCCGCGCGAGGACGTCGCTCGTCAGGGTGGGCATTGCAGGCCGGTCAGAGGGGCTGGATGAGTTCGGGGGAATCGTTGCGGACGTTGCCGACGGCACTGGAGACGACGTGGTCGGTGAGGCCGGCGACGACCTGGGGGGCTGCGTCGACGGCGGCGTCGAGGAGGTCGCCGACGTTGTCCACCTCGGTGTCGAGCCACGCGTCGGCGAAGTCGGCGTCGAGGAACAACGGCATCCGGTCATGGATCGATCCGAGCGGCGCGACGGCGTCGCGCGTGATGATCGTGAAGGACAGCACCCAGCGCGTGGGGTCGTCCTCGGCCTTCGCCGGGTCCTTCCACCACTCGTAGAGTCCCGCGAACAGCAGCGGGGACCCGTCGGCGGGATGGATGAAGTACGGCGTCTTGCCCTCGTCGGTCGTCTGCCACTCGTAGTACCCGGTGGCAGGCACGATCGCGCGGCGCTTGATGAGGGCCTGCCGGAACATCGGCTTGTCCTCGAGCTCCTCCGAACGCGCGTTGAACGCCCGCGCGCCGACCTTCACGTCCTTCGCCCACGAGGGGACGAGGCCCCAGCGCGCCGGCTCCAGCCGCCGTGTGGGCGGGTCGGTCTTGGCCGAGTCGAGGACGATACCCACCCGCGAGGTCGGGGCGATGTTGTACGACGGCGCGGGGAGATCGTCGCTCTCGACATCGACACGGAGTACGCCGACGAGTTCCGAGGCGACGTTGGCAACGACGAAGCGACCGCACATGGCTGTCAGCCTAGGAGGAGGTGGGGACATCGCGGACGATGTCGACGTCGGTCAGACGCTCGAGCAGCTCCGCTCCGTCGTCGCCGGTCACCCAGGGCACGCCGGCCGCGCTGTGATCGTCTACGGCCGTCCGTCCACCGGCGAGGACTGCCTCTGCCGGGGTCAGTCGCCGGATCGCTACAGCGGCTACCTGTTCTGGATGCTCGATCGTGAACTGGGTGTAGATCTCGTCGTCGTGCTGACCGTCGTCGCCGATCAGCAGCCAGTCGATGTCGGGGAACTCGTCCGCCAGCCGGCGCAGGTTCTCCTTCTTGTGCTCCTTGCCGCTGCGGAACCACCGGTCGTGGGTCGGACCCCAGTCCGTCAGGAGCATGGCCCCGAGCGGGAAGAGATGCCGACGCTGGAACCGGACCAGCGTCGGAGCGACGTTCCACGCCCCGGTCGACAGGTACAGGATGGGCGACCCGGGGTTCTCGCGCGCAAGCCGCTCGAGCAGGACAGCCATCCCGGGGACGGGCTGGCGGGCGTGCTCATTGAGGACGAAGGAGTTCCATGCGGCGACGAAGGGCCGGGGGAGCGCGGTGACCATGACCGTGTCATCGACGTCCGAGATGACGCCGAACCGGATGTCGTCTCCGACGATGAAGACGCGGGCGTCGACGGGGTCGGCCTTCTCGACGCTCATCGTGATCGTCTGCCAGCCGGCGGAGAGCGTCGCGGGCAGGACGGCGTCGATGACGCCGCCGCGATCCGCCGTCACCTCGTGACTCACACCGTCGATCACCACGGTGACCGTGGCGTGGGCGATCGGCACGGCAGCGAAGCTGCGCCACCCCCGCACGCCCGCGTAGTCGCCTCGCTCCCGACGCTTCGCCTTCGGCGGGATCAGCACGCGGCCGAGGACGCGCACCCACTCGGTGCTGCCGTAACCGGGGAAGGCGGCGACGGTGGGACGCTGTCCCCTCGCGCGGGCGCGCTTCTCGCGCCAGGCGTGGAACCGGTATTCGAGGCGTGCCAGCCAGAGCACCTTGGCGTCGCGGGGGGAGGAGGACATCGATTCAGTCTTTCACGTCGTCGGCCCGAGCCTCCGGCGCATCGTCGAGCTCGAGGTGGCGTGCCTCCCGGGCGCTGATGACGCGCTTCGCGATGTAGACGAGCAGGACGAACGCCGCGATGACGGCGACGAAGAGGTAGCCCGCGTAGTGGAGGCTGTCGGAGAGTTCGCGGTACCCCTCGGCGGCGGCCGCGGCGACGGAGACGTACGCGACCGACCAGACCGTGCACGCGGGCACGGTCCACGCGAGGAACCTGCGGTACGCGAATCCGCTCATCCCCACGGTGAGCGGGACGAGGGAGTGGAGGACCGGGAGGAAGCGCGACAGGAAGATGGCGGGCCCGCCGCGTCGACGCAGATAGAGCTCCGCGCGCATCCAGTTGCGTTCGCCGATCAGCTTCCCGACGCGCGAGAACCGGATGCGCGGTCCCAGCCAGCGTCCGAGCGCGAATCCGATGCTCTCGCCGATGAGCGATCCGATGAGGATGGCCAGGACGAGCCAGGTGCCCTCGGCGAGGTTGTCGACGGCCGTGCCGGCCACGATGACGATCGTGTCACCGGGGACGATGAGCCCGACCAGGACGCTCGTTTCGAGCATCATCGCGAGTCCGGCGACGATGACGCGCACGACCGGGTCGACCGCCTGGACGGTATCGAGCAGCCAGTCGAGGATCTCGTTCACGACCTCAGATTATCCGCCGTCTACCCTGAGGGAGTGTCCAGCGACCTCGCCTCCTGCGCTCTCGACGGCTGGCTCGATCCCGCTGTCGCTTTCGCCGCCGTCGTCGGCGATGCCTCGGACGGGTTCTGGCTGGACGCCGGCCCGGACGCTCTGAGCGGATGGAGCTGGGTGGGCACCGGCATCCCCTCGTCTCCTCCCCGCGAGGTCCGCCTCTCCGGTGGGACGGATGCCGCTGCGGGACCCTTCCGTGGCGGCTGGGTCGGCTGGTCGGGGTACGACGCGGCGGCCCGCCGCGCCGGCGCGCCTGCCGTGGACGACGTCGGGCCCGCAGAGGTCTGGCTCCGCGTCGATCGGATGCTGGGGTTCGATCACGCTGCACGGCGGATGGTCGCCTTCGGTGCGGAGGACGTCCTCGACGGGCTGGCCGCGTCGGTCGCTCGGGCTATCGCGACGGGAGAGGCCCCGAGCCCCGCGGAACCGCCCGTGGTCGAGGTCGTCGCCCGGCACGATCCTGCGGGGTACATCGCCCTCATCGAACAGTGTCGCGAAGAGATCAGGGAGGGGCGTGCGTACCAGCTGTGCCTCACCACGCGGTTCGAGACGGAGGCATCCGTCGACCCGGTCGACACGTACCTGCGGCTGAGAGCCGCGACGCCGGCGCACCACGGCGGATTCATCCGCAGCGGCGGGTGGGCGCTCGTCAGTGCGTCACCCGAGCAGTTCCTCTCGGTCTCGGAGGGGATCGTCCGCACGCGCCCCATCAAGGGCACGCGACCGCGTTCTGTCGACGTCGTCGAGGACGCGGCTCTCGCCGCCCAGCTGCGGGGGAGTGAGAAGGAGCAGGCCGAGAACGTCATGATCGTCGACCTCATGCGCAACGACCTGCAGCGCGTGTGCCAGACGGGGACGGTCGCGGCGGAGCGACTGCTCGAGGTCGAGTCCTACCCCGCGGTGCACCAGCTCGTGAGCACGGTGGCGGGGCGGGTGCGCCCGGGGACGACGGTCGGCGACCTGTGGGATGCCGCTTTCCCGGCCGGGAGCATGACGGGCGCGCCGAAGCTCTCGGCGATGCAGATCCTCCACCGGCTGGAGGGCGCGCCGCGCGGTGTCTTCGCGGGGTGCTTCGGGTGGGTCGGCTCGGACGGGGGACTCGACTTCGCCATGGTGATCCGCTCGATCGTGACCCATCCGGGCGGGGCCTACGTCGGTGCCGGCGGCGGTATCACGTGGGGCTCGATAGCGGCCGACGAGGTCGCGGAGGTGGGGATCAAAGCCCGAGCGCCGCTTCGCGCGCTGGGTGCGGAACTGCCACCGGGATGGTGAAAGTCCTGGTCCGCTAGGCTGAAAAGGCGTTTTCGCGCGCCCTCCCGACTTTGCACGATTGGTTCACCGTGTCATCCAGCACCTCCTCCGACGCATCGGCTCCCGAGCAGACCGGCTTCGACTCCCGCGCCATCCAGGCGAAGTGGCAGGCCCGGTGGGCGGAGTCCGACCCGTTCAAGGCCGGCGGCGACGAAGACACCCGTCCGCGCAAGTACGTCCTCGGAATGTTCCCGTACCCCTCGGGCGACCTGCACATGGGCCACGCCGAGAACTACGCCTACGTCGACGCCGTCGCACGCTTCTGGCGTCACCGCGGCTACAACGTGCTGAACCCGATCGGCTGGGACTCCTTCGGCCTGCCCGCCGAGAACGCCGCGATCAAGGGCGGCGCCGGGTCCGACCCGCGCGAGTGGACCTACAACAACATCGACCAGCACAAGGTCAGCTTCCGCGCGTTCGGGTCGTCGTACGACTGGAGCCGCGTGCTCCACACGAGCGACCCCGAGTACTACCGCTGGAACCAGTGGCTGTTCCAGCGCCTGTTCGAGCGCGGGCTCGCTTACCGCAAGCAGAGCGCCGTCAACTGGTGCCCCAACGACCAGACCGTGCTCGCGAACGAGCAGGTCGTCGACGGACACTGCGAGCGCTGCGGGTACGAGGTCGTCAAGAAGAAGCTGACGCAGTGGTACTTCAAGATCACCGAGTACGCCGACCGTCTGCTCGATGACCTGAACCAGCTCGAGGGCTTCTGGCCCCACAAGGTGCTGCAGATGCAGCGCAACTGGATCGGCCGCTCCATCGGCGCCGACATCGACTTCGAGATCGAGGGGCGCGCCGAGAAGATCACCGTCTTCTCCACCCGCCCCGACACCCTGCACGGCGCGACCTTCATGGTCGTCGCGCCGGACTCCGACCTCGCCGCCGAACTGGCCGAGGGCGCCTCGCCCGAGGTCCAGCAGCGCTTCCGCGCTTACCTCGACACGGTGCAGAAAACGAGCGAGATCGAGCGCCAGACCGCTGATCGCCCCAAGACCGGTGTCTTCCTCGACCGCTTCGCGATCAACCCGATCAACGGCGAGCGTCTGCCGATCTGGGCGGCGGACTACGTCCTCGCCGACTACGGGCACGGTGCCGTCATGGCCGTCCCCGCGCACGACCAGCGCGACCTCGACTTCGCCCGCGCGTTCGACCTGCCCGTGAAGGTCGTCGTCGACACGACCGCTCCGGTCACCGGTGCCATCCCGGTCATCGAGGTCGACGAGGACGGCGTGCCGATCGGCGATGACCTCGAGTCGATCGACCCCGCCCGCACGGGCACCGCCCTGACGGGCGACGGACGCCTCATCAACTCCGGGTCGCTCAACGGCCTGTCCAAGCGCAACGCGATCGCCCGCGCGATCGAGGAGCTCACGTCTGCGGGGACCGGTCGCGCCGCGAAGACCTATCGCCTGCGCGACTGGCTGATCTCGCGCCAGCGCTTCTGGGGCACACCGATCCCGATGATCCACACCGAGGACGGGCGGATCGTCCCCGTTCCCGACGAGCAGCTGCCCGTCATTCTCCCCGACGCCAAGGGTCTCGACCTGAAGCCCAAGGGCACGTCGCCGCTGGGCGGCGCCACGGAGTGGATGTCGACGGTCGACCCCGAGACCGGCGAGCCGGCTCTCCGCGACGCCGACACGATGGACACGTTCGTCGACAGCTCGTGGTACTTCCTGCGCTTCCTGGCCCCGAACTGGGCGACGGAGCCGTTCCCGAGCGCCGAGGCATCCAAGTGGGCGCCGGTCGACTCGTACATCGGCGGCGTCGAGCACGCGATCCTCCACCTGCTGTACGCCCGGTTCATCACGAAGGTCCTGTTCGACATGGGCCTCGTCGACTTCACCGAGCCGTTCACGAGCCTGATCAACCAGGGCATGGTCCTGCTCGACGGCTCGAAGATGTCGAAGTCGAAGGGCAACCTCGTCGAGTTCGCGTCGAGCATGGACGACCCGGGTGCGGATGCCGTCCGTGTCGCTATCGCATTCGCCGGGCCTGTCGAGGACGACATCAACTGGGAGGACGTCTCGACGACCGGTGCCCAGAAGTTCCTGTCGCGCGCACTGCGTGTCGCCTCCGACGTCGCGAGCCCGTCGGACGTCGTCTGGGCCGAGGGGGACACCGCGCTCCGCCGCGTGACCCACCGCCTGTGGGCCGATGTCGTCGGGCTCGTCGAGCAGTCGAAGTTCAACGTGGTGGTCGCGCGTCTCATGGAGCTCGTCAACGCGACGCGCAAGACGATCGACTCGGGCGCAGGCGCCGCCGACCCCGCCGTCCGCGAGGCCGCCGAGGCCGTCGCGATGATCCTCGACCTCTTCGCCCCGCACACCGCGGAGGAGATGTGGGAGATCCTCGGCTACAAGCCGTTCGTCGGCGTCGTGCCGTGGCGTCAGGCCGACCCCACGCTCCTCGTCGAGGAGTCGGTGACGGCGGTCGTGCAGGTCAACGGCAAGGTGCGCGGCACGCTCACCGTCCCGGCGAAGATCTCGGGCGACGAGCTCGAGAAGCTCGCCCTCGCCGACGAGAAGGTGCGTCGGGCCATCGGCGACAAGGAGATCACCCGCGCCGTCGTGCGGGCGCCGAAGGTCGTCAGCTTCACCGTCGCCTGACTCGGTGAGGACGGTCGCCTTCTCCACGGCGACCGTTCGGCAATCGTTCCTCCACCGTCCTCGGCCTGCGGCCGGCGTCAGCGGTCGTCGCCGCGATGATCGTGGTCATGGGTGCGGAGGCGGTGCCGGGATCTCGACGCCGGTTGGGGATCGGAGCCGCGATCGTCCTGGTCGTCGTGGTGGCCGCGGTGACCATCGCGATCGGGATCGTGCGCACCGGCGCCGAGTCCGCCGTCGAGACGGTCCCCGATGCCGTGGCCGAGACGGTCGCGCCCGCCGCGGTCTACGTCCACGTCTCCGGTGAGGTCCGCGCCCCCGGCCTCTATCGCCTCGACCAGGGCGCCCGCGTCGTCGATGCCGTCGCTGCCGCGGGCGGGTTCTCGGACAAGGCCTCCCGCGAGGGCGTGAACCTGGCGCGGCCGGTGAGCGACGGTGAACAGCTGCACATCCCGGCCGAGGGAGCCGAGCAGACGGATGCCGGCGCCTCGGCCGCCCCTGAGGGGGACGGTCGTGTGAACCTCAACACCGCTGACCTCGCCGCCCTCGACACGCTTCCGCGGGTGGGTCCGGCGATCGCGCAGCGGATCCTCGACTGGCGCGAGGAGAACGGCCGCTTCACCAGCGTCGACGATCTCATGGCGGTGCCGGGGATCGGGGAGAAGATGCTCGCGTCTATCCGCGACCTGGTGACGGTGTGAGTGTTCGGACCGCGCGGCCGGGGATGGATGGATGGCGGTCGGTTTGTCGACGATCGTGGCCAGGCTGTCGGTGATTTCTTCAGCCCGCATCTTTCCGGCGGCGCGGCCGCAACTCTGGTCGCGGCGGGCTCGGCACGGCAGTTCTCTCCGCTTCGTCGCGCAGCAGAGTCTGAAATCGGCTCGGCCCAACTGGAGGGGTATCGAGGCTAGGTTGACGACTGTGGAACGTCGAACCGGGTCGAGCTCATCGAAGTATGAGATCTCGAAAGTGATGGCGACGCATCTCGCGTCCGCACACTTCGAAAGGGACGGAGCCGACTGGTTCAGAACCCAAGGCGGCGTGCGCTGGGAACTGTTCCTGAGCGTCGATCGGGTGGACGCGGGCGCCGAGTTCGACGTCGCGTTCCGGGCGGTGTCACTCGCGTGGAGAGCTGGCACTGAGGACGAAGTACTGGTGGCCTCGTCGCTATCGCAGGTCGCTCGTCGTTCCCGACTCTACAAATCGGTGGAGATGTTGACGTTCGATCTGGACAGGACACTGCTCCCGACGATCGAGGCACATCCCGACGCTGAGGCTGTCATCGCTGGGTACCTCGACGGCCATTGGGATCAGCCGGGCACCGGGCGCGCCACGAGTCTGGGCGGGGCCTGGCAGTCCGCTGACCGACTCGGCCTCAACGCGCTGGCAGAGAAGGTCTACGACGAGATCCGCTCTGAGAGATGGTCGTCGGATGACCTGTCTTTGTTGGAGTGGTACGGCGTCAGCGCAGGTGAGCTGTCGCGGAAGCCGCGCTGGTTCGCTCGATGAGGAGTATTCAGCGCGGGCCAGAAGCTTGCTGACTGCCGTCTGAGCGGCGACCTTGCTTTCTCCACGAGGTCTCGCACAGCGCACGGATCCTCGGATCGTCCTCGAGCTCAGCCGGCCACGGCACGTCTCGACGACGCTTGCGGCATGAGTGTGCGGACCGCGCGGCGTCGAGACCTTCGGTTGCTGCCGGTCGCTCTCGTGGCGTGGGCCGGTGCAGGCGCCGCGATCGTCTTCCCCGAGCATGCAACCGCTCTCGCTGTCGCACTGTGGGTGGTTGCCGTCCTTGCTCTGGTGATCGCGGCGCGAGGGTCCCGGCCGACGACGGCGGCACTGATCGCGGTGGCCTTCGCTGTCGCCGGGGGCGCGGCATCCCATGTCGCGCTCGCTCAGCCCGCGCGGGACGCCGTCGCAGACCTGCCGATCACCGGGGGGCGTAGCGCCACGTTCGAGGTCGATGTCGTCGGCAAGGTCGAACGGTCCGCCACCGGGTTCCGCTTCGACGCGATCACCCGCGCCGTCACGATCGGCCCCGACACGACTCCGGTCTCGGCTCCCGTCCTCGTCCGGACGCAGGAGAGGCCGCCCGGGCTCGACCTGGGGGCGCGTGCGGTCGTGACGGGGACCGCGTTCCGAGCGGATGCCGGGGACCGGGAAGTCCTCGTCGTCGAGGCGTTGTCGCTCGAGCTCGAGCGTCCGCCTACGGGCCCGCTCGCCGCGGCGGCCCAGCTGCGGACGGGCCTGGTGAACGCGGTCGACGGCCTCCCTGACCCCGGTGCGGGGCTCGTCCCGGGGCTCGCCGTCGGCGACACGTCAGCGGTCACCGACGACCTCGACCAGCAGATGAAGGCATCGTCGCTTTCGCACCTCACCGCAGTCTCCGGGGCGAACTGCGCGCTCGTCGTCGGGATCGCATTCGGCTTCGCTGCCCTCTGCGGGGCGCGGCGCGGCACCCGCGTCACGGCGGGACTCGCGACGCTCATCGCGTTCATCGTGCTCGTCTCACCCGAACCCAGCGTCGTTCGAGCGGGCGTGATGGCGGCGATCGCCATGCTGGGCGTCCTGCTGGGGCGGATCGGCGCGGGCATGTCCATCCTGTCCGCGTCGGTGTGCGTGCTGCTGGTGCTCGACCCTTGGCTCGCGGCCTCCCTCGGCTTCGCCCTGTCGGCGGTGGCGACCGGGTCGCTCCTGCTGTTCGCCGGGCCGCTCGCCGACGGGATGTCGCGATGGATGCCGGCGCCCCTCGCGCTCGCCCTCTCCGTGCCGCTCGCGGCCCAGCTCGCCTGCGGCCCGCTGCTCGTGCTGATCGAGCCGACCGTGCCTCTCGTCGGCGTGCTTGCGAACCTGCTCGCAGGACCCGCGGCGCCCGCCGCGACCGTCCTCGGGCTGGTGGCATGCCTCGCGCTGCCATTTCCCGTCCTCGCGCAGGGGCTCGCGGCGATCGCCTGGCTGCCCGCCGCCTGGATCGCGGGGACGGCGGACGTGTCCGCGCGGCTGCCCGGGGCATCCATCGGATGGCTGGAAGGGATGCCGGGTCTTATCGCCCTCGCCGCGACAGGAGCCGCGATCGGCATCGTGCTCGTGGCGCGTCGGCATCGGTTGCGGCGGTGGGCGGGGTGGGCGCTCGTCGCGGTCATCGTCGTCGTGGTGGGGGCGGGGCCGTTCCGGACCTTCATCGACCGGACCCGTGCCCCGGACGAGTGGGCGATCGTCGCATGCGACGTCGGCCAAGGCGACGCGGTCCTCGTCCGGGCCGGCGACGCGGTCATGCTCATCGACACGGGGCCGGAGCCGGCGCCCCTCCGCGCGTGCCTCGATCGATTCGCGATCGACCGTGTCGACGTCCTCGTCTTCACGCATTTCGACATGGATCACCGCGGAGGTGCAGACGTCATGGTCGGCCGCGCCGACCTCGTCCTGCACGGTCCGATCCCCGATCCTGAAGCGGCCACCGTGATCGCCCGCTTCACCGTGGCCGGTGCGCGTGCGCTCGAGGTGTCCGCCGGCCAGAGCGGCGCCCTGGGGGAGTGCCGCTGGCGCGCCCTGTGGCCCAAGCCGCGCGACCCGGTCTACCCCTCCGGGAACGACGCGAGCGTCGTCATCGACATCACCGGATGCCGCGTCCCCGACGCCATCTTCCTCGGCGACCTGTCGGCGCAGCCGCAACGATCCCTGCTCGCTTCCCACGCGATCGACCGCACCTATTCAGTGGTCAAAGTCGCGCACCACGGCAGCGCCGATCAGAACCACAGCCTCTACGAAGGGCTCGACGCGGCCGTCGCCCTCGTGACCGTCGGAGAGAACACCTACGGCCACCCACGGGACGAGATCCTCGACCTCCTCCGCGAGGAGCACGCGATCATCGCCCGCACCGACAGGTCCGGTGACGTCGCTCTTTGGCGCGACGGTGACGGGATCCGGCTGTGGCGGTCCCGCGGGGAAGACGGCTGACCCTCGTAGGCTGACCGGATGCCTCCCACGCGCACGCCTCTTTCCCTCACCGAGATCGGCGGTGTGCGACTCGGCATGGCCGTTGGCGTTCTCGCCGTCCTGGGGTGGACCTACGCTCGCTCCGTGCAGCGGGGGAGCGCGAACCCCTTCGACTTCTTCGGCTACTTCACGAACCAGACGGCGCTGTGGAGCGCGCTCGTGCTCGGCGCCATCGGCATCCTTCTGCTCCGCAACCGGGTCGTCCCGACGTGGCTGACCGTTGCGCGCGGCGTCGTGGTCGCCTGTCTCATCGTGGTGGCCGTCGTCTACAACGGTTTCGTCCCCGGCACGGGCTCCGCACCGCCGTGGGTGAGCGCCGTCCTGCACATCGTGCTGCCGCTCTACGTGGTGCTCGACTGGACGCTCGTTCGCGACCGGCCGCGCCTGCCGTGGCGCAACCTGTGGCTCGTGTTGCCCTACCCGATCGTCTGGCTGGTGGTCGTCTTGCTGCGTGGTCAGACCGACGGCTGGGTGCCCTACGGG
The DNA here is from genome assembly GCF_058629135.1 of Microbacterium sp. MDV22-iso44. NCBI lineage: Bacteria > Bacillati > Actinomycetota > Actinomycetes > Micrococcales > Microbacteriaceae > Microbacterium > Microbacterium sp. MDV22-iso44. The sequence goes on from NZ_JBZVWS010000001.1 coordinate 227,155, forward strand.
TTTCTTCTGCCCAGTCGCGGGCTCGGAGCGCTCGTCCTCACGAGCCTCGGGCTCTTGGCGATGCTCCTTGCGGCGGGTGCTGCGGTGTGGGCGCTGTCCCGCATCCTCCCGCTACGGCGGCGCAGCGTCGGTAGCCCTCGGTAGGCTGGACCCATGCCGAGCCCCCGTCGTCCTGCCGCGAAGACGGCGAAGTCGGCGATCCCGCAGATCTCCTGGCGTGCGCCGCAGCCCGCGCCCGTCGTCCTCGTCTCGGGGCCCGAGGAGATCTGCGCCGAGCGGGCGACCGCCGGCATCCGTGAATACCTGCGCGCCGAGGATCCGAGCCTCGAAGTCACCGACATCCGCGCCGACGACTACGCGCCGGGCACGCTCTTCGCGGTGTCGTCACCCTCGCTGTTCGGCGAGCCGCGCCTCGTCCGCGTCTCGGGTGTCGAGAAATGCTCCGACGCGTTCCTGACAGAGGCGATCCGCTACCTCGAAGCGCCGCAGGAGGGCGCGACGATCGTGCTCCGCCACACCGGCGCGAGCGTTCGCGGCAAGAAGCTCCTCGACACGATCCGTTCGGGCGCCGGCGGCGGCATCGAGATCGCCTGCCCCGCGGTCAAGCGTGACTCCGACCGCTTCGACTTCGCGGCGGGCGAGTTCCAGGCCGCCAAACGCCGCATCGCCCCGCCCGCGCTCCGCGCCCTCGTCTCGGCCTTCGCCGACGACCTCACCGAGCTCGCGGCCGCGTGCCAGCAGCTCATCTCCGACGTCGAGGGCGACATCACCGAGCAGGTCGTCACCCGTTACTACGGCGGCCGCGTCGAGACGACCGCGTTCGCCGTCGCCGACACCGCCATCGCCGGCCGCTACGGCGACGCCCTCGTCACCCTCCGCCACGCGCTCGCCTCCGGGGCGGACCCCGTGCCCATGGTCGCGGCGATCGCCTCGAAGCTCCGCACCATGGCGCGCGTCGCCGGCACCCGCGAGCCCTCCGGCGCCCTCGCCGCGCGCATCGGCATGAAGGACTGGCAGGTCGACCGTGCCCGCCGCGACCTCGCCGGCTGGACCGAGTCTTCGCTCGGCATCGCGATCCAGGCTGCCGCCCGAGCGGATGCCGAGGTCAAAGGCGCGTCCCGCGACGCCGTGTTCGCGGTCGAGCGTCTCGTCACGGTCGTCGCCACGCGAGCCCCGTACGGCGCCTGAGGCGCCCGCAAACGACGAAGGCCCATCCCTTTCGGGACGGGCCTTCGTCGTAGCTTGGCGTTCGCGGCTCAGAGAGCAGCGACCTGCTTCGCGATCGAGGACTTGCGGTTGGCCGCCTGGTTCTCGTGGATGACGCCCTTGCTGACGGCCTTGTCGAGCTTCTTGGTCGCCTTCACCAGAGCCTTCTCGGCAGCGGCCTTGTCGCCGGCGGTGATGGCCGCGCGGGTCTGACGGACGACGGTCCGCAGCTCGCTCTTGACGGCCTTGTTCCGCTCGCGGGCCTTCTCGTTGGTCTTGTTGCGCTTGATCTGCGACTTGATGTTCGCCACGTTCGACGTATCTTTCGTTCGAGGTACAGGTGGATGTGCCGGCGACAGAAGAGGGCTGTCGCTCAGCGGTCGTGTGAGGGAGGAACCCACACGCAAGCCAAAAACAGATCTTATCAGGTGGGAGGCTCATCCCGAAGTCGGCCGCTCCTGCGCCATCGTCGCGAGGGCGAGGTCGATGACCGCATTGAACACCCGAGGCCGCATGGCGGTGACCAGATGGGATGTCCGGGGCACGACGATGAGCTCGGCCTCGGGCTTCAGAGCGGTGAAGAGCCGCTCGTTCAGACGAAGTTGGTCCCACTGCCCGTTGACGAACCACATCGGCACCGAGATGCGTTTCAGCGCGGACACGAGATCGAGGACCGACAGGCTCCGGAGCGCGGTGTCCTGCGCGTCGTACGCGTACCCGCCCGCCGCGAAGTCGGCGCGTGTCTCGGGCGGGAGCGTGCGATCCAACACCATGTCGGTGAGCGGCTGACCACGCCGGGGGAGACGATCGAATCCCCGCGCCAGCGTCCGGTACATCGTGAGGCCCGCGCCGCGCGGGATCGACGTGCACCCCGCCGCGATGAACGCCTCGACCGGGGGAGGATCCTCGCGGCCCATGTACTCGATGGAGACGAGTCCACCCAGCGAGTGGGCGACCAGGAGCACGGGGCCGCGAGCCGCGGCATCCGTCACCGCGGCGTCGATCGTCTCGAATGCCCCATCCAGCGTGAAGGTCTCGCTCATGCGGGTGCCGTGCCCGGGCAGGTCAAGGGCGTGCGCGCCGATGCCCGCTGCGCTCAAGTGCTCGACCTGCGCGCGCCACATCGTCGCCGAGGTCCGGATGCCGTGGACGAACACCACCTGAGGCGTCATGCCTCCAGCCTACGAAGCAGCGACCGCGCAAACGGGGAACGGGGGCGGATCCGAAGACCCGCCCCCGTTCCGCCGATGGCGGCGTCAGAACAGAACGCGGACCGTCGCCCGGTTGCTCACCGATCCCGCAGCGACCTTCGGGTCGTCGGGCACGAACGTCGCGGTGTACGTGTGCGCGCCCTTCGAGAGCCGTCCGAGGGTGGTCGTCGCGACACCTCGGCGGACCTCCGAGGTCGCGATGACGCGGTCGCCTTCCCGGAACTCCACGACGCCCTCCGCGCGCCCGCCGTCCTGCAGGACGATGGCGACGAGGGTCGACGGCAGGATCCGGTTGATGTGCACCGGCGGGAGCGCGAGGAGCGACGTACGCGTCTTCGCCGCGGGCTCAGCCGCCTCCTCGACCGTGACGGGCACCTGGACGACCGTGCCGCTGGGCGCCGCCGTGACGGTGAGCTGCGCCGTGCCCGCGGGGGTTCCCGCCGGCAGCGTGACACTGACGGATGCCGCGCCACCGGTCACCGGCGCAGTGCCGAGCACCTGCTCGCCCAGGCGCACCGTCACCTCGGTGTTGGCCGGAGCGCCCTTGCTGGTCAGGTCCATGCCCGCCACCTGGAAGGTCACCGTGTCACCCGCGGCGACGGTCTCGGGAACGCCCGACACCTGCACGCCGTGCTTGGCGAAAGACGGGGCGACGGGGGAGCCGTCGGCGAGGTAGTCCACCCACGCCTCGTAGTCGAGGAGGCCCGTGTCGACGTAGTCGTCACCCTCCGTGAAGGCGCGGAAGTTGTCGCCGCCGGCCGCCAGGAACGAGAACGTGCCGATGCGGTAGGTCCCGGCCGGGTCGATCGCCTTGCCGTCGACCGTCACCGAGGTGATGCGCTGCCCCTCGGGGAGCGCCGGGTCGTAGGTGTACGACACGTTGTCCGAGAGTCCCAGCTGCAGGTACGGCCGCTGCGGGACGTTGCCCGCCGCATCCCGCTGCCACTGCTGCTCGAGCATCTGGGTGAACTCCTCACCCGTGAGGGTGACGAGGGCCAGCGTGTTGTTGAACGGCAGCACCGCGTTGGCCTGGCTGAACGAGATCGACCCGTCCGCGAGACCCGCCACGGCGCCGGCACCGAACTCGGCCTGCGTGTCGAACAGGTCCGCGCGGAGGCCGCCCGGGTTCGTCACGCCGATCACAGCGCCGTTCGGCAGGTCGGCCAGGCTGTCGCGCAGCATGTTCGCGACGGTGTTGCCGAGCGTCGACTCGGCGGCGCGGTTGTCGCGCGAACCCCCGGTGTAGACGCCGTCGACGTACGATCCGCCGCTGAAGGCCGTCGTGATGTCGCCGGCGACCTGGCCGACCTCGGTGTTGCCGACGGCAGCGGCGTTGTCCGTGGCCGCCTTCGTGATGCGGGCGACCTCCGCCACTCGGGGGTACGCGGCGACGAGGTCCGCAGCAGGCGTCGTCGTGCGGGCGACGTTGCGCTCGGTGTGCGTCGAGACCTCACCCGTGGCGGCATCCACTGTCAGCGTGATCTCGCCGATCTTGGCGCCGTACGAGCCGGTCTGGACGACCGGACGGGTGCGGTCCGTGCCGGGGATCGGCGCCGACCAGGCGTATTCCTTGTGCGTGTGGCCGGTGAAGATCGCATCGACGTCGGCGGACGTGTCGTTGATGATCGCACCGAAGGCGCCGCCGGCGGCGACCTCCTCGTCGAGGGTCGCGCCGTCGGGCGTGCCCGCGCCGGCCCCCTCGTGGTACATCGCGACGATGACGTCGGCCTCACCGTTGGACTCGTCGCCGTCGCTCAGCTGAGCGGCGACGCGGTTGACCGCCTCGACCGGATCGCCGAAGTCGACGGACTCGATGCCGGTCGGCGTCACGAGCGTCGGGGTCTCCTCGGTGACGGCGCCGACGACACCGACCGTGAGGCCGTCCGCCTCGAGCAGCGTGTACTCGTCGAGCGCGGGGGTCGTCGTGCCCTTCTTGTAGACGTTGGCCCCGAGCTGCGGTGCGTCGAACGCGTCGGACACGCGGCCCGACAGGTCGTCGAACCCGCGGTCGAACTCGTGGTTGCCGACGGCGCTCGCCTGCAGACCCATGGCGTTCAGGACGTCGATGGTCGGCTGGTCCTTCGCCACCGATGAGGCGAACAGCGACGCACCGATGTTGTCACCTGCGGACAGGAACAGGGTCGGACCGGATGCCGCCTTGCGCAGCTCCTCGACGGTTCCCGCGAATGCGACGGTGTTGCCGTCGATGCGCCCGTGGAAGTCGTTGATGCCGAGGAGGGTCAGCTGGACGGGAGCGGCCTTCGCCTTCATCCCGACGATCACGGGGTCGTGGTCGCTCGAGCGGTACGGGTCCGCGGAGTAGAACTCCGTGCCGTGCGTGCGGAACCGGCTGTACTCCAGCGCGATGGACTCGCCCGAGTTGATGTTCCAGATGTCCGCATCCGTGGAGCGGGCGAGAGCCGGCTTGTTCAGGAGGATGTGGTCGAGCGAACCGGACAGCCCCGAGAAGCTGTAGGACGACGAGTCGACGTCGAACGCCTGCTCGGCATCCGCGTAGCCGGCGTCGTACAGAACCTCGAGCGGGTCCTCCTGGCTGTAGGAGTTGAAGTCGCCTGCGAGGGCGACGGCGTCGACATCGCCCTGGATCTTCGCGACCCAGTCGCGGAGGGCGGTCGCCTGACGGACCCGCGACTCGTTCGATGAACCCTGCCCGTCGCCGGTGTCGGCGTCGCCCGGCCACGGGCCGGCGGAGCCCTTCGACTTGAAGTGGTTCACGACGAACAGGAACGGGTCGCCGCCAGCGGCGGGCTCGAACACCTGGGCGATGGGCTCGCGCGCGTTGCCGAAGGCCTCGCCGTCCGCGCTCTGGTCGCCGAGGGCGCGGGACGCGCCGACGGGGGAGACGCGCGCGGGCTGGTAGATGATCGCGTTCGTGATGACGTCCTGCTCGGATGCCGGGGGCAGGTCCGTCGAGGAGGGCACGAACGCCCACGTGCCGGCGCCTGCCTTCGCGTTGAGCGCGGCGACGAGGGTCGCCGTGGCCTCATCGGTCTTCTCGCCGAGCGCGGCCGAGTTCTCGATCTCCATGAGGCCGACGACGCCGGCGTCCACCGAGGTGATGGCCTCGACGAGCTTCGCCTGCTGGCGTGCGAGGTCGGCGGCATCCCACGCTCCGCGCTGGGCGCAGCCGTCTCGGACGGTCACACCGTCGCCGAAACGGTCGGTGTAGGCCTCGCAGCTCGCGGTGTCGGTCCCGAGCGTCGTGAAGTAGTTGAGGACGTTGAACGAGGCGATCGAGAGGTCTCCGCCCACCTCTGCGGGTGCGTCGGTTCGGACGTTCTCGAAGACGACCTCATCCGTGCCCGTGCCGTCGCCGACGAGCGGCTGAGTCGGGTTCAGCTTCCACGAGTCATTGCGGTAGTCGACGATGAGCGGTTCCGTGAAGGTGACCCCCGCGCCGACCGTGATCGGCTCGGTGAGCGAGACGTACGCGGGCGTCAGCGCCTGGTTCGCGGCCGACGTGTAGTCGAGCCCGGCTCCGTCGTCGAGACGCACGCCGCGAGCCGCGTTGTCCGCGGCGACCGCGGCGGCCGCGTCCGAACCGGGACGCGCCGCGTCCGTCGGCTGGCGCAGCGGCTCCGACCCGGCTGCGAGGCCCACCTCGCCGAAACGGTTGGTGCTGTAGGTGTCGCTGACGGTGAAGTCGCCCTGGGGCGCGACCAGCATCGACTCGAGCGATTCGCGCTGTGCGACCGTCTTCGGCCATTCGACGGTGGCGGGCGTCGGCGCCTCGGCATCGGCGACGACCTTCGCGGCTCCCGCCTTGACGGTGAGTTCGGTGAGGCCGTTGAACTCCGAGACGACGCCGGTGACCGTCACGGTGTCGCCGAGGGCGACCTCGCCGGTCGCTCCGGGCGCGTAGACGAAGACGGCGTCGGAGGCCGTGTGCGCGGCGAGGTCCAGCGCGCCGCCGGTGCCGGCCGTCTGGATGACGTAGCCGTTGTATCCGCCGGTGGAGTAGTGGGCCGTGACGACCCCGGTCGTGGTGACGGTGCGGCCGGCCAGGGGCGAGGCATCCGTCGTGCCCTGGATCTGTGCGATCGTCGCCGCCTGCGGCTCGGGCTCGGGCTCGGGGTCGACATCGGCGCCGAGACCGGTGGGGGTGGGGGCGCCGGCCGTGAAGTCCGCGGCGTTGTCGGCGGTGTTCGAGTTCTCGTCGTCGCGCGAGACGCTCGTGGTGTTGGCGGTCCCGGGTGCGGGCGCCGAACCGGCGAAGGCCGTGGCCGTCGTTCCCCACCCGACGAGGTCGACGACCTGGTCGAGGGTGGCGATGCCGGTGCTGCCCGTCAGCGCGGTGTCGTTCGCGACGAGGGCGACCTTGGCTCCGCTGCCGCTCATCGCGATGGTGCCCTCGACATCGGCGTCGAAGCCGGGGAGGGAGGTGTTGCTGCCCGGTGCCTCGCCGATCAGCAGGTTCTCGCCGGCGGGCAGGTCGACGTCGCCGAGCTTCGTCACCTGCCACGAGCCGCCGGTGGCGGAGGCGTACTGGACGCTGTACCCGCTCAGATCGACGGTCTCGTCACCGGTGTTGGCGAGTTCGATGAAGTCGCGGTTGAACGCGGCGCCGCTGTTGCCGCCGCCGCCGTAGACCTCGGAGATCACGATGGGCGAATCGGCCGATACGGCGGCGGTGGCGACTGACGGAGCGAGGGCGAGCCCTCCGACCGTCACGGTCGCGGCCGTCAGCAGGGCGCAGGTCCGGCGGAGAACCGGATGCGCGGCGGGCACGGGGGCAGGTGGGTGCGACACGGTGGGTTCTCCCGAGGCGGCGCGGGCGCGGGGCTTATCGCGCAGGAACCGACCGCCACACTGAGCATTCGGGCGGTGGTGCGCCCCTCGCAAGGGTCGGATCGGTTAACTCTTTCTCATGCGTCAGTGCGCTGGCGTGTCGACGAGACGAGCGGTTATTGTGCCCGGTCGGCCGGGACGCTGCGCAGCCGGTCGCCGGTAGACTCGCCTGGTCATGTCACCCCGCGCACTCACGCCCCTGCAGCCCGCGGCCACGCCGCCCGCGCAGCTTCGCAACTTCTGCATCATCGCCCACATCGACCACGGCAAGTCCACGCTGGCCGACCGCATGCTGCAGATCACCGGCGTGGTCTCGGACCGCGACATGCGCGCCCAGTACCTCGATCGCATGGACATCGAGCGCGAGCGCGGCATCACGATCAAGAGCCAGGCGGTCCGGATGCCGTGGGCCACCGATGCGGGCACGTTCGCGCTCAACATGATCGACACCCCCGGTCACGTCGACTTCACGTACGAGGTCAGCCGCTCGCTCGCCGCGTGCGAGGGAGCGATCCTCCTCGTCGACGCGGCGCAGGGCATCGAAGCGCAGACGCTCGCAAACCTGTACCTGGCGCTCGAGAACGACCTCGAGATCATCCCTGTCCTCAACAAGATCGACCTGCCCGCGGCCGACCCGGAGAAGTACGCGGCTGAGCTCGCGAACCTCATCGGCGGTGACCCCGCGGACGTGCTCAAGGTCAGCGGCAAGACGGGCATCGGTGTCGAGGAGCTGCTCGACCGCATCGTCGAGCGCATCCCGGCACCGAAGGGCGACGCCGACGCGCCGGCCCGGGCAATGATCTTCGACTCGGTCTACGACGCCTACCGCGGCGTCGTCACCTACGTCCGGATGATCGACGGCAAGCTCGAGCCGCGGGAGCGGATCCAGATGATGTCGACGCGCGCCGCTCACGACCTCCTCGAGATCGGTGTGTCGAGCCCGGAGCCGGTCCCCACCAAGGGACTGGGCGTCGGCGAGGTCGGTTACCTGATCACGGGCGTGAAGGATGTCCGCCAGTCCAAGGTCGGCGACACGATCACGAACCACCGCAAGCCCGCGACCGACGCGCTTGCCGGCTACACCGACCCGAAGCCGATGGTGTTCTCGGGGATCTACCCGATCGACGGCAGCGATTACGCCGTGCTCCGCGAGGCACTCGACAAGCTGAAGCTCTCTGACGCCTCGCTGCAGTACGAGCCCGAGACCTCCGTGGCCCTCGGCTTCGGCTTCCGCTGCGGGTTCCTCGGACTGCTGCACCTCGAGATCATCACCGAGCGCCTCTCGCGGGAGTTCGACCTCGATCTCATCACCACGGCGCCCTCGGTGACCTACACGGTCACGACCGACACCAACGAGACGGTCACGGTGACGAACCCGTCCGAGTACCCGGACGGCCGCGTCGCCGAGGTGTCCGAGCCGGTGGTCAAGGTCGGCATCCTGTTGCCGAAGGACTACGTCGGCACGGTCATGGAGCTCTGCCAGTCGCGTCGCGGCACGCTCCTCGGCATGGACTACCTCAGCGAGGACCGCGTCGAGCTCCGCTACAACATGCCGCTCGGCGAGATCGTGTTCGACTTCTTCGACCACCTGAAGTCGAAGACGCAGGGATATGCGAGCCTCGACTACGAGCCGGCGGGCTCGCAGACCGCCGACCTCGTGAAGGTCGACATCCTCCTGCAGGGTGAGAAGGTCGACGCGTTCAGCTCGATCGTGCACCGCGAGAAGGCCTACGCCTACGGCACGCTGATGACCGAGCGTCTGCGCAAGCTCATCCCGCGCCAGCAGTTCGAGGTGCCGATCCAGGCCGCCATCGGTGCCCGGATCATCGCCCGCGAGAACATCAGCGCGATCCGCAAGGACGTCCTCGCCAAGTGCTACGGCGGTGACATCAGTCGTAAGCGCAAGCTGCTCGAGAAGCAGAAAGAGGGCAAGAAGCGCATGAAGATGGTCGGCCGCGTCGAGGTCCCCCAGGAGGCGTTCATCGCCGCCCTCTCGGGCGATGTCGAGGGCAAGGACAAGAAGTAGGCTGACACGATGCGCCGCGGGAGTTTCCAGGCAGGAACCGTCGACTACGCCGCCGTCGGGGCCACGCAGGCCCCCGACCTCATGGGCTATCCGCCGAAGGGCACGACCCCGGCGGAGGCGTCGTGGCGTCTCGGCAGCGGCGAGAGCCGCTTCGTCACCTCGACCGAGCAGCTCCTCGGGTGGGGTGCCCAGCGAGGTGCGGGATTGCGCGTCGAAGATGTGCGCCCGGCATCCGGACCCATGTACTCGGGTGTCGGGTTCGACGCCGACGGCAACGCCGTCCAGCCGAGCAGGCTGGACGATGAGCAGCGCTTCGATGCGGACGGCACGCCGTTCGTCGGCGCCGGCACGACCGCGCACGTCCACGGCCGGGTCGGTGGGATGAGGGCGGATGCCGAGCTCCGCGTCATCTCGCTGATCGACGAGCCGCGGCGGGTCGGGTTCTCGCTCGGCACCGTCGGCGGCTCGGTCGTCAGCGGCGAGGAGTCGTTCCTGCTCGAGTGGCGGGACGACGACGAGGTGTGGTTCACGGTCCGCGCCTTCGACAAGCCGACCGGCGTGCTCTACCGCCTGTGGCGTCCCCTCGTGAAGCGTCGTCGTCGTGCGCTGTTCCAGGGGTACCTGCAGGCGATGTCGCCCATGTACGCCACCGGTTCCTGATGGGCTCTGCTCTTCCCCTCGGCGATCCCGCACCCGCCGACGGCGCGCTGCCGCACGACGTGCCGGTGGATCCCGACGTCGACTTCGGCGTGTACCTGCACGTGCCGTTCTGCCGGGTCCGCTGCGGATACTGCGACTTCAACACGTACACCGCGACCGAGCTGCGCGGTGCACGCCAGGACGCCTACGCCGACGAGGTGCTCCACGAGATCGCGCTGTCCCGTGAGGTCCTCGCGGCACAGGGACCCCTGCGTCCGGCTCGCACCGTGTTCTTCGGGGGTGGCACCCCCACGCTCCTTCCGCCGGGCGACCTCGCGCGCATGCTCGACGGCATCCGGGGAACCTTCGGTCTCGCGGACGGCGCCGAGGTCACGGTCGAGGCGAACCCCGACACGCTGACCGATGAGGTCGCGCAGACCCTTGCCGCTGCCGGCGTCACACGGTTCTCGATCGGGATGCAGTCGTCCGTGCCGCACGTCCTCGCGGCACTCGACCGCACGCACGACCCCGCGAACATCGCGACGGCCGTCGCGGCGGCGCGGAAGGCCGGGCTCGCGGTCAGCCTCGATCTCATCTACGGCGCGCCCGGGGAGTCGCTCGAGGACTGGCGCACCTCGCTCGAGACGGCGATCGCGCTCGCACCTGATCACATCTCGGCGTACGCGCTCATCGTGGAGGACGGAACGAAGCTCGAGCGTCAGATCCGCCGCGGCGAGGTACCCGCCCCCGACGACGACCTGCAGGCCGACATGTACGAGCTCGCCGACGAGCTGCTCGCGGCAGCCGGCTACGGCTGGTACGAGGTCTCGAACTGGTCGACGACTCCCGCCCAGCGCTCCCGCCACAACCTGTCGTACTGGCGGGGTCAGGACTGGTGGGGCTACGGCCCCGGTGCCCACAGCCACGTCGGCGGGCTGCGCTGGTGGAACGTCAAGCACCCCGCCGCGTACGCGCAGCGCCTGGCGCTGGGGGAGTCCCCGGCGGCGGGACGGGAGCGACCGGATGCCGAGGCCCGCCGCCTCGAGGTCATCCTGCTGCGCTCGCGCATCGTGGACGGCGTCGCGGTCGACGAGGCGACCGTCGCGGGGCGGCGGAACGTGGCATCCCTCATCGCCGACGGACTCGTCGACGGCGCCTCGGCCGTGCGGGGACGCATCGTGCTGACGCGTCGCGGACGGCTGCTGGCCGACGCCGTCGTCCGCGCACTCACCGAGTGATCCGAGCAGATCGCTTCTCGCGCGGTAGAATTGGCACTCCCAGAACGAGAGTGCCAGCGGAGGAGGGGTGATGGTCTCGGAACGCGGTCTTCAGGTGTTGCGTGCGATCGTCCAGGACTACGTCGACACGCGCGAGCCGGTCGGCAGTAAAGCGATCGTCGACCGTCACCAGTTCGGCGTCTCCGCGGCAACCATCCGCAACGACATGGCGCTCCTCGAAGACGAAGAGCTGATCACCGCGCCCCACACGTCGTCGGGCCGTGTACCCACCGACAAGGGGTACCGCGTCTTCGTCGACCACCTCGCCGACGTCCGCCCCCTCACCTCTGCGCAGCGCTCCGCGATCGGCGCCTTCCTCGAGGACACCGGTGACCTCGACGACCTGCTCGTCCGGACCGTCCGCTCCCTGACGCGTCTGACCGGTCAGGTCGCGATCGTGCAGTATCCGTCCTTCGCGCGGGCGAACGTCTCGCACGTCGAGGTCGTGCACCTCGGCGGGCCGCGGATCGTCATCATCGTCGTGACCGACACCGGCCGAGTGTCGCAGCGCGTCGTGCTCCTGTCGTCCGAGCCGTCAGCCGACGAGGCCGCGCAGCTCAAGCTCGCGATGGCGTCGCTGCTCACGGGCAAGAGTGTCCGAGACGGCGCGGCGGCGATCGCGCGCATCCTCGAGGACGAGACCCCGGTCCCGCGCGAGGAGAACCGCCGCGTCGTGCTGCGCGCGATCGGCGAGGAGCTCGACGAGTTCCGCCAGGACCGCATGGTCATGGCGGGGTCCGCGACCCTCGCCCGCCGGGAATCCGACTTCCGCGGCAGCATCTACCCGCTCCTCGAGGCGATCGAGGAGCAGGTGACGCTGCTGCGGCTCATGGGGGAGATGGTCGCCGACGACCGCGGGCTGGCGACCAGCATCGGGCGCGAGAACGAGCCGTTCGGGCTGTCCGAGGCATCCATCGTCGCGAGCGACTACGACGCCGGCGGGTCCCACGCCCGCGTCGGCGTGCTGGGTCCCACACGCATGGACTACCCCACGAATCTCGCGGCGGTCCGCGCCGTCGCGCACTATCTGACGCGGTTGCTCGAAGAAGACGAGACGTCGCGCTGAACGAATCGGCCCGCGGGCCGGAGAGGTGATTGTGGCTGACCACTACGAGGTCCTGGGTGTCGCGCGCGACGCGAGCCCTGAGGAGATCAAGAAGGCTTACCGGCGTCTGGCGCGCCAGCTGCACCCGGACGTGAACCCGGGGGAGGATGCCTCCGAGCAGTTCAAGCTCGTGACGCACGCCTACGACGTGTTGAGCGACCCCGACCAGCGCCAGCGTTACGACACGGGCGGCGACGGAGGCGGCTTCGGCGGAGCCGGTGCAGGTGCCGGCTTCGGCGGTTTCAGCGACATCTTCGAGAGCTTCTTCGGCGGTGGCGGCGGAACCCGCGCCGGCCGTCCGCGGTCACGCCGCGAGCGGGGCCAGGATGCGCTCGTACGCGTCGACCTCGACCTCGGCGACGTCGTCTTCGGCGTCCACCGCGACATCGAGGTCGACACCGCGGTCCTCTGCGAGACCTGCCAGGGCTCGTGCTGCCAGCCGGGCACCCAGCCGGTCACCTGCGACATCTGCCACGGATCGGGCCAGATCCAGCGGACGGTCCGGAGCCTCCTCGGCAACGTCGTCACCTCGCAGCCCTGCACCACGTGCCAGGGCTACGGCACGACCATCCCGTACCCCTGCTCCACCTGTCAGGGCCAGGGCCGCGTGCGTGCACGTCGCACCGTGTCGATCGACATCCCGGCCGGCGTCGAGACCGGTCTTCGACTCCAGCTCCCCGGGTCCGGCGAGGTCGGTCCCGCCGGCGGCCCGAACGGCGACCTGTACCTCGAGGTCACCGTCGCCCCGCACGACGTCTTCAGCCGCGACGGCGACGACCTACTCGCGACCCTCGAGGTCTCGATGGTCGATGCCATCCTGGGAACGAGTGTGACCATCGAGTCTCTCGACGGATCCGTCGACCTCGACATCCGCTCCGGGGTCCAGGCGGGCGACGAGCTCACCATCCGCGGTCGGGGGATCACGCCTCTCCGAGGCGACCAGCGCGGCGACCTCCGGGTCGGCGTGCAGGTCGTCACGCCTTCGCACCTCGACCCGAAGTCGCGGGCGCTCGTGCAGGAGCTCGCGAAGCGGATGCGTCCGGCCCCGCCTCATCTGGCGGAGTTCCACCCGGGTCTGTTCTCCAAGCTCCGCGGCAAGTTCAAGCGCTGATCGTGGCCCTCCACTTCCTGATCGAGGATGCCGGGGCCGCCGGCCCGGGCGATGTCGTCCGGCTGACGGGGGCCGAGGCGCACCACGCCGCGGCCGTCCGTCGCATCCGGGTGGGGGAGGACGTCACGGTGGGTGACGGCCGCGGCGTGTGGCTGACCGGCACGGTCTCGGCCGCCGCGCCCAAAGAGGTCTCGGTCGAGGTCTCCACCCGCGCCGAGGTTCCCGCGGCGTCGCCGCGCACCGTCCTCGTCCAGGCCCTCGCGAAGGGCGATCGCGACGAGCTCGCCGTCCAGGCGGCGACGGAGCTCGGGGTCGACGCGATCATGCCGTGGCAGGCGGCCCGCTCTGTCTCGCGGTGGGAGGGTCCGAAGGTCGCCAAGGGCGTCGCACGCTGGGAGACGATCGCCCGTGAGGCGGCGAAGCAGGCGCATCGGCCGTGGCTGGCAGAACTCCACCAGCCGGTCTCCACGCGGCAACTGGCGGCACTCGCCCAGAACGCACGGATGCTGGTGCTCGAGCCGACGGCATCCGTTGCGCTGTCGCGCATCGAGATCGACGCGGCCGACGCGAGCGACGTGATCCTCGTCGTGGGACCCGAAGGGGGCATCTCGCCCGAGGAACTCGACCTGCTGCAGTCGGCGGGTGCGACGCTCGTGCGGCTCGGCGACACTGTGCTGCGCACCTCGACGGCGGGGCCGGCGGCCCTCGCCGTCGTCAATGCGGCCCTCGGCCGCTGGTGAACCGGACCCGACCGACGCGGGAAGGCGCTGAGTAGACTGGGAGGATGAGCGAGCCATCGGTGTTCACCCGCATCCTCCGGGGTGAGATCCCCTCCGAGATCGTCGCTGAGACCGACAACGCGTTCGCGATCCGCGACATCGCCCCGCAGGCGCCCGTCCATCTCCTCGTGATCCCCAAGACCGAGGACTACCGCGACGTGGTCGAGCTCGCGGCGGGCGACCCCGCCCTCCTGGCCGAGCTGGTCGGCCTCGCGAACAGTGTCGCCGCCGAACACGCCGGCGGCGACTTCAGACTCGTGTTCAACACCGGCCCCGACGCCGGACAGACCGTGTTCCACGTCCATGCACACGTGCTGGGCGGCGGGCTCACGGAAGGGAGCCTCGGTGGCTGACAGCGCCGAACCCACCGTCGCGCACATCTACGCGGACGGTGTCGCCATGGTGCAGCTGCTCGGTCCGCAGGACCGTCTGCTGCGCACCGTGGAACGCGAACACCCGGACGTGCAGGTACACGTCCGCGGCAACGAGATCACCCTGACCGGTGACGAGGGCGCCGTCGCGCGCGCCCACGAGCTCGTGGACGAGCTGATCGGCATGGCGAGATCGGGCCAGGGCCTCGACCCGAGCGACGTGACGCAGTCGAACCGCATCCTCCGCGAGAACAGCGGGATGCGTCCGTCCGAGGTGCTCGGCGAAGCGATCCTCTCGTCTCGCGGCAAGGTCATCCGACCCAAGACGCGCGGCCAGAAGGAGTACGTCGACGCGATCGAGGAGAACACGATCGTCTTTGGCATCGGCCCCGCCGGCACCGGAAAGACCTACCTCGCGATGGCGAAGGCCGTCCAGGCGCTGCAGCGCAAGGAGGTCAGCCGCATCATCCTGACCCGTCCTGCCGTCGAGGCGGGGGAGCGGCTCGGGTTCCTCCCCGGCACGCTGACCGACAAGATCGACCCCTACCTCCGCCCGTTGTACGACGCCCTGAACGAGATGATGGACCCCGAGCTCGTTCCCAAGCTCATGGCGTCGGGCACGATCGAGGTCGCGCCTCTCGCGTACATGCGCGGGCGCACGCTCAACGACTCGTTCGTCGTCCTCGACGAGGCCCAGAACACGACGCCCGAGCAGATGAAGATGTTCCTCACGCGCCTCGGGTTCGGCACGCGCATGGTCGTCACCGGCGACATCACCCAGGTCGACCTGCCGCAGGGCGCCTCGGGGCTGCGACTCGTCACCCGCGTCCTCAAGGACATCGATGACATCCACTTCTCGCGTCTGACGAGCGACGACGTCGTGCGCCACACGCTCGTCGGTCGGATCGTCGACGCCTACACCGCGTACGACGAGGAGAAGCTCGTGGCGCGACGCGAGCGCGACGAGGCGAGCGAACTCGCGAACCGCGCCGAGCGCCGGACGGGGCTCCGCCCTGCCGGCCCCCGAGACCGACAGCCCAAGCGAGGACGTTCATGACCATCGAGATCACCAACGAGTCCGGCGTCGAGGTCGATGAGACCGTGCTGCTGCGCCTCACCGAGAACAACTTCGGCGAGCTGCATGTCAGCCCCGACGCCGACCTGGCGATCCTCCTCGTCGACGAGGGGGCGATGGAGGCGCTGCACGTCCAGTGGATGGACGAGCCCGGCCCCACCGATGTCCTGAGCTTCCCGATGGACGAGCTGCGCCCGGGAACCGAGGAGTCCCCGACGCCTCCCGGACTCCTCGGCGACATCGTGCTGTGCCCCCAGGTCGCCGAGACCCAGGCCCAGGCGGCCAAGCACACCACGATGGACGAGCTCATCCTCCTCACGACGCACGGCCTGCTCCACCTGCTGGGGTTCGACCACGCCGAGCCCGAGGAGGAGCGCGAGATGTTCGGACTTCAGAAGGAGCTCATCGGCGCGTTCCACTCGAGCGAGCGCCACCGGCGCGCATGACCGAGATCCTCCTGCTCCTCGGAGCTGTGCTGCTCGTCGCGCTCGGCGGGCTGATGGCCTCTCTCGAAGCGGCGCTCGATGTGACGTCCCGCGCGGACCTCGCCGACCTCGCCGATGAGGCGCGCTCCGGCGCGGGTCTTCGCCGGATCGCCGCCGACCCGGACGCGCACCGGACGGCCGTCGTCTTCATCCGCATCCTCATCGAGACCGCTGCCGCCGTCATCGTCACAGTGGCGTTCACGCTCGTCTTCGACAACATCTGGTGGGCGATGCTCGCCGCAGTCGTCGTGATGACCATCGCCTCGTTCGTCCTCGTGGGCGCATCGCCGCGGGCCGTGGGACGTCAGCATTCGAAGGGGTTCTTGAAGGCGTGCGCCGGGCTCATCCGCGGGGCGCGCATCGTCCTCGGCCCGTTGGCGCACCTGCTGGTCCTCCTCGGCGACCGCCTGACCCCCGGCATCCACCGTGGGGCGTCCTTCGCGTCGGAGGAGCAGCTGCTGAGCATGGTCGATGAGGCCGCGTCGCAGGACCTCATCGAGGCCGACGACCGCGACCTCATCCACTCCGTCTTCGACTTCACCGACCGTTTCGTGCGCGCCGTCATGGTGCCCCGCACCGACATGGTGACCATGGATGCCGCGGCCACGACACAGGAGGCGATGACGCTCTTCCTCGACAAGGGCGTCTCCCGCATCCCGATCGCCGACGGCGAGGCCGACGACATCACGGGCGTCGTGTACCTCAAGGACCTCGTCCAGTTCGCCTACCGCGACGAGACCGCGTGGCGGGGCGTCCCGGTCGCGCAGATCGCCCGGCCCGCCGTCTTCGTGCCGGAGTCGATGCGTGCCGAGAGTCTGCTGCAGCAGATGAAGCGCGAAGCCGTGCACGTCTGCCTCGTCGTCGACGAGTACGGCGGCGTGTCGGGACTCGTGACGCTCGAGGACCTCATCGAGGAGCTGGTGGGCGAGATCGCCGACGAGTACGACCTGCGCACGAGCGAGGTCTCGGACCTCGGCGGCGGTCGATTCCGCGTGAGCACCCGCCTGGCCCTCGACGAGGTCGGCGACCTGTTCGGGATCGAACTCGAGGACGACGACGTCGACTCGATCGGCGGCCTTTTCGGCAAGGCGCTCGGCAGCGTCCCCGTCCCCGGCGTCCGCGTCGAGCACAGCGGGCTCGTCCTCACCGGCGGCACATCCCTCGGCCGGGGCCGCGGCCTCGCGACCGTCTTCGTCGAGCGCGCCGACCCACCGGCCGCCGAACCCGTATCCCCATCCACCGCAGAGATCCGCGTCGCGCGGGGATCGGAGTGACCGTGAGCAGCCGTTCCGGTTTCGTGACGTTCGTCGGACGTCCCAATGTCGGCAAGTCGACCCTGACCAACGCCCTCGTCGGCGAGAAGGTCGCGATCACCAGCGACAAGCCGCAGACCACGCGCAAGGCGATCCGGGGCATCCTCAACCGTCCGGGCGGTCAGCTCGTGATCGTCGACACCCCCGGCATCCACAAGCCGCGGACTCTTCTCGGGCAGCGACTCAACGACCTCGTCGAGCAGGTGCTCGGCGACGTCGACGCGATCGGGTTCCTCGTGCCGGCCACCGAGAAGGTCGGCCCGGGCGACCGGCGTATCGCGGCATCCCTCGACGGCTACGGCCGGGCGAAGAAGGTCGCGATCGTCACGAAGGTCGACATCGCGTCGCGCGAGGAGATCACCGAGCGGCTCATGGAGGTCGACGCGCTCCGCGAGGACTGGGACGCCGTCATCCCGCTGTCCGCGGTGACGGACGACCAGCTCGACGTCCTCGCCGACGAACTCCTGAAGCTCATGCCGAAGGGACCGCCGCTCTATCCGGAGGGGATGGTCACCGACGAGAGTCTCGAGGACCGGATCGCCGAGATCATCCGCGAGGCGGCGCTCGACGGTGTGCGCGACGAACTGCCGCACTCGATCGCCGTGACCGTCGAGGACATCGCCGCCCGCGAGGACAGCGACCTCACCGACGTCTACGCGAACATCGTGGTCGAACGCGACAGCCAGAAGGCGATCATCATCGGTCGCGGCGGCTCGCGGCTGAAGGACGTCGGTGCGCGCTCACGCGCCGGCATCGAGCCGCTCGTCGGCGGACGCGTGTTCCTGTCGCTCCGGGTACGCGTGGCGAAGGAATGGCAGCGCGACCCGAAGCAGCTGGGGCGCCTCGGATTCTGACCCGCGACGTCGGGTTATCACGGAAGGGCACACGCATGGCACAGGCATGGTTCGCGACCGGTCCGGAAGGACTCTCGGACTGGGAGCTGCGAGAGGTCGACGTCCGGGCGCCCGGTCCTGGAGAGGTGACGATCCGGGTGCGTGCGGTCGGGATGAACCCGGCTGATGTGAAGTACCCCACGCGTCCCGATGCGACGTTCCCCTTCCCGATCGGGTACGAGGTGTCCGGTGAGATCACCGCGCTCGGTGCCGGAACGCAGATCGGCTCGGGCGCGGCGACGGTCGGCGATGAGGTGCTCGCGTTCCGCCTGAGCGGCGGGTATGCCACCGAGCTGACCGTTCCCGCCGAGAAGGTCTTCGCCAAGCCGTCGACCCTCGCCCATCCCGAAGCAGCGAACCTGTTCCTGGCCGGTGCGACCGCCGCCGAGCTGCTCGAGCTAAGCGGTGCGCGGAGCGGCGACACGGTTCTGTTCCACGCCGCCTCCGGCGCGGTCGGAGTGAGCTTCCTGCAGCAGGCAGCCGTCCGGGGCGTCCGCGTCGTCGGGACCGCCGGAGAGCGGAACGCCGACGTCGTCCGGCGCTACGGCGGCATCCCGATCACCTACGGACCTGGCCTCGTCGACAGGGCGAAGGATGCCGCGGCGGGCGCGTCCTTCGTCGCATCGCTCGACGGCGTGGGGACCGACGAGGCGATCGAGGCCTCGCTCGCGCTCGTCGAGGACAGGACGCGCATCATCACGATCGTCCGTCGTGACCTCGAGTCGGAGGGCATCGTGGCGATCGGCGGGATGCTGCCCGCGAGCGCTGCGTTCCGCGACGCCGTCCGCGGCGAGCTCGTCGATCTCGCGCGGCGCGGACTGCTCGAGGTGCCCGTCGCCCGCACCTTCCCGTTCGCCGACGCGGTCCAGGCGGCGCGCTTCCTCATGGAGGGGCACCCCGGCGGCAAGCTCGCGCTGCTGCCGTAGCGGGAGCGTCGCTCAGCCGACGGATCTGAGCGCGGAGCGGATGATCACCTTGCCGGTCCCGAAGTCCTGGTCGGCCGCCTTCTGCCACGTGCCGTCGTCCCAGATCACGTCGACGTACACCCAGCCGTCCTGGTCGTGCATCCCCAGCATGTCGTTGCCGATCGCATCGGGGACGATCTTCTCGATCGTTGCGATGTCCTCCGCGGTGGCTGATCCGGTCTTCCCCTCGGTGGGATCGGGCGCCGGCATCGCATCGAACAGGGCGAGCGGCACCGGCGTTCGTGTCAGGGTGAACGTCGTGCCGTCGTACGAGCCCCAGACTGCGTAAGCCCCCCACGTCGACCCGCCCGTCGATGTCGCATCCAGCTTGCCGTCCCAGGACCATCCGGCGACGGGGATGCCGCTGCACTGCGGCGGTGCGGATTCCGCAACCGCCCCGAGACACAGCTCGACCGCCGAGCCGTCGTCGAGGATCGTTCCCTGGCCCCACACCTCGCCGGTGGGGTTCTCCGGTGTGAGCGCGGCGAGCGCCGATCCCGGGGGTGCTGCCGAGCCACCCGCATCGGCCGCGGCGGCGCAGGAGGTGAGCAGGAGGGCGGCGCCGGCGACGAGGACGGCGAAGGAGCGACGGTGCATCATGCCCGGAGAGTGTCAGGTCCGCGGCATCCGTCTCAGAATGTCGAGCGGCGCGAGCGGGGTGTAACGTGTCGGTATGCGCTTCTGCGGCCTCCTTCTTCGTCGCCGCGACGAGTCCTCGATCTAGGACCAACTCGTCGCGGAGGTTGTCGTGGGTCCGCACCAGTGACGAGAGAAGAAGCACCATCATGCGAAACCACCAGAAGCCCTCGGGCGCCCCGATCCACAAGTACCGCCCGTACCACGAGCAGATCCGTGTAGATCTGCCCGATCGCACGTGGCCTGACAACCGCATCGAGGTCGCGCCCCGCTGGTGCGCCGTCGACCTGCGCGACGGCAACCAGGCCCTCATCGACCCGATGAGCCCCGAGCGCAAGCGCGTCATGTTCGAACTGCTCGTGAAGATGGGCTACAAGGAGATCGAGGTCGGCTTCCCCTCCGCGAGCCAGACGGACTTCGACTTCGTCCGCCAGCTCATCGAGGACGACGTCATCCCCGAGGACGTCACGATCCAGGTGCTGACGCAGGCCCGCGAGCACCTCATCAAGCGCACGTACGAGTCGATCGCCGGCGCGAAGCAGGCCATCGTGCACCTCTACAACTCCACGAGCGTTCTGCAGCGCGAGGTCGTGTTCCGCACCGACCAGCAGGGCATCATCGACATCGCTCTCGAGGGCGCGCGCCTGTGCCGCCAGTACGAGAAGACGATCCCCGAGACGGCCGTCTACTACGAGTACTCGCCAGAGAGCTACACGGGCACCGAGCTCGAGTTCGCCGTCGACGTCTGCAACCAGGTGATCGAGGTGTTCGAGCCCACCCCCGACCGCAAGGTCATCATCAACCTGCCGGCGACGGTCGAGATGGCGACGCCGAACGTGTACGCCGACTCGATCGAGTGGATGAGCCGTCACCTGGCCCACCGCGAGAACATCATCCTGTCGCTGCACCCGCACAACGACCGCGGCACCGCGATCGCCGCGGCTGAGCTCGGCTACATGGCCGGCGCGGACCGCATCGAGGGATGCCTGTTCGGCAACGGCGAGCGCACCGGCAACGTCGACCTGGTCGCCCTGGGGATCAACCTGCTGACGCAGGGGATCGACCCTCAGATCGACTTCAGCGACATCGACCACGTCAAGCGGACCGCGGAGTACTGCAACCAGCTGCCCGTCCCCGAGCGCAGCCCCTGGGCCGGCGATCTGGTCTTCACCGCCTTCAGCGGGTCGCACCAGGACGCCATCAAGAAGGGCTTCGAGGCGATGGAGGCCCGCGCGAAGGCCGCGGGCGTCTCGGTCGACGAGATCGAGTGGGCTGTCCCGTACCTGCCCATCGACCCGAAGGACCTGGGGCGGTCCTACGAGGCCGTCATCCGCGTCAACTCGCAGTCCGGCAAGGGCGGCGTCGCCTACCTGCTGAAGACGGACCACTCCCTCGACCTGCCGCGCAAGCTCCAGATCGAGTTCTCCGGCGTCGTCCAGGCGAAGACGGATGCCGAGGGCGGCGAAGTCTCCAGCGGTCAGATCTGGTCGATCTTCTCGGACGAGTACCTGCCCGCCCGCGCGGCCGACGACAAGTGGGGTCGCTTCGAGCTCCTGTCCACGCGCACCCAGAGCGACATGTCCGGTGATGTCACGCTCGACGTCACCCTCCGCGACGGCGACGAGCATGTCGCGGCGACCGGCGCGGGGAACGGTCCGATCGCGGCGTTCCTGAAGGTCCTCGGCGAGCGCGGTTTCGAGATCTCCCTGTACGACTACGTCGAGCACACGCTCGGTGCCGGCGGCGACGCCCACGCGGCCGCGTACGTCGAGCTGCAGGTGGAGGATCAGCGCCTGTGGGGCGTCGGCATCGACGGCGACATCTCGACCGCGAGCCTGAAGGCGATCGTGTCGGCCGTGAACCGGGCGATCCGCAGCCGCATCCACGAGGGCGAACTGGCGGGCGTCTGACTCTTCCAGGAGGTCGCCGCCGAGGGGCGCCCGGTCACGGCTTGATGATCGGGATCGTCGAGGTCTCGACGGCGACCTTCCTGCGGTAGAGGGCCCGTTGCTCGGGCAGCGAGATGTCGAAGACCACGGCGAGCACGCGGATGACGGCGGTCACGGCGATGCACGTGATCGCGGCGGGCACCGCCGGGACCCCGAGGGTGTCGAGGACGGCGAGGACGGCGCATCCGACCGCGGCGGCGACGGCGTAGAGCGACCCGACGTGCATCATGGCGACGGGGAGTCCCATGAACACGTCGCGGAGGAGTCCTCCGCCGACGGCGGCACAGGCGCCCACGAAGATCGACGGGATCGGCGGGAGGCCGAGGGCGAGCGCCTTCGTCGTCCCCAGGGCGCCGAACATCCCGATCGCGACGGCGTCGAGGCCCACGATGACGGCGTTGAGGCGCTGGAACACGTTGGCGAGCAGCATCCCGATCAGCGCCGCCGCGGTGACGGTGATCAGGTAGCCGTCGCTCTGGAGGGCGACGGGTGTCGTGCTGAGCAGCAGATCGCGGATCATGCCGCCGCCCAGCCCCATGACGACGCCGATGATGGCGACTCCGAGCAGATCGAGACGACGCTGCCCCTGGAACCCCGAGGCGAACAGGGCTCCCTGTACGCCGCCGAGGCCGACGG
Organism: Microbacterium sp. MDV22-iso44; assembly: GCF_058629135.1. Taxonomy (NCBI): domain Bacteria; kingdom Bacillati; phylum Actinomycetota; class Actinomycetes; order Micrococcales; family Microbacteriaceae; genus Microbacterium; species Microbacterium sp. MDV22-iso44. The sequence continues at coordinate 249,641 of NZ_JBZVWS010000001.1, forward strand.
CGGTGAGGTCTGCCCAGAGGGGGATGAGGAACTGCGGCTCGGTCACGCCTTCATTGTGCCTGGTCACGGGATAATCGATGGGTGCCCACCTACCGTGACGAGGTCGTGATCCTGCGCACCCACAAGCTGGGTGAGGCCGACCGCATCCTGACGATGCTCAGCCGTCGTCATGGCAAGGTCCGCGCGGTGGCGAAGGGCGTCCGCCGCACGTCGTCGAAGTTCGGCGCGCGGCTCGAGCCGTTCATGGTGGCCGACGTCCAGATGTACAAGGGCCGCTCGCTCGACATCGTGCAGCAGGCGGAGTCCCTGGGCGCGTACGGCGCCGACATCGCGACCGACTACGACCGGTACACGGCGGCGTCGGCGATGTCCGAGACGGCCGACCGCCTCAACGAGGCCGAGACGACACCGCAGCAGTACCTGCTGCTCGTCGGGGGGCTCCGCGCGCTGGCGCGAGGCGATCACGCACCGAGATCGGTCCTCGATTCCTACCTCCTCCGCGTCATGTCCCTCTCCGGCTGGGCGCCGTCGCTGCAGGAATGCGCGCGGTGCGGTGCGCCCGGACCGCACGACTGGTTCGTCGCGCAGCTGGGCGGCATCGTCTGCTCCGCGTGCGCGCCGGCGGGGTCGCCTCGGGTGAGCGCGGAGACCTCCGACCTCCTGCGTGCGCTCCTGGCGGGGGAGTGGGATGTGGTGGATGCCGCATCGGGCGGCGCCACCGCGGCATCCTCCGGTCTCATCGCGGCGTATGCGCAGTGGCACACTGAACGAGGCATCCGTTCCCTGTCCCACCTGGAGGCGCCTCGGTGAGTCCCAAGCCGTACACGCATCGCGACGCGGTGCCCTACCGCCCGCTCGACTGGACCGGCGTGTACCCGCCCGAGTTCCCGAAGGGCTCGGTCCCGGCTCACGTCGCGATCGTCATGGACGGCAACGGCCGCTGGGCCAACCGCCGCGGTCTCACGCGGATCGAGGGGCACCGCGCGGGGGAGGAAGTCCTCCTCGACGTCGTGGCCGGTGCGGTCCAGGCCGGGGTGAAGCACCTGAGCGTGTACGCCTTCTCGACCGAGAACTGGGCGCGCTCACCCGAGGAGGTGCGTTTCCTCATGGGGTACAACCGCGATGTGCTGCACCGTCGTCGCGACCAGCTCAACGAGTGGAACGTCCGCATCCGCTGGGCGGGCCGGAAGCCCCGGCTGTGGGGGTCGGTCATCAAGGAGCTCCAGTACGCCGAACAGCTCACGTCCGGCAACACGGGACTGACCCTCACGATGTGCGTGAACTACGGCGGACGTCACGAGATCGTCGATGCGATGCGCGCCATGGGGGAGGAGATCGCCCGGGGGAAGCTGAAGCCGTCGGCGATCACCGAGAAGACGCTCCGCCGGCACCTGTACGTCCCCGACATGCCTGACGTCGATCTGTTCGTACGTTCCAGCGGGGAGCAGCGGACGTCGAACTTCCTGCTGTGGGAGGCGGCCTACGCCGAGATGGTGTTCCTCGACACGCTGTGGCCGGACTTCTCCCGCACGGACCTGTGGGGAGCGATCGAGCTGTACCTCTCCCGCGACCGCCGGTTCGGCGGGGCGAAGGACGCGCCGACCGCGTCCTGACGGTCAGCGGACGTCGGCAGCGGGCCCCGCGAGCCAACGATCCACGTCGCGGGGGTGCGTGAGACGCACGACGGGCAGGTCGTACTCGGCGGCGACCACCGGCATCCGCGTCTTCCATGTGCGGTGCGTGCGCATCTCCCACCGGAGGATGTGACCGGGGTCGCGGAAGACCGTCCACAGCGGCGGCTCGACGTTGCCGTTCCAGAGTCGCTCGCGACGGATGCGGCGACGCAGGGTGCGGCGGAGCAGCCGCGCACGGGCGACCCGACGCGGCAGGTCGAGCCACACGGCGAGGTCGGCGCGCTCCCCGAGGATCTGTCCGCCGCCGGACCCGAAGTAGTTCCACTCCGACACCCAGCGATCGCCGTCGGCGACACGGCAGACGTCCCGCAGGAACTCGGGTCGCGTCGTCCACCCCGGTCCGTGGAAGAGCGAGTCCAGCTCGGTGTACTCAAGGCCCCACAGCTCGGCCAGCTGCCGTGCCAGAGTCGACTTCCCGACGCCGGTGGTGCCGGCGATCACGACGCGCTGCGGGCGGAACGGGAGCGGGGTGTCGGCCGACAGCATCCCGCCAGCCTAGGAGCGGCGGAGGGAATACCGCGAGGCCCAGGTGGCGTTGCACGGGATGTGACGGAACCCATCAAGATCGACGTGTGGAGCGATATCGCCTGCCCGTGGTGCTACATCGGTAAGCGGAACCTCGAGACCGGGCTGGCGGAGACGGCGACGGACGCCGACGCCCCCCGCGTAGAGGTGACCTTCCACTCGTACGAGCTGTCCCCGGACACCCCCGTCGATTTCGACGGAACCGAGATCGACTTCCTCTCGGAGTACAAGGGGATGCCGGCCGATCAGGTGCAGCAGATGCTCGACCGCGTGACCGGTGTCGCCGCCGACGCCGGACTCGGCTATCGGTTCGACATCCTCAAGCACACCAACACCGTGAAGGCCCACGAGCTGCTGCACTTCGCGAAAGAGCAGGGCCTCCAGAAGGAGGCGACCGAGCGTCTCATGTCGGCCTACTTCACCGAGGGCCGTCACGTCGGCAACATCGACGACCTCGTCGCGCTCGCCAGTGACGTGGGCCTCGACACCGACCAGACGCGCGACGCGCTGGAGTCGGGGCGGTATCTCGAGGCGGTGCGCGCCGACCAGGCTCAGGCCCAGGCCTACGGCATCCAGGGCGTTCCGTTCTTCGTCATCGACGGCAAGTACGGCGTGAGCGGCGCCCAGCCCGCCGCAGCGTTCGCGCAGATCGCCCGCCAGGTGTGGGCCGAGCGCGCCGAGGAGCCCGCCGCGAGCTGAGCTCTTCTCCCACGATGAAGGCCGCATCCCGGATCGGGGATGCGGCCTTCATCGTTCGTGCGAGGTCTCAGGCGAGGGCCTTCTCGATCGCCGAGATCACCTCGGGCTCGTTGGGCTTGGTTTGCGGGCGGAAGCGGTGCAGCTCACCGTCGCGTGTCACGAGGAACTTCTCGAAGTTCCACATGACTGGTCCCTTGGCGCGCTCGGCGTTCGGGGACTTCTTCAGCGCCTTATAGAGCGGGGCGGCGTGCGATCCGTTGACGCGCACCTTGTCCATGATGGGGAACGTGATGCCCCAGTTGACGGCGCAGTAGTCGAGGATCTCGTCCATCGACCCGGGCTCCTGGCCCATGAACTGGTTGCAGGGGAAGCCGATGACCTGCAGGCCCTGGTCGCCGTACTGCTTCTGCAGCTCCTCGAGCTGCTCGTACTGGGGAGCCAGTCCGCACTTGGATGCGACGTTCACGATGAGGAACGCCTTGTCGCCGAAGTCGCCGAGTGTCGCCTCCTTCCCGTCTGCGGTGGTGAACGGGATCTCTCGCAGCGAGGAGGTTTCGGTCATGTCTCCACGATAGGACTCGCGCAGATGCCCGATGCGCTCGCCGTCTGGGAGAATGTGAAGGATATGTCCACGACCCTCGCTCCGCCCGCGCCACTGCGCATCGGGCCCATCACCCTCGACGCGCCCGTCGTGCTGGCGCCCATGGCGGGCATCACCAACACCGCCTTCCGACGTCTGTGCCGCGAGTACGGTGCCGGCCTCTACGTGAGCGAGATGATCACCACTCGCGCGCTCGTCGAGCGGAACGCCACGACCATGCGCCTGATCCGCCACCACGAGTCGGAGACCCCGCGGTCGATCCAGCTCTACGGCGTCGACCCGGCCACCGTCGAAGCGGCCGTCCGGATCATCGTCGAAGAGGATCACGCCGATCACGTCGACCTGAACTTCGGGTGCCCGGTCCCGAAGGTCACCCGCAAGGGCGGGGGCGCGGCCCTGCCGTGGAAGACGGAGCTGTTCCGTGAGATCGTCGAGCGCGCCGCCAAGGCCGCGGGTTCGGTCCCGCTGACGGTGAAGATGCGCAAGGGCATCGACTCCGACCACCTCACCTACCTCGAGGCCGGCCGGATCGCCGAGGGCGCCGGTGTCGCCGCCGTCGCGTTGCACGCACGGACGGCGTCCGAGTTCTACTCGGGGCACGCCGACTGGTCCGCGATCACGAAGCTGAAGGAGACGGTGACGAGTGTCCCCGTCCTCGGCAACGGCGACATCTGGTCGGCGGAGGACGCCCGCCGCATGATGGCCGAGACCGGCTGCGACGGCGTCGTCGTCGGACGTGGATGCCTCGGCCGCCCCTGGCTCTTCGGTGACCTCGCGCGCGAACTGGGCACCGGCCACGCCGCCGATCCGGTCGACGCGACACTCGGGTTCGTCGCGGCCGCGTTCCGACGCCACGCGGAACTCCTGGTGGAGTTCTTCGAGAGCGAGGACCGCGGCTGCCGCGACATCCGCAAGCACGTCGCCTGGTACTTCAAGGGGTACCCGGTGGGCGGTGACCTCCGCGCCAAGCTCGCGACGGTCTCGAGCCTCGAGGAGATCGACGAACTGCTCGCGACCCTCGACCTCGAGGCGCCGTACCCCGGCGCGGCCGCCGAGGGGCAGCGCGGGCGTGCGGGAACGCCCAAGCGGCCCGCCCTGCCCGACGGCTGGCTGGACTCGCGCGAGATCGGCCACGCGGCATCCACCGCCCTCGCCGATGCGGAGCTCGACACCAGTGGCGGCTGAGGCGGTGACCGGCGCGAGCGTGGGCATCGCAGCCGGACGTCCCGCGGGCTACGACGACCACGACGCCGAGCGGTTCCATCCCGAGAAGCACCGTTCCCTCCGCGACGGGTTCGCGCGCGACCGGGCGCGGGTGCTGCACTCCGCGGGGTTCCGTCGCCTGGCAGCCAAGACCCAGGTGCTGAGCCCCGCGAGTCCCGACGACTTCGCCCGCAACAGGCTGACGCACTCGCTGGAGGTGGCGCAGGTCGGTCGAGAGCTCGCGATCGCGCTCGAGCTCTCGCCCGACGTGGTCGACACGGCCTGCCTGAGCCACGACCTCGGGCATCCGCCCTTCGGGCACAACGGTGAGCGTGCGCTCAACGAGTGGGCCGAGGACATCGGCGGTTTCGAGGGCAACGCGCAGTCGCTGCGCATCCTCGCCCGGCTCGAGCCGAAGGTCGTCGACGACGACGGTGAGAGCTTCGGGCTCAACTTGACGCGGGCGAGTCTCGACGCGACGTGCAAGTACCCGTGGACGGCCGATCACGCGATCCCCGACCCGGGTGGGCGGCAGAAGTTCGGCGTGTACGCCGAGGACGAGGCCATCTTCCACTGGATGCGGCAGGGTGCCCCCGGCCGGGTGCGGTGCATCGAGGCCGAGGTCATGGACCTCTCCGACGACATCGCCTACTCGGTCCACGATTTCGAGGACGCGGTGCTCAACGGTTACCTCGACCCCCGGCGCCTCGCGGACAGTCGCGAGCGCGAATCGCTCCTCACGGCGATCCAGTCGTGGGTGGGCCTCGGCTTCAGCCGGGACGAGTTGGCGGACGCGATGTACCGGCTGGTGCGGCTGCCCGAATGGATGACGGAGTTCGACGGGACGCGCGCCTCGGTCGCGCGGCTGAAGAACCTGACGTCGGACTTCATCGGACGCTTCGCGCGCGCGGCGACCGCCGCGACGCGCGAGCACTACGACACCCCGGCGTTGACGCGGTACCGGGGACGCATGATCGTGCCGCGCGTCATCGAGGCCGAGATGGCGGTCCTCAAGGGGACGATCGGCGCCTTCGTCGTGTCGATCGACGGTCGGAAGGGTCTCTACAAGGAGCAGCGTCGCGTGCTGAAGCGGCTCGCGTCGGCGCTCCTCGAGCGCCCCGAGCACCTCGACCGCGTGCACGCCGTCGACTTCGCCGCGGCGCAGACGGATGCCGAGCGCAAGCGCGTCGTGGTCGACCAGGTCGCGACCTTGACGGACCGCTTCGCGATCGAATGGCATTCCGCCCTCGTGGGGCCCGTCGACCTGCGGGAACTCGGACTGTGGCCGGCGGGATCGCGGGCGGTCGCGAACCCCGGCTTCGCGCTCCCCGAACCGATCGAGGGTCTCTGATGGCCCGCATCCGTCAAGCGGACGTCGACGAGGTGAAGGCCCGGACCAACATCGTCGACATCGTCGGCGAGCGGGTCGCCCTGAAGTCCGCCGGCGTCGGGTCGATGAAGGGGCTCTGCCCGTTCCACGACGAGCGGAGCCCGAGCTTCAACGTCCGTCCGCAGGCGGGGTACTACCACTGCTTCGGATGCGGCGAGTCGGGCGATGTGTACTCGTTCCTGCGGGCGATGGACCACCTGTCGTTCACCGAGGCGGTCGAACGTCTCGCGGGTCGGATCGGCTACCAGCTGCACTACGAGGACGGCGGCGCCGCCCCCGAGACGAGCGGTCGCACGCGGCTCTACCAAGCGAACACCGCCGCCGCGGAGTACTTCCGTGTACAGTTGGCGACGGCCGAAGCGGATGCCGGGCGTCGATTCCTCGGCGAGCGCGGCTTCGACGCCGGTGCTGCGGCGCACTTCGGGGTCGGGTACGCGCCGAAGGGCTGGAACAACATGCGCGACGCACTGCGCGCACAGGGGTTCACGGATGAGGAGCTCGCCACGGCGGGCCTCGTCTCGCAGGGGCAGCGCGGTGTCTACGACCGCTTCCGCGGACGCGTGGTCTGGCCCATCCGAGACCTCACCGGCCAGACGATCGGCTTCGGTGCGCGCAAGCTCTACGACGACGACCAGGGACCGAAGTACCTGAACACCCCCGAGACGCCGATCTACAAGAAGGCGCAGGTCCTGTACGGCCTCGATCTCGCGAAGAAGGACGTGTCGCGGTCTCACCGCGTCGTCGTCGTCGAGGGATACACGGACGTCATGGCATGCCATCTCGCCGGCATCACGACCGCGATCGCCACCTGCGGAACGGCGTTCGGATCCGACCACATCACCGTCCTCCGTCGCGTGATGGGCGACGACAGCGCGGCGGGCGAGGTGATCTTCACCTTCGACCCCGATGCGGCAGGTCAGAAGGCGGCACTGCGCGCCTTCGCCGATGAGAAGAGGTTCTCCGCCCAGACGTACGTGGCCGTCGCGCCCGATGGTCTCGATCCCTGCGACCTGCGGCTGAATCGCGGCGATGGCGCCGTGCGTGCGCTCATGGACGCCAAGGCCCCCATGTTCGAATTCGTCATCGATCAGAAGTTGGCGGGCTTCGACCTGCGGAGTGTCGAGGGTCGTGTGGGTGCTCTGCGTGCGGCGGCACCGATCGTTGCCGAGATCCGCGACTCGTCGCTGAGGCCGGGGTACACCCGGGTCCTCGCCCGCAAGCTGGGGATGGATCTGGGCGAGGTGACGCCGGCGGTCGAGCGGGCCGCGCGGGGCAATCACGCACCGCGCGAGCGCGGCCCAGCGGCTGCCCAGTCACCGGAGGAGGGTTCCGCGCCGGTGCGGGTGACGATGGCGACGTTGCCGCGGACCGCGAGCGTGACTCTCGAGCGAGACGCGCTCATGGGGGTGCTGCAGTACGGGCACGTCCTGGATGCCGCCGAGGTGGATGCCGCGCTTCAGATCCCGATGGAGCACCCCCCTCTCGAAGCGGTGCGCCAGGCGGTCACCGCTCAGCCGGATCGGTCGCGCGTCGGCTGGTCGACGGCGGCGGTCGACGCGACACGGGAGCCGTACCGCGGGCTCGCTGCTGAGCTCCTGACGTCGTCGTTTCCCGCGCTCACGGAGATCGAGGCGAAGGCGTCCGCACGAGCCATGTGCCAGCGGTTGCGGCTGCGCGCGATGGATCGCGAGAAGGCCGAACTCCTCGGGGCGGTTCAGCGGGTGTCGGCCGAGTCCGAGGAAGGTCGCGCGGTCCGCGTCGCGCTGCGGGACCTCGATCAGCGACGACGGACCCTGGCCGACTCGATCTGATCGGCGCCGATGATCAGCGCATCGACCTCGACGACTGGCATCCCCGGCTCGGAGAGGTGAGGATGGATCGCATGCCTCGAGTGAACGATCCGGATGCCGTGATCTTCTGTTCGGACCTGTCGATCGCTCGTGCGTCAGCCGACACACGCGTCGTCGACGGCGTGTCGATCCGGTTGATGCCAGGTGAGACCCTCGCTGTCATGGGAGCAACGGGCTCCGGGAAGTCGAGTCTGGCGTCCTGTCTGGCGGGGGCCGATCAGCGCGATCTTCGCATCGTGGGGGGCACCGGCGAGGTCGCCGGGATCTCGCTGCGTGCGCGGGGTCGTGCCCGCCGCATCCGCGGGTACCGCACCGGCCATCTCGCGCAGGGCGTCAACTCGTCGCTTCCCTCCCGCCTCACCATCTCCGAGATCGTCGCCGAGCCGATCACGGGGCGCGATCGGAAGGTCAACGAGCGCGCGCTCGCGCTCCGCGTCGCCGCGCTGCTCGACGAGTTGCAGCTGCCCATCGGCGCATCGGAGAAGTACCCGTACGAGCTCAGCTCGGGTATGCGTCAGCGGGTGGCGATCGCGCGGAGCCTCGTCCTCGATCCGCAGGTCCTCATCGCCGACGAGCCCTATGCCAACCTCGACGTGGATGTCCGTCCCGCGGTGCGCGACGCACTCCTACGCAGGATCGAGGACGGCATGGCGCTGCTCGTAGTCACCAACGAGCGCGAGCTCGTGACCGACCTCGCAGCGCAGGTGCTCGTCCTGCGAGCAGGTCACCCGGTCGGTGTCGGCCGGCACCTCGACGACGTGCTGTGGACCCCCGACGAGGCGACACGCATCGGCGGCTGATGTCACGAACACCCCTCGGGCTTTGCTACGATTGTGTGGTTGCCCGGTTCCGGGTGACTGATCCTCGGTAGCTCAATTGGCAGAGCAATCGGCTGTTAACCGATAGGTTCTTGGTTCGAGTCCAAGCCGGGGAGCCACTCTGACGAAACCCCCGGATACCCGGGGGTTTCGTCATTCCCGAACTTTGCGAGCAACGGATTTCTCTTGCCGCGGCGCCCTTGTGGCCCCATGCTGATCGCATGGACACGGGGAACGCAGGCTGGTCGGCCTGGACCTGGGGTGAGCGTGTGGGAGCGCTGGTCGGCTTCGCCGCGGTCGTCCTGCTGTTCTGGGCGGCGGTCCAGTACGGCGCGGGCAACGACGTCGCCTTCTTCGGGCTCGCACTCGCCCTCGCGCTCGGAGTTTCGGGTCTCGGCATCCACGTCGCGGCGCGCGAGGCGCGCTACCGCCGCCAGGCTCGCGACGAAGGATCGGCTGCCACGCCGCCTCGGTGAGCATCGGGGGTGCTCGGACGCACGGCACGAGCGCGGACCCGATAGTGTGCAGAGCGGATTTCAGAACACGTGGGGGGATCACGATGACGGATCGTACGAGCGCGCCTGCCGGATGGTACCCGGCGCCGCATGCGGGCAACGAGCTGCGCTACTGGGACGGCACGGAGTGGACGGCGCCGCCGCCGGCTGTTGCGGCGTGGCCGGCGCCCGGGGGGGCTGCCCCGGGGCAACCGGCCGGCTACCCGGTGTCCGCACCGCAGGTCATCCGCCCCCTCCGCGGCATCGCCGGGGCCACCCGCATCCTCCTCATCGTCGGGGCGGTCGTCTCGTTCCTCACCGTCCTCGTCGAGGCCTGGGGACTCGTCGCCGTCGACGGCTTCACCCGAGGAGCCGCGCCGCTGTCGGACCTGGAGCTCTACGACACGCTGTCCGCGCCGATCTCCTTGGCGTCGGCGGGGCTGATGCTGGCGACGGGAATCTGCTGGGTCGTCTGGCAGTACCGTGCCGCGGTGCGCGTCCGCGCGATCACCCCGACCGCCACTCGTCGCACACCGGTGTGGCACGTCGTGTCCTGGCTCATCCCCGTGATCGCGTGGTGGTTCCCGTTCCAGAACGTGAAGGACCTCGTGGTGGCTTCGCGTGCGAGCCTGACTCGAGCGATCCTGGGCACCTGGTGGGGCCTCTGGATCGCTTCGACGGCGTTCGTGTCACTCTCCGGCAGGCTGTCGTGGAACGCCGAGACCCTCGCGGACTACCCTGCCGTGATGTCCACGTCGCTGTTGGGGGAGCTCCTCTCCATCGCCGCCGTTCCGCTTGCCATCGTGATCCTCACCCGCGCGACCGACGCCATGGACCCGGCAGGGCGCTGACGCTCACGCGGTGAGCTGAGCCTCCACGTCCGTGTCGTCGGAGCCGCTCGAGGCGACGATCCGGCCTTTGTCGAGCCGGAGGAACCGGAACTCCGCCGCGTTGACGTGGCGACGGGTGGCAGGGATGCCGCGCCACGGTCCGGTATGCGTCCCGCTGCCGCGGAGGTGCGCAGCGATGCGGTCGTCCTCGGCGACGAGTTGGATCGTCTTCCACCGCCAGTCCGGGAAGCCGTGGAACAGGTCGGCGAGATCGTCGATCCAGGCGTCTGCTCCTGCCGGCAGGTGTGCGCGGCGGACCGCGGGGTCGAGGAACCCGCGGACCTCCGTCAGATCATGTCGGTTGCACGCGTCGAGATACTCCTCGAACCACCCGTGCAGCTCCCACGGTTCCACGTGAAGTGCCTCAGGCGTCGAGGTCGTCGACGCCCGGCAGCCAGCTCTGGCCCGGCTTTCCCCAGCCGCGCTTGCGTGCGATCTTCTGCGTCGTCTTCCAATCGGAGTCGGACAGCCGGTCGATGTAGAGGATGCCGTTGAGGTGGTCGAACTCGTGCTGCATGATGCGGGCGCGCCAGCCGTCGACACGGATGCGGACGTGGCCGCCGTCCAGCTCGGTGCCGGTGACGAGCACCTCGTCGCCGCGGCGGAGCGGGAAGCGCTCACCGGGGAACGACAGGCATCCCTCCGACTCGTCATCGGGGTCCGGGGATCCGGGCTCCGGCGGCGACATCCAGAGTTCGGGGTTGATGATCACGCCGCGCCACGGGGCGCCGTCGTCATCCTGATAGGAGTAGGTGTAGATGCGCAGGCCGACGCCCACCTGGGGGGCTGCGAGTCCCACGCCGGGAGCGGTGTCCATCGTCTCGAACATGTCCGCGACGAGGGTGCGGATCTCATCCGTCACCTCGGCGACGGGAGCGGCGACGGAGTGAAGGACGGGATCGCCCATGATGCGAATCGGAAGTACGGCCACGTCAGAAGCCTAACGAGGCCTGAGCCCGGTATCGTCGAGGCGTGATTCATGCCGCAACACCGATCAACGACCTCACCGATGAACTGGTGGGCGTGTTCGGGAACCCGGCGATCCTGATCGGCATCCCGCTCGCCGTCGTCGGCGCGGTCTTCATGTCCTTCGGCGCGCAGTACCAGCACCGAGGTGTGCAGAAGGTCGAGCGGCTGACGGCTCAGGCGGGTGTCTCCGGTCTGACCGGCAGTCAGCTGCTCCGTCTGCTGACGCGTCCGTCCTGGGTTCTCGGGACCGTGATGCTCGGCCTCGCGATCGTGTGCCAGCTGGCGGCGCTGTCGTTCGCGCCGCTGATCCTCGTCCAGCCGATCGGCGCGATCTCGCTGGTCATCACGACGCTCCTGAACGCCCGGATAAGCGGCCACAAGCCGACGAGGCGCTCGATCACCTCCATCGCGCTGTGCGTCGGCGGCATCTTCATCTTCGTCACGGTGGCCGCACTGTACGCGACCGAGCGCCCCATCAGCGACGGGCAGCTCCTGACCGTCCTCGGCATCCTGCTGGGCGTCGTGGTGGTCCTCGGCGTCCTCTGGGGGACGCTGCGCAAGCGGATGCGTGCCCTGTTCTACATCGTGGCGGCCGGCGTGGTCTACGGCTTCGTCGCGACCCTCGCCAAGGTGGTCATCAACCGCATCGCCAACGGCGACTTCGAATGGCTCACCGTCCTGTGCATCGTCGCCCTGCTCGCGGGCACGGCGATGGGCGCGTACTTCGTCCAGACGGCCTATTCGTCGGGTCCGCCGGACCTCGTCATCGCCGGTCTCACGGTCATCGACCCGATCGTCGCCATCGTGATCGGTCTCGCGGTCCTCAACGAAGCGCAGGGCGCACCGCTCGGCGCATACATCGGTTTCGCGATCGCGGGCGTCCTGGCCGTCACCGGGGTGTTCCAGCTGGCCCGCTACCACCCGCAGGTGGTGAGCGAGAGCCAGGAGATCCCGATCACGCGGGGGAGTGCGGATGCCGCCGAAGGCAAGCGTCCTTCGACGGGGTCGATCCGTCTCACCGAGGCCGTTTCGAAGGTGTGGCCGGAGCCGCCCGTGAAAGACGAGGACCGGCCCGGGCGATAAGCTCGACTCCACAGGGGGCGGTGGCCAAGCTGGTCAAGGCAGCGGGCTCATAACCCGACGATCGTGGGTTCAAGTCCCACCCGCCCTACTCAACCTCTGAACTTCTACGGCGTCGCACGAGGAAGCCCCCGCTCCTTTGCAGAATGCGAGGGCTTCGTCGTATCGCGTAGGTTCAGTCGTCCTGCGCGTCGGACTCCCGTTCGTCGGTGTCTTGCTCGGCGGCCGTGATGTCATCGTCGCCGATGTCGCCTTCGGCCTGGCTCGGCTTGTCGGGGATGGAATCGCTCATCATGTCTCCTTTCGACACGCACATCGAACGCCCTCGCCGCTTTCGACCCGCAGGGGCTTGACAGAGCATCCTCGCTATCGGTTCCGTTGGAGCGCGTGGCCGAGTAGGCCGAATGAGGCGGATGCGTCAGCGATCGTCGTGGTCCTCGGCGGTGACCTCGCTGCCGGCGCGGGCTGCGTCCTCCTTCACCTCGTCGCTGACGGCGTCGGTCGGGAGTGCGTCATCGGCGTGAGCGTCATCGGCGTCGCGCGTGTGGGGAGTGTTGTCGCTCATGATGGTCCTTTCGTCGAGCGGTCAGCTTGCGCCCATCGTGTCCCGCGGGCCATGGGGTTGACGAACGTCCGACGAACCTCGTGTTACACGGTTGTGATTCGCCGAGGATATGGGCGATAATGGCGGCACAACCGGATATCCGGCCAGCACTCTCCATCAGGTCGTAGGGGAAGACGTACCTGAACGAAACGGAGAGATCGATGGCCACACCTCACGCGCGCGGAGTGATCTTCATCCATTCCGCGCCACGCGCGCTGTGCCCCCACCTCGAGTGGGCTGCTGGTCGTGCCCTCGGGCATGCCGTCAGCTTCGACTGGGCGGACCAGCCCGTCCAACCGGGCAGCCGCCGCGCGGAGTTCTACTGGGAGGGACCGGCCGGAAGCGGGGCCGCTCTTGCCTCCGCCATGCGCGGCTGGGAGCACCTGCGGTACGAGGTGACGGAGGATCCGACGCCCCGCACCGACGGCGGTCGCTGGCTCCACACGCCGAGCCTCGGCATCCACTACGCGCAGACGGATGCCTCGGGCAACGTCGTCGTCGGAGAGGACCGCATCCGCTACGCCATGGAGATCGCCGCCGGCGACATGAGCGAGCTGCAGCGGGAGCTCGACGTGGCGCTCGGCGCCTCGTGGGACGAGGAGCTCGAACCCTTCCGCCACGCAAGCGACGACGCTCCGGTCGTGTGGCTGCACAAGGTCGGCTGAGACGACTCCGCTGGAGCGGACACTCCATGGACGGACAGGTTTTCAGGCGGGGTGAGTGGGCCTCGACCGGCTTCGGACGGCTTCCCGGAGACCGGGGCGGCTACCGCCCCGCCTGAACTGAACGACGAACGCCCCCGGTGGCTTCCCGGGGGCGTTCGTCGTGTTCGGGGTCAAACCGAGCGGAACGCCACGACGGCGTTGTGACCGCCGAAGCCGAACGAGTTGCTGATGGCCAACTGGTCGCCGTCGCCGAGCGGGACGGTGTCGCCGGACAGACGGAAGGGAACGGCCGGGTCGGGCTCGGTGATGTTGATGGTCGGGGGAGCGATGCGGTCGCGGAGCGCCAGCACCGTGAACATCGCCTCCAGCGCTCCCGTGCCGCCGAGGAGGTGACCGGTGGACGCCTTCGTGGCCGACACCGGCATCTCGTCGACCCGGTCGCCGAAGACGGACTTCAGGGCGACGTACTCGTTCGGGTCGCCGACGGGGGTCGACGTCGCATGCGCGTTGACGTGGGTGACGTCGTCGGGCGAGGCATCCGCCATCTCGAGCGCGAGGCGGACGGCTCGCGCCGCACCGGTGCCCTCGGGGTCGTTGGCGGTGATGTGGTACGAGTCGGCGGTGACGCCGCCGCCCACGAGCTCGGCGTAGATCTTCGCGCCGCGGGCCTTCGCGTGCTCCTCGGTCTCGAGGATGAGGACCGCGGCGCCCTCTCCCATGACGAATCCGTCACGGTCGATGCTGCCCGGACGGGATGCCGTCTCGGGGGAGTCGTTGCGACGCGACAGCGCCTGCATCGAGGCGAACGACGCGATCGTGATGGGGTGGATCGCCGACTCGGTGCCGCCCGCGATGACGATGTCGGCGAGGCCGGCCCGCATGTGCTCGATCGCGTTGACGATCGACTCGGTGCTCGATGCGCACGCGCTCGCGAACGTGCGAGCGTAGGCGCGAGCGCCGAAGTGCAGCGAGAGGTTGCCCGCTGCAGCGTTGGGCATGAGCATCGGCACGGTCATGGGCATGACGCGCCGCGGGCCCTTCTCGCGCAGGGTGTCCCATGCGTCGAGGAGCGTCCATACCCCGCCGATGCCGGTGGCGAACTCGACGCCGAGGCGCTCGGGGTCGACCTCGGGCGCGCCGGCATCCTCCCAGGCCTCCTTCGCCGCCACCATCGCGAGCTGCGAGGACGGGTCGAGGCGCTTGGCGACGGGACGGTCGAGGACCGTCTCGGGTCGCACCTTCGCCTCGGCGGCGAACGTGACGGGCAGCTGGTACTGCTCCACCCAGTCGTGCTCGAGCGTGCGGGTACCGGACGCTCCGGCGAGGAGCGCCTCCCAGCTCTCGCTGGCGGTGCCGCCGATGGGGGAGGTCGCACCGATGCCGGTGACGAAGATTCGCGTGTTGCTCATGATTCCCTCGTGCTGCTCCGGTGGGGGCGGACCCCCACCGGACGCGCGGATCAGGCCTGGTTGGACGTGATGTAGGTGACGGCGTCGCCGACGGTCTTGAGGTTCTTGACCTCGTCGTCGGGGATGGTGACGCCGAACTTCTCCTCGGCGTTGACGACGATCGTCATCATCGAGATCGAGTCGATGTCGAGGTCGTCCGTGAACGACTTCTCGAGGGCGACCTCGTCGGACGAGATACCGGTCTCGTCGGTGATGAGCTCGGCCAGGCCGGCGAGGACCTCGTCGTTGGTGAATGCCATGGGATTTCTCCTTCTGTGGGGGTCGGCCCAGCCGGGCCGGTAGTCAGTTTAGGTGGGGGACGGCCGTCGTCACGGGAGGACGACGACCTGTGCGCCGAACACGAGCCCGGCGCCGAAACCGATCTGCAGGGCGAGGCCGCCGCTGAGCTCGGGGTGCTCGTCGAGAAGACGGTGGGTGGCCAGCGGGATGGATGCCGCCGAGGTGTTGCCCGTCGTCTCGATATCGCGACCGATCACGACGGTGTCGGGCAGCTTCAGCTGCTTGGCGAACTCGTCGATGATGCGCATGTTGGCCTGGTGGGGCACGAAGGCCGCGAGGTCGTCGGGCGTGATCCCCGCGGCCTCGATCGCCTGCCGGGCGACCTTGACCATCTCCCAGACGGCCCAGCGGAACACGGTGGGCCCTTCCTGACGGAGCGTCGGCCAGGGGGCGACACCGTCGCGGAACTCGGTCAGCGTGTGGTTCATGCCCACGGCATCCGCTTTGGAGCCGTCCGATCCCCAAATGGTCGGGCCGATGCCGGGCGTGTCGCTGGGGCCGATGACGACCGCGCCGGCACCGTCCCCGAGCAGGAACGAGATCGAGCGGTCGGTCGGGTCGACGACGTCGCTGAGCTTCTCGGTGCCGATGACGACCGCGTAGTGCGCGGCACCCGCACGGATGAGGGCGTCCGCCTGCGCGACGCCGTAGGCGAATCCGGCGCACGCGGCGTTCAGGTCGTAGGCGGCGGCCGGGTTCGCGCCGACGCGGTCGGCCACGATCGCCGACACGGACGGGGTCTGCTTGGGGTTCGAGATCGTCGCCACGATGACGGCGTCGATCTTGTCGGCCGGGACGCCGGAGCGCTCGATGGCTTCGGCCGCGGCGTCCGACGCGAGGTCGATCGCCGTGGTACCGGCATCCGCTCGTACTCGCGTGATGATGCCGGTGCGCTGACGGATCCATTCGTCGCTCGAGTTGATCGGCTCGATCAGGTCCTCGTTGGGGACCGCGTTCTCACCGCGGGCGGCGCCGTACGCGTAGATGCGGGTGTGCGCCGCGCCGGTGGGCTGGATCAGCTGGGGGGTCATGCGTTCTCTCCGGTCAGGAGGGCGTTCGCGGCGGCGAGGTCCTCGGGCGTCTTCACCGCAACAGACGGTACGCCGCGCAACCCGCGCTTGGCGAGTCCGACGAGGGTGCCGGCGGGAGCGAGCTCGATGATGCCGGCGACCTCGTTCTCGGCGAACGAGGCCATGCAGAGGTCCCATCGGACGGGGTTCGCAACCTGCGCCACGAGGAGGTCGAGTGCGGCGCGGCCGTCCGAGACGGTCCCGCCGTCGCGGTTGCTCCAGAGCGTCAGAGCGGGTTCGGATGCCTCCACCGCGGCCGCAGCCGTGCGGAGGGTCTCGACGGCCGGCGCCATGTACCGCGTGTGGAATGCGCCCGCGACCTGCAGCGGGATGACCCGGCTGCCGCGCGGCGCGTCGGAGCCGAGCTCGGCGAGAGCCGGGAGCGCCCCGGCTGCGACGATCTGTCCGCCGCCGTTGTAGTTGGCCGGCGTCAGGTCCAGCTCTTCCAGGCGGGCGAGTACCGTGGCCTCGTCGCCGCCCACGACGGCGCTCATGCCGGTCTGCTCGAGAGCGGCGGCCTCGGCCATGGCGCGGCCGCGGATGCCGACCAGGCGCATGCCGTTTTCTTCCGAGAGGACGCCGGCGGCGACCAGCGCGGCGATCTCGCCGACGGAGTGTCCGGCGACTCCGTGGGGGCGATGACCGGCGTCGACCAGCGCGCGCCACGACAGCAGGCTGGCGGCGACGATGAGCGGCTGGGCGACCTTGGTGTCGCGGATGCGGTCGGCATCCCACTCGGTGCCCGCCGCGACCAGGTCGACCTCGGCGTAGGCGGAGTACTGCTCGAGGAGCTCACGGGTGCCCTCGGTCTCCAGCCACGGAGTGAGGAACCCGGGGGTCTGAGAGCCCTGACCCGGGAAGACGGCGATGATCACGGTTTCCATCCTTGCAAGTTCGAGTCGTCGTTGCTGTCGGTGAGCGCACAAGAAAGTGCGATCCGTTTGTTCGAGTCGTACAGAGATCAGGTTCGGCGCACGGGGCGACGGCGGGTCACGTCGCCGCCGATCGAGCCGAGGATGAGCGCCGTCTGCAGGATCAGAGCCTCACGGGGACCTGTGGCATCCCATCCGATGACGTCGGAGACCCGCTTGAGTCGGTAGCGGACCGTGTTGGGATGTACGAACAGTTCGCGGGCCGTCGCCTCGAGCGAGCGACCGTTGTCGAGGTAGCTCCAGAGCGTCGTGACGAGATCCGTCGAGTGCGCCTGCAGCGGGCGGTAGATCCGTTCGATGAGCGTGGCCTTCGCGAGCGGATCGCCTGCGAGAGCGCGCTCGGGAAGCAGGTCGTCGGCGTCCACGGGGCGCGGGGCGTTCCGCCACGACTTGGCGACCGCGAATCCGGCCAGGGCCGCCCGGGCGCTCAGTCCTGCGTCGAGCAGGGCGGATGCCGTGGGCCCCAGCACGAGGTGACCGCTTCCGAACCCCGGCTCGAGGCGCGTCGCGATCTCGGCGAAGGGCAGCTCTTCGGCATCCTCGCGGCCGCTCTGGTCGGCCCGACCGATGACGAGAACCAGGCGGGAGCCCTGCACTCCGATGAGCACGTCGACGCCGAGCTTCCGCGCCGTGCGGCGCACCTGGTCGACGTCGAGCTGCGGGGGAGTCGTGCCCACGAGGACCGCGACCTCGCCGTGGCCGTGCCAGCCGAGGGCGGCGATGCGGCTCGGGAGCTCCTCATCGGCCTCACCCGTGAGGATCGAGTCGACGACGAGCGCTTCGAGGCGGGCATCCCACAAGCCGCGTGCTTCCGCAGCCCGGGCGTAGACGTCCGCCGCGGCGAAGGCGACCTCGCGCGAGTAGAGCAGGATGCTCTCGCGCAGCCCGTTGCCCCGTCCGGCGACGCGTTCCTCGGTGGTCTCGACCGTCACCTTGATGAGCTGGAGCGTCTGGGTGAGGCTGATGCTCCGCAGCAGCTCGCGCGGCGCCGACGCGAAGACGTCGGCCGCGATCCACGGCGTCGAGTTCGGGTCGTCGTACCAGTCGACGAAGGACGAGATGCCCGACTGGGCGACGAGACCGACGGCCGACCGGCGCCCCGGAGGCATCTCGGCGTACCAGGGCAGGTACTCCTCGAGCCTCCGGAGCGTGGTGGTCGCGAGATCTCCCGAGATCCGGCGGAGCCACGCGAGTGTCTCCGCCTTCTCCTGGGCGGTCGGCCGTTCGGTCATCGCGCGGGTCAGGCTTCGCCGCCCGCGTTGCCGGAGGTGCCGGCGTTGACGTCGTGCAGGCGGTACTTCTCGATCGCCTGTGCCGACAGGCCGCGGTCGACGACGCCGTCCTCGGCCAGGGCCTGCAGGGTCCGCACGACGATCGACGGGCCGTCGATCTTGAACTGACGACGAGCCGCGGCACGTGTGTCCGAGAAGCCGAAGCCGTCGGCACCGAGCGTCGCGTAACGGCGCGGGACCCACTGGCGGATCTGGTCCTGGACGGCGTGCATGAAGTCGCTGACGGCGACGACGGGCCCCTCCGAGTCGCGGAGCTTCTCGGTGATGTAGGCCGTCTTGGGCTCATCGGTGGGGTGCAGGAAGTTGTGCTCGTCGGCGGCGAGGCCGTCGCGGCGGAGCTCGGTCCAGCTGGTCACCGACCAGACGTCGGCCACGACGCCCCAGTCGTCCTTGAGGAGCTTCTGCGCCTCGTGGGCCCACGCCAGGCCGACGCCCGACGCGAGGATCTGGGCGCGGTGGCCCTCGCCCTCACCGGTCGAGACGCGGTGGATGCCGCGGACGATGCCGTCGACGTCGACATCCTCCGGCTCCTTGGGCTGGACGATCGGCTCGTTGTAGACCGTGATGTAGTACATGACGTTCGGGTCCTCGTGCTCCCCGCCGTACATGCGCTCGAGACCGGACTGCACGATGTGCGCGATCTCGTAGCCGTAGGCCGGGTCGTACGAGACGGTCGCCGGGTTGGTCGAGGCGAGCAGGTGCGAGTGGCCGTCGGCGTGCTGCAGGCCCTCACCCGTGAGGGTGGTGCGGCCGGCCGTGGCGCCGATGATGAACCCGCGCGCCATCTGGTCGCCGGCGGCCCACTGAGCGTCGCCCGTGCGCTGGAAGCCGAACATCGAGTAGAAGACGTAGACCGGGATGAGCGGCTCGCCGTGGGTCGCGTAGGACGTGCCGACACCGGTGAAGGCGGCGAGGGCGCCGGCCTCGTTGATGCCCACGTGCATGATCTGACCCTGCGGGCTCTCCTTGTAGGCCAGGAGCAGCTCGCGGTCGACGGACGTGTAGTTCTGCCCGTTGGGGTTGTAGATCTTCGCCGTCGGGAAGTACGCGTCCATACCGAACGTGCGTGCCTCGTCGGGGATGATCGGCACGATGCGGTGGCCGAAGTCCTTCGAGCGCAGCAGATCCTTGAGCAGCCGCACGAACGCCATCGTGGTGGCGACCTCCTGCGTGCCCGACCCCTTCTTCGGCAGCGCGTACACGCTGTCGTCGGGGAGGCTCAGCGAGGTGTGCGTGCTGCGACGCTGCGGGAGCGTGCCGCCCAGTGCGCGACGCCGCTCGACCATGTACTTGATGGTCTCGTCCTCGGCGCCCGGGTGGTAGTACGGCGGCTCGTAGGGGTTCTCTTCGAGCTGGGCGTCCGTCAGCGGGATGTGCATCTGGTCGCGGAACAGCTTGAGGTCGTCGAGGGTCATCTTCTTCATCTGGTGCGTCGCGTTGCGCCCCTCGAAGTGCGGGCCGAGCCCGTAGCCCTTGACGGTCTTCGCCAGGATGACGGTCGGCTGGCCCTTGTGCTCCATGGCCGCCTTGTACGCCGCGAAGACCTTGCGGTAGTCGTGGCCACCGCGCTTGAGGTTCCAGATCTGCTCGTCGGAGTAGTCCTTGACGAGGGCTGCGGCGCGCTCGTCGCGGCCGAAGAAGTGCTCACGGACGTAGGCGCCGTTCTCGGCCTTGTACGTCTGGAAGTCGCCGTCGGGGGTGCTGTTCATGAGGTTGAGCAGCGCGCCGTCCTGGTCGCGGGAGAGCAGGTCGTCCCACTCGCGACCCCAGACGACCTTGATGACGTTCCAGCCGGCACCGCGGAAGAAGCTCTCGAGCTCCTGGACGATCTTGCCGTTGCCGCGGACAGGGCCGTCGAGGCGCTGCAGGTTGCAGTTGACGACGAACGTGAGGTTGTCGAGGCCTTCGTTGGCGGCGACCTGCAGCTGGCCGCGGCTCTCGACCTCGTCCATCTCGCCGTCGCCGAGGAAGGCCCACACGTGGGCGTCGGAGAGATCCTTGACGCCGCGGTTGGTGAGGTACTTGTTCGTCATCGCCTGGTAGATGGCGTTGATCGGACCGAGGCCCATCGAGACGGTCGGGAACTGCCAGTAGTCCGGCATGAGGCGCGGGTGCGGGTACGACGGCAGGCCGTGAGGGGCAGCGGATGCCTCCTGGCGGAACCCGTCGAGCTGCTGCGTCGTCAGGCCGCCCTCGAGGAACGAGCGGGCGTACATGCCGGGGGAGGCGTGCCCCTGGAAGAAGACCTGGTCGCCACCGCTCTCGTGGTCCGGACCGCGGAAGAAGTGGTTGAAGCCGACCTCGTACAGTGCCGCCGACGACGCGTACGTGGAGATGTGGCCGCCGACACCGATGCCGGGGCGCTGCGCACGGTGCACCGTGAGGGCGGCGTTCCAGCGGATCCAGCTGCGGTAGCGGCGCTCCACCTCTTCGTCGCCCGGGAACTCCGGCTCGCTGTCGACGGGGATCGTGTTGATGTAGTCCGTCGTGGGGACCTGCGGGACGTTGAGGTGCAGTTCACGCGAGCTCTGCAGCAGGCTCAGCATGATCTCGCGGCCGCGGCTCGCTCCGCGGGCGTCGACGAGTTGGCGCAGGGAATCCTGCCACTCCGACGTCTCTTCCGGGTCGCTGTCCTGCGGGCCCTGCGAGTACGGATCCTGATCGTTGACAGTCACAAGAGGCCTTTCGTCGCCTGGCAGATCGTGCCAGGAAGGAGGGATCGAGCGAGGGCGCGCTTGTTCGCCGCGCACAACTCGCTTGTCATCAGCCTACCCATACGGCCCGGTGCTGGACGCCGCGCGGGCGCCCTAGACTCGGTACGTCAGGGCCTTTAGCTCAGCTGGTAGAGCGCCACGTTTACACCGTGGATGTCGTCGGTTCGATCCCGGCAGGGCCCACCACCGGCATCCCGCCGCTCCCTTCAGTCCCGACCGGCGACCTTCGGTGTCGTGGGGTCGATGTACAGGTCGCCGCCCTTGCCGAGACGCGAGTGCCGACGTGAGTACGCGAAGTAGATCACGAAGCCGATGGCGAGCCAGATGAGGAAGCGCAGCCACGTCTCGACGGTCAGGTTGAGCATCAGATAGACGCAGACGATCACCGACAGCGCCGGCAGCCACGGATTCAGCGGGACGCGGAAGCCGCGCTCCAGATCCGGACGCCGACGGCGGAGGACGATGACGCCGACCGAGACGAGCACGAACGCCGACAGCGTGCCGATGTTGACCATCTCCTCGAGCACGCCGACCGGCGTGAGGCCGGCGACGAGGGCGACGATGACCGTCACGATCGCCGAGATGACCCACGGGGTGCGGAACCGGGGGTGTACCTTCGCGAGCCCGCGCGGCAGGAGGGCGTCGCGCGACATCGCGAAGATGATGCGCGTCGCACCGATCATGAGGGTCAGCACGACCGTCGTGAGGCCGGCCACGGCGCCCGCCGAGATGACGGTCGCCATCCAGGTCTGGCCGTGGAACGCGAACGCGTTGGCGAGCGCCGCGGCGGGGTCGAGCTTGTCGTAGGGCACCATGCCGGTGACGACGAGGGCGACGGCGCCGTAGAGCACCGTGCAGATGATGAGCGAGGCGATGATGCCGATCGGCAGGTCGCGCTGCGGGCGCTTGGTCTCCTCCGCCGTCGTCGCGACGACGTCGAACCCGATGTACGCGAAGAACACGAGGGCGGCGCCCGCGAAGATGCCGCCGACGCCGAACGCGGTCGGCTCGATGCCCGAGAAGAACTGCAGGAGCGGCTGGGTGAGTCCCGAGGCGGTCTCGCGGGGAGCTGCGTCCGGCACGAAGGGGGAGTAGTTCGCGGGGTTGACGAACATCAGTCCCGCGACGATCACGAACAGGACGATGAACAGCTTCACCGCGACGAGCACGAGGTTCACCCGAAGGGACTCCCGGATGCCGACGGTGATCAGCACGCCGAGGACCACCACCAGGAGGACGGCCATCAGGTCGATAGACCCGCCGTATCCGATCGCGGCGGGGATCGGGGCGCCGAGCTGCTCCATGAGCGATCCGAGGTAGGCGCTCCACCCCTGCGCGACGACGCTCGCCCCCAGGAACATCTCGAGGATCAGATCCCATCCGATGATCCAGGCGAAGAGCTCGCCGAGCGATGCGTAGGAGAAGGTGTAGGCCGAACCCGACACGGGAACCGTGGACGCGAACTCGGCGTAACACATGGCTGCGAGCCCGCACGCGATGGCGGCCACGACGAAGCTGATGACGATCGCGGGGCCGGCGACCTCATGGGCGGCGCGTCCGGTCAGGGTGAAGATCCCGGCGCCGATGACGACGCCGACGCCGAAGACCGTGAGGTCGAGGGCCGAGAGCGATTTCTTGAGTTTGAACTCGGGCTCTTCGGTGTCGGCGATCGACTGTTCGACCGTCTTGGTGCGCAGCACGCTCATGCTGTTCTCCTCCCGCGCGATTCCGGCACGCAATGTTAGTGCGTCGCGGCATCCTGTCTGAAGCCGTCGCCCCGACGGCCGGTCGCCCGCGGGGTAGGTTGGAGGACGTGAAAGCCAGCTTTACCGACCAGCGCCGCCTCCTCGATCTCGCCGACGCCGACATCGCCGTGCGCCGTGCGGATCACGCGCGACAGAACCCCGCGCAGGCCGCACGCGTGAAGGAGCTGCTGGCGGAGCGCGCGACCCACTCGGCCGAGCTGACGCGTCGGCTCGGTGAGCGCGACGATGCGAAGGCCGAACTCGCCCGCATCCAGTCCGACGTCGCTGTCGTCGACGCCCGGACCGCGCGCGACAACGACCTGCTCGCCGCGACGTCGAGCGTCAAGGACGCCCAGGGGCTGGAGCACGAGATCGCTTCGCTCGCCCGGCGCAAGAGCGACCTGGAGGACGCCGAGCTCGAGGTCATGGAGCGTCTCGAGGCCGCCGAAGCCGCTGTGGCGGAGCAGGAGGCCCTCATCGCGTCGGTCAATGAAGAGGGGGCGCGACTGAGCGCCGAGGCCAAGGCGACCGTCGCCGAGGCGACCACGCGTCTCGAGGCTGCGACCCGCGACCGTGCCGCGATCGCCGCGTCGCTTCCCGCCGACCTCGTCGGCATGTACGACAGCCTCGCCGCTCGCGGGAACGGTGCCGGTCACCTGCAGCGTCGCACGTGCGGTGGCTGCCACATGGTCTTGTCGGGCACCGACCTCAACGTCGTGCGTGCCGCGGCGGAGGAGGACGTCGTCACGTGCCCGGAGTGCGGCTGCATCCTCGTTCGCGACGAGGACTCCGGGCTCTGACCGATCCGGGCGCTCCCTCGGACGGTCCCGTCCCGTGGATCGTCGTGGGCGCCTCCGAGGGGCGGATCGCCCTCGTCTCGCTCGATGTCGACGGGCGGGCGGTCGACCGTGTGCTCGTCGATGCGTCGTCCCTCCGCGAGCACGTCCGTCGGGCGGGTGATACGACGCGGTGGGTGTGGAGCGACACCTCGCACTGGTATCCGTCGCTGATCGCAGCGGGAGTCCGCGTCACCCGCTGCCACGACCTCCGCCTCGCCCACGCGATCCTGCGTGACAGTGCCCTCGCAGTCGACACCGACCCGCTCCGACGGGCGACGGAGTGGGATGCCGCGGCATCCGTCTCGGACGACGGTCCGAGCGCCCTCTTCGATCTCGACCCCGGCTCCCGCGAGGCGCCGCACGACATCGATGCCGCGGTCGCCGAGTTCGAGCGGCAACGGCGGGTGATCGGCGCCGGTGCTCCCAGCTTGCGGCTGCTCGTCGCGGCCGAGTCCGTCGGTGCCCTCGTCGCGGCCGAGATGCACGCGGCGGGCGTGCCGTGGGACGGGCGGGTCCACGACGAGATCCTGACCGCGATGCTCGGCGAGCGGGACTCCGGCGGCCGGCCACCTGCGCGCATCGTCGCACTGGCGGCCGAGATCCGCGGTCTTCTCGGGGATCCCGGCGCGAGTCTCGATTCGCAGCCGAAGCTCCTGCGGGCGCTCCATCGCGTCGGCGTCGCCGCGACGTCGACGAGCAAGTGGGAGCTGAAGGAGTACGACCACCCGGTCGTCGCACCGCTCCTGGAGTACAAGCGGCTCATGCGGATGTACACGGCGAACGGGTGGGCGTGGCGGGACGAGTGGGCGCCGGAGGGCCGATTCCGTCCCGTGTACGTCCCCGGCGGCGTCGTGACCGGCCGGTGGGCGTCGTCGGGCGGCGGGGCGCTGCAGCTGCCGCGGCAGCTTCGCCCCGCCGTCCGCGCTGACCCGGGATGGACGCTGGTGGTCGCCGACGTCGCGCAGCTCGAGCCTCGGGTGCTGGCGGCGATGTCGCGGGATGCCGCCCTCGCAGACAGTGCGCGCGATACCGACCTCTACGAGGGCATCGTCTCGCGGGGCGTGGTCGGTACCCGCTCCGAGGCGAAATTCGCCCTGCTGGGCGCGATGTACGGCGCGACGACGGGGGACAGCGGCCGCCTCGTCCCGGCGCTCCGACGTGCGTATCCGCGGGCGATGGGACTCGTGGACGACGCAGCCCGTGTGGGCGAGGAGGGCGGCGTCGTCTCGACCTGGCTCGGGCGGTCCAGTCCACCTCCGTCGCCCGGATGGCGCGCGGTGCAGAGTCGAGCGGGCGATCCCGACGCGACCGAGACGGACCGCACCCAGGCCCGGCGCATCGCGCGCGACCGGGGCCGGTTCACGCGGAACTTCGTCGTGCAGGGAACCGCGGCCGAATGGGCCCTCGCGTGGCTCGGCGATCTGCGGGCGAGGCTCGCGCTGCTGCCGTTCGTCGGTGACGAGGATGCCGCACCCCCGTCGGGCGCGCTCCACTCGCGGCAGGCGCATCTCGCGTTCTTCCTCCACGACGAGGTCATCGTCCACGCACCCGCCGCGCATGCGGAGCAGGCGGCGGAGGCGGTGCGCCAGGCCGCGGACGCGGCGACCCGGCTCCTCTTCGGCGACATCCCCCTCGACTTCCGCCTCGACCTGCAGGTGCGGGTCGACGCGGCGAAGGACTGACCGCCCCGACGACTAGACTCGACCCCGCGAATGGGTCGGCTGGACGGTCGCGTGGCGCGAGAGCGCACCGAGGAACGTCCGGGCTCCACAGGGCAGGGCGGTGGGTAACACCCACCCGGAGTGATCCGCGAGACAGTGCCACAGAGAGCAGACCGCCCCGGTTCCGACCGGGGTAAGGGTGAAAGGGTGGTGTAAGAGACCACCGGGGTCGTGGTGACACGGCCCGCACGGTAAACCTCGCCCGGAGCAAGGTCAGACAGGGGATGCCGACGCGGCCCGCCGAGTCCCCGGGTAGACCGCTGGAGCGGCACGGCAACGTGTCGCCGAGAGAGATGACCGTCCACGGGGTTTCGACCCCCGGACAGAACCCGGCGTACAGGCCGGCCCATTCGCCCCTCGTACGTCGAGGCGTCCTAGCCCATGAAGGTTTCCGGGGGTGGAGTCAGCCAGATGAGGTCCACTCCGCCGTCGTCGCTACGCGTCCTCGCGGCGATCGAGAAGTTCGCCTCACGAGTGGCGGCGGCCGACTCCGCCCACTCCATGACGTCTCGAGGTGTTGCGTCGTCGACGTCGAAGGCCGCGATGCGAAGCCCGGGGCCAACAAGCATCACGCGGTAACCGACCGCGTAGTCCTCGGAGCGCGCATCGCGCTCATCGACCTGTTGCACCTTCATGGTCAGCGCGAGGTCGTGCCCGCCAGGTCTTCGCCCTCGTCGACCGACTCGCCGGAGTCGTCGCCGGCGAGCGCCAGTGCGGCGGCTCCGATGATGCCCGCGTTATTGCGGTGCACGGCAGGGACGATCTCGGTCTTCAGATCCAGCAGGGGCAGGAATTTGTCGGCGTGCTTGGAGACGCCGCCACCGACGACGAACAGGTCGGGGGTGAAGAGGAACTCGAGGTGGCTGTAGTACTGCTGCAGGCGCTCGGCCCAGGCATCCCATTCGAGTTCTTCGCGCTCCATCGCCGAGTACGCTGCGAAGTGCTCGAAGTCCTTCTTGTGGCCCGGGCGGTGCAGGTGGCCGAGTTCCGTGTTCGGGACGAGGACGCCCTTGTAGATCATCGCGGTGCCGATGCCGGTCCCGAGGGTCGTGAGCAGCACGACCCCGTCGCGGTCCTTCGCAGCGCCGTACCGCATCTCGGCGACGCCGGCGACGTCGGCGTCGTTGGCGAAGTGGATCTGGCGGCCGAGACCCTTCTCGAAGAACGCCTCGGCCTCGAAGTCGATCCAGGTGTGCGCGACGTTCGCGGCCGACAGTGTGCGGCCGTTCTTCACGATCGCGGGGAACGCCACACCGAGGGGGATATCGTCGTCCGTCACCTCGAGCTTCTCCAGAACCTCGGTCACGGCCTTCAGGACATCATCGGGCTCGGCGCCCTTCGGTGTCGGGACCTTGATGCGGTCGGTGAGGAGCTTTCCCTGCGAGAGGTCGACGAGGGCACCCTTGATGCCCGTCCCTCCGATGTCGATGCCGACGGCGGTGGTGGCGGTCCCAGTCATGCATTCGAGCCTAGTCCGACCGCGGCAGCCCGGACGTAGGCCTCTGGCGGACCCGTCCGTAGGATGAATCGCACGAGGCCGAGGAGGACCCCATGAGCGACGCCGACAAGTACTGGTACAACCTGAAGACGGGTGAGGTCCAGCAGGGCTTCGAGTCTCCGGCGGTCGATCGCGCCGGTCCGTTCGACACCGCCGAGGAAGCGGCTCGTGCCCCGGAGATCATGCGGGAGCGTTCGCGCAGGTGGGCCGCAGAGGATGCCGCCGAAGACGAGTGAGCAGGCGCCGCGTCGCGTGACGGCGTCGCGGCTTCGGACCGCTAGTCTGGCAGTCGGCTCGGCACCGGGAAGGATGCGATGGACAAGCAGCGTGACTTCGTTCTGAGGACGATCGAGGAGCGGGGGGTCAAGTTCATCCGGCTGTGGTTCACGGATGTGACGGGGACCCTCAAGTCGGTCGCCATCGCCCCCGCCGAGGTGGAGGGCGCGTTCGCCGAAGGCCTCGGGTTCGACGGTTCCGCGATCGAGGGGCTGACGCGTTCCTACGAGTCCGACCTGCTGGCTCATCCGGACCCCGCCACGTTCCAGACCCTGCCGTGGCGCGGCGAGATCGATCCCACGGCGCGCATGTTCTGCGACATCACGACGCCCGACGGGCAGCCGGCCGTTGCCGACCCGCGCAACGTGCTCAAGCGCGCACTGGCCAAGGCCGGGGACGCGGGCTTCACGTTCTACACGCACCCCGAGATCGAGTTCTACCTGCTCAAGTCGTCGTCGTTCGGTCCTGAGGGTCCCGAGCCGGTCGACTCGGCAGGCTACTTCGACAACGTCCCCGGCGGCACCGCGCACGACTTCCGTCGTCGGTCGGTGCGGATGCTCGAGGACCTCGGCATCTCGGTCGAGTTCAGCCACCACGAGGGTGGGCCCGGTCAGAACGAGATCGACCTCCGCTACGCGGACGCTCTTGCGACCGCGGACAACATCATGACCTTCCGCACCGTCGTGAAGGAGGTCGCGATCGAGCAGGGCGTCTACGCCACGTTCATGCCGAAGCCCCTCAGCGGCAAGCCCGGCAGCGGGATGCACACGCACATGTCCCTCTTCGAAGGTGACATGAACGCCTTCTACGAAGAGGGTGCGCAGTACCAGCTCTCCAAGACCGGTCGACAGTTCATCGCAGGCCTTCTTCGTCACGCGAACGAGATCTCGGCCGTCACGAACCAGTTCGTGAACTCGTACAAGCGTCTCTGGGGCGGCGACGAGGCGCCGAGCTTCGTCTGCTGGGGCCACAACAATCGCTCCGCGCTCGTGCGCGTGCCGATGTACAAGCCGAACAAGGGACAGTCCACGCGGGTCGAGTACCGCGCGCTGGACTCGGCGGCGAACCCCTACCTCGCGTACGCGCTGATGCTCGCCGCCGGCCTCAAGGGCATCGAGGAGGAGTACGAGCTTCCCCCCGAGGCCGAGGACAACGTCTGGTCGTTGACGGATGCCGAGCGCCGAGCCCTCGGCTACGGTCCGCTGCCGTCGAGCCTGGACCACGCCCTCGAGTACATGGAGGAGTCCGAGCTCGTGGCGGAGACCCTCGGCGAGCAGGTCTTCAACTACGTGCTGCTGAACAAGCGTCGCGAGTGGCAGGAGTACCGGTCGCAGGTCACGCCCTTCGAACTGCAGAAGAACCTCGAGATGCTCTGAGGCCATGGCCTCGATCGAGCGACGGGCTGCGCTCACCGATCTTGCCCGTGCGGGGTTCTCGGACCTCGCATCGTCCTCCGACGCGTTGGACGAGCTGAGCGAGCTGAGCGGCATCGCGCGTACCGATCTCGTCGCGGCTGCGCAGCGGGCGGCGGACCCCGACGGTGCGGTGCAGGCCTGCGTGCGGATCGGTCGGCGTGCCCCCGACGCCCTGACGCATGTGCTCGCCGAGGCCGGCGACGTCGCGTGGTCCCTCCTCGGGGCTTCCTCGGGCTACGCCGATTTCTTCCTGCGTCATCCCGAGGAGCTCGTGCACCTGATCGGTGCGGGACGGATGCTGCCCTCGGGGCGCACCATGCGGGAGAGTCTGCTCGAATCCGTCGGGGCGGACGCGGACGGGTTCGCCGCGGCATCCGATGAGTCTGCGTGGATCGCCCTGCGTGTCCGTTACCGCCGGCTCGTGGCGCTCGTCGCCGCCTACGACCTCGCCTCCGACGATGCCGCCGACGTGCTGCCGGAGGTCGCGGCGGCGCTGGCGGATGCCGCGGGCGCGGCCCTCGACGCCTCGCTGTGCGCCGCTCGCGCTCGCGCGGCGACGATGTTCCCGCGTGACGAGGTCGCTGTGACGCGCCTCGCGGTCATCGGCATGGGGAAGACCGGCGCGCGCGAACTGAACTACGTCAGCGACGTCGACGTCATCTTCGTCGCCGGGGTGGCCGAAGGAGCGGAACTCGCGGAGGGCCGCGCGGTCGACATCGCGACCCGTCTCGCGGCGCTGACGATGCGCGGCATCTCGGACGTCGAGATCGAACCACCCCTGTGGGAGGTCGACCCCAACCTCCGGCCCGAAGGCAAGCAGGGAGCCCTCGTCCGCACCCTCGACTCGCACCTGTCGTACTACGCGCGGTGGGCGAAGAGTTGGGAGTTCCAGGCGCTTCTGAAGGCGCGTGCCCTCGCCGGGGATCTGGAACTGGGGGAGCGGTACTGCGCCGCGGTGCAGCCGCTCGTCTGGACGAGCAGCGCCCGGGAGAACTTCGTCGACAGCGTCCAGCGGATGCGCGAGCGCGTCACGGACCACATCCCGTCCGACGAGGTCGCCCGGCAGCTGAAGCTCGGACCCGGCGGCATCCGCGACATCGAGTTCACCGTCCAGCTGCTGCAGCTGGTCCACGGCCTGTCGGACGAGGGCATCCGTCAGCAGAGCACCCTGGGTGCCCTGGTCGCGCTCGTCGGGGAGGGGTACATCGGGAGAACGGATGCCGCGGCCTTCGGCCAGCACTATCGCACCCTCCGTGTCATGGAGCACCGCCTGCAATTGCGGCGACTGCAGCGGACGCACCTCATGCCGATCACCGACGACGAGCTGCGCGTCCTGGCCCGAGCGACCGGGCTGGCGACGGATGCCGCTGGGATCGGAGCCGTGTGGGAGCGCATCAAGCTCCAGGTGCGGGAGATCCACATCCGGCTGTTCTACCGCCCGCTCCTGTCGGCGGTGGCGGCGCTGCCCGCGGACGAACAGGGCGCCCTGTCGTCCGCTCAGGCGCATGACCGGCTTGCGGCGATCGGATTCCGAGACCCGGCGGGGACGCTTCGCCACATCGGAGCGCTCACGAGCGGACTGAGCCGGAAGGCCACCATCCAGCGCCACCTCATGCCCGTCATGATCCGCTGGTTCGCCGACGGGGTCGATCCGGACTACGGCATGGTCTCGTTCCGGCGCATCAGTGAACGCCTGGGCGACACCCCCTGGTTCCTGCGGATGCTCCGCGACTCCTCTGGTGCGGCGGAGCGTCTGACCCACGTGCTGTCGGGCTCACGGTATGCCGCCGATCTCATGGAGTGGATCCCCGAGGCGGCTGCCTGGCTCGACTCCTCGGAGCAGCTGCGACCGAGGTCCGGGTTCGCGCTGCAGCAGGAGGCGCGCGCGATTCAGGCGCGCCACGAATCGATAGGCGACGCGATGCGCTCGGTGCGCGCGCTGCGTCGCCGCGAGCTCCTCCGCCTCGCCCTCGGGGGACTGCTGGGCGAGCTGACGATCGCCGAGCTCTCGCAGGGTCTGACGTCGATCAGCGAGGTGACGATCCAGGCGACCCTCCGCGCGGTGTGGCGTGAGGTCGTCCCGCCCGAGGACGACGCGCTGGACTTCGCGGTGATCGCGATGGGGCGCTTCGGGGGAGCCGAGCTCGGCTTCGGCTCCGATGCCGATGTCATCTACGTCTACGACGCCAACGGCGTGCCGGCGCAGCGGGCGCAGGAGCTCGCGCTCAAGATCGTCCAGGGGCTGCGCACCCATTCGGAGGATCAGCGCGCGCCGTTCGATCTCGACGCGGGTCTTCGCCCGGAGGGGCGGAACGGCCCGATGGTGCGATCGCTCGACTCCTACGCGGAGTACTACCGCCGGTGGTCGCTGTCCTGGGAAGCGCAGGCGCTGTTGCGTGCCCGAGGCGTCGCCGGAAGCGTCACGCTGATCGGCCGCTTCATGGCGCTGGCGGACGACCTCCGGTATCCGCTCCATCCCGATCCGCAGGGTCTGCGCGAGATCAAACGGATCAAGGCGCGGGTCGAGAACGAGCGACTGCCGCAGGGGGTCGATGGGTCGCGGCACCTCAAGCTCGGGCCGGGCGGACTCAGCGACGTGGAATGGCTCGTGCAGCTCCTCCAGCTGCAGCATGCCGCCGACGTCGAAGGTCTCCGCACCACGTCGACCACCGCCGCGCTCGAAGCCGCCCGCGGCGCCGGTTTGGTTCCGGATGACGCGGCCGAACGTCTTGCCGAGGCATGGTGGCTCGCCAGCCGGCTCCGCTCGGCCAACACGCTCCTCTCCGGCCAGACCAGCGACGTGCTGCCGAGCGATCGTGGCAAACTCGACGGCATCGGCAGACTCCTGGAGTATGAGCCGCGCTCCGCCACGCAGGTGGAGGAGGATTGGCTGCGTACCGCGCGTCGGGCACGTCGCGCCTTCGAGAATCTCTTCTACGGCTGAGTGCCGATCACACCGAAAGGCACCCCCATGTCCGTTGGACTGCTGGCCGTCGTCGACGACATCCTGAGCGCCGCCCTGAAGGCCTCTTCCAAGACAGCCGGTGTCGTCATCGACGATGCTGCCGTGACGCCCCAGTACGTCCAGGGGGTCACGCCGGCTCGGGAGCTCCCGATCGTGGCGAAGATCGCGCTCGGCTCACTCGTCAACAAGTTCCTCATCATCATCCCGATCGCGCTCGTACTGACGGCGTTCGCCCCCCAGGTGCTCCCCTTCCTGCTCATCCTGGGAGGCGCGTTCCTCTGCTTCGAAGGCGCTGAGAAGGTGCTCGAGTGGTTCGGGTTCCACATGCACGCCGAAGAGGAGGCGGAGCGCGACGAGAAGAAGCTGGTCCTCGGCGCCGTCCGCACCGACCTCATCCTGTCGAGCGAGATCATGCTCATTGCGCTCGACAGCCTCGAGGAGGACCTCGGGGTATGGCAGACCCTCGCCATCCTGGCGGTCATCGCCCTCATGATGACCCTCCTCGTCTACGGCGCCGTCGCACTGCTGGTGAAGATCGACGACATCGGATTGAAGATGGCGAAGAGCTCGATCAAGCGCGTGCGCCACAACGGCGCCCGGATCGTACGCTCCATGCCTGCGGTGTTCCGTGCGATCAGCATCCTCGGCACCGTCGCCATGCTGTGGGTCGGTGGACACCTCGTGCTCGAGAACGTGGGCAAGGTCGGTTGGCACTGGACGACGGACCTCCTGCACGGTGTGGAGCATCTGCTCGAGGCCGCCGGGCCCGTCATCGTGTGGATCGGCGAGACACTCGTGTCCGCCGTCGCCGGTCTGCTCCTCGGGCTCGTCATCGTCGGAGCCATCCTGCTGATCGGACGCCTGCGCGGCAAGGACCGGGGACACACGAAGACCGAGACGCCGGCAGCCCACTGAGGCTGTCAAGGGGGCGTGGTCCCGGTGTGGGGGAGCGTAGCGTCCGAGGATGACGAACCACCACGATTCCCCCTCCGGCGAACCCACACCCGCGACGGATTCACCCCAGTTCCAGGTCGATGGGGTCGACCGGGACACCGCCTACAGCCCCGGCAGTGAGACCGAGACACAGCAGAAGCAGGGCGAACATGTCTCCGACGACGTCGACGGCGACATCGACGCGTCGCAGGTCCAGGTCGCACCGGGCACGGGTGGCCCCGACGACGTCGGCGACATCGAGGTGGATCCGAAAGACATCAACCTGCCGGGCTTCTGACGTTGTTATCAGATCGTTCGGTGACGGTGCATCATTCACCTATACGTTCGAGGAATGACACCTCAGACAGCGGTTCGGACGCGGATCGGAAGACGTGCCGCAGTGGCATCGATGGCCCTCCTCTGGGCGCTGGGAGCCAGTGGATGCGCCGCGGGAGGGTCGAGCACCGCGACACCCGCACCGAACGAGTCGGCCGTGCCGTCGTCGTCAGCCGCTGCGTCGCCGGCTGCACCCGCTCCGTCGCCCTCGCCGTCCGCATCCGCCGGCGATGAGCCGGTGGTCCTCGATTCGACCGAGTGGGGCGCGCTGGTCGCGGAATGCGTCAGCGCGAGCATGCCGGATCAGCCGCTCACCGTGGTCGAGGACAGCGCGCTCGTCGTGCGGCGCCCCGTGACGCCGGAATGGTTCGTCTACGTGCCCGCCGAGACCGAGGAGACGGAGGGCGGTTACCTCTGCACATTGTCGGGAGAGAAGGATGCCCCGGTGGTCGAGTCATGGGGAACCTCCCTGCGGCCCTCCGGTGATGAGCTGCAGCGATGGCTGACGACCAACGACAACGAGGGTCTCTGACGTACGTCGTCACCTCTCGGGTGACGCAGAAGAGCCCGCCGGCGTCATGCCGGCGGGCTCTTCTCGGTCATGGGATCAGACCCCGAAGTACAGCTCGTACTCGAAGGGGTGCGGGCGTGCCGCGATCGGCTTGATCTCGTTCTCGATCTTGTACTCGATCCACGTCTCGATGAGCTCGGGCGTGAACACGTTGCCGCGGGTGAGGAACTCGTGGTCGGCCCGCAGAGCCTCGAGCGAGTCGAGGAGCGAGTTCGGGACCTGCGGGATGTTCTTCGCTTCCTCGGGCGGCAGCTCGTACAGGTCCTTGTCGACCGGCTCGTGCGGCTCGATGCGGTTGATGATGCCGTCCAGGCCGGCCATCATCTGCGCCGCGAAGGCGAGGTACGGGTTACCGGAGGCATCCGGAGCGCGGAACTCGATGCGCTTGGCCTTCGGGTTCGAGCCGGTGATCGGGATGCGGATCGCAGCCGAACGGTTGCCCGCCGAGTAGACCAGGTTGACGGGAGCCTCGTAGCCCTTGACCAGTCGCTTGTACGAGTTGATCGTCGGGTTCGTGAAGGCGAGGACCGCGGGGGCGTGTGCGAGCAGGCCGCCGATGTACCAGCGAGCGGTGTCCGAAAGCCCGCCGTAGCCCTTCTCGTCGTAGAACAGCGGCTTGCCGTCGAGCCACAGCGACTGGTGCGTGTGCATGCCGGAGCCGTTGTCGCCGAAGAGGGGCTTGGGCATGAAGGTCGCGACCTTGCCCCACTCCTCGCAGGTGTTCTTGACGATGTACTTGAACTTCAGGATGTCGTCCGCCGAGTGCACCATGGTGTCGAAGCGGTAGTTGATCTCCTGCTGGCCACCCGTGCCCACCTCGTGGTGCGAGCGCTCGAGCACGAAGCCGGACTCGATCAGCTTGAGGGTGATGTCGTCGCGGAGGTCGGCGGTCTTGTCGACCGGGCTGACTGGGAAGTACCCACCCTTGTACGGCGTCTTGTTGGCGAGGTTTCCGCCTTCTTCGACGCGACCGGTGTTCCACGCGCCTTCCTCGGAGTCGACGGAGTAGAAGCTCGAGTTCTGCTTCACCTCGTAGCGAACGTCATCGAAGATGTAGAACTCCGCCTCGGGCGCGAAGAACGCGGTGTCGGCGATGCCGGTGGAGGCGAGGTACTTCTCCGCCTTCTTGGCGACCTGGCGCGGGTCCTTGTGGTAGATCTCGCCGGTGCGCGGGTTGTAGATGTCGAAGATCATGACGAGCGTCTTCGCCTCGCGGAACTGGTCCAGGTAGGCCGTCGTGACATCCGGGATCAGCTGCATGTCGGACTCGTGGATGTTCGCGAAGCCGCGGATCGAGGAGCCGTCGAAGAGCTGGCCGACCGTGAAGAACTCCTCGTCAACGGTCGAGGCCGGGATGTTGAAGTGCTGCTGGACACCAGGCAGATCCGTGAAACGGATGTCGAGGAACTTGACGTCCTCGTCCTTGATGAAAGCAAGCACCTCGGAAGAATCTTTGAACATGGAGTCTCCAAGATCGGGTGCGATGTCGACGCCCGTCGGATCAGGCGCTCCTCGAACCTATCGGGAAGCAGTTGCTCGGCAGTGTCCCCGATGTTTCGAGGATGTTACGTGGGCGCGATTAGTCTGAAGCGGTGACCTCGTCCTCGCCCGATCATCCCGGAGAACGGTTGGGCCGTCCCGCCACCGGCCGCGGGAGTATCGGTCGCCCCGGTCGTCGTATCGGCGCTCTCTTCATCGACTACGCGGCAGCGACCATCCTGGCGACTGCGTTCTTCGGATACGACCAGTTCGCGCTGCCGGAGAAGGCCGGGTGGACACTGTTCGCGCCGATGATCGTCTTCGCCGTTCTCCAGGTCGTCTTCATCCCCACGATCGGGGGAAGCCCGGGGCATCGCATCCTGGGGATGCGCGTCGAACTGGCCCGCGGTGGATGGCCGGGACTGTGGCGCCCGATCATCCGCACGGTCTTGCTCGTCGTCGTCCTGCCGGCGGTCATCTGGGACGCCGATCAGCGCGGACTCCATGACAAGGCCGTCGGCACCGTCCTCGTCAGAGGCTGAACCCATGAGAGCGGATCGCCGGGGCATGCGGAGACAGGGTGACTGCCTGTGAACGCGCGAACAAACGAGGTGCCGATCGTCACCGACGGCCGTCGAACGCGCCGGCAGCATGTGCCGAGCCTGTTCCGGAGCGACATCCAAGCGCTTCGCGCCATCGCGGTCCTGCTCGTCGTCGTCTACCACCTCCGGCCCGAGCGGCTGACGGGCGGCTACATCGGCGTCGATGTCTTCTTCGTGATCTCCGGCTTTCTGATCACGAGTCACCTGCTCCGCGAGGCCACCCGTTCGGGACGGGTGCGACTCGGAGCGTTCTGGGCGGCTCGCGCCCGTCGCATCCTCCCGGCGAGCCTCGTCGCGATCGCGGCCACGGTCCTCGTGTCACTGTTCGTCGTCCCGGCCACGGCGCTGGCGAACCTTCAGACGCAGGCCCTCGCATCGATCTTCTACGTGCAGAACTGGGTGCTGGCGAACGACTCCGTCGACTACTCGGCGGCGGAGAACGATGCCACGGCGTTCCAGCACTTCTGGTCGCTCTCCGTCGAGGAGCAGTTCTACCTCTTCTGGCCGCTGATCGTGGCGCTCGCTCTCTGGGTCGTCGCGCGTCGATCGGGGGCGTCCGGCGCCGCGCGGAGCGATGGGTTCAGGCTCCGCCGCTGTCTGCTCCTCATGTTCGGCGTCGTCGTGGCCGGTTCCTTCGTCTACTCCGTGGTCATGGTTCTCGACGGGCGAGCCGATGCGTACTTCGTCACGACGACCCGCGTGTGGGAGCTCGGCGCGGGTGGACTCCTGGCGGTCGTGTCGCTGCGGCGCGTCTCCCCGCTGTGGCGCCACGTCCTCGCCTACGGCGGGCTGGTGGCGATCGCCTCGTCTGCGCTCGTCCTGACCAGTGACACACCCTTCCCGGGGGCGGCGGCACTCCCGGTCATCCTCGGCACGATGGCGGTCATCCTGGCCGGCACGCGAGGAGAAGGGGAGGGGCCGGTGACTCTGCCGCGGTGGGACCCGTGGCTCTGGGTCTCGCGGCTGCGTGTGACGCAGTGGATCGGCGATCGTTCCTATTCGCTGTACCTCTGGCACTTCCCGGTCATCGTCCTGTGGCCCATCGCGTCGCAGCGCAGCATCGGCTACGTCGATCTCCTGGGGATGACGGTCGTGTCCTTCGTCCTCGCCAACTTCAGTTACCGGTGGATCGAGCAACCGGTCCGCCGGGCCACGTACTTCTCCACGTCCACGAAGCGCTCGCTCATCGGGGCCGCAGTGAGCATGATCGTCGTGGCCGCGCTCACGTTCGCCTATCCCGTGGCGACGGCCGCGACGACCGCGCAGTGGCAGGCGCTCGCTCAGAAGGCTCAGGGCGTCGAGCGTCTGGGGGCGGCGGCCGCATCCGACCCCGCTTTGCCCGCCTTCGACGACGGCCTCGTCGCGATGACGCCCAGCCCTCTCGACGCCGGGCGCGATCGGAACATCGCCTTCAGCGATGCCGAGTGCGTATCGAAGCAGCGCGACCCGGGGACCGTGTCCTGCACGGCGGGACCCGCACAGGCGGAGATGTCCGTGGCGCTCGTCGGCGACTCGCACGCCCGTATGTACTCCACGGCGCTGGCGGACATGGCGGAGGAGGAAGGGTGGACCCTGCGTACCTACCTGCACAACGCCTGTCCGTTCAGCCCGACGCCGCGCGTGGAGGAGGCCGCCAACGAGACGGTCTGCACAAGGCCCAATGCCACGGTGATGGACGAGCTTCTGACGGACCGACCTGACCTCGTGATCACCACGTGGTCGGCGGCATCAAACTTCGTGGACGACGGAAGCGACGAGCAGAACGGTGCCGTGGGGTTTGCGACCTACTGGAACACGCTCGAGGACGCCGGAATCCAGGTGCTGGTGCTGCGCGATGTGCCACGGATGCAGCGGAACATCCCCAACTGCGTCGCGACGGACTACGACGATCCTGAGCCCTGCTCGGTGAGCCGTGAGAATGGTCTCAAAGGCGTGAAGATCACTGCCGAGGCTGCGCGCCGCGCGCCAGGCGCGACTCTTGCGGACTTCACGGACACCTTCTGCACCGCATCCAGATGCAAGGCTGTCATCGGCAACGTCATCGTCTACTCCGACAACCACCATCTGACGGACTCGTTCGCACGGACGATGATCCCGCAGCTGCGGAAGGCCGTCGATACGGCTGTCGCCTCCGGCTGATCCTCACGTCGGAAGACCCGGAACGGATATGAGGCAGTCGGAACTGTCCTCGCCACCCGCTGGACGGGTTCAGCGAGGCCGCTGCGCCCGGGCGCGCGCCGGATCGATCCCCTTGGGGATCGGAAGCGAGGTCACCGACTGCGAGACCGATTCGATGCGCTTGACGACGGCGGCGAGTGTCGCACGGTCGACGTTCTTGGGCAGCGACTTGATCGTCTTGGCGAGTTTGGAGATGTGGATGTCGCCCTCGCCGTCGCCGACGTAGAGGACCTCGACGTGGATCCCGGATGCCACCCGCGAGACCTTCTTGCGCTCGTCGTTGATGAGCCGCGTCAGGCGTCCACGGGCTCCCTCGCCGATGATGACCACACCGCCGCGCCCGACGGCGCGGTAGACGGCATCCTGCGTTCGGGGGTTCACGCCCACCGGCATCTCCGAGGTCACCCAGCTGCGGCCGAGGCCCGTCGACAGAACATGTCCCACGGCTCCCGGCATCCCGTCGAGCTTGCGGTACATGACGCGCGTCGACAGGCGGGTCAAGAGGACCATCGCGAGCAGGACACCCATCAGAAGGCCGCTCACGCCCCAGAGGATGACGCTCCAGATCTCCACCGGCGGCACGAGGAAACCGATCCCGATGCCCACTCCGATCCCGATGAGGACCGCGCCGGTGAGCGCCCACGGCAGCCAGCGGAACTCGCTCTGCGTGAACGTGTAGAGCGAGCGGATCTGCGAGAAGAATCCGGGGCGTTTCTCAGGTGCGGTACTGCGGGATGCCATGTGCTCAGCCTACCTTCGCGCCCCGCAGACTTCTTCACACTGTCGAGCGGATGCCGGCTGTCCACCGGCCGCCAGGCTGGGCCGTCCGCACCCTGACCGGCTTCCCAGGCTGGAGGGATGGACCCCGTCACTCTCGAGACGCCCGCAGCCCTCCGCGATCTCACACTCGCGGAGGCACCGTTCGCCGGCGTCCTCCGAGCCGGAGAACCTCTCACCGTCTGGGTGGACGCGGTCGACGTCGCGGCCTCACCGGCGTGGGCGGCGCTGAACACGGAGCACATCCTCGCTCCCATCGACGCCGCCGCGACGACGGACGGGCCGCGCGTCCTCCTGGCTCACTGTCCCGTGCAGCTCGACGATGTGGTGCGGGATGCCGCACTGTCACCGGGAGCGCTCGTCACCGTCGCCGTCAGTGCTCTTCGGGGAGCGGCGGAGGCGGACCGGCTGGGCGCGGATTGCGGCCGGTGGTGGGTGACGACGGAGGGCCGACCCGTCCTCGCGCTCACGGGGACACTGGACTGGCGGCGCGACACGCTCGCTCTTCTCGAAGGTCTGGACCCCGCGAGCCCGCCGCTCCGTGCGGCGCTGAATCGCGCGGCGGAGGCGATCGACGATCCACGCCGGCTGCGCCGCGAATCGGAGGAGGTCGAGGACCTGCTGTTCGCGGCGGCCGATCCTGAGCCTCTTCCGACCTCGCTCCGCGACGCCGATACGGCGGCGCCCACGCGGCTGCGGACCACCGGTGAGCACGTCGCCGGGCCCGGGGTGACGAGTGCAGTGCGCGACCTCGTCGCCCGACTCGTCGACGGCGGTGTCGCCGATCGCGTCGGTCGCGCCATCGCCCGCACTCGTGCCGTGTTCACACCAACCTCTGCCGTCCGGGGTCGGAGGAGGACACGCCCGGCGGGCAAACGGAGAGTGGTTCTCGTCGCGGCGGCAGCGGCGACCGCTGTGATCCTGGCGGGAGCCCTGTGTCCGACCGACGAGAAGGACCGACCGGCGGCCGCTGTGGGGTCCGTTTCGACTGCCCCGCCGAGGTCCGCCTCTGCATCCCCGACAGCGGCGTCTTCGGCTCCGGCTGACCCACCTGCACACGAGGACACGGGCCCCGCGGAGCTCGTCGCGGCCGCGCGCCGGCTGGTCGACGCGGTGAGCGCGTGTTCGGACGCGCCGTGCCGCGAGCGGTGGGGGGAGGAGTCGGTCGACCCCGGGAACATCCCCGCAGCCGCCGGAGGCTATGGAGTGGACGTCGTGGATGAGTACGGCGGGGCTGCCGCGGTGAAGATCGTCGGAGACGAGCTGACGCAGGTCCTGGTCATGGTGCGGGTGGAAGAGAAATGGCTGGTCCGCGAGGTTTACGACCTCGCGGACCAGCCATGACGGATTTCGCCCGAACGGCGTCAGACGCCGAGCTGACCCTCGAACTGTGCAGCCTCGAGGCGGGCCTTCATCGCACTGAGGAAGCGAGCCGCGTCCGCACCATCGACGACGCGGTGGTCGTACGACAGGGCGAGGTAGACGTAGGAACGGACGCTGATCGCGTCCTTTCCGTCGACCGTCACCACTCCGGGGCGCTTGACGACCACACCGGTGCCGAGGATCGCCGACTGCGGCAGGAACACGACGGGAGTGTCGAACAGCGCGCCGCGCGAACCCGTGTTGGTCAGCGTGAACGTGCCGCCCGCGAGCTCGTCGGGCTTCAGCTTGTTGTTGCGCGTGCGGCCAGCGAGATCGGCGATCTCGTGCGCGATCTGAGCGATGTTCTTGTCGCCCGCGTCGCGCAGGACCGGCGTGAGCAGGCCGCGCTCGGTGTCGACCGCGATCGAGAGGTTCTCGCTCGCCGGGTAGACGATCTGGTCTCCGTCGACGGTGGAGTTGATGACGGGGTACGTCTTCAGCGCCTCGGCGGCGGCCAGAGCGAAGAACGGCAGGAACGACAGCTTGTCGCCGGTCTTCTCGAGGAACGACGCCTTGACGGAGTCGCGGTAATTCGCGAGCTTCGTGACATCCACCTCGACGACCGTCGTCAGCTGAGCGGTCTGCTGCATCGACTCGACGGCGCGGCTGGCGAGGACCTTACGCAGACGCGACATGGGCTGCGTCGTGCCGCGCAACGGCGACACCTCGACGGCGGCGGGGGCCGGTGCTGCGGCAGCCGGAGCTGCGTCAGTCTTCGGGGCCTCCGCAGCCTTCAGGACGTCCTCCTTGCGGATGCGTCCACCGACACCGCTGCCCGTGATCGTCGACAGATCGACATCGTGCTGCTGAGCGAGCTTGCGCACGAGAGGCGTGACGTAGGTCACGCCGTCCTCGGCGGGTGCGGCCTGAGGTGCCTCAGCCTTAGGTGCCTCAGCCTTGGGTGCCTCAGCCTTGGGGGCCTCGGCCTCGGCCGCGGGTGCGTCAGCCTTCGGCGCCTCAGCCGCGGGAGCGTCCTGCGTCGACTCCTGGGCCTGGGGTGCTTCGGGGGCCTTCTCCTCGGCGGGCGCCGCGGGGGCCGGGTCGGCCGGTGCAGCGGCGGCGCCGGAGCCGACGCGGGCGAGCACAGCGCCGACCTCGACCGTCTCGTCCTCCTGGACGAGGATCTCGGTGAGCGTGCCGGCGATCGGGGACGGAATCTCCGTGTCGACCTTGTCGGTGGAGATCTCGAGAAGCGGCTCGTCGACGGCGACGTCATCGCCGACCTGCTTCAGCCAGCGGGTGACGGTGCCCTCGGTGACGCTCTCGCCCAGCTCGGGAAGGACGACGTCCTTCGCGTCGCCGGAGGACGCGGGCGCGGATGCCGGCGCGGACTGAGCCGGTGCCTCTTCCTTCGCGGGTTCCTCGGCGGCGGGCTCCTCGGCAGCGGGCTCCTCGGCAGCGGGCTCCTCAGGGGCCGACTCAGCGGGGGCCGACTCTGCGGGGGTCGACGAGCCGTCGCCGATCTTCGCGAGGACGGCTCCGATCTCGACCGTCTCGTCCTCGTCCACGAGGATCTCCTCGATCACGCCGCTGACGGGCGAGGGGATTTCGGTGTCGACCTTGTCGGTCGAGATCTCGAGGAGACCTTCGTCGGCCTGGACCGAATCACCGACCTTCTTGAGCCAGCGGGTGACCGTTCCCTCAGTGACGCTCTCACCGAGCGCGGGGAGGACCACGGATGTGCTCATGACTGTGTCTCCTTCAAGAAAAAGCGATGTGCTGTCTAGCTTAGTGTCGCGAGTGCGACGGGGTCAGATGGTATGGAGGGGCTTGCCCGCGAGAGCGAGGAAGGCCTCGCCGAGGGCTTCGCTCTGAGTGGGGTGCGCGTGGATGAAGGGCGCAATGTCCTCGGGGTGCGCTTCCCATCCGATCGCGAGCTGTCCCTCGGTGATGAGCTCGCCCACGCGGTCGCCCACGAGGTGGACGCCCACGACGGGTCCGTCCGTGATCCGGACGACCTTGGCGAACCCCGCTGTTCCGAGGATCTCGCTCTTCGCGTTGCCGGCGAGGTTGAACTCGAACGCCGTGATCCGGTCGCCGTGCGCAGCCCGCGCCTGCTCCTCGGTCAGCCCGACCGAGGCGACCTCGGGGTGCGAGTACGAGACACGCGGGATCGTCGATTCCGGCACCGGAACGGGCGAGAGCCCCGCGATCCGCTCGGCGACGAAGATGCCCTGCTGGAAGCTGCGATGCGCGAGCTGCAGGCCGGGGACGATGTCGCCGACGGCCCAGACGTGCGGAACCGTCGTCCGGAGGTCGGCGTCGACGGTCACGAAGCCGCGATCGAGCGCGACACCGGCTTCCGCCAGGCCGAGTCCGTCTGTGACCGGCCCACGGCCGACGGCGACCAGAACGTAGTCGGCATCGACGACGCGACCGTCCGAGAGGGTCACCGCGACGCCGTCCTCTCGTGCGGTCACGCCTTCGCACCGGGTCGACAGGGCGGTCTGGATGCCGCGCTTGCGGTACGCACGCTCGAGCGCCTTGCTCGACACGGCTTCCTCCGCGGGCAGCAGGCGATCCAGTGCTTCGACGACCAGGACCTCGGTGCCCAATGAACGCCACGCACTGGCGAACTCGACGCCGATCACGCCACCCCCGAGGATGACGACGGAGGCCGGCACCTCGTCGAGGGTGAGGGCGGTCTCGCTCGTGAGGATGCGACCCCCCGGTTTGATCCCCGGGAGGGAGCGCGTCTGCGAACCGGTGGCGAGGATGACGTCGGTGCCGGCGTACTCGTCGTCGCCGACGAGGATGGTTCGTTCTGCGGTCAGTCGTCCGGCGCCGGCGACGACGGTGATCCCGCGCGTCGAGAGCAGGCTCTGCAGGCCGCGGTACTTCTTCGCGACGATGCCCTCCCGGTACGCGGTCATGCGTGCCGGGTCGAAGCCCGTCAACGTGGCGTCGACGCCGACGGCCGCGGCCTCGCGGACGTGATCGGCGATCTCAGCGGTGTGAAGCAGAGCTTTGGTGGGGACGCAGCCGCGGTGCAGGCACGTCCCGCCGACCTTGTCCTTCTCGATCAGCGCGACGGTCTTGCCGAGCTCGCTCGCCCGGATCGCGGCCGCGTACCCGCCGCTGCCGCCGCCGAGGACGACGAGGTCGAAGTCGTGACGGGTCATCGCGACTCCGTTTCGAGGAAGGCGAGGAGCGATCGCACCGTCGCGGCCGTCGGGCCCTTGTCCGTCGGGCCGAACGGCGATGCCTTGTTCTCGCCGCTGCCGGCGATGTCGAGGTGCACCCACGGGATGCGGGGGGCATCGGCATCCTCCGACGTCCGTCCGACGAATCGGCGCAGGAACAGGCCGGCGAACATCGTCCCGCCGGCAGGGTCGCCCACCTTCGCGTTGCGCATGTCGGCGATGGGGGAGTCGAGCTCGTCCTCCATGTGGTCGGGGAGCGGCAACTGCCATGCGGCTTCTCCGACGGATGCCGCCGCCTCGAGGTAGCGGGCGACGGTGGCGTCATCGCCCATGACGCCCGTGTGGCGGTTGCCGAGGGCGACGATGACGGCTCCCGTCAGGGTCGCGACGTCGACGATCACGTCGGGCTGCGTGCGGCTCGCCGCGACGAGACCATCCGCCATGACGAGGCGGCCCTCGGCATCCGTGTTCAGGACCTCGACGGTCGTGCCGTCGAGCATCCGGAGCACGTCGCCCGGGCGGGTCGCGCGTCCGGAGGGCATGTTGTCGGCGATGCAGAGCCACGCGGTGACACCGACGGAGAGTTCGCGTTGCGCTGCGGCGCGGACGACGGCGAGG
Organism: Microbacterium sp. MDV22-iso44; assembly: GCF_058629135.1. Taxonomy (NCBI): domain Bacteria; kingdom Bacillati; phylum Actinomycetota; class Actinomycetes; order Micrococcales; family Microbacteriaceae; genus Microbacterium; species Microbacterium sp. MDV22-iso44. The sequence goes on from NZ_JBZVWS010000001.1 coordinate 293,397, forward strand.
GCCGTCGCGGCACCGGCCATGTCGAACTTCATCCCGACCATGGATGCCGGCGGCTTCAGCGACAGGCCGCCGGTGTCGAACGTGATGCCCTTGCCGACGATGGCGACGTGGCGGTCGGCGCCCGCGGGGGAGTAGGTCAGACGGACGAGGCGCGGCGGGCGGTCCGAACCCTGGCCGACACCGAGGATGCCGCCGAACCCCTGCGCGGCGAGCTCCGTCTCGTCGAGGACCTCGACGTCGACGGGCAGGCCCGCGACGGCCTCGATCGCGCGCTCGGCGAGATCGGCCGGGCTGAGCCATTCGGCGGGGATGTTGACGAGATCCTTGACGAGGGCGACGGCCGAACCCGTCACTTCGACGGCGCGGAGTTCTGCGGAATCGACGTCCGCTGCCAGGTGAAGGCTCACGTGGGCCGCCCGGGTCTTGGCGGGCTCACCCGACTTGTACCCCTCGAACCGGTAGCCGCCCAGGACGGCGCCCTCGGCAGCCGCCCGCCAGTGCTCCTGTGCATGCGGAAGGGCGACGGCCACGTGCGCGAAGCCCGTGGTGGTGCGGATCGCAGCACCGACGGCATCCCGGATCGCGTCGCTCGACGGCGCTGCGCCGGTTCCGACGACGAACAGGGGGAGATCGGTGGATGCCGGGGCGAAGACCCGCACGGTGGTTCCCGCCGCGCCCGTGTACCCGACGCCGCGGAGGACGTCCTCCACGCCGGGCCACTCGGACAGGACCGCCGCCGCCTCCTCGAGCGGCGGAAGGGCCAGGACGATCGCGTCGGCGCCGCCGTCGCGTGCAGGAGAGGTGGACACGGTCAGCTCGGGGTACGGCATGGTCTCCATCCTATGGAGAGTGGCGTTCGCTCAGAGCGGGACGGCTCGCGCGCCGACCCCTTCGAGCCTGCTTCTACAGTGGAAGCATGCCCCTGTCTGGTCCCCTCTACGAGCGCATCACGACCGCGCCCCCTGTTCCGGCGGGCCTGCCCCTGGTCGTCGCGCTGACCGGCTTCACGGATGCCGGGTCCGCGGTCACGCGCGTCGTCGACCATCTGCACACCGAGCACGACCCGCAGCCGGTCGTGACGTTCAACCCCGACGTGCTCTTCGACTACCGCGCTCGGCGCCCGCTGATCACCTTCGACGGCGATCACCTCACGGACTACCGCCCGCCCCGCCTCGACCTCGCGCTCGTCCACGACGCGCTCGGTCAGCCGTTCGTCCTCCTGTCGGGCTACGAGCCGGACTTCGCGTGGGAGGCGTTCGTCGACACCGTCGTCGGGTTGGCCGAGGGGCTGCAGGTGCGATCTGTGACGTGGGTCCACGCGATCCCCATGCCCGTCCCGCACACACGACCCCTCGGAACGACGGTCAGCGGCAACAGGTCCGACCTCACCGAGGCCCACTCCGTCTGGAAGCCGCGCACGCAGGTGCCCTCGACGGCGGGCCATCTCCTCGAGTACCGCCTGTCGGATGCGGGTGTCTCGGTGTCGGGTTTCGCCCTCTTGATCCCGCACTACCTCGCGGAGACCGACTTCCCCGCGGCGGCGATCGCCGCACTCGACAGCGTGTCGATCGCGACGGGACTCGTCTTCGACAGCGACACCCTGCGCGACGAGAACCGCGAGTACCTCGAGAAAGTCGACGATCAGGTCTCGGCGAGCGACGAGCTGACGACGATGCTCCACAACCTCGAGGCGCGCTATGACGCCTACATGGCGGGCTCCACGCAGGCTCAGCCGATCATCCACACGGGAGACCTCCCGTCGGCCGACGAACTCGCCGCCGAACTGGAGCGGTTCCTCGCGAATCGCCCGTCGGGTGACGACGATCGGCGGCCGGGCCTCGGCTGACAGGCTCGCCTCGCCCGTATTCATCCCTCTGTTGGGGGAATGCGCATACGGTTTTCGGTGTTGACACCGGTACGTCCTTCATGCATCCGACACGTATGAGAGAATGGACGAAATGACCCGTTGTCCGGTCCGAAGGAACGTCGTTGTGCGTGTCCGCGGGACTTGACAAGGGTCTTACTAGTGTCCGAAACCCGGCGGAATGCCGTCGGTGAAAGGCGAGACGTGACTTCGAGCACGAGGACCACCCGTACACGAGCGGCAGAAGCGGTCGACGAAGCTGACGTCGTCGAGCCTGCCGAGACCGAGGCGCCCGCCAAGAAGGCTCCGGCCAAGAAGGCTCCGGCGAAGAAAGCTCCCGCGAAGAAGCCCGCTGCGACGAAGGCGTCCCCGGCGAAGTCCCGTGCCAAGAAGTCCGCAGATGAGGACGACGAGGACGCTGAGGCGGACGAGGTCGAGCTCGACGCCGAGGCCACGGACGACGCTTCCGACGACGACGCAAAGAAGGATGCCGACAAGGCGGACGGTGACGACGAGGACGAGCCCGCCAAGCCGGCGTTCACCGAGCCCCTTCCGACGGGCGCGATCGTCATCTCGTCGTCGGACGACGACGAGGTTCCGGTCTACTCGACGCAGATCACCGGCGCGACGGCCGACCCGGTCAAGGACTACCTGAAGCAGATCGGTAAGGTCCCGCTCCTCAACGCGGCCGAAGAGGTCGAGCTGGCGATGCGTATCGAGGCGGGTCTGTTCGCCGAAGAGAAGCTGTCGCACATGACGGCGGCGGAGAAGTCGTCGCAGCTGGGCCTCGACCTGCAGTGGGTCGCCCGTGACGGACAGCGCGCGAAGAGCCACCTGCTCGGCGCCAACCTCCGTCTCGTGGTCTCGCTGGCCAAGCGCTACACGGGCCGCGGCATGCAGTTCCTGGACCTCATCCAGGAGGGAAACCTCGGCCTCATCCGCGCCGTCGAGAAGTTCGACTACACCAAGGGCTTCAAGTTCTCGACCTACGCCACGTGGTGGATCCGTCAGGCCATCACGCGTGCGATGGCCGACCAGGCGCGCACCATCCGCATCCCGGTCCACATGGTCGAGGTCATCAACAAGCTCGCCCGCGTGCAGCGTCAGATGCTCCAGGATCTGGGCCGTGAGCCCACGCCGGAAGAGCTCAGCCGCGAGCTCGACATGACGCCCGAGAAGGTCATCGAGGTCCAGAAGTACGGCCGCGAGCCCATTTCGCTCCACACCCCCCTGGGTGAGGACGGCGACAGCGAGTTCGGCGACCTCATCGAGGACACCGAGGCGGTCGTTCCTGCCGACGCCGTCGGCTTCACGATGCTGCAGCGTCAGCTCGAGTCGCTCCTCGATTCGCTGAGCGAGCGCGAGGCGGGCGTGATCCGCATGCGCTTCGGTCTCGGCGACGGTCAGCCCAAGACGCTCGACCAGATCGGCGACACGTTCGGCGTGACCCGCGAGCGGATCCGCCAGATCGAGTCCAAGACGATGGCGAAGCTGCGGCACCCGTCGCGGTCGCAGTCGCTCCGGGACTACCTCGAATGAGCGACGCCGCGAACGAGGGCAAGGAGCTCACGAGAGCGGTCGACGGCGCGACGTACGCCCGGATCCCCATCCGGACGCACGTCGTCATGCCGGGCGAGGACATCGACGAGATCGTCGCGACCTACGCCGCTCCGGAGCTCCAGCCCGGTGACCTGCTCTTCGTGACCGAGAAGATCGTGGCGATCACGCAGGGGCGCTCGTACCTCGTCGAGGACATCACGCCCAGGCCGCTCGCGCGGTTCCTGTCGCGCTACGTCGTGAAGACGAAGTACGGCATCGGCCTCGGCATGCCCGAGACGATGGAGATGGCGCTCCGTGAATGCGGAACGCCCCGCATCGTCTTCGCGGCGGGCGTCGCGGCCGTGACCAAGCTGTTCGGACGCCGCGGCGACTTCTACCGGATCGCCGGCGACAAGGCACGCTCCATCGACGGGCCCACGCCGCACACGATCCCGCCGTACAACAAGGCGGTCGTGCTCGGACCGAAGGAACCGGCGACGGTCGCCCGGCGTCTGAAGGCGCAGCTCGGCGGGGGGAACGACGTCGCCGTCGTCGACATCAACGACATCGGGGGCAATATCCTCGGGTCGACGCTCGACAAGGCGGGGGAGCAGCGGCTCGTCCGCATCCTTTCGGACAACCCGCTCGGACAGGGACACCAGTCCACCCCGCTCGGCATCATCCGTCCGTCGAAGGCCTGACCGTGGGTGCCGTGAACAGGCTCTACCGTCGCGCTCGGTTCTTCGTGCGACGCGTGGTCAATTTCGACACGGACCGGGTCCTGCAGTTCGCGCGGCAGTCGGCGCGGCTGTCGAAGGCGCCGCTGTGGTGGGTCATCGCTGACATGGCATGGTGCTCGGTGCGCTACGAGACCACCTTCGAGAACTACTCGGAGTGGGACTTCCGCATCCTGAAGGCGCGCGAGCGCAAGACCTACATGACCGACCCCAAGTCGTTCCATCTGTCGCGCCGACTCAACGACGACGCGCAGCGAGCGATCTTCGACGACAAGCTGCAGTTCGCGACGCGGTTCGGACCCGAGCTCGGCCGTGAGTGGATCGATCTCGACCAGACGGATGCCGCGGCCTTCGCCGATTTCCTGAGCCGGCATCCGCGCATCATCGCCAAGAACCCCGGCGGCGTGGGCGGCAACGGCATCACGCTGGTCGACTCCGTCGACATCGACGACCCGGCCGCCTTCCGGGATCGGCTGCTCGCCGATCGTCAGACCCTCGTCGAACAGGTGCTCGTGCAGCATCCCGACATGGCGAAGCTGTACCCCGGCAGCGTCAACTCCCTGCGGATGGTGTCGTACCTCGATCCCGACGGCGAGGTGCACGTGCTCGCTGGTGTGCTGAAGATCGGCAACGGCGGCGTCATCGACAACTTCAGCAACGGCGGCATGTACACGATGCTCGACGAGCGCGGCCGTGCACTGCACGCGGCGAGCGATGAAGAGGGTCGTCCCTTCGCCGAGCACCCTGCGACGGGAACGCCTATCACGGGGTTCCAGGTCCCGCTCTACGACGAGGTCCTCGAGCTCGTGGACCGCCTGGCGCGGCGCGTGCCCGCGTTCCCGTACATCGGGTGGGACATCGCGATCACTCCGGAGGGACCCGTCGTCATCGAGGGCAACCACAACTCCGGTGTGTTCCAGTCGAAGCCTTCGGTCTCCGGCATCCGTCGCGGCCTCCTCCCGCGGTATCGCGCCGCGATGCGTTTCTGACCGACCCGAACCGAAGGGACCGCCATGCGCCGCATCCGCGTTCGCCTGCAGTACCTGATCCGACGCGCGCGCAAGCTCCGGCCGGGCAACCTCGTCGAGTTCGCGCGGACCGTGCAGCAGGTCTCCAAGGCCCCGCTGCCCGTCATCATCGCCGACATGCTGTGGTGCTCGGTGCGCTACGACATGGCCTTCCGCGACTACGCCGTGTGGGACATCCGTCTGCTGAACGCGCGGGAGCGGAAGACGTGGATGACGCACCCCAAGTCGTTCCGCATCACGAAGATGTACAACACGCCCGAGGGGCGGTCGAAGCTCGAGGACAAGCGCCGGTTCGCCCGCGAGTACGCCGACCTGCTCGGTCGCGAGACGATCGATCTGCGTGATGTCGACGATGCCGCGCTGACGGCTTTCCTCGCGCGCCATCCGCGCGTCCTCGCGAAGCCGAACGAGGGACACGGCGGCGGCGGCATCGACCTGCACGAGGTGGGTGCGGACGTCGACGTCGCCGCGTTCCGCGCGGAGGTCACCGCGAAGGGGCAGACGGTCCTCGACGAGTTCATCGTCCAGCACCCCGAGATGTCGGCGCTTTATCCGGATGCCGTCAACACCGTCCGGCTCATCACGTTCCTCGACGGCGAGGACCGGGTGCACCTGCTTGCCGCCGTCCTGCGCATCGGCAACGGGGACGTCATCGACAACTTCGCGTCGGGCGGGATGTTCACGATGCTCGACGACGAGGGCGTCGCGCTCTACCCGGGCGTCGACAAGAACAGCAACGTGTATCGGGAGCATCCTGCCACGGGGACCCCGATCGTCGGGTTCCAGGTGCCGCAGTACGACCGCGTGCTCGACCTGGTCGCCTCGCTCGCCCGGCGGACCCCGGAAGCGCCCTACGTCGGCTGGGACATCGCGATCACGGCGAACGGTCCCGTCGTGATCGAGGGCAATCACAACTCGAGTGTCTTCCAGCCCAAGCCCTCGGCCTCCGGCGTCCGCACGGGACTGCTGCCCGTGTATCAGGCGGCCGTCGGCTTCTGACTCGGTTCCGCATACGCGAAGGCCCCCTGCCTCAGCAGGGGGCCTTCGTCGTACTCGGGATGCCGCGGCTCAGACCGATTCGGTCAGGCGTGCGGTCTCGTCGTGCCATGACGTGGCGACGGCGCGGAGCTTCTCTTCGTACTTGCGTCCGTGGTGGGCGCAGAAGAGGAGCTCGCTGCCGTTGACCTCGGCGGCGATGTAGGCCTGGGCGCCGCAGGAATCGCAGCGATCCATCGCCGTGAGGCGGTGCTCGAGGACGGCTCCAGGCTCGGTGGTGGTCGACGTGCTCATGTCAGGTGCCTCCTCGTACTGCTCATGACGGGTGAACTGTCATGTCATACAACCACGGGGATGTTGCACGTATGCCGCCATTGCGTGACATTTCGCTGTGCGCGTACGGTGTGCGCTCGCTGTGCGTGACGAGCTCGCGTCGGCGTGTGTGTCGGTCGGCTCGGTGTCAGCCGTGGCGAATACGATGGGAGATCGTGACAGCCGAGTATTCCGCCCATCATCTCCAGGTCCTGGAAGGGCTCGAAGCGGTCCGCAAGCGGCCCGGCATGTACATCGGCTCGACCGACTCCCGCGGTCTCATGCACTGCCTCTGGGAGATCATCGACAACTCGGTCGACGAGGCTCTCGGCGGGCACGGCGACCGGATCGAGATCCTTCTCTACGCCGACGGCAGCGTCGAAGTGCGCGACCGCGCCCGCGGCATCCCCGTCGACATCGAGCCCCGGACGGGTCTTTCCGGTGTCGAGGTGGTCTTCACGAAGCTGCACGCCGGCGGCAAGTTCGGCGGCGGCTCGTACGCCGCCTCGGGCGGTCTGCACGGTGTCGGAGCGTCGGTCGTCAACGCCCTGTCGGAGCGCCTGGACGTCGAGGTCGACCGCGGCGGCAAGACGTACGCGATGTCGTTCCACCGCGGCGAGCCCGGATCGTTCGACGGAGACGGTCCCTCGACCACCTTCCGTCCCTTCGAGAAGTCCAGCGAACTCCGCGTCGTCGGCAAGGCGCCCCGCGGCGTCACCGGCAGTCGCATCCGCTACTGGGCGGACCGCCAGATCTTCACGAAGGACGCTGCCTTCGACCTCGGAGAGCTCGAGCAGCGTGCGCGGCAGACGGCGTTCCTCGTCCCGGGGCTCGAGATCGTCATCGTCGATCGCCGGACCGACGAGGAGATCGAGACGAGCTTCCGCTACGACGGCGGCATCTCCGAGTTCGCGGAGTTCCTGGCGCCGGACGCGCCGATCACCGACACCTGGCGTCTCTCGGGCACCGGCACGTTCACCGAGACGGTGCCGGTCCTGCAGGCGTCAGGGGCGATGGTCCCGACCGAGGTGGAACGCGAGTGCGAGGTCGACATCGCGCTGCGCTGGGGCACCGGGTACGAGACCGTCGCCCGCTCGTTCGTCAACATCATCGCGACCCCCAAGGGCGGCACGCACCAGCAGGGCTTCGAACAGGGGCTCATGAAGACCCTCCGCGGCCAGATCGAGTCGAACGCGCGCAAGCTCAAGGTCGGCGCGAACGAGAAGATCGAGAAGGACGACATCCTCGCGGGGCTTTCGACCGTCCTCACGGTGCGTCTGCCCGAGCCGCAGTTCGAGGGGCAGACCAAGGAGATCCTCGGGACGCCCGCGGTCCGCAACATCGTTGCATCCGTCGTCTCGAAGGAGCTGGCTGCGAAGTTCGCATCGTCGAAGCGGGACGACAAGGCGCAGACGGCGCTCCTGCTCGAGAAGGTCGTCTCGGAGATGAAGGCGCGCATCTCTGCGCGCACGCACAAAGAGACCCAGCGACGCAAGAATGCGCTCGAGTCGTCGTCTCTGCCGACGAAGCTCGCGGACTGCCGCACGAACGACGTGGCCGAGTCCGAACTGTTCATCGTCGAGGGCGACTCCGCGCTCGGTACCGCGAAGCTCGCGCGCAACAGCGAGTACCAGGCGCTGCTGCCGATCCGCGGCAAGATCCTCAACGTGCAGAAGGCCTCGGTCAGCGACATGCTCTCGAACGCCGAGTGCGCCGCGATCATCCAGGTGATCGGCGCGGGGTCCGGACGATCCTTCGACTTCGAGGCCGCGCGCTACGGGAAGATCATCCTGATGAGCGACGCCGACGTCGACGGGGCGCACATCCGCACGCTGCTGTTGACCCTGTTCTTCCGCTACATGCGTCCGCTGATCGAGGAGGGCCGCGTGTACGCCGCCGTCCCGCCGTTGCACCGCGTCGTCGTCATGAACCCCGGCACCAAGCCGAACGAGACGATCTACACGTACAGCGAGCAGGAGCTGCACACCCTCCTGGCGAAGCTGACGAAGTCGGGCAAGCGGTGGCAGGAACCGGTCCAGCGCTACAAGGGTCTCGGTGAGATGGATGCCGATCAGCTCGCCACGACGACGATGGACCGGGCCGGGCGCACACTGCGACGCGTGCGCGTGCAAGACGCCGAGGTCGCTTCGACGGTGTTCGAGCTGCTGATGGGGTCCGAGGTCGCTCCGCGCCGCGACTTCATCGTGACCTCGAGCGAACGGCTCGATCGCGAGCGCATCGACGCCTGACCCCTGCGGCGCTAGCGTGACGGGTATGGAAGCCCACCGCGTCGTCGCGCCCGTCATCGCCCCGGGGGAGAAGCCCAAGGGTCCCGCCTCGTACTTCCCGAGCATCCAGAAGACCTACGGTCAACCGGTGCAGCACTGGCTCGACGTCGCCGCCGACAGCCTGGACACCCGGACGCACATGGAGACCGTGGCTGTCCTCAAGGACGAGCACGGGCTCGGGCACGGACACGCGAACGCGATCGTCGCCTACGTGAAGGCGAAGCTCGCAGGCTGAACCCTGCTCAGGCCACCGTCGTGCCGATGGCGCCGACCGCGGCGTCGAGCGCCTGGCCGGAGGCATCCCGCTTCGCGCCCGTCTCGGGCAGCGATCGGACCGCGCCGTCGATGCCGACGGCGCGCGGTTGGTCGCCGACCCACGCGACGAGCAACGCGTCCTCCCACCGGAGGAAACGCTGCGCGCGGACGCCGCCGGTCGCCCGACCCTTGGCGGGGAACTCGGAGAACAGCGAGACCTTCGCCGACCCCGGATCGGTCCCCGGCAAGGCGGCACTCGCTCCCGCGACCGTCGCCACGATGGTCTCGTCCGTTGCGGTCACGGCGGTGAAGGCGATGACGCGGGCGCCGTCCGAGAGCCGGATGCCGGCCATCCCGCCGGCCGACCGACCCTGAGGGCGGACCGCCGAGGCCTCGAACCGCAGGAGCTGCGCGTCGCTCGAGACGAAGACCAGTTCACTCGCGTCGTCGGCGAGGGCAGCACCGACGACGGTGTCGCCCGGCTTGAGCGAGATGATCTCGACGTCCGGCTTTCCCGGCGGCAGCTCGGTCGCCGCGACGCGCTTGACGACGCCCTGCGCCGTACCGAGCGCGATCGGGGCGGCATCCGTCAGCGGGACGATCGCGACGACGTGCTCGGTCGGGGCGAGTCCCAGGTACTGGTCCGCGCGGGTTCCCGCGGCGAGCTGCACCGAGTTCGCCGGCACGGACGGCAGGTCGACGGGCGTGAAGCGGACCAGTCGACCCCGGGTCGTGACCGCGCCGAGGTCGCCGCGCGTCGTGCCGTTCACCCAGGAGCGGATCGCGTCGTGCTTCGACCGGCGAGCGGGTGTGACCACGCCCCCGCCGGGCGCGTCGGCGACGAGCTCTGCGCGCACCATGCGTCCGGTCGCCGAGAGATAGACGCGGCACGGGGCGTCGGCGATCTGAAGGTCCGCCGGCGCTGCGGCGCGGCCGCGGGGAGCGACGGGACCACCGTTCATGAGGAGCGTCCGGCGGGTCGTGCCGAAGGCGTCGGATGCGGCATCCAATTCGGTCGCGACCTGGCGCCGCAAGAGCACCTCGCTGCCGAGGAGCTCCTCGAGGGCGGCGATGTCGGCCTTCAGCGTGTTCTGCTCGGCCTCGAGTTCGACGCGCGAGAACTTCGTGAGTCGGCGCAGCCGCAGCTCGAGGATGTACTCGGCCTGCAGCTGAGACAGGTCGAACACGTCCATGAGGCGCGTACGGGCCTGCTCGCTGTCATCTGACGTGCGGATGACCTGGATGACCTCGTCGATGTCGAGGATCGCGATGAGGAGGCCCTCGACGAGGTGCAGGCGCTCCTGCTTGCGCGCGAGCCGGTAACGGCTGCGGCGGGTGACGACCTGGATGCGGTGATCCAGGTACACGCGCAACAGCTCTTTGAGTCCGAGCGTCTGCGGCTGTCCGCCGACGAGGGCGACGTTGTTGATACCGAAGGAGTCCTCGAGCGGCGTGAGCCGGTAGAGCTGTTCGAGGACCGCGTTCGGGTCGAAGCCGGTCTTGATCCCGATGACGAGCCGCAGGCCGTGGTTGCGGTCGGTGAGGTCGGTGAGGTCCGAGATGCCGGTGAGCTTCTTCGACGAGACGGCGTCGCGGATCTTCTCCATGACGCGCTCCGGCCCCACCATGTAAGGGAGCTCTGTGACGACGATGCCGGTGCGGCGCGGGCCGAGCGATTCGATCGACGTCTTCGCGCGGGTGCGGAACGTGCCGCGGCCGGTCTGGTAGGCCTCCTTGATGCCGTCGAGGCCCACGATGACGCCGCCACCGGGGAGATCCGGTCCCGGCACGAACTCCATGAGCTCCTCGAGGGTCGCCCCGGGGTTCTCGAGCAGGTGGATGGCGGCCGACACGACCTCGATGAGGTTGTGCGGCGCCATGTTCGTCGCCATGCCGACGGCGATACCGGTCGCACCGTTGACGAGCAGGTTCGGGAACGCGGCGGAAAGCACCTCCGGCTGCTGGAACTGGCCGTCGTAGTTCGGGATGAAGTCGACGACGTCCTCGTCGAGGTTCTCCGTGAGCGCCAGAGCGGATGCCGCGAGTCGGGCTTCGGTGTATCGCGCGGCAGCCGGCCCGTCGTCGAGCGAACCGAAGTTGCCGTGCCCGTCCACCAGGGGCACGCGGAGGGCGAAGTCCTGAGCGAGGCGGACGAGCGCGTCGTAGATCGCGGAGTCGCCGTGCGGGTGGAGCTTGCCCATCACGTCACCGACGACACGCGCACTCTTCACGTGGCCGCGGTCGGGGCGCAGGCCCATCTCGGACATCTGGAAGAGGATGCGGCGCTGCACGGGCTTCAGGCCGTCGCGGGCATCCGGAAGGGCGCGCGAGTAGATGACCGAGTAGGCGTACTCCAGGAATGAGCCCTGCATCTCGTCAGCGAGGTCGACGTCCTCGATGCGTTCAACAGCGGGCGGGGGAGGGGGAGTGCGCGATGCCATGGCCTCGATCGGTCTTCGGGAGATGCTGCGAGGGGCCAGAAACGGCGGCGGAGCACCGTGTGGAAGACTGACCCGGGTGTCTCTCAGCCTACCCGTGGACCCGCCGTCAGCCCGGAGCCTCACCGGTGTCGTGCCGCAGATCCTGGCCTCTCTCGAGGGGCGGGGCGAGTGGTTCCCGCCCGCCCGGTCGGCGATCGTGCTGCTGGTCGACGGTCTCGGCCGTGCGAACCTGACCGCCCGCGCCGGATACGCGCGCTTCCTCACCGGGCGGATGACCAAGAAGGATGCCGCCCGCACCGTCTTCCCCTCGACCACGGCGGTCGCGCTCGCGAGCCTGCTCACGGGGGAGACACCCGGCACGCATGGATTGGTCGGCTACCGCGCGCGCATCCCCGGCACGGATCGCGCGCCCAACCAGCTCAAGGGCTGGGAGACGGACGGACTCGACCCGTTGACCTGGCAGCGCTCGGTCCCGCTGCTCCAGCGCGAGGCAGAGGCGGGGCGGCCGTGCTTCGTCGTCTCGCAGCCGCGTTACGCCGGGACCGGGTTCACCGCCGCCCTGCAGCGGGGGGCCGAGTTCGTGGGTGCGGCCTCGATCTCCGAGCGTGTGGAGCGTGCCGCGGACCTGGCGCTCCGGCATCCCGGAGCCCTCGTCTACGCGTACGTCCCGGAATTGGACACCATCGCCCACGCCCGCGGATGGGAGAGCGACGAGTGGGCCGCGGCTCTCGAGCGAGTGGACGGTGCGGCCCGCGATCTGGATGCCGCCATCGGCTCCCACGCCGCGGCGGTCCTGACCGCCGATCACGGCATCGTCGACGTCCCCCGCCATCGCCAGGTCCTCCTGCGTGACGGCGACCCGCTCGTCGAGAACGTGACCATCGTCGCGGGCGAGCCGCGCATGCTCCACCTCTACACGGAGGACGGACGCGCGGACGAGGTCCTGGAGCGGTGGCGGGATGCCGAGTCCCCCCGCGCCTGGGTGATGTCACGCGCCGAGGCGGTCGCCGCCGGACTGTTCGGCGCCTCGCCCGATCCCGAGGTCCTGCCGCGGATCGGCGATGTCCTCGTCGCCGCCCGGTCCGCCGTCGCGTACTACGACGACCGGGAGGCCGACAAGAAGCCGCAGAACATGATCGGGCAGCACGGCTCGCTCACCGATCAGGAGCGGGTCGTCCCGCTCGTGCGGCTCGGGGCGTTCGGCTGAGGTCAGCCGTCCTCGGTGCGTGCGCCGAAGACGATCTCGTCCCACGAGGGCATCGACGTGCGACCTCGCCGACGCGTCTGCTCGGCGGCCGGCTCCGTGGCTTCGGGCTGGGAACTCTCCGGCTCGGCGGGCGCCGGCTCGTCGTCGGGCTCGGGTGCGTCGAAGAGGGCGACGGGGGTGGAGGTGCGCTCCTCCCCGTGCTCACCCGGCATCGGCTCGCGCTGGCCGCGACGGCGGCGCAGCGCTTCGAGGAGGTCCGCCGTCTCCGCAGACGTCGCGGGTGCGTGGGGCGCACGCTTGATGGCGGCCTGCTGCACAGCGGCGGACGAGGAGGGACGCGGCTCGGGGGATTCGAGGTCGGCGTCAGGTTCGGAGAGTGCACGAGGACCGAATGCACCACTGTCGAAGCGGGAGGCATCCTTCTGCGGCGCGGAGTCGAGAGCACGCAAGCGGGGGATGAGGCCTTCGGGCAACGAGCCCTGACGCGACAGCTGGGTCGCGTCGGAGTTCTGCGGCGCGAGGGACGATCGGCGCGGATCGAACGACCAGCGGGCGTCGTGCTCGACTTCCCCGACGGTGAACTCGAGCTTCACGGTCCAGCCGTTCTGGTCCTTCCAGCTCGTCCAGCGCTCGCCCGAGGCGCCGGCTTCGGTGAGCTTCGCGCGGACGGCATTGCCGAAGGTCGGCTGCGCCCCGGGGTCGAGCTCGCCCCCGATCAGCACGGTCACGGCCAGCGCCTGACCCACGATGTGCTCGCGTTCGGCCAAGACCGGTCCTTCGAAGCGCTGAACGTCTTCGACGCGCACACCGAGCAGCTGAGCCACATCCTCGGCCGTCATGCCGGCACGGATGTGAGCCTGGATGTCGCGGGGGTTCGGGCGGGTGGTGCGGGGCTCGGCGTCCCGCTGCAGGCGGCGCAGGTGGGTGCGCAGCGCCTCGTCGACGGCGAGCGAGAAGCGGTCGCCGGCGTCGGTCGCGAGCATGAGGCGACCGTCCTCGGTGCCGATCACTTTGAGCTGTTCCATGCGGACGTCCTCCAGATCCAGCGTGTGCGTTCATGCTGTCACGGAGCAGGCCCGGCGGCGGGAATATCCGGGGCGCGCCGCGAGTTTGCGGTGTGGCACCCCCGAAAGGCAGCTACGGCCCGGCGGCTCATTTGCGATTCACCGTGAGGTGATGCAAACTATGGCCGCCCGAACGGGCCGCACCCCACAGCACCACCCCGAAAGTTGAGACGTTCTCGAATGGCCACGGATTACGACGCCCCCCGCAAGACCGAAGACGACAGCGAGTCGATCGAGGCTCTCAAGGAACGCGTCCCGGACAAGATGTCCGGCTCGGTCGACGTCGAGGACTCTGACAACCCGAGCGGGTTCGAGCTCCCCGGCGCAGACCTCTCCGACGTCGACCTCGACGTCGTCGTCCTCCCTCCTCAGGAGGATGAATTCACCTGCGTCGAGTGCTTCCTCGTGAAGCACCGGACCCAGATCGACCACCAGACCTCGATCGGTGCCATCTGCACCGAGTGCGCCGCGTAAGCAGCGCCGACCTTCCTCGGCGTCAGCCGCGGAGACCTAGCGACCCCGCTGCGCGCGGGTGATGATCGCCGCCACCCGATCGGGTGTGCGCGACGAGAACACCCAGCGTGCCGCGGGGTCGTCGTCGTCTGAGACGGGAACGCGGACGACGCCGTCGATACCGCCGCGGAGGACGTGCCAATCGTCCCCGCGCAGGCCGCCGCCTCGCGCCGTGCGGGCGTCGTCCCCGGTGAGGAACTCGGCTTCGCCCAGATCGGACACCGCGATGTGGGCGCGCCCCACGTGCAGGACCCCGTCACGGACGGCGATCACGGGCGCGGCGAGGATGAGCGCCGAGACGAGGACGACTCCGACGGCCAGTCCGATGACGAGGGCGAGCGTCGTGTCGATCGGCGAGAACACCACGGCTGCCATCGGGGCGCACACCGCTGCGCTCACCAGGAGCCACAGGGACGGGCTCAACCGCTCGCGGTAGGAAGCGGGGACGGTGCGGTCGGTGTTGTGCATTAGCCTCGGGGGGTGATGGATACCGTGGACGTTCCCATTATCTCGGCTCATGTGCCCGTCTACGCGCACCCCGGGGATGCAGGCGCCGACCTCGTCTCGACCGAGCAGGTGCGGCTGGCTCCCGGCCAGCGCGCCCTCATCGGCACCGGAGTGCGCATCGCGCTTCCCGACGGCTACGTCGCCTTCGTCGTCCCCCGCAGCGGTCTGGCCGCCAAACACGGCATCACCGTCGTCAACTCCCCGGGCACGGTCGACGCCGGATACCGGGGTGAGATCAAGGTGACGCTGCTGAACACGGATGCCGCCGAGGCGTTCGACATCGCTCCGGGCGATCGGATCGCCCAACTCATCGTGATGCCCGTCTCGCGGGCGACTTTCCTCCCCGTCGACGCGCTTCCCGACAGTGTGCGCGGTGACGGGGGATTCGGATCCACCGGCTACACGACAGGAACAACCGCATGAGCGACGAGCTCGCCCCCAAGTCGGCACCGAGCGATCGTGCCGCCAACGGCCCCTTCGACGAGGCGGAAGCCAATCCCGTCCGCCCCTACATCGATCTCGGCGGCGTGAAGGTCCTGCCCCGGGAGGGGCTGAACCTCCGGCTCGAGGTCGAGGAGCAGACGAAGCGCATCGTCGCAGTGGGCTTGGACTACGCTGGCTCCACCCTCCAGGTGCAGCCGTTCGCCGCACCGCGCTCCAGCGGCCTGTGGGAGGAGACGCGTGAGCAGATCCGTCAGCAGGTCCGTCAGCAGGGTGGACGCGTCGAGGAGCGCGAAGGGCCCCTGGGACCCGAGCTGCTCGCCGAGGTGCCCGTCGCCGGCGCGGATGGCGCGGCCGGTAAGCGGCTCGCACGGTTCGTGGGCGTCGACGGCCCCCGGTGGTTCTTGCGGGGTGTGATCGGCGGAGCCGCCGCCGGTGACATCGCGGCTGCCGAGCAGGTCGAAGACCTCTTCCGGTCGATCGTCGTGGTGCGCGGGACGACGCCGATGCCCCCGCGGGACCTCATCCCTCTCAAGATGCCCGCGACGCCCGGCAGCGCGTGAGCATGGCGCAGGACCGACCCGGCGAGCCGTCGGCCGATCGACCGGACCTCGTCCCGCCGTCAGCGGGTGAACCGACGGCATCCGACCTCATCGGTCAGGCCCTCGGGGGAGCCGCGAAACGTGCGGGACTCGATCCGACCGACGACGCCACGACCGGACACGTCGTGTGGCGGGCGATGGGCGGATGGCGGGGGATCGGCGAGTCCGTCCTCCCGGGGCTCGTGTTCGTCGTCCTCTACACGGTCACCGGTCAGGACCTCGTGCTCTCGCTCGTGGCGTCGGTGGGGTTGGCGGCCGTCTTCACGATCATCCGCCTGGTCCAGCGGTCTCCCGTTGCGGCGGCCTTCGGCGGCCTGGTCGCGACGGGTGCCGCCGCGGCGCTCGCGCTGTTCACGGGTCGGGGCGTCGACAATTTCGTCCCCGGGCTGATCACGAACGCGGCGTACGGGACAGGGCTCCTCGTCTCGGCGCTGATCGGGTGGTCGCTCATCGGCGTCGCTGCGGGGTTCCTCATGAACGAGGGCACCGCGTGGCGGGCAGACCGACGCAAGCGCCGGGTGTTCTTCTGGCTGACGATCGCGTGGGCCGCGCTGTTCTTCGCGCGTCTCGCGGTGCAGCTGCCGCTGTACCTCACGGATCAGACGGCGGCACTCGGCACTCTGAAGCTCATCATGGGCCTGCCGCTGTTCGCGCCGATGGTCGCCGTGACCTGGCTCGCCGTCCGTGCGCTCTATCCGCCGCGCGCCGCGTCGACCGAGGAAGCCGCAGCAGAACGCCCCTGACCGGTCCGACGGCTGGTTGACTGGCCGTATGGACGCCGTCCCGATGTTCCCGCTCGGAAGTGTGCTGTTCCCGCACGCGCCGCTCGTCCTTCGGATCTTCGAACCGCGCTACCTGACGATGCTCGGGAGACTGCTCGAGCACGAGGACCCGGAGTTCGGCGTCGTCCTGATCGAGCGCGGACGAGAAGCCGGCGGGGGAGAGGAACGCTCCTCCCTCGGCACGATGGCCAGGATCGTCCAGGTCGAAGCGGGAAGCGCCGACCTCTTCGTGATCGCCGTCGGCGGAGATCGCATCACGGTCGACCGCTGGGGTCTCGACGACCCGCATCCGATCGCCGACGTGACGCCCCTGCAGCCGCTGGTCTGGGACGAGGAGCTGGCACCGCTGCGGCGCGAAGCGGAGCGGGTGGTCCGCCGTGTCGCCACGCTCGCTTCGGTGCTCGGGGAAGCGCGGTGGGATCCCGATACGGAGGTGTCGGACGACCCCGTCGAGTCGAGCTGGCAGCTCGCCGCGATCGCACCCCTCGGGGAGTACGACCAGTTCCGTCTGCTCGGCGCCACGAGCCTGCGCGATCTCCTCACGTTGCTGGTCCGGCTGTGTCTCGACGAGGAGCCGGTGCTCGTCGCGCGCGCTGCGGACGAGGTCGATCCGGACGAGGAGAGCGGCGCCTGAGGCAGCGGCATCCGCCCGCGTAGAGTATCTTGATATCAAGATAAATTTCGCCCGCCTGAGTAAGGCGGACCTCACTAGTCACCGGGACCAGGCAGGGCGAAGATGGGAGGGCCGGCTCACGCCGCGCCCGCCGACGAAGGAGAGCACACGTGTCCACAGTTGACAGCTTCGGTGCCAAGAGCACACTCACAGTCGGCGACACCGACTACGAGATCTTCCGCATCGACACCGTTCCCGGTTTCGAGAAGCTTCCGTACAGCCTCAAGATCCTCCTCGAGAACCTGCTTCGCACCGAGGACGGCGCGAACGTCACCAAGGAGCAGATCGAGGCCCTCGGTAACTGGAACCCCGATGCCGAGCCCAACACCGAGATCCAGTTCACGCCGGCGCGCGTGGTCATGCAGGACTTCACCGGTGTTCCCTGCATCGTCGACCTCGCCACCATGCGCGAGGCCGTCACCGCCCTCGGCGGCGATCCGAGCAAGATCAACCCGCTGTCGCCGGCCGAGATGGTCATCGATCACTCGGTCATCGCCGACCTCTTCGGATCCGAGAACGCCCTCGAGCGCAACGTCGAGATCGAGTACGAGCGCAACGGTGAGCGCTACCAGTTCCTGCGCTGGGGTCAGACCGCCTTCGACGACTTCAAGGTCGTCCCCCCGGGGACCGGCATCGTCCACCAGGTGAACATCGAGCACCTCGCCAAGGTCATCTACGACCGTCCGGTCGACGGCGTCCTGCGCGCCTACCCCGACACCTGCGTCGGCACCGACTCGCACACCACGATGGTCAACGGCCTGGGCGTGCTCGGCTGGGGCGTCGGCGGCATCGAGGCCGAGGCTGCCATGCTCGGCCAGCCGGTCTCCATGCTCATCCCGCGCGTCGTCGGCTTCAAGCTCACCGGTGAGATCCCCGCCGGCGTGACCGCGACGGACGTCGTCCTCACGATCACCGACATGCTCCGCAAGCACGGCGTGGTCGGCAAGTTCGTCGAGTTCTACGGCGAAGGCGTCGCCCAGGTGCCGCTGGCCAACCGCGCCACCATCGGCAACATGAGCCCCGAGTTCGGTTCGACCGCGGCGATGTTCCCGGTCGACGACGTGACCCTCGACTACCTGCGCCTCACGGGGCGCGACGAGCAGACCGTCGCCCTCGTCGAGGCGTACGCCAAGGCTCAGTCGCTGTGGCACGACGCCTCCCGCGAGCTCAGCTTCAGCGAGTTCATGGAGCTCGACCTGTCGACGGTCGTCCCCTCCATCGCCGGCCCGAAGCGTCCGCAGGACCGCATCCTCCTCTCCGAGGCGAAGAACCAGTTCGAGAAGGACATCCTCAACTACGCGGATGCCGCCGCTGAGGACTCCGTCGAGATCGAAGGCACCTTCCCCGCGTCCGACCCGGGTTCCGCTCCGGGCGTCGAGCACGAGACCGTCTCGGCCGAGGGCGTCTCGCACCAGCACGAGCACGAGCACGTCCCCTCGATGATCTCGAGCGGTGCCCGCCACGCGGCATCCAAGCCGGTCAAGGTCACGACGCCCGACGGGCAGTCCTACCTCCTCGACAACGGTGCGGTCACCCTCGCGGCCATCACCTCGTGCACCAACACGTCGAACCCGTCGGTCATGATCGCGGCGGGCCTCCTCGCCAAGAAGGCCGTCGACAAGGGCCTGAAGCGCAAGCCGTGGGTCAAGACGACGCTCGGACCCGGCTCGAAGGTCGTCACCGACTACTACGAGAAGTCCGGACTTGACAAGGCGCTCGAGGGCCTCGACTTCTACACCGTCGGCTACGGCTGCACGATCTGCATCGGCAACTCGGGTCCGCTCATCGAGGAGGTGTCGGCGGCGATCAACGAGAACGACCTCGCCGTCACCGCCGTCCTGTCGGGCAACCGCAACTTCGAGGGCCGCATCAGCCCCGATGTGAAGATGAACTACCTGGCCTCGCCGCCGCTGGTCGTCGCCTACGCTCTCGCCGGGTCGATGAACTTCGATTTCGAGACCGATGCGCTCGGCAAGGACGCGGACGGCAACGACGTGTTCCTGAGGGACATCTGGCCCTCGCCCGACGAGGTCCAGGAGGTCATCGACCACTCCATCTCGCGCGAGCAGTTCATCAAGCAGTACTCGACCGTCTTCGACGGCGACGAGCGCTGGCAGAACCTGCCGACGCCCACGGGTCCCATCTTCGAATGGGACGAGGATTCGACGTACGTCCGCAAGGCACCGTACTTCGACGGCATGGAGAGCACGCCGGCACCCGTCACCGACATCTCCGGTGCGCGCGTCATGGCGACCCTGGGCGACTCGGTCACGACCGACCACATCAGCCCGGCCGGCAACATCAAGGCCGGCACCCCGGCGGCTCAGTACCTCACCGAGCACGGTGTGGCGCAGAAGGACTTCAACTCCTACGGCTCGCGTCGAGGGAACCACGAGGTCATGATCCGCGGCACGTTCGCGAACATCCGCCTGAAGAACGAGATCGTCGCCGCGGTCAACGACGGCAAGGTCGTCGAGGGCGGTTTCACCCGCGACTTCACGCAGCCCGGCGGACCGCAGTCGTACATCTACGACGCGAGCCAGAACTACCAGGCGCAGGGCACCCCGCTCGTCGTCTTCGGCGGCAAGGAGTACGGCTCCGGTTCGTCGCGCGACTGGGCGGCCAAGGGCACGAGCCTGCTGGGCGTCAAGGCGGTCATCACCGAGAGCTTCGAGCGCATCCACCGCTCGAACCTCATCGGCATGGGCGTCGTGCCGCTGCAGTTCCCCGCCGGGGAGAGCTGGAGCTCGCTCGGCCTCGACGGCACCGAGATCGTCTCGATCACGGGCCTCGAGCAGCTGAACGAGGGCGTCACGCCCAAGACGGTGAAGGTCGTCGCCGAGCCGAGCGAGTTCTCGCCGGAGGGCAAGCAGACGGTCGAGTTCGACGCGGTCGTCCGTATCGACACCCCCGGTGAGGCTGACTACTACCGCAACGGCGGCATCCTGCAGTACGTGCTGCGTTCGCTGGTCTGACCCGCGTGTCAAGAGGACCCCGGCTCCGCGTGGAGTCGGGGTCCTCTCGCATGCGGGCACGTAGACTCCTGTCATGAGTCTTCTCGAGGGAATTTCCGGTCCGCGTGACCTCGATCGGTTCTCGAGCGAGGAGCTTCACATCCTCGCCGATGAGATCCGGACCTTCCTCGTCGAGAACGTCTCGCGCACCGGTGGCCACCTCGGCCCGAACCTCGGCGTCGTCGAGCTGACGATCGCCCTGCACCGCGTCTTCGACTCCCCGAACGACCCCATCATCTTCGACACCGGACACCAGTCCTACGTCCACAAGCTGCTCACCGGTCGTCAGGACTTCTCGAAGCTGCGCTCCCGCGGGGGGCTCGCCGGCTACCCGCAGCGCTCCGAGAGCCCGCACGACGTCGTCGAGTCCTCGCACGCCTCGAGCTCGCTCAGCTGGGCCGACGGGGTCTCCCGCGCCCTCACGGTGACCGGCCGCAAGGATCGCCACGTCGTCGCCGTCGTGGGCGACGGATCGCTGACTGGCGGGATGACGTGGGAAGCGCTCAACAACATCTCCGACGACAATGACCGCAACCTCGTCATCGTCGTCAACGACAACGGTCGCTCGTACGCGCCGACCATCGGCGGCATGGCGCGCTACCTCAACCGCGTCCGCACGGCCGACAGCTACAAGACACTGCGACAGAGTTCCGCGCACGTCTCCCGGCTGCTCGGACCCATCGGCCGCGCGGTCTACCGCGGCGTACGCGGCGGCACCCACGGTTTCCTGTCGCGCTTTACCAACAACGTGGCGCTGTACTCCAACCTCGACATCAAGTACCTCGGCCCCGTCGACGGACACGATCTGGATGCGATGGAGGAGACGCTCCGCCTCGCGAAGGAGTACGGCGCGCCGGTCATCGTGCACGCCATCACTGACAAGGGGCGCGGGTTCGAGCCGGCGCGGCGTGACGAGGCCGACCAGTTCCACGCGGTCGGCAAGATCGATCCGGTCACGGGGGAGCCGATCGGGTCCTCGGATGCGGTCGCCTGGACGGACGTCTTCTCCGAGGCGCTCGTGGCGGCCGGGGAGCGGCGCGACGACATCATCGCGATGACCGCCGCGATGCTGCGACCGACCGGCCTGCAGGAGTTCGCACAGAGGTTCCCGAAGCGCGTCTACGACGTCGGCATCGCCGAGCAGCACGCGGTCGCCTCGGCCGCAGGGCTCGCGTTCGGCGGTGTCCACCCGGTCGTGGCGATCTATGCGACGTTCATGAACCGGGCGTTCGACCAGGTCATGATGGATGTCGCGCTGCACAAGGCGGGCGTCACCTTCGTCCTCGACCGGTCGGGCGTGACCGGGCCCGACGGTCCGAGCCACCACGGCATCTGGGACCTCGCCATGCTGCAGCTCGTGCCCGGCATCCGGATCGCCGCGCCCCGCGACGCGGAGCGGCTTCGCGAACTCTTCGACGAGGCGGTCACCGTCGAGGACGCGCCCACCGTTGTGCGTTTTCCGAAGGGGTCCGTGCCGGATGCCCTCGACGCGATCGAGCGTCTGGCGGACGGCACGGACGTGCTGTACCGCAGCGGCGCCGAGGACGTCCTCATCGTCGGCATCGGCCCGATGGCGCACATGGCCGTCGAGGTCGCCGAGCGGCTCCGCGCCCAGGGCATCGGTTCGACGGTCATCGACCCTCGCTGGGCTGTTCCCATCCGCCCTGCCGTCGTCGAGCTCGCGGCATCCCATCGCCTGGTGATCACGATCGAGGACGGCATCCGCGTCGGCGGTGTTGGGACGCGCGTGCGTCAAGTGCTGCGCGAGGCGGGCGTCTCGACGGCCGTCGACGAGCTCGGCCTTCCGGACGAGTTCATCGACCACGCGACCCGCGAGCAGATTCTCGCCGATGCGGGCCTGACGGCCTCGAAGATCGCGCAGGACGTCGTGTCGCAGGTGCTCGGCACGCGCGTACCCGTCGCCCGCCAGTCGAGCGACGACGCCGTGTGGAGCTCGCAGGAGGTCGAACTCCGCGGCCCGACCGACGCGGCTTCCGACTGACCGCGTGACAGCATGGAGGGATGCAGACACGGCAGCATTCCGGCGATGAGAACCTGAGTCGAGAGGATGCCGCGGCCCGGGCATCCGTCATCGATCTCGACACGATCGAGGTCGACCTGGACGTCCGGTCGGCGTCCGACGCCTCCCGCGATGACTTCGCGACGCAGAGCACTCTGCGATTCCGCGCGTCGGCCGCCGAGACGTGGGTCGACTTCCTCGGCGTCGCCGTCGACGAGGTGGAGCTCAACGGTGCGCCGCAACCGGTCGAGTGGGACGGTGCCCGGATCCGCCTCTCGGGACTCGCCGAGGACAACACGGTCCGCATCCGCGCCCGTGGTCGGTACAGCCGGTCGGGTGAGGGTCTTCACCGCTTCACGGATCCCGTGGACGGGGCCGTGTATCTGTACACGCAGTACGAGCCTGCCGACAGCCGCCGCGTCTACCCGTGCTTCGAGCAGCCCGACCTGAAGGCGCGGTGGACCTTCCGCATCACGGCGTCGGGTGACGGCGCCGTCCTGTCGGGCGGCGCCGAGACCTCTCGCCTCGACGTCGACGGCGGGGTCCGCGTGTCCTTCGCCGAGACGCCCCTGCTGTCGAGCTACGTCACCGCGGTCGCCGTCGGGCCGTACCACCGCGTCGACGGGGCCTGGACGGGGGAGCGGCAGAGCGTGGACCTCGGCGTCCTCTGCCGCGCCTCGCTCGCGGAGCACCTCGACGCGGACGAGATCCTCGACATCACCCGCCGAGGACTCGACTTCTTCACAGCGGCCTTCGACCAGGACTACCCGTGGGGTAAGTACGACCAGATCTTCGTCCCCGAGTACAACCTGGGGGCGATGGAGAACCCGGGGCTCGTCACCTTCACCGAGGCGTACGTCTTCCGCGGCGCGGCGACGGCCGCGCAACGCGAAGCGCGCTCCAACACGATCCTCCACGAGATGGCGCACATGTGGTTCGGCGACCTCGTCACGATGCGGTGGTGGGACGATCTGTGGCTCAAGGAGTCGTTCGCCGACTTCATGGGGACGCACGCGAACGTCGCGACAGGGCTGCACCCGGATGCCTGGGTCACGTTCGCGAGCCGGCGAAAGGGGTGGGCGTACGTCCAGGACCAGCTCCCCACGACGCATCCGATCGTCGCCGACATCCCCGATCTCGAGGCGGCCAAGCTGAACTTCGACGGCATCACCTACGCAAAGGGTGCGTCGGTTCTGAAGCAGCTCGTCGGGTTCGTCGGCGAGGAGGCCTTCTTCCGCGGTGCGCAGCGGTACTTCGCCGCCCACGCCTACGGCAACACGACGCTCGAGGATCTCCTCGTCGCGCTGGAGGAGGCATCGGGGCGCGACCTGCGATCGTGGAGCACGGCGTGGCTCGAGACGACCGGGCTGCCGACCCTCACCGTCGAACGCGGCCCTCTGGCCGTCGTGCAGGACGTCGCACGACCGCACGCGGTCCGCGTCGGTCTGTGGGACGACGAGGCGGGACGTCTCGTCGCGCGCGGCGATGTCGCCGTCGACCTGTTCAGTGAGCGCACCCTCGTCGACGCGCCCGTCCTCCCTGACACCGCCCTCGTGATCGCCAACGTCGACGACCGCTCCTATGCGAAGGTGCGGCTCGACGACCGGTCGCTCGCAGCCGTCACGGCGGGCCTGTCATCGATGCCCGACGCGGTCGCGCGCGGCGTCGTCTGGGCGGCGTTGTGGAACGCGGTGCGTGACGGGGAACTCGCGGCATCCGTCTATCTGGCGATCGCGGCGGATCACGCTTCCCGCGAATCGCACCCGGCGCTCCTGAGCGACGTCCTCGCCCACGCCGCCTTCGCGATCCGTCATTACGTGTCGGACGTCGAGCGGGCATCGGCCGCGTGGTTGGAGGGAGCATGGCGCGCCATGGCGGCGGCGGACGCCGGGTCCGACGCGCAGCTCATCTGGGCACGAGCAGTGGGTGTGGCCGCCGAACTGTCCGGGGACCGCGCGGCCGAGATGTCGGCGATCCTGGCAGGAGAGGCACCGGCACCGGCGGGTCTCCCGCTCGACCCCGACCTCCGGTGGGGATGGCTCTTCGGTCTCGCTGCGTCCGGCCACGCGGACGCCGCGAGCATCGACGCCGAAGCGGAGCGGGATGCGACCGCCTCGGGCCGCACGGCGCGTCTGGCGGCGCTCGCGGCGCGGCCGGAGGCATCCGTCCGTCGCGACGCGTGGCGGGCGGCCTGGGAGGACGAGACGCTGACCAACGACCACCTCGATGCCACCATCCGTGGCGCGCGGGCGGGGGAGAGTCGTGACCTCGTCGCGGAGTTCGACGCCCCGTACTTCGAGCGGATTCTGCCGGCGTGGCGCTCGCGCAGCATCGAGATCGCCGCGCGCCTCGTGCGGGGGTTGTTCCCCGCCACGGAAGACACCGCGTCGGTCGACGCCTGGCTTGAGGCGAACACCGATGCACCCGGTTCGCTCAGGCGCATCGTGATCGAGCAGCGTGATCACCTCGCGCGCGATCTCCGGGTCCGTGCGGCCCAGGCGCAGCTCACTCGGCACTGACGGACGCGTGCGGCCCCCGGGACACCCCGGGGGCCGCACGCGTTCCTGGGTCCGTCAGGCGATGCCGCGGATCGGCGGGTGGTGGAACGTGTCGCCGAACACCCGGTCGCTCGCGCCCTCACGGTCGAGGTACGGCGTCGCACCGCCGTCGATGAAGGGCCATCCTGCTCCGAGGATCAGGCACAGGTCGATGTCCTCGACCTCGGGCACGACGCCCTCGTCCAGCATGAGCTTGATCTCCTGCGCGAGGCCGTCCTGCACACGGCGGAGGATCTCTTCGGCGGATGCCGGTGTCGATCCCGTCGCCTTCTTCGCGACCTTCTCGGCGGCCTTCGTGAATCCGGTCACGCGGCCGCCCTTGTCCTTCTCGACGACCTCGTCCAACGCGGCGAGCTCGTGGAAGTTCTCGTTCGCATAGAACCGGTCGGGAAAAGCGCGGACCATCGTGTCCTGCACGTGGGCGGCGACCTTCCAGCCGACGAGGTCGATGAGCTGGAACGGTCCCATCGGCAGGCCGAGCGGCGCGAACGCCTTCTCGACGTCCGCGACGGGCGTGCCCTCGTAGACGGCGCGCGCGGCCTCGCCCATGACCTTGGCGAGCAGACGGTTCACGACGAATCCGGGCGCGTCGGCGGTGAGGACCGCGTTCTTGCCCAGCCCCCGGGCGACGACGAACGCCGTCGAGAGGGCGGCATCCGACGTCAGCGGAGTCTTCACGACCTCGATGAGCGGCATGACCGCGACCGGGTTGAAGAAGTGGAAGCCGACCAGGCGCTCGGGGTGAGCGAGCTTGGCGCCGATCTCCTCGACCGAGAGCGACGACGTGTTGGTCGCGAGGATCGCATCCTCCGCGACGACGGCCTCGATCTCGGCGAACACCGACTGCTTGACGCCGACCTCTTCGAAGACCGCCTCGATGACGAAGTCGCAGTCGGCATAGGCCGACTTGTCGGTCGTCCCGGTCACGAGGGCGCGCAGCTTGTTGGCGGTGTCGCCGTCGAGCCGGCCCTTCGCCTCGAGCTTGCCGATCTCGTCGTGGATGTAGGCGACGCCCTTGTCGACGCGCGCCTGATCGAGGTCCGTGATCAGCACGGGCACCTGGAGCTTGCGCACGAACAGAAGGGCGAACTGGCTGGCCATGAGCCCCGCGCCGATGACGCCGACCTTCGTGACCTTCTTCGCGAGCGCCTTGTCGGGCGCGCCGACGGGACGCTTCGCCCGCTTCTGCACCAGATCGAACGCGTACATGGATGCCGCGAACTGGTCGCCCGTGACGAGCGAGGCGAGCGCGTCGTCCTCACGCGCGAACCCTTCGGCCTTCGTGCCGCTCTTGGCCTTGTCGAGCAGGTCGAGCGCGACGTAGGGGGAGCGCGGGACCGTGCCGATCTTCGACTCGAGCATGCCGCGGGCCATCTTGATCGCGATGGGCCACTTGGTGAGCCGCTCGATCTTGCCGGGGGCGTTCTTGCGCTCGACCTTGATCGTGCCGCCGAGGACGCCGTCGGCCCACCGCAGTGACGACTCGAGGTAGCTCGACGCCGGGAAGATCGCGTCCATGATCCCGAGGTCGAAGGCCTGCTGCGGCTTCAGGACGCGGTTCTGCTTCAGCGGGTTGGAGACGACGACCTCGAGCGCGTTCTCGATGCCGATCAGGTTCGGCAGGAGGTACGCGCCGCCCCAGCCGGGGATGATTCCGAGGAAGACCTCCGGCAGCGCGATCGCGGCGGCTGAGGCATCCACCGTCCGGTACGTCGAGTTCAGCGCGATCTCGAGCCCGCCGCCCAGGGCGAGCCCGTTCACGAAGGCGAACGACGGCACGCCGAGATCCGACAGCTTGCCGAGGACGTGGTGACCGAGCTGGGCGATCAGTCGCGCGTTCTCGACGGAGCCGACATTGCTGACCTCGCTGAGGTCGGCGCCGGCGGCGAGGATGTATTGCTTGCCCGTGATGCCGACGGCCTGGATCTCGCCGGCGCGCGCCCGAGCGGCGAGCGTGTCGAGGGTGGCGCCCAGGGCGGTCAACGTCGCGGGCCCCAGCGTGTTGGGACGGGTGTGATCGCGGCCGTTGTCCAGCGTGATCAGGGCGAGCACCCTGCCGCTGGCGAGGGTCACGTCGCGCACCGGCGAGTTCGTCACGACCTCGGTGTCGGAGAGGGCGAGCAGGGGCGAGAAGTCGATCTGGTCGTAGTTGGTCATCGTCGGCGGCCTCACTTCTTCTTCTTGCCGTTGTAGTGCGGGTTCTCCCAGATGACGGAGCCGCCCTGGCCGAGTCCCACGCACATGGCCGTGAGGCCGTAACGCACGTCGGGGCGCTCGGCGAAGTGGGCCGCCAGCTGGATCATGAGGCGGACGCCGGATGCCGCGAGCGGGTGCCCGAGCGCGATGGCACCGCCCCACGGGTTGACCCGCGGGTCGTCGTCGGCGATGCCGAAGTGGTCGAGGAGCGAGATGACCTGGACGGCGAACGCCTCGTTCAGTTCGAAGAGGCCGATGTCGTCGATCGTCAGGCCCGCCTTCTTCAGGGCCTTCTCCGTCGAGGGGATGGGGCCGATGCCCATGATCTCGGGCTGCACGCCTGCGAACGCGAACGAGACGAGCCGCATCTTGGGGGCGAGCCCCAGCTCCTTGACGGCACTGCGACCGGCGAGCAGCGACATCGTCGCCCCGTCGGTGAGCGGCGACGAGGTGCCGGCCGTGACCCGTCCGTGCGGACGGAACGGCGTCTTCAGCGCGGCGAGGTCAGCCATCGTCGTCTGCGGACGACGCCCCTCGTCCTCGGTCGCGAGTCCCCATGCGCCTGCAGCATCCTTCACCGCGACGGAGACCAGATCGGGCTGGAACTTGCCGGCCTCGTAGGCGGCCTGCGCCTTGTGCTGGCTGAGCATGCCGAAGCGGTCGGAGCGCTCCTTGGTGAGCTGCGGGTAGCGGTCGAAGATGCGCTCGGCCGTGACGCCCATGTTCAGCGCGCCGGGGTCGACCATCTTCTCTGCGACGAAGCGCGGGTTCGGGTCGGCGTTGCCGCCGATCGGGTAGTGCCCCATGTGCTCGACGCCGCCGGCGAGGGCGACGTCGTACATCCCGACACCGATGGATGCCGCCATGGTGGTCACGCTCGTCATGGCGCCGGCGCACATGCGGTCGATAGCGAAGCCGGGGACCGTCTGGGGGAGGCCTGCGAGGATCGCGACCGATCGGCCGAGCGTCAGCCCCTGCTCGCCGGTCTGGCTGGTGGCGGCGATCGCGACATCGTCGACGCGCTCGGCGGGAACGCCGGGGTTCCGCTCCATCAGACCGATCGTCGCCTTGACGGCGAGGTCATCGGCGCGGGTGTTCCAATACATGCCCTTCTCGCCGGCACGCCCGAACGGGGTGCGCATTCCGTCGACGAAATAGACGTCCGAAAGCTCGGCCACATTGCCTCCAAAGATTGGGTTCCCACCCAGCCTAGAGAGGCGCTCCGACCGTGAAAATCGGTTGGTTCGAACCTACGAAGCGGGTTCGGACGGTTCGTCGGGGCTCTGCACGGAATCCACAAAGGCGGCGGCGATCACCTGTGCGGTCTGTTCAATCTGCCACGTCCGGGCGCCGAGGTGGAGGAGGGCCTCACCCACGGATTCCGCGGTGATCTCCGCAGGAGGATT
The DNA here is from genome assembly GCF_058629135.1 of Microbacterium sp. MDV22-iso44. Taxonomy (NCBI): domain Bacteria; kingdom Bacillati; phylum Actinomycetota; class Actinomycetes; order Micrococcales; family Microbacteriaceae; genus Microbacterium; species Microbacterium sp. MDV22-iso44. The sequence continues at coordinate 321,840 of NZ_JBZVWS010000001.1, forward strand.
CCACGCGACCCGACGCAGGAGATCGGGCGTCAGGAGGTTCTCGGTCGGCATGTGCAGCTCTTCGGCGCGCGCCTCGACGACAGGTTTGGCAGCCTTCAGACGTGCGTCCGCGGCGGGGTTACGGTCCGCCCACGCGCGCGGCGGGGGCATCCCGTCACCCGGGCCGCGCTCGGAGGGGAGCGCGGGGTCGGCCCGTCCCGCCTCGATGGCCGCCCACCAGCGATCCAGCTGATTGCGGCTCGCGCGACCCGTGAACTCCTTGACCCGTGCGAGGTCCTGTTTTGTCGCGGGGTCGGCGATGACGGCGGCGACGAGGGAGCGGTCGGGAACCAAACGGCCCGGAGATACATCCTCCTCCCGCGCATACTCCTCGCGCGCCGTCCAGAGGGCACGGGCTACCGCCAGGGCGCGACGACCGCGGACGGTGTGCAGTCCGCTGAGACGACGCCACGGCTCCTCGCGTGCGGGCTTGGGTGCGCGCGTGCGGACGGCCTCGAACTCCTCCTGGGCGAATCCGGTCTTCTCCTGCTCGTCGAGCTCAGCTGCGAGGGCATCGCGCACATCGATGAGGTGCAGCACGTCGAGGGCCGCGTACTCCAGCCATCCCTGGGGCAGAGGGCGCGTCGACCAGTCCGCAGCGGAGTGCGCCTTGGCGAGGGTGATCCCGAGCGTCTGCTCCACCACGGCGCCGAGGCCGACGCGTTCATGGCCGAGAAGCCGGGCGGCGAGCTCCGTGTCGAAGATCCGGGGCGGCTCGAGACCTGCCTCGCGGAGGGACGGCAGATCCTGGCTCGCGGCGTGGAGCACCCACTCTTCGTCGCCGATCGCTGCCTGCAGCGCCGACAGGTCGCCGATCGCGGGCGGATCGAAGAGATAGACCTCGCTCCCGCGACGGTAGACCTGGATGAGATAGGCGCGCTGCGAGTACCGGAACCCGGACGCCCGCTCCACGTCGACCGCGACCGGACCGTGCCCGGCCGCCAGGCGCGACGCTGCGGCCGCCGCCGTCTCCTGATCGGCGATGACCTCGTATTCAGCCACGTGTACTCCGCTGCCCGCCGAACACGGCGATGTTCTCCGAGCCCGGGGGAAGGCCTGCCAACATGCAGACCAACTCACCCCAGGCATCCATATGACTGGCGACGTCCCCCTCGGGGGACCACGAAGCGCGGAGCTCGATCTGCGCGCCGTCGCCCTCCGCGGCCAGCGTTCCGAATCCCTTCGAGAGGGTCTTCGTCGCTGTGCCGGATGCCGCGTGGAACGTCGCTCCACGTGCGGCGAGGGCGTCGACCAGCCAAGACCAGGCTACGTCGGCCAGAAGGGGGTCGGTGCCGATCTCGGGTTCGAGCGGTGCCTGCGCGAAGCAGACGATCCGCCACGGTCCGCCCCAGGCATCCGGTTCGGACGCGTCGTGGAGGATCACGATGCGTCCCGTGCCGTACGGGGATTCGCCCTCGTCGTCGGGACGCACGTCGCCGGCGAACGCGATGGCATCGGGAGCCAGCGAGGAGGGGGCGGCGATCTCGCGCACCACGAAGTCGTCGCGGAAGCCCAGCGCGCGGAGCTCGTCGCTGACGGCGGGGAAATCCGGCGTCGCGGACGGAGGTTCGGTCACGGCGACAGACTAGAGTGAGGGCACCATGATGGCTTCCAGGCGCGCCGCTCCCGACGTCGCCCGGCAAGGAACCGTCATCGCCCTCCGAGGCACGGTGGTCGCACTCGCGACCGCGTTCGTGAGTGCGACGGGGCTTCTGGCGCTCCTCGCCGGAGGCGTCGCCCGGAGAGTGGTGACCCCGTCGGCACGCGTCCCCGACACGACAATCATCGACGTCGACACCGCGGCGCAGACGATCACTCTCTCGCGCTCGGACGACACGGTCCTCCCGGGCCGCTACGGCCTCTTCACAACCGGGACGCAGAGCTACATCAAGCTCGGCACGGTGCTCTCCGCACGCGGCGAGACGGTGACGCGCAAGCTGCTGACCCAGATCGACGAGTCCGACAGTCTGGCATCGGCCGCCGCCTTCAGCGGGTGGTACTTCTCCGACCCCGCCGAGCTCCACCTCCCCTTCGAGCGCGTGGAGGTCGGAACAGCGCTCGGCGTCTGTCCTGCGTGGGTGTTCCCGGGCGCTGCGTCCGAGGATGCCGCCCCAACCGAAGACGTGTGGGCTGTCCACATCCACGGTCGAGGCACGACGCGCGCCGAGACGCTGCGTGGCGTGCCGCTGTTCCATGCGGCGGGGATCACATCGATCCTGGCCTCCTACCGGAACGACCCCGACGCTCCCCGGAGCAGAGGGGGCACGTCGGCCCTCGGGGCGACGGAGTGGCGCGACGTCGATCGCGCGATCGGCTACGCCCGTCGGGCCGGAGCCCGACGCATCGTGTTGGTCGGGTGGTCCATGGGCGGCGCCATCGCGATGCAGCTCGCGGTCAACTCCGCTCACCGCGACCTGATCGGCGGGGTCGTCCTCGATTCCCCCGTCGTGGACTGGCGCCAAGTGCTCAGCCACCACGCGGCCCTCAGCGGCATCCCTCGTCCGCTGACCCGAGTGGCCCTCGATGCTCTGACTCGTCGGTGGGCGTCCCCGCTGACCGGCGCCGCCGACCCGATCTCCTGGGACCGTCTCGACGTTCTCGCCCAGGCCCGTGATCTCGTGACGCCGACGCTGATCCTGCACAGCGACGGAGACGACTTCGTCCCCGCGCAGGCTTCGCGGGATCTCCGCGACCTGCGCCCCGACCTCATCGAGCTCGAGGAGTTCGAGGGTGCCCGCCACACGAAGCTGTGGAACTACGACGAGGAGCGCTGGACGAGCCGCATCCGCGAATGGCTCGACGCGCGAGGGCTCAGCGTCGCCGGAGCCGCAGGTAGCTGAAGCCGTCGTCGTCGACGAGGACGCCGGCCGGCCACGTATCGATCGGTCGACGAAGGGGCAGGAACGGCCCGGCCGTGGGAACCAGATGCGGCGCGGCGGTGACGCAGTACTCGTCGATCAGGTCGTCCGCTGCGAACTGGGCCGCCAGGGTGGGGCCGCCCTCGCACACGATGTGCCGCAGCCCTCGCTCGATGAGCGATGACAGGATGCCGGTGGCCGACATCCGTCCCTCGCTCGCCGCGACGGGCACCACGGTGACACCGTGGGCAGCCGGGGGTGGCTCCGCGCCCTCGGGCATGACGAGCAGCACCTGGTCGTCGGGGCCGTCCGGATCCGGGTCGAGGCGGTGGCCGGCGAGGTCTCCGGAGCCTGTGATGACCGCCAGTCGCGAGCGACGGGGGAGCAGGTAGCCCTCTGCCCGCACGGTCTCGGCGCCGACGATGATCGCATCGGCGCTGGCGCGGATGACGCCCAGGATCGCCCGGTCGGCGCGATTGGTGAGCGTGTCGCTCGTGCCGTCGGGCCCGACCGCGGATCCCGTCAGGGACGTGATCATGTTGAGCCGGACCCAGTTCTCCTGAGCGGGCGCGTACCGATCGGCGATCCAGCGACGGCCGTCCGCGCTCGCGGCATCCACTCGCTCTCCGGATGACGGCAACACCTCTGTGACCCACACCCGGCCATCCTCGCACGCGGCGAGGGCGCCTGCCCGGGTGACTAGGCTTGACGGGTGCCTGTCACCTCCTCCGGAACCACTCATCTGAGCGAACGCGATCCGAAGGTGAGCGGAGCCGAGATGGTCGCCGCACTCGTACCGCCTCCGCAGTTCGATCACGCGACCTTCGCGACCTACCGTGCCGACGAGTCCTACCCGTCTCAGCAGGGGGCGAAGGACCTGCTCGAGGTGTTCAGCTCGGGCCGCGGGGCCCCCGCGGCACGCGGGGGGTTCTTCCGCCGGGCCAAGCGCGAGGCTCCGATGAAGCCCGGCGTCTACCTCGACGGTGGGTTCGGCGTCGGCAAGACCCACCTCCTCGCCGCGATCTACCACGCGATGCCGGCCCGTCGGAAGTACTTCGGCTCGTTCATCGAATACACCGCTCTCGTCGGCGCGCTGGGATATCAGATGACGGTCGAGCTGTTCCGCGGCGCCGACCTCCTCTGCATCGACGAGTTCGAGCTCGACGACCCGGGCGACACGATGGTGATGACCCGACTGATCGCCGAGCTGGTGCCGACCGGCACAAAGCTCGCCGCGACCTCGAACACACCGCCGAACGCCCTCGGTGAAGGGCGTTTCGCCGCGCAGGACTTCCTCCGTGAGATCCAGGCGATGTCCGAGCACTTCGAGACGATCCGCATCGACGGCACCGACTACCGGCAGCGTGCCGTCGACGGTCACGCCGTGGTCCTCGACGACGCCGCCTACGAGAGCGCGATGACGGATGCCGCGGCATCCGCCCTCGTCTCCGATGACGACTTCAGCGCCTTCATCGGTCACTTGGCGTCGGTGCACCCGTCGCGCTACATCCGCCTCATCGAGGGCATCGGAGCGATCGGTCTGCGGAACGTGGTCGGTTTCGATGATCAGGCTGCCGCGCTCCGGTTCGTGGCGTTCGTCGACCGGGCCTACGACGCGCAGATCCCGATCCGCGCGACAGGCGTGGCCCTGGACTCGGTGTTCCGCGAGGACATGCTCGCGGGCGGGTACCGCAAGAAGTACCTCCGCGCCGTCTCGCGACTGGTCGCTCTCACCCACTCGTAAGCAGCGTCAGGTTCTTCTCGGAGTGCCGGGAAACCTGATGTTTACCTCGTCGCCACCCTCGTAACCGGCGCGAAACACAGACGCGCCTCCGGGCGAAACCGCGGACCCCGACACTGGGGGCACCCGACGCTACACCTGCGTCCCTGCAGAGAGGTTCCCTTCGAGATGGATCAAGGCAACACCGCATTCATACTCATCGCGGCCGCACTAGTCCTGCTGATGACCCCAGGTCTCGCGTTCTTCTACGGCGGCCTCGTCAAGGCGAAGAGCGTCATCAGCATGATGATGATGTCCTTCGGCGCACTCGGCCTCATCGGCGTCCTGTGGGTGCTCTACGGCTACGCCATCGCGTTCCCGGGCGAGTCGGGAACGGTCTTCCCGTGGGCCATCGATGGCGGAGCGATAGGCCTGAGCAACGCACTGGAGCTCGCTGACGGGGCAAGCTACCCCGAGCTGGCATTCATCGCCTTCCAGGCGACGTTCGCCATCATCACCGTCGCTCTGGTCTCTGGCGCGATCGCCGATCGGGCCAAGTTCGGTGCGTGGATGATCTTCGCGGGTGTCTGGGCGACCGTCGTCTACTTCCCGGTTGCCAGCTGGGTCTTCAACTTCGGTCTCGCTGACGACGGATCGTTCGAGTACGGCGGCTGGATCACCCACGGTCTCCAGGACGTCTTCGGCGTCGGCGTCATCGACTTCGCCGGCGGCACCGCGGTCCACATCAACGCCGGTGCGGCGGCTCTCGCCCTCGCGCTCGTCCTCGGCAAGCGCGTCGGCTTCCAGAAGGGCGTCCACGTCCCCCACAACCCGCCGTTCGTCCTCCTCGGCGCCGGCCTCCTGTGGTTCGGTTGGTTCGGCTTCAACGCCGGGTCCGAGCTCGCGGCCGACAACACCGCTGCGCTCGCCTTCGTGAACACGATCGCCGCTCCGGCCGCGGCGCTGCTCGGGTGGCTCGTCGTCGAGAAGATCAAGGACGGCAAGCCGACGTCGGTCGGTGCCGCCTCGGGTGCCGTCGCAGGTCTGGTCGCCATCACCCCCGCCTGCGGTTCGCTGGACCCCATCTGGGCCATCGTCCTCGGCATCATCACCGGTGCCGTCTGCGCCCTCGCGATCGAGCTGAAGTTCAAGCTCGGTTTCGACGACTCGCTCGACGTGGTCGGCATCCACCTCGTCGGTGGTCTGATCGGAACGCTGTACCTCGGGTTCTTCGCCCGCGGCACGGGGCTCTTCATGGGCGGAGACGCTTCGCAGCTGATCGTCCAGGCGATTGCGGCCTTCGCCGTGCTGATCTACTCCTTCGTGCTCGCCTTCATCATCGGCTTCGCGATCGAGAAGACGATCGGCTTCCGCGTCAAGAACGAGGACGAGATCGCCGGTATCGACACGATCGTGCACGGTGAGGCCGGCTACGTCCTGGAGGACGCCAAGGTCTGAGCCGTCACAACACACGGAGGGCGTCGCGGGATTACCCGCGGCGCCCTTCGTCGTCGTTCGTGACACGTTTCATTTTCCTGCTTGTGCGTCCTGAGCCGGCTGCCCTAGGTTGAGCGGGAAGCGCTTTCCACACTGTCTCCGTCCAACGAAGGACGAGAAAGGACGACGATGTCCCGCATCCGTACGACCGCCGCCTGGGCGGCCGCAGCCGTTTTCGCTGTCTCGCTGGTCGGCTGCACCCCTGCCACGTCTCAGTCGGGCGGTTCGTTCGACCCTGATGAGAAGGTCTCCCTCGATTTCGCGTGGTGGGGCAACGACGACCGTGCGGCTCGCTACGCGAAGCTCATCGAGGCCTTCAACGAAGAGCACCCGAACATCACGATCAAGACGACGTTCACGGACTTCCCGAGCTACTGGGAGCAGCGGCAGGTCGAGGCAGCGAGCGGCAGTCTCCCGGACGTCTTCCAGTTCTCGGACAGCTACCTGCGCCAGTACGGCGAGAGTGGTGCGATCCTCGATCTGAACGAGGTGGCCGATCAGATCGATGTCTCGACGTTCGACGACAGCCTGCTCGGCACGGGCCGATTGGACGGCACGCAGTACTCCCTCCCGACCGGCTACAGCCTCTGGGCGAACTTCGTGAACGAGGACCTGCTGAAGAAGGCGGGTCTCGAGCTCCCGGCGGCGGGTTCGTCGTTCGAGGAGTTCGATGACTGGCTCGCCGAGGTCACCGAGAAGACCGGCGGCGACCCCTTCGGCGGGACCGATTACACGCAGCGCATCCAGGTGTTCGAGCTGCAGCTTCGCGCCGCGGGGAAGGCGCTGTACACCGACGACGGTGAGCTCGGCTTCACGAAGGACGAGTTGGCGACATTCTGGGAGTCCGGAGCGCCGCTGCGCGACGGGATCACCATTCCCCAGCAGCAGCTCGAGGAGATCAGTCCCATCTCGGGCTTCGGCTCGACCCGGACGCTCAGTGAGATGAGCTGGAGCAACTTCCTCGGCGGGTACCTGGCCGATTCGGGTGCGTCCTCCATCGCGATCGTGGCTCCGCCGACGACGGATGCCGGGGCGAAGGACCTCTACCGCCAGGGCGGTCTGCAGGTCGCGATCTCCTCGCGGACGAAGCACCCCGAGGCCGCCGCGATCTTCCTCGACTACGTCGTCAACAGCCCGGAGGCGGGGGAGATCTTCGGCACGACCCTCGGCTTCCCGGCATCCAGCAGCAAGCTGGAGGGCACGAAGCTCGAAGGGCCCGATCAGCAGGTCGCGGACTACATCGAGTCGGTCTCCGACCGGATCGGCGACGCCCCGCCGCCGGCGGTCGTGGGATACGGCTCGCTCGAGCAGAAGTTCTGGGATCTAGGCAAGGAACTCGGACTCGGAACGAAGTCGGTGGATGCCGCGGTGGACGAGTTCTTCGCCGAGGCGGACGTGATCCTCAGCAACTGACCGGACCCGCGGGCGAGGGCTAGGGTGACGGCGTGGCATCCCGTCTGATCTCCGCCCTCGTCCGCTTGTTCCGGTCCTCACCCGACACGGCCCGGCCCGCCGGAACCGTGCGTGTGATGCCCGGCGACGTCCGGGACCTCCGCATCAGCTATCGCCCGGAGTCGGACGGGGATCCCGATGCGGGTGAGATCGTCTGGACCTGGGTTCCGTTCGACGAAGCTGACGGGCGTGGCAAGGATCGTCCGGTCCTCGTCATCGGGCAGCACGGTCGCGACCGGCTGTACGCGGTCCGCCTGACGAGCAAACCCCACGACCGTGATGGAGAGCATCTGGCTCTCGGATCGGGGGAGTGGGATGCCTCCGGCCGCCCGTCATGGGTAGACCTCGGCCACCTCTACAGCGTCCCGCCGGGTGCGATGCGACGCGAGGGAGCCGCCCTGGACCGTCGCCGCTTCGATCAGGTCGCCGCAGCGCTGAAGGCCCGGTACGGCTGGTCCGTCTGAGACCTGAGAACGACGAAAGCCCCCAAAAATCCGGGGGCTTCTCGGTGGGCGATGCCGGACTCGAACCGACGACCTCTTCCGTGTGAAGGAAGCGCGCTACCAACTGCGCCAATCGCCCGAATGACACTCGGGCCGATGACCGAGCATACCGGATGCCGCGGCCCCGACCGAACCGGCCCGCGCCGTGACGGCGAGACACGCGCGGGGCGGCGCCGGTTTTGCGCTGGCGCGGGAATCGTCTAATGTTTAACGAGTGCCGGAGAGATCCGGAACGAAATGCGGATGTAGCGCAGTGGTAGCGCATCACCTTGCCAAGGTGAGGGTCGCGAGTTCGAATCTCGTCATCCGCTCGAGTGTGGGGATCTTCCTCCGGGGAGATCACGTCACGTGGGTCAAACCACACACGGTGGCGTGGCCGAGTGGCTAGGCAGCGGCCTGCAAAGCCGTCCACACGGGTTCGAATCCCGTCGCCACCTCCACTCACAACTCAACAGCCTTCACAGGCGCGATTGGCGCAGCGGTAGCGCGCTTCCCTGACACGGAAGAGGTCACTGGTTCGATCCCAGTATCGCGCACAGACAAACCCCCGGTCATCCGGGGGTTTTTTGTTGCTCGCGCGGTGCCGTGCAACATTTGTGCAACACCGGCTCCGAGCGCCGTGCAATAGTGCATCTCGTCCGGTGTCCCAGTACTAAAGCCCTATGACCAGGGAAAACGCTGCGGCCGAGGTCGCAACAACACAGGAATCTGACCGAACTGATAAATCGATCGCGATCGGACCCAACGGGGAGACCGCCCAGTACATCTTCGTGACGCCGGAGACGGCTGTCGCGTGGCTCGCGGCGAACATCGACCGGAACCGGAACGTCAAGAAGAGCCGCATCAACGGGTACGTCCGGGACATCCAGAACGACAACTGGGTGCTCACGGGAGAGGCCATCAAGTTCGACGTGTCCGGCCGGCTCATCGACGGGCAGAACCGCTGCCACGCGATCATTGCCGCCGGTAGGGGAGCGTGGGTGCTCGTCGTGCGGGGGATCAGCGAAGATGCGCTGGTGGTGCTGGACTCAGGATCCGCCCGCAACACAGGCGACATGCTCATCGTGACTGGGCTGGCTGAGAAGGCTGACGCGAAGGACATCGGCGCTATCGCCCGCCTTCACGTCGCGTGGAAGGCCGGCGACGTGAAGCACGCTGCGTCGCACATCGGCGGTAGCTCGCAGCTCACGAAAACCGAGATGGCGGAGGCGGTCATGGCGATCCCCAACATCGACTTCGCCGCGCGTCACGCACGATTGATGTACCGGTACCTCCGGCTGCCCGTCAGCGCGCTCGGCGTCGCGTTTCTCGAGTTCTCTGCGATCAACGTCGACGACACCGCAGAGTTCTTCAACCGGATCCGTGACGGGATCCAGAACGGCCCTGGAGACCCGTTCCTGACCCTCTCCCGGCGAGTCAGCAACGACCTGCAGGCAGGAGCCTCCCGGCGCATCCTGCCCGGCCAGGCGCTGTTCTATCTCTTCCGGACGTGGAACGCTTTCCGGAGCGAGGAGACGCTAGTGAAGCTTCAGATCGGGTCGCCTCAGGCCGGTTTCACCCCTGTGCCGCTGCCGCGATGAGCGGCCGGTGCGGGCGTACGCTCGGATGACTGGTATTCGCGGTAGAAGGCGCGTCGGCGGCCTACCTGAAGTACTCGATCGTCGTTGTAGCTGTCGCTGCCTCCAGGTTCATTACGACAGAGCAGCCATATGATGAGCGGACCATCGCACCGAAGCCGTTTTGGGCGTCGACCGTTCCCGTGACCTTCCATCGGACCGAACCGGTGGCTGTTGAGTCGAACTTCGCGGTCGACGGCGCTTTCAAGAGCTGTTCTATCCGGGCCTCGCATTGAGCAATCGCCTCGTACTGATTGTTCATATCGGAGGGCTTGTCGCGGCCGGCGTTGATGCCGAACATCACGACAACGAAGAGGATGACTCCGAGGCATCCGATGCAACCAAGCCAGGACGAATTCTTGGCCTTCGCCGGTTGCAGGTTGGGGGAGGCTGCTTTGTCCATTGCGGGGGTCCACTCGGTGCCCGGCCTCGGAGGCGGTGGACTCAGTTCCGGCTTTTCCTTGAACTGGTCCGTCCACCTTTTGCCGTCGAACCACCGCAGGCGTCCAGAGCCGTCTTCATACCACCCAGGTTTCGCAGCTTCCCCCATGCGGCGAGATTAGCGCGTCACGGGGTGTGAGGAGAGGTTTCGGCGCCTCGTTTGCCGCGTGCATCGGACTTAGGAGCGAAGATCGTTGTGAACGCGGCCCCAACAAGCAGTGCAAGCGAGAGGGCGGCAATCACGGAGGACGGAACAGAGATCCACATCCAGCCCGAACCCCACACGCCCGCGTTCCAGTTCCAGAGCCAGAAGCTGGCGAGCGCGCCGAAAGCTGCGAGTATCAGTGACGCCACAAGGTTGAACACATTGAGTTTGCGGCCGTTGCGCAATCGCTCCCGCTCGAGCAAACCGCGAGCTTGTTCGGAAACGAGCGCATCGAGTGCGGTTCGCGCGCTGGTCGCTTCCGGTGCGCCGGCGAGGGCCTCGGTCGCGTGCTTGAGGCGGCGGTAGCTTCCGGGATCCCGATTGCTGGTCGATAGGGCGCCCAGAAAGCCAAGGAGCGGGACGGCGAACGAAACTAGAACTTGCCAGTCCACGGGTCCTATTCGCTCCTGAGAATCTCGTTCGCCCGTTGGCGTATGCGATCTACGTTGATTGCGGGCGCTAACGCGCTTGAGGGCTGTTCAACCTTGATGTCGACCCTGTCTGCGGTACGCAGCCCCATGTCCCTGGCCTCCCGCGCGACTTCCTGGGCAAACTCCTCGTGCATCGCATTCGATAGCTCGCCGTCAGGATTGCTGAAAGCGTCGCTGAAATCATCCATGAATCCCATGCGCCGACGTTAGCGGAGCGGGCGGGCACTACGCGCTACAAATGCCAGGAAACTGGCCGGCTATGGCGGGGCGCTCGGCCAAGGGGACTTCGATGCGTGTGCCGTCCCCGCCGCACTCGTAACCGCCATTCACGTCTCGCATGATCGTCCCACAGCTTGGGCACGGAGGCTGTGAGCCGTCTTCAAGGCCGTCAGCTCGCAGCTCAGCCTTCATCTCACCCGATCACTGCGCCCGGAGTGGGACCAACTACGGCCATCGGGTAACGGAGTTCGAACTTCTCGTCACCATCGATCTGGAGGCGCCACGTGTATGCACCGTTCGGCTGAAGAGGCAGACCACCACCGAAGTCGACGACCATTTGATGGCTTGCCCCGACGTGATCGCGCAGCATCCCGTTGACCGGTGCTGTCGACTTATCCATCATCACTGGCTGCGCCATTCGCACGGCCTGTTCACCAACGGGGCCACCGATCGCGAACACCTCATCGCCGTCTAGAAGGGCCAGCTCCATCGAGAACTCCGCTGGGAGTAGATGATTAGGCAAGGCAACGTGAGCCCAAACAGAGAACCTCGTGCTGAGGCCCTGCGAGGGGTCGAAGCCGACGATAGCAACGTTCCCGCCCACGACGTTCACCTTCCCGGCGGCGTCGATAGTTGCGAAGTCAGCGACGACGATCGACAGTCGTGCCGCAGCTGCAATGCCGCTCACAGCGCGACAGGCTCGGGCATAGCGCTAGCGACAACGGTCGCCCCGCGTGCGCGACCCATGGCCGACGCGAAGCCGTCGCTAATCGACGTGATCCACCAAGGGGCCGCCTGCTTGTCCTGGTGCAGCTTCTCGACGATCGCGAAGGCGGCATCGTCCAAGTGGAAAGCCACACCCTCCCGTGCTTCTCGCCGCAACTCATCGATCGATGAAGCAGCCGAGGAGAAGCCTGGAAGCTCAGGAGACTCGGCCCACCAGGCGTCATCCTCCTGATGGATCACAAGCGTGATCTGTCGCATAACATCACCCTATTCCAAGTAGTTGTGCGGCGGCTTCGACCGTGAGGCCTACATCCTTGGTGAGGATCTTACGCACGAGACCCTTCGGGACTTCAACCCCATCGTGGAACGCAAAAGTCAGACGCGGATAGCCCCGGTCACTGACCATCTTCTTGTGTGAACCGCGCTGTGCCTCGACCGAGTAACCCAACTCAGTCTCGAGAAGTCGCTGCAGGGCAGCTGGCTTCATCGATGGGAACACTGGCACGTCTGTGATTGTTCCACGGCTCGAGCCTTGGACCGTGCGTCAGGTGCGCTCTTCCTGCGGTGGGTGTCGGCGTGCCCTGGCATGCTCGGCCGGAGGAACGATTGGTGGGGCCTTGGGATCGAACCGCAGATACGCCGCCGCGGTGGACGCGCGCATGAACGAGCGGGCACTGCAGGTCACAGCACGCGATCAGCCGCTGCAGACACTCACCCCGCTCGAGCTACGCCTTGACGAGGTGCCGCTGACGGTCGATCCGAAGCCGCGTCGGAAGGTGAAAGCGTGGGTGCGGTTCGGAGATACCCCGGTTCGTATCGATGCGATCGCCGCACGGTGGACGCCGTCCGCTGTTGGCATCACGTTCATTATCAATGGTCAGGAGCATCGTTGCTGGGTGTGGGCCGGCGCGGTCGATGAGATTTCATGACCGTCGACTGCACCACAAGCGAGCCCACGCACTCACGAGCGGCCCAGCCGCGACGTCGGTCGGGCCGGGCATGCGGGTCCGCCGTAACATCAACTGGCGTGTGTCACGGACTGCCAGGACCGTCGGTGCAGGAGGCTATGGTCGGCATCGTGAGGCCCCTTGCTTCGCATGTTCGTGTGACAACGAAAGCCGGCCGCGCCCAGCCGTCTGGCGCGCGGGGGCGGCTTTCAGTTCCGCCTTCCACCACGGAGGGTCAGCGCGCGGGCTGACGACTGAGCATCCATCTCGCCCCGAGCGACCTGGACGGTGTGCGCACGAACCTCCTCACCGGTCCACGGGTTCTCGACGTACACGACGAGCCCGGAACCATCAGCCATCCCCGCCCGAGTCATCGGGTCGGACACTGCGACATCCGGGCTGATCGGGTCGAGGTGCAGGTTCTGGTTCCACCCGTCCGACGTGTAGCCAGCGAGCTGCGCCATCTTCCGCGACGGGGACCGGATCCCCAGATCCTTACGGATCGTCGCTAGCAGTGTCGCCGCCATCGCTGCGTACTGCTTGTTCAGCGCCTTGTCACGCGACTGCAGCCCCTTCAGGAACCCGTCCGCCGCGCTCACACCAGCACCGAACATGTCGTCCGCTACGGCCTTCGCCCACCCCGTCTTCCCGTCACCCGCGACCCCGCCGATGTCCTTCATCAGCTTGTTGATCTCGTTGACGGTCGCTTTCCCGCCACCGGCGATCGCTGCGGCCTGAGCCGAATCACCCGTCGACAGGAAATCGGTCATCAGGTTCTGCAGGGACGCGTCGTTCAGGCCCGCCTTGCGGAGCTTGTCGTACGCCGACTTGAACGACTTCGCCTCACTGAGCTGCTTCCGCAGCCCGTTCGCGACCGCCGTTCGTGTCGCTGCCTGCTTCTGAGCGATCGTCTGCGTCTTCCCGCCGAGCTCACCGAGCTGGTTCATCAGCCGGTTCACTTCACCGACGGAAGCTTTCCCGCCAGCGACGAGCGCCTTGATCTGCGACGCGTCACCACTCGACATGAACTCGGACATCAAGTTCGCCAGCGACGTTTCGTTCAACCCGAGGCGTTCGAGCTTCGCGTACGCCGACTTGAACGACTTCGCCTGCTCCACCTGCTCACGCAGCCCCGACGCCATCGCCTGCCGGGTAGCGGCCTGCTCCTGCGACACCGTCCGGGTCTTCCCCGCAAGGTTCGACAACTGCGACATCAAGTAGTTCACCGACGACACCGCATCCGCACCACCCGCAGCGAGCGCACGGATCTGCGACGCATCACCCGACGACGTGAAATCGCCGAGCAGATCCGCGAGGGACGTGTCGTTCAGGCCGAGGTTCTGCAGCTTCGAGTACGCAGCCTTGAACTGCTTCGCCTGCGTGAGCTGATCCTTCAACCCATCGGTGATCTTCTTCCGGGCCGTGGCCTGCTGGTCGGACACGGTCTCAGCCGTCCCCGCCATCGCACCCAAGCGGCCCATCAGCGCGTTCACCTCAGCGACCGCCGACGAACCACCCTTCACGAGCTCGGAGATGATCGACCCGTCCCCGGAGGACAGGAAATCGCTCATCAGCTCGTCGAGGGTCGTCTTGTTCAACCCGAGCGACTGCAGCTGCTTCACGTTCACCTGGAACGACTCCGCAGCAGCGACCTGATCCGACAAGCCCTGGATCAGGGCGTCAGCGTTCTTCTTCTGCTTGACGACCTGCTGAACCGTGTACTCCCGGCCACCCTGCGTATACGTCTCAGTGACTGTCTTCTCGACGTCCTCAGCGAACTTCGACAACGCCCCCAGCGCCCGGTACTGGGTGCGGAGAGTCGCGAGCGTGTCATCCGCCGTGTCAGCCGCGAACTTCGACAGGTCACCCAACGCCCGGTACTGATCCCGGAGGGCCACGATCGCATCCTCAGCGGCCGTGTACTTCGCGATGTCACCCAACGCCTGGTACTGCTCACGCAGCGCGTTGACAGTGTCCTCAGCGGCCGAGTACTTGCTGATGTCAGCAAGATCCCGGATGCCCTCGATGATCTGCGACCGGTAGTCGTTGCGCAGCGCAACCGCGTCGGCCAGTTTCTCCGACGCCGCATCGATCTGATCCGCGAGACGCTCGCGGTTCTTCACGACCCGTTGCATCGCCTGATCGGTCTGCTTCACCCGTTCGATGAGACGGTTCCGAGTGCCCCGGCCGATCGCCTTATCCGAGAACGACTCACGGATCCGGTCCATCAGCGACACAGCCTCGGACGTATACGACGATGGGGCGAGCCAAGCCCGCGCGGTCGCGTACAACTCCTCACGGATCGACTTGAGATCCACAGCGGTCTTCTGCGCAGCCTTCGCCGCCGTCGCGCTCGTCTTCTTGATCGACGACCCGACAGACTTCACCGCTTTCGCGGAACCCACCGCCGCCGACTTGACCCCACGGAACTGGGAGCCGATGTACGTCTGCGCCTGAGCGGCCTGACGGACCGTCGAATCGAAGTCCCGAAGTGCGCGCACCGCCGAGTTGAACCCCGGGGTGTTGCGGTTGAGGGTGAGGTCACCCGCACGGGTCACCATCGTCGCCGCCGCGATCGTCGCGCGTGCGGCCTTCACGACCTGGTTGGACTCCGCGATGAACTGCGACCCGTCGAAGAAGATCGAGTACCGTTTGCCGGCGACGTTCTCCACCGCCGCGCGGACAGCGCCCATCACGTTCTGCGTGTTGATGCCCTGAGAGTCGAGGTACGACATCAGCCCGCCGACGTTGCTGACGAACACGCCGTAGTTGTCGCCCGCGTTGTCCGCCATCGCGGCGATCGTCGCCTGCAACGCGCCAAGGTTCGCGATACCACCGGACGTCGTTGTGTTGATCGCGTTGCCGTTGTCGATGAACGACTGCGCCAGGTCACGGATCGCGGACGTCTGACCCGCGAGCCCATTGACGCTGGCGAACGCCGAGTCGACCGCGTCCCTCACCGAGTCGAAAGCCGGTGCCAGACCTTTGACTTCCTCGCCCGCAGCAGATGCAGCCTGCCCGAAGACTCGCATCGACTCAGCGTTCTCGTTGGCTTTCTTGTTCAGCTCAGCGAGCGCCCGGATCGCCTCCTGACCTTCCTCAGACAGATACTTCTGGCCGTTGTAGCTGGTCTTTCCGGACTCATCGATGATCTTGCGAAGGCGTTCGCGATACTCGTCGAGCGCGGGCCCACCTTCAACGATCGCCTTACTGACACCATCGATCCCGAGCCCGAGCTTCTGAAGCCGGTCGAGGGTGCCCGCCTCCTGGAGCTGCTTGGTGATTGTCGCGAAGGTGGTCTCCGTCGCAGCGCCCGTGTTCTTATCGAGCGAGGCAGTCAGGTCGTCGACGGCCGCCTTCTGGTCAGCGGCGGCCTGCTCCCCAGCCTGCCAAGCCGAGATGAGACCACCGACGGCCAGCGACACACCCGTGATGGCGAGACCCACGGGACCGCCGAACGCGGTCATCAGGTTTCCACCGACCCGAGCGCTCGTAGAGGACAACAAGTTCATCCGCGCAGTGGTAGCAGTGACCGCTCCATCAACACCAACGACCATCACGCGCGCCGCGCCGGCATTAGTCGTCAATATGCGGAGCGCCCCCGCTGCGCGAGTACTCCCCGCAGCGATGGCCGTGCTGTGCCGCGACAACAGCAGCCCCGCTGCCGCTGCCGCGGCGAGCGGGACGGGAATCTTATTCAGGACGGTCAGGACACCGCCGAGACCATCCCCGATGACCCTGGCGACGGGTTCCAAGTCCTTCATCGTCTCGGTCAGTTGTGTCAGAGCAGTCGTCGGCCCCTGGAGGTCTCCACCCAACAGGTTGGCTCCGGTGCGGGAGAACGAGGCCTGCAGGTTGTCGAGAACACCGGAGAACGACTTGCCCATCTCCTGCGCTGCAGCACCAACGCGCCCAGCGATCGCCCGCTCGAGCTCCGCTGCCGAGATCTTCCCCTCAGAAGCGAGCTGCTTGACCTCTGCAGTCGTCACACCGATCTGATCAGCGAGCAGCTGATAGACCGGGAGCCCCTTCTGCGACAGGATCTGCAGGCTGTCGTTGTACGCCGCGTTGAGAGTGCGGACGTTGTTGAGGGTGTTGCCGACGCTCGTGAGCGAATCATCTGTGACGGCGGCCGTGTTTGCGACGAGGGTGAGGTACCGCGTCAGATCAGACCCGCCACGCACGCCCGCGGCCAGGGCAGAGGCGGCGATCGTCGCCGCATCACCGAGCCCGAATGCGGTGCCCTGCACAGCTTTGAGTGCAGAGTCCATGACGGACTCCACCTGCTGTGCATCGTTGCCGAGACCGCGAAGCTTGGCCTGAGCCTCATCGATGGTGCGGAGCCGCTTGAAGCCGCCGGCAAGGGTAGCCCCGATGCCAGCCGCCGCCGCCAACGCGGGTGACGCGGCTACGCCACGCGAGAAGGCAGCGCCGAATAGTTGACCACCAGTCACGCCGGCACGATCGAGGTGCGGGGCCATGACGCGTTCTATCTGCTTAGGCCCACCAGCGAAGGTTGGGATGAGGGCGACACTCGCACTGGCCACCTCAGCCATGGGTGCCTCCTTCCGCCCCACTCACGGCGTCACCCGCCGCGTAGATCGCGAGCATCGAGTCGAGGACTCCAGAGACCCCCGGGATGCCGGCGCGCATCATCACGATCGCGTTTGTCAGCGAGCCCGCCAGGCCCGTCATGACCTGGAGCTGCTCATCTTCCGGAAGCGGGTCAGCCAGCCTCCCCAGCTCTGCCGCGGCCTCGTCAAGCGAGCGAGCTCGGATAGTCGCCACTACGAGCGCTTCCGTCACCTCCGCGATACGTACCCCGCGGATCACCGCGTCGAAATCGATGTCACTCATGGGTGACTCCCTCCTGGGGCTGAAGCCCCTTCCCCCCGCGCCAAGCGCACTCCCCGTGGCCAGTTAGATCCCCCTCCGGGTGATCGAATCGTTGAGCCCTACAGATATCCATGCGCGACCTCCCAAGCGGGGTCGAACGGAACGCGATCTAGCGGATGTGCGTTCATCTCTTCGTCGAGTCGAGCAAGCTCTCCGCCCGGCCAACCGTGCTCCGCCGCGTAAGCCTCACGACGGGCGACCCAGGCCTCGCGTTCCTTGTACCACGCCCGGAACGTGCGCCTCCGCTCCTTGTAGTCGGCAGTGAAGTCGTCGGGCGGACACGGCCGGAGCGACTCGACACTGATCCCGGCCTCGAGAGCCATCGGTTCGGTCACGTTGCGCTTACGACGCATTGCGGGCTCCTCTCGCCGACCCGGAGAGCGCGTAAACGCCGCGTACGCCCGAAGAGGCGGGTAGCTCGTCTTCCTCGAGAGAAGGGATCTGCAGCGTGGCGAGGAGGCGGGCCAGAACCAGCTGCTGACTCCGAATCTCGGCCACCGCAGGGTGTAGACGGCTTCCCTGCGACGAGGAGAGCATGATGCCGTCTTCCTGCACCTGGTCCCGAAGGTCGCTGATGGTGTCCCGGACTCGACACGCTTCCTCTAGCTGGATCGCCTCCTTGTCATCCAGCTCGAAAGTCTCGGTCACGGAATCCCACAGCGTCCGTCCGGCGGTGCTGAGGGTCTCATGGGTAGTGACTTCGCTCATCGCCCGCCTTCCGGAAACCCAAGGGCCGAACGTTTCAGCACGCGGGGAGGTACGGGCCCTGTGCACCGTGAGGGCCGACGTGGGGGAGGGGAGGATGGGGTGCCACCTCGCGTGTTCGCGGCGTTGGCCATGATTCTCACCAGCCTCCGGACGCGGTGTAGCGGCTCTCCGACGTGCCGTTCACGAGCTCGCGGAGGCTGTGATCGCTGTACCGTTCGATCTCTTTGGGCTTGGCGAGGTCGTAAGCGAAGGTGGCCTCGACCTGTGTCTGCCAGGATTCTGCCCAGCCGTTCAGTCGTGCGAGGTCCTGGAGGTCTGCGGCTCCCGACGGGTTGTCGTTCTTGTATGCGTCGATGACTTCGCGCCAGCCGGTCTCGGTTGCTCGCGCGACTAGAGCGGCCTCGAGGGTGGTGTCGCCGGAGAGGCGGGCCGTGCGGAGCATGTCGAGGGCTTGTTCTTCACCGCCGGCGTCGATGCCTCGCACTCGGTCCTGTGCGTCTCGGTAGGCGATGATCGAGCTGGGGTCGCTGCTGGTCTGCCCGAACAGTTTCCGCTCGAGAGCGGTCCGCGTGTTGCTGATGACGGCATTCTCGGCCGTGCGGTGCTGGTGCAAGGCATCCTTCGTGAGGAGGTAGGCGTCCGCGATGAGCTTTTGCTTGCCTACGTCGGAGAGGTTCGTGTCGGCGCGGGTTGCGGTGGCTGAGTTCTGGAACTGGCGGATGGCCGACTGTGCGGCTTCGCGGTTCTGGTCGATCTCGGCTTCGAGCTTGGTGAGTGCCATTGCTTGTTCCTTCCTTACCGGCGGTGTGCGGCGATGTACGTGGTGGCGTCTTTGTTGGTGACTAGCCAGGTCGATGTCTTGCGAGCTGGCAATGCTCCGGTCTGGCAGTCGAGACGGATGGTCCGTTCGGACCTTCGCCTCCCGGTCGATTCGTATATCTGGTGAACCGTCCACCACTCACGTTCCTCTCTTGCCGCGTCTTGCCGAGGCTCGTTGCCGACGGCGGCAACCTCGCTGAAGGCGCAGATCGTTAGTTCCGTGAGGAGGTCGTAGACACGCTTGTTTCCCACGCGGTGCCGATCACGCTCCCGCTTGACGCCGAGCACCTGGTAGAGGATCGCGGCGTCGGCGGGACTGAGGAGAATCGATCCGGCTTCGATGCGCGCGGTCACTGGTCGCCTCGCCGGGGTGAGGTGATGTCGGTGCCCGGATCAGCCTGCTGACGTAGCTGCTCGTAGTACCGATTGAGCTCTTGCGCGAACGCTTCGGGGTCGTTCCAGGTGCGGGTGAGCTGGAACAAGTTGGCCGGCTTGGGTGCTGGACGCTGCCCGGTCATGCCTCGACCTCGGCTTGCCGCTGGGTGCAGTAGTTGCACGTGCCGTCGGGCATCCAACGATGCGCGCACTCGGCCTGCGCGGCAGCCTCCATCCGGGCGACGACGAGCATGTTCTGCTGCGTGCGGGTCAGTTGCCCGGGATTCATCCACGCGTCTTCGTCGCGTCGAGGTTCGAGCGAGGTGAACTGGTGCCGAGGGCGGGGGATGGACATCCCATCCGCGACGGGCGGCACCGGTAGATCGTCGGTCCACCGTTCGTCTCGCAGCCACGTGCTGAGGAGAGGCACGAACCGCGCTTCACGCTCCGACCGTGCATAGGCGAGCCCGTGCAGTGAGACGTCTGCCTCGATCGCCGCGTGGCCGCGTGCATGCGCGACCTTCACGAAGGCTCGCTCTGCAGCCCTCTTGCTGGCGTGCCTTGGCCACGACTTCCACGCTCGCTCGAACGCATCCGCGACAGAGTCTGAGTGATCTTCTGATTGACCTAACTGAGTGATCTCTTCTGCACTGGCTGTCGTCTGGGTAGGTCGCGGCTGAGAGCCGGTTAGGTCGGGGCTGACAGCCTGGTAGGCGTTGGGCCTAGTAGGCGCTTGGCCTAGTTGGCTTTCAGCCTGGTAGGCGAGATTGACGGCCGTGATGTCGGAGGTTCGGTAGCCACCCTGGCCCGTGCGCCGCGTGCGCTGGATGACGCCTGCCCGCTCGAGTTCTTTCAGCCCGCGGCGGACGAAGTCGGCGGAGCTCCCGATCATGTCGGCGATCGTCTGCTGTCCGACGTAGGTCTCGTGAGACTTGTCGTCAGTGCGGTGGCAGAGGGCTGTGAGTACGACCTTCTCTCGCATGGCGAGCCCGACGAGCCCGTAGGCCCATTCGGCGTCCCGGAAGCCCATTAGCACCCACCGCCCGACGCGTGGCGATCATGGTTCCACGTCGCGTGCCCGGTAACCTTTGAGGAGATCAGCCTGCCAGCGAGATCTTCGACTGCCGCCTCCGGGCGGCTTTCGTTTGCGGTCACTCTTCGCCACCGCCGATGAAGCTGAGCGGCCGGCCAGCCGCGGCGACGTCAGCGATCCGTACCCTAACCAGGCGCGGTCCAAATCGCCGCCCTTCGACCTCCCCCCGTGTGATCATCCGGCGGATTGTGTCGGAGCTGACGGCGAAGTGTTCTGCAGCGTCGGCGAGAGTCACCCATTCGGGGTGGTGCGATGCGCACATATGAGAATGCCTCCAGGCATGAGGAAACTTCCTCTGCTGGAGGCTGGGTGCAACCAGGGAGCCTCAAAGTCTTAAGACGGGGCCCAACTCTGTGCATGTAAAGGTTACCCGGTCACGCCGACTCCTGCGGGCTTGTGCCACTGGCGTGTCGACGAACATGCGATGTAAATGCTTGGCCCGACAGCTCAAGAACCCCATCTGCGGCCCGGAGTCGTGCCAATTCGGTGATCGCGGGTGTTAGGTCTAAGGGGCGCGGGAAGACCTCGCTGAATCCTCCGCCGAGCCCTGACGCGCGGCACAACGTGCATCGCATCGACCAACGGAGCCTGAATCCTGTTTCGCGTCGGGCATCAAGGTCGTCCCGATCTACCCAGCGGTCGTCGACGAGATACTGACTGATGGACGGGTGAGTCGTGAAGAGCACCGCGCGATCATGCTCGGCGTAACCGGACGCGCTTTCGACCCAAAAGGCTGAACCGCCCAGCACCTGGAGTTGCAGCGACGCGATCCTCCACTTGTCGTGCGGGTTCGTCGCCGATCCGCGGCAGTAGATCGAGATGTATGGCCCTGGCCCTCGGGCGGTGTTGTTCCACCCGCCGTGCTCCGGGCCGTTCCAGCGCTTCTTCCGGCTCATAGTTGCTCCATTATTATTCGTCCCTCCGGCAGGGTTCGAACCTGCGACCCGTCGCTTAGAAAGCGCCCGCTCTATCCACTGAGCTACGGAGGGGCGGGCGTGCCCGCAGCGCGGGCACCCCTTAATCACGCGTCGGCAAGCCGGCGGAGGTGTTCGTCCACGTCAGCGTTCCGTCGGACTGCTATCCCAACGTGGCGGCGGTGGAACTCTCGGACCCGAGCTTCGACCTGATCGACGATCGAGCGAAGGTTCGTGAACTCACGATCGAGTTCG
This sequence comes from Microbacterium sp. MDV22-iso44, assembly GCF_058629135.1. Lineage (NCBI taxonomy): Bacteria > Bacillati > Actinomycetota > Actinomycetes > Micrococcales > Microbacteriaceae > Microbacterium > Microbacterium sp. MDV22-iso44. Next base: position 343,554 of record NZ_JBZVWS010000001.1, read on the forward strand.
TCACCGAGCAACGCTGTCGTGGCTGTTTCGATGACCCAGTCACCAATGTCCATGTTGATAGACCAGACGTCTTCGCCCTCGCGGGTTCCGTGAAAGACGCGAACATCGACCGAGCTTTCCTCTGCGACAACGACGAACTTGAAGCCGTGAAGGTCTTCCGTGATGTGCTCGGGGTTCTTGAGTTCGCACCAATCGAATATCGGACATGTGATCTCGCTCACGCTGCCTCCTCCAGCCGCGCGCAGTATGCGTCGATGTCGGTCTCGAGGTACACGATCGTGCCGAGGGCTGGCATCGCGAAGTTGGGGCCCTGTCGGCGCTTGCGGAGCGCGGTCAGCTTCTGCACGGTCATTTGGGGGATGCGGGCAGCCGCGTCCTGCGGGCTAAGCCACACGGCAGCGCCGCTTTCGACAGCCGCCCGGCGTGCCAGTTCCGCTTCGGCGAGATCGTCTGCTGCCGCGAATAGAGCGGGGTTGGCGATCCGAGCGTCTAGTTCCTGGACGCTGATGGCCATGCCGTCACCGCCTCGGCGGGTTCGGCAACGCCTTGGCGGATGGCGTGCCACCGAGCGACGTAGGCGGCGATCTCTGCGTCGATTCGGTCCCGTTCGTCCTTCAAGCGCGACCACTGCTGCTGGATGTCGGAGAGCTCCTCGCAGCGCGCGCAGAGAGCGGCACCAGGCTGGTGGGCTTTCCCGCCTGTCCCGACGACAACTGCTGGCACGAATCGGTCACGGCACATCGTGGTGACCTCGGTGCCCTCAATCATGGCGAGCTGCAGGTCTTGGCTTCGGGCGACGTAGTGATTGACAAGCATGTCAGGCACCCGCCTTCGCGAACGCCTCGGCAGCGGCGGCGAAATCCCGCGCATACGCGTTGAGGATGTCGACGTCGATCGGACCTTCGTTCTCACGGAAGAACACGTCCGTGAGCCCGTTGTCGGGAACCTCGATCCGGCCGGCCTTCCAAATGATGGCCATGCCGATCTGCACCGAGCCGTAGTTCCCGTCGAACCCGATCCCGACGCTGCCGTCACTCTCGAAATGGGCGGACGCGTGCGTTGCCCAGTCCGGTGCGTACTGCAGAACCTCGGTATGGATCAGAATCCAGTCCCGCTGGTCTGGGTCTTCCACCGTCAGTTCGGGCGTGCGGGTATCCTTCGTAGTGGTCATGGGACTCTCCGGTTTCTTGACCTAGCCCCTGTTCGAGCTGCAACTCGAGCGGGGGCACTTTCGTGGCGGCGGGCGCCGCCACGTCATGCGAGTTCGGACATCCGCCTCGCAAGTTCTTCATCGCGGCCAGCGGTGTGCTGGTACCGCATCGCGGCGGCGACGGTCGAGTGACCGAGACGCGCCTGCAGTTCCTTCAACGTGGCGCCGGCCACAGCCGCTCTCGTCGCCCCGTAGTGACGCAAGCCGTGCCAGGGAAGGTCTGGCCTCTTCGCAGCCACGCGCGCCGGGTTCCAGTGCCTGTAGAACGCGGACTGACCGAGATGACCGGAGCCGTCCGAGCCAGGAAAGAGAAGAGAGTCCGGGAAACGTCCAACGTGCTGCGCTAGGTGGTCGAGCACGACGTCATTAACGTGGGGAGGGAGAACGATGCTCCGGACGCCAGCCTCGGACTTCGTCGGGCCAACGATGAACCCCTGACCGGTGACGTGAGTGACCCCGCGGGATACGTTCACGACGATCGCTTTGCCGCCGTTCTCACCCTCGAGCACCTCGATGTCCTTCCGGCGAAGCTCGGTGAGCTCCCCGTACCGCACGCCCGTCCACGCTGCGAGGATCACCGCGGCCCGGAAGCGGGGCGTGATCGAGTCAACGATGCTCTGCAGTTCGGCAGCAGTCGGGGGAGTGACCTTGCGTCCCGTCGACGCGGACGCCGCGCCGCTAATCTGACACGGATTCTTCCTGATCCGTCCATCGTCGACCGCAGTGCGCAGGACCGACTTCAGCAACTCGTAGGCGCGCGCGGCTTGGGTCTTCGTGCCCGCCCCGACGAGCCCCGAGTACCAGGCCCGAACACCCTCAGGGGTGATGGCCTGCAACCGGAGCGCACCGAACGGAGCCAGCGGCCCGCGGATGAGCCGGCGGTACTCGGCGGCCGTCCTTGGGCGCAGCTGACCCGCACGGGTTGTGCGCTCGCTGACCCACTTCTCCGCATACTCGGCGAAGGTTGTGGCGCGCGACGTCTTTGCTGACTCGGCGGCGCGGGTCTCCTCGGTCGACCACTCGCCTGAGAGAACACGGACCTGCTGCGCCGCAAGCCATCCGCGGGCATCCGTGAGGGTGTCGAAGGTCTGGGGCGCGTTGTGACGGAGACCGTCAGGGCCGACGTACGACGCCTGAATGCGCCCACTGGGGAGCTTGCGCACAGCGCCGAACGACTCCCGCCGCTTCCGCTTCGCCATGCTGCCCCCTCCGCCGTGCAATACCGTGCAATATCCTGTGCCGTTTCGTGCGGCCTCCTGCGTTCCAGTGACGTTAACACTGGATCCGTTTCAACCGCAAGAATACGCGCCAAAACGAGGCTCGGCCTGGCGTCGCAGGGGGTGTTGCCCAGTTGCGCAGATACAGTTTCGATCCCAGTATCGCGCACAGACAAACCCCCGGTTATCCGGGGGTTTTTTGTTGCGCCGACAGGGCGCGCGATCGCGCGCCCCGCGCCGTCAGCCGGCGGTCTCGTCGGACTCCGGCAGCTCGTGCAGGCCGGCAGGCGAATTCGCCAGGGTCATCAGCCGCGCGACCCAGTCCTGATTCAGCGGGATGCGGGTGTCGTGGCGGCGCCGGAACGCGAGACGCGCCGCGCGGTTCATCCAGACGGTCGTGCGCCCGGTGCCTTCTCCCGCTGCTCGCGACCACGTGAACAGGAACGCCTCACCTCGGCGGAGCTTCGCGTAGATCACGGCTTCGAGGTGCACGAGGGTGCGGTCGTCGATGTCGAATCGAGTGGTGGCGTTGTAAGAGAGGAGTCCCATGGAACCGACCCAGGTCTAGGCGTACAGAGAGGGCGGAGCTGCGGTCTCCTCTGTCATTGTGCCATCCGATCAGCTGTTCCCGTGTCCGGCGCGGCCGTGTCACACCGGGGGATCCCTCGCTGACAGACTGACCCCATGACCACCGCCCGGATCGTCGCCCTCTTCGTCGTCGCCGCCCTCGCCGAGATCGGCGGAGCCTGGCTGATCTGGCAGGCCGTACGCGAGAACCGCGGCTGGTGGTTCGCGCTCCTGGGCATCGTCGCACTCGGGGCGTATGGGTTCGTCGCCGCGTTCCAGCCGGATGCGAACTTCGGTCGAGTCTTCGCGGCCTACGGCGGCGTCTTCATCGCAGGTTCACTCGCCTGGGGAATCGTGGTCGACGGGTTCCGTCCGACGCTCTGGGATTACGTCGGGTCGGCGATCGCCCTGGTGGGGGCCGCGATCATCATCCTGGCTCCCGTCGTCACCGACGCAGGAGAGGCGTGACCGCGGACCCGGGTCGCCTCAGGGGACGATGACCGCGCGGCCGCGGACCGTTCCCGCGGCGAGGGCCTCGTATGCCTTCGGTCCGTCGTCGAGCGAGTACCGCTGGATCTCGACGCCGACCTGCCCGGAACGAGCGAGGTCCAGCACCTCGATCAGCTCGCTGCGCGACCCCCAGTAGGGGATGCGGAGAGCCGCGTCGTAGGCGATGGAACCGAAGCCGACGTGCGCTGTTCCGCCGCCGATCCCGACGATCGTGACGTCCGCGTCGAGCGCCGCCGCCGCGACGGCGGTCGCGATCGTGGGCTCGGCGCCGACGAAGTCGAAGACGGCGTTCGCTCCCAGGCCGTCGGTGAGTTCGCGGATCCGATCGACCGCGTTCTCGTCGCTGATCACGGTGTGGTGCGCGCCCACCTCCCGTGCCAGCTCGAGTTTCTCGTCGGTGACGTCCAGCGCGATCACCGTCGCCGCCGAGACGGCACGGAGGATCTGGATCGCGACGTGGCCCAGCCCGCCCGTTCCGATGACGACCGCGGTCGTCCCGGCGCCGAGCTTCGGCAGGGACGTCTTGATCGCGTGGTAGGGCGTCAGACCGGCATCCGTCAGTGACACGTTCTGCACGGGATCGAGGTCGCCCAGCGGCACGAGGTGACGTGCGCTGTCGACGATCATGTACTCCGCCATCGAACCGGGCGCGCCGAGACCCGGAGGCATGATCCCTTCGGCCTGCGCGTTCGTGCAGTAGTTCTCCTTGCCCTGAGCGCAATTGCGGCAACGACCGCAACCCCAGGGCCCGTATACGGCGACCGCGTCGCCGACCTGGAGGTGTTCGACGCCCTCGCCGAGCTCCTCGACGATGCCCGCGCCCTCATGCCCGAGGGTGAGCGGGAGCGGATACCCGGCGGCGGTGTACTCCTCCTCGCTCAGACTCATGACGAACTCGTCCGAGTGGCAGACGCCCGCGGCGGTGACCTTCAGGAGGACCTGACCGGGTCCGGGAGAGGGCTTCTCGATCTCGACGACTTCAGGGTGGGAACCGATGCGCGTGTACTGGAGTGCCTTCATGCTCCGCACGCTACGCCTGCGGATCCCCCGCGCGCACGGCCCTGCGCCCGCGCAGCCGGGACGATAGGATCCGGCCATGGCCCACCTCGTGCTCACTGTGGTCGGCGACGACCGTCCGGGACTCGTCAACGCCCTCGCCGAGCAGGTGTCCGCCGTCGGCGGCAACTGGGAGCGCAGCGAGCTCGCCGAACTCGCCGGCGCGTTCGCCGGCATCGTCCTCGTCACGATCGACGATGACCGCGAAGCCGACCTGGTCGCGGCTCTCGAGGGGCTCGACGGGATGCTGCGCGTCACCGTCCACGGCGGCCGGGCCATCGCGTCCGCTGATGCCGTCGAGCGCTCCCTCGAGGTGACGGTCCTCGGCAATGACCGTCCCGGCATCGTCCGCGACGTCACCGCCGCGATCGCCGCTCACACTCTCAGCATCGACACGTTCCGCAGTCGCACGCTCGACGCGCCGATGGCCGGTGGGACGCTCTTCGAGGCGACTGTCGCGTTCCGTCTCCCGGCTGGAGCGGACGCCGCCACGGTGACCACCGCGCTCGAGGAGCTCGCGGGCGAGATCCAGGTCGACCTCACCGTCGCCTGACCCCGGGCGCCCGCGGCGCGGGGTCAGCGGAACAGGAGCGGCACCGTGGCTGCGGCCACGACGAGCGGCGCGGCGACGAGGCCCCAGAGGACGAACCGACGCCACGGCAGGTGGACGCCTGCGGCGACGAGCCGTTGATGCCAGAGAAGTGTCGCGAGCGAGGCCCACGGGGTGATCAGGGGGCCCGCGTTAACTCCGATCAGCAGCGCCGCAAGACGTTCCGGCGTGTCTGCCGTCGTCTCGAGGAGCAGATACGCGGGCAGATTGTCGAGCCCGTTCGCCGTGACGAGCGCGGTTCCCGACATGCGCAGGAGGTCGAGGGGCTCCGCCCCCGAGCCGGCGAGCGCCGTGGCGAGCTGGCCGGAACCCCACGCCTCGAGCGCCGCGACGGCGGAGAAGAGGCCGGCGGCGAAGACCAGCAGCGACCACGGCACCAAGCGGATGCCGAGGGCCCGCGGCGAACGCCAGGCGAAAAGGACGAGCAGCGCGACGGCTGCGCCCGTCGCCGGGATCCATGGCTCAAGACCGCTGACCAGCAGGGGGAGCAGTGCCAGGACGACGATGGATGCCGCGACCAGCTGCACCCTGTCGCTCACCCGCGGCGGCGCCGCCACCGTGAAGGTTCCGACCAGCGACCGGCGGTGGAACGCCCAGAGCAATCCGACGGTCACGAGGATCGCGACCGCGGCGGACGGGCCCAGAAGAAGGACGAACGAGGCAGGGTCGGCGGCCCCCGGCATCCGAGCCAGGGCGAGGAGGTTCGTCAGGTTCGACACCGGGAGCACGAGGGAGGCGGTGTTGGCGAGCCAGACGGTGGTGAGCGCGAACGGCAGTGGGGGCAGACCGTTCGCGCGGGCGACGGCGATGACGACGGGCGTCAGCAGCACGGCTGTCGTGTCGAGGGAGAGGAACGCCGTGGTCACGACGGCGAGCACGACGACGAGCACCCAGAGGAGCGCCGTGCGTCCCCGCGACAGGCGAGCGAGCCACGACGCCGTGACGTCGAAGACGCCGGCCTTCGCGGCGAGCTCTGCGACGATCGTGACCGCCACGACGAACGCGAGGATCGGCAGGACGCGTTCGGCGACGTCGCCGAGGTCGGCGAGGGGGAGGACCCCGGTGACGAGGGCGGCGATCGCCCCCAGGAGCAGGACGAGTCCCGCGAGAGCGAGCTTCACGGCATCCATCATCGCCCCTGTCCGCCGCCCAGTAGACTCGCAGGATGCAGAACGGCCGGTCATCCCACCTCGCCGGTACGCGAACGCCGCGGGCCTGAGCGGGCGGAGCGCGTCGTGCGCTCGAAGCTGACTACTCTCATCCGAGCCACTTCCTGGAGATCCTCCCTTGTCTGATCTGATCGCCCCGGCGGATGTCGACCTTCCTGCCGACGGTTTCGCCCTGTTCCCCGACCGCTCCGTCGTCGCCCTCCGTGTCCGCGGCGAGCTGAAGGACCTCGCGACGGTCGTCGACTCTCTGGACGGCGTCGAGCCCGTGACGGTGTCGAGCCCCGATGGGCTGAACATCCTGCGCCACTCGACGGCCCACATCCTCGCCCAGGCGGTGCAGCGCGTCCGCCCGCAGGCGAACCTCGGGATCGGTCCGCCGATAACGGACGGCTTCTACTACGACTTCGGCGTCGACGAGCCGTTCACGCCCGAAGACCTGAAGGCCATCAAGAAGGAGATGGAGCGCATCGTCCGCGAAGGGCAGCGCTTCGTCCGTCGTGTGGTGACCGATGACGAGGCCCGCGCCGAACTCGCCGACGAGCCGTTCAAGCTCGAGCTCATCGGGCTGAAGGGCGGATCGCAGGAAGCCGCCGAGGGCGCCTCGGTCGAGGTCGGCGCCGGCGAGCTGACCATCTACGACAACGTCACCCGCGACGGCGAGACCGCGTGGAAGGACCTCTGCCGCGGGCCCCACGTGCCGAGCACCCGTGTCGCCGGCAACGGCTGGGACCTCACCCGCGTCGCCGGCGCCTACTGGCGCGGCAGCGAGAAGAACCCGCAGCTGCAGCGCATCTACGGCACCGCGTGGCCCACGAAGGACGAGCTGCGCGCCTACCAGCAGCGTCTCGAGGAGGCCGCCAAGCGCGATCACCGCAAGCTCGGCAAGGACCTGGACCTCTTCTCGTTCCCCGAGGAGATCGGGCCCGGCCTGTCGGTCTTCCACCCCAAGGGCGGCATCATCCGGTACGAGATCGAGCGCTACATGCGCGAGAGTCTCCTCGCCAACGGATACCAGGTCGTGAACACGCCCCACATCACCAAGGGCGATCTGTTCATGACGAGCGGCCACCTGCAGTGGTACGCCGACGGCATGTACCCCCCGATGGTGCTCGACGAGGTGGTGGATGCCGACGGCCACGTCTCACGCGAGGGCCAGGAGTACTACCTCAAGCCCATGAACTGCCCGTTCCACAACCTGATCTTCCGCTCGCGCGGACGCAGCTACCGCGAGCTGCCGCTGCGGCTCAGCGAGTTCGGCTCGGTCTACCGGTATGAGAAGAGCGGCACGCTCGCAGGACTCACCCGGGTGCGGGGGATGACGCAGGACGACACCCACATCTACGTGACCGCCGACCAGGTCAAGGGCGAACTCGAGCACAGCCTCGCCTTCGTGCTGCAGACCCTGCGCGACTACGGCCTGAACGACTTCTACCTCGAACTGTCGACGAAGGAGGAGGGGAACCCCAAGTTCATCGGCGACGACCGCCTGTGGGATGAGGCGACGCAGACCCTCCGCGAGGTCGCCGAGGGCTCCGGTCTGGAGCTCGTGCCCGACCCGGGCGGGGCGGCGTTCTACGGTCCGAAGATCTCGGTCCAGGCGCGTGACGCGATCGGGCGCACCTGGCAGATGTCGACGATCCAGCTCGACTTCAACCAGCCCGAGCGGTTCGAGCTCGAGTACACCGGCCCCGACGGTGAGAAGCACCGTCCGGTCATGATCCATCGTGCGCTGTTCGGCTCGATCGAGCGCTTCTTCGCGATCCTCCTCGAGCACTACGCCGGGGCCTTCCCGGTGTGGCTCGCTCCCGTCCAGGTCGTCGGCATCCCCGTCGCCGAGGAGTACGGTCCGTACCTCGACGAGATCGTCGCGCGCCTGCGCGCGGTGGGCGTCCGCGCCGAAGTCGACCACTCCGACGACCGCATGCCGAAGAAGATCCGCACCCACACGACCCAGAAGGTCCCCCTGCAGCTCATCGCGGGCGAGCAGGACCGTTCCGGGGGCACGGTCTCGTTCCGGTTCCGCGACGGGTCGCAGACCAACGGCATCCCGGTGGACGAGGCGATCGACAAGATCGTCGCGGCGATCTCGGGTCGTCTTCTCGTGAACACGGCCGAGGACCTCGTATGAGCGACCCCGACGAGGGTCGTGCGGAACCGGCATCCGCTCTCGCGGGCGTGCCGGACGAGTTCCAGCGACTCTGGACCCCGCATCGGATGGCCTACATCCAGGCGGGACCGGAACCCCTCAAGCACGACTGCCCGTTCTGCGCCGCACCCGGCAAGTCGGACGAGGAAGGGCTCATCGTCGCCCGCGGCGAGACGGCGTACGTCCTGCTGAACCTGTTCCCGTACAACTCCGGTCACCTGCTCGTGTGCCCGTACCGCCACTTCGGCACGTACGACGAGGCGACGCCCGAGGAGGTCGCCGAGATCGGCGCGCTGACCCAGGTGGCCATGCGGGTGCTGCGGAAGGTCGCGAACTGCGACGGCTTCAACCTCGGGATGAACCAGGGCGAGGTCGCCGGTGCGGGCGTCGCGGCGCACCTGCACCAGCACGTCGTCCCCCGGTGGGCGACGGACGCGAACTTCTTCCCGATCATCGCGAAGACGAAGGCGCTTCCCCAGCTGCTCGGCGAGGTCCGCCAGTCGGTGGCGGACGGCTGGCCCGTCCTCTGACGAGCCCGCCGCCCGCGGTGGTCACCGGACCTGAGTGACCTCGAACTGCATCCGCGGGTGCGCGTACGCCTCCTGCGACTCGACGAGCTGCAGTTCGCGCGTGCCGGCGTCGTAGGTGTTCTGCAGAAGGTCGAACACGCTCGAGGTGGTCCTCGCGAGCGCGTCGGCGGCGTTCCCGCTCTCACGGAAGTGGGCGGTGAACAGGGCGGCGGTCACGTCGCCGGAGCCGTTCGCCTTCATCGGGATGTGGGGGGTGCGGACGATCCAGGCACCGTCATCCGTCACGGCGAGCATCTCGATCGTCCCCTCGGGGCGCTCGGGCCGCTCGACGCTCGTCACGAGCACGGTCGACGGTCCCAGGGCACGCGCCGCGTCCACGGAGGCGAGGGTCGACTCGAGATCGGCCGGGTCGGTCCCGGTGAGGAAGCCGAGCTCGAACTGATTCGGCGTGATCAGGTCGGCGGCGGGGACGACCCGCTCGCGCAGGAGGACCGGGATGGCGGGGGCCACGAAGCATCCGCTCTTCGCGTTGCCCATGACAGGGTCGCAAGCGTAGATCGCGTTCGGATTGGCGGCCTTGACGCGCGCGACGGCGTCGAGGATGACGTCGCCGATCCCCTCGCCGCCCTGGTAGCCCGAGAGGACCGCGTCGATCTCGCCGAAGGCGCCGCGTTCCTCGATGCCGGTGATGACGTCGGCGACGTCCTGCGGGCTGATGAGCGGGCCGCGCCAGGCGCCGTACCCGGTGTGGTTCGAGAAGTTGACGGTGTAGACCGGGTAGACCTCGACGCCGATGCGCTGCAGCGGGAACACGGCGGCGGAGTTTCCGACGTGGCCGTACGCGACGGCGGACTGGATGGAGAGGATCTTCACGGGGCGGTACTCGCTTCCGGTGAGGGCGCGATCGCTCGCGCCGAGGCGGCGACGTCGGCGGCGAGCCGCGCGAGGTCAGTGTCGGACAGGTCGTGGACGGTGAGGCGCAGGCGACGACGGGCGTCGTCGTCGGCGAGGACGAATTCGTCGCCGGGTCGAGCGAGCCAGCCGCGTCGCATCAGCTGCTCGGCGACGGCGCGGGCGGGAGCCGGGACGCGCACCCACAGGCTGAGGCCGTCGCCCGCCGTCGTGGGGACACCCTGGCGCGTCAGTTGGTCGGCGAACGCCTCGTTGCGCGATCGGTAGTGCTGAGCCGCGCGTTCGACCCCTGCCATGACCTCGTCGTCGGACACCAGGGTGACGGCGAGGCGCTGCAGGAGATGGCTCACCCACGTCGACCCGGGGCTGAGCCGCCGAGCCAGTCGCTCCGCCGTGTCGCGGTCGCTCGCGGTCACGGCCAGGCACATGTCCGGCCCGAGGAACTTCGAGACCGACCGGATCAGGGCCCACCGACGATGGTCTGGGCCGATGATCGAGTGGTACGGCTCCCGCGAGAGCATCGAGAAGTGGTCGTCCTCGATGACCAGAACGTACGGATGCCGCGCCAGCACGGCGCGGAGCTCCGCCGCCCGCTCGGCGGTCAGGCTCACGCCGGTGGGGTTCTGCGCCCGAGGCGTGCAGACGATGGCGCGGACGCCCGCGTCGAGCGCGGCCTGGAGGCCGACCACCGTCATCCCGTGGTCGTCGACGGGGATGGCGACGGGCCGGTAGCCGCCGATCTTCACGGTCCGCAGTGCCGACAGGAAACAAGGGTCTTCGAGTCCGACTCCGTCGTCGCGGGTGAGGGCGTCGGCGAACAGCCGCTCGAGCGCGTCGACGGCACCGCCGGTGATCGTCAACCGGAGGTCGTCGCGGCCCGGCAGGTCGTTCTCGATCCACCGGGCGGCCCACGCTTCGAGGTCCGGGTCGATCGTCGGCTCTCCGTAGAGGACGGGGCGACCGGCGAGGCTCGACAGGGCGAGGGAGGGGTCGGGGATGAGGGTCGGATCGGGGTTCCCCGTCGCGATGTCGCGGAGGACCGTGTCGGCGGCGAAGCCTTCTTGGGCGGGGTCCGAGCGCGGCGCCACGCGGGTTCCGGCTCGGCCGGCCGTCTCGACGGCGCCCGCGGCGGCGAGGTGGCGGTACGCCGCGACGACCGTGTTCCGGTTGACGCCGATCGTGTCGGCGAGCGCGCGAACCGGCGGCAGCGCAGCGCCCGGGGCGAGATCGCCGCGGTCGATGAGGGAACGGATGCTGTCCGCGATCTCCGCAGCGGTGTCGCCGCTGATCGCCAGGACATCGTTCGTCATGCCGTCGAGTCTATGTCCGGGTCATGCTAACTTTTGGCCTATGCCAACGAATTCGACCGGAACGGCGCGCGTCAAGCGCGGCCTCGCCGAGATGCTCAAGGGCGGCGTCATCATGGACGTCGTCACCGCCGACCAGGCCAAGATCGCCGAGGACGCCGGCGCCGTCGCCGTCATGGCGCTCGAGCGCGTACCGGCCGACATCCGCGCCCAGGGCGGCGTCGCACGCATGAGCGACCCCGATCTCATCGACGACATCATCGCGTCGGTCTCGATCCCCGTGATGGCCAAGGCGCGTATCGGACACTTCGTCGAGGCTCAGGTGCTGCAGGAGCTCGGCGTCGACTACATCGACGAGTCCGAGGTCCTCTCACCCGCCGACTACGTGAACCACATCGACAAGTGGGGCTACACCGTGCCCTTCGTCTGCGGTGCGACGAACCTCGGCGAGGCACTGCGGCGGATCACCGAGGGAGCGGCGATGATCCGCTCCAAGGGGGAGGCCGGCACGGGCGACGTGTCGGAGGCCATGAAGCACATCCGCAAGATCCGCGGTGAGATCGCCGCCCTGTCGGCGCTGTCGAAGGATCAGCTCTACGTCGCCGCGAAGGACCTGCAGGCGCCGTACGAGCTCGTTGCCGAGATCGCCGAGACCGGCACGCTCCCCGTCGTCCTCTTCGTCGCCGGTGGCGTCGCGACGCCCGCGGATGCGGCGATGATGATGCAGCTCGGGGCCGACGGGGTGTTCGTCGGGTCCGGCATCTTCAAGAGCGGCAACCCCGCCGAGCGCGCCGCCGCGATCGTGAAGGCGACGACCTTCTTCGACGACCCGAAGGTCGTCGCGGACGTGTCCCGGGGGCTCGGCGAGGCCATGGTCGGTATCAACGTGTCCGATCTCCCCGCTCCGCACCGGCTGGCGGACCGGGGCTGGTGACGAGACCTCGCATCGGCGTCCTCGCCCTCCAGGGCGATGTCCGTGAGCACTCCCGGGTGCTCACGGACCTGGGTGCCGACGTCCTCTCGGTCCGGCGTTCCGGCGATCTCGCCGCGGTGTCCGCGCTCGTCCTCCCCGGTGGCGAGTCGAGCGTGATCGACAAGCTCTCCCGCGCCTTCGGGATGCGCGAGCCCCTGCGTGCGGCGATCGCGGGCGGGATGCCGGTCCTCGGCACGTGCGCCGGCCTCATCCTTCTCGCGGACCGGCTCGAGGACGGCATCGTGGGCCAGCAGACGTTCGGCGGGCTCGACGTGACCGTGCGACGCAACGCGTTCGGCTCGCAGACCGAGTCGTTCGAGACCGATCTCGAGGTTCCGGCGGTGGGGGACCCGCGCGTGAAGGCCACGTTCATCCGTGCGCCGATCGTGAGCGAGGTCGGTCCGTCGGCCGAGGTGATCGCGCGTCTCCCCGACGGCGGCGTCGTCGGAGTCCGGCAGGGGGGCGTGATGGGGCTCTCGTTCCACCCCGAGCTCGACGGCGAGAGGCGCTTCCACGAGCTCCTCCTGGATGCCGCGCGTGACGCGTAGCGAAGGGGCTCGGCCTCGGTCCTAGACTGGACCCTGCGCTTTTTCCGAGAGGAGTCCCATGAGCGGACATTCCAAGTGGGCGACCACCAAGCACAAGAAGGCCGTCATCGACTCGCGTCGCGCGAAGTCGTGGGCGAAGCTCATCAAGAACATCGAGGTCGCCGCCAAGCTCGGCGGCGCCGATCTGCAGGGCAACCCGACGCTGTTCGACGCCGTCCTGAAGGCCAAGAAGACGTCGGTCCCCAAAGACAACATCGATCGCGCCATCAAGCGTGGCGCAGGCATCGGTGGCGAGTCCGTCGAGTACACCTCGATCATGTACGAGGCCTACGGCCCGAACGGCGTGGCACTCATGGTCGAGTGTCTGACCGACAACAAGAACCGCGCCGCCGCCGAGGTCCGGACCGCCCTCACCCGCAACGGCGGCACGCTCGCCGACCCCGGCTCGGTCGCGTACAACTTCGCCCGCAAGGGCGTCATCGTCGTCTCCGGCGAGGGCACGACCGAGGACGATGTCATGATGGCCGCCCTCGAGGCGGGCGCCGAGGAGATCGAGCCGCACTCCGAGGGCTTCGAGGTCGTCACCGAGGCATCCGACCTCGTCTCTGTCCGCACCGCGCTGACGGACGCGGGCATCGAGTACGAGTCGGCGGACGTCGAGTTCGTCCCGAACCTCAAGGTCGAGATCGACGCCGACACGGCGCGCAAGGTCTTCCGACTCATCGACGCCCTCGAGGACAGCGAAGACGTCCAGAACGTGTACGCCAACTTCGACCTCACCGCCGAGGTGCAGGCCGAGCTCGAGGACGACGAGTCAGAGTAGAGCCTCATCGGGCGCGCCGACGAGCGGATGCCGCACCTCCCGCCTAGCGTGGGGGAGTGGCATCCGCTCTTCGCGTTCTCGGGATCGACCCGGGCCTGACCCGGTGCGGCGTCGGGGTGGTCGATGTCCGCCCCGACCGGTCGGCCTCGCTCGTCCACGTAGGTGTCGTCCGCTCCTCGCCGGAGGCGCCGATCGAGCAGCGCCTCGCGACGATCGCCGCCGGCATCCGTGCGGTCCTGGCCGAGCACGGGCCCGACGTCGTCGCCGTCGAGCGGGTCTTCGCGCAGCAGAACCGGAGCACGGTGATGGGCACCGCCCAGGCGAGCGGCATAGCCCTACTCCTCGCGGCCGAGCACGGGCTGCCCGCCGCGACGCACACTCCGTCGGAGGTGAAGGCGGCGATCACCGGATATGGGAACGCCGAGAAGCTCCAGGTCCAGACGATGGTCGCCCGCGTGCTGCGTCTCGACGCTCTCCCGCAGCCGGCCGACGCAGCGGATGCCCTGGCGCTCGCGCTGTGCCATGCCTGGCGGCGCGGGTCGTCGGCCCCCGTCGGTGCGGCGCTGACGCCGGCCCAGCGCGCCTGGGCTGAGGCCGAGAAGGCGTCGCGACGCTGATGCGTGTCGCTCGAACATACGTCCGAACGCTCCCGTAGGCTCGTCGCATGATCTCCTCGCTGCGCGGTCGCGTGATCCACCTCGAACCCGACTCCGCCGTCATCGACGTGCACGGTGTGGGATACGCCGTGGCCGTCACCGCTCAGTACGCACGGCAGGTGCACCTGGGCGACGAGGTCTTCGTCCACACGGCGATGATCGTCCGTGAAGACGCCATGCTGCTCTTCGGATTCGAGGACCGCTCCGAGCTCGACGTCTTCGGGCATCTGCTCAGCGTGTCCGGCGTGGGTCCGAAGTCCGCCCTCGGTGTCCTCTCGTCCCTCACTGTCGACCAGATCGCGACGGCGGTCGCCGACGAGGACGACGCTCCGTTCCGTCGCGTCTCGGGCATCGGTCCGAAGACCGCCAAGCTCATCGTGGTCCAGCTGGCCGGCAAGCTCACGGCGCCCACCCGCACCGCCGCGGGCGCCCCGATTCCGCAGGGGCTGGGCGCGCAGGTGTCCGCGGCCCTCATGGCGCTCGGGTGGAACGAACGCGTCGCACTCGAGACGGCGGAGAACGTCCTCGCCGATGCGCCCGCCGGAGCGTCGGTACCGGCACTCCTCAAACTCGCGCTCGCCCAGCTGGGCCCGGCCCGTGCGGAGCGCTCCGGTGTCTGATCCCCGCGACCAGCGCCTCCCCGAGAACGAGACCGAGCTCGCTGTCGAGGGTGCGCTCCGCCCCGGCTCGCTCGCGGAGTTCATCGGGCAGATGAAGGTGCGCGGACAGCTGCAGTTGCTGTTGGATGCCGCCCGCATCCAACAGCGTCCCGCCGACCACATCCTCCTGTCGGGCCCGCCCGGACTGGGCAAGACGACTCTCGCGATGATCGTCGCCCACGAGAGCGAGCGGCCGCTCCGGATGTCGAGCGGTCCCGCGATCCAGCACGCCGGCGACCTCGCCGCCCTCCTGTCGAGCCTCGTGCCGGGTGAGGTGCTGTTCATCGACGAGATCCACCGCATGGCGCGCTCCGCCGAGGAGATGCTGTACCTCGCGATGGAGGACTTCCGCATCGACATCATGGTCGGAAAGGGAGCGGGTGCGACCAGCATCCCGCTCGACCTCGCGCCCTTCACCCTCGTCGGTGCGACCACCCGCTCCGGGCTGCTCCCCAACCCCCTCCGCGACCGCTTCGGCTTCACCGCGCACCTCGAGTACTACGAGCCGGTCGAGCTGGAGCAGGTCATCGCCCGCTCGGCGGTGATGCTCGACGTCGATGTGCCCGCGGCATCCCGGGAGGAGATCGCCCGCCGCTCGCGCGGCACCCCGCGCATCGCGAACCGGCTGCTGCGCCGCGTGCGCGATTACGTCGTCGTCCACGGCGGCTCATCGACACAGGCGACGACGGGCGACGTCTCGGCGGCCCTCGAGCTTTACGACGTCGACGACCTCGGGCTCGACCGCCTCGACCGCGCGGTGCTCGACGCGCTCGTGCGACGTTTCCGCGGCGGCCCCGTGGGACTGAACACCCTCGCCGTGACGGTGGGGGAGGAAGCTGACACGATCGAGTCGGTCGTCGAGCCCTACCTCGTCCGGATCGGGTTCATGGGACGCACTCCGCGGGGGCGGGTCGCGACCCCCGAGGCCTACGCCCACCTGGGGATCCCCCGGCACGACGGGGCGCTGACCCTCGATGACCTATAATCGCTGAAGGCTCCGGCCTCCCACCCTCTTCGCCGCATCGATGCGGCGTGCCCTCCCGAAAGGCGGACCCGCGTCCATGTTGCTTCTCTCCCAGCAGAACACCCAGCAGGCCACCGGAGGAAACTTCTTCATGGACTACGGCCTGCTCATCCTGCTGGCGGCTCTGCTGGTCTTCATGTTCGTCAGCTCGCGTCGCCGCGCGAAGAAGATGAAGGAGCAGCAGGAGCAGAAGGCTCAGCAGATGGTCCCGGGCGTCAAGGTCCTGCTCCAGGGCGGGCTCTACGGCACGATCGTCGAGTACGACCCGACCGACCTCTCCAAGCCCGCTCACGTGGAGCTCGCTCCCGGCATGGTCGTCGAGGTCCACAGCCAGGCCATCCTCCGCATCGTCGAGGACGAGGAGCCCGTCGTCGACGAGGACGAGCAGGTCGCCGGTGACGACGTCATCGTCTCGCGCGACGAGACGATCCTCGACTCGCGTCCCGTCGACAGCACGCCCGACGCGGACGACAAGCCCAAGGCCTGATCTCCTCCGCTTCGGCGGTCCCTGAAGAAAGTTCCCTCCGTGGCTTCATCCACCCCCGTCCGCCGCGCCTGGCGCGCACTCATCGGACTCCTCGCCCTGACCGCCGTGCTCTTCGGGGTGAACGCTGCGGGCGTCATCCTCTTCGAGAAGAGTTCGTGGGTGCCCGAGTTGGCGCTCGACCTCCAGGGCGGCACGCAGATCATCCTGCAGGCGCAGACCCGGGAGGGCGCTCAGCCCACAGCGGATCAGATGCAGCAGGCGGTCTCGATCATCCGTCAGCGCGTGGATGCCTCGGGTGTCGGCGAGACCGACATCACGACGCAGGCGGGCAACCAGATCGTGGTGCAGCTTCCGGGCATCGCCGACGAGGAGACGCGCGACCGCATCGGCCGTTCGGCGCAGATGCAGCTGCGGGCCGTCCTCTACACGGCGGCCCCGAGCAACACGTTCGTCGGTGACGACGGCAAGCAGACCCCGTACCCGACGCCCGGTCCGTCCCTGAACGCGACTCCCACTCCGGCGCCGACGAACGGCAGCGATCTGTCGTGGGCGACGGAAGAGGTGCAGGCCGAGTTCCTCGCCTACGACTGCGCGAAGCCCGCGAACGACCCGGCCCAGGAACCCGCGGATCAGCCGCTGATCACCTGCGACGCGGACGGTTCGGCCAAGTACCTCCTGGGGCCCGTGGAGCTCACCGGCTCCGCGATCTCCGACGCGACCAACGGTCTGAACTCGCAGAACGGCCAGTGGGCCGTCAACATCGTCTTCAACGGCGCCGGCACCAAGACTTTCGGCGACATCAGCCAGCGGCTCTTCAACCTGCAGTCGCCGCAGAACCAGTTCGCCTTCGTCCTGGACGGCGAGGTCATCTCCGCTCCGTCGATGAACGCCGTGATCACCGACGGCAAGCCGCAGATCACCGGCAACTTCGACCAGGAGACCTCGAAGACGCTCGCGGATCAGCTCAAGTACGGCGCTCTTCCGCTGAGCTTCGAGGTCCAGAGCAGCAACTCGATCTCGGCGACGCTCGGATCGCAGCAGCTGCTCATCGGTCTCGTCGCCGGACTCATCGGTCTCGCCCTGGTCGCCATCTACTCGCTGACGGTCTACCGTGCCCTCGGCTCGGTCATCATCGCCTCGCTCGCGGTCATGGGCGTCCTCACCTACATCACCCTCTGCATCCTCGCGTGGCGGATGGGGTTCCGACTCTCGCTCGCGGGTGTGGCCGGCCTGATCGTGACGATCGGCTTCACGGCCGACTCGTTCATCGTCTACTTCGAGCGCGTCAGGGACGAACTCCGCGACGGCAAGTCGATCACCGGTGCCGTCGAAGACGGCTGGGATCGCGCCAAGCGCACGATCTACATCTCGAAGTCGATCAACATCCTCGCCGCCGTCGTGCTGTACATCCTGGCCGACTCGACGGTGAAGGGCTTCGCCTTCACGCTGGGTCTGACCACCGTGATCGACGTGCTCATCTTCGTGCTCTTCACGCACCCTGTGATGCAGCTGCTCGCTCGGACGCGTTTCTTCGGCGGGGGGCACCCGCTCTCGGGTCTCGACCCGACCGCACTCGGTGCCGTCTACCGTGGTCGTGCGCAGTTCCGCGCACCCGTCGCCGCCGGCGGCAAGTCCCAGGCCGAGAAGCGCTCGTCGCGGTCCCGCAGCGAAGCCGTCCGCCGACAGACCATCGCTGAGCGCAAGCTCGCGGAGCAGAGCGGCACCAACCGCTCGGCAGGGGAGGGGAACGACTGATGCGTTCCATGAGTGATTTCGGTAACGACCTCTACACGGGCAAGGTCTCCTTCCCGTTCGTCGGCCGTCGCCGTCTCTGGTTCCTGATCGCGGCGATCCTCGTGATCGGTTCGGCGCTCGTGCCGGTCTTCCGTCCGGTCCAGTTCTCGATCGAGTTCACCGGCGGATCGCAGTTCACCGTCAACGACGTCGCCAAGCCCGACCAGCTGCTCGCGACCAAGGCGGTCCAGTCGGTCGTCCCGGACGCCGCGCCGCGCGTCACGACGGTCGGCGACGACAGCCTCCGCATCCAGACCGACCAGATGGGTGAGATCGAGACCCGCGAGGTCACCTCGGCTCTCGTCGAGGCGTACGGGGTGTCGGACAAGAGCGTCAGCTCGTCGTTCATCGGGCCGAGCTGGGGGGAGAGCGTGACTCGTCAATCCCTCTGGGGCCTGGCGATCTTCCTCGTACTGACGTTCGTGATCCTCGCGCTGTACTTCCGTACCTTCAAGATGTCGGTCGCCGCCATGATCGGTCTGGTCGACGTGCTCGTCGTCACCGTGGGCGTCTACGCGCTGTTCGGCTTCGAGATCTCGCCCGCGGCCGTGATCGGCTTCCTCACGATCTTGTCCTACTCGCTGTACGACACCACGGTCGTCTTCGACAAGATCCGCGAGAACACCTTCGAGGACGGCGAGAAGTCCGGTCGGACCTTCGGCGAGTCGGTCAACCTCGCCGTGAACCAGACCCTCATCCGATCGATCAACACGACCGTCGTGGCGGTGCTGCCGACGGGGGCGATCCTCTTCATCGGCGCCCTGTGGCTCGGGGCTCAGACCCTGACGGACATCTCGCTGTCGATCTTCGTCGGAACGATCGTCGCGGCGTACTCCACGCTGTTCGTCGCTGCGCCGCTGTACTCGCTCCTGCGCGAGAACGAGGCCGACCTCAAGGCGCGCGACCAGCGTGTCGTGGAGGCTCGCTCGGCAGCCGTCGCCGCGGTCTGAGCCGGATGCGCGCGGGCGTAGGATTGACCTCCAGTTCCAGGCGCGTACGGGCATACAGGAGGCGATCGCATGGCTGAAGCGGTCACTCCGACAGGGTCTGCGACGGGCGGGCAATCGCTGCGCAGGCTCGTGCCGCGCATCTTCTCGCGGGCCCCGTCTCGCGACGCCCTCGAAGAGCTCATGCGGACGGTGCGCGTTCACCACCCCAAGGGCGACATCGCGATCGTCGAGCGCGCGTACCGGACGGCGGCGAAAGCGCACGCGTCCCAGAAGCGCCAGAGCGGCGAGCCGTACATCACGCATCCGCTCGCGGTCGCGCAGATCCTCGCCGAACTCGGCCTCGGTCCGCGCGCGATCGCCGCGGCCCTCCTGCACGACACGGTCGAGGACACCGACTACTCGCTCGATCAGCTGACCGCCGACTTCGGCGACGAGGTCGCGATGCTGGTCGACGGCGTCACGAAGCTCGACAAGGTCAAGTACGGCGACGCTGCGCAGGCGGAGACCGTCCGCAAGATGATCGTCGCGATGTCCAAAGACATCCGCGTTCTGCTGATCAAGCTCGCGGACCGCCTACACAACGCTCGCACCTGGGGGTTCGTCCCTCCCGAGAAGGCCGCCAAGAAGGCCCGCGAGACGCTCGAGATCTACGCGCCGCTGGCGCACCGTCTCGGCATCCAGACCGCCAAGAGCGAGCTCGAGGATCTGTCGTTCGCGGTGCTCCACCCCAAGCTCTACGCCGAGATCGACTCGCTCGTGAAGCAGCGCACCCCGCAGCGCGAGCAGTACGTGCACACGGTCATCGACAACGTCGAGGCGGACCTGCGAGACCTCCGCATCCGCGGACGCGTCATGGGGCGGCCCAAGCAGCTGTACTCCGTGTACCAGAAGATGGTGGTCCGCGGTCGCGAGTTCGACGACATCTACGACCTCATCGGCATCCGCATCATGGTGGGCACGGTCAGGGATTGCTACGCCGTCCTCGGTGCGATCCACGCACGGTGGACGCCGATCCCCGGCCGGTTCAAGGACTACATCGCGACGCCGAAGTTCAACCTCTACCAGTCGCTCCACACGACGGTCATCGGTCCCGGCGGACGCACGGTTGAGATCCAGATCCGCACGCACGAGATGCACCAGCAGGCCGAGTACGGCGTCGCGGCGCACTGGAAGTACAAAGAGCAGATCGCCGGCGGCAAGGCGGACTCCAAGGCGATCGACCAGGACATGGCCTGGCTCGCGCACATCTCCGACTGGCAGGCAGAGACCGCAGACCCCGGTGAGTTCCTCGACTCGCTGCGCTTCGAGATCGGTGCGAAGGAGGTCTACGTCTTCACCCCGAAGGGTCGTGTCGTGGGGCTTCCCGCGGGGGCGACCCCGGTCGACTTCGCGTACGCGGTGCACACCGAGATCGGCCACCGCACGATGGGGGCGAAGGTCAACGGCAGGCTCGTTCCCCTCGAGTCCGAACTCCACTCGGGTGACGTCGTCGAGGTGTTCACCTCGAAGAATCCGGATGCCGGGCCGAGCCAGGACTGGCTGGCCTTCGTCAAGAGCACCCGAGCGCGCAACAAGATCCGCGGCTGGTTCACGAAGGAACGCAGAGACGAGGCCGTCGAGCAGGGCAAGGACGCGATCGCCCGCGCGATGCGCCGACAGAACCTACCGCTGCAGCGGCTCATGAGCCAGGACTCGTTCACCGCCGTCGCCCACCAGCTCCGGTACGAAGACGTGACCGCGCTCTACGCGGCGGTCGGCGAAGGCCACGTGTCGACGCAGTCCGTCATCGAGAAGGTGACCGCGCTCGTCCGTTCCGAGGAGGAGGAGACCTCCACCGGTCCCATCGACCTGCCGGCCGTAGGGCGCTCGAAGGCGCCGCGCGGCGGCGACTCCGGTGTCCTCGTCCGCGGTGCCCCCGACATCCTCGTCAAGCTCGCCAAGTGCTGTACACCGGTGCCGGGCGACGAGATCGTGGGCTTCGTGACCCGTGGAAGCGGTGTGTCGGTGCACCGAGCAGACTGCACGAACGTCGGCTCGCTCCGCGATCAGCCCGATCGACTGATCGACGTGTCATGGGCTCCGACGTCGAAGAGCGTCTTCCTCGTGCACATCCAGGTGGAGGCGCTCGACCGTTCGGGCCTGCTCAGCGACATCACGCGGGTGCTCAGCGAACACCACGTGAACATCCTGTCGGCATCCGTGCAGACGACCAACGACCGTCTCGCGCTCAGTCGTTACGTCTTCGAGATGGGCGACACCGTCCACCTCGATCGCGTGTTGAACGCCGTCCGGCGCATCGACGCCGTCTACGACGTCTACCGGGTCACGTCTTCCTGACGCCGCCGTAGTTCTGCGGCCGCCGCCCGTTTGTGGTGGATGGGACCCGCCGCGTCGATCCAGATGACCGCATCGGCGAGGAGGTCCGGTCGCCACGCGAGCATGTCATCGACCAAGTGGCGCGGCGATCCGCCGACCACGGCGTCGCGGACGAGGTCGACGAGGGTGCGGACGGGCGTCGTCACAGCGACGCCGCTGATGAGCTCGACGTCGCCGGCGGGTAGCGCGACATCCCGGAACCGGATGCGCGCGTCGACCGGGAAGGCTGCTCGCCGCCGGCCGGCGCGCTGCAGAGTGTGAATGAGCGGCGGGTCCGGGATGGCACCGTGCACCCACGCCGCGCTCGCGTGGGTGACTGCGCGCTCCGGCCCGCCGATGGAGCGGAAGGATGCTGCGCGCAGCTCTCGTGTCTCGACGGCGTCCGCCGGCATGAACGCCTCGCCGACCTCCACCAGGTCGCCGTCGAGACGGGCGGCAGTCAGCTCCGCAGTCGACAACCGATCATCGGCGAAGTAGAGGAACGGCCACATGAGGGCAGTCTGCGCCATCGAGGTGCGTCGCCGTCGGGCTGCCGACACCTCTGTGGAGAACGCAGAGAGCGGAGCACCCGGGGGAGTGCTCCGCTCTCTGTCGGTACGAGGTGTCAGCCGCCGAGGGCGCGCAGCCAGCCCTTGCGGGCTTCGAGAGCGTCCTTCGCCTTGGCGATGGCGGCTTTGTCCTTCGTGGCCTCTGCGGCCGCGAGTTCTTCTTCGAGCTTGGTGATGGCGTCCTGGAGCTGGCTCGTCATGTCGTTCTGACGCGCCTTCGTCTCGGGGTTGTTGCGCTTCCAGTCCTCGTCCTCGCGGGACTTCAGCGTGGTCTCGACCTTGCGGAGCTGGTCGTCCAGCCCGCGCTCGGTGTCGCGCGGGAACACCCGACCGATCTCGTCCCAGCGGCGCTGGATGTTCGTGAGGAGTGTGCGCGCCTTGGCGTTGTCCTTCTCCTTCGCGACGGCGGCGGCTTCGTCGAGCAGAGCGCGCTTGGCCTCGATCTTCTCCTTCGATGCTTCTACGTCCGCGTTCTCGCGTTCGATGCGCGCGCCGTAAAGGACGTCGCCGGCTGCCTTGAACCGGGCCCAGAGCGCGTCGTCCGCCTTCTTTCCGGCGCGGCCGGCGCTCTTCCACTGGTCGAGCAGCTCGCGATACGCCGAGATGCCATCCTCACCCCTCGGCGCCAGCGCCTCGGCGCGCTCGACGAGGCGCGTCTTCGCATCGCGGGCGCTCTTGTGCTGCTCGTCGAGGCTCGAGTAGAACTCGCGCCGGTTCTTGTCGACGACGGCACGTGCGTCACGGAATCGCTTCCAGAGCTGCTGACCGACCGCCTTGGGCAGGCGGGGGCCGGTGCTCTGGTGCTCCTGCCAGCGTGCGAACAGCGCGGCTACGTCCGCCGTCGTCTGCTTCCATTGGATGGAGCGCGGGTCCTTGGCGGCGATCGCCTCGATCTCGGCGACGATGCTCTCGCGCTCGGCGACGGCGGCATCCACTGCTGCCCGCTGCGCCTGCGCCTCTTCCGCGCTCGCCTCGGACAGTGCCCCCTCCAGTGCGGTGACGCGTGCCTCGAGCGTGGCCAGGTCGCCGACTGCGGCAGCGCCGTCGAGCCGTTCACGGATCGTCCGGGCGGTGCCGCGCAGGTCGGATGCCGAGGCGCCGCCCCGACGGTGGCGCACCTCGAGCAGCGTCACCTCGGAGGCGAGGTCTGCATACTTGCGCTCGAAGTAGGCGAGCGCCTCTTCGGGGGTGCCGTCGGGGTACTGGCCGACGACGCGCCACTGGTCGCCCTCACGGACGGAGACGGTGCCGTCGTCGTCGACGCGGCCCCACGGCTGGGTCTCGGCGGATTCGGGGGTGGCGGAACTCACGGGGGTCACCTCGTCGGCGGCATGCGCCGCATGGGGGGTCGGATTAGTGACTCAGCCTAGTACGCGGCGGTCACGGGGTCGGAGTGGGCGTCGGCGAATCCGTCGCCGTGGGCGACGGCGCGGGTGTCTCGCTCGTCGTCGAGGTCGGGGTCGGGCTCGGTGCGGGTTCGGGAGTTCCCGGGCCCACGGTGTAGTAGGCCGCCTGACCCGCCAGGATCCCCAGAAGAAGGATGCCGCCCGCGACGCCGGCGATCACGTTGTCGCGGCGGCGGCGCTGCACCAGCGACGCGTTGAAGCGTCGGCGCGCCTCATAGAGGCGGACGCGCTCCCGTTCCTGTGCGCTTGCGCGCGGCCTGCTCTTGCCCGCTGCCACGGCGATCCTTCCGTCGGGGCTGCGCACGAGCCCAGCCACCTGCAGATTATTCGGCTCGCGCGCTCGCGACAAAACCCGGGGGCCATGCCTCGACCCGGGATGTCGGTGACGGCGATTAGCCTGGGACAATGGCACAGAGTGACGCGCTTTTCCGTGGAGCGACGCCACTGGCCGTCAGGATGCGACCGGCATCTCTCGACGAGGTGGCCGGTCAGACGCATCTGCTGCGCCCCGGTTCGCCGCTCGTCGCCCTCGCAGATTCGGGGCGCGCGACCACCGGCGCGGTGTCCGTGATCCTGTGGGGGCCGCCGGGGACGGGGAAGACGACGCTGGCGCAAGCGATCGCGCGGACGTCGGGCCGTCGGTTCGTGGAGCTGTCGGCGGTGACTGCCGGCGTCAAGGACGTCCGCGAGGTCATGCAGGAGGCGATGACGCAGCGCGACCTCTACGGCGCCTCCACGATCCTCTTCCTCGATGAGATCCACCGCTTCACGAAGGCTCAGCAGGATGCGCTGCTCCCGGGTGTCGAGAACGGGTGGGTCATCCTCATCGCCGCGACCACCGAGAACCCTTCCTTCTCGGTCATCTCGCCGCTGCTGTCGCGGTCGCTTCTGCTCACCCTGCAGCCGCTCACCGATGAGGACCTCGGGATGCTGATCGACCGAGCCGTCAGCGACGCGAGGGGACTCGCGGGTGCGGTCAGCCTGTCGGGCGAGGCGCGCGCCGCGTTGGTCCACCTCGCATCCGGTGACGCGCGGCGTGCGTTGACCTCGCTCGAGGCCGCGGCGTCCATGGCTGAACCCGCGGAGCCGACCGACGAATCAGATGACGGCGCCGAGGAGACCGCCCCGCCGGTCATCACGGCGGAGCACGTCGCGCAGGCCGTCGACCGCGCGCTGCTGCGGTACGACCGGCAGGGCGACGAGCACTACGACGTCATCAGTGCCTTCATCAAGTCGATCCGCGGATCCGACCCGGATGCCGCGATCCACTACCTCGCCCGGATGATCGAAGCCGGTGAGGATCCCCGGTTCATCGCGCGGCGCCTCGTCATCTCCGCCGCGGAGGACATCGGACTCGCCGACCCGCAGGCGCTCCAGATCGCGGTCGCCGCGGCTGACGCGGTTGCGTTCATCGGGATGCCGGAGGGACGCATCCCCCTGGCGGAAGCGACCGCCTACCTCGCGACCACGGCGAAATCGAACGCCGCGTACACCGCGATCAACGCGGCGATCGCGGACGTCCGTGCCGGCGGTTTCGGCCGGGTGCCGATCCACCTGAGGGACGCGCATTACGCCGGAGCGAAGCGCCTGGGTCACGGCAAGGGGTACGTGTACCCGCACGATCTCGATGTCGGCGTCGCGACGCAGCAGTACCTGCCCGACGAACTGCGTGGTCGCCGCTATTACGAGCCGACCGGTCGGGGTGTGGAGCGGGACATCTCCGCCCGACTCGAGAAGATCCGGAAGATCCTCGGTGACTGATCCTCGGTGGGTGCGCGAATCGGGTGAGGTCGTCTACGACGGCTTCACCCGGATCCGGCGCGACGTGTACCGGATGCCGGACGGCGCGCGCGCCGACTGGGACGTCCTCGACCAGGGCGACACGATCGCGGTCATCGCCTTCACCCCGCATGGCACGGTGGTCCTCTTCGATCAATTCCGGGTCGGCCCGCAGCGTGTCATCGCCGAGATCCCCGGGGGCGCCGTCGATCCGGGTGAGTCGCCGCGAGAGGCGGGCGTCCGGGAACTCCGCGAAGAGACCGGCTATCGGGCGGGCATCGTCGTGGAGGCGGGCTCCGAGTGGAGCGGCGCCAACTCGACGCGGCGTCAGCACGTCCTGATCGCCGCGGACTGCGTCCCGGAAGGCCCGCCGGAATGGGACGAGCTCGAGCACGGCACCGTGCGCGAGGTCCCGGATGCCGCCTTCTTCGCCCATCTGCTGTCCGGCGAGCTGAGTGATGCCGGCGTGGCGCTGCGCGGACTCACCGTCTTCGCGCGTGACGCGAACGTCGACGTGGGGCTGGAACCGCTGCAGCGGCGCGTCCGAGCGATGCTGAGCGGCGATGCACCTGCAGCAGGCGGGGCCGATGACCTCGGCCGGAGGATCGACGATGTGTGGGCGGCGGCCGACGAAGAGAAGCCCGACGAGCTCCGCGCCGCGATGAGCGGCGCGCTCGCGGGGACTCCCGGCAGCGACCCTCGAGCCCTGTTCGAGCGTGCGTCCGTCGAGGACTTCCTGGGGGAGGAGGCGGCGGCGATCCCGCTCTATCGCGCGGCGCTCGCTGCGGGGCTCGAGTCTCCCTACGAGACGCAGGCGAGGATCCAGCTGGCGAGTTCCCTGCGCAACGTGGGGGATGCCTCGGGCGCGATCGCCATTCTGAGGGACGTCCCGCCGACCGACCCGTTGGCGGGCGCCGCGGCCGGCTTCCGAGCGCTCGCCCTGTACGACGACGACAAAGCCGTCCGTGCGCTCCGCACCGCCCTCGCGGCTCTCGCTGACGGGATACCGCTCTACGGCCGGGCGCTCCGCGCCTACGCAGCCGAGGTCCGTTCCCGCCCTCGCATCCGCGTGATCTCGGTGGCGGTCGTCATGAGGGACGGGTTCATCCTGGGGGAGCTGTATCCGGCGACGACGGTCCGCCCGGCCTTCTTGCGGGCTCCGGGCGGCGGTGTGGAACCGGGGGAGACGGCCGAGGCGGCCGTCCGCCGAGAGCTCGCAGAGGAACTCGGGGCGACGGTGACGGAGTCGCGGCTCCTCGGGGTCATCGAGAACATCTTCGACAACGAGGGCCGGCCCGGACACGAGATCGCGTACCTCTTCGCGGTGAGCAGTCCCGAGCTCGATGCCCTGAGCGTCGACGAGCGGATCCAGGTTCTCGACGGTGAGACGTCGGTCGGCTGGTACCGGCTCGATGACCTCCACCCGGATGCGTTCCCCTTCTACCCGCCCGGTGCGCTCGATCTGGCTCACGGCCAGGGATGATCCCACCCGTCTGTTAGGCTTAATCGGCTCGAAACCGTGTTTTCGGGCATCCTCTTCTCTCTTTCCCACCTTTCGGCGTGCCCCGGCGTGCAGTCCGAGAGGGCGAGAGACGGCGATACGCCCGTGAGCCGTGAAAGACATGGCCACGTCATGGAAGGAAGATTTCGTGGCAACGAAGTCCCAGGACCGCCGCAAGGTGCGCCTCTCGCGCGCCCTCGGCGTCGCACTGACCCCCAAGGCCGCCCGCTACCTCGAGAAGCGTCCCTACGCTCCCGGTGAGCACGGCCGCACCAAGCGCAAGCAGGACAGCGACTACGCCGTCCGTCTTCGCGAGAAGCAGCGTCTGCGCGAGCAGTACGGCATCCGCGAGAAGCAGATGCGCAACACCTTCAACGAGGCCCGCCGCACGGAGGGTCTGACCGGTGAGAACCTCGTCGAGCTCCTCGAGATGCGTCTCGACTCGCTCGTGCTCCGTTCGGGCTTCGCCCGCACGACGGCGCAGGCGCGTCAGCTCGTCGTGCACCGTCACATCCTCGTCGACGGCCAGCTCGTCGACCGCCCGTCCTTCCGCGTGAAGCCGGGCCAGACGATCCACGTCAAGGCCAAGAGCGAGGCTCTCGAGCCGTTCCAGGTCGCAGCCGCCGGCGGTCACGCCGAAGTCCTGCCCCCGGTTCCCGGTTACCTGTCGGTCGAGCTCGACAAGCTCCAGGCCCGTCTCGAGCGTCGACCCAAGCGCGCCGAGGTCCCGGTGACCTGTGAAGTCCAGCTCGTCGTCGAGTACTACGCCGCGCGCTAAGCGAGGTTCGACCGCTCAGCGGTTCGAAGGGGCGTCGGGTTCACCCGGCGCCCCTTCTGCTTTGCACCTAACATGGACCCCATGAAGAAAGTCCTCTGGTTCCTGATGGGCATCGTCGCCGGCTTCGTCGCCGCGCACCTGGTCAACAAGGACCCGCGAGGCCAGGAACTCCTCTCCGAGGTCGACCTCCGCATCTCCGAGTTCACCGACCGGATGGGCGAGGCCTACCGGACGCAGGAGGCGAAGATCGAGGGCATCGTCGCCGACGCGCAGGACGCCCTGTCGAAGGATGCCGCGTCCGCCCCGCAGGGCGACTGACCCACTTCCCCATCTCCCGGTCGCGGCCCCTGGGACGCGACCGATCCCGCATGCAGTTTGAGGACACACGATGAAGACCGCTGAGATCGCCCGGCGCTACCTGGACTACTTCGAGAAGCGCGGGCACACGATCGTGCCCTCGGCATCCCTCGTGAGCGACGACCCGGCGCTGCTGTTCACCGTCGCCGGCATGGTCCCCTTCATCCCGTATCTCTCGGGCGATGTTCCCGCGCCCTACAAGCGTGCGGCGGACAACCAGAAGTGCATCCGCACGAACGACATCGAAGAGGTCGGCAAGACCCCGCGTCACGGCACGTTCTTCCAGATGCTGGGCAACTGGTCGTTCGGCGACTACTTCAAGAAGGACGCGATCCGGTACGCCTGGGAGCTCCTCACCACGCCCGACGACGACGGTGGGCTCGGATTCGATCCGAAGGACCTCTGGGTCACCGTCTACGAGGAGGACGACGAGGCGATTCAGCTCTGGCTCGAGCACTCGAGCCTCCCCGAGGAGCGCATCCAGCGCCTGGGCAAGGACACCAACTACTGGACCACGGGGCTTCCCGGTCCCGCCGGCCCGTGCTCCGAGATCTTCTTCGACCGCGGTCCCGAGTACGGCGTCGACGGCGGACCCGCCACGGATGACGACCGCTACGTCGAGATCTGGAACCTCGTGTTCATGCAGTACGAGATCACGAACGTGCGCTCGAAGTACGAGTTCGACATCATCGGGGATCTGCCCGCGCAGAACATCGACACCGGTATGGGGCTCGAGCGCGTCGCGTTCATCAAGCAGGGTGTCGACAACATGTACGAGACGGACCAGGTCCGTCCCGTCCTCGACAAGGCCGTGGAGCTCTCGGGCAAGCGGTACGGCGAGAACCACGACGACGACGTTCGCTTCCGTGTGGTGGCGGACCACATCCGCTCGTCGCTCATGCTCCTGTCCGACGGCGTCACTCCGGCCAACGACGGCCGCGGCTACATCCTGCGCCGTCTCATGCGCCGCGCGATCCGCTCGATGCGTCTGCTGGGCGTCGAGGGACCGACGTTCGCGGAGCTCTTCGCCGTCTCCCGGGACGCCATGAAGGAGTCGTACCCCGTCGTCGAGACCGACTACGCCCGGCTGTCGCAGTACGCGCTGGCCGAGGAGGCGACGTTCCTGCGCACCCTCGCGAGCGGGTCGGAGATCCTCGACACCTCGATCGAGTCCGCGAAGTCCACGCAGTCGACCGCGCTGAGCGGCTCGCAGGCGTTCCTGCTGCACGACACGTACGGCTTCCCGATCGACCTCACGCTCGAGATCGCCGAGGAAGCCGGCCTCACGGTCGACCGCGCCGGATTCGACACCCTCATGAAGGAGCAGCGGGACCGCGCCAAGGCCGACGCCCGCTCGCGCAAGCGTCAGCTCGCCGACACGAGTGTCTACCGCGACTTCCGCGCGCTGGGTGAGACGGTCTTCACGGGATACACGGATCTCGAGACGGAGTCCCGGATCCTCGGCATCCTCGTCGACGGCGCCCCGGCCGATCGTGCTGCGCAGGGGCAGATCGCCGAGGTCATCACCGCCGAGACCGCCCTCTACGCGGAGTCCGGCGGCCAGGTCGCTGACAAGGGCGTCATCGTCGGTCCGGGCTACGAACTCGAGGTCCTCGACGTGCAGAAGCCCGTCCCCGGTCTCATCAGCCACACGGTCGAGGTGACCACGGGCGAGGTCGCCGTCGGTCACGCCGCGACGACGGTGGTGGATGCCGCGAACCGCCGTGCGGCCGCGCAGGCCCACTCCGCCACCCACCTCGTTCACGCCGCTCTGCGCGACACCCTCGGTAAGAGCGCCACCCAGGCGGGCTCCCTCAACCGCGCCGGATATCTGCGGTTCGACTTCTCGTGGGGTCAGGCGCTCTCGCCCGAGACCCGGAGCGAGATCGAGGAGATCGCCAACAACGCCGTCCGCGACGACCTCGAGGTCACGACCCGGGTCATGTCGCTCGACGAGGCGAAGGCCGCGGGCGCCATGGCGCTGTTCGGCGAGAAGTACGGCGACACCGTGCGGATGGTCGACATCGGCGGCCCCTGGTCGCGCGAGCTGTGCGCCGGCACTCATGTGTCCTCGAGTGCCCAGGTAGGGCTCATCAACCTCGTGGGGGAGTCGTCGGTCGGCGCCTCCAACCGCCGCGTCGAGGCCCTCGTGGGTCAGGATGCGTTCCGCGAGCTCGCGGCCGAGCGGGCGATCGTGTCCCAGCTCACCTCGGGACTGAAGATCCCGCGTGACCAGCTGCCCGCCCGCATCGCGGAGCTCCAGGCGAGCCTCAAGGCGGCAGAGAAGAAGATCGCCCAGTTCGAGGCGAAGGCCCTCGGCGAGCGGGTCCCGACTCTTGCGGCATCCGCCGTCTCCGCCGGTTCCTACCGTGTGGTGGCGCAGTCGATCGGCTCGGTCGCCTCCGCAGACGACCTGCGGACCCTCGCGCTGCAGGTGCGCGAGCGTCTCGGGTCCGACGCCGGTGTCGTCGCCCTCGCGGGTGAGGCCGGTGGGCGTCCGATCGTCATCGTCGCCACGAACGAGGCCGCGCGTGCCGCGGGTGCCAAGGCCGGCCTGCTCGCGAAGACCGCTGCCGGTGTGCTCGGCGGCGGCGGCGGCGGCCGAGACGATGTGGCTCAGGGAGGCGGAACGGATGCGTCCGCTCTGCCGACCGCGCTGAGCGGCATCGTCGCGGCACTGGAGGGTGCGACCGCGTGAGCGGTTTCCGTCGCGGGGTCCGACTCGGGATCGACGTCGGGCGAGCCCGCGTCGGGGTCGCCCGGTGCGATCCGGACGGGATGCTCGCCGTCCCCGTCGAGACCGTGCCCCGGGCCGAGACCTCGGTCGCGCGCATCGTCGAGATCGCGCGCGAGTACGACCCGCTCGAGATCCTTGTCGGTCTCCCGATCAGCCTCGGCGGGTCAGAGACCGCATCGACGACGGATGCGCGCGAGTTCGCCACCGAGCTCTCCGCCGCCGTCGATGCGCCCATCCGACTGGTCGACGAGCGGCTGAGCACCGTTTCGGCGAACGCCGTGCTCCGTCAGAACGAGCGTTCGCAGAAGTCGTCTCGTAGGATTGTCGACCAGATCGCCGCGGTCGTCCTCCTCCAGCAGGCGATCGATGTCGAGAAGAGCACCGGTAACCCGGCCGGTGCGGCGCTGTAGGAGACGCAGGAGTCCACCGATGTCCGAGACCCCCTCGCGCGACGACCGCCCCGAGACCTTCCCGGCAGATCCTTCCGCTCCGACGGACGGGGCGATCCCGTCGTCGCGTCGGGCTGCCCGGAGGGCGCAGAGCCAGGAGCCGACGGGGTCGGCGACGGACGCCGGAGCCGTGCCCGGTGGGCAGCGGGAAGAGGCAGCATCCGTTGCTGCTCCACGTCCTCGTCCGGCCGAGCGGGCGACCGCCTCGTCGACCGCCCCGATCGATGCGCTCTTCGAGGACGAGGGACTGAAGGCCCCGTCCGCCGCACCGCACCGGCAGGACCGTGACCGGCGCAAGAGCCGGGTCGCCGCGTGGGGCGTCTTCGTCATCATCATCGCCATCATCGGCGGACTGGTCGGCGGCGGGTTCGCCGTGTTCAACACCTACGAGGATCAGATCCGGAAGGTCCTCGGATGGGAGGAGCCGAAGGATTACGAGGCCGGTCTCGCCGAAGGCGAGGCGAGCGTCACGGTCCTCTCGGGCCAGACGGGTGCCGACATCTCCCGCGCGCTCTTCGATGCGGGGGTCACGAAGACCTCCGACGCGTTCTACTCCTATCTGATCGACAACGGAGAGGATCCGAACGTCCTCAAACCGGGCGTGTACTCCCTGCAGAAGAAGATGACCTCGCAAGCGGCGTTCGAGGCTCTGCTCGATCCCGCGAACAAGCAGGAGTACACCGCCCAGCTGCGCGAGGGCCTGACGGTCGCGCAGTCGGTCCCGCGCATCGCCGAAGGCGTCGGGCTGCCTGTCGCCGACGTCGAGGCGGCCGTCAAGGACCCCGCTGCTTACGGGGTGAAGGCGCCGAGTCTCGAAGGATGGCTGTTCCCGGCGACGTACACCTTCAACCCCGGCGTGACCGCGAAAGAGGTCGTTCAGACGATGGTCGACCGGACCATCGCAGCCCTCGACGACGCCGGCGTGCCCGCCGATCAGCGGGAGAAGATCCTCACGATCGCGTCGATCATCGAGAAGGAAGGCCGCTACGAGGACGACTTCTACAAGGTTTCCCGCGTGATCCAGAACCGGTTGGATCCGGCGATCAGCGACACCAACGGTCTCCTGCAGATGGACTCGACCGCCCAGTACCCGTTCGCCGACCGCGAGGGCGGGACGAGTTCGCGCGCCGAGGAGCTCGCGGACGACAACGGGTGGAACACGTACAAGAAGAAGGGTCTGCCGGTCACCCCCATCGCGAACCCGGGAGAGCTCGCCATGAAGGCGGCTCTGAACCCGGCCGAGGGACCGTGGCAGTACTTCGTCACGGTCAACCTCGACACGGGGGAGACCGTCTTCTCGGCGACCTTCGCCGAGCATGAGAAAGCCGTCGCCCAGTACCAGAAGTGGTGCCGCGACAACCCCGACGGAGGCTGCTCCTGATGACGGCCACCGCCCCGGAGGCCACCGCTCTGGAAGTCTGGGGCGATCCGATCGGGCACAGCCTGTCGCCGGCCATGCACACGGCCGCGTACGCGTTGCTCGGCTGGGAGTGGACCTACGGCCGACGACGCGTCGACGAGGCGTCGTTCGCGGGCGAGCTCGCCGCCCTCGGCGCCGACCACCGCGGACTCTCGCTGACGATGCCGCTGAAGCGCGCCGCGTTCGACGTCGCGTCCGAGCGCGACGTGCGCGCCACCCTCGTCGGTGCGGCGAACACGCTGGTGCGGACGCCCGCGGGGTGGCGGGCGTTCAACACGGATGCCGGGGGCATCGTCGCCGCGCTCCGTGAACAGGGTGTCGAGGCCGTCGACCGCGCACGCATCGTCGGCGCGGGGGCGACGGCATCCGCTGCGCTCGTGGCGCTGTCCGAGCTCGGCGTCCGCGACGTCGAGGTCGCCGCACGTCGCCCCGAGGCGGCGCAGGGACTCGTCGACCTGGGGGAGCGGCTCGGTGTCCGCGTCGTCGCCGCACCGCTCGCGGGCGAACGGACCGACGCCGTCGATGCGACGATCGCGACGCTGCCGGGCGGGGTATCGGTGGATGCCGGGGCTGCGGACGCCCTGGCGGCGGCGGGCGGCGTCCTCATGGACGTCGTCTACGGTCACTGGCCGACCGACCTGTCCCGGGCGTGGGACCGCGCCGGGCGGCCCGCGTCGGGGGGAGAGGGGATGCTGCTGCACCAGGCGGTCCTGCAGATCCGGGCATTCGCCACGGGGGGCGTCGACGAACCGCTCCCGCGCGAGCCCGACGTGGTGGCGGTCATGCGCCGCGCGCTCGTGGGAGACTAGGTCAATGCTCCGCGTGCTCACCGCCGGCGAATCCCACGGCCCCGAACTCGTCGCCATCATGGAGGGCCTGCCCTCCGGCGTCCCTGTCTCGCTCGACGCGATCCGCGCCGACCTCGCTCGACGCAAGCTCGGCTACGGCCGTGGCTCGCGGATGAAGTTCGAGGAGGACGAGCTGAACCTCTCGGGCGGCGTCCGACACGGCCTCTCGCTCGGCAGTCCGATCGCCCTGCGTATCGGCAACACCGAGTGGCCCAAGTGGGTCGAGGTCATGAGCCCCGAGCCGACCGAGCTGAGTGAACGCTCCCGTGGCCGCGGCGCCGCGCTCACCCGGCCCCGCCCCGGTCACGCCGACCTCGTGGGCATGCAGAAGTACGACTTCGATGAGGCCCGTCCGATCCTCGAGCGCGCCAGCGCCCGCGAGACGGCCGCTCGTGTCGCGCTCGGCGCGATCGCCCGCAGCTTTCTGTCCGAGCTCGGCATCCGCCTCGTGAGCCACACGCTCTCGATCGGCCCCGTGCAGGTGCCCGAGGGGGCGGAGCTCCCCGGTCCCGACGACGTCGACGCGCTCGACGCCGATCCGCTCCGCTGCTTCGACCCGGCGACCTCCGAGCGCATGGTCGCCGAAGTGGATGCCGCGAAGAAGGACGGCGACACCCTCGGCGGCATCGTCGAGGTGCTCGCCTACGGTCTTCCCCCGGGGCTCGGATCGCACGTGCACTGGGACCGCCGTCTCGACGGCAAGCTCGCCCAGGCCCTCATGAGCGTCCAGGCGATCAAGGGCGTCGAGGTCGGCGACGGGTTCGAGACGACGCGTCGCCGCGGGTCCGCCGCGCACGATGAACTCTTCGCGACGGAAGGCGGCATCACGCGCGCCTCCGACCGCGCCGGCGGGACCGAGGGCGGCATGTCGACCGGCACGGTGCTCCGCGTCCGGGCCGGCATGAAGCCGATCGCGACGATCCCGCACGCGCTGCGCACGGTCGACGTGGCCACCGGCGAGACCGCTGCGGCCCACCACCAGCGTTCGGACGTCTGCGCGGTTCCCGCGTCGGGCGTCGTCGCCGAGGCGATGGTCGCGATCGTGCTCGCCGATGCCGTACTCGAGAAGTTCGGCGGCGACAGCATCCGTGAGACGCGTCGCAACCTCGAGACCTACCTCGCGGCGATCCCCGAGACGCTCAAGACGACCCCTGCGTCCGAGGCGGCACTCCTCGCGCATGACCTCGCCTGAGCCGTCGTCGATCGTCCTGATCGGTCCGATGGGGGCCGGTAAGACGAGTGTCGGCAAGCGGGTCGCCAAGCGGCTCGGCCGGACCTTCCACGACACCGATGCGATGGTCGTGAGAGCGCACGGACCGATCGCGGAGCTCTTCGCGACGCAGGGCGAGCCCCGCTTCCGCGAACTCGAGCGCGACGCGGTCGAGGAGGCGCTGTCGCGCGGCGGCGTCGTGTCGCTCGGCGGCGGAGCGGTCCTCGACGGGACCACGCGCGAGCGGCTTCGGGCACATCGCGTCGCGCTCCTCACCGTCGCTCCTCGCGTCGTCGCGCGTCGATTGGGCGAAGCGGCATCCCGCCCCCTGCTCTCGGCGGGCGACGAGACGCCGATCCAGCGCTGGGAGCGCATCTACGCCGAGCGCCGACCACTGTACGAATCCGTCGCCGACGCGACGTTCGACACCTCATCCGGGCCACTTGAGAACATCGTGACCGCCATCGCGGACTGGGCCGAGCCCGCCGCCGACATTCCGGGAGTCACCCCATGACCCACACGACCATCAGCGTCACCGGCGCGACTCCCTACGACATCCACGTCGGGCGGGGACTCCTCGCCGGAGTCCGCGATCACCTCGCCCCGACGGTGAAGAAGGTGCTGATCGTCCACACCCCGCGCCTGGGGGCGAAGGCCTCGGAGCTCCGAGACCTCCTCGTCGCCGACGACGCGCTCGAGGTGCTGATCGCAGAGATCCCCGACGCCGAGGACGGCAAGCGCATCGAGGTCGCGGCCTTCTGCTGGCAGGTCATGGGCCAGGCCGACTTCACTCGCACCGACGCGGTCATCGGCTTCGGCGGCGGCGCTGTGACGGACCTCGCCGGGTTCGTCGCGGCATCCTGGCTGCGCGGCGTGCAGATCGTGCAGATCCCGACGACGGTCCTCGGGATGGTGGATGCCGCCGTCGGCGGCAAGACCGGCGTCAACACGGCCGAGGGGAAGAACCTCGTCGGCGCGTTCTGGGCGCCGCGGTCGGTGATCTGCGACCTCGACGTGCTGGACACGTTGCCGCGCAACGAGATCGTCGCCGGATTCGCCGAGGTCGTGAAGGCCGGCTTCATCTGGTTCCCCGAGATCCTCGACATCGTCGAGCGCGACCCCGAGGCCGCCGTCGACCCCTCGACCGACGAGTTCCGCCGCTGCATCGAGCTCGCGATCGAGATGAAGGCGCGTGTCGTGAGCGAGGACTTCCGCGAGGCGGGGCTCCGTGAGGTCCTGAACTACGGGCACACCCTGGGGCACGCCATCGAACACGCCGAGCGGTACCGCTGGCGTCACGGCGCCGCCATCTCGATCGGCATGATGTACGTCGCCGAACTGTCGCGACTGGCGGGGCGTCTCTCCGACGAGGACGTCGCCCGGCACCGTCGCATCTTCGACATGCTCGGCCTCCCGACGACCTACCGCATGGACGGCTGGCAGCACCTTCTGGGCGTCATGCAGCGCGACAAGAAGTCGCGCGCCGGCATGCTCCGCTTCATCGTCCTCGACGCGATCGGCAAGCCGACCGTCATGCAGGCCCCCGACGAGTCGCTGCTGTTCGCCGCGTACCAGGAGATCGCCGGGTGACGGATGCCGCGGTCCGCCGCATCCGCCTGCAGGAGTGGCGCGAGGTCCGCGACCTCCGCATCCGCGCGGTGAGCGATCCGGCGGCATCCATCGCCTTCCTGACCACCCGCGAGCAGGAGCTGGCCCGGGACGACGCGCATTGGCAGTCGCGGACCGCGGATGCGGCGATGGGCGAGAACGCGGCTCAGTTCGTCGCGATCTCGGGAGAGCGGTGGATCGGCTCTGCGACCGTCCTCGTCCGGGATGCCGGTGCGACCGACGCGCTCGGACGCCGCGTCGCCGCCCCGCGGGCCGAGCTCGTGGGTGTCTTCGTCGACCCGGGCCATCGCGGTCGCGGCGTCCTCGACGCCCTGGTGGCGGAGGCATCCGTCTGGGCCGAGACCGCCGGCGCTGACGGGCTCACCCTCGACGTCCACATCGACAACGCCCGCGCGCAGGCGGCCTACCGCCGGCTCGGTTTCACGGCGACCGGGCTCGCCCTCGACACGCAGGTTGGTCGCGAGATCCAGATGCACCGCCCCTCCCACTAGGGTCGTCACGTGTCGACCTCCCGCCGCCTGCTCCTCGTCAACGGACCGAACCTGAACCTGCTCGGCATCCGGGAACCCGACGTCTACGGGCTTGCGACCCTCGCCGACGTCGAATCGCTCGTCGAGCGGACGGCCGCGGAGTCCGGCTACGAGGTGCGGGCGGTGCAGAGCAACCACGAGGGCGTGCTCATCGACGCGATCCACGCGGCCCGCACGGACTGCGCGGGGATCGTCATCAACCCGGGCGGGCTGACGCACACCTCCGTCGTGCTGCGCGACGCCCTCTCGGGGGTGGCGCTGCCCGTCGCCGAGGTCCACATCTCCGACGTCTCGGCGCGCGAGCCCTTCCGGCACCACTCCTACGTCGCCGACGTCGCCGTCGTCCACGTGGCCGGCCGAGGGGTCGCCGGGTACGCCGACGCGACCCGCGAACTGCTTTCGACCCTCGCGAGCTGACCGCTTTCCGGGGCGGATGCCGCGGCATCCCGTAGAATCGATCGTCGGCCGCATCGGCCCCGAACTCACCGAACGGAAAATCGCACTCTCATGGCATCCACTGCAGACATCAAGAACGGCGTCGTCCTGTCCATCGACGGACAGCTCTGGAACGTCGTCGAGTTCCAGCACGTGAAGCCCGGCAAGGGTGGCGCCTTCGTCCGCACGAAGCTCAAGAACGTCGTCTCCGGCAAGACCGTCGACCGCACGTACAACGCGGGCGCGAAGATCGAGATCGAGAACGTCGACCGCCGCGACTTCACCTACCTGTACAACGACGGCGACAGCTACGTCTTCATGGACGTCGCCGACTACGACCAGCTGAGCGTGACGGCCACCGTCGTCGGCGACGCCGCCAACTACCTGCTCGAGAACCAGCAGGTCCAGATCGCGCTCAACAACGGGAACCCGCTCTACGTCGAGATGCCGGCCTCCGTCGTCCTCGAGATCACCTACACCGAGCCGGGCCTGCAGGGCGACCGCTCGTCGGCCGGCACGAAGCCCGCCACGCTCGAGACCGGCTACGAGATCCAGGTCCCGCTGTTCGTCGAGCAGGGCACCAAGGTCAAGGTCGACACGCGTACCGGGGACTACCTCGGCCGCGTGAGCTGACCGCGCGATGAGCGCACGGAGCAAGGCGCGAAAGCGCGCCCTCGACATCCTGTACCAGGCCGACATCCGCGGTGACGACCTCGGTGTCACGCTCGCCGCAGAGGCGAAGCGCGCGGCGAACGAACCCGCCCGCGAGGCCTCCTGGCTCTACGCCCGCGAGATCGTCGACGGCGTCATCGATGCTCAGAGCGAGATCGACGAGCAGATCATCACGCACGCGCGTGACTGGAAGCTCGAGCGGATGCCGGCGGTCGACCGCGCGATCCTGCGAATGGGCGTCTGGGAGATCCTGCACAACGACCAGGTCCCGACCGCCGTCGCGATCGATGAGGCGGTGGAGCTCGCCAAGGAATTCTCCACCGACGACTCCGGCTCGTTCGTCCACGGCGTCCTCGCACGCATCGCGCGCTCCTGAGCCGGGGCGTGGGCTGCGCTCACGCGGAGATCTGCGCTCCCGAGGACGATCGCGTGCGATGCCGTCCGCTGGAACGCAGATCTCCGGTGAACCGCTGATCCTCATGAGAGGTGCAGCCCCTGCGCCAGGGCGCGCAGGATGCGGTCTTGGACCTCCGGCCACCGATGCATCACGTCGGCGTAGCCGACCCGGATGACCGTGTAGCCGTGCAGGGTCAGCAACGCGTCATGGGTGTTGTCGGCGTCGCGCTGGGCGCCGACATGATGACCCCCATCGATCTGCAACACGAGCCTCTCGCCGATGAGGAAGTCGACACGGTGGCCGAGCAGGTGGACCTGCGGGTGGACGGCGGCAGGAATCCATCGGAGTCGCACGAAGACGAACGTCTCGAGTCCGGAGTCGAGATGTGCACACGCGTCTGCGAGCACGCGCCGCGCCGCCGGGCGGAGGTCGAACCTCCGCATGACCTCGCCGGATGCCAGGCCCTGCCGGAACGCGGAGTCCCAGACGGCGAGCGCCTGCTCGAACGGGCGGCACTCGGCCACGATCGCCAGGACGTTCTCGACGGGGTCCTCGAGGGACCCCGGGATGCGTGCGATCAGGGGGGTGCTCCAGTGCACCCGCGCGTGAGGGGCTGAGACCGAACCGGATGCCGCAGGCGCACCCACGTGCGCCCGGCTGCCGTCGTCGTTCACGCTCCAGAGACCGAGGCGTCGCGCCTGCGTTACGCACGTGAGGAGGACGCCCGCACGCGCCGCGCTCCGCAGGAGCGGATCCGCCTCGGGCACGGCGACCCATCCGCGACGCGGCCGTTCGAGTCCTGCGGCACCGATGCGATGGCGCGAGTAGCCGGCATCCCTCAAATCTGCAGTCCGCACCACTCCGCCGTGACGCCGCACCCACTCCCGCACGTCCATGCGTTCAGCGTGGCTTGCCCCCAGGCCGGCACCACGACCGCGGGCGATCCTGTGGGCGGGTGGCCATCCAATCGAGCTGTGGAGAGGGCTCGCGCCGGCGATCGAGCGGAGATCCGTCTTCCCGCGGAATGTCGGCCCGCGATCCGTCCTCGGGAAGGCGGATGTCCGCGGGAAGGACGGCCGACAGGGCGAGCGGATGCCGCGGCTCACCGCCCCGCCCCGCTAGAGTGGTCTCGAACAAGCAACCTTTAACACCGTCCTGTGAGGCGGAGAAGGGAGCGGCGGATGACTTCGCGCATCGTCTTGCACGACGCTGACATCGCCCGCGCACTCACGCGCATCTCTCACGAGATCCTCGAGTCGAACAAGGGCCCCGACGGGCTCGTGCTCCTCGGGATCCCCACCCGCGGCGTCACCCTCGCCGAACGCATCGCCGAGCTCATCGCCTCGTTCACGGGCGTGACCGTCCCGGTCGGCTCGCTCGACGTCACGATGTACCGCGACGACCTGCACCGCAATCCCACGCGGGCGCCGCGCCCGACCGAGATCCCGCCCGGCGGCATCGACGCGAAGACCGTGGTCCTCGTCGACGACGTCCTGTTCTCGGGCCGCTCCATCCGCGCCGCCCTGGACGCCCTGCAGGACATCGGACGGCCCGCCGTAGTGCGTCTCGCGATCCTCGTCGACCGGGGTCACCGCGAACTGCCCATCCGCCCGGACTTCGTCGGCAAGAACCTGCCGAGCTCGCGGGAGGAGCGCGTCAACGTGCGGCTGACCGACGTCGACGGTGCCGAGGAGGTGACGATCGCCTCATGAGACACCTCCTCGACACCCGCACCCTTGCGCGCGAGGACGCGCTCCGCATCCTCGACGTCGCCGAGGACATGCGCGACACGCAGTCCCGCGAAGTGAAGAAGTTGCCGACGCTGCGCGGTAAGACCGTCGTCAACCTCTTCTTCGAGGACTCGACGCGCACGCGCATCTCGTTCGAAGCGGCCGCGAAGCGGCTCTCGGCCGACGTCATCAACTTCTCGGCCAAGGGGTCCTCGGTCTCCAAGGGCGAGTCCCTTCAGGACACGGCGCAGACCCTGCAGGCGATGGGCGCCGACGCCGTCGTGATCCGCCACGGCGCGTCGGGCGCTCCGCACACGCTCGCGACGAGCGGTTGGATCTCCGCCGGGGTCCTGAACGCCGGAGACGGCACGCACGAGCACCCCACGCAAGCGCTGCTCGACGCCTTCACCATCCGCAAGCGTTTCTTCGGCGACGACAGCAGGGGCCGCGACCTCGCGGGGTTCCACGTCGCGATCGTCGGCGACATCCTGCACTCGCGCGTCGCACGGTCGAACGTCTGGCTGCTCACGACGCTCGGCGCGCGGGTCACCCTCGTCGCACCTCCGACGCTGGTCCCGCAGGACGTCTCGGCCTGGCCTGTGACGATCTCCTACGACCTCGACCAGGCGATCGCCTCGGCGCCGGATGCCGTCATGATGCTCCGCATCCAGCTGGAGCGGATGAACGCCGCCTATTTCCCCACTGAACGGGAGTATTCACGCCGTTGGGGATTGGATGCCGCGCGGATGGGATCTCTTCCGACCGGTAGCATTGTGATGCACCCCGGGCCCATGAACCGGGGTCTGGAGATCTCCGCCGACGCCGCCGATTCACCACGATCGACTGTGCTCGAGCAGGTCGCGAACGGTGTCTCGGTCCGCATGGCGGCGCTCTACCTGCTCCTGGCGGGGGAGCGACCCACCACCCACCCACAGGAGGAGGCCCGATGAGCGAGAGCATCCTCATCCGCGGGGCGCGGATCGATGGCGGCGTCGCCGCGGACATCCTGATCACGGACGGCGTCATCGCCGAGCTCGGCACGGGTGTCAGCGCGAACGGCGCACGCACGGTGGACGCGGACGGCCTGATCGCGCTGCCCGGCCTGGTCGACC
The DNA here is from genome assembly GCF_058629135.1 of Microbacterium sp. MDV22-iso44. Classification (NCBI taxonomy): domain Bacteria; kingdom Bacillati; phylum Actinomycetota; class Actinomycetes; order Micrococcales; family Microbacteriaceae; genus Microbacterium; species Microbacterium sp. MDV22-iso44. Next base: position 384,616 of record NZ_JBZVWS010000001.1, read on the forward strand.
TGCACACCCACCTGCGCGAGCCCGGCTACGAGGCATCCGAGACGATCCTGTCGGGGTCGCGCGCGGCCGCCGCCGGCGGCTACACGACGGTGTTCGCCATGCCGAACACCTCACCGGTCGCCGACACCGCCGGCGTCGTCGAGCAGGAGCTCGCCCTGGGCGAGGCCGCCGGCTACGCCCACGTCCAGCCGATCGGCGCCGTGACCGTCGGGCAGAAGGGCGAGCGACTCGCTGAGCTCGGCGCGATGGCCTCGTCGCGAGCCCGGGTCCGCGTCTTCAGCGACGACGGCTTCTGCGTCTTCGACCCGCTCATCATGCGCCGGGCGCTGGAGTACGTGAAGTCCTTCGACGGCGTCGTCGCACAGCACGCGCAGGATCCCCGCCTGACCGAGGGTGCCCAGATGAACGAGGGCACCGTGTCGGCCGAGCTCGGCCTCACGGGATGGCCGGCCGTCGCCGAGGAGTCGATCATCGCGCGCGATGTCCTCCTGGCCGAACACGTCGGATCGCGCCTGCACGTCTGCCACCTCTCGACCGCCGGCTCCGTCGACCTCATCCGGTGGGCGAAGAAGCGCGGCATCAACGTCACGGCTGAGGTCACGCCCCATCACCTGCTGCTGACCGAAGACCTCGTGCGCGGCTACGATCCGCGGTTCAAGGTGAACCCGCCGCTGCGGCGGGACGAGGACGTGCGCGCCGTCCGCGAGGGACTCGCCGACGGCACGATCGACATCGTCGCGACCGACCACGCCCCGCACCCTGCCGAGGCGAAGACCTGCGAATGGCAGGCGGCTGCCAACGGGATGGTCGGACTCGAGTCCGCCCTCCGCGTCGTGCACGCCGCGATGGTCGACACCGGCCTGCTCGAGTGGTCCGACGTCGTCCGCGTCATGTCCGCAGCCCCCGCCCGCATCGGCCGGCTCGCGGATGCCGGGACCCCGATCGCGGTCGGATCCCCGGCATCCCTCGCCCTCTACGACCCGGCGCCGGTCCGCGCGTTCAGCACGGACGACCTGCGGGGAGGCAGCGTGAACTCGCCCTACCTCGGGCGGGAACTGCCGGGCGAGGTCCGGGCGACGTTCTTCCGCGGCCGGCAGACCGTCGCCGATGGCGCGGTCGTCGCCGAGGTCTCCTCGTGACCCGCGAGGCTGCCGTCCTCGTCATGGCGGCGGTCGCCGTCCTGCTGATCGTGGTCGGACTGATCGCCTGGCGACGACGATCGAGGCGGGACGCGGGCCTGTCCGCCCCGGTCGGTGACGCCCCGGACGGCGCCGTCACGAGCCTCCGTTCAGAGGGCCTGTACGTCGCCACGACCCGTCACGGCGATCCGCTGGAGCGGCTCGCGATCCGCGGGCTCGCCTTCCGGTCCCGCGTCGACGTGACCGTGACCGATGCCGGCGTGGCGCTCGATCTGACCGGCCAGCCGCGGATCTTCCTCGCCGCGGACGCCCTCGTCGCGGTCGACCAGGCGACGGTCGCCATCGACCGGGTCGTCGAGCGCGACGGCCTCGTCCGTCTCGCGTGGACCACCCCGGAAGGCACGGTCGTCGACAGCTACCTCCGCCCGCAGGACCTCTCCGCGCGATCGCTCAGCGACGCGATCAGCCGGGTCCTGCCCGCCACCTCTTCTCCCACCTCTCCCCAGCAGATTCCCGGAAGCGACGCATGAGCATTCAGAGATTCCAAGCTCCCGAACCCGCCGTCCTCGTCCTCGAGGACGGTTCCCGACACCCCGGGCACGCCTACGGCGCCCGCGGCACCACCCTCGGCGAGGTCGTCTTCGCCACGGCGATGACCGGGTACCAGGAGACGATCACCGACCCGTCCTACGCGGGTCAGATCGTTCTCCAGACCGCACCGCACATCGGCAACACCGGCATGAACGGCGAGGACCACGAGTCCCGCCGCATCTGGGTGTCGGGGTACGTCGTGCGCGACCCCTCGCGCATCGTGTCGAACTGGCGCGCCGACCACTCGCTCGAGGACGCCCTGGTCCGCGACGGCATCGTCGGCATCAGCGGCATCGACACGCGTGCCGTGACCCGCGTGCTCCGCTCGGCCGGGTCCATGCGCGGCGGCGTCTTCTCGGGGGATGCCGCATCCCTGACCGATGACGAGCAACTGCGCATCGTGCGCGAGGCTCCCGAGATGAGCGGGCAGAACCTGTCCGCCGACGTCTCGGTGCCCGCCGCCGAGGTGACTCCCGCGGTGGGCGAGAAGATCGGCAACCTCGCGATCCTCGACCTCGGCGTGAAGCAGGCCACCGTGAACAACCTCGCCGCCCGCGGGTTCGAGGTCCACGTCCTGCCGCAGACGATCTCGTTCGCCGATATCCAGGCCGTCGACCCCGTCGCCGTCTTCTACTCGAACGGCCCCGGCGACCCCGCGGCATCCGATCGTCACGTCGCGCTCCTGCGCGAGGTCCTCGACGCCCGCCTGCCGTTCTTCGGCATCTGCTTCGGCAACCAGCTGTTCGGCCGCGCCCTCGGGTTCGGGACGTACAAGCTGCCCTTCGGGCACCGCGGCATCAACCAGCCGGTCCTCGACAAGACCACGGGCCGCGTCGAGATCACGGCGCACAACCACGGCTTCGCTGTCGACGCGCCCCTCGAGGGCGTCATCGACAGCCCGAACGGCTACGGCCGCGTCGAGGTCAGCCACGTGGGCCTCAACGACAACGTGGTGGAGGGGCTCCGTGCCCTCGACCTCCCGGCGTTCAGCGTGCAGTACCACCCCGAGGCCGCCGCCGGCCCGCACGACGCCAACTACCTGTTCGACCGCTTCCGCGACCTCGTGGTCGCCACCCAGGAGACGAAGAATGCCTAAGCGCGACGACATCCAGAGCGTCCTCGTCATCGGATCGGGCCCGATCGTCATCGGCCAGGCCTGCGAGTTCGACTACTCGGGCACCCAGGCGTGCCGGGTCCTCCGCGAGGAGGGCGTCCGCGTCATCCTCGTCAACTCGAACCCGGCCACGATCATGACCGACCCCGACTTCGCCGACGCGACGTACGTCGAGCCGATCACCCCCGAGGTGATCGAGACGATCATCGCCAAGGAGAAGCCCGACGCGATCCTGCCGACCCTCGGCGGCCAGACCGCCCTGAACGCGGCGATGGCCCTCCACGACCGCGGCATCCTCGAGAAGTACGGCGTCGAGCTGATCGGCGCGAAGGTCGAGGCCATCCGCAAGGGCGAGGACCGTCAGGTCTTCAAGGAGCTGGTGCTCGAGTGCGGCGCCGACGTCGCCCGCAGTGTCATCGCGCACACGATGGACGACCTGCTCGCCGGTGCGGCGGAGCTCGGCTACCCGCTCGTCGTCCGCCCCTCCTTCACGATGGGTGGGCTCGGATCCGGCTTCGCGTACAACGAGGAGGACCTCCGCCGCATCGGCGGCGCGGGCCTGCGCGACTCGCCCACGACCGAGGTGCTCCTCGAGGAGTCGATCCTCGGATGGAAGGAGTACGAGCTCGAGCTCATGCGCGACACGGCCGACAACACGGTCGTCGTCTGCTCCATCGAGAACGTCGACCCCGTCGGCGTGCACACGGGCGATTCGATCACGGTCGCGCCGGCGCTGACCCTGACGGACCGCGAGTACCAGAAGCTCCGTGACATCGGCATCGACATCATCCGCGCCGTCGGCGTCGACACCGGTGGCTGCAACATTCAGTTCGCCGTCGACCCGGCGACCGGCCGCATCATCGTCATCGAGATGAACCCGCGCGTCTCGCGCTCGTCGGCCCTCGCCTCGAAGGCGACCGGTTTCCCGATCGCGAAGCTCGCCGCGAAGCTCGCCATCGGGTACCGGCTCGACGAGGTGCCCAACGACATCACGAAGGCGACGCCGGCGAGCTTCGAGCCGACACTCGACTACGTCGTGGTGAAGGTGCCCCGCTTCAACTTCGAGAAGTTCCCCGCCGCCGACACGACGCTCACGACCACCATGAAGTCGGTCGGTGAGGCCATGGCGATCGGCCGCAATTACACGACCGCCCTCCAGAAGGCGCTCCGCTCGCTCGAGAAGCGCGGCTCCAGCTTCCATTGGGGGCCCGAGGAGCGCTCGATGGAGGAGCTCCTCGAGATCTCGAAGACGCCCACCGACGGTCGCATCGTCGTGCTGCAGCAGGCGCTCCGCAAGGGCGCCACCCTCGAGCAGGCGTTCGACGCCACCGCGATCGACCCCTGGTTCCTCGACCAGATGATCCTCATCAACGAGGTCGCCGAGTACATCCGCGAGGCGGACGATCTGACCGAGGACGTCCTGCGCCTCGCGAAGGACCACGGCTTCAGCGACGCGCAGATCGCGGAGCTCCGCGGCCTCGGCGAGGCGGACGTGCGCGGCATCCGTCACGGCTTCGGCCTCCGCCCCGTCTACAAGACGGTCGACACGTGCGCGGGGGAGTTCCCCGCGCTGACGCCGTACCACTACTCCTCGTACGACCGCGAGACCGAGGTCACCCCCAGTGAAGGACGCAAGGTCGTCATCATCGGGTCGGGTCCCAACCGCATCGGGCAGGGCGTCGAGTTCGACTACTCGTGCGTCCACGCGTCGTTCGCGCTGTCGGATGCCGGTTTCGAGACCATCATGGTCAACTGCAATCCGGAGACGGTCTCGACCGACTACGACACCAGCGACCGGCTGTACTTCGAGCCGCTGACGCTGGAGGACGTCCTCGAGGTGCTCCACGCGGAGGCGCAGTCCGGCGAGATCGTCGGCGTCGTCTGCCAGCTCGGCGGTCAGACGCCGCTCGGACTCGCGAAGGGGATCGAGGCCGCCGGCTACACGATCCTCGGCACGAAGCCCGCCGCGATCGACATCGCCGAGGAGCGCGAGCTCTTCTCGCAGCTGCTCGACCGCGCGGGCCTCACCGCCCCGCGCCACGGCACCGCGACCGACGAGGCGGGCGCCATCGCGATCGCGGAAGAGATCGGCTACCCCGTGCTCGTGCGTCCGAGCTTCGTGCTCGGCGGCCGCGGCATGGAGATCGTCTACGACACCGAGAGCCTGCGCGACTACTTCGTGCGCATCGCCGACCAGGCGATCATCCGCGACGACGCCCCGCTTCTCGTCGACCGCTTCTTGGACGACGCGGTGGAGATCGACGTCGACGCGCTCTTCGACGGCGAGCAGCTCTACATCGGCGGCGTCATGGAGCACCTCGAGGAGGCCGGCATCCACTCCGGTGACTCGTCGTGCACCCTGCCGCCGATGTCGCTCGGGCGCGGTGAGATCGATCGCGTACGCATCGCGACGCACGCCATCGCCGAGGGCGTCGGCGTCCGCGGGCTCCTGAACGTCCAGTTCGCCGTGTCGGCGGGCGTGCTCTACGTCATCGAGGCCAACCCGCGCGCCTCGCGCACGGTCCCGTTCGTGTCGAAGGCTCTCGGTATCCCGATGGCCAAGGCGGCGAGCCGCATCATGGCCGGATCGTCGATCGCAGAGTTGATCGCGGAGGGTCTCCTCCCCGAACAGGACGGCTCGCGGGTGCCGCTCGACGCCCCCGTCGCCGTCAAGGAGGCCGTCCTCCCGTTCAAGCGGTTCCGGACCGCGGACGGTCGCACCGTCGACTCGGTCCTCGGACCCGAGATGCGCTCCACCGGTGAGGTCATGGGCATCGACCGCGACTTCCCGACGGCGTTCGCGAAGAGCCAGGCCGCAGCCTACGGCGGGATGCCGACCTCGGGAACCGTCTTCCTCTCGGTCGCCGACGACGACAAGCGCGCCGTCATCCTGCCGGCGCATCGGCTACAGGAGCTCGGCTACACCCTCATCGCGACGGAGGGCACGGCGGAGATCCTGGCTCGCAACGGCATCACGGTGAAGGTGGTCTCCAAGTACTCCGAGACGCAGGCCTCGGGCGAGCAGAACGTCGTCGATCTGATCAACGCGGGTGAGATCGACATCGTCGTGAACACCCCGTCGGGCGGCATCGCCCGTGCGGACGGGTACGAGATCCGCGCCGCCGCGGTGGCCGCGGACAAGGCGCTGTTCACCACGATGGCCGTCCTCGGCGCCGCCGTCTCGGCGATGCCGGTCCTCCGCGAGGGCTTCGCCGTCCGGAGCCTGCAGGAGTACGCCGCCGACCGGAAGGCGTCGGTGTGACCTCATTCGGTTCGCGGCTGGCCGCGGCGGTCGACGCCCGCGGTCCGCTGTGCGTCGGCATCGACCCCCACGCGTCGCTCCTCGACGCGTGGGGGCTCCCGGCATCCGCTACGGGTGTCCGCGACTTCGGCCTGCGCGTGGTGGATGCCGCGCGCACCCGCGTCGGCGTGGTCAAGCCGCAGGTGGCGTTCTTCGAGCGCTACGGGGCCGCCGGGTACGCCGCGCTCGAAGAGGTCATCGGGACGGCCCGCGCGGCGGGCCTCGTCGTGATCGCCGACGCCAAGCGCGGCGACATCGGGACGACCATGGACGGCTACGCCGAGGCGTGGCTCTCAGCGGGATCGCCCCTGGAGTCCGATGCCGTGACCGTGAGCCCCTACCTCGGACCGGACTCGCTCCGCGGCACCATCGCGACCGCCGTCCGCGAGGGCAAGGGCGTCTACGTCCTCGCCGCGACGAGCAACCCCGAGGCCGCCGGCCTGCAGTCCGCCGAGCTCACGACCGTCGACGCCGAGCGCGGTCAGACGGTCGCGGACTGGGTCGCGCAACGCGCCGGTTCGGCGAATTCGTCCGCTGTGGTCGCAGGCGACCGTTTCGGCCCGGTCGGCTTCGTCGTCGGGGCTACAGTGGAGCGCGCCGATCTGGGACTGACGGATGCCTCGTTGCACCGCGCGTCCCTCCTCGCCCCCGGTTTCGGAGCGCAGGGTGCCCGCCTTCGCGACATCTCCGAGCGCTTCGGGTCCCTGGCGCCCCAGGTCCTCGCCAGCGCCAGCCGCAGCATCCTCGGCGCCGGTCCCGACGGGATCGCCGCCGCCATCGACACCCACAACTCCGAACTCCAGGACGCCCGACATGCCTGACTCCCGCACACCCCCCGAGGTCGACCGCGCCGCCGCGTCCCGTCGCGCCGTCGCCGCGCGCCGTGAACGTGCCGCGCTCAAGCGCGACGTGTCGACGCGCGTCATCAGCCCGCAGGACCTGCTGCGCCACGCGTGGGCGGAGCCGCAGTCGGCCGCCGCGGCGATGCGCGTGACCGAGTTCCTCACCGCGATCCCCGCGATCGGCGAGGGCAAGCGCGACCGCATCCTGGCCGATCTGCAGATCGCTCCGGTCAAGAAGATCGGGGGCCTCGGCATCCGTCAGCGCCAGGTGCTGCAGGACTACCTCGACCGTCGCCTCCCCGAGCCGCGCGCCCGTGACGCACGCAGCCGTCTGATCGTCCTCGCCGGCCCCACCGCAGTGGGGAAGGGGACGGTCGCCGCCCACATCAAGGAGCACCACCCCGAGATCCTGCTGTCGGTCTCGGCGACCACGCGACCGCCGCGACCGGGCGAGGTCGAAGGCGAGCACTACTTCTTCGTCGACGACGCCGAGTTCGACCGGATGGTCGAGGCGGGCGACCTCCTCGAGTACGCGACGGTGCACAACGCCTACCGCTACGGCACGCCGCGTCGCCCGATCGACGCCGCCCTCGCCGAGGGACGGACGGTCCTCCTCGAGATCGATCTGCAGGGCGCCCGCCAGGTGCGCGCCGCCGCTCCCGACGCGACGCTGGTCTTCCTTCTCCCGCCCAGCTGGGACGAGCTGGTGAACCGGCTCGTCGGGCGGGGGACCGAGGGCGAGGAGGAGCGTGCGCGCCGTCTGAAGACCGCGCGCGTCGAGCTCGCCTCGCAGGGCGAGTTCGACTACCGCGTCGTGAACGACGACGTCGCGCGTGCCGCGGCGGAGATCGCCCGACTCGCACGCTGACCCCGGGGGACGGCTCCCGCCACTGCTTCGTTTCACACCGTTACGACGCGATGCGGGCGATCCGGCACCTTCCGGAAGGCTGGGGGGCATGTCCGCCGTCCTCACCGCCTCCGACGCCGTCCGAAGCGCTGCCGCCCCGCGCGGCGCCGTGTCGCTGTCGGGTGTCCGCCGGACGTTCGCGGGCGCGGCGGGACCGGTGCCCGTCCTCCGTGGCGTCGATCTCGACATCGAGCCCGGTGAGATCATCGCGGTCGTGGGGCCCTCGGGATGCGGGAAGTCGACGCTGCTCCGGCTCCTCGCGGGGCTCGACGCCCCGTCCGCCGGGTCGGTGACCGTCGACGGCACGCCGCTCCGCGACACCGACGCGCGCACTGCCGTCGCCTTCCAGGAGCCGCGCCTGCTGCCGTGGCGCACCCTCACGCAGAACGTCGAGATCGGGATGCCGCGCGGCACCGCGCGCCCCGACGTGTCGGCGCGCGTCGCGGAGCTGCTCGAGCTCGTCGGGCTCACCGGTGCCGCGTCACTCCGGCCGCGTGAGGTGTCGGGCGGCATGGCGCAGCGGGCGTCGCTCGCGCGCGCCCTCGCCCGCGGTCCCGAGGTGCTGTTGCTCGACGAGCCGTTCGGAGCACTCGACGCGCTCACGCGGCTCCGCATGCAGGACCTGCTCCTCGACATCCATTCCGCCGAACCCACGACTGTCGTCCTCGTGACGCACGACGTGGAGGAGGCCCTGTATCTGGCAGATCGCGTGCTCCAGCTGCGCGCGATCGATGCCGATTCCGAGGATTCCTCGATCGCCCGTGTGATCGAGGTCCCCGGCATCCGTCCCCGTGACCGCGCAGATCGCGGCTTCACGGACCTCCGCGCCGAGCTCCTCGACGGACTCGGCGTCGACACCCACCGCTCAACCCCTCAGGAGACCCGATGAGCACCGTCATCCGCCGCACCGTTCCCGCCCTCGCCGTGGGTGCTGTGGTGATGCTCATGGCCACGGGCTGCCTCGCGGGCGAGAACGCGAGCTCGTCCTCCGATGGCGCGAGCGCCGGATCGTGGTCGACCGACACCCTCTCGATCGACTTCGCGACCTACAACCCGCTCAGCCTCGTCGTGAAGGACCAGGGGCTCATCGAGAAGGCTCTCGGCGACGACGTCGACGTCGAGTGGACCCAGTCCGCCGGGTCGAACAAGGCGAACGAACTCCTCCGCGCCGGCGCCCTCGACGTCGGTTCGACGGCCGGTTCGGCCGCGCTCCTCGCTCGGGCGAACGGTTCGCCGATCAAGGTCATCGATGTGTACTCGCAGCCTGAGTGGTCGGCCATCGTCGTCGGCCCCGACAGCGACATCACGTCGGTCGCCGATCTCAAGGGCAAGAAGGTCGCCGCGACGAGCGGAACCGACCCGTACTTCTTCCTCCTGCAGGCGCTAGAGACCGAGGGACTGAGCGTCAAGGACGTCGACGTGCAGAACCTGCAGCACGCGGACGGGCGCGCCGCCCTCGACGGCGGCTCCGTCGACGCGTGGGCGGGCCTCGACCCGATCATGGCGGCCGCAGAGGTCGAGTCCGGCGACAAGCTCATCTATCGGAACGTCGACTTCAACTCCTACGGCTTCCTCAACGCGACCGAGGATTTCCTCACCGACCACAAGGACGTCGCGCAGGTCGTCGTGGACGCCTACGAAGAGGCGCGCACCTGGGCGCTGGCGCACCCCGACGAGACCGCGTCGCTGCTCGCGAAGGTGGCCGGGATCGACCCGAAGGTCGCGACGACCGTCATCGGCGAGCGCTCGAACCTCGACGTCAGCGGCGTCCCCGGTGAGGCTCAGCTCGCCGTCCTGAAGAAGATCGCGCCCGTCCTCGTCGACTCCGACGCCGTGACCGGCGGGCAGGATGCCGTCGACAAGGCACTCGACACGATCATCGAGCCGTCCTTCGCCGAGAAGGCGGCGGGCTGACGATGACGGCATCCGTCGACACGACCGCCACCGCCGCAGCGCCTTCGGGCGTCGCGGCGGTGCGGCCGTTCTGGTCCCGGACGAGTGTCCGCATCATCGGAGGTCTCGTCGTCCCCCTCGCCGTCCTCGCGCTCTGGCAGGCGGTGACGGGCTTGGGTCTCATCCCGACCTACCGGCTCCCGGCTCCGGTCGACGTCGTGGTCGCGGCGATCCAGCTCGCCGAGGGCGGCGCGCTGTGGACCCACGTCGCGATCTCGGTGCAGCGCGTCGTTCTCGGGTTCGTGTTCGGATCGCTCGTCGGACTGGCGGTTGCGGCCATCGTTGGGCTGACGCGCTCCGGCGACGTGCTGCTGAGCCCGATCCTCGCCGCTTTCCGCGCGATCCCCTCCCTTGCGCTCGTTCCGCTCCTCCTGCTTTGGATGGGGATCGGCGAGGACTCGAAGGTCACTCTCGTCGCCATCGGCGCGTTCTTCCCGATGTTCACGACGGTTGCGGGCGCTCTGCGGCACGTCGATCCGCACCTCGTCGAGATGGGACGCTCCTTCGGCCTCCGCGGCTGGGATCTGTTCCGGTCGGTCCAGCTCCCCGCGACCGTTCCTGCCCTGATCTCGGGGCTGCGCCTCGCGCTCGCACAGGCCTGGCTCTTCCTGGTCGCCGCCGAACTCCTCGCGGCGTCGATGGGACTCGGGTTCCTCCTCACCGACGCGCAGAGCACCGGCCGCGTGGATCGCATCTTCCTCGCGATCGTCATCCTGGCGGCGCTGGGGACGCTGTCGAACGCGCTCGTGACCCTGCTGCAGCGCCGTCTGCTGAGGAGATGGGCATGACGGGTCACTCCGCCGAAGAGCTCCGCCTCGTCGAGACGCGCGCGTACCCTGCCCCGTCGGCCTTCGCCGCGCAGGCGAACGTGTCACAGGGTGCGTACGCGGATGCCGCGGCCGATCCGATCGCGTTCTGGGAGGACGCCGCCCGGCGGCTCGACTGGCAGACGCCGTGGCACACCGCCCTCGATTGGCGCCCTCCCGTCCGTTCCGCGGAAGGCGACCTGTCGATCCCTGTCGCCCGATGGTTCGACGGTGGCACCCTGAACGTCGCGGCGAACTGCGTCGACCGTCACGTCGAGGCCGGGCGCGGCGAGAAGGTGGCCCTGTACTTCGAAGGCGAGCCGGGCGACCGCACCGCGGTCACCTACGCCGACCTCCGGCGCCGGGTGTCGCAGGCCGCGAATGCGCTCATCGCCCTCGGCATCCAGCCCGGCGACCGCGTCGTCGTCTACCTGCCGGTCCTCGTCGAGACCGTCGTCATCGCGCTCGCCTGCGCCCGCATCGGCGCGGTGCACTCGCTCGTGTTCGGCGGGTTCTCGGCCGAGGCCGTCCGGTTCCGCCTCGAGGACACCGGCGCGAAGCTGCTCGTGACGAGCGACGGTCAGTTCCGACGCGGGGGAGCGGTCGAGGTCAAGTCCGCCGCTGACATCGCCGCCGCAGGCCTGCCCGCGCTCGAGCACGTGCTCGTCATCCGACGCACCGGCAGCGACGTGCCCTGGACGCCCGGCCGCGACGTCTGGTGGCACGACGTCGTCGACACGGCATCGCCCGTCCACGAGGCGACGCCGTTCGATGCGGAGCATCCGCTCTTCATCATCTACACGTCGGGCACGACCGGAAAGCCGAAAGGCCTCGTCCACACCTCGGGCGGGTACCTCGCGCACGCGAGCTGGGCCCACTGGGCGCACTTCGACGCGAAGCCCGACGACGTCCACTGGTGCACCGCCGACCTCGCCTGGGTGACGGCCCACACCTACGAGATCTATGGGCCGCTGTCGAACGGGCTCACGCAGGTCATCTACGAGGGCACCCCCGATGCGCCCCACCGGGAGCGCCACCTCGAGATCATCGAGCGGTACGGCGTGACGGTGTACTACACGGCGCCCACCCTCATCCGCACCTTCATGACCTGGTTCGGCGACGACCTCCCCGAGGGCCACGACCTGTCGAGCATCCGCCTCCTCGGCACCGTCGGCGAGGCGATCAACCCCGCCGCGTGGGCGTGGTTCCGCCGCGCCTTCGGACGCGACGAGGTCCCCGTGGTCGACACGTGGTGGCAGTCCGAGACCGGCGCCGCCATGATCGCTCCGCTCCCGGGGGTCACGACGCTGAAGCCGGGCTCGGCGAGCGTGCCGCTCCCGGGGATCGACGCCGCGGTGGTCGACCCGGACGGTCGCGAGGTCGAGCCGGGCCGATCGGGCACCCTCGTCGTCCGTCGTCCCTGGCCCGGGATGGCGCGGACCGTCTGGGGAAACCCCGAACGGTACCGCGACTCCTACTGGTCGACCTTTGCCGGGCACGGCGAGCACGGTGGGTACTACGTCGCGGGCGACGGCGCGACCCGCGACGCCGACGGCCACATCTGGATCCTCGGCCGCCTCGACGACGTCGTGAACGTCTCGGGCCACCGGCTGTCGACGATCGAGATCGAATCGGCGCTCGTCGCGCACACCTCCGTCGGAGAGGCCGGAACCACCGGCGTCGTCGACCCGATCACCGGTCACGCCGTCGCCGCGTTCGTCGTCCCGTCCGGGGCGGGGCAGCCGGATGCCGCCGCCCTCCGCGCGCATGTCGCCCGCGAGATCGGCCCGGTCGCCAAGCCCCGTCATGTGGTCGTCGTCCCCGACCTCCCCAAGACCCGCTCCGGCAAGATCCTCCGCCGCCTTCTCGCCCAGCTGTGGGAGGCCGAGCAGGACCGCCGCGCCGGACGTGAACCCGCGCCCCTCGGCGACACCACGTCGCTGCAGAACCCCGACGCCGTCGACCGCATCGCCGCCGCGCTGGCCGCGGCGTGACCTGCGGCATCCATCCGCCAGAAAGAGAACATGACTGACGAACACCGCTTCGGCTTCCGCACGCGCGCACTGCACGCGGGAGGAACACCGGATGCCGCGACCGGCGCCCGCGCCGTGCCGATCTACCAGACCTCCTCCTTCGTCTTCGACGACGCGACGGATGCCGCGAACCTGTTCGCGCTGCAGAAGTACGGCAACATCTACTCGCGCATCGGCAACCCGACGGTCGCGGCCCTCGAAGAGCGCCTCGCGTCGCTCGAGGGCGGTATCGGGGCGGTGGCGACCGCGTCGGGGATGAGTGCGGAGTTCATCACGTTCGCCGCGCTCGTCGGGGTCGGCGACCACGTCGTCGCCTCCGCGCAGCTCTACGGCGGCACGGTGACGCAGCTCGACGTGACGCTCCGCCGGTTCGGCGTCGACACGACCTTCGTCGCCTCCAGCGATCCGGCCGACTACGCGGCGGCGATCCGTCCCGAGACGAAGGTCCTCTACGTCGAGACGATCGGCAACCCGTCGGGCGAGATCGCCGACATCGAGGGTCTCGCCGAGGTCGCTCACGCCGCCGGCATCCCGCTCGTCGTCGATTCGACCCTCGCGACCCCCTACCTCGCGCGCCCGCTCGAGCACGGCGCGGACATCGTCATCCACTCGGTGACCAAGTTCCTCGGCGGACACGGCACGACCCTCGGCGGCGTCGTGATCGAGAAGGGGACGTTCGACTGGGGGAACGGCAAGTTCCCGCAGATGACCGAGCCGGTCGCCTCGTACGGCGGCATCAAGTGGTGGGACAACTTCGGCGAGTACGGCTTCCTGACCAAGCTCCGGAGCGAGCAGCTCCGCGACATCGGTGCGGCTCTCAGCCCGCACTCCGCCTTCCTGCTGCTGCAGGGCATCGAGACCCTGCCGCAGCGGATCGACGCGCACGGCGCGAACGCGCGGATCGTCGCCGAGTGGCTCGCCTCAGACCCCCGGGTCTCGTTCGTCACGTGGGCGGGGCTGCCGGATCACCCCCACCGCGAACGGGCCGAGAAGTACCTCCCGCTCGGGCCGGGATCGGTCTTCGCGTTCGGCGTGAAGGCGGGAGACGACGCCGCGAACGAGGACGACCGCGTCGCCGCGGGGCGCCGGGCGGGGGAGGCGGTCATCGACGCGCTCCAGCTCGCCTCGCACCTCGCCAACATCGGCGACGCCCGGACGCTCGTCATCCACCCCGCCTCGACGACGCACCAGCAGCTCAGCGCGGATCAGCTCGTCGCCGCCGGGGTGCCGGCCGACCTCATCCGCATCTCGGTCGGTCTCGAAGACCCCGAGGACATCGTCTGGGACCTCGATCAGGCCCTCACCGCCGCGACAGGAGTCTCCCGATGACCGATCCGAACGCCTGCGCCCTTCCGTCCCCGCCGGCACCGGCCGACGGCGCCGCCTGCGCACTGCCCGGCGCTCCGGCGGCGGAGAACGATGTGCGGACGTGGCCCGCCGCCGGTCCGCAGGAGAGGTTCGAGATCCTCCGCCGGGCGAAGACGATCGCGATCGTGGGTGCCTCCGACAACCCGGCGCGCGCGAGCTACTTCGTCGCCACCTACCTGAGCGGAAGCTCGCCGTACGACGTCTATTACGTCAACCCGCGGGCGAGCGAGATCCTCGGGAGGCCCGCCTACGCGTCGCTCGCCGACCTGCCCGTCGTCCCCGACATCGTAGACGTCTTCCGCAAGCACGACGACCTGCCCGGCGTCGCGGAGGAGGCGGTGGATGCCGGTGGCTCGACCCTCTGGTTGCAACTCGGCTCGTGGCACGAGGGCGCCGCGAAGATCGCCGCCGACGCGGGTCTGTCGGTCGTCATGGACCGGTGCGTCAAGATCGAGCACGCGCGCTTCCACGGCGGTCTGCACCTGGCGGGCTTCGACACCGGGGTCCTCAGCTCGAAGCGGCAGCTTCTCAGCCGGTGAGCCGGGCGCAGGCGTCACAAGCGCGCGGCGACCTGTAGACTGAGAGGATGCCGCGCCGCGTCCGCGCGCGTTCCGGCAGACATCTCTCTTCACCGATCCTGGAGGACCACCATGGCCAACCGTGACCAGGGCATCATCGACCCGCCCATCGACGCACTCCTCAACAAGGTCGACTCGAAGTACCAGCTCGTGATCTACGCATCCAAGCGCGCGCGTCAGATCAACGACTACTACTCGGACCTCCACGAGGGCAACCTCTTCGACAACGTGGGCCCGCTCGTCGACTCCAACGTCGAAGACAAGCCGCTGACGATCGCCCTCCACGAGATCCACGAGGACAAGCTGCGCCTCCGCGCGGCCGAGTGATCTCGACCTCCTGACCCGGGCGCCACACGGCGTCATCCTCATGCCCGCGAGCCCCCCGTGTCGGGGGCCGCGGGCATGATGGTTTCCACACCCCCGATCCGCCCTCTGGAGGACCGATGAGCGCGCTGCGCCTGTTCACGTCGGAGTCCGTGACCGAAGGTCACCCCGACAAGATCTGCGACCAGATCTCCGACAGCATCCTCGATGCCCTCCTCGCGGTCGACCGCGGCAGCCGCGTCGCCGTCGAGACACTGGTCACGACGGGCCTCGTCCACGTCGCAGGTGAAGTCCGCACCGACGGCTACGTCGACATCCCGGGGATCGTCCGTCGCGTCGTGAACCGCATCGGGTACACCTCCTCCGAGACCGGCTTCGACGGCGACTCGTGCGGTGTGACGGTGTCGATCGGCGAGCAGTCGGGCGACATCGCCGCGGGCGTCGACAACGCCCTGGAGCACCGCGAGGGCGGTTCGGTCGACCCCGTCGACGCGCTCGGCGCGGGGGACCAGGGCATCATGTTCGGCTACGCGACGAACGAGACGCCCTCGTACATGCCGACCGCGATCTGGACCGCCCACCGGCTGGCCGAGCGGCTCACCGATGCGCGTCGCAGCGGCGCGCTGCCGTTCCTCCGCCCCGACGGCAAGACGCAGGTGACCCTCGGTTACGACGGCACGACGCCGCGGACCGTCGACACGGTCGTCCTCTCCACCCAGCACCACCCCGACATCTCGCTCCCGGCCCTGCGCGCCGCGGTGCAGGCCGAGGTCATCGACCCCGTCCTCGCCCAGACGGGGCTCGACGTCTCGGGCGTGCGCTACGTCATCAACCCGGCCGGCCCCTTCGTCGTGGGCGGTCCCAAGGGTGACGCGGGCCTGACGGGTCGCAAGATCATCATCGACACCTACGGTGGGGCCGCGCGTCACGGCGGTGGGGCCTTCAGCGGCAAGGACCCCTCCAAGGTCGATCGCTCGGCGGCGTATGCGATGCGCTGGGTCGCGAAGAACGCCGTCGCGGCGGGCCTGGCCGACCGGCTCGAGGTGCAGGTCGCCTACGCGATCGGCCGTGCCGCCCCCGTGGGGCTGTACGTCGAGACGTTCGGAACGGGCCACGTCTCGGACGAGAAGATCACCGCCGCGATCCGCGAATCGTTCGATCTCCGGCCGCAGGCGATCATCGACGACCTCGACCTCCTGCGCCCGATCTACGCGCAGACCGCCGCCTACGGACACTTCGGGCGGGAACTGCCCGAGTTCACGTGGGAACGCACCGACCGCGTCGACGCGTTGCGGGCCGCCGCCGGGCTCTGACGCCCGTGATCGCCGTCGCGCGGATCCTCCTCGATTCGCCGCTCCCTCAACTCGACCGGCTCTTCGACTACGCCGTGCCGGGCGCCCTGGACGCCGACGCGCAACCGGGTGTGCGAGTGAAGGTGCCGTTGCGGAGCGCCGGCCGGATGATCGAGGGCTGGGTCATCGAGCGGGCCGAGGTCGAGCCCGGCGGGCGGCCGCTGTCCGAGGTGGCATCCGTCGTCTCTCCGGTACCGGTGCTGCCGGCATCCCTCTACGCGCTGGCACGGCGCGTCGCCGACCGTGCCGCGGGCTCGGCGAGCGACATCCTGCGCCTTGCGGTGCCGAAGCGGATGGTGCGTGCCGAGAAGGCCTGGCTCGCCGCCGATCCGCCCGAAGCTCCGCAGGTGGATCCGGATGCCGTGACCCGCGCGCACGAGCTCGCATCACCCTATCCGGGGCTCGCCGACGCCGTCCTGTCCGGGGAGCGGGTCGCGATCGACGCCCCGCCGCATCCGACTCCCGGAGCTCTCCGCGGTGCGTGGGCGGACCTGCTGGCGAGCCTCGCCGCGCTCGTCCTGGACAGCGGTCGGAGCGCGCTGCTCGTCGTCCCCGATCACCGTGACCAGACGCAGCTCCTCGACGCCCTCACGACCCTCGTCCCGGGCGAGGCGGTCGTCCGCGACGACGCCCGACGCTCGGGCCCGGAGCGGTACGCGACGTACCTGCGGATGCTGAGTCCCACGCCCTGCATCGTCGTCGGGAACAGGTCCACCGT
Source organism: Microbacterium sp. MDV22-iso44 (assembly GCF_058629135.1). Classification (NCBI taxonomy): domain Bacteria; kingdom Bacillati; phylum Actinomycetota; class Actinomycetes; order Micrococcales; family Microbacteriaceae; genus Microbacterium; species Microbacterium sp. MDV22-iso44. The sequence goes on from NZ_JBZVWS010000001.1 coordinate 401,642, forward strand.
GTACGCGCCCGCTCACGATGTCGGCGCCGTCTTCGTCTGGGACGACGGCGACACGCTTCTCGCCGAGCCGCTCAGTCCGGGAGTCCACGCACGGGATGCCGCGCTCGTCCGTCAGGAGGAGGAGCACTCCGCGCTCGTCTTCGCGGGCCACACCCGCACCACCGATGTCGAGCGTCTCGTCCAGCTCGGGTGGGTGCGTGAGATCCCCGCGTCGCGACGGGTCAGTCCGAGGGTCGTCCTGTCCGCGACGCACGAGGCCGAGTACCGCGGTGCCCGCGTCCCCTCGGCCGCCTTCGGTGCGGCGCGAGAGGCCTTGCAGCACGGCCCGGTGCTGGTCCAGGTCGCCCGGCCGGGCTACTCACCCGTCCTCGTCTGCGCGGAGTGCCGAACTCCCGCCCGGTGCCGGCACTGCTCCGGCCCGCTCCGTGCGCGCCGCCCCGGTGCGACTCCCGACTGCGGATGGTGCGGCCGGTCGGCGCCGAACTGGACGTGCGCCAACTGCGCCGGGACGCGCTTCCGGATGGCGTCATCGGGGAGTGAACGTACGGCGGACGAACTCGGTCGGGCGTTCCCCGGCATCCGCGTCATCGTCGCCGACGGCGATCACCCCGTTGCATCGGTCGACGGCCGACCGGCCCTCGTGATCGCTACGCGCGGAGCGGAGCCCGCGGCGGAGGGCGGCTACCGTGCGGTCATCCTCCTCGACGGCGACAAGATGCTCATGGCCGAGCAGTTGCGGATCGGCGAATCGTGCCTGCGGTGGTGGTCGAACGCCGCCGCGCTGGCGGCTCCCGGCTCGCCGGTCCATCTCGTCGGCGTCACCGGTCCCGTCGCCCGTGCCCTCGCGACGTGGACCCACGCCGCATACGCACGTGCCGAGCTCGCGGACCGGGCTCCACTGCTGATGCCCCCGACCGTCCGGGTCGCCGCCGTCGAGGGGGCCGCGGCATCCGTCGACCGCGCCCTCGCCGAGCTGCGCGAGGCGGTTCCCGACCTCGCACCGCTGTCGGTGCTCGGCCCCGTGCCCACCGACGACGGCGCGCGCGCCCTCGTCCGGGTGGACTACGCGCACGGCCGCGCCGTCGCCGAGCAGCTGCGGGCATCCGTCGTCGCTGATGCGGTCCGGGGTCGCCGCCGGGGTCCTGGACCCCGGACTACACTCAGGGTTCGGCTCGATGTGCCCGAGCTCGATCTGTGAGGACCCCTGCATGCGCGTCGTTTTCGCCGGAACCCCCGAACCGGCCGTCCCGTCCCTCCGCGCCCTCGCGGCCTCGTCCCATGAGGTCGTCGGCGTCGTCACGCGACGCGATGCTCCGATCGGACGCAAGCGCGTCCTGACGCCCTCGCCGGTCGCGGTGGCGGCGGAGGAGCTCGGGCTTCCGATCGTCAAGGCGGACCGCCTCGACGATGCCGCGACGGCCGAGATCTCCGCGCTCGGCGCGGACCTGGGTGTCATCGTCGCCTACGGCGGACTGGTGCGCGAACCGCTCCTATCGATGCCGCCGCACGGCTGGATCAACCTGCATTTCTCCCTCCTCCCGCGCTGGCGCGGCGCGGCGCCCGTGCAGCACGCGCTCATCGCCGGCGACCGTGTGACGGGCGCCGCCGTGTTCCAGCTCGTCCCCGCCCTCGACGCCGGGGACGTCTTCGCCGAGCTCCGCTACGACGTCCCGCGCGGTGCCACGGCGGGCGACGTGCTCACGGACCTGGCCGCGTCCGGCGCGGAACTCGTCTCGGGAGTCGTGGATGCGATCGCCGACGGCTCGGCGGTCACGACGCCCCAGCACGGCGAACCCACCCTCGCGCCGAAGCTCACACAGGCCGACGGCGCCCTCGATCTGGCCGAACCCGCCGACCGTGTGATCGACCGCTTCCGCGGGACGACGCCCGAGCCCGGTGCCCACATGTCGCTCGACGGTCAGCGGGTGAAGGTGCTCGCCGCCCTCCGCGGTCCCGACGCCGATCTCGAGGCCGGTCAGGTCGCGCTCGTCGGCCGTGACGTCGTCGCGGGCACGGGGGAGGGAACCGTCCTTCTCCGGACGGTCCAACCCGCCGGAAAGGGTGCGATGAACGCGGCCGACTGGTGGCGCGGGCTCCGCGTCGATGATCCTCGGATCGATCTCCCTGGATCGGTCTCGTGAGCGCCGCCCGCGACGTCGCGTACGCGGTCATCCGCGCCGTCGGCGAGGACGACGCCTACGCGAACCTCCTCCTGCCGCGCGAACTCGAGCGCGCCCGGCTGTCGACGGCGGATGCCGCCCTCGCCACCGAGCTGACCTACGGCACCCTCCGCCGCGTCGGGACCTACGACGCCATCATCGAGATGGCGGCGTCGCGCCCCGTCTCGGGGATCGACGCGCCCGTCCTCGACGCCCTTCGACTCGGCACGCACCAGCTCCTCGCGACCCGCGTCCCCGCTCACGCCGCCGTCCACGAGACGGTCGACCTCGTCGGCCGCGTCGCCGGACGGCGCGCGACGGGGTTCGCCAACGCCGTCCTCCGCCGCGTGTCGGAACGGGACGAGGAGGAGTGGCTGACCCGCATCGAGGATGCCGCCCGCTCCGACGACGAGCGCCTGGCCGTCCGGTTCGCGCACCCCGTCTGGATCATCCGCGCCTTCCGTCGCGCACTCTCCGTCGAGGGACGCGGCGACGAGCTCCTCGACCTCCTCGCCGCCGACAACGCCGCACCCACCGTGACCCTCACCGCCCTGCCGGGCGTCGGGTCGATCCCGGAGGACGCGGAGCGCACCCCGTTCTCCCCGATCGGATTCCGCCTCGCCGGTGGTGACCCGGACCGGATCGTCCGCGGGTCGGGGGGCGCTGTCCGCGTACAGGACGAAGGGTCGCAGCTTGCGGCCCTCGCCCTGTCGCGTGCGGTGCCGATCCGCGCGGGGGAGCGGTGGCTGGACCTCTGCGCCGCGCCCGGCGGCAAGACCGCCGTGCTGGCTGCCGAGGGCGCCACCGGCGGCGCGATCGTCGAGGCGAACGAAGTGTCACCTGCGCGGGCCCGCCTCGTCCGGCAGTCGGTCGCCGCCGTCCCTCTCGACGTGCCCGTGTCGGAGGAGGACGGCCGCACCCGCGCGGGCCGCGGGGTCTACGACCGGATCCTCGTCGACGCCCCCTGCACCGGCCTCGGCGCCCTCCGACGCCGGCCCGAGGCGCGGTGGCGGAAGGCCCCGGCGGACGTCCCCGAACTCACGCAGCTGCAGACCGAACTCCTCATCGCGGCGGTCGACGCGCTTGCTCCCGGCGGCGTCGTCGCCTACGTGACGTGCTCACCCCACCTCGCCGAGACCGCGGGTGTCGTGGCAGAGGTCGAACGTCGGTTCGGTGACGCTCTCACCCAGCTCGACGCGCGCGAGGTGCTCCGGCAGGTCGCCGGCGGGGATATCGATCTCGCGGAGCCGTCGGATGGATCGGGCCGCGCCCAGCTGTGGCCCCACCGTCACGGCACCGACGCGATGTCGATCTGGCTGCTCCGCAAGAACTGACCGGGCACCGGGATAATGGCTGACGTGGCCGATTCCGACGTACGCATCAACCCCAGCATCCTCGCCGCCGACTTCGTGAACATGCAGGCGGAACTCGCCCGCATCGCGTCGGCCGACTTCGTCCACGTCGACGTCATGGACAACCACTTCGTCCCGAACCTGACGTTCGGCCCGCAGATGGTCGAGCGCATCCAAGCGACGAGCCCCGTCCCGCTCGACGTGCACCTCATGATCAGCGACGCCGATCGCTGCGCTCCCGAGTACGCCGAGATCGGGGCGGCATCCGTCACGTTCCACCTCGAGGCGGCCGCCGACCCCGTCGCCCTCGCTCGTCGGCTGCGGCAGATCGGCGCACGCGCCGGCGTCGCGGTCAAGCCTGCGACCCCCGTGGAGCAGCTGTTCGACGTCCTCGACGAGTTCGACCAGATCCTCGTCATGACGGTCGAGCCCGGCTTCGGCGGGCAGAGCTTCATGGCCGACCAGATGCCCAAGCTCCGCCGGCTCAGCGACGAGGCCCGCCGCCGCGGGTCGCGAGTGTGGCTCCAGGTCGACGGCGGCATCGGCGAATCGACCATCGCGCAGGCAGCGGATGCCGGTGCCGACACGTTCGTGGCGGGCTCGGCCGTCTTCGGGGCCGAGGATCCCGGCGCAGCGATCAGCGCGCTCCGCTCGGCCGCGGCATCCGCTCACCGTCACTGACGCGCACGGCCGTCACGCGGACCGGCCGGGATCGGCGGGCCGGTACCCTGGAGGGTGTGAAGACCTTCGACGCACTGTTCTCCGAGCTGAGCGAGACCGCGGCGAGCCGTCCCGAGGGATCGGGCACGGTCGCGCAGCTGGATCGCGGCGTCCACGCCATCGGCAAGAAGATCGTCGAAGAGGCCGCCGAGGTCTGGATGGCCGCCGAGTACCAGTCCGACACCGAGACGGCCGAGGAGATCTCGCAGCTGCTCTACCACCTGCAGGTGATGATGCTCGCGAAGGGCCTGACGCTCGAGGACGTGTACCGACATCTCTGATCGGTCCCTCGACTCGTCCGCCCACCTCCACACCGAAAGACGCTCCATGCTGCGCATCGCCGTCCCCAACAAGGGCATGCTCGCCGAAACCACCGCGGGGATGCTCGCCGAAGCCGGGTACACCGGTCGACGCGACCCCAAGGACCTGCACGCCATCGACCCCGTCAACGACGTCGAGTTCTTCTACCTTCGTCCCAAGGACATCGCCACCTACGTCGGCTCCGGTGCGCTGGACGTCGGCATCACCGGTCGCGACCTGCTGCTGGACGCCCGGATGCCGGGCGCCCGTGAGATCGAAAAGCTCGGCTTCGGCGGCTCGACGTTCCGGTTCGCCGGCCCTCCCGGACGCTTCACGGAGCTCGCCGACCTCGACGGACTGCGCGTCGCGACGGCATACCCGGGCCTGGTCGACGCGTACCTCGACGACCTCGGCGTCGCCGTCGACCTCGTGCCGCTCGACGGTGCGGTCGAATCCGCCGTTCAGCTGGGTGTCGCGGATGCCGTCGCCGACGTCGTCTCGACCGGCACGACCCTCCGCCAAGCGGGTCTCGAGATCTTCGGACCGGTGCTGCTGGAGTCCGAGGCCGTCCTCATCGGCGCGCCGACCGAGGCCGACGGCACCGAGACGCTCCAGCGCCGCCTGCGCGGCGTGATGGTCGCCCGGCGCTACGTCCTCATCGATTACGACCTGCCCGCGCACCTGGTCGACCAGGCGGTCGCCCTCGCTCCCGGCATCGAGTCGCCCACGATCTCGCCGCTGCGCGACCCCGCGTGGGTCGCCGTCCGCGTCATGAGTCCGCGGAAGACCGTGAACCAGGTCATGGACGCCCTCTACGAGATCGGCGCGCGGGCGATCCTCGTGACCGCCATCCACAACGCGAGGCTCTGACGTGTCGCTCGTCAGCCGCGTGATCCCGTGTCTCGACGTGGCCGCGGGCAAGGTCGTCAAGGGCGTCAACTTCGAGAACCTCCGCGAGATGGGCGATCCCGTCGAACTGGCGCGCCGGTACTACGAGCAGGGCGCCGATGAGATCACCTTCCTCGACGTGACGGCCACCGTCGACGCGCGCGACACGACGTACGACGTCGTGCAGCGCACCGCCGAGCAGGTCTTCATCCCGCTCACCGTGGGCGGGGGAGTGCGCTCGGCCGAGGACGTCGCACGGCTCCTCGGGGTCGGCGCCGACAAGGTGGGCGTCAACTCGGCCGCGATCGCCCGGCCCGAGCTCCTCGGCGAGATCGCCGACCGCTTCGGGGCGCAGGTCCTCGTCCTCTCCCTCGACGTCAAGCGCGCTCCCGGCACGCCGTCCGGCTTCGCCGTCACGACGCACGGCGGACGCACCCTCACCGACATCGACGCGCTCGCCTGGGCGCGCGAGGCGATCGAGCGCGGTGCGGGGGAGCTCCTCGTCAACTCGATCGACGCCGACGGCACGAAGGACGGCTTCGACCTCGAGCTCGTCTCGCTCATGCGCGAGGTGTCCACGGTGCCCGTGATCGCCTCCGGAGGAGCGGGGGATGCCGCGCACTTCGCCCCGGCGATCGCCGCCGGTGCCGACGCGGTGCTCGCGGCATCCGTCTTCCACTCCGGCCAGCTGACCGTCGCGGACGTCAAGGACGCGCTCGTCCGCGAAGGGGTGGAGGTCCGCCGATGACCCGGTCGATCGAGGAGCGCATGTCCCGAGTGGTCTACAACGCCGACGGCCTCGTCCCCGCGATCGTGCAGCAGCACGACACGCGCGAGGTGCTCATGCTCGGGTGGATGGATGTCGAGGCCCTCCGCCGGACGCTCACCGAGGGTCGCGTGACGTTCTGGTCGCGGTCGCGTCAGGAGTACTGGCGCAAGGGCGACACGTCCGGCCACGCGCAGTTCGTGAAGGGCGTGAGGCTGGACTGCGACGGCGACACGCTGCTGGTGTCCGTCGAGCAGGTCGGTGCGGCCTGCCACACCGGCGACCGCACGTGCTTCGACGCCGACGACCTCGATCCCGTCGTCGGCGAGTTCTCGTGACCGAGGCGACGTCGCGGCGCACCCGCCTGTCGGCCGTCCTCGCGATCCTGGCCGGCGGCGCACTCGGCATCATCGGGTCGACCCAGACCTGGCTCGAGGCGACCGTCGACGACGGATCTCCGGTGCCGATCGCCGTCGCGGGAGCCGATGCCCTCGCCGTCGTCGCGCCCCTGAGCCTCGCGGCGCTCGCTCTCGGGCTCGCCCTGACGATCGTCGGCCGCGTGCTCCGCCACGTCTTCGCCGTCATCGCCGTGGCCCTCGGCGCCGGCCTCGGATGGGGTGCGTTCCGCATCGCCTCTCAGCGACCCGTGGATGCCGTCGCCGGCCCGGTGACCGACGCCACCGGTCTCAGCGGGGAGAAGAGCATCGCCGCCATCGTGACCGAGGTCACGGCGACGCCCTGGCCGGCGGTCACCGTCGCGGCATCCGCTCTGATCCTGCTCGGCGGCGTGCTCGCCCTCGCGACGGCACACCGATGGAGCTCGGCGGGCCGGAAGTACCGCACGGATCGCGCGGCCGGTCCCCGCGACAGCATCGACTCCTGGGACGATCTCTCGCGCGGCGAGGACCCGACCACCTGAGCTCCGCGGGGCGGGGGAGTCTGCACGCCCCGCTAGACTGATCAGGCGGCGTCAGCCGACCCAGACAACCCGTGCGTCCCATCGAAGGAGAACAATGAGCGGCATCGAGGACCCCGGCCACGGACACTCCCCGGCGGCATGGACGACGGTCATCATCATGCTCGTCGCGCTGACGATCGGCACCGTGTTCTTCTTCCTCGAGATGCCGCTCCTCGTCTGGCTCTCGGTCGTCCTGCTGCTCCTCGGTCTCGTCGTCGGCTTCATCATGACCAAGGCCGGCTACGGCGTCGGCGGGTCGAAGACCGTCTCGAAGCAGCACTGACATGCTCGCCGACCTCATGGGCGGCGCGGTGGAGGATGCACGGGAGCGGGAGACCGTCCGCCCCCTTGCTGTCGTGGAGAAGCTCGCCCTCGCGCAGCCTGCCGCGATCGACGCCCTCGCCGCCCTCGCACCCGCAGAGCGCGTCAAGATCATCGCCGAGGTCAAGCGCGCGAGCCCGTCGCGCGGTGACCTCGCCGACATCCCCGATCCCGCGCTGCAGGCGCGCCGGTACGAACTCGGCGGCGCGTCCGCCATCTCGGTCCTGACCGAGGGGCGCAAGTTCAAGGGTTCGCTCGCCGACCTCGAGGCCGTCCGCGCCGCGGTCACGCTTCCCGTGCTCCGCAAGGACTTCATCTCGACGGCCTACCAGGTGTTCGAGGCACGCGCCGCGGGCGCCGACCTCGTGCTGCTCATCGTCGCCGGGCTCGAGCAGGACCTGCTCGCCGAGCTCCACGGTCTCGTGCAGGAGCTCGGGATGACGCCCCTCGTCGAGACGCACTCGGCGGAGGAACTGGCGCGCGCGAACGACATCGGTGCGCGTCTGGTCGGAGTCAACGCGCGCAACCTCTCGACCTTCGAGCTCGACCGCGACCTCTTCGGGCGGCTCGCGGCCGACATCCCCGAGGGTGTGATCAAGATCGCCGAGTCCGCGGTCCTCTCACCCGCCGACGTCGCGCACTACCGTGCCGCGGGTGCCGACGTCGTCCTGATCGGCGAAGCGCTCGTCACGAGTGACCCCGTGTCGACGCTCGCCGCCTTCCTGGAGGCAGGTTCATGAGTCTTCGTGCAGCTACCGGTCCGTTCTTCGGCGAGTTCGGCGGGCGGTACATGCCCGAGTCCCTGATCGCCGCGATCGACGAGCTCACCGCGGTCTACGAGGATGCGAAGGCGGACCCCGCCTTCGCTGCCGAGTTCTCCCGGCTCCTGAGCGTCTACGCCGGCCGACCGTCGGCCCTGACCGAGGTGCCCCGGTTCGCCGAGCACGCCGGCGGCGCGCGGGTCTTCCTCAAGCGCGAAGACCTCAACCACACCGGCTCGCACAAGATCAACAACGTCATCGGTCAGGCGCTCATCACGAAGCGGCTCGGCAAGAAGCGCGTGATCGCCGAGACCGGGGCAGGCCAGCACGGCGTCGCGACCGCGACCGCCGCCGCCCTGTTCGGCTTCGAGTGCACGGTGTACATGGGCGAGGTCGACACCGAGCGACAGGCGTTGAACGTCGCGCGCATGCGGCTGCTCGGGGCCGAGGTCATCCCCGTCACGACGGGCTCGCGGACGCTGAAGGACGCGATCAACGAGGCGTACCGCGACTGGGTCGCGTCGGTCGACACGACCAACTACATTTTCGGCACCGCCGCCGGGCCCCACCCGTTCCCCGCGATGGTGCGCGACTTCCAGAAGATCATCAGCGAGGAGGCGCGTCAGCAGCTCCTCGACGAGATCGGCCGGCTCCCCGACGCGGTCGTCGCCTGCGTGGGCGGCGGGTCGAACGCGATCGGCATGTTCGACGCCTTCCTCGACGACGAGGGCGTGGCGCTGTACGGCGTCGAGGCGGCCGGCGACGGCGTCGACACGCCCAAGCACGCGGCATCCATCGAACGCGGTCGCCCCGGCATCCTCCACGGCGCGAAGACGTTCGTCCTGCAGGACGAGGACGGGCAGACGACCGAATCGCACTCGATCTCGGCCGGGCTCGACTACCCCGGCGTCGGTCCCGAGCACGCGTGGCTCGCGAGCATCGGCCGTGCGCAGTACATCCCCGCCACCGACACCGAGGCGATGGAGGCCCTGCGTCTGCTGAGCCGGACCGAGGGCATCATCCCCGCCATCGAGTCCGCGCACGCCCTCGCCGGGGCGCTGCGCATCGGACGCGAGCTGGGTCCCGACGGCGTGATCGCGATCAACCTCTCGGGCCGCGGTGACAAGGACATGGACACCGCCGCCCGGTGGTTCGAGCTCTACGACGCCGACAAGGAGCCCGTCGAGGTGCCGACCGACCCCGCGCACGGCAGCGGCGAAGGGGTCGAACTGTGACCTCTCGCGTCGCGGCGGCGATCTCCGCCGCGAAGGAGGCGGGACGCGGGGCCTTCGTGGGCTACCTCCCGATCGGATATCCCGACCTGCAGACGAGCATCGACGCCGCCGTCGCTCTCGCCGAGAACGGCGCCGACATCCTCGAGCTCGGCCCGCCCTACTCCGACCCCGTCATGGACGGCGTCGTCATCCAGGAGGCCACGCAGGCCGCCCTGGCGGCCGGGTTCCGCTTCCGCGACACGTTCACGGCCGTCCGTGCGATCGCCGAGCGCGTCGACGTCCCGATCGTCGTCATGACGTACTGGAACCCGGTGTTCCAGTACGGCGTCGACCGCTTCGCCGACGACCTGGCCGCTGCGGGCGGTGCGGGGCTCATCACGCCCGACATCACCCCCGACGCCGCTGCCGACTGGATCGCCGCGTCGGAGCGCACCGGCCTGGACCGCATCTTCCTCGCGGCGCCCTCTTCCACCGAGGAGCGGATCAAGATGATCGCCGAGCACTCCACGGGCTTCGTCTACACCGTCTCGACGATGGGCATCACGGGGGAGCGTGCCGAGTTGGATGCCGCAGCCCGCGCCCTCGTCGACCGCCTGCGGGCCCACGGGGTCGAGAACGCCTGCGTCGGCATCGGGATCTCCACCGCCGACCAGGTGGACGGTGTCCTCGAGTACGCGGACGGCGCGATCGTCGGCACGGCGCTCGTCCGCGCGCTGCGCGACGGCGGCGTCGACGGGCTCGCGGCGACGGCGCGCGAGCTGTCGCAGGGCGCAGGACCGCACGCCGTCACCGCGTAGACTCGCCGTCGTGACTTCTGCTGCCCTCTCTGTCGTCGCGAGCATCCCCAGCCCGTCGATCAGTTCGTTCCAGCTCGGCCCGCTGACGATCCACTTCTACGCCCTGTGCATCCTGGCGGGCATCATCGTCGCGACGCTGTGGACCAACCGTCGCCTCACCGCGCGCGGCGCGGAGCCCTGGGTCGTGATCGACATCGCTCTGCTGGCCGTCCCGCTGGCCATCATCGGCGCGCGCATCTTCCATGTCCTGACCCACCCCGGCTTCTACTTCGGCGAGGGCAAGGACCTGTGGGCGATCTTCCGGATCTGGGAGGGCGGCATCGCCATCTTCGGCGCCCTCATCGGCGGTGCGATCGGCGCGTGGCTCGGCTGCAAGTGGAGCGGCATCCGTTTCTGGACGTTCGCCGACGCCCTCGCGCCGGCACTTCTGCTGGCGCAGGCGTTCGGACGTTTCGGCAACTGGTTCAACCAGGAGCTCTACGGTCTTCCCACCGACCTGCCCTGGGGTCTGGAGATCGACTACCCGAACTCGGCGTGGCCCGCCGGGCTGCCCGTGGGCACCCTGTTCCACCCGACGTTCCTCTACGAGGTCATCTGGAACGTCATGGGCGTCATCATCATCGCTGCGGCGGGACGCCGGTTCCGGCTGCAGTGGGGACGCCTGTTCGGCCTCTACCTGGTCTGGTACTCGGCCGGTCGCATCGTCTGGGAGTCGATCCGCATCGATCCGAGCGAGGTGTACCTCGGTCTCCGCACCAACGTGTGGGCGGCGATCTTCGGTGTCATCGTGGGTCTGGTCATCATGATCGTGCAGAAGCGTCGGCACCCGGGGCTCGAGCCGTCGCCGTACCAGCCGGGTCGCGAATGGACTCCGCCGGGCGGGGTACACTCACAGGGAACCGATGACTTCGTGGACGTGAGCGCACCCCCCGCGTCCGAAGAATCCTCCGGTGGGGCCACAAGCTCCCTCACCACCCGATAGCACCGCAGGGCCGACGTCGTCCCAGGTTGAGCACCCATGTGAGGACGGTAGGCATGCCCTCGAGCTCCCGTCACGAAGACACCACGACCCGGCCGGCCGGGTCCATCACCGGTGGTTCGTTCCCTGCGAAGCAGGGGATGTACAACCCGGCGTTCGAGAAGGACGCCTGCGGTCTGGCGATGGTCGCGACTCTGCGCGGCGAGGCGGGCCACGACATCGTGGACCTCGCCCTCACCGCGCTCCGAAACCTCGAGCACCGCGGTGCCATCGGGTCGGATGCCGGTACCGGTGACGGCGCCGGCATCCTGACTCAAATGCCCGACGCGTTCCTGCGCGCGGTCGTCGACTTCGACCTGCCCGCGGTCGGCGAGTACGCCGTCGGTCTCGCGTTCCTGCCGACCGACCACGATGAGCGTGCCGCGCAGAAGGCGGCTGTCGAGGACATCGCGGCGAGCGAGGGCCTGACGGTCCTCGGGTGGCGCGTGGTCCCGACGGCGGATGAGAACCTCGGCAAGTTGGCGTTCAACGCACGCCCGGCGTTCGAGCAGCTCTTCGTGTCACGGCCCGCCGTCGGCGATGCGCCGGCGCTGTCCGGCATCGCGCTGGACCGCCGCACCTACCGCCTGCGCAAGCGCGCCCAGCACGAGCTCGATGCGTACTTCGTGTCGCTGTCGAGCCGCACGCTCGGCTACAAGGGCATGGTGACGACGCTCCAGCTCGAGCCGTTCTACCCCGATCTGCAGGACGAGCGTTTCGCGACCGAGCTCGCGGTCGTGCACTCCCGCTACTCGACCAACACCTTCCCGTCGTGGCCGCTCGCCCAGCCGCTGCGGATGCTGGCCCACAACGGCGAGATCAACACCGTCAACGGCAACCGCAACTGGATGCGGGCGCGGCAGTCCCAGCTCGAGTCGGAGCTCCTCGGCGACATCAGTCCGCTGCTGCCGATCTGCAGCCCCGGCCAGAGCGACTCCGCGTCGTTCGACGAGGTGCTCGAACTGCTGACGTTGACCGGCCGCAGCCTGCCGCACGCGATCATGATGATGGTCCCCGAGGCGTACGAGAAGCAGGCCGACATCCCCGACGACCTGCGCGCCTTCTACGACTACCACTCGATGCAGATGGAGCCGTGGGACGGCCCGGCAGCGCTCATCTTCACCGACGGCTCGCTCGTCGGCGCGACGCTCGACCGCAACGGCCTGCGCCCCGGTCGCTGGACCGAGACGACGGACGGCCTCGTCGTCATCGGAAGTGAGACGGGTGTGCTCGACTTCGAGCCCCAGCGCATCAAGCGGCGCGGTCGGCTCCGGCCGGGACGCATGTTCGTCGTCGACACGGCGCAGGGCCGCATCGTCGAGGACGACGAGATCAAGCGCGACCTCGCCTCGCTCCACCCGTGGCAGGAGTGGCTCGACGCAGGGCGCGTCCGCCTCAAGGACCTTCCCGAGCGCGAGCACATCGTGCACCCGATCGCCTCGATCACCCGGCGTCAGCGCACGTTCGGCTACACCGAGGAGGAGGTGCGCATCCTCCTGACCCCCATGGGCCAGACCGGTGCCGAACCCCTCGGTGCGATGGGCTCGGACACGCCGATCGCCGTCCTCAGCCAGCGGCCGCGCCTTCTCTTCGATTACTTCGTGCAGCAGTTCGCGCAGGTCACGAACCCGCCGCTCGACTCGATCCGCGAGGAGGTGGTCACCTCCCTCGGGCTCGGCCTCGGCCCCGAGCGCAACCTCCTGGCCTCCGGCGCCGACCACACCCGGGTGATCACCCTCGACTTCCCGGTCATCGACAACGACGAGCTCGCGAAGCTGCAGAACATCGACCGCGCCCTGCCGGGTCGCCGCTCCATCACGATCCGGGGCCTGTACCGCGCAGACGCCGACGCGGACTCGCTGCGCTCCCGGCTCGACGAGATCTGCGCCGAGGTGGATGCCGCCATCGCCGACGGTGTCGAGTTCATCATCCTCAGCGACCGCGACTCGACGTCGGACCTCGTGCCGATCCCCTCGCTGCTGACCCTGTCGGCCGTCCACCACCACCTCATCCGCAACCAGAACCGCATGAAGGTCGGTCTCGTCGTGGAGGCGGGCGACGTCCGCGAGGTCCACCACGTCGCGACGCTGATCGGATACGGTGCGTCGGCGGTCAATCCCTACCTCGCGATGGAGACCGTCGAGTACCTGGTCCGCGCGGGGTACATCACGGGCGTCGAGCCCGAGAAGGCCGTCCGCAACCTGATCTACGCGCTCGGCAAGGGCGTGCTGAAGATCATGTCCAAGATGGGCATCTCGACGGTGTCCTCGTACGCGGGCGCCCAGGTCTTCGAGGCCGTCGGACTCTCGCAGGAGTTCATCGACACGTACTTCACCGGCACCGAGACGAAGCTCGGGGGCATCGGGATCGAGGAGATCTCGCGCGAGAACCTCGCCCGTCACGAGTTCGCGTACCCCGCCGATCAGGCCGCGCGTGCACACGAGCGGCTCTGGACGGGCGGCGAGTACCAGTGGCGGCGGGACGGGGCATCCCACCTCTTCAACCCCGACACCGTGTTCCGTCTGCAGCACGCGACCCGGACGCGCCGCTACGACATCTTCCGCGAGTACACGCAGATGATCGACGAGCAGGCGTCCGACCTGAAGACGCTGCGCGGCCTCTTCCGGCTCAAGTCCGGCGTCCGCCCCGCGGTTCCCATCGACGAGGTCGAGCCGATCTCGTCGATCGTGAAGCGCTTCTCGACCGGAGCGATGAGCTACGGCTCCATCTCAAAGGAGGCGCACGAGACCCTCGCGATCGCGATGAACCGACTCGGTGCGAAGTCGAACACGGGCGAGGGCGGAGAGGACGTCGACCGGCTCCTCGACCCCGAACGGCGCAGCGCCATCAAGCAGGTCGCCTCGGGACGTTTCGGCGTCACGAGCATGTACCTGACGCACGCCGACGACATCCAGATCAAGCTCGCCCAGGGCGCGAAGCCCGGCGAGGGCGGGCAGCTGCCTCCCGGCAAGGTCTACCCCTGGATCGCGCGGACGCGCGGCGGCACGCCCGGTGTGGGACTCATCTCACCGCCGCCCCACCACGACATCTACTCGATCGAGGACCTGAAGCAGCTGATCTTCGATCTCAAGCGCGCCAACCCGTCGGCGCGCGTCCACGTGAAGCTCGTCAGTCAGTCCGGCATCGGCGCGGTCGCGGCGGGAACGGCGAAGGCCCTGGCCGACGTCATCCTCGTCTCGGGGCACGACGGCGGCACGGGGGCGAGCCCGCTGAACTCCCTGAAGCACGCGGGCACGCCCTGGGAACTCGGTCTCGCCGAGACCCAGCAGACGCTGATGATCAACGACATGCGCGGGCGTGTGGTCGTTCAGGCGGACGGACAGCTGAAGACCGGACGCGACGTGCTCATCGCGGCGCTGCTCGGCGCCGAGGAGTTCGGCTTCGCGACGAGCGCGCTCGTCGTCGAGGGCTGCATCATGATGCGCGTGTGCCACCTCGACACCTGCCCCGTCGGTGTCGCGACGCAGAACCCGGAACTGCGCAAACGCTTCTCCGGTAAGGCCGATCACGTCGTGAACTTCATGGAGTTCATCGCGCAGGAGGTGCGGGAGTACCTGGCCGAGCTGGGCTTCCGCTCGATCGAAGAGGCCGTCGGTCACACCGAGGTCCTCGACGTGCAGCCGGCGGTCGACCACTGGAAGGCGTACGGGCTGGACCTGTCGCCCATCCTCCGCGGACCCGTGTTCGAGGAGGATGCACCCCGTCACCGCGTGCGCGAGCAGGACCATGAGCTCGAAGAGCACTTCGACGTCGGCCTGCTCGACCGGGCGCGCGATGTCGTCGCCCACGGGGGGCACGTGACGATCGACCTCCCGGTGCGCAACACCGAGCGTGCCGTCGGCACCATGCTCGGACACCACGTCACCAAGGCCCACGGCGAGAACGGTCTGCCGTCGGGCACGATCGAGGTCAACCTGACCGGATCGGCGGGGCAGTCGTTCGGCGCTTTCCTGCCCTCGGGCATCACGCTGCGTCTCGAGGGCGACTCGAACGACTACGTCGGCAAGGGCCTGTCGGGCGGCGAGATCGTCGTCCGGCCTCCCCGCGATGCCGCCTTCGACGCCTCGAAGAACGTCATCGCCGGCAACGTGATCGGCTACGGCGCGACCCGCGGCTCGATGTTCCTCCGAGGCGTCGTCGGCGAACGGTTCCTCGTCCGGAACTCCGGAGCCACGGCTGTCGTCGAGGGCGTCGGAGACCACGCGCTCGAGTACATGACCGGCGGACTCGCCGTGATCCTGGGGCCCACCGGCCGCAACCTCGGAGCGGGCATGTCCGGCGGATCGGCCTACATCCACCACCTGGACCGGGCCCTCATCAACCGCGAGGCCCTCGCGACCGGCGAGCTGGAGCTCCTCGAGCTCGGCGCCGGCGATGTCGAGATCCTCCGCGACCTGCTGGTCCGTCACGTCGAGGAGACCGGATCGGACCTCGCCGAGCGGCTGCTCGCGAACCTCGACACCGAGGTCGCGAACTTCACCCGCGTCCTGCCGCGTGACTACGCGGCCGTCCTGAAAACCCGCCAGGAGGCGGCCGCCGAGGGGCTCGACCCCGACAGCGACGTCGTCTGGAACCGCATCCTGGAGGTGACCCGTGGCTGACCCGAAGGGCTTCCTCAAAGTCACCGAGCGCGAGCTGCCGCCGCGCCGGCCCGTCCCCGTTCGCATCATGGACTGGAAAGAGGTGTACGAGCAGGGCGACCAGGCCGTGCTGCGTCGCCAGGCCGGCCGCTGTATGGACTGCGGCGTCCCGTTCTGCCACCAGGGATGCCCCCTGGGCAACCTCATCCCGGAGTGGAACGACCTCACCTGGCGCGGGGAGGGTCGCGCTGCCATCGAGCGGTTGCACGCGACGAACAACTTCCCGGAGTTCACCGGTCGCCTGTGTCCCGCGCCCTGCGAGAGCTCGTGCGTCCTGGGGATCAACCAGCCGGCGGTCACGATCAAGCAGATCGAGGTCTCCACGATCGACGAGGCGTTCGCGCACGGTTGGGTCGAGGCCGAGCCGCCGGGACGTCTGACCGGCAAGACGGTGGCCGTCGTGGGTTCGGGCCCCGCCGGTCTCGCTGCGGCGCAGCAGCTCACGCGCGCCGGGCACACGGTCGCCGTGTACGAGCGCGACGACCGCATCGGCGGTCTGCTGCGCTACGGCATCCCGGACTTCAAGATGGAGAAGCGCCACCTCGAGACCCGACTGCGGCAGATGCGTGACGAGGGCACCCGCTTCCGCGCCGGCGTCGAGATCGGCAAGGACCTGTCGTGGGACGACCTGCGGGCGCGGTACGACGCCGTCGTCATCGCCACCGGTTCGACCGTGCCGCGCGACCTCGCGATCCCGGGGCGCGACCTTGCCGGCGTCCACTTCGCCATGGAGTACCTCGTCGAGTCCAACAAGGCTGTCGCGGGCGATCAGGTCCCTCACCAGATCCACGCCGAGGGCAAGCACGTCGTCGTGATCGGCGGCGGCGACACCGGGGCCGACTGCATCGGCACGGCGCACCGCCAGGGTGCCCTGAGCGTCACCAACCTCGCGATCGGCAAGCAGCCGCCCGAGGCGCGTCCCGATCACCAGCCGTGGCCCATGATGCCGACCCTGTTCGAGGTCGCCTCGGCGCACGAAGAGGGCGGCGAGCGTTCGTACCTCGCCTCGACCGTCGAGTTCCTCGGCAACGAGGCGGGGGAGGTGCGCGCCCTGCGGGTGGCCGAGACGGAGTTCGTCGACGGCCGCCGCGTCCCCAAGAGCGGCACCGAGCGGGAGATCCCCGCCGACCTCGTGCTCATCGCCATGGGATTCACCGGACCCGAGCGCACGGCGCTCGAGCAGCAGCTCGGCGCCGTGTTCACCTCGAACGGCAACGTCGAGCGTGCGGACGACTGGCAGGCGACGGCACCGGGTGTCTTCGTGGCCGGGGATGCCGGTCGTGGTCAGTCCCTCATCGTCTGGGCGATCGCAGAAGGGCGCGCGGCGGCCTCGGCCGTCGACGAGTACCTGATGGGGTCGACCAGCCTCCCGGCGCCGGTCCGACCGACCGACGTCGCGATCGGCCTCCAGCACGCCTAGGCTGAGACCGTTCCCAACTCCCGAATCACTACCCGACGGAGCAATTTCTGTGAGACGCGCGAAGATCGTCGCCACTCTGGGTCCCGCCACCGAAAGCTACGAGATGGTCCGTGCCATCATCGACGCCGGTGTGGACGTGACCCGCTTCAACCTCAGCCACGGCGACTACGCCGACCACGACGCCCGCCTGGCGAACGTGCGCAAGGCGGCGGATGACGCCGGCCGTGCCGTCGCCGTCCTCGTCGACCTGCAGGGCCCCAAGATCCGGCTCGGCCGGTTCGCCGAAGGCCCGCACTTCCTCGCCGTCGGCGACGTCTTCAAGATCACGACCGAAGACATCTCCGGCACGAAGGACATCGTCGGCACGACGTTCAAGGGCCTGCCCGAAGACGTCAACAAGGGCGACTTCCTCCTGATCGACGACGGCAAGGTCCGCGTCCAGGTCACCGGTGTCGAGGGTCCGGTCGTCACGACCGAGGTCATCGTCGCGGGCTACGTGTCGAACAACAAGGGCATCAACCTGCCCGGCGTCGCCGTCAACGTCCCCGCGCTGTCCGACAAGGACGAGGCCGACCTCCGCTGGGGCCTGCGCGCCGGCGCCGACATCATCGCGCTGTCCTTCGTGCGCAACGCCGCCGATGTCACCCGCGTGCACGAGATCATGGCGGAGGAGGGCCGCAAGGTCCCCGTCATCGCCAAGATCGAGAAGCCGCAGGCCGTCGACGCCCTCGAGGAGATCATCGACGCCTTCGACGGCATCATGGTCGCCCGCGGCGACCTCGGCGTCGAGCTGCCCCTCGAGGCCGTGCCGATCGTCCAGAAGCGCGCCGTCGAGCTCTGCCGCCGCATGGCCAAGCCCGTCATCGTCGCGACGCAGATGCTCGAGACGATGATCGAGAACCCGGTTCCCACGCGCGCCGAGACGAGCGACGTCGCCAACGCCGTCCTCGACGGTGCGGACGCGGTCATGCTCTCGGGCGAGACGAGCGTCGGCAAGCACCCCGTCGGCGTCGTCGAGACGATGGCCCGCATCATCGACGCGACCGAGACGCACGGTCTCGAGCGCATCCCCCCGCTCACGGCCAAGCCCCGCACGCAGGGTGGCATCATCACCCTCGCCGCGAACGAGGTCGCCGAGTTCGTCGAGGCCAAGTACATCTGCCTCTTCACCGAGTCGGGAGACACGGCGCGTCGCATGTCGCGCCTGCGCCCCGGCATCCCGATGCTCGCCTTCACCATCGAGCCCGCGATCCGTCGCCGGATGGCGATGACGTGGGGCATCCAGTCGGCGCTCGTCGACCACGTCGCCCACACCGACCTCATGTTCCTGCAGGTGGACGACTACTTCCTGTCGCGCGGCCTGCTCGAAGAGGGCGACAAGGTCGTCGTGATCTCCGGGTCCCCTCCCGGAATCATCGGTGCGACCAACGACATCCGCATCCACAAGATCGGTGACGCCGTGCACGGCAAGGCCCCGATCTACAAGGCCGAGAGCTGATCCCTCGCCTGTGATGCACGAAACGGCGCCCCCTCGGGGGCGCCGTTTCGCTGTGGTGCCGGTGGTGGGAGTCGAACCCACACGCCCTTTCGGGCAACCGAGTTTGAGTCGGTCGCGTCTGCCATTCCGCCACACCGGCGCGCGCCTGATCGACGATACCGCAGGATGCGGGTGCGCCCTGGCCTAGGATGGACGAGTGACTGAGCAGGAACCCTCCCTCGCCCCCCAGGCAGCTCCCACCCCGCGACGCGTCGTCGTCGCGGAGGATGAGTCGCTGATCCGCCTCGACATCGTCGAGATCCTGCGCGACAGCGGCTTCGATGTGGTCGGCGAGGCGGGCGACGGCGAGACCGCCGTCCAGCTGGCCACCGAGCTCCGTCCCGACCTCGTCATCATGGATGTGAAGATGCCCATCCTCGACGGCATCAGCGCCGCCGAGAAGCTGAGCAAGAACCACGTCGCCCCCGTCGTCCTCCTCACCGCGTTCAGCCAGAAGGAGCTCGTCGAGCGGGCGAGCGAGGCCGGTGCGCTGGCCTACGTCGTGAAGCCCTTCACCCCGAACGACCTCCTGCCGGCGATCGAAATCGCCCTCGCGCGCTACGAGCAGATCATCACGCTCGAAGCCGAAGTCGCCGACATGGTCGAGCGCTTCGAGACCCGCAAGCTCGTCGACCGGGCCAAGGGCCTGCTCAACGAGAAGATGGGTCTGTCCGAGCCCGAGGCGTTCCGCTGGATCCAGAAGGCATCCATGGATCGTCGCCTCACGATGCAGGATGTCGCCAAGGCCATCATCGAGCAGCTGGCTCCCAAGAAGGCCTGACGCCTTCGTCATGATCGACGAACTCGACGTCCCCGTCACCCTCGCATCGCGAAACGGATCGGTGCGACTACGGGGTGCGTCGCAGGACGACCTCGATGCGATCGTGGCGCTGCTGTCGGACGACCCGGTCAGCGCCGGTCGCGGAGATGTGGCGGCCGCGGAGGACCGGGGCCTCTACCTCCGCGGATTGCTGCGCACCCTGGACTCGGAGAGCAACGACGTGCTGGTCGTCGAGAGCGACGACCGCGTCGTCGGGACGATGCAGCTCACCGTCATCCCCGGGATGGCGCGTCGCGGCAGCACGAGGCTCCTCGTCGAAGCTGTCCGAGTCGCGAGCGCCGAGCGTTCAGCGGGGATCGGCGCCGCGATGATGACGTGGGTCGCCGACGTCGCCGCTCCTGCCGTCGGAGCATCCGTCGTGCAGTTGACGTCGGATGCCGCGCGCACCGACGCCCACCGGTTCTACACGCGCCTGGGGTTCGTCGACTCGCACGTCGGCTTCAAGCTCGCCGTCCCGCGCTGAGCGGATCAGGATGCCGGCAGGTCCCGCACCATGTTGGTGATCCGGACCGTCGAGCACCGGCGACCCTGATCGTCGGAGACGACGATCTCGTGGACCGTGAGGCTCCGGCCGAGGTGCAGGGGGGTGCAGACCCCCGTCACCCATCCTTCGGTCGCCGAACGGGTGTGCGTCGCATTGATGTCGATGCCCACCGCGAGACGGCCGGGACCTGCGTGGAGGTTGGCGTGCATCGACCCGAGCGACTCGCCGAGGACCACGTAGGCGCCGCCGTGCAGGAGGCCGACCGGCTGCGTGTTGCCGGCCACCGGCATCCGCGCCACGGCCCGCTCAGGCGAGAACTCGGTGAACTCCATGCCCATCTTCTCGGCGAGGGCTCCCATGCCCCGGCTCGTGACCCATTCGAGCGCGTCGGAGGGGAAGGACGCGGACTCGGGCATGGCGATTCACCTCGTGGATCGAGCGGTGCCGACGGGGCAACGCGGGGGAAGTCGATGTCGCGGGCCCGAACTAGGCTGGTCGGGTGAGCGACTCCGGAAAGCCTACTCTGCTCGTCGTCGACGGCCACTCGCTGGCCTACCGGGCGTTCTACGCCCTTCCCGTCGACAACTTCTCGACGAAGGACGGGCAGCACACCAACGGGATCTACGGCTTCCTCTCGATGTTCGTGAACCTCGTCAAGGCAGAGAAGCCGACGCACCTGGCCGTCGCCTTCGACACGTCGCGGCAGTCGTTCCGCACGCGCGTCTACGAGGAGTACAAGGCCAACCGCTCCGAGTCGCCCGCCGAGTTCAAGGGGCAGATCCCGCTGCTGCAGGACTGCCTCGCCGCCATGGGCGTGCCGGTGCTGACGAAGGAGGACTTCGAGGCCGACGACATCCTGGCGACCCTCGCGACGCAGGGCGTCGAGAGCGGCTACCAGGTGCTCGTGTGCTCCGGCGACCGTGACACGATCCAGCTGGTGACCGAGGACGTCACGCTCCTCTACCCGAGCGTCCAGGGCGTCTCGCAGCTGAAGCGCTACACCCCCGACGCGGTCGTCGAGAAGTACGGCCTCCCGCCCGAGAACTACCCGGACATCGCCGCGCTGGTGGGCGAGACGAGCGACAACCTGCCCGGCGTCCCGAAGGTGGGGGAGAAGACCGCGGTCAAGTGGATCACCCAGTTCGGTTCGCTCGATGCGCTCCTCGAGCGCGCCGATGAGATCAAGGGTGTCGTCGGCGGAAACCTCCGCGAGCACCTCGACGACGTCCGTCGCAACCGTCAGCTCAACCGCCTTCTGCGCGACGTCGAACTCGAGTACGCGCCCGAGGACCTCGTCATCCGCCCGCTCGACACCCAGGCGGTCCGCGACATCTTCGCTCGTCTGGAGTTCCGCACCCTTCTGCCGCGGGTGTTCGAAGCATTCGACGCGACCGACGAGCCGCCCGCGCCCGAGGTCTCGGCGCCCGAACCGCAGCAGACGGATGCCGCGACCCTGGCTGTGTGGCTGACGCAGCAGACGGGCGAACTGGCCCTGACGGTCACCGTCGCCGGCGGTCTTCCGACGCGCCTCGGCGTCGCGACGTCCGACACGGTCCACGAGGTCGACTGGGACGAGAGCGCCCGCGAGGCGCTCGCCCCGTGGCTCGGGAGCGACGCCGCGAAGATCATGACCGACGCGAAGCCGCAGGTGAAGGCCCTCCGCCGCGCCGGCGTTCGGCTGAGCGGGCTGACGTTCGACGTCCTGCTCGCGGGATGGCTGCTGCGTCCGAGCCTGCCCGACAAGACCCTCGCCGACCTCGTCGACCGCTACCTCGACGAGAAGCTGCCCGAAGCCGACCCGTCCCAGCTGGTCCCCGAGACCGAGGGCGCGACGCCGGGTCAGCTCGCCTGGTTCGCCCTGCGGGTGGCCGAGGCTGAACGGGCGGAGCTCCCGGCATCCGTCGGCGCCGTCCTGACCGATATCGAGCTCCCGTCCCTCGACGCCCTCGCCGACATGGAGCTCGCGGGGGTCTCGGTCTCGCGCGACAAGCTCTCGGGCTTCTCGGGCGAGCTGGCCGCACGAGCCGACGCGATCGCGCAGGAGGCATACGGCATCATCGGGCGCGAGGTGAACCTCGGCTCGCCCAAGCAGCTGCAGGAGGTGCTCTTCGACCAGCTGGAGCTGCCGAAGACCCGCAAGACGAAGACGGGGTACTCGACGGATGCCGCGGTCCTCGCCGACCTTCAGGAATCCCACCCGCATCCGTTCCTGGGGCTTCTCCTCCAGCACCGTGAGGCGTCGAAGCTCCGCCAGATCATCGAGTCGCTGACGGTCGGCATCGCCGACGACGGCCGTATCCACACGACCTACGTGCAGACCGGCAGTCAGACGGGTCGCCTCTCGAGCACCGACCCGAACCTGCAGAACATCCCGATCCGCAACGAGGAGTCGCGCCGCATCCGCGAAGCATTCGAAGTCGGCGAGGGCTACGAGACCCTGCTGACGGCGGACTACTCGCAGATCGAGATGCGCATCATGGCGCACCTGTCGGGTGATCCGGGGCTCATCGAGGCCTTCAACTCGGGTGAGGACCTGCACCGCTTCGTCGGCGCCCGTGTGTTCGGCGTGGAGCCCGCCGAGGTGACGGCGCCGATGCGCACGAAGGTGAAGGCGATGTCGTACGGCCTCGTCTACGGGCTGAGTGCCTTCGGTCTGTCGAAGCAGCTGCGCATCGAGCAGTCCGAGGCGAAGCAGCTCATGCTCGAGTACTTCGCCCGCTTCGGTTCCGTGCGCGACTATCTGCGCTCGTCCGTCGAGCAGGCGCGGATCGACGGCTACACCGAGACGATCTTCGGACGCCGCCGACCGTTCCCCGACCTGACGAGCCCGAACCGCGTGCTCCGCGAGAACGCCGAGCGCGCGGCGCTCAACGCCCCCATCCAGGGCAGCGCGGCCGACATCATGAAGATCGCGCTCGTCGAGATCCACAGCGACCTCCGTGAGAAGGGTCTGGCGTCGCGCGTGCTTCTGCAGATCCACGACGAACTCGTCGTCGAGGTGGCGACGGGGGAGTGGGACGCAGTCGAGGAGATCGTCCGCGCCCGGATGGGGGACGCGGCGGAACTCTCCGTCCCGCTCGACGTGCAGATCGGCCGCGGCACCGACTGGGACGAAGCGGCTCACTGACGTCCGGCGGTGCGACGCTCTACGCTCGAGGGATGACCGACGCACAACGCACGCCCACTCCGATCGACACGATCGCGGACCGCTGGGTGGACACGCTGGCAGAGCTCTCACCGAGTCTCGCGACCTACATCGGACGCACCGAGCACAACGGCCGTCTCGATGACTTCTCACCGGAGGGACACGACCGCCTCGCTGCTGCGGCGGGCGAGACGCTTCGCGCCCTGCAGGCCGCGGACGCGGTCGATGACGTCGACGAGGTCACGAAGATGGACCTCTCGGCGGAGCTCGGGCTGCAGCTCGACCTGCACGCGGCGAAGTCGCACCTGCGCGACCTCAACGTGATCGCCTCGCCGTCTCAGGACATCCGCGCGGCGTTCGACCTCATGCCGACCGACACCGTCGAGGACTGGTCCGTCGTCGCCACGCGCCTCGCGGCCATCCCGACGGCGCTCGGCGGATACATCGAGACGCTCCGGCGGGGCATCGCCGAGGGTGTCGTCCCCGCGCGTCGCCAGGTCCGCGAGGTCGTGACGCAGATCGCGCGATACACGAGCGACACCGGCTTCTTCGCGACCTTCGTCGGCGATGCGGCCCCCGCCGACGGTCACCTTCCCGCCTCGCTCGCGCGCGAGCTCGCCGACAATTCGGGCGCCGCGCGTGTCGCGTACGACCAGCTCGCGGCGTTCCTCCGCGACGAACTGGCGCCAGCGGCCTCCGAGGTGGATGCCGTGGGCCGGGAGCTCTACGCGCTCCACTCGCGTCGGTTCCTCGGCGCGACGATCGACCTCGACGAGACCTACGAGTGGGGTGTCGAGGAGCTTTCGCGGATGGTCGCCGAGCAGGAGTCGATCGCGAACGAGATCCAGGCCGGTGCCAGCGTCGAGGAGGCCGTCGCCTTCCTCGAGCAGGACGAGGCGCGGAAGCTGCGCGGCACCGAGGCGCTGCAGAAGTGGATGCAGGAGACCAGCGATCGCGCCGTCGAGGAGCTCGGACGCACCCACTTCGACATCCCCGACCCGATCCGCCGCCTCGAATGCATGATCGCGCCGACGAACGAGGGCGGCATCTACTACACCGGCCCGACGGACGACTTCTCGCGGCCCGGCCGGATGTGGTGGTCGGTCCCCGAGGGCGTCGACACCTTCGACACCTGGCGCGAGCTCACGACGGTCTACCACGAGGGTGTTCCGGGGCACCACCTGCAGATCGCGCAGGCGGTCTACAACCGGACCGAGCTGAACTCGTGGCGGCGCCTGCTCGCCGGTTCCAGCGGACATGCCGAGGGGTGGGCCCTGTACGCCGAGCGACTCATGGCGGAGCTCGGGTACCTCGACGACCCCGCGGACCGCCTGGGCATGCTCGACGGACAGCGGATGCGGGCGGCCCGCGTGGTCCTCGACATCGGCGTCCATCTCGGCAAACCGCGCCTCGACGGCACCGGGACGTGGGATGCCGACTACGCTCTCGAGTTCATGCGGCGGAACGTCAACATGTCCGACGAGTTCATCCAGTTCGAGGTGAACCGCTACCTCGGGTGGCCGGGTCAGGCACCGTCGTACAAGGTCGGTCAGCGGATCTGGGAGCAGATCCGCGACGAGGCCGCTCAGCGCGGGGGTTCCGACTTCGACATCAAGAGCTTCCACATGCGAGCACTCCGCCTCGGCGGCGTCGGGCTCGACACCCTCCGTGCCGCCCTGCGCGACAGCTGACAAGACGTCGAAACTCTCCGTCGGGGGATGCCGGGAATATCCGGCATCCCCCGACGTTCATGCATGTGAATGAAAGGGGCGGACATGACCGCTGTGGAACTGGGCCTGGACACGTTCGGCGACATCACCGTCGATGAGAACGGCGACAAGGTGTCGGGCGCTCAGGCGATCCGGAATCTCATCGCGCAGGCGACTCTCGCCGACCAGGTGGGCGTCGACTTCATCGGCGTGGGGGAGCACCACCGCGCGGACTACTCCGTGTCGAGCCCCGAGATCGTCCTCGCGGCGATCGCCGCGCAGACCGAACGCATCCGCGTCGGCACCGCTGTGACCGTCCTCTCCAGCGACGATCCGGTACGCGTCTACGAGCGCTTCGCGACGCTGTCGGCGATCTCGAACGGTCGCGCTGAGGTCATCCTCGGACGCGGATCCTTCATCGAGTCCTTCCCGCTCTTCGGGTTCGACCTCTCCGACTACGAAGCCCTCTTCGAAGAGCGGCTCGAGTTGTTCTCGCTGCTCCGGACGGAGAA
Source organism: Microbacterium sp. MDV22-iso44 (assembly GCF_058629135.1). NCBI lineage: Bacteria > Bacillati > Actinomycetota > Actinomycetes > Micrococcales > Microbacteriaceae > Microbacterium > Microbacterium sp. MDV22-iso44. The sequence continues at coordinate 427,226 of NZ_JBZVWS010000001.1, forward strand.
GCCGGTCACGTGGCAGGGATCGACCCGGGCCCCCCTCACCGACGCAGACGTCTTCCCGAAGACCGAGCACGGCTTCCGCGCCTGGGTGGGCGTGGGCGGATCGCCGGAGTCGGTCATCCGCACCGCCCGCTACGGGTACGGGCTGATGCTGGCCATCATCGGCGGCCCGGCGGCCCGCTTCCGCCCCTACGTCGACCTCTACCACCGCGCCATCGGCGAGCTCGGCACCGAGGCTCAGCCCATCGGCATCCACTCTCCGGGGTACATCGCCGACACGGACGAGCAGGCGTGGGAAGAGGCCTACCCGGGCTTCGAAGCGCAGAACAACTCGATCGGCCGCGACCGCGGCTGGCCTCCCTACAGCCGCATGCGGTTCCAGCACGAGGTCGGTCCGGAGGGTTCGATCTACGCCGGATCGCCCGAGACGGTGGCGCGCAAGATCGCCGACACCATCACGACCCTCGGCGCCTCGCGATTCGATCTCAAGTACGCCAACGGCACCCTCGGGCACGAGAAGCTGATGCGTTCGATCGAGCTCTACGGCACCAAGGTGATTCCGATGGTCCGCGAGATGCTCGGCGAGTGAGCCCGGATCGGCGCTCCCCTCGTACGATGCAGGGATGACCACGACCACGACGGGCTCCGTCGCCAGCCGGCTCGACCGTCTGCCGTTCACCCGGACCCACCTGCGTGTCCTGACCGGTTCGGGCGCCGGCTGGGCCCTGGACGCGATGGACGTCGGGCTGATCTCCTTCGTCATCGCCGCGCTGGTCAGCGAGTGGGACCTCACGCCGGCCTCGACATCGTGGATCGCCTCCGCGGGCTTCGCGGGCATGGCGATCGGCGCGACCGTCGGCGGTCTGCTCGCCGACCGCATCGGCCGTCGATCGGTCTTCGCCCTCACCCTGCTCGTCTACGGCGTCGCCACCGGCGCGAGCGCCCTCGCCGGTGGTCTCGTGGCTCTGATCGCGCTGCGGTTCCTGGTGGGACTGGGGCTCGGCGCCGAGCTGCCCGTCGCCAGCACCTACGTGAGCGAGTTCGCGCCGGCCCGGATGCGCGGGCGGATCATCGTCGTGCTCGAAGCCTTCTGGGCCGTCGGGTGGACGGCATCCGCTCTCATCGGCTACCTCGTCATCCCGTCGGTCGCCGAGGGGTGGCGCTGGGCCCTCGCGATCGGCGCCGTCCCCGCGGTCTACGCCCTCGTGGTGCGCTGGGGTCTCCCCGAGTCGCCACGCTGGCTTGCCTCCCGCGGACGGGTCTCCGACGCGGAGCGGGTCGTCTCCGACCTCGAAGCATCGCGCCCACTGTTCGGACGGACGTCGACCGACTCCGCGCTCGCCCCGGACGCCCCGGCAGCACCCGCGACGACGGTGGGGATGCGGCTGCGCGGCCTCTGGGCCCCCGACGTGCGCGTGCGCACCGCCGCACTCTGGGTCGTCTGGTTCTGCGTGAACTTCTCGTACTACGGCGCCTTCATCTGGATCCCGACGCTCCTCGTGTCGCAGGGGTTCGGTCTGGTGCGCAGTTTCGAGTTCACGCTGCTCATCACCCTGGCCCAGCTGCCCGGATACGCCGTCGCCGCGTGGCTGATCGAGAAGTGGGGGCGGCGCGCGACGCTCTCGGTGTTCCTCGCCGGTTCCGCGGTCGCCGCGATCCTGTTCGGACAGGCGACGACGGTGCCGATGATCCTCGCCACGGGGATGGCGCTGTCGTTCTTCAACCTCGGCGCCTGGGGCGCCCTCTACGCCGTGACGCCCGAGACCTACGCCACGACCCTTCGGGCGACCGGTGCCGGCTGGGCGGCGGGCATCGGCCGCATCGCCTCGATCCTCGCGCCTCCGGTCGTCCCCGCGCTCCAAGCGCTCGGCGGCATCCCGCTCGTCTTCATCGTGCTGAGTGCCTTCTTCGCGGTCGCGGCGGCCGCCGCGTGGGGGCTCGCCGAGTCGCGAGGTCGCAGCCTCGCGGACTGATCGACGGCTGCGACTCGTAGGCTGGCGGGATGTCACAGGAAGTCCGCTACGTCGCGATCGGGGATTCGTTCACGGAGGGCGTGGGTGACGAGCTGCCCGACGGGACGGTCCGAGGCTGGGCCGACCTGGTCGCGCAGGGATGGGCCGATTCGCGAGGCGAGGCGATCTCGTACGCGAACCTCGCCGTACGCGGCAAGCTCATCGGACCGATCGTCGACGAGCAGTTGGAGCGCGCCCTCGCCCTGAACCCGACGCACCTCTCGTTCAACGGCGGCGGCAACGACATGCTCCGCCCCCGCACTCCCATCGCCCGTGTCGCCGACGTCTTCTCGCAGGTGCTGCGGCGCTGCGATGAAGAGGGCGTCACGATGATCGTCCTGTCGGGGGCCAACCCGTCGGCGCAACTGCCGCTGTCGGGGCTCATCCAGCGCCGCGGCGATGAGCTGTCGCGCGCGGTGACGGAACGGATCCGCGGTCGTGATGACCTCGTCGTCGCGCTCAACTGGCCGGACGCCGAGCTCTCGGATCCCTCGTTCTGGTCGGCGGATCGTCTCCACATGAACTCCCGAGGCCACCATCGGGTCGCGGCACGCGTCCTCGAGGCCGTCGGCGAACGACCGCCCGCGCAATGGTGGCGGCTCGACGAGGCGGACTCGGCGGTGTCCCTGAGTCGCGCCCGCTACTTCCGCGAACACCTCGGCCCGTGGCTTCGGCGACGTCTCACGGGCACATCCTCCGGCGACGGCCGACCGGCCAAATACGGTGACTGGCTCACCGTCCAACCGCGAGCCACAGCCTGATTCCGCCCCCTGTCAAGGGCTATCAGGTTCCTGTCAGGGTCGGGGATGATCGGAGCACACCGCCAAGAGAGGGAGTGTGCGCATGAGCATCGGAACCGGAATCGTGCTGTTCGTCATCGGAGCCATCCTGACGTTCGCCATCGACGTCGACGTCCAGTACGTCGACCTCGACCTGATCGGCTACATCCTGATGGGCGCCGGTGTCGTCGTCTTCATCCTCGGCCTCGTGCTGATGATGCGTCGGCGTTCCAGCGAGTCCACCGTCCGAACGGTGGACCCCGTCGCGGGGGAGCGGGTCACCCGCTCCGAGACGCGGACGTCGGGAGACGGCACCGTCTGACACGCGACAGACATCGAACGACCCGTTCCTCCCGGAGCGGGTCGTTCGTCGTTCCGGTCAGACGCGCCGGCGGGGCTGGTCCATCCCGATATGGATGCGGGTGCGCCGCCGTTCGATGCTGATGAACACCGCACCGAGGACCCACAGCGGGATCTGCACGAGGAACGCGATGCGGAAGGCATCGAGTCGGTAGGTGTCGGGGGTGCCCGCTCCCTGCAGATCGAGCACGAAGCCGATCGCGAAGATCGCGAGGAGGGCGGCGAGGAAGCCACCCGCATTGGTGACCCCGGTCGCCGTGCTGAGCCGGTGCGACGGATTGTGCGTCCGAGCGTGGTCAAAGGCGATCATCGATGCCGGCCCGCCCATGGCGAGGGCGATGAGCAGGACGACGAGGAGCCAGATCGGTGAACGCCCCGGCCAGAGGATGACGGCCGACCACGCCAGCAGTTGGAACCCGACAGCGGGAAGCACGAGGGCACGCGATCTCCGGTGGGGCGCTCTCCGCGACAGCTCTCCGAGGACGGGACCGAGCGCCATCCCGGCGAAGACGTAGATCGAGGTGAGCGCGCCGGCTTGGCCCACGGTGAGCCCTTCGCCCGCGGTGAGGTACGGGAAACCCCACAGCAGGATGAACGCGGTGCCCGCGAAAGGCGTCGTGAAGTGCGACCAGAAAGCCAGTCGCGTCCCCGGGTGGGCGAGTGCTGCGCGGATGCCGACCCCGGTGTCGATCGTCGACGTCACGACGCGGATGGCGCCGGTGTCGGTGTCGACGCTGACGTCGCGCGCGAGTTCGGGCGGGCGGTTGCGGACGATCGCGGAGACGAGGATCGCGAAGAGCACGCAGAGCCCGGCGATCCCCCCGAACGTCACGCTCCAGTCCGTCGCGTGGAGGACGGCGGCGATGGGGATGACCGCGATGAGCTGACCCGCTTGCCCGAGGATGCCGGTCAACTGCACCATGAGCGGCCCGCGCTGTGCCGGGAACCACGTCGCCACCAGGCGAAGGACAGCGGGGAAGACGGCGGCATCGCCCGCTCCGAGCAGCATGCGCGCGACGATCGCCACGCCGACGCTGGGGGACAGGGCCATCGTCAGCTGGCCGGCCGCCATCAGCAGCATCCCGATCGTGATGATGGGTCGGGAGCCGTAGCGGTCGAGGAGGACGCCCACGGGGATCTGCATACCGCCGTAGACGGCGAGCTGGACCACCGCGAACAGCGACAGGGTCGCGGCATCCGCCTGGAACCGGTCGGCGGCGTCGACGCCCACCGCAGCCAGGGACGTGCGGTTGGTGACGGCCAACATGTACGCGGCGACACCGGTGCCCCAGATGAGCCAGGCCCGCAGACCCGGACCGTTCGCTCGTCCGACTGCGTCCACCCGCCCACGCTACTCTCCGCCGGGCGTACGCTGAGGCCACACCACCGGATGAGCGGAGAACGACATGAAGGCGACCATCGGCGAGACGGTCATCGCAGAGGCGAATGACGACGAGATCATCCGGATCGAAGGGAACGCCTATTTCCCGCCGGCATCCGTCAAGGAGGGCGTGCTGGTCGAGAGCCCGACGCCGTACACGTGCCCGTGGAAGGGCGAATGTCAGTACTTCCACATCGAGGCCGGTTCGGAACGCCTGTCCGACGGCGCCTGGTCGTACCCGAACCCGTACCCGTCCGCATTCGACCGTGTGGGTGCGGACTTCTCGGGCTACGTCGCCTTCGCGCCCGGGGTCACCGTCGGAGCCTGATCACTCCTCCAGCGGGCCGAGAAGGGGACGGGGAACGAACCGCGCCGTCTCGGCCAGAGGCTGTTCGAGCTCGACGACCGTCAGGGTGTTCCTTCCGGCACGGGTGACGGGCGCCGGCACGTAGAGCGTCTGCTGCGGTCCGTTGGACCAGTAGCGACCGAGCAGGAAGTCGCCGACGAAGACGTACCCCTTCCCCCACCCCGTGGTGTCGAGGTAGAGGTCGGTCACTGTCTCGAGGTCGAAAGCGCCCTCCGCCACCGACAGCTCGGGCGCCGCCGAGGCGTCCTCGAGGAGGACCGGCGTCGTCCGCCAGCCTGCGAGATCCCGGCCGTCGACGGTCACCGGACCGATGAGACCCTTCACCTCGCCCAGCCGTTCGGCGTAGTTCACACGCCCCTGCTCCTCGACCAGGATCGAGAGCGCCGAGCCCCGTGGCAGCCGGAGGGCGTGTTCGTGGCGCGTCCGCGAGAGCGATCCGATCCGGACGCCGTCGACCGAGACCCACGCCTGGTCGCGGACCTCGCCGATCGCGAGGACGCCGCCGGGAAATCCGTCCGGCAGGGCGACGTCGTAGCGGAGGAGCGTGCCGGTGTGAGCGGCATCCTCGAACGTGACCCTCCCGGGCAGTGAGCGCTGCACTCCGGCGTCGGACGTGCGGCGCGGAGTCAGGGCGACGGAGAACTCCGGACGGGGCGTCGCCGACGGCGGCACGTCGTCCGGGACGTCGGCGTACTTCGCGATCACCTCTCGGAACGCGTGGAACTTCGCCGTGGGATCGCCGGCTTCGTCGAGCGGGGCGTCGTAGTCGTAGGACGTCACGATGGGCAGGTATCGGCCCTTGTCGTTCGCGCCGTTCGTCGTCCCGAAATTCGTCCCGCCATGGAACATGTAGATGTTCACCGAGGCTCCGGCGGCCAGGAGGTCGTCCAGTTCGGCAGCGGCGGCGCCGGCATCCGTCGTGTGATGCGTGCTGCCCCACCAGTCGAACCATCCGTCCCAGAACTCCGAGCACATGAGGGGTCCCGTGGGCTGGTGCTGTCGGAGGGTCGCGAGACGTTCGCCGGCCCGTGAGCCGAACGAACCGGTCAGATGGATGCCGGGGAGCGACCCGGCCTCGAGCATGTCGGGCTCGGGCTGGTCGACCGTGGTGAGCGGCACCGTGATGCCCGCATCCCTCGTGACGCGGACCAGCTCCGCCAGGTAGTCCTTGTCCGAGCCGTAGGCACCGTACTCGTTCTCGATCTGGACGAGGACGACGTTGCCGCCGCGGTCGATCTGCCGGGGCGCGACGATGCGGTACACGCGGCGCAGGTAGGTCTCGAGCGCGGCCTGATAGGCGGCATCCGTCTGTCGCAACCGGATGCCGGGGGTCGCCGTCAGCCAGGTCGGGAGGCCCCCGTTGTGCCACTCGGCGCAGATGTACGGGCCGGGGCGGACGATGGCGTGCAGCCCTTCGGCGGCGATCAGGTCGAGGAAGCGGCCAAGGTCCAGGCCGTCCTCCTCGCTCCACTGGCCCTCGACGGGCTCGTGCGCGTTCCAGGCGACGTAGGTCTCGATCGTGTTGAGCCCCATGAGGCGTGCTTTGCGGATGCGGTCGGCCCAGTCGCCGGGATGGATCCGGAAATAGTGCATCGCGCCGGAGATGATCCGATGGGGCCGGCCGTCCAGCAGGAAGTCGCGGTCGCCGATGGCGAAAGTGCTCATGTGATCTCCGCTCGGAGCTGTTCGTCCGGGTACCCGCCTGCGTCGAGGAGGGGTGACGTGGCGCTGCGCGAACTGCTATGTTTACGCAATCATGTCGCCTCAGCGTAGCACGCGACCGGCCCCGGAGACGGGTGCCGATGCACCCCTCGACGAGCCCGTGGCACGTCGTGGCGGAACACCTCACGGCGTGCCCACGCAGGCCGACGTCGCTCGCCACGCGGGCGTCTCGGCGCAGACGGTCTCCCGCGTCGTCACGGGCGGCGCGCGGGTGGACGAGCCGACGCGGGAGCGCGTCCTGGCGAGCATGCGGGAACTCGGATACCGGCCGAACCGGGCGGCGCGTGCGCTGCGCTCAGCCCGGTATCGGAGCATCGGCGTCATCATGAGCGATCTGACGTCGTACGGCAGCGTCCGCACGTGGGAGGCGATCTCCCGCGCGGGCGCGGCATCCGGCTATGCGGTCGCCCTCGTGCCGACCTCGCGATTCGACCGCAGCGCCGTCGCCGAGGCGATCGAGCGCGCGCGAGACCAGGCGGTCGACGGGCTCGTCATCGCGATCGGCGATCACCTCTCGGCGGGAGAGGATCTGCCCCTTCCCGACGACCTGCCCGTCGTCGTGGTCGATGCGTCCGCCCTCGACGACCGCTCCTTCGTCGACACCGATCAGACGATGGGCGCCGGTCAAGCCGTGACGCACCTCCTCGAACTCGGGCACGAGACCGTCCACCACGTGGCGGGCCCGGTGAGCTCGTATTCCGCCGTCCGCCGCGAGCAGGGATGGCGGGCGGCGCTGACCGCCGCGGGGCGGACGACCCCCACCCTCGAGCGCGGGGACTGGAGTGCGCAGTCCGGATACGACGCAGGATGCCGCCTGCGCGGGGAACCCGCCGTGACCGCCGTGTTCGCGGCCAACGATCAGATGGCCCTCGGGGTGCTCCGCGCGTTCCACGAGGCCGGCGTCGCGATTCCTTCGCAGGTCAGCGTCGTGGGCTTCGACGACATGCCCGAGGCGGGCCAGTTCTGGCCGCCGCTCACCTCCGTCCACCAGGAGTTCGAGCAGGTCGGGCGTGCGGCCGTCGACGTCCTCCTCGCGCGCATCGACGACGCCGCCGCCGTCCACCGACTGTTCGTCCCCACCCGACTGGTCGTGCGCGGGAGCACGGCCACCGCTCCCCGAAAGGCGACCTCATGACGTTCCACCCCTCGCACACCGGCGTGCTCTGGCGCGGCGACGGACAGACCGTCTCGATCGAGGCCTGGGGGCGCGGCGTGCGCGTGCGCGCCGCTCTCGGCCCGATCGACGACGCTCCCGGCGCCCTCGTCGAGGTGCCCGACTCCCGCGCCGAGGTGTCCATCGAGGGCGCCGTCGCGATCGTCACGGCCGGTGGGGTCCGCGTCGTCGCCGAGGAAGAGGATTACCACGACTGGTCGGTGGGGTTCCACACGCCCCGACTGCGGTTGCGGGTGCAGGATGCCGACGGCCGCCTCCTGTTCGAGGAGATCCGCGACGGCGGGGCCCTCAAACTCGCCGCGCGCGAGTTCCGGCCGACCGAAGGCGGCGACCACCGGCTGCGGCTGAGCCTCGCCGCCCCGGCGGACGAGCACCTCGTCGGGATGGGGCTGTACCAGCAGGACCTGGTCGACCTGAAGGGCACGGTGCTCGAGCTCGCGCACCGCAACTCGCAGACCTCCGTCCCGTTCGTCGTCTCGAGTGCCGGGTACGGCTTCCTCTGGAACCTCCCCGCGATCGGCCGCGCCGTGTTCGGGGCGAATCGCACCGAATGGGAAGCCGAGAGCGCGACTCAGTTCGACTGGTGGGTGTGCGCGGATCCGCGTCCGTCGCAGATCGCCGCCGCGTACGCGGAAGCCACGGGTCATGCGCCGATGATGCCGGAATACGGCCTCGGGTTCTGGCAGTGCAAGCTGCGCTATTCGACCCAGGACGAGCTCCTGGCGGTCGCGCGCGAGTACCGCCGCCGCGGCATCCCGATCGACGTCATCGTGGCCGACTTCTTCCACTGGCGGTGGATGGGGGACTGGAGCTTCGAGGAGGAGTTCTGGCCCGACCCCGCCGCGATGACGGCGGAGCTCCGCGAGCTCGGGATCGAGCTCATGGTGTCGGTCTGGCCGCAGGTGGTGCCGCAGTCCGAGAACTGGGACGAGCTGCGCGACGGGAACATGCTCGTGCGCACCCGGCGCGGGATCGACGTCCAGTACTACTTCGACGGCCAATACACGCGGTTCCTCGACGTGACCGAACCCCGGGCGCGCGAGTTCCTGTGGCAGAAGCTCGCCGAGAACTACGGCGCCCACGGCATCACCGCGTTCTGGCTCGATGAGGCCGAACCCGAGTACGGGGCCTATCACTTCGAGAACTACCGGCTCGCTGCGGGGTCGAGCGCACAGGTCGCCAACCTCTACCCGCGGGAGTTCACCCGCGCGATCGCGGACGGCCTCCGTGCCGACGGCAACGATCAGCCGGTCTCACTCGTCCGGGCGGCTTGGGCCGGATCGCAGCGGCACGGCGCGCTGGTGTGGTCGGGCGATGTCCACTCGACCTTCGCCGACCTGAAGGCGCAGATCGCCGCGGGGATCCACATGGGGGCCGCCGGCATCCCCTGGTTCACGACCGACATCGGCGGGTTCACCGGCGGCGATGTACGGGAGCCCGCGTTCCACGAGCTCCTCATCCGCTGGTTCCAGTTCGGGGCCTTCAGTCCCGTCATGCGTCTGCACGGCGATCGCGTACCCGGGATCCCCGTCGTCGACGCCCAGGGCGTCGCGCGCGTCGGGTCCGGGGCCGACAACGAGGTGTGGAGTTTCGGCGAGCAGATCGAGGCCCTCCTCGTGGAGTACATCCGGCTGCGCGAGGACCTGCGGGACTACACCCGCGAGGCGATGGCGGACGCTCACCGTGACGGAGCCCCCGTCATGCGCGGCATGTTCTTCGAGTTCCCCGACGACGAGCGGGCGTGGACGACACCGGGGCAGTACCTTTTCGGGCCCGACATCCTCATCGCCCCGGTGACCGAGCCGGGGGCGACCCGGTGGGACGTCTACCTGCCTGCGGGGACGGCATGGACCGACGCGCGGAGCGGAGCGTCGCACGCCGGCGGTCAGACCGTGACGGTCGCCGCCCCTCTCGCGTCGATTCCCGTGTTCCACCGCGGTGGCCGCGTCGGATCGGCGCTCGCCCGACTCGCTGACCTGCCCGACATCCGCCTGTCCTGATCCGACCTCACACCCTCGATGGAGAGAACCGAATGAGCCTCATCACCGCGACGACCCGCGCCCACCGCATCGACCGACGCATCTACGGCCAGTTCGCCGAGCACCTCGGTCGCGGCATCTACGAGGGCCTGTGGGTCGGCGAGCAGGACGAGATCCCGCACAAGAACGGTCTGCGCACCGACGCGATCGCGGCCCTCCGCGAGATCAAGGTGCCCGTCGTCCGCTGGCCCGGCGGCTGCTTCGCCGACGAGTACCACTGGCTCGGGGGCGTCGGGCCCACCGAGCAGCGTCGCGCGATGGTCAACACGCACTGGGGCGGTGTCGTCGACCCCAACACCTTCGGCACCCACGAGTACTTCGAGCTCCTCCACCAGCTCGACGCCGAGGCCTACGTCAACGGCAACGTCGGCAGCGGCTCGGTGGCCGAGATGCAGGACTGGGTCGAGTACATGACCCTCGACAAGCACACCCCGATGGCCGAACTCCGCCGTGCGCACGGGCGCGACCAGCCGTGGAAGCTGCAGTTCTTCGGGGTCGGAAACGAGAGCTGGGGATGCGGCGGCAACATGCTCCCTCTCCACTACGCGAACCTCTACCGCCAGTACCAGACGTTCGTGCGCGACTATGGGGACAGCCACGTCGCGAAGGTCGCGTGCGGTGCGAACGCCGACGACTACGAGTGGACGGACGTCCTCATGGCGCGCGCCGCCGGGCACATGGACGCGCTCAGCCTCCACTACTACACGCTCCCGACGGGGGAGTGGGACGTGAAGGGCGCCGCGCTGAGCTTCGACGACGCCGCCTGGTACGACACGATCCACCGCACGCGGCAGATGGACACGCTCCTGCGCCGTCACGGCGAGATCATGGACCGGCATGACCCGGCGCGCCGCGTCGGCCTCTTCGTCGACGAGTGGGGCACCTGGTACGACGTCGAGCAGGGGACGAACCCGGGCTTCCTGTTCCAGCAGAACACGATGCGCGACGCGATGGTCGCGGCGGTGAACTTCCACATCTTCCACCGTCACGCCGCCCGCGTCCGGATGACGAACATCGCGCAGATGGTGAACGTCCTCCAGGCGATGCTCCTCACCGACGGCCCGCGCCTGCTGAAGACCCCGACGTTCCACGCGTTCGGCATGTACATCGACCACCAGGACGCCGATTTCGTCGAGACCGTCGACGACGGCGGGCGCTCGGGCGGTCGTGGCGGAGCGCACCTCGACCACACCGTCAGCGTCAAGGACGGCGTCTACACCGTCAGCGCCGTCAACTGGGACCTCGAGACCGAGGCCGAGCTCGCACTGCGGCTGCCCGAGCGGATCGGCGAGGTCGTGAGCGCCCGGATCCTGCACGCGGCGGCATCCGCTCACAACACCTTCGACGAACCGGATGCCGTCGCCCCGGTCGACTTCGACGGAACCGTCGTGGCGGGCACCGACCTCCGTCTCGCGCTGCCGCCGCGCAGCATCGTGACGGTGCGGGTGCGGGCAGCCGGATGAGCGAGACGGCAGCCGAGCTGCTGCCGCTCGCCGCCGTCGCACTGACGAACGGTCCGTTCGCCGCCGCGCAGCAGCGCGCTCTGCGGACGGCGCTGGACCTCGACCCCGAGCGGCTGCTCGCGCCGTTCCGCCGGGAGGCGGGGCTGGCGACGGGTCCGGGATACGGCGGCTGGGAGTCGGAGGGACTCGACGGGCACACGCTCGGGCACGTCCTCAGCGCGCTGTCGGCGCACGCGGCCGGCGGGTCGGCCGCCGCACGCGAGCGTCTCGAGCTGCTGCTCACCGGGCTCCGCGACTGCCAGGTCGCTCACGGCACGGGTTACGTCGGGGGCGTGCCGGACGGCGTCGCCCTCTGGAGCGAGATCGAGAACGGACGGATCGACGCGCAGACGTTCGATCTCGACGGGCGGTGGGTGCCGCTGTACAACCTCCACAAGACGCTGACGGGTGTGATCGACGCCGCGGTGTACGCCGGCTCCGCGCTCGGACGGACCGTTGCGGCGGAGTTCGTCGAGTGGTGGCTGCGGGTGTTCGCACCGCTCGAAGACGCCGACGTCGAGATGGTCCTCCGGACCGAGTCCGGTGGCCTGGCGGCATCCCTCGGTCGATGGTCGCAGTTCACCGGCGACGAGCGCCCGGGCGGGCTCGCCGTCCGTCTCGCCGTCCGCACCCTGTGGGAGCCGCTCGCGGCGGGGCGTGATCCGTTGGACGGACTGCACGCCAACGCGCAGATCCCGATCGTCGTCGGCCACGCCGTCCTCGCCGGACTCGGCCGGGGCGAGCAGTTCGCCGCCGCGGCCCGGACCTTCTGGGAGAGCGTCACGCGGCACCGGACGACCTCGATCGGCGGGAACAGCGTGCGCGAGCACTTCCCGCCGCGCGACGACTGGTCGACCATGTTCACGGCGCGCGAGGGCCCGGAGACGTGCAACACGGTGAACATGGTCGAACTGGCCCGTGAGCTCCACCGGCTCGACGGCGGCACCGCGCACCTCGCCTACATCGACCGCGCCCTCAGCGCGCACGTCCTCTCGGCGCAGCATCCCGAACACGGCGGCATCGTGTACTTCACGTCGCACCGGCCGGGCCACCATCGCGTCTACTCCCGACCCGAAACGGGATTCTGGTGCTGCATGGGCACCGGTCTCGAGGCTCCTGCCCGGTTCGCCGCCGCGGCATTCGCGCAGGCTCCCGGGCGAATCGACGTGAACCTCCTCGTCGGCGCGCGCGCCCGAGTCGAGGACGTCGTCGTCGAGACCGAGACCGACCGTCCGTTCGGTGACGACGCGAGCATTCACGTGAGCGTGCCGACGCCGCGCTCCTTCGTTCTGCGGATCCGTCTGCCGGAGGGGGTGGATGCCGGGACGGCGGAGGCCCTGGTCGACGGCACCGCGTACCGGCCGGCGCCCGATGGCTGGTTCCGCATCGATCGCACGTGGACCGACCGCACAACGGTCCGGCTCACGCTGCCGCCTGTGCTCCGAGTCGAGGCGGCCCCCGACGGATCCGGGTGGGCGACTCTCGTCGACGGGCCTCGCGTGCTCGCCGAGCGTCTGCCTCATCCCGCCGTCGACTCGCTCGCGACGGACGCCCGCATGGGCCACATCGCCCGCGGGGCGCTGCTCCCGCTCGCAGCGGCGCCGATCCTGACACCCGAAGACGTGCGGTCGGCGGACCGATCCGGAGGCCGCGTCGTCGTGCTGCCGGCGACCCCGACCCGGCGCGAGATCGTCCTCGAACCTTTCGCCTCTCTGCACGATGATCGCTACATCCTCGCCTTCCCGTTCGCGTCAGACGGGGATGCCGCGACCCGCCTCACCGCGCTCCTCGCCGAGGACGCACGCGCCGACGAGCTCGACTCCCGCACGATCGACGCGGTGACGTTCGGTCAGCAGCAGCCGGAATCCGATCACGCCCTGACGTTGGCCGGCACGGAGTCCGGATACAACGCGGTGCACTGGCGGAGGTTCTTCGGTCCTTCGACGTTCGTCCTGCAGGACTGGGGTGCGTCGGCCGCGACCTTGCGTGTCTCCTGGCTCTCGGATGCGGTCGGCCGGCGGATGATCGTCGGGATCGGGGACGACGTCGTGGTCGATCGCATCATCGACGCCGGAGACGGCGACGGCATGGAGATCGACCTCGCCGCCTACGCCGACGGCCGGTCTCGCTGGGTCGTCGTGGTGGACGGGGCAGGCGAGGGCACTCCGCGCCTCACCGAGGCCCGCCTGATGAGCGCGGCGGTCGCCTGACCGGCGGCCGTCAGGCGTCGTGACGCCAGAACGCGCACGCGTGCGCGTCGAGGCGGAGGTCGACGGCGGTCGAGTCCGGCGCGACGCCGCGCACGGTCTCGTCTCCTCTCCGACCCGGGCGCGTGGGCACGGTCGCATCCGTCCACACGTCGACGATCGACCCGGGTGCGGGGCCGAGTCCGAGGTCCCGCGTGTCCAAGGTCGCCGTCAATGCGGAGCCGGTGGTGTTGACCGCCGCGATCCACGTCGTCGCCCCGCCGGTCGCGTGCCAGAGGACGAGGCCGTTCTCGCGCCGGATCTCACCGGACGACTCCGCTCGCGCCAGCAGGTCGACCAGGGCGGGGCTCTGCAGGAGTGAGATCGTCTCGGGCTCGGTCGAGGGCAGGTCGCCCCCGAACATGAGCGGCGAGCGGGCGATCGTCCAGAGTGTCAGCAGGCTCCGCCGCTCGGCGGGCGTGAGCGCATCGTCTCGTGGCTCGCCGCGCTCGGCACGGATCCCGATGCGGCCGAGCGGCAGCATGTCGGCGTCCGGCCAGGCACCCCGGCGCGCATGCGGCGCCCACCGTGCCATGCGTCCGAGGTTGTCTGCGACATCCTCCCACCGGTCCCACACGTCATCGCAGATGCGCCACATGCTCGCGTGCTCGGCGAGATGCTCGCGGTGAGCCGCGGACAGGTCGCGGCCGGGGGAGAGGCTGAGGATGATCTCGCGCTCTGCGGACTCCACTGCCGCGCTGTAGGCCGAGATGTCCCGCTCCTGGTAGGGCCAGAGCATGTCGTCGGCCTTGATGAGGTCGACACCCCACGCGTCGTAGAGGGCGACGGTCGAACGGTAGTAGGCCGCGGCATCCGGATGGGCATGATCGATGCCCACGAAATGGGGGTTCCACTCGCAGTCGTTCGCGGAGTCGGCGATCGCCGACAGCGGCGTCGAGGTGCCGTGCAGCAGCAGGCCTTCCGCCATCGCGCGACGAGGGATGCCGCGCATGACGTGCAGTCCGAACTTCAGACCGAGCGCGTGTATCTGCGCGGCGAGCGGTCCGAACCCCGCGCCGCCCGATGAGGAGGGGAAGCGCACCGGGTCGGGGAGGAGGCGCCCGTGCTCATCGATGTGCAGCCGGGCGTCGTCGTTGTAGCCGTGGGAGCGAGCGTCGGGATCCGCCCAGTCCGCGTCGACGACGATGGTGTCCCACCCGGCGTCCCGCAGGTGCTCCGCCATGAAGCGCGCGTTCGCGAGCACCTCCGCTTCGGTGACCGTCGTGCCGAAGCAGTCCCAGCTGTTCCATCCCATCGGCGGGCGATCCGGGCGTGCGAGGACCATGTGACTCCTGTCGGGTTCGTCCTCAGCCCGCGACGGGCTGAGGGGCGGATGAGGCGGTCGGTGCGGGACCGGGCGGGGGGTCCACCCGCGGACCGGGGCGCGACCGCGCGCGGCGGGCGAGAGCGCTCGAGTCGAGGTGGTTCTCGAAGGCGAGGACGGCCATCCCCGTCGCGACGCTGTTGACCTGGACCGGCGACACTCCGAGATCGAGACGCGCGGCGGTCAGTTCCGGGGCACGCTCGGCGAGGGCGATCCGCGCGGACGGCAGCAGCGCGTCTCCGAGCGCCCACGCGGTCCAACCGGTGAGGGTCATGACCTCCGGATTGAGCACCGCGACGATGTCCGACAGGGCGATGCCCAGGTACCGCGCGGTCCGCGCGAGCGTCTCGGCGACGGGGGGATCGCCCACCGCGTCGCGGAGCCCCTCGATGAACTCCCGTTGGTGGAGCTGCAGGAGCGCGTGATCGGGATCCACCTCGCTGAGGGTGTGACGGATGCCGGGCACCCCCACGTACGCTTCGACGCACCCCCGGCGGCCACAGCGGCATAAGCGCCCGTCGAGCTCGAGGACCGTGTGGCCCCATTCGCCCGCCGTATGCGTCGCACCGCGGAGGACCCGCCCTTCGACGATGATGCCTGCACCGACGCCCGTGCCGAGATTCACGACGACAGCGCTCGAGCGCCCGCGAGCAGCGCCGAACCAGATCTCCGAATGTCCGACGGCCTGCAGGGGGTTCGCCGTTACCAGGGGTCCCGGGAGGCGTGGGCGCACGCGGTCCTCCAATCGGCGCACGTGCGCCGCCCATCCGGGCGTCGCCACGGTGCCGGTGCGGTCCGTCGACAGGAGTCCGGGCAGGCCGAGGCCCACCCCGAGGATGTCGCTCGGCGCGCGGCCGCCTCTCTCGAGCGCCAGGTCGACGGCACGCAGGAGAGCATCGGCCACGCTGTCGACGGACACCCACTCTTCATCGATCTCGACGTTCGCGGCGCCGATCTCCGTCACGGCGGCGTCGAACACGACGGCTCGGACGTAGGTCTCGGCGAGGTCGATCCCGAGGAAGGAGCCTCCCTCGCCGTCGATCCGCAGCACCGTCGTCGGTCGACCGGTGCCGGCGCTGTCGGTCCCGGCATCCGCGATGAACCCGGCCTCCCTTAGCTCCGCGACCAGGTTCGACACCGTCGCGGCGCTGAGTCCCGTCGTGTGCGCGAGTTCGGTCCGCGTGGCCGTCCCCTGCACGACGAGTGCGCGGACGATCTCGCGCCGGGAGGCGTCGCGGATCTCACTCGAGGATCGAGTACGGGTCATGGTGGTCGCAGGTCTCTGACCCGAGCGGGGCTCAGGCGCCCCCGAGGCCTGTCTCCGCGACACCGCGCAGCAGCCACCGCTGCAGCAGGATGAAGACGAGCAGGACGGGGATGGAGGCGAGGAAGCCCGCGGCGAACAACCCGGTGTAGTCGAAGGTCTGCGCTGTGATGAACGACGACAGGTAGACCTGCACAGTGAGCGCGCCGAATCCCGTACCGGCGACCACGAGTGGCCAGAGGAACGCGTTCCATGCGCCGAGGAAGCCGAGAACGGTGAGAGCCGCGGCGAAAGCGAGCGAGTTGGGCAGCACCACGCGCACGAAGGTGCCGATGTATCCGAGACCGTCGAGCTTGCCGGCCTCTTCCAGTTCCCTCGGGAACGAGATGAAGAACTGTCGGAAGAGGAAGACGTTGAACGCCGTGAAAAGCGTCGGGATGACGATGCCCTGCAGACTCTCGGTCCATCCGAGCCACGAGACGATCAGGTAGTTCGGGAGGAACGTGGTGGCGCTCGGGATGAGGAGCATCGTCACGGTCAGCGCCAGGAGCGGCTTCGAGGCGCGGTTCGGGATGCGGGCGAGCCCGTACCCCGCGAGGGCGCCGATGATGATCTGCCCCACGGTCATCGACACGGCCATGATCGCCGAGGTCACGAGGGACTGTCCGAAGCGCTCGTCGGCGAAGATCTCCGCGAACTTGCCCCAGTTGGGGTTCGCGGGCCACCACACGAACGTCTTGGAGGTGACGTCCTCCGGCTGCGAGACCGCCGTCTTGACCATGACGTACAGCGGCATCAGGAACAGCAGCGCGAGGACGATGAGGACCGCGTAGCGGAAGGTCAGCTCGACCCTCCGACGGACGGGGTTTCCGACGACACTCATGAGGCGCGTCCCTTCCGGGCACCGCGGCGCGGCGCTTTCGTCTCGTCAGCGGCACCGAATCCGAAGAAGCGCGACTGCAGGAGGGCGACGAGGACGACGATCGCCGTGACGACGAACGCACCCGCGGAACCCTTGCCGTAGTCGAGTTGCTGGAACGAGAGGTTGTAGATGTAGAGGAGAGGTGGTCGGACCGAGGGGATCGTCCGGACGAGGTTGTAGAACTCGTCGAACGCCTGGAACGCCGCCACCAGCAGGAGGAGCATGACGGCCGCCGTCGTGGGGCGGAGCTGGGGCCACGTGATCGAGAAGAATCGCCGGGGTCCGCGGGACAGGCCGTCGATCGCCGCGGCCTCGTACAGCGTCTCGGGGATCCGCTGGAGGCCGGCGATGAACAGCAGCATGTAGAACCCGACCTGCAGCCACAGGCGGACGCTCACGATGACGACCCAGTAGTAGGGCGACTGCGTCAGCCAGGCATCCACCGTCGGCAGCCCGAGCGAGGAGAGCACCGAGTTGGCGACGGAGGAGGTCGATCCGCTGAAGATGCCGAGCTTCCAGATCAAGGACGCGATGACGTACGAGAAGGCCGTCGGCAGGAAGAAGACGGATCGGAAGAAGGCGCGGGCCACGGGGAGGTTCGCCACCAGCATCGCGAGGACCAGCGAGACGATGAGGGTGGTCGGCACGACGAGCACCGCGAACACGGTGAACGACAGGAGCGACGACAGGAAGCTCGGGTCGGTCAGCAGCGAGACGTAGTTGTCGAAGCCGACGAAGTCGGTCGGCGTGATGGTCGCGACGGCGCGCGTGAAGCTGAGGTAGAAACCCCAGAACAGCGCGATGATGCTGAAGATCAGCAGGCCGAGGAAGAACGGGCTGACGAAGAGCCAGAAGGCACGCCGGGTGCCTCGGATCGGACGCCGGCGTCGTGGCACGGACGGCGGGGGAGTGGGCCGGTGGCCCGGGTCTGAGACCCGGGCCACCGGAGTGTTGAGCTGAGTCACTGGAGTGCGTCCAGCATGCCCTGCATCGTGGTCTGAGCCGCAGCCAGCTCGGACTTCGCGTCCGCGCCTTCGACGACGATGCGGTTGACCGCGTCGGTGAGCGCTGTGCTCATCGCGGGCGTGTAGTACGGGCCGCCGGTCCAGCCGTACTCGGTGGTCAGGTCGACGATGTCCTTCGCGATGCCGTCACCGAGGCTCTTGGCCTGCTCGCGTGCGGACTTCAGCGGCGGGATGTGGAATCCGTACTTGGTGCTGAACTCGATCTGCCAGTCTGTGTCGTCGATCCACTGCTTCTTGGCGATCTCCTTCGCCTTCGCGATCTTGCCCGACTTGCCGGCGACCATCTCGTTCCACTGCGAGACGCCCACGATGGGCTGTCCGCCTTCGAGCGCCGGGACCGCGAATGCGCCCACGTCGTCGCCGAGCGCCTTCTTGAGGGCGGGGATCGCCCACAGACCCTGCCAGCTGATCGCGACATCACCGGCGATGAAGGACGTCGGGTCCCACCAGTCGGTCGGTGCGCCCATCAGGAGCGAGCCCGAGTCGTAGAGATCGTGAGCCGAGGTCAGCGCGTCGGCGAGCTGGGGCGAGTCGAGCGAGACCTTCGTGTTCTCGTCGTTGATGATGCCGCCGGGGGCTGCCGGCGGAAGGTTGGCGGCGAGGATGCCCGCGCCACCGTCGTTGCCGAGGAACAGGCCCTTGTGGTCGGCGTTCGTGAGCTTCTTGGCCGCCTCGACGAGCTCGTCCCACGTCGTGGGGACCTCGATGCCGGCTTCCTTGAACATGGAGGGCCGGTAGACGAAGAGCTGGGCATCGGTGATCATCGGGATGCCGTAGTACTTGCCGTCGATCGTGACGGGCTTGAGGGCGATCGGGAGGATGTCGTCCTTGACAGGCTCGACGATGTCCGTGAGATCTGCGTACTGCCCCTGTCGGGCCGCCTCGACGTTGATCGCGTTGTACTCGAACAGGTCGACCCCGCGGCCCGATGCGAGCAGGGCGTTGACGCGCTGCGCGTAGTCGCCCTCGACCCACTGGAGGTCGATCTTGGCGTCCTTGTAATCGTCCGCCCAGCGGTTGACGGCATCCTGGACGCCGTCTTCGCCGTACTGGTGGTAGAACTGCGTGATCGGGCCGTCCGCACCGCCGCCCGCGCCGCTCGAGCATCCGGAGATCAACAGCGCGGATGCGCTGAGGAGTGCTGCTGTGATTGCGAGCTTGCGTCGCTTGGGTGATGTCATCCTTCTCGCCTCTCTGCGGGATGGTGACGGCGATACGGGTATCCGATCGGTCCGCCGTCGCACCGATCGCCCTTAATCTAACGCTTAAAAGAAGGGGTGGTCTACCCCTGATCCAGAATCGGTTCGGCTCTGGCAGTATTCATGCAGGCAGTCGCGTAGGTCGTGGGGATGCCGGAGAGAAGAGACAGTGGTCGGGAAGAGATCGTCGCGCGACATCCGCAGCGAGTCGCGTCTCGACGTCCTGCACGGTCTGCTCTCGGCGGGAACCTCGACGCGTAATGAGCTCGCCCAGACGACGGGGCTGAGCGTCGCCACCGTCGCGACCATCGTTCAGGAGCTCCGCGGCGAGGGCCTGGTGGTGGATGCCGGCAGCTCGGCACTCGGTGCCGGACGACCGACGACGATGCTGCGGGTGAACGGTGACCGCGGCCGCATCCTCGGGATCGACGTCGCCGAGACGTACGTCCGCGCGATCGTGTTCGACGCGAGCCTCGAGGAGATCGGCTCCGTCGAGGTCCCGATGGACGAGTCCCTTCCGTCGGCGAGCAGCGTGACCGAGACCATCGTCCGCGCCGTCGACACGGCTCTTCGCGAGACGGAGATCGACCGCGAGCGTGTCCTCGGCGCCGGCATCGCCCTGCCCGGGCTCATCAGTGCGGAGGAGTCGGCGGACGCCGTTGCCCCCCGCTGGGCCGCGCGTAACGTCGAGGTGCTCCGCCAGCTGCGTGAGCGCATCGGTCTTCCGCTCGTCGTGGAGAACCCGCTGAAAGCCATCGCCACGGCCGAACTCTGGTTCGGGCGGGGCCGCACCGCGGCCTCGATGGTGATCGCCAACCTCGGCACGGGTGTCGGAGCGGGCATCGTGCTCGAGGGGAAGATCCTGCGGGGCGCGACGCACAGCGCAGGGGAGTGGGGTCACGCCGTTCTCGTCCTCGATGGGCGCACCTGCCGTTGCGGTCGCCGGGGATGCGTCGAAGCGTACGTGGGCGCACCCGGCATCCAGGTCACCCTTCGGGAGATCGCTCCCGATCACGAGCTCGCCGTCGTCCCGCAGCGCGAGTTCATCGACGGATTGGCACAGGCGCACCGCCGGGCCGGGGGAGACCCGGTCATCGACGACGTATTGGCGCGCACAGCCCATTACCTCGGGGCGGCGCTCGGCGACCTGGCCTCGATCATCGATCCCGAGGTGATGATGCTGACGGGCTGGACCGCGTGGACGCTCGGCGATGACCTGGTCGAGCCGACGAGGCGCGAGTTGCAGCGCCGGGCACCGATCGGCGCGACCACGCCGCGGGAACTCGGGGTGTCGACGGTGCGGGGGAGTTCGGTCGCCATCGGGATGGCGACGCTGGCGTTCGAGCGTTTCCTTGGCGACGTCGGCCTCTCGACGACGCGTCTTCCGCTCGCCCTGTGAGGCCCGGTCGAACCCCCGTGCGGCCGGCCATACTGAGGACATGGGCTTCTCCCTGAGCTTCTACCCGATCGACGGCGGCGATCTCGGCGACGCCGACCGGGAGGGCCTGGCCGCATTCCTCGACGCACGCGGACTGTCGGTGCACTTCGACGGCAGCGGGCTGTTCTCTGCGGACGGTGCCACGCTGTCCTTCGACGGGGCCCGGAGCGACCTGGCCCTGGACGTCCTCGACCAGCCTGAGCCAGTCACCGGAACACTCCCGCACGCGACCCTCAGCTCGTCGGAGTGCGCGTTCGTGTTCGACCTGTGCACGGCGGGGAAGTTGATGATCGTCAATCCGCAGGGCGATCCCACCTACCTCGGCATCGCCGGCATCCACGACGGTGATGACTTCCCCGATCCTGACGACGCGGTCCTGGTCGGCAGCGCGACGGAACTTGCCCTCGCCCTCGAAGGCGGGTTCGAGAGGTTCCAGGACTACCTGCAGCGTGTCCTCAACGGGAACCCAGGCTAGATCCTCGGGTTGTGAGCCGCTCGCGAGCCGTACGCGCAGCGGCATCCCGTCCGATCGCGACACGGACGACGAGATCTTCCGGATGAAGCGCGATCTGATGGAAGGCACCGTGCGTCACGAGCGCCGCCGTCCAGTCCCACTCCGGCCAAAATATCGACGCGGCCGCGCGAACGTCCGATACGTCGATCTCGCGATCGTCGCTTCGTCGGTCGGTCACCCGTCCATCCTCTGGCCGGGGAGCACCTGCGTCGTCGCCCGTCGCCGAGTTGACATAATGTGCATTATCGGATGACTCCTCTGGTTCAGAGGCATCCCGTGGTGATCGTCCCGTGGATCGTTCCGTCGATCGTTGAACGATCGACGATGCGCAGGGTGACCGTCGTGACTGGATCGAAGCGGATGTCCGTCTGGATCGCACGATCGACCTCGTACCCGGCGGCATCCCACGTCGCGAGGATCTTCTCCAGCGACGTCGCGTTGTCCTCGGTTGCGAATGCGAACGTCAGCGCCGATTGCGATGCGCCCCGATCGCATGTCGTCCGTGTCGGCGCGGACGACGCCACGGCGCGGCCGTCCGTGCCGACGGCTCCGGGAACAGCAGCAAGCGTGGCTGCGTACATGCGCTCCAGTTCCGCCTCGGCGCGTCCCAGACTGACGGGTGTCGGCGCAGTCGGCGTCGGCGCCGGACGACCTGCCTGATACGTCGGACGCTTCTTCCCGCACTCCGGCACGTGCCCCGTCAGCTCAGGCACGGTCACCGTCTCGACGACGGAGGCAGCCGACACCCGGAGAGTTCCGTTCTCGTCCGAAACGCCGTATGCGCCCTCGTGGAACGGCATCCCGCCATCCGCGTTCCAGATCGACGCCACGCTCGTCGCAACGAGACCGTCCATGCGGTACAGGGAGCTCGAGCTCGACAGCCAGTGGTTCTCCTCGCGGACGAGGTAACCGGTGTCGCATCCATCATCGTCGATGAGCGGCGACACGATGGTGGTCGGGAACGTCGCCAGGAACACACCTGCTCCCGCGACGAGCACCGCTCCGGTTGCCGCGACCCTCGCCACGATCACGGCAACGCGGGCCGCGACCCTCGTCGCTCGCAGACTGAAGACGAGGACGGCGAGGTCGATCATGCCCAGCAGGATGAGCACGGCCACGATTTGCGGCGAATCCAGCGTCCCCACGAGAACCGTCGTGCCCTCGCTTTCCTCGCTCGTCGCGGCGGCGACAGTGATCATCGCGGCGGCGACGAGTACCGCCACCACCCCTGTGAGGACTCGGATGCCGACGGCCACGCGCCGTGCGTCAGCCACCCGTATCCTCGGCCGGCTCCCAGCGCAGCAGGTCACCCGGTTGGCAGTCGAGCGCCTCGCAGAGCGCGTCGAGCGTCGTGAACCGGACGGCTTTCGCCCGTCCGTTCTTCAGCACCGCGAGGTTCGCGGGTGTGATGCCGATACGTGCTGCCAGGTCGCCCACGGCCATCTTCCGGCGCGCGAGCATGACGTCGATGTCGACGACGATGGGCATCAGACGACCTCGTCGAGCTCGGAACGCATCTCGATCGCCTTCCGCAGCAGTGACCGCATCACGACGACCACGAGCGCGACTCCCCCGGTCGCCAGCGCAGCGCCGTAGACGATCCCCACCACTCCGGGGGCGGCCGATCCCGGTACCAGCATCGTCGCCAGCGCCCCGGTGAGGACGGCGGCTACGGCGATCGCTGCGATGACCACGTCGACGAAGCGGAAAGCACCGACCGAGAACACCGCGTCGGCTGCAGCCATCGACACGAGCCGCCAGATGCAGAGCGCGACGACCTGCAGGCACACGAGCCAGAGGGCGAGGATCACGATGACCGTCACTCGCCACGCGGTCGGCAGCGCCCCGAGGTCGTTCCAGATCGTCGGAAGCACCAGGATCTGCACCGCCAAGGACCCGAGCAACGACAGAGCGAGCGCCGTCCGCAGGGTGAGGATCGTTACACGACTCATGAGCGCCTTTCGATAGCCATCTATCGAAAAACGATAGCCACTCCCCCGTCTCCGGGCAACCGTGACTCCCCGTAGGCTCGAATGATGATCGAGGTGCTCACCGGATTCGCCGTCATCGGCGTCGCGATCATGGTCGGGTGGATCATCGGACGCATCGACCTCCTGGGTCCCACCGGCGGCCAGGTCCTCGGTCGGATCACGTTCTTCGTGCTGAGTCCGTTCCTCCTCTTCGTCGTGCTGGCGCGCGCCGACGTCGCGACGCTGTTCTCCGCGCTCCTGCCCGTCTCGGCGCTCGCAGCCGTCTCGGTGTTCGCCATCTTCGCCGCCGTCTCGCGATTCGTCTGGCGACGACCGGCCGGCGAGATCCTCATCGGCCTCCTCTCGGCCGGTCAGGTCAACTCGAACAACATCGGCATCCCGCTGTCGCTCTACGTGCTCGGAAGCGCGGCGTACCCCGCACCGGTGATCCTCTTCCAGCTGCTCGTGCTCACACCCGTCGTGATGGCGATCTTCGAAGCCCTGACGACGGACGGACGACGGCGGCCGTGGCCGATCCTGCGCCGGACGATCACGAACCCCATCGTGGTGGGATCGCTTCTCGGCACGATCGTCTCTGCCACCGGCATCCCGCTTCCGCAGATCGTGATCGCGCCGATGGAGCTGATCGCGGGCGCCGCCGTCCCCGTCCTGCTGATCAGCTACGGCATCTCACTCCACGGCCAGCGGGTGCTGGGGACGCCGGGACGACGCCGCGACATCCTCCTCGCCGCCGGCCTGAAGCTGCTCGTCATGCCCGTCGTGGCGTGGGTCCTCGCACAATTCGTCTTCGGCCTCTCCCCTGCCGAGGTCCTCGTCGTGACCGTGCTCGCCGCGCTCCCGACCGCGCAGAACGTCTTCAACTACGCGCAGCGATACGCGATCGGGCAGACGATCGCCCGGGACACCGTCTTCGTGACGACGATCGGATGCGTCCCCGTACTGTTCGTCGTGGTCCTGCTCCTGCGACCGGGCGGTTGAACCCGCCGGGGCGCCGTCAGACGCCGAACGAGCTCGTGTCGCCGATGAGGCGGGTGTTGTCGGCGGGGATCGGCTCCACCGCGGCGCGGGCGACCTCGGCCGCGAACTCCGACACGTTGTAGAGCTTGCCGGCGCTCTCGCGACGCTCGGCGATCGCACCGGGGTTGGCGCGCTCCAGCAGCGTCGCGGTGATGGTGCCCTCGATCATGTCGCCCGAGACGACGACGAACTCGACGCCCTTCTCGGAGAGAGCCGGGATCCGCTCGCGCAGGGCGTCCTCTCCGGCACGCTTGGAGCGGGCGACGGGCTCGTATTCGGGCATCGTCGGCGTCGTGTGGATGAAGTGGGCCTGGTGGCTCGTGACGAAAACGACGCGGCCACCGGCCGGGATCAGCGGGAGCGCAGCCTCGAGCGAGCCCACCTGGGCGTCGCGGTTCAGGGTCAGGGCGTAGTCCTCGGCCATGCCGCCCTCCATGCCGCCGGACGCGTTCAGCACGAGGATGTCGAGCGAGCCGAAACGCTCCTCGATCGCCGAGAACATCTCCGACACGGATGCCGCATCGGTCAGGTCGGCGCCGACGGTGAGCACCTCGACGCCGAGCTCCCGCAGCTCGGTCGCGAGCTTCTCGGCTCGAGGAGCCTTGTTGCGGAAGTTGATGACCACGTTCGCGCCCGCCTGGGCCAGGTAGCGCGCCGTGTCGGCGCCGATGCCTCGCGACGACCCGGTCACCAGGGCGGTCTTACCGGTCAGGGATGCGGCGGGGACGGGCTGCGACATGGGGCTCTCCTGCGAGGTGCTCGGCGGGTGCGCGAGACGGATGGGGCTTGACGAGCCTATCAATCCGGCGCGTCCGACCCGCGCGAGGGAGCCCGTTGGTAGTGTGCGAGGACACGCCCACCGAAGGAGCCGACGATGTTCCCGGACCTCATCCAGTACCTGTGGATCGGTTGGCTGGTGCTCGCGGTCCTCTTCGTCATCATCGAGCTGCTGACCCTCGAATTCACCTTCCTCATGCTCGCTGCCGGCACGCTGGTCGGCGGGCTGGGAGTGAACCTCGTCGGTGGCGTCTGGTGGCTCCAGATCCTCGCGGCCGCGGCCGTCTCGGCGCTGTTGCTGTTCACGATCCGTCCGCTCCTGCTGCGGGCGTTGCACCGCTCGAGTCAGCACATCCCGACCAACGTGGATGCTCTCACCGGGATGTCCGCGCGGGTCGTCGCGGCCTTCGTCGACGGCGACGGCTCGGTCAAGCTCGACAACGGTGAGACGTGGACGGCGCGATTGACGGATGCCGCGGCATCCGTCTCCCCCGGTCAGCGCGTCACCGTCACCGCCGTCCGCGGCGCCACCGTCGTGGTGGCACCCGAAGAAGGGAACCCCGCATGAGAATCCCCCTCACCGTCAACGCCGGTGACTTCGTCGGTCAGATCTTCGTCGTCGTGTTGCTGGTCGTCGTCGCGATCTTCGTCGTCGTCGTCCTCTTCCGCTCGATCCGGATCATTCCGCAGGCCTACGCCGGGGTGGTCGAGCGACTCGGGCGCTACCAGCGCACCCTGTCCCCCGGACTGAACCTCCTCATCCCGTTCATCGACCGCCTCCTGCCGCTGGTCGACATGCGCGAGCAGGTCGTCTCGTTCCCGCCTCAGCCGGTCATCACCGAGGACAACCTCGTGGTCTCGATCGACACGGTCGTCTACTTCCAGGTCACCGACGCGCGGGCAGCGACGTACGAGATCAACAACTACCTCGGCGCCGTCGAGCAACTGACGACGACAACGCTCCGCAACGTCGTCGGTGGTCTCAACCTCGAGGAGGCGCTGACCAGCCGGGACAACATCAACACTCAGCTGCGCGTCGTCCTCGACGAGGCGACGGGCAAGTGGGGCATCCGCGTCTCGCGCGTCGAACTGAAGGCGATCGACCCGCCGGTGTCTATTCAGGATTCGATGGAGAAGCAGATGCGCGCCGAGCGCGACCGCCGCGCCGCGATCCTCACCGCGGAAGGTTCCAAGCAGTCGCAGATCCTCGAGGCCGAGGGGCGACGTCAGGCCGAGATCCTGCGCGCCGAGGGCGACAAGCAGGCCGCGGTCCTCCGCGCCGAGGGCGAGGCCGAGGCGATTCAATTCGTCTTCGAGGCCATCCACAAGGGTGATCCCGACGAGAAGCTCCTCGCTTATCAGTACCTGCAGATGCTGCCGAAGATCAGCGAGAGCTCCTCGAACAAGCTCTGGATCATCCCGAGCGAGTTCACGAACGCCCTCAGTTCGTTCAGCACCGCCTTCGGCGGTTCCGACGCGCACGCTCCGAAGCCGAAGCCCGCAGACGGGACGACTCCGACGTCATGACCCACCCGTGGTTCCTCGGTGAGGCGACCCCCCGCATCCTCGCCCACCGCGGTTTCGTGCCGCCCGATTCCGAGAACGTCGCCGAGAACTCCGTCGCCGCCCTCGCGGCGGGCCGGGCGACGGGGACGCTCTATCTCGAGTCGGACTGCCACCTGACCGCGGACGGCGACGTCGTCCTCTTCCACGACGATGACCTTCGCCGCGTCACCGGCGATCCCCGCCGCGTCGCTGACGTACGGACCCGAGAGCTCACCGACATCATGTCGACGCGAGGCGGTCTCGCGGTGCTCCCCGACGTCCTTCAGGCGTTCCCCGATGCCCGATTCAACCTCGATGTGAAAGCGGATGCCGCCGCCCACCAGGTCGGCACGCTCGTCGCACGCGAAGCCCACCGCGTCCTCCTCACGAGCTTCTCGGATCGCCGGCGTGAGGTCGCCCTCGCGGCCGCCCGGTCGCAGGGCGGCGAGCCGGCGACCTCGGCGGGCTCACGGACGCTCGCCGGCGTGCTCGCCGCGCTGTCGGCGCGCCTCCCCCGCCTCGCTGCGCGACGACTCGACGGGGTGGACGCCCTGCAGATCCCCGAACGCCACCGCGGCATCCCGATCCTGACGCGCCGGCTGCTCGATCTTGCTCATGCGAGGGGCATCGAAGTCCACGTCTGGACGGTGAACGATCCCGACGCCATGACACGACTGATCGGTGTCGGGGTGGACGGCATCGTCACGGACCGAGCCGATCTCGGCGCGGCCGCACGAGCGAAATCGCTATAACCTCCGGGCCTGGAAGTCGGCTGTGAATACCACATCGATTGAGGTCTTCTCGGATGATCCGCACAGGTGGGTTCGTTATACCTGAGGACGACGAGAGGACCACACAATGGCAGATCGCAGCCTTCGCGGCATGCGTCTCGGCGCTTCGAGCCTACAGAGCGAAGAAGGCGTCGTATTCGTAGAGCGCACCAACCACACCTACGTCTGCACGCAGTGCGAGCGGGAGACCGTTCTCACCTTCGCTGCAGACGCTGAGGTCCCTGAGGCCTGGGAATGCCGGACCTGCGGAGCCGAAGCACTCCGCCGCATCGGCGACACCGTCGCCGTGGTGGACCACTCCGGTGACAAGGCCGCTCGCACCCACTGGGACATGCTCATGGAGCGTCGCACCATCCCCGAGCTCGAAGAGCTGCTCGAGGAGCGACTGGCTCTCCTGCGGTCCCGACGCGGCGAGAACTCCGGCAAACTGAGCGCCTGACCCTCACACTTCAGTGGCGTCGTCCTTCGCGGACGGCGCCGCTTTCGTGCGCCTGCGGACGAGGACGCCGAGCAGCAGCAGCACGGGGAGGGCCGACCAGCCGAGGACCCACTGCACCGCCGGGCCGATGACGACGGCGGGTGTGAGGCCGGTGCGCAGCGGGACGTCCACCAGGAGGGCCCCGGAGGTGTCTGCGGCCAGGCCGTCGATGACGGAGCCGTCCGGACCGATGACCTGACTGGTCCCCACCGTCGAGATGTTGACGACGGCGCGGCCCGTCTCGATCGCCCGCATGCGCGCGAATCCGAGCTGCTGCACGTTCTCGTCGGTCCCGCGGAAGTCGGCGTTGTTCGTCTGGAACATGTACACCTCGGCGCCGTCCCGGGCACCCTGCCAGATCACGTCGTCGTAGATGACGTCGAAGCAGATCGCCAAACCGACGCCCACACCGTTCACATCGAAGAAGGGCGGGTTCGTACCCGGGGTGTACTCGCGAGTGATCAGGCCGACGAGATCAGGCGCCAAGGCTTCGAAGAACCAGCGATCGGGCACGTACTCCCCCATCGGCACGGGATGGGTCTTGTCGTGGATCGCCAGCGGGTTCTTCCGGCCTGCCTGCCACAGCATCGAGGTGTTGTAGACGAGCGAGTCGCGCTCGGTGGCGGCATTCACGAGTAGGGGCGCCTCCACCTCCCGGGACAGGTCGTCCAACGCTCCTGCGATGGAGCTGTTGTTCAGCGGGTCGGCGTCGACACCGCCCTCGGGCCACAGCAGGACGTCGAGCTTCTTCCCGATGAGGGGCTGTGTCGCGGCGAGCTGGGCCCGGAACACGTCGTAGGGCTCGCGCCTGTCGAAGAAGCCCGAGGGTCCGTTGCCCTGCACCGCGCCGACGCGCATGGTTCCGGCATCCGTCGTCGGGAACTGCGGAATGAGGACGAGGACGGCGGCAGCGACGGCGGCGGGTGCGAGCAGGCGTACGCGACGCCACACGCGCAGGCGTACGGCTTCGATGGTAGCGGCGACGACGAACATCATCACGAAGGTGAGACCACTCACACCGAGCCACGACGCGAGCTCCGCGAGCGGACTGTCGGCCTGGCTCATTCCGAGTCGTGCCCAGGGGAAGCCGGTGTAGGGCCACGAGCCCATGAACTGCTCGCGCGCCGTCCACGCTGCGGCGACGAGCGCCGGAAGGAAGGTCACGCGTGCCCAGGACCCGGGGAGCAGACGCGGCAGCCATCGGTAGGACAGCGTGATGACGATCGCTCCGACCGCGCTGAGGATCGTCTCCACCCCCGCGAGAGCGAACCATGGGACAGCGCCGAGGTAGCGGGTGATCCATGCGATGTGGAGCAGGTAGAAGGATGCCGCGAACACGGCGCCCACGGCGACGGAACCCCACGCGGAGCGGCCGATCAGGGTCACGAGCGTGAGCGCGGCGCCGACGAACGCGAGCGGCCAGATGCCGATGTCGGGGAATGCGAGGTCCAGCACCGCTCCCCCGGCGATCGCGACGGGCAACGCGAGCCACAGGGGCAGCAGGGGGCGTTCGGGCACGGACGGAAGCCTAGATGAGTCGGGCTATGGCGAGGCTGGAGACGGCCCCGGTCATGAGAGGGCCCCGATCACGAGACAACACCGTGCCGCTCGGCGTGACCGAGGTAGATCTCCGCGTTGCGGAGGATCCCGGAGCGCTCCTCGTCGGTCAGCTCCCGTCGAACGCGCGCGGGCACACCCGCCACGAGCGACCCGCTCGGGATGACCGTCCCCTCGAGGATCACGGCGCCGGCGGCGATGAGGCATCCGGGTCCGATGTCGGCACCGGACAGAACGACCGCCCCCATGCCGACGAGCGTTCCGTCGCCGATGCGGCAGCCGTGCACGACGGCGTTGTGGCCGATCGAGACGTCCTCTCCGACGTCCACCCCGTGCGGGGAGTCGACGTGGATCGCGACGCCGTCCTGCACGTTGCTCCGCGCCCCGATCGCGATCGGCGCGCTGTCGCCCCGGAGGACGGCGTTGTACCAGATGCTCGCGCGCTCTCCGAGGGAGACGGCGCCGACGAGGCGGGCGCCCGCGGCGACGAAGGCCGAGTCGGGGACGGACGGGACGCCGCCCGCCACGGTGATCACGGTGGCGTCAGGTGACACGGTCATGGTTCTGCTCCTCAGCCGTCGATGTGGGTGAGGCGACCGGCGAGGATCGTCGCCGCCGCGCGCGTGGTCCGCAGCTCGGGGTCGGTCGCGGTCAGCGGGTCCCTGTCGACGACGACGAGGTCGGCGGTGCCCCCGGGCTCGAGGGCGCTCCCCGTCAGCGAACCTCCGGCGGTGGATGCCGCGAGCGCGATCGCTGCAGACAGTCCCTGATCCGGTCGCCACGGCTCACGTCCCCCGCGCGTGCGGTGGACGGCCGCAGCCATCGCGGCCCAGGGGTCGAGCGGCGAGACCGGGGCATCCGAACCGAACAGGAGGTTGGCACCGGAGTCGGCGAGCGAGCGGAGCGGGTAGGGCAGGGCGGTCTGCGCGGACCAGACGGAATCGGTCAGGTCGCGGTCGTCGATCGCGTGCTCCGGCTGCACGCTCGCTCCCACGCCCAGCCGGGCGAACCGGGGGATGTCGGCATGGGCGACGAGCTGCGCGTGCTCGATCGTGCCCGTCGCGCCCGTGGCTGCGAACGCGTCGAGCGCGTGGGAGTTGGCGACGTCGCCGATCGCGTGGATCGCGCAGGACAGCCCCGCACCGGTCGCCCGCACCATCAGGGCACGGAGATCCTCCGGTGCCACCGTCATGACTCCCGTGTTGTGCGGGTCGTCGGGGTAGGGATGCGAGCACGCCGCAGTGCGGGTCCCCAGTGATCCGTCGGTGATCACCTTCAGTGATCCCACACGGATGAGGCCGCGGGGATCGAGCGCATCGCCCGTCGCGAGTCCCTCGGCGACGGCTCGTTCGAGGAACTCCGGGTACACGCCGAAGGCGACGCGCATGGCATCGAAGCCGGCCGCGACCCGGCGAGCCCAGGCATCCGCGTTCCACGCCATGTCGAGGTCGACGATGCCGGTGACACCGCGGGATGCCGCGCGGTCGAGCGCCGCGACCACGTACCGGTCCACCAGTGCGGGCTCGAGGTCGTTGAGGCGCCGGGAGATCTCGAACGCGGGTTCCTCGCGCAGGATCCCGTCGGCGGTGGGAGCGATCGATTCCCGGCGGAACGCGGCGCTGTTCAGCCACACGCTGTGGACGTCGGCGTTGATGAGGTAGGTCGGAACCGCCCCCGTCGCCGCGTCGAGCAGATCGAGCGTGGGGGCGTCCGCCCAGAACGCGTCGCGGAAGCCGGTGCCGATGCGACGCCCGTCGTCAAGGACGGGGGCGCGTCCCATGACGGATGCCGCCTCCACAGCACTCGCGACGTCGACGAGCGGCGTCCGCTGCGCGGTGAGGGCCCATTGGACCGTGTGCACGTGGTGATCCCAGAGGCCCGGCAGGAGCCACCCACCGGCGCCGTCGACGACGATCCCGCGGGCGGGCAAGGCACCCGCGGGCGCGATGTCGGCGATCACGCCGCCGCGCACGTGAACGTCGACGGGGTCGTCACCGAACGGGTCGACGCGGTCGGCCCCCGTTAGACGCACCCCTGCGATGACGCCGACCTCATCGCCCCGTTCGGCACTCATCGTTGCCCCTCACGTGCCCGGCGCATGGCGTCGCGCGAGCGGCGCATCTCGTCGGCGAGGCGGGGATCCGCGTAGGGGCTCGCCCCGGCATCCAGTCGGTCGATGATCGTGTCGACCACCTCGTCCGGCCGGTTCTGGCTGAGCTTGCGCTTCGCCGTGACGTGAGTGGGCGTGAGCCGGAAGCCGACGGTGCCCTTCTCGAGCCGGCGGACGAACTCCTCGTCGTTGGGCGCCTGCCACATCGGTCGCGGTTCGGGCAGTCCCGATTCGAAGCGGTCGACCAGGCGCTCGAGCACCTCGAGGTTCTCCTCCGGAGTCAGGATTTCGGGAACGCCGCGGAGGTGGACCGAGACGAAGTTCCACGTCGGCACCGCCGGGCCGTCGCCGTACCAGCCGGGCGAGATGTACCCGTGCGGGCCTTGGACGATCACGAGGAGCTCGGACTCCCCCAGTCCGTGGATGAGGTCGTCGGGCCGCCCGACATGGCCGACGATCGTCAGATCGTCCCGCGTCGGGTCGAGGAGGACGGCGTAGTGCGAGGCGACGAGGCCCGCCTCGGTGTCGCTGACGATCGTGACCCACGGATGGGCGTCGATGAGGCGGCGCATCTCGGTCACGTCGGTCATGGCGAAGCTCGGATTCTGCCTCATCGCCGCTGCCCCTCCCCCGCCGTCACGCCTGGCACCGCGGGCACCAGTACAGCTTGCGGGCCGCCATCTCCTCCAGGACGATCTCCGTCCCGCACACCCGGCACGGCAGACCGGCCCGGTGGTAGACCCAGTGGCGGTCGTCGCGATGCGCCATGGCGCGTCGGTACGCCTCGGGGTCGAGGTCGTCCATCGTCATCATCTGACCGGTCTCGACACCGATGGCCAGGAGGCGCACCCAGTCCTGCCAGAGCAGTCGGAGGGTCTCATCCGGGACGTCACGGCCCGGGGTGTGGGGGTTCAGGTTCGCGCGGAAGAGCATCTCGGCGCGGTAGACGTTGCCGATCCCGCTGACGACCTTCTGGTCCATCAGCAGCTGTCCGATCGGGGTGGGCTTGCGGCGCGCGGCGGCGACGAAACGCTCCTCGCCCTCGGCGACGTCGTCGACGAGCGGGTCGGGCCCGAGAGCTGCGACGGTGGCGAGCATCTCGTCGACCGTCTGCACCTGGCATGCGGTGGGGCCGCGCAGGTCCGCGCACGTCGAGTCGGTCAGCAGACGCAGACGCACCTGGCCGACGACGGGCGGCGGCCACTCGGCATCCGTCTGGTCGTCGAGACCTCGGGTCTGCTCGCTCATACGGACGGCGCCGCGGGCCCGCCGCGGCGCGCCGATGGACGCGAGCGAGTTCTCGCCGGCGGCGTCGTAAACGGGGTCGACGCCGCGCTGGTTCGTCTGCCCCATGCGTCCGTTCGCCGAGGCGATCGTCGGATCGAGCAGGATCTCGCCGGCGAAATCCCACGCGCCGTAGATGCCCAGGTGCACGCGCAGCCACACGTCCTCGTCGAAGGCCAGGAACATCTGCTTGCCGACCGCGCGCGCCTCGGTCGGTGTGCGTCCATCGAGGACGGCAGCCCCTTCGGAGAAACGCCCCTGAGGGCTCGAGGCGGACACGGGCCGCCCCACGAAGTTGCGGTCGAACTGGCGGGCGATGCGGTGGACGGAATGCCCCTCGGGCATCAGCCGGCTTCCGGGTCGAACGTCTCCGAGGCGTCGAGCACGTCGGGCGTCACGGCGCGAGGGTCGGCCTTGAGCGTGCCGTCGGTCTCGTACGCGGCGAGCTGGGCGATGCGCCTCGCGTGGCGCTCCTCGCCCGAGAACGGTGTGGCGATGAATCGATCGATGAACCCGACGGCCTCATCGAACGTGTGCTGGCGGGCGCCGATCGCGATGACGTTCGCGTCGTTGTGCTCGCGGGCCAGCTCGGCCGTCGCGATGCTCCAGACGAGGGCCGCACGGATGCCGCGCACCTTGTTCGCCGCGATCTGCTCGCCGTTGCCGGAGCCGCCGAAGACGACGCCGAGCGTCTCGACGCCGCGCGCCTGATCCTCGGCCACGGCCTGCGCCGCACGGATGCAGAAAGAGGGGTAGTCGTCGAGGGGGTCGTACTCGATCGGCCCGTGGTCGACGACGTCGTGACCGCCCTCGGCCAGGTGGTGCTGCAGGCGGGTCGAGAACTCCATGCCCGCGTGATCGGTCGCGATGTGGATGCGCATGTGACGATTCTAGGGACGCCGGTACCACGTTCCGGCGAGACGGCGGCGTAGGCTGTGACGGTTGCCGTCGGCGCCAGCAGCGCCCGTCCGCGGCACCCCACCCTCACCCCTGGGAGACACGAACGTGCCTGGAGAGAACCTCACCCGCATCGAAGCGCAGGAGCGCCGCGCGACCGTCGAGACGCATTCGTACGACGTCACGCTCGATCTGACCACCGGTGACGAGGTCTTCGAGTCTCGGAGCGTCATCCGCTTCGCCGCGACCGCCGGCGCCTCGACCTTCGTCGATCTGATCGCCCGCGGCATCCGCGAGATCACCCTCAACGGCCGGACGCTCGACCCCTCCGCCGTCTACGCGGACTCCCGCATCGCCCTCGAAGGGCTCACCGACGAGAACGAGCTCGTCGTCGTCGCCGACTGCGAGTACACCAACACGGGCGAGGGCCTCCACCGCTTCGTCGACCCCGTCGACGGCGAGGTCTACCTCTATTCGCAGTTCGAGGTGCCGGATTCCCGGCGCGTCTTCGCCGTCTTCGAGCAGCCCGACCTGAAGGCGACGTTCCGCTTCACCGTCACCGCTCCGGACGCGTGGAAGGTCGTCTCCAACTCCCCCACCCCCGACCCGCAGCCCGCCGGCGACGGCGTCGCGACCTGGTCGTTCGAACCGACCCCGCGCATCTCCTCCTACATCACGGCGCTCGTCGCCGGTCCTTACGAGCAGGTGTTCTCCGAGCTCACGAGTTCGGACGGTCGCACCATCCCGCTCGGCGTCTACGCACGCAAGAGCCTGTGGCAGTACCTCGACGCCGACTACGTCTTCGAGAAGACGCGGCAGGGCTTCGCCTACTTCGAGGACAAGTTCGGCGTCCCCTACCCGTTCGCGAAGTACGACCAGCTGTTCGTTCCCGAGTTCAACGCAGGTGCGATGGAGAACGCCGGCGCGGTGACCTTCACCGAGACCTATGTCTTCCGCTCCAAGGTGACGGATGCCGTCAAGGAACGCCGCGTCGTCACGATTCTCCACGAGCTCGCCCACATGTGGTTCGGCGACCTCGTCACCATGAAGTGGTGGAACGACCTCTGGCTGAACGAGTCGTTCGCCGAGTGGGCCTCCACGATCGCGACCGCCGAAGCGACCGAGTGGACCGAGGCGTGGACGACCTTCAACGCCATGGAGAAGACCTGGGCGTACCGCCAGGACCAGCTCCCCTCGACCCACCCCGTCTTCGCCGAGATCAACGACCTCGAGGACGTGCAGGTCAACTTCGACGGCATCACCTACGCCAAGGGCGGCTCCGTCCTCAAGCAGCTCGCCGCGTGGGTCGGCATCGAGGCGTTCTTCGCCGGGGTGTCGGCGTACTTCCAGAAGAACGCCTGGGGCAACACGGAGCTCAGCGACCTGCTCGTCGAGCTCGAGGCCACCAGCGGCCGCGAGCTGACGACCTGGTCGAAGAAGTGGCTCGAGACCGCGGGCGTGAACACGCTCGCCCCCGAGATCCGCGTCGACGGCGACGGCACCATCACTCGGTTCGCCATCGTGCAGACGGCGCCCGCCGACTACCCGACGATCCGCCCGCACCGCCTCGGGGTCGGTTTCTACTCGCTCCAGGCAGACGCGCTCGTCCGGACCCACCACGTCGAACTCGACGTCGATGGCGACCTCACCGAGGCGCCCGAGCTCGTCGGCCTCACTCAGCCCGACCTCGTCCTCCTCAACGATGACGACCTGGCGTACGCGAAGATCCGCCTCGACGAGCTGTCGCTCAAGACGGCGACGGCCCACCTGAGCAAGATCAGCGACCCGCTCGCCCGCTCACTCGTCTGGGGTGCCGCGTGGGATCAGACGCGCGACGCCGAAGCCTCGGCATCCGAGTACATCGATCTCGTCCTCCAGAACATCGGGACCGAGACCGAGTCCACGACCGTCCGCACGACGCTCGGGCAGCTCCAGTTGGCCGCGAACTCGTACGTGTCGCCGGAGAAGCGGGATGCCGCGCGCCAGCGTGTCGCCGACGGCCTGTGGGATCTCGCCCGGGATGCCGAGGTGGGAAGCGACAGCCAGCTGCAGTTCGTGACGGCCTACGCCTCGGCGGCCGCGACCGCCGCGGACTGGGAGCGAGTCGGACAGCTGCGCTCGGGTGAACTCACCCTCCCCGGACTCGACATCGATGCGGACCTCTCGTGGGCCCTCCTCGTGTCGCTCGCCGCCGGTGGCGTCGTCTCGGCTGCCGACATCGACGACGCGCTGGCGTCCGACAACACCGCCAAGGGCGGCGAGTTCGCCGCACAGGCGCGCGCCGCGCTGCCCACGGTCGACGCGAAGCGTGCCGCGTGGGCGTCGCTCATCGACAACGCCGATCTTCCGAACACGGTCGTCCGTTCGGCGGCGGCCGGCTTCGTCCACCCCGCCGGGATCGAGGCTCTCGGCGACTTCGTCGGCGCGTACTTCGACATGCTGCTGCCCGTCTGGGAGTCGCGCACGTACCAGATCGCGCAGTACCTCATCGTGGGCCTGTTCCCGGCGCCGCTGGCGAACACCGCGCTGCGCGACGCGACGCGTGGATGGCTCGCAGACCACCGCGACGCACCCGCGGCCCTGCGTCGTCTCGTGAACGAGAACCTCGCGGGCGTCGAGCGCGCCCTCTCGGTGCAGGAGCGCGACGCACAGGACTGAGCACGGCCGCGGCGGGGCATGTCGTACCACAGGGGGACATGCCCCGCCGCGATCTCCCGCTCACGGGGGACGCGGGGTGGGCCAGCCGCTCCGTAGCGTGGGCTGCATGATCGTTGCAGAAGGCCTCACGAAGAGGTACGGAGACAAGACAGCCGTCGATGGCGTGAACTTCACGGTCCAATCCGGCAAGGTGACGGGGTTCCTGGGGCCGAACGGCGCCGGCAAGTCCACCACCATGCGGATGATCGTGGGACTCGACAAGCCGACCGCCGGACGCGTCACGCTGGACGGACGCGACTACCGATCGCTGCGTTCGCCTCTGACCGAGGTGGGGATCCTCCTCGACGCGAAGGCGGTGCACACCGGGCGGAGCGCGCGCAACCACCTGCTGGCCATGGCGGCGACCCACGGCATCCCGCGTTCACGCGTGGACGAGGTGATCGAGATCACCGGCCTGCAGAGCGTCGCGAAGCGCCGAGCCGGCAAGTTCTCGCTCGGCATGGGACAGCGGCTCGGGATCGCGGCGGCGCTTCTCGGCGACCCGCAGACGCTCATCCTCGACGAGCCCGTGAACGGTCTCGACCCCGAGGGCGTGCGCTGGGTGCGCCAGTTCGTGCGCGCACAGGCGGCATCCGGCCGCACCGTGCTGCTGTCGAGCCACCTCATGAGCGAGATGTCCCTCACGGCCGACCACGTCATCGTCCTCGGCCGCGGTCGAGTGCTGGCCGACGCCAGCATCTCGGATCTCGTCGCGGCATGGACACGGAGCGCCGTCAGCGTCCGCTCCCCGCGCGCCGCCGAACTCGCGCAGCTGGTCGCGGGAACCGGGATCACCGTCACGTCGTCGGAACCCGGCCTCCTCGACATCGCCGGCACCACGGCTGCCGCCGTCGGCGAGATCGCGGCGCAGCACGGCATCGCCCTCCACGAGTTGACCCCGCGCAGCGGATCGCTCGAGGACGCCTATCTCGCCCTCACCGAGGGGTCCGTCGAATACCGCACGCAGGGGGCCGCATCATGACCATCACGACCGAGTCCCGCGCCGCGGTTCGTCCCACGGCACCATCGTCCTACCGTCTGGGCTTTTTCCGCCTGGTGCAGAGCGAACTGCTCAAGCTGTTCACCCTGCGTTCCACGTGGTGGTCGCTGATCGTCACGGTCGTCCTGGCGGTCGGCATCTCGCTGCTGATCGCGCTGGTCATGAACAGCCTTGGCGACTCCGCCGGTCAGATGTCGTTGAATCCGACGACCGCCGTCGTGTCGCCGCTGCAGTTCACGATGCTCGTGGCGGGCATCCTCGGGGCGATGGCGATCACGGGCGAATACTCCACCGGGATGATCCGGTCGAGCCTGACGGCTGAGCCGCGACGAGGTGCGGTGCTGCTCGCCAAGGCGCTGGTCGTGACCGTCACCCTGGTGGCCACCACCGTCGTGACCTCGCTCATCTCCGTGCTCGTCGTCACACCGATCTACGGTGAGAACGGTTTCGAATGGGGCGACGCGGAACGGACCTGGATCCCCCTCGGCTGGGCGGTCATCTCGATGGCGACGTTCGCCCTCCTGGGCCTGGGGTGGGGATTTCTCATCCGGAACGGCGCCGGGGCGATCGCGGCGACCGTCGGCATCCTCTTCGTGCTGCCGATCGTCGTGAGCCTGTTCTCGTTCGGCGGTGAGTCGTGGCAATGGCTCATCGACCTCTACAACTACCTGCCGTCGTCCGCCGCGGCGGCCCTGACGACGAACCCCGCGAACGAGACCGTGCGGAACGTCATCGTGCTGCTCGCCTGGCCTGCGGCAGCTCTCGTCGGGGGCTGGGCAGTCCTGCGGACGCGGGACGCGTAGGGTCTTGGCGTGACGAATCGAAGCCGCAGCTCCTCCTCCAACGAGGGGGAGCTGCGGCTTCCGCGTCCGCCGGGGCTCCTCCGGCGGTACTGGGCACGGCATCCGCTGTTCGCAGACATCCTCGTCGTGGTCGTGTGCCTCCTCGTGTCAACGATTCCGGTGATCGCTACGCCGATCCTGCCCGAGGGCATCGGTACCAACTCGCGGGAGTGGCAGAGCGTGCTGCCCGCGCTGAGCGTCGTCGTCGTCCTGGGGTGCCTGGCTCTCCTCATCCGGCGACGGCATCCCCTCATCGTCCTCGCCGCCTCGTGCGTCGTGTCTCTCGCATACATGTTCGCGCCGGCGCCGATCAACGGTCCGCTCCTGCTCGTCGCCACCTACTCGGTCGCCGTCCACGTCGGTTCTCGCGCGGCTCTCATCGGAGCCGGGACCGTCATGACCGTCCTCACAGGTGCCGGTCTCGTCCTGATCGCGACCGATCTCAGCTCGACGACCGTCGTCTGGGGCTCGCTCGTCAACGAGGGCCTCAACGCGGTGATCGGCGGGCTGATCGGAGCCAACGTCGGTTCCCGCGCCAGGTACGTGAAGGCGCTGATCGACCATTCGCAACGCCTCGTCGTCGAGCGCGACCAGCAGGCTCAGCTCGCCGCTTCGACCGAACGCGAGCGCATCGCGCGGGAGCTCCACGACATCGTCGCCCACTCGCTCACCGTCATGGTCGCCCTGGCCGAAGGCGTGGCAGCCTCGAACGATGCCGAGCGCACGCGCCCCGGCATCGAGGCCATCACGGCGACGGGCAGAGAGGCGCTGAAAGACATGCGGGCGACCCTCGGCATCCTGCGCGACGCGGATGCGGCTCCGCTCGCGCCGCTCGCCCGGGACACCACGACGGAGACAGTCGCGTCCGCGCGTGCGGCCGGGTTCGACACCCGATTGGTCGTCTCGGGTGATCCGGCAGATCTCGACTCCCGCACTCAGCTCGCCGTCTCGCGGATCGTGCAGGAGAGCGTGACGAACGTCCTCCGCCATGCGTCGGCGGCCACCCGCATCGACGTGGCGATCCAGCATGATCCGGACGGCGTGTCCGTCACCGTCACGGACGACGGCCTTCCGACGTCCGCCTCAGAGCACACCGCCGGCTTCGGCCTGCGCGGTCTGCGAGAGCGCGTCGGGCTCGCGGGAGGCACCATCACGGCAGGTCCGCGCCGTCCCCACGGCTGGTCGGTCGCCGCCCGCATTCCCCGACAGGAGTCCACCTCATGAGTACGTCCCCTTCCGGCGCGGTGCGGGTGCTGATCGTCGACGACCAATCGCTCATCCGCCTCGGGTTCCGCATGGTCCTCGAAGCCGCCGACGGGATCGAGGTGGTCGGCGAGGCCGGGGACGGTGCGGAGGCCATCGAGGCGACGGCACGCCTGCGTCCCGATGTGGTCCTGATGGACGTCCGGATGCCGGGGGTCGACGGAATCGAGGCCACGGCGACGATCGCTCGGGACCACCCCGGCGCCCGCGTGCTCGTACTCACCACTTTCGATCTGGACGAGTACGCGTTCGGCGCCCTCCGCGCCGGAGCGGGCGGCTTCCTCCTGAAGGATGCCGGGCGCGATGAGCTCGTCGCCGCTGTCCGCGCCGTCGCCGCGGGGGAAGCCACTCTCGCCCCTCGCATCGTCCGGCGGATGATCGAACTCGTGACCGCAGCACAGGGGGCGGATGCCGCTCCCCCGCCGGTGACGGGGTCGGCCGGGCTCGATCTCCTCACGTCGCGCGAGCAGGACGTGCTGCAGGCGATGGCGCGAGGCCTCACGAACACCGAGATCGCCGAGGAACTGTTCCTCGGCGAGTCGACGGTCAAGACGCACGTCGGCCGGATCCTCGCGAAGCTCCCGGCCCGCGACCGCGTCCACGCCGTCCTCATCGCCCACGGGCTGGCGAGTCCGTGGGAGCACGCCGCCGAGGGCGTTCAGGTGGACGGTGGGACGCGTCGTTAGGATCGAGACGATGACCACGATCGTTGACGCCGCATCCGCTTCGACACCTCCCGAAGGGTGGGAGGCCATCCGCGACGGATTCCTCGCCTTCCTCGTCTCGGCGGGCTGGAGCCTCCTGTGGGTCGTCGTGACCGTCGTCCTCGCGCTGCTCCTCTCGTGGATCATGCGCAGGCTGATCGGCCGGGTCGTCGATCGCATCGTCACCGGCGCCAAGTCGCGCGCCGCGGCGGAGGACACGCGCGCGATCGACATGTCGCCGCTCGCACAGGTCCGAGTCGTGCAGCGCACCCGCACCCTGGGGTCGATCCTCACCAACATCGTCAACGTCGCGATCGTCATCATCGCCGCGCTGACGATCGTCTACATCCTGAACCCGGGTGTCCTCGCGTCGTTCACACTGCTGTCGGCGGCGATCGGCGCCGGCCTCGGATTCGGAGCGCAGAACATCGTCAAGGACGTCCTGAACGGCATCTTCATCGTCGCGGAGGACCAGATCGGCATCGGCGACGTCGTCGACGTGGGGCTGGCGACGGGTGTCGTCGAGTACGTGAGCGTCCGCGTCACCCACGTCCGCGACGTGAACGGCACACTGTGGTTCGTCCGCAACGGCGAGATCCTCCGCATCGGCAACATGTCGCAAGGCTGGGCGCGCGTCGTCATCGACGTGGGCGTGCCCGTCGACGCCGACCTCCACGCCGTCGAGGACGCGATGCTCACGGCCGCGAAGGACCTCGTCCGCGAACCGAAGTGGCGCACGCGCATCATCGACAAGCCCGAGGTCTGGGGTCTCGAGTCCATCGGCGGCGAGACCATCGTCACGCGCCTCGTGGTGAGGACCCGCCCGAACGCGAAGGACGACGTGTCCCGTGCGCTGCGCGCACGACTGAAGAAGGCGCTCGACGAGCTGGGCGTCCCCCTCCCCCAGCTCGACTCCGTCTTCCTCACCGGAGCGGACGCGGCTCAGAGCGTGCGCGGTGCGAACCCGCCCAAGACGAAGCCACAGCAGATCACTCCGCCGGCGGCGCCGCAGCGTCTCGCGTGGCGTCCGAAGAAGCGGGGACGGACCGACGGGGACGCCCCCGAGGGGAGTGCGGCGCCGTGAGCGAGCAGATGAGCTTCTACGACGAGGTCGGCGGACACGACGTGTTCCGTCGCCTCGTGGATGCCTTCTACCGCGAAGTGGCCGCCGACGACATCCTGCGGCCGATGTACCCCGAGGAGGACCTCGGACCCGCCGCTGAGCGGCTGCTGCTGTTCCTCGAGCAGTACTGGGGCGGACCGACGACCTACGGCGAGACGCGGGGTCACCCGCGCCTCCGCATGCGTCACATGCCTTTCCACGTCAACCCCGAGGCGCGCGACCGCTGGCTGCGGGCGATGCGGATCGCGGTGGACGAAGCGCAGCTGTCGCCTCTGCACGAGGCGACCCTCTGGGATTATCTTCAGCGCGCCGCCCACGCGATGGTGAACACCTTCGAACCGACCGGCGCCGGCCCGAAAACCGAGCCCCGCGGCGGCACGAACCTGCCGTTGCACCCCGGGGCGTGAGCCCCCGCGCGGTCAGCGACCGCCGGTCGAGCGGACCGTGGTCAGTCCGGTCGGGTTGCCGGCCCGGACCAGCACGTGTCCGCGGGACAGGCTGACACGGGTCCACGTCCCGGTCCGTCGGACGGATGCCTCTTCGTTCCCGTCCGCGCCGAGGAACCCGAGGGCGTCCGCCGCGAACGCCACTCCCGCGACGAGACCGTCCAGCTCCGCGTCGGGTGCGCCCCACACGGCGGCTCGGACCGTCCGGACGAGGTCCTCGCCGGGTGCCGCCGGCAGCGCCGTCGCCACGGCATCCACTCCGCGACGAACCGACCGTGCGAGCGCATCGACCGCAACCGGCGAGCCGGGCAGCCAGCCCGCGCGGGGCGGCGAGATACCCGCCCACGCGGCGGAGACGCCGCTGTCGGGAAGTCCCACACGCGTCGGGTCCTCGCCGGCGCGGAGGGCACCGGCATCCACGACGAGGTCGCACTCCAGTTCGGGGTCGATGGAGAGGAAGCGCATCCCGAGGACGGTCGGGGTGTCGTCGCCGAAGCCGCGCGGTGACAGCGGGGCCGCGGAGACGGCCAGGGTCCCGCCGGCGGCCCGCAGCCGCACCGCCGGGTCGCCCAGCCGAGCGGCCCGCCCGGCGAACGTGAGGAGGTCGGCCGCCGAGCGCGGGTCGGGGAAAACGAGCTGCGGGGACATCCGACCTAAACTACCAACCGGGCGCCCACGGGATGACATCGGGCTCCCCGGAAAGGAACGCCGTGAGCGAATCGGGCCACGTCGACGGGCTGCTGGCCGTCCTGGATCTGTCCTCGAGCGACGCCCGCACCACGGAGGACATCTTCACCGGGGTGTCGCAGGCGATGCCGTTGGGTCGGGTGTTCGGCGGTCAGGTCCTCGCGCAGGCGGTCATCGCGGCGGAACGGACGGTCGACGACGGCCGCGCCGCCCACTCGATGCACGGGTACTTCCTCCGCCCGGGTGACTCGACGCGCGGCATGACCTTCTCGGTCGATCGCATCCACGACGGGCGGTCATTCTCCACGCGGCGCACCCAGGCCTTCCAGGAGGGCGTGCCGATCTTCTCCATGATCGCGTCCTTCGAGGTCGACGCGACGGGACTCGAGCACCAGGACGAGATGCCGAGCGGCATCCCCGGACCGGATGACCTGTCCGATGACTCCGTCCTGGCGGGGCTGCACCCGATGAGCAAGCGCCACTTCGATCAGAGCCCCGTCGAGGTGCGCCACGTCGAACATCCCATCTACGCGAGCGTCGGCAGCGACCGCGTCGCGCACCAGTCGGTGTGGGTGCGCACGCGCGGCGAGGTTCCCGACGATCCGCGCGTGCACCGGGCCGCGCTCGCGTACATGAGCGATCTGACGATCCAGGAATCGGTCCTCCGTGCCCACGGAGCCTCGTGGGCCACGCCCGGACTGAAGGTCGCGAGTCTCGACCACGCCATGTGGTGGCACCGTCCCGCCCGCGTCGACGAATGGCTGCTGTACGTCCAGCAGTCGCCGAGCGCGCAGGGCGGCCGAGGGCTCGCGACGGGGCGGATCTTCTCTCGCGAGGGAGAGTTGGTCGCCTCCGTCGCTCAGGAGATCATGGTCCGCATCCCGGACGCGGACTGACCGGACTCAGCGTCGTCCGAGCGGCGGCAGCGGTTCGCCGAGGAACGGCTCCCAGGCCTTCCGCGTTTCGGGCGACAACCGCACGGGACGGCCGGTCCCGGCATCCACCTGGACGATGACGGTGGATGCCCGGGCGTACAGCGTCTGCGGCTCCTGGCCCGCGGGCGTGAAGACCTCGTAGTGGACCTCGGCGCTCGATCCGCCGATCTTCCCGAACCACATCTGCACGTCGATCGGATCGCGCTGGTAGGGAACCGGTGCGAGGTACTCGATCTCCTGGCGGGCGATGAGGGTCAGCTGCGCCGCGCCGTGGCTCGCGTCGATGACCGCGGTCGGGACGACCCGCTCCCCCGCGCCGGGCACCCAGAAGGCGCGCACGCGCGCCTCCTCGAGGAGCTTCAGCATCGCGGCGTTGTTGACGTGGTTGTACGCGTCGAGATCGCCCCACCGCAGGTGGATGGGAACGCGGATGCGGGGGTCAGTCACGCGTGAGCTTGCGGTACGTCGACTTCGCGGGGTTCGCCGCGTCGGCGCCGAGCCGCTCGATCTTGTTCGCCTCGTACGCCTCGAAGTTGCCCTCGAACCAGTACCACTGGTCGGGCTT
Source organism: Microbacterium sp. MDV22-iso44 (assembly GCF_058629135.1). Classification (NCBI taxonomy): domain Bacteria; kingdom Bacillati; phylum Actinomycetota; class Actinomycetes; order Micrococcales; family Microbacteriaceae; genus Microbacterium; species Microbacterium sp. MDV22-iso44. The sequence continues at coordinate 471,200 of NZ_JBZVWS010000001.1, forward strand.
CTCGGCGGTGCCCTCGTACGCGAGGATGTGCGTCGCGATGCGGTCGAGGAACCACCGGTCGTGGGTGATGACCACGGCGCAGCCGGGGAACTCCAGCAGAGCGTTCTCGAGGGAGCTCAGGGTCTCGACGTCGAGGTCGTTCGTGGGCTCGTCAAGGAGGAGCAGGTTCCCGCCCTCCTTCAGCGTGAGCGCGAGGTTCAGGCGGTTGCGCTCACCGCCGGAGAGCACGCCCGCCTTCTTCTGCTGGTCCGGCCCCTTGAAGCCGAACTTCGAGACGTAGGCGCGCGAGGGGATCTCGGTCTTGCCGACCGTGATGATGTCGAGGCCGTCCGAGACGACCTCCCACAGCGTCTTGTTCGGGTCGATGTTCGAGCGTGACTGGTCGACGTAGCTGATCTTGACTGTCTCGCCGATCTTCAGGTCGCCGCCGTCGAGGGGCTCGAGGCCGACGATCGTCTTGAAGAGCGTGGTCTTGCCGACGCCGTTCGGGCCGATGACGCCGACGATGCCGTTCGGCGGCAGGCTGAAGCTGAGGCCGTCGATGAGCGAGCGGCCGTCGAAGCCCTTCTGGAGCTTCTTGGCTTCGATCACGACACTTCCCAGGCGCGGCCCGGGCGGGATCGAGATCTCCTCGAAGTCGAGCTTCCTCGTCCGCTCCGCCTCGGCCGCCATCTCCTCGTAGCGAGCCAGGCGCGCCTTCGACTTCGTCTGGCGGCCCTTCGCGCTCGAGCGGACCCACTCGAGCTCTTCCTTCAGGCGCTTCGCGAGCTTGGCGTCCTTCTTGCCCTGGACTTCGAGACGCTCGCCCTTCTTCTCGAGGTAGGTCGAGTAGTTGCCCTCGTAGCCGATGAGGCGGCCGCGGTCGACCTCGGCGATCCACTCCGCGACGTTGTCGAGGAAGTACCGGTCGTGGGTGATGGCGATGACCGCACCCTTGTAGGCCTGCAGGTGCTGCTCGAGCCAGAGCACGCTCTCGGCGTCGAGGTGGTTGGTGGGCTCGTCGAGGAGCAGAAGGTCCGGCTTCTGGAGCAGGAGCTTGGCGAGGGCGACGCGGCGCTTCTCGCCACCGGAGAGCGGGGCGATCGCGGCGTCTGCCGGAGGCGTACGGAGCGCATCCATGGCCTGCGACAGCTGCGAGTCGAGGTCCCAGCCGTCCGCGGCGTCGATCTCCTCCTGCAGCGTCCCCATCTCGGCGAGGAGCGCGTCGAAGTCGGCGTCGGGATCGGCCATGAGCGCGGAGATCTCGTTGAACCGGTCGAGCTTGGGCTTGATCGCCACGCCGTCCTGGATGTTCTCGAGGACGGTCTTCGACTCGTCGAGCTCGGGCTCCTGCATGAGGATGCCGACCGAGAACCCGGGCGAGAGCTTCGCCTCGCCGTTGGACGGTGTGTCGAGACCCGCCATGATCTTCAGGATCGTCGACTTACCGGCGCCGTTCGGGCCGACCATGCCGATCTTGGCGCCGGGCAGGAACGCCATCGTGACGTCGTCGAGGATGAGCTTTTCGCCGACGGCCTTGCGGGCGCGGACCATGGAGTAGATGTATTCGGCCATAACGGCCCAAGTCTACGTGGGTCGTCCCTCGTGACGGGACGGTCCGGGTGTCACCAATCGATCGATCGGGTCTGTCCCAGCAGGCACGCACCGTCGGCGAGGCCGGGCATCACGAGCGCCGTCGGCTTCGCCACCGACGGACCGACCTGTCCGACGAGGCACTCGTCGCCGATTCGGACGGAGAACTGGATGCTGTCCGCGGGATCACCGATCGAGGTCTCGTCCTCCGTGACCTGCATCGCCTTCTTCGGGAACCCCGCCGCCACGAGGGCGTCGACGTAGACGCGCCCCTTGACGGATGCCGAGTCCCGCCAGACGGCATCCATCACCGACGTGAAGTCGGGCAGACGCGCCTGGGCGGAGTCCGCAGCGGCTGTGGGGGTGGGTGTCGCCGACGCGGAGGGGCGGGGCGCAGCCGCAGAGGACGACGCGGGCTCGGAGGGCGCCGGGCTCGACCCGGGTGCACATGCGGCGAGCGTCACCACCACCATGGGCGAGAGCGCGAGCAGGAGCAGGCGGGATCCCCGGGAGGGCTGGTGTCTGCGCACGGGCGAGAGTCTAGGGCGTGCGACCTCCGAGCCGGCTGGGTCCGACTCAGAACGGCGTGGCGGCGGGTTCGGCCTGCCAGGTCCGCTCGTCCGAGCTGTCTGCGTCGGCCCCGGATTCCGCGCCCGGCGCCGCCCACTCCGTCGCCGATTCGCCGGTGTCCGCCCGACCGCGCGGCTTCTCGTCGCGCGTGAACACCGACGTCCCGAAGGCGAGGTCGTGTCCCACCGCGACGGCGTCGATCTCGGCATCCGTTCCGGACTTGTCACCGGCCTCCCACCGCTTGATGGCGAGCGTTCCGTGCACGACGATGCGCTGACCTCGACGGACGGAAGAGGCGACGTGCTCTCCGAGCGTCCGGAAGACCGAGACGCGGTACCAGCTGGTGAGCCCGTCGACCCACGCGCCCGCCTTCGCGTCGTAGCGGCGGTCGGTGCTGGCGACCCGCAGCGAGACGACGGGCGTGCCGTCGGGAAGTCGACGGTACTCGGGGTCGGCCCCGACGTTGCCGACGATCGTGATGTGATCCTTCATTTCGACTCCTTCAGTCGTCGGGGCACGGCTGTGCCCGCTCGATGCTCCGACGCCCGCGTGCCCGGCGGGCGTCGGAGCCCCTTCAGGATTCCGTTGACGCCCGGCACGACGGCGCCCCGGTCGCCGAACGGTGGAAACCGTCGGCGACCGGGGCGCGTGGGGAGAAGGCGGAGACCATGAGGTCCGCCGGGGAGGATCAGCGGCGGGCGTACTCCCCGAACCGGGCCCGGACCTTGTTCACCTTCGGCACCGCGACGGCCAGGCAGTAGCCCTGGCCCGGGTTCTTGGTGAAGAAGTCCTGGTGGTAGTCCTCGGCGGGGTACCACTCGCCGAGGGGCTCCATCGTGGTGACCAGTCCGCCACCCCACCAATCCGCGGCACGTTCCGCGGCGCGCTGGAACTCCTCGCGCTGCGCGTCATCGGCGGGGAACATGGCGGAGCGGTACTGGGTGCCGACGTCGTTGCCCTGCCGGTTGAGCTGGCGCGGGTCGTGCATGGTGAAGAACGCATCGAGGATGACGTCGGAAGGGATGACCTCCTCGTCGAACGTCACCTTGACGGCCTCAGCGTGACCGGTCGTGCCGGTGCACACCTGCTCGTACGTGGGCGACGCCACGGAACCGCCGATGTAGCCAGATTCGACCGACTCGACTCCCTCGAGAGCGCGGTACGCGGCGTCGAGACACCAGAAGCAGCCTCCGGCAAGCACATAGGTCTGCATGCGAGACCTTCCTTTCACTGTGGGATCGTCACGAGGGACAACGCCGACGGCGGGCGCGATGTTCCGTCCCGAAGGTGCGTGTCGGTGGCCGAGCGTACCGTGCGAATCGACGCAGAGGAGGCCCCGTGACCACCATCGCACCGAACACCGATGTCCGGCTCCGCCGATATCGCCTCACCCCTGTCTCCGACCGCCTGTCGCGCGTCGTCGACCCCGAGGGGCGGGTCGTCGGACACGTGGCCCGCATCGGCGACGACCTCGCCACGCGCTATCGCGCGCGCCGGTTCCATCCTGCGGCCGGCGGCTTCGTCGAGCTCGGCGATTTCTGGCGGATGGAGGACGCGGTGGCCGTCCTCCACGACTCGCGCTGACGCGCTCAGACGATGGCGGCGACGGCCTCGCTCTCGTCCTGCGCGTGCCCCGCGCCGGCGCCGCCCACTTCCGGCCACAGTCGTGCCAGCACCGTGATCGCGTCGCGCAGTTGCTCGGGCGGGGCGGTGAAGGGCACGCGAAGGTGCGCGTCGTATCCGCCGTCGACGGAGAAGCTTGGGCCCGCCGACAGGAGGACTCCCTCGCGCCGAGCCGCCAGGACGAGCGATCCGCTGAGCGGAGCGTCCATCCCCACCCACAACGAGACGCCGCCCGCCGGGACGGGGACATCCCACGTCGGGAACGATGCGCGGAGCGCGGCCACGGCGGCATCCCTCCCCCGGCCGAGCAGCTCGGCGCGCTGCGGCAGGATGTCGGGCATCAGACGCATGAGACGCGAGGCGACGGCTTGCTCGAACTCGGCGGTGCCGAGATCGCGACGGGGGCGGGAAGCCACCAGCCGCCGCACGAGGGTTCGGTCCGCCCGCACCCAGCCGACCCGCAGCCCACCCCACACCGTTTTGCCCAGTGAACCGATCCGCACGGCATGAGGTCCGAAGTCCAACGGTTCCGGAGCGGTGCCGTCGATCATCAGCTCGGCGGTCGTCTCGTCGATCACGAGCACCGTCCCCGCGCGTTCGGCTGCGGCGCGGAAGGTCGCGGCATCCGTCGGGGACATCGACCGCCCCGTCGGGTTCTGGAACCACGGCATGAGATAGGCGAGGGTCGGACGCGCACGCCGGAAGGTCTGCTCGGCACGATCGAGGTCCCAGCCGCCGTCGACGGTCACCGGTGTTCCGGTCACGCGCGCTCCCGTGGCCTTGATCGCCTCGGTCGCATGCGGGTACGTGGGCGTCTCGAGCAGCGCCGTCATCCCCGGCCCGAGGAGAGCGGCCGTGACGAGGTGGATGGCGTGCTGTCCCCCGTTCGTGACCAGGATCTCGTCCGGGGCAGTCGGAATCCCGCGTGCGGTGTAGCGGTCGGCGATGGCCGTCCGGAGTTCGCTGCTGCCGACGATGTCGTAACCGGGCCGGCCGACGAGGGATGCGGCATCCGCTCCGACCTCGGCGATGACGCCCGCAAGGCCGGGCCACGCCGCCGGACTGGCCTGCTGCAGGTCGATGCCCTCGCCGTCGTCGAACACTCGACCGGCTCCTCGGCGCACCTGGGGAAGCGTGATGCTGCCCGATCCCCGCGTGCTCTCGATGTGACCGCTCTCGCGGAGCGAGCGATAGGCCGCCGCGACCGTCGCCCGACTCAGGCCGAGTGTCGCGGCGAGTTCGCGCTCGGCGGGCAGGGCGGTGTGGGCGGCGACGCGGTTATCGAGACAGAGAAGACGGATGCCGTCGGCCAGGGCCTCGTAGGTGGGCGTCCTGGTCCGCCAGCCACCGAGTGCAGCGGCGAGGCTTCGGGCACCGATCCGAGAGTCCATGGTCCACCTTTTCGAGATTGGACTGCATACAGAAGGCCAATCTTACGGTGGAATGGGTCCATGCTTCTGCGCCTCCTCCGCCTCGTCATCGGACTCGCCCTGTTCGGCATCGGCTGCGCCGTCCTCGTCCAGGCCGGCATCGGACTCGACCCCTGGACGGTCCTCGCCGAGGGACTCTCCGTGCAGACGGGTATCGGGATCGGCTGGATCGTCGTCATCACCGGCGCGCTCGTCCTCCTCGCCTGGATCCCGCTCCGTCAACGCCCCGGCATCGGCACGATCGCGAACATCCTCGTCGTCGGAACCGTCATGCAGGGGGCGCTTGCGGTCATCCCGCCCGTCGAGAACTACCTCTTGGGGGTTCTCGTCTTCGTGTTCGGCATCGCGCTCATCGCCGCGGCATCCGGGATCTACCTCGGCGCCGACCTCGGACCGGGGCCGCGCGACGGGTTGATGACCGGCCTCCACGCTCGGTTCGGATGGCCGATCTGGGTCTGCCGGTTCGCCGTCGAAGGGAGCGTCCTCGTCACCGGGTGGCTGCTCGGCGGCACCGTAGGCCTCGGCACGGTGCTGTTCGCGGTCCTCATCGGTCCCGGCGTCCACGTCGCCCTCGACGTGTCGGCGCGGTGGCGCGCCCTGCGCGCGCGCCGAGCGACCATAACCGTGTGAGCGGTAGCCTGGGGGGCGAGCATCCTTCCCTCCATAGCTCAGTGGATAGAGCGAGCGGTTTCTACCCGCCAGGTCGGGGGTTCGAATCCTCCTGGAGGGGCTCCGAGTCGCCGTGTCCGCGGACGACTCCTGTGGGAGGAGACCACGTGTCAGCTGCGGAGAACGACCGCCTCGTCTGGATCGACTGCGAGATGACGGGCCTCGACCTGTCGGTCGACGAGCTCGTGGAGGTCGCCGTCGTCATCACCGACTTCGAGCTCAACGTCCTCGACCCCGGCTTCCAGATCGTGATCAAGCCCGACGACTCCGCCCTCGCGCACATGAACGACTTCGTGACGAAGATGCATGAGAGCTCCGGCCTCCTCGACGAGATCCCGAACGGCGTGAGCCTCGCCGACGCCGAATTCCAGGTGCTCGAGTACATCCAGCGGTTCGTCCCCGAAGGCAAGGCCCCGCTCGCGGGCAACACGATCGGCACCGACCGCATGTTCCTCGCGCGCTACATGCCCCGCGTCGATCGGTGGCTGCACTACCGCAACGTCGACGTGTCGAGCGTGAAGGAGCTCGCCCGTCGGTGGTACCCCCGCGCCTACTTCAACGCTCCGGCGAAGGACGGCGGCCATCGCGCCCTCGCCGACATCCGCGAGAGCGTCCGCGAGCTCGCGTACTACCGCGAGACGGTCTTCGTGGACGCCCCCGGACCGTCGAGCGACGACGCGCGCACCGCCGCGGCATCCGCCGTGTCGTCGTTCGCCTCCGGACTGTAATACACTTGTGGGGTTGCCCGGAGACGGGCACATGGTGGGTATAGCTCAGTTGGTAGAGCACCTGGTTGTGGTCCAGGGGGTCGCGGGTTCAAGTCCCGTTACTCACCCCATATCTTCTCCGCGTGAGGCGTGGTCATGATCGATATGGATGCCGAGGCATTCGAGGATCTGGTTGCGTCCGAACTCGATGGGTTGCCCGACGACATGGTCGCGGGGCTCGACAACGTCGTGTTCGTCGTCGAGGACCGTCCCGAGGACGGCTCGCTCGACCTGTTGGGGCTGTACGACGGCCTCGCGTTGACGGAGCGGGATCAGTACGGCATGGGTGACCTCCCCGATCGCATCATCCTCTACCGGGAACCGCACCTGGACGCGTGCGATGACGTCGACGACCTCCGTGATGAGGTGCACACGACCCTCGTCCACGAGATCGCCCACTTCTACGGCATCGACGATGCCCGACTGCACGAGCTGGGGTGGGCCTGATGAGCATCGCGTCGCCGGAGATCGACGAGCGGACGGACCTGCAGGCATCCACCTCGGGACCCTGGCAGACCGTCGTCTGGAACGACCCCGTCAACCTCATGAGCTACGTGGAGCACATCTTCCGCCAGTACTTCGGATTCTCGCGGGAGAAGGCGCACCGGCTGATGCTCGCCGTCCACCACGACGGGCACGCGGTCGTCGCCGAGGGGTCGCGGGAGCAGATGGAGCTGCACGCTCAGGCGATGCACGACTACGGGCTGTGGGCGACCGTGCGAGAGGCGGGGTCGTGACTGACCACGCTGTCGCCATGGAGCTGACGCTCCTCGAAGCCGCGCATCTGTCCGATCTCGTTGGACAGTTCGAAGACGTCGTCACCTCGCACGACGGCTCCGACCCGGCCGTGCGCCGACTCGTGCCGGACGCCTACGCCGACGACGCAGAGGCAGCGGCGGAGTTCCGTCGCCTGACCGAGGACGACCTCCTGGCACGACGGGCGGCGGATGCGGGCATCGTCCGCGCGTCCCTGCGGCACGACGGGCAGGACCTCGACATCGATCAGCTCGACCGCGCCGCCGCCGAGGACATCCTCGTGGTCGACCTGACCCCGGATGCCGCCGGTGCCTGGCTCCGCACGCTCGCCGCCCTTCGGCTGGTGCTGGCGGACCGGCTCGGGGTGACGGACGAAGAGCAGCGCGGCGACGGCGACGCCCGGTTCGGCGTGTACGAGTGGATCGGCTACCGCCTCGAGATGCTCGTGCAGGCGCTCGACGCCTGAGCAGGGACGTTCAGGGCAGCCGGAAGACGTGGCTCGCGAGCTGATCCGGGTGGTGATCCCGGAGGTGCGCCTCTTCTTGCCTCTCCCACCGCTCCCAGTGCGGTCGGTACGTCTCGCCGTCCCGTTCGAGCGCGCGCACGCGGCGGGCGTCCCGGGGCGCGTCGAGCCATACGGCGACGTCCGCGAGCGGGGCCGATGCGGGCGTCAGCACACCGGAACCCTCCACGATGACGACGGCCGCGGGGGCGACGCGCCTCTTCTGCCCCGAGGGCCGATCCGCCGTCCAATCCCACACCGGCCACGACCCCGGTTCGCCCCTGCGCAGCGGCACGAGGACGCTCTGGCGCACGGTATCCGCGCCTTCTCGCAGGCCGTCCCAGCCGGGATAGACATCGTCGAGTCGCACGATCACCGCGTCCGTCAGTCGCTCGGCGAGAAGATCCGCGAACGTCGACTTCCCGGCGCCGGAACGACCGTCGACGAGAACCACCGCCGGCTCCCGGGGCTCGCGGCCGACGGCATCCGCGACGTCGTCGACGGCGGCGACGAGGGCAGCCCGGAGCGGATCAGCGCTTGAGTGCACGGATGACGCGGCTGAGCGCCCGTCCCGCGATCCACACGAACGGGATGCCGACGGCGACGAGCGAGACCAGGTTCGGCTCGAAGCGCAGGTCGTCACCCTTCCGGACGTACGCGCCGATCGGGATCGCGGCGCCCCCGCCGCCGCCGCCGGCACCGCCCGAGGTGTCCTCTCCCGCGCCGAAGCCCGACCAGGTCAGGGCGACGGGGATGATCCGGATGCCGTCGACGTCCTGCTGTTCGCCGTAGACCGTGGACACACCGAGGGAGGCGAACTGCTTGCCGAGTTCGAGGGGGAGGTTTGCCATGACCTCACGGTAGCCGTAGGCGACCGGGAAAGCAGGGGGGCTGCGTCGATCCGGGTCAGTCCGGCGCGGGGCGCGGGTTGGTCGGGAGGGCATTGACGTCCCGTCGCGGACCGAGGGTGCTCGCACGCGTGACGGCGCCGCGGCCGAACCTGCTGCGGGCGTCGTCGAGAGCGGCATCCACCCTCCGCCACTCCGCGTCGTCGTCCCACAGTGCCAGACCGCCGATACCGTCGCCCGTGAGCTTCTCGCCTCGGACCCCGATCAACCGGACGGGCTGGACGAGGTCGATCTTTCCGAAAAGCTCGAGGGCGACGTCGCCGATCCGCTGACCGACGTTCGTGGGCTCAGGGACGCTCACCGACCGTGAGAGGGTCGTGAAGTCCGCGAACCGCACTTTTATGGCGATCGTCCGCGCTTCCCAGCCGCCCGCGCGCAATCGAGAGGCGACCCTGTCGGCGAGACGGCGGAATTCGCTCCGGAGCATCGCTGTGTCGGAGACATCCTCGAGGAAGGTCTCCTCGTGGCCGACGCTCTTCTCGGTGTGCTCCGTCTGCACCGACCGCGGGTCGTGGCCGCGGGCGAGCTGCGAGACACGCGCGCCCATCGCCGGGCCGAGCGCTCGATCGAGGACGCCCCGCGGGGTGTTCAGGATGTCGGACACCATCCGGATGCCGCGCGCTTCGAGAGCCTCTGCAGCTTTGGGGCCGACGCCCCAGAGCGCGCTGACCGGGCGAGCAGCGAGGAACGCCTGTGTGTCAGGCTCAGCGACGATCAGCAGCCCGTCGGGCTTCGACACCGTCGAGGCGATCTTCGCGACGTGCTTCGTGGCCGCGACGCCGATGCTGCACGTCAGTCCGGTCTCCTCCAGAACCCGGCGGCGGACCATCCGAGCGATCTCGCCGGGACTCCCCCAGAGACGGCGCGCACCGCTCACGTCGAGGAAGGCCTCGTCGATCGAGAGCGGCTCCACGAGCGGGGTGACGTCGCGGAAGATCGCCATGACCTTCTTCGACAGGTCCGAATACCGCTCGAACCGCGGGACCACGACGATCGCCTGCGGGCACAGCTGGAGTGCCCGGCTGACCGACATCGCCGACCTCACCCCGAAGCGGCGAGCCTCGTACGACGCGCTCGAGACGACGCCGCGCCCCTCCATCCCGCCCACGATGAGCGGTTTACCCGCCAGCGACGGGTCGTACAGGACCTCGACCGACGCGTAGAACGCGTCCATGTCGACGTGGAGGATGCGGGTGCCGGTGTCGTCGGCGCCGTCGGGCGAGACGATCCGTCCCGTCCCGTCTCCGCGTCCCATACCTCCATTGTCGACGATGCCGCCGACACCGAGCCCGGATCGGGCAGCGGCGCGGCGGCATCCTCGATCAGCGTCAGGCCTGTCCGGCGCGCTCCAGGATGAGCTCGCGGACGCGTGCGGCATCCGCCTGGCCCTTCATGGCCTTCATCACGGCGCCGATGACGGCACCGGCGGCCTGGACCTTGCCGTCCTGGATCTTCGCCAGGACGTCGGGCTGCGCGGCGAGGGCCTCGTCGATGGCGGCGATCAGGGCGCCGTCATCCGAGACGACGGCGAGACCACGCGCGTCGACGACCTCCTGCGGGGTCCCCTCCCCCGCGATGACGCCCTCGAGCACCTGGCGCGCGAGCTTGTCGGTCAGCATGCCGGCATCCACCAGCTTCTGCAGCTCGGCGACCGACTCGGGCGAGACCAGCGCGGCGGGTTCGGCTCCCTGCGCGTTGGCGACGCGGGTGACTTCGCCCGTCCACCACTTGCGAGCGGATGCCGGGGACGCGCCGGCGGCGATCGTCGCCTCGACCTCGGCGAGGAGACCGCCGTTGGCGACGTCCTGGAACTCGAGGTCGGTGAAGCCCCACTCGGTCTTCAACCGTCGTCGGTACACCGAGGGCGCCTCAGGGAGCGCGGCGCGCAGTTCCTCGATCAGCTCCTTGGACGGCTCGACGGGCAGGAGGTCGGGCTCGGGGAAGTACCGGTAGTCGTCGGCATCCGACTTCGGGCGGCCGGGCGAGGTGCGGCCGGTGTCCTCGTGCCAGTGGCGCGTCTCCTGCGTGATCGTGCCGCCACCGGCGAGGATCGCCGCCTGACGCTGGATCTCATAACGGACGGCACGTTCCACAGAACGCATCGAGTTGACGTTCTTCGTCTCGGTGCGCGTGCCGAGCTTCTCCTGACCGCGGGGGCGGAGCGAGACGTTCGCATCGCAACGGAGGTTGCCGCGCTCCATGCGCGCCTCCGAGATCCCGAGTGACCGCACGATGTCGCGGATCGCCGCCACATAGGCCTTGGCGACCTCCGGAGCACGGTGCTCGGTGCCGAAGATCGGCTTGGTGACGATCTCGACGAGCGGGACGCCAGCGCGGTTGTAGTCGACGAGCGAGTACTCCGCGCCCTGGATGCGACCGGTCGAACCGCCCATGTGGGTGAGCTTGCCGGCATCCTCCTCCATGTGCGCGCGCTCGATCGGGACGACGACCAGGTCGCCGCCCTCGAGTTCGATCTCGACGCTGCCCTCGAAGGCGATCGGCTCGTCGTACTGGGAGATCTGGTAGTTCTTGCCGAGGTCCGGGTAGAAGTAGTTCTTCCGCGCGAACCGGCTCGACGGCGCGATCGAGCAGCCGAGGGCGAGGCCCAGGCTGATCGAGTAGCGGACCGCGGTCTCGTTGACCACCGGCAGCGAACCGGGCAGACCCATGTCGACCGGGGCGACGAGGGTGTTGGGAGCTGCGTCGTGGTTCGCCTCGTGCGCCGGGTTGGCCGCCGGCGAGAACATCTTGGTCTCGGTGTTGAGCTCGACGTGCACCTCGAAGCCCAGCACCGGCTCGAAGAGCTCGAGTGCTTTGTCGAAGTCCATCAGCGCGTCCTTGGCCATCAGCGGGCTCCTCCGAGGATCGGGGCGCGGTCCAGCAGCGGACCGCCCCAGCTGTCGACGAGCAGGGCCTCGAGGGCCGCGCCGACGCGGTACAGACGTGCATCCTCCCGGGCGGGGGCGACGAACTGGATGCCGACGGGCAACCCGTCCTCCGCCGCGAGGCCCGAGGGGATCGAGATGCCGGGGACGCCGGCGAGGTTGACCGGGATGGTCGTCACGTCGTTGAGGTACATCTGGATCGGGTCGTCGAGCTTCTCGCCGAGGCGGAAAGCGGTCGTGGGCGCCGACGGCGTCGCGATGACGTCGACCTGCGCGAACGCCTCGTCGAAGTCGCGCTGGATCAGGGTGCGGACCTTCTGAGCGCTGCCGTAGTAGGCGTCGTAGTACCCCGCCGACAGGGCGTAGGTGCCGAGGATGACGCGCCGCTTGACCTCGTCGCCGAAGCCGGCGTTGCGGGTCGCGGCCATGACGTCCTCGACGGTGCCACCGGGCACGTTCACCCGCATGCCGAAGCGCACGGAGTCGAACTTGGCAAGGTTGCTGGAGGCCTCCGCGGGGAGGATCAGGTAGTACGCGGCGACCCCGTACTCGAAGTGGGGTGCGCTGACCTCGACGATCTCGGCGCCGGCGGCTTCCATCGCGGCGAGGGAGGCGCGGAACGACTCCGAGACGCCGGTCTGGAAGCCGGAGTCGTCGAGCTCGCGGATGACGCCGACCTTCAGGCCCTTCAGGACCTCGCCGGTCGCCCCCTCGCGCGCAGCGGCGGCGAAGGACGGCCACGCGTCGGTGAGGGACGTGGCGTCGTGGGGATCGTGCCCGCCGATGACGTCGTGCAGGAGCGCCGAGTCGAGGACCGTGCGCGAGACGGGGCCGACCTGGTCGAGGCTCGACGCGAGCGCGATGGCGCCGTAGCGGCTGACACCCCCGTAGGTGGGCTTCATGCCGACGGTGCCGGTCACATGGGCGGGCTGCCGGATCGAGCCGCCGGTGTCGGAGCCGAGGGCGAGCGGTGCCTCGAAGGCGGCGACCGCCGCAGCGGAGCCACCGCCAGACCCGCCGGGGATCCGGTCGAGGTCCCACGGGTTGTGGGTCGGGCCGTACGCGGAGTGCTCCGTCGAGGAGCCCATGGCGAACTCGTCCATGTTGGTCTTGCCGAGCGGCACGAGGCCGGCGGCGCGGGAGCGCGACACGACGGTCGCGTCGTAGGGCGACATATAGCCCTCGAGGATCTTCGATCCGCTGGTCGACGGCATGTCGGTCGTCACGAGGACGTCCTTGATGGCGAGCGGGACGCCGGCCAGTTCGCCGAGCTCCTCGCCCGCGGCGCGGCGCCGGTCGATGTCCTGGGCGACCTCGACCGCGTGGTCCGAGACGTGCAGGAAGGCGTGGACGTCGCCGTCCACGGCGGCGATCCGGTCGAGGTGGGCCTGCGTGGCCTCGACACTCGACAGCTCGCCGGAACGGAGCTTCGCCGAGAGGTCGGCAGCGGTCAGCTTCAGGATGTCGCTCACTGCTCCTCCCCCAGGATCGCGGTCACGCGGAACCGGCCGTCGGCGGCATCCGGTGCGTTCTGCAGCACCTCGTCGAGGCTCAGCATGTCGCCGGGGACATCGGGACGGAACACATTGCTCAGCGGGATCGGGTGGCTCGTCGCGGCGACCTCGGGGGTGGCGACCTCGGAGACCTTGGCGATGTTGTCGACGATCGCATCGAGCTGGCCGGTGAGGCGTTCCACCTCCTCGTCGCTCAGCTGGATCCGGGCGAGCACGCCGAGATGGCGCACGAGATCGGGGGTGATTTCAGACACTCCCCCAGTCTAGTTCGGGCCACTCGTCGTCCGAGCGCTCGCCCTAGGCTGAGGACGTGACCGATTCGATCTCCGCCGATCGCCCCTGGCTCTCGTCCTACGACGCCGGCGTCCCGCTCGATCTCCCGCCCATCACCGGGTCGCTCATGGATCTGCTCGACGACTCCGTCCGCGATTACCCGAAGGCGGCCGCGCTGCAGTTCTTCGGCAAGGAGACGACCTACGCCGCGCTGGCGGATGCCGTGAGTCGAGCGGCGGCCGGGTTGCGCCGCCTCGGGGTGAAGAAGGGCGACCGGGTCGCGATCGTCCTTCCCAACTGCCCCCAGCACATCGTCGCCTTCTACGCCGTCCTGCGCCTGGGCGCCGTCGTCGTCGAGCACAATCCGCTCTACACGCCGCGGGAGCTGCGGACCCAGTTCCAGGACCACGGTGCGCGCCACGCGATCGTCTGGAACAAGGTCGTCGCGACGGTCCAGGAGTTCCCGGCCGACCTCCACGTCGAGGCACTGGTGTCGGTCGACATCACGACGGCACTCCCGCTGCACACCCGGCTCGCGCTCCGGCTGCCGGTCGCGAAGGCCCGCGAATCGCGCGACGCGCTCACCGCGCCGGTGCGCGGGACGCGCACGTGGGACGACCTCGTCCGGACCGAGCCGCTCCCGGCATCCCACCCCCGTCCCGCCACGGATGACCTCGCCGTCCTCCAGTACACCTCCGGGACGACGGGCACGCCCAAGGGTGCGATGCTCACCCATCGGAACCTCCTCGCCAACGCCCGCCAGAGTCAGGCGTTCATCCCGGCGGTGGTCCGCGGGGACGGATGCGTCTTCTACGCCGTCCTGCCGATGTTCCACGCGTACGGGCTCACGCTGTGCCTGACGTTCGCGATGTCGATGGGAGCGCGTCTCGTGCTCTTCCCGAAGTTCGACGCCGACATGGTGATCGACGCGATCAAGAAGCACCCGCCGACGGTCCTGCCCCTCGTCCCGCCCATCGCGGAGCGCCTGCTCGCTCGTGCCCGTGAGACCGGCGCGTCGATCCGGGGCATCGGAATCGGCGTGTCGGGCGCGATGGCCCTCTCGCCGGCGCTCGTCGAACCCTTCGAGGAGGCCACGGGCGGCTACCTCATCGAGGGCTACGGCCTCAGCGAGTGCTCACCCGTCTTGATGGTGAACCCGCCGGCCGACAGCCGGAAGGCGGGGACGATCGGCATCCCTGTCCCCGGGACCGACGCGCGGGTCGTCCATCCGGAGGACCCGTCGCGCGTCTTCGGTGTCGATGAGCCCGGCGAGCTCGTGGTGCGCGGACCGCAGGTCTTCTCGGGGTACTACGGCAAGCCGGAGGAGACCGAGAAGGTGCTCGAGGACGGCTGGTTCCGCACCGGGGACATCGTCGAGCGCGACGAAGACGGCTTTTTCCGGGTCGTCGACCGGCTGAAGGAGCTGATCGTGACGGGCGGCTTCAACGTCTCGCCGTCCGAGGTCGAGGCGACGCTCCGTCAGCACCCGCAGGTCGCGGATGCCGCCGTGGTCGGCCTGCCCGATCCGCACAGCGGCGAGCAGGTCGTGGCCGTCGTCATCCCCGCCCCCGGCGTGACCGACCTCGACATCGACGACATCCGCTCCTTCGCGCGGACGCGACTGACCCCGTACAAGGTGCCGCGTCGTATCGAACCGGTCGACGACCTGCCGCGCTCGCTCATCGGCAAGGTGCTTCGCCGCCAGGTGCGGGACGCGCTGCTCGCGCAGAAGGACTGAGCCTCACTCCACGACGGGAGCCTCGCCGAGGGCATCCGGCCCCTCGGTCACCAGCAGGTGGAACTGAGCTGCGTCGATGATGCGGAGCCCGAGCGCTTCGGCCTTCGCCAGTTTCGAGCCCGCGCCGGGGCCGGCAGCGACGAAGTCGGTCCTCTTCGAGACGCTGGATGCCGCCTTCCCCCCCGCCTGCATGATCGCCTCCTGCGCGCCCTCGCGGGTGTAGCCCTCGAGCGAGCCGGTCGCGACGACCGTGATGCCCTCGAGGACGCCGCCTGCAGCTGCGGCGGCACCGGGCCCGGGGTGGCCCGGGATGGACAGGCGCGCCCCGGCTGCGACCCAACGGTCGACGATGTCGACGTGCCAGTCGACGGCGAACCAGTCCTGCAGTGCGTCGGCGATGATCCCGCCGACGCCGTCGACGGCGGCGAGCTCATCGCGCGAGGCGGCGCGGATGGCGTCGAGTGAGCCGAAGTACTGCGCCAGCGCACGAGCGGCGACCGGACCGACGTGCCGGATGTTGAGGGCGACGAGGAACCGCCAGAGGTCCTTCGTCTTGGCCTTCTCGAGTTCGTCGATGAGGGTGAGCGCCTGAGCCGACGGCTGCGGGCCGGTGAGCCCCTCCTTCTTCTCCGCCGCGCTGGGGTTGCGGCGAAAGGGAGCGCGTCGGATCACGTCGCCGGTCTTCTCGTCGACGCGCGCCTCGCCGGTCTCGGAGTCCCGGACGATGACCTCGATCGGGACGAGCCGCTCCACCGTCAGGTCGAACAGCCCCGCCTCGGTGTCGAGGGCGGGTTCCTGCGGCGGGAGCGGCTGCGTCAGGGCGGCCGCGGTGACCTCGCCGAGCGCCTCGATGTCCAGCGCGCCGCGGGAGCCGATGTGTTCGACGCGTCCGCGAACCTGCGCGGGGCAGCCGCGGGTGTTCGGGCAACGCAGATCGATGTCGCCTTCCTTCGCGGGGGCGAGCGTCGAGCCGCACTCGGGGCATTCGGTCGGCATGACGAACGCCCGTTCGGTGCCGTCGCGCAGTTCTGCGACCGGCCCGAGCACCTCGGGGATGACGTCGCCCGCCTTGCGCAGCACGACCATGTCGCCGATCAGCACGCCCTTGGCCTTGACGACGTCCTGGTTGTGAAGGGTGGCCTGACGCACGACGCTTCCGGCGACGAGTGCGGGCTCCATCTGCGCGTAGGGCGTGGCCCGGCCCGTGCGCCCCACCGACACGATGATGTCGACGAGCCGCGTCTGCACCTCTTCCGGCGGGTATTTGTAGGCGATCGCCCACCGCGGCGCGCGACTGGTCGCGCCGAGCTCATCGTGCAGCGAGAGCTCGTCGACCTTGACGACGATGCCGTCGAGCTCGTGAGCGACGGAGTGACGCTTCTCGCCGTACTCCGCAACGAAATCGAGGACGCTGTCGACGTCGTCGAAGGTGCGAGGGTAGGGACTGACCGGGAGCCCCCACTCGGCCAGAAGCCCGTACACGTCGCTCTGCGCGGCGACGGGCGGGTCCGGCCACGCGCCGATCCCGTGCACGTACATGCGCAGCGATGCGAGACGGGCCTCGCCGGCCTCCAGCTCGAGACCCGACTTCTTGTCGAGCTGCTGGCGGAGTCCGCCGCTGGCCGCATTGCGCGGGTTGGCGAACGCGGGGAAGCGCCGGGCGGCGCTCTTCTGGGCCTTCTCCTCGTCGTACCGCGGCCGCACAGCCGCGTCGGCGATGACGCGCTCTCGCAGCCGCGCCTGAAGCGCGTTGAGCTCTTCGAACGCCGCGACGGGGATGAAGACCTCGCCGCGGACCTCGACGAGAGCGGGATGCCCCTCCCCCGCCAGTCGATCGGGGATGCCGGCCACGCGCACCGCGTTGACGGTCACGTCCTCGCCGATGCGGCCGTCGCCTCGGGTCGCGGCCGAGGTCAGGACCCCGTCCTCGTATCGCAGCGAGATGGCGAGACCATCGATCTTGAGTTCGGTGAGCCAGCGCACCGGGCGTCCGGCCGAGGCCTCGGCCTTCGTGCACCACTCCCGCAACTCCTCCGGCGAGAACACGTTGTCGAGGCTCAGCATCCGCTCCGCGTGCTCGACGGGGGCGAACATCGACGATTCGGCCGCGCCGACCGTCTGCGTCGGCGAGTCCTGGCCCTGCAGCTCCGGATGCGCGCGCTCGATGGCCTCGAGCTCGTGCATCCACCCGTCATAGGTCGCGTCGTCGACGAGCCCCACGTCGCCGCCGTAATACGCCTCGCGCGCACCGAGGATCTTCTCGGTGAGGCTCTCGGCGGCGGCGCGCGCCTCATCGAGTGTCAGTGCGGGGAGTTCTGCGTCAGCCACATCGACAGTGTAGGGAGGGCGGCCGACACTCCTGAGCCGCTGTCGTCGTCGCGCACGATGCGGTAGGCGAACGATCCCGAGTACCGGAAGACCTCGCCGAGGAGAGGCATCCGGAGCCGGACGTCGACGCGCTGACGCCCGTCGCCGCCCTGGCCCGCACTCTCCTGCACGGTGACCGAGGCGACCCGGGGCAGAGGGACGCGGATGCCGCGCACCCGCCACGCGAGTCGTCCTGAGCGCAGCACCATCCGGCGGTCCTCGATTGCGGGACGAAGGCGTACCTCCAGCCCGCCGCGACGGCCGAGCCGCTCGATGATCTCCCCGTCACCGGCACGCATCGTGTCGCGCATGACCCGGAGCCGGCCGGGAAACGCGAACCACCGCGATCCGGCGAGACCGTCCGCGACGGGTCGGTTCTCGACCAGGAACGGCACCTGCTCGCCCGCCTCGGGGAAGAGCATGTCGTGCCGCGTCGACCAGACCAGCAGCGGCCACGCGATCAGGCGGTAGCGGGATCCGACGGTGTCGTACGTCCCCTCCCCGACCCCGACGTGCCCAGGAGGGATGGGACCGAAGTACCGCGCCAGCACGGGCGGCAGATCGCCGTACGCCTCACCGAGCACGCGTTGGTAGACGGATGCCGGGGCGTCCCCGGCGGCGGTGGTCATGCTCGGAATCTACCGCGGGCGGAGGTGGCGGCCGGTGCCTGTACCGTCGAGGCATGAGCACCGACCGTCCCCGTGCCGTGGTCGCCGGAGCCGGCGGGTTCATCGGCGAAGCTCTTGCCGCCTCTCTCCACGCCGACGGCTACGACGTCGTCGAGGTGGGTCGGACCTCCCGCGTGTCCTGGAACGACCCCGAGGCGCTCCGTGCAGCGATCGACGGCGCGGACCTTCTCGTCAACCTCGCCGGGAATCCGTGGACTGCCGCTACACCGATGCGAACCGCGACGCGATCCTGGCTTCTCGAGTCGAGACGACGCGGGCACTGCACGATGCGGTGGCGGCGGCATCCGTCCCGCCGGGACTCTGGGTGAACTCGTCGACCGCGACCATCTACCGCCACGCGATGGACCGGCCGAACACCGAGTCGACCGGCGAACTCGGCGCCGGGTTCTCGGTCGACGTCGCGAAGGCGTGGGAGCGCGCCTTCTTCGCCGGCGACCTCCCCGCGACGAGGCGCGTCGCGCTCCGCCTGGCGATCGTCGTCGGCGACGGTCCCGCCACGCGCATGCTTCTCACCCTCGCCCGTACCGGCCTCGGCGGGCCGCAGCACGACGGCTGGGTTCCGCCGCACCGTCGCTATCGCGGCATCGGCGACGAGCCCACCGGCGGCCGGCCGCCCTGGTACCGCACGCGCGGCCGTCAGCGGTTCAGCTGGGTGCACATCGACGACGTGCTCGACGCGATCCGGTTCCTCGTGCGGCGCGACGACATCGCGGGGGTCGTGAACGTCGCGGTGCCCGAGGCATCCGACAACCGGTCGCTCATGCGCTCCCTCCGGAGCGCCGTCGGGATGCCGGTGGGAATCCCCTCGCTCCGCTGGATGCTCGAGATCGCCATGTGGGTCCTCCGCACCGAGCCCGAGCTGATCCTGAAGAGCAGATGGGTCGCGCCCGAGCGACTGGTCGATGCGGGTTTCCGCTTCTCGCACACCGACCTGCGCGAGGCGCTCGCGTCCGTCGAACGCGAGCGGAGGCTCAGGCGTCCTGCGGTACGGCGGACACGGTCCGCGCGATCGTGAACTGACCGATGACGCGCGTTCCGTCGTAGAGGACCGCCGTCTGACCGGGGGCGACCCCGTCGAAGGGGTCGTCGGGGACGACCGTCACCGAGCCGGCGGCCACCGTGGCACGCGCCGGCACCGGGTCGGCGTGTGCCCGGATCTGGACGTGGCACGCGAACGCGCCGTCTTCTGGCGCACGGCCGGCCCAGCTGTGCCGTTCCCCGGAGATCTCCGCCGTCGCGAGGGCCTCCTTGGGGCCGACGACGACGGTGTTCGAGACGGGACGCACCTCGAGGACGAAGCGCGGCTTGCCGTCCGCGGCCGGTACGCCGAGCTGCAGGCCGCGACGCTGACCGACGGTGAAGGCGTGCGCACCTTCGTGGCGGCCCACGACGGCACCGTCGCGGTCGAGCACGTCGCCCTGCTCGGCGCCGACCTTCTCGGCCAGCCAGCCGCGGGTGTCGCCATCGGGGATGAAGCAGATGTCGTGGCTGTCGGGCTTCTGGGCAACGGTCAGGCCGCGCTCGGCGGCCTCAGCGCGGACGACCGCCTTGGACGGGGTCGTGCCGAGCGGGAAGTACGTGTGCGCGAGCTGATCCGCCGTCAGCACACCGAGGACGTAGGACTGGTCCTTCGCCTCATCCGACGCGCGGTGCAGCTCGCGGCCCTCAGGGCCGTCGACAAGGGTCGCGTAGTGGCCCGTGCAGACGGCGTCGAATCCGAGCTCGATCGCGCGCTCGAGGAGAGCCGCGAACTTGATCTTCTCGTTGCACCGCATGCACGGGTTCGGGGTGCGCCCCGCTCGGTACTCGCTGATGAAGTCGTCGATCACGTCGTCTCGGAAACGCTCGGAGAAGTCCCACACGTAGAACGGGATGCCGAGCAGATCCGCCGCGCGCCGCGCGTCGAGGGCGTCCTCGATCGTGCAGCAGCCCCGGCTGCCCGTGCGCAGCGTCCCGCCCGCACGCGAGAGCGCGAGGTGGACGCCGACGACGTCGTGTCCGGCGTCGACGGCTCGGGCCGCGGCAACCGCCGAATCGACCCCACCGCTCATCGCTGCCAGTACGCGCATCGTTCCAGTCTACGAGCGGGCGGCCGCACGGGCGCTGGATGCCGCGGCTCGCCGGTGCGCATCCGGGAGCGCCGCGAGGAACGCGTCGACGTCGTCCGCCGTGCTCGATCGCCCGAGGGTGATCCGCAGGACCGAGCGCGCTTCGCGGTCGCCGTATCCGAGCGCCATGACGACGTGGCTCGGTTCCGCGATCCCGGCCTGACACGCGGACCCCGTGGAGACCTCGACGCCGGAGTGGTCGAGCAGGAACAGCAGGGTCTCGCCCAGCGCGTCGGGGAACAGGACGTGGACGTGGCCCGGCAGCCGCCGGTCCGGCGAGCCCAGCAGGCGCGCCCCGGGGACGACGCGACGGATGCCGTCGGCCAGCCGACCCGCGAGCGCCGTCAGTCGCGGCGACTCGGCGTCCCGCTCAGCCGCTGTGAGCTCGAGGGCGACGGCGAGGGCAGCGGCACCCGCGACGTCGGGGGTGCCGGAGCGGAGACCTCGCTGCTGTCCGCCGCCGTGGAGGACGGCGCCGATCCGGGCGAACCGAGAGACCACGAGTGCCCCCGTACCGACGGGAGCGCCGACCTTGTGACCCGAGACACTGGCGGCGACGAGTCCGTGCGGCGCATTCCCCGTTCCGCGGAGCGCCGCGAAGTCGATCGGTGTGTGGGCGATCGCGCCCACCCCGTCGAGATGCAGCGGCACGGCGGCATCCGCTGCGGCCGCGGCGAGACGCGCCACGTCGGACACCGTCCCCACCTCGTTGTTCGCGACGAGCGCCGTCGCGAGGGCGGCGCCCGGCAGCACTGCGGCGAAGGCGTCGGCGTCGATCGCCCCCTCCGGGTCCAACGGCACCGGGCGGACCTGCGCCCCCTGGGCTGCGGCGAGCCACTCGACCGTGTCGAGGGTCGCATGGTGCTCGCCGTCGGGCAGGACGATCGCCGAGCGGTCGAGCTCCCGCGCCCACCACAGGCCCTTCACGCCGAGGTTGACGGACTCCGTGCCTCCCGAGGTGAAGACGACCTCGATCGGATCGCAGCCGAGGACCGCCGCGATGCGCTCGCGCGCATCCTCCAGGACGCGGCGTGCGGCTTGCCCCGCACCGTGGACCGAGGACGCGTTACCGGTCAGCTCCGCCGCAGCGAGCCACGCCTCGCGCGCTTCGGGCCGCAACGGCGTGGATGCCGCGTGGTCCAGATAGACCCCCATCGCCCTCCGCCTGCCGCTGTCGTCCATCACCTGCTCACTACTGTAGAACGCATGATCTCCGCCCCGGCCGACCCGACCACCGCGGCATCCGTCTCCCCCGCCGCAGACCTCCTCTCGGACACGTACGACCGTCTCGGGGTACGTCTGCACGACGGCGTCGCCACCCTGCGCATCTGGTCCGGCGACGCGAGCGCCGTCGAGGTGGTCGTGTTCGACGACGACGACCCCGACTGGATCGTCGAGACTCTGCCGCTCTCGCCCGCGGGCGGCGGCGTCTGGGAGGTGACGACACCCGTGCTCCGCCCGGGCGTGCGATACAGCGTGCGCGTCGACGGACCGCACGGCCCGGGGATGACATTCAATCCCGCGACCCTCCTCATCGACCCGTACGCGCGCGGGCTGGCGGTGCCCGGCATCCATTCCTGGAGATCGGTCGTCGTCGACGAGTGCTTCGACTGGGGGGGCGTGCGCAAGCCCGAGACGCCCCTCGACCGCACCGTCGTCTACGAGGCGCACGTCAAGGGGCTCACCAAGCGGCATCCCGGGGTCCCGGCGGCGCTGCACGGCACGTACGCCGGCATGGCGCACCCGGCGATGATCGAGCACTACCAGCGCCTCGGCGTGACCGCCGTCGAGCTCCTCCCGATCCACGCCTTCGCCAGCGAGCCGCGCCTGCTGCAGCTGGGCTTGACCAACTACTGGGGATACAACTCGGTGGGGTTCTTCGCGCCCCACGCCCCGTATGCGACCGCGGCGGCGCAGGCCGAGGGCGCAGGCGCCGTGCTCCGCGAGGTCAAGGGCATGGTCAAGCTGCTCCACCAGGCCGGCATCGAGGTGATCCTCGACGTGGTCTACAACCACACCTCCGAGCAGGGGCTCGGGGAGCCGCGGTCGAGCTTCCGCGGCATCGACAACCGCGCCTACTACCGGCAGGCCGAGGACGGTACCTACATCGACGTGACCGGATGCGGGAACTCCGTCGACACCTCGACGGATGCCGCGGCCCGATTGGTCCTCGACTCCCTCCGCTACTGGGCGAACGAGGTGCAGATCGACGGGTTCCGATTCGATCTGGCGCCGACCCTGGGACGGGATGCCTCGCACACGTTCACCGCTGACCATCCGCTGCTGCGCGCGATCATCGACGACCCCGCGCTCACCGGCGTGAAGAAGATCGCCGAACCGTGGGACGTCGGCCTGGGCGGATGGCAGACCGGCGGGTTCGGCACGGGGTGGAGCGAGTGGAACGACCGGTACCGCGATCGGGTCCGGAACTTCTGGCTGAGCGACATCGATTACTCGCGGCGCGCGGACGTGACGCCCGTCGGCATCGGCGGATTCGCCACCCGCCTGGCCGGCTCCGCCAACACGTTCAGCGCCGAGCGGGGACCCCTCGCGAGCGTGAACTTCGTCACCGCGCACGACGGCTTCACGCTGCACGACCTCGTCTCCTACGACGTCAAGCGCAACGATGCCAACGGCGAGCACGGACGCGACGGCGCGGACACCAATCGATCCTTCAACCACGGCTTCGAGGGACCGACCGACGACGAGGCGGTCTTGCGCACGCGGCGGCGGGCCATGCGGAACCTCATGGGCACGCTCCTGTTGTCCGCAGGTGTCCCGATGATCACCGCGGGCGACGAGATCGGCCGGAGCCAAGACGGCAACAACAACGCGTACTGCCACGACTCGGACCTGACCTGGTACGACTGGGACCTGAGCGGCTGGCAGGAGGAGCTCCGCGCGCACGTCGAGCTGCTCACGCGCATCCGCCGCGAGAACCCCGCGCTCCGCCCCGTGCGGTTCGCGCATGCCGACAAGACGGTACCGAGCGCCTCGGTGATCGACTGGTACGACGAGCACGGCCAGACGATGTCGGTGGAGCAGTGGACGGATCCGTCCCACCGGACCCTGCAGTACGACGCCCAGTCGACTCCGGAGCACGAGGCGCCGAACCGCATCCTCCTGGTCGTCCACGGTCGCGAGCGGGGGACGGACATCACGCTGCCCGCGCTGGACGGGGTCACCAGGTTCGTCCCGCTCTGGTCGAGCGTCGACGAACGGCCGTCCGATCACGCGGACGTCCGAACCCCCGGCGAGACGTTCCCGGCGGCGGGGACGTCAATGTACCTGTTCCGGGCCGACTGATCCAGGGCCGTTTCCGGGTCCGCCCGGCAACGGTAGGTTCGGAACGTGGCCTCACCGATCTCCCCCGCTTCCGTCCGCAGCTCCGCAGAGATCCCCCTTCGCCCGGCGAAGGCGACGAAGAAGGATGCCGGTATCCGCAACGGCCGCATCCCGATCGCCTCGCACCGACCGAGCGTTCCCGGCGGCAGGTTCGCCCCGTCGGCCTTCGTGGGCGAGGCGGTGCCCTTCACGGTCGCCGCGTTCCGTGAAGGACACGACCGGATCGGGGTGCACCTGCGGCTGACGTCACCCTCCGGAGCTGCGAGTCTGCACCGGCTGCATCCGCTGGACGACGGTTTCGACACCTGGCAGGTGCACGTCGCACCCCTCGAACAGGGCACCTGGCGCTTCCGTTTCGAGACATTCGCCGATGACTACGCAACGTGGCGGCATGCCGCGGAGGTGAAGATCGCGGCCGGAGTCGACCCGATCCTCATGCGCGAGACGGGTGCTCGCCTGTTCGAACGCGCAGCCGCGGAGAAGACCCGACCGGCAGACGAACGAACCGCCCTCGCGGCCGCCGCCCGCGCGCTCCGGGACGACTCCGTCGATGACGCCGCCGCACTCATCGTCGTCCGCGACCCGGGACTCGCCGACGCCTTCGCCGACCGGCCCGCCGTCTCGCTCCACACCGTCCACGAGGAGAACACGCTCCTCGTGGAGCGCGAGCGCGCGGGTGTGGGCGCCTGGTACGAGTTCTTCCCCCGCTCCGAGGGCGCCGAGCGGATGCCGGACGGCACCGTCCGCAGCGGCACCTTCCGCACAGCGGCGAAGCGCCTTCCCGGCGTCGCGGCCATGGGCTTCGACGTCCTCTACCTCCCCCCGATCCACCCGATCGGCGAAGTGAACCGCAAGGGTCCGAACAACACCCTCGATGCCGGTCCTGGCGACCCGGGTTCCCCCTGGGCCATCGGCTCCGCCGCCGGCGGCCACGACACGGTCCACCCCGACCTCGGCACGCTGGAGGACTTCCGCGCGTTCGTCGACGCGGCCGCCGCCCAGGGACTCGAGGTCGCGCTCGACCTGGCGCTCCAGGCCGCGCCCGACCACCCGTGGGTCACGGAGCACCCCGAGTGGTTCACGACCCTCCCGGACGGATCCATCGCGTTCGCGGAGAACCCGCCGAAGAAGTACCAGGACATCTACCCGGTCAACTTCGACAACGACCCGGAAGGCATCCGCGCCGAGGTCCTGCGCATCGTCCACCACTGGATCCGCCAGGGCGTACGCATCTTCCGCGTCGACAACCCGCACACCAAGCCGTTGCAGTTCTGGGAGTGGCTCATCCGCACGGTGAACGCGGAGCACCCCGACGTCATCTTCCTCGCCGAGGCCTTCACGCGCCCGATGCCGATGCGCGCGCTGGCTCAGAGCGGCTTCCAACAGAGCTACTCGTACTTCACCTGGCGCAACACGAAGACCGAGATCGAGGAGTTCTTCGCGTCGATCTCCGATGAGACAGCCGACTTCATGCGGCCGAACCTCTTCGTGAACACCCCCGACATCCTCACCGAATACCTCCAGTTCGGCGGTCGGCCGGCCTACCGCATCCGTGCGGCGCTCGCCGCGACCGCGGGCGCCAGCTACGGCGTCTACGCGGGCTACGAGCTCTACGAGAACGTCGCGCGCCCCGGCTCGGAAGAGAACATCGACAACGAGAAGTACGAGTACAAGTTCCGCGACTGGGAGGCCGCGGAAGCCGCGGGCGACTCGCTCGCGCCGTACCTGCGCCGGCTCAACGAGATCCGACGCGCGCATCCCGCGCTCCGGCAGCTCCGCGGGCTCCACGTGCTCGGGTCCGACGACGATGCGATCGTGGCCTACGCGAAGCACCTGCCGGCTCCCCTGTCACCGACCGGCGAATCCGACACGATCATCGTCGTCGCCAACGTCGACCCGCACTCGGCGCGCGAAACGACGGTCCACGTCGATTCGGAGCTCTGGGGTCTCCCCCGCGGCCACGATTACGACGTCGAGGACCTCGTCACCGGCGCCCGCTGGACCTGGAACGAACACAACTACGTCCGCCTCGACGCGTTCGCCGAACCCGTCCACATCCTCCACGTGAAGGCACGCTCATGACCCGTCCCGACGATTCGATCCTGGATGCCGTCGGTGCCGGCTCCTACCACGCCCCGCACGACGTGCTCGGCCCCCACCAGGACGGCGACGAGTGGGTGGTGCGTGCGCGCCGTCCCTTCGCGCAGACCGTGACCGCCGTCCTCTCCGACGGCGCCCGCGTCGAGCTCCGACACATCCGCGCGGGCGTCTGGGAGGGCGAGACGACGGCCCAGCCCACCGCCTACGACATCGTCGCCACCTACGAGGGGGCGCCCGACTACCGTGTCGACGACCCCTATCGCCATCTGCCGACGGTCGGCGAGGTCGACCTCCACCTCATCCGCGAAGGACGCCACGAGCAGCTTTGGAAGGTGCTCGGTGCGCACGTGCGCCACTACGACGCGCTGAGCGGCGTGTCGTTCGCCGTCTGGGCTCCCAACGCCCGGGCCGTCCGCGTCGTCGGCGACCTCAACGGGTGGGACGGCACGCAGCACGCCATGCGTTCCCTGGGCTCCACCGGCGTCTGGGAGCTGTTCGTCCCGGGCATCGGGGTGGGATCCGCGTACAAGTTCGAGATCCTCACCGCCGACGGGCAGTGGGTCATGAAGGCCGACCCGATGGCGCGTCGCGCGGAGGTTCCGCCCGCGACGGCATCCGTCGTCACCGAGAGCGAGTACACCTGGTCGGACGACGAGTGGCTCGCCGACCGCGCGAGCGGGTCGGTGCACGACCGGCCGATGTCGACGTACGAACTCCACCTCGGGTCCTGGCGTCCGGGACTCGGCTACCGCGAGGCCGCCGACGAACTCGTCGACTACGTCGGCGGGCAGGGCTTCACGCACATCGAGTTCCTGCCGCTCGCCGAGCACCCCTTCGGCGGCTCCTGGGGCTATCAGGTCACCGGCTACTACGCCCCGACGAGCCGCTTCGGTACGCCCGACGAGCTCCGCTACCTCATCGACCGCCTCCACCAGGCGGGCATCGGCGTCATCATGGACTGGGTCCCGGGGCACTTCCCGAAGGATGCGTTCGCTCTCGCCCGCTTCGACGGAGCGCCCCTGTACGAGCACCCGGATCCGCGCCGCGGTGAGCACCGCGACTGGGGCACGTACATCTTCGACTACGGCCGCAACGAGGTGCGGAACTTCCTCGTCGCCAACGCGCTGTACTGGTTCGAGGAGTTCCACGTCGACGGGCTGCGGGTCGACGCCGTCGCCTCGATGCTCTACCTCGACTACTCCCGCGAAGAGGGCGAGTGGGAGCCGAACATCCACGGCGGCCGCGAGAACCTCGAAGCGATGCGTTTCCTGCAGGAGGTCAACGCCACGGCCTACAAGCGCTACCCCGGCATCGCGATGATCGCCGAGGAGTCAACGAGCTTCCCGGGAGTGACCGCGCCGACCAGCCAGGGCGGTCTCGGCTTCGGCTTCAAGTGGAACATGGGCTGGATGAACGACTCGCTCGTCTACATCGGCCGCGACCCGCTGTACCGCGCTCATCACGAGGGTGAACTCTCGTTCTCGTTCGTCTACGCCTTCAGCGAGAACTTCGTCCTGCCGATCAGCCACGACGAGGTCGTGCACGGCAAGGGATCGCTGTTCACCCGGATGCCGGGCGACCACTGGCAGCAACTCGCCAACATGCGCGCCTTCCTGGCGTACATGTGGGGGCACCCCGGCAAGCAGCTGCTGTTCATGGGCCAGGAGTTCGGGCAGATGTCCGAGTGGTCCGAAGGACGCGGTCTCGACTGGTGGATGCTGGACCAGCCCGCGCACCAGCAGCTGCAGCACTTCGTGTCAGCCCTCAACCACACCTACCGTGCTGAGGCGCCCCTGTGGTCGCGGGACAGCGACGGTGAGGCGTTCTCCAGGGTCTGGCCGCACTCCCCCGACAGCAACGTCCTCGGGTTCGCACGGCGCGACCACGACGGCGGAACGGTCGTGGTGCTGTGCAACTTCGCCGGGTCACCGCGTCACGACGTGCGACTGACGCTGCCCGAAACCGGTGCATGGGCCGAGGTGCTCAACTCCGACGCGGCCGAGTTCGGCGGTTCGGGCGTCGGCAACTTCGGAGGCGTGACGACGGATGCCGACGGCACCGCGCACGTGACTCTGCCGCCGCTGGGCGTCCTCTGG
The DNA here is from genome assembly GCF_058629135.1 of Microbacterium sp. MDV22-iso44. NCBI lineage: Bacteria > Bacillati > Actinomycetota > Actinomycetes > Micrococcales > Microbacteriaceae > Microbacterium > Microbacterium sp. MDV22-iso44. Next base: position 499,112 of record NZ_JBZVWS010000001.1, read on the forward strand.
CTCCGCCACCGCCGGGAGGCGTGAGAAACAGCCGCGAGGCGTGAGAAGGGGTCCGGGGCTCAGCCCCGGACCCCTTCTCCGTCGTCTCCGGAAGCCGTCAGAACAGCAGACTCGCCAGACGACCGCGCGCCCGGATCACCCGCGCATCGGCGTCTCCGACGACACCGAACAGCTCGAGCAGGCGCTCCCGCACGGGAGCACGCTCCTCGGCGGGAAGAGCCGCGAACAGGTCCAGCAGGCGCGCGAACGCGTCGTCGACATGACCACCCGCGAGATCAAGGTCTGCGACCGCGAACTGCGCGTCGACGTCGGCCGGCGCTGATGCGGCAGCCGCGCGGGCCTCGGCGAGATCGAGGTGCTGCACGCGGGCGAGCAGGTGGACCTGCGCCAGCCCGGCTTTCGCATCCTCGTCACGGGGATTCTCCGTCAGCGCCTGTTCGTACGCGGTCGCGGCAGCGGCATAGTCGCCGGCCTCGATCGCATCGAACGCCGCCTGATGCAGGGGCGGGAGCGCGGGAGCAGCGTCATCGCCCTCGGCCGTCGGTGCCCCCTCCATCGGAATGGTGCCGGTGACGCCGTGCTGGGCGGCGAGCTGCAGAAGCTGCGTGAACACCTCGCGCACCTGCGCCTCGGGGACCGCACCGGTGAACAGCTGCACCGGCTGCCCCGCGACGAGCGCGACGACGAGCGGGATCGACTGGGCACGGAAGCTCTGGGCGAGCTGGGGATTCGCGTCGACGTCAACCTTCGCGAGCACGAGTCGGCCACCGAGCTCGGTGACGAGCTTCTCGAGCACGGGACTCAGCTGCTTGCACGGACCGCACCACTCGGCCCAGAGGTCGACGACGACGGGAACCGTCTTCGACAACTCGAGCACCTGCCCGAAGTCCGCATCCGTGACGTCGAAGACGAGGCGGGATGCCGGTGCCTGCCCGTCCGGCGAGGGCGCCGTGCCGCCAGCGGGCGCCGGGCCGGCGGGCCGGTTGCGGAGGGACGAAAGGTCGACGGCGCCGCGCAGGACGGCACCGGGGGCGGGGGTACTCACTCTTTCTCAACCACCTTGGCGTCGAGGACGTTGGAACGGGAGGCGAGCAGCTGGATCTTGTCGTTCGACCCCTGCGCGGGGACGAAGAAGTACAGCTGATCGGTGTAACGGGTGCGGAATCCGGTGCTCGATTGCGAGACGCCGGACAGCGCCTTCACGACGACGTTGTCGCCGAGCTTGATCACGGCGTCCTCGTCGGTCGGCACGATCGTCTCATTCTCCGTCACCGTGACCGCGACGATCGCGCCGCTGTCGAGCGTGACGAGTGAGAGTGGCTCGGACGGGCCGGGCTCGGCGAGGAAGGAGACGCGGCCGGTCTTCTCACCGGTCTCGTTGAAGTTCTTCAGGAGCGTCGCGCGGTTCTCCGCCACCAGCGGGCGGAAGGTGTCGCTCTTCTCGTCGAACATGCCGGCGAATTCGCTCTTGGCACCCTTGTCGAGAACGTCCGCATACGCGGCCGCGAGGTCCTCGGGCGGCATGAGGAGGAACGGCGAGTTCGGCTCCACGGCGACGGCGCCCACGTACTTGGCCGCGAGGTTCATGCTGGCGTCGGCCCGGAGACTGGAGATGTAGGCGACCTTGTACTCGGCCCAGGGATTCTCCTGCGTGGCGGTCAACACCGTCCCGACTCCGTCGGCGTCCTCGACGACGGCGAGGAACATGCGGGGCCAGTCGTTCTGGGCCTGCGGGAGGAACGCCGTCATGTCACCGGAGGGGATCGCCGGGAGGGCCTCCGCCTTCGGAAGTGCCGTGCGCAGGCGGTAGTTGGTCTCCCGTTCCACGAGGGCGGGGCCCGTCAGCCTGGCCGCCGCCGCCTTCGGGTCGTTGGCCTTGTCGGCGGCTTGCACCTGCTCGGAGATCCTCGTCAGGATCCGTTCGGCCTGCGTCTGGGTGACGGCCGGAGCACCCTGACCTTCCGGGACGATGACCGACGGAGTCGGAGAGGGCGTCGTCCCGGGCTGCAGATCGGGCCATGCCTCGGGCGAGCAGCCGGTCAGAGCGATGCCCCCTGCCACGAGAGCAGAGAGCGCGACCACGCTGCGCCGACGGCCGATCGTCAGGCGCCGCCGGGTGGGGGCTGAGGTGATCACGCCCTTCTCCGCTTCTTCGACCGCGAGGTCGATCGGCTGGGTCTGCGTGAGCGGCAGACCCTTCCGGCGGGGACCGCGGGAGCGCCGTACATGACGGAGAGCGAGGATGTAGAGGACCAACCCCACGACGGCCATGGCGATGCCGCCCGCCAGGAGAGGACCCGCCCAGGGGGTTGTCGCGCCCGTAGGCCAGGAGACACTCATGGCGGAGGGGGCGGCCGCCGAGCCGTCGGAGGCGACCAGGACGCTCATGTCCTCGGGCAGCCGCAGCGTCGTCGCCAGCGAACCGTCCTGCTGGAACTCGTCCAGCCACAGGTCGGATCCGGCGGGAGACGCCGTCGGCGACGCACCTTCGACCGGAGCCGAGGCGGGGACCGTTTTCGACGTCGGTTCGCCGTCCTTCCCGAGGGTCACGTGCACGTACGGCGTCGGTGCGAGCCACGCCGTGACATCCTGGGTCCGCCCGTAGGCGGCAAAGACCTGACCGGTCCCGTCGATGCGAACGGTCTGCGCACCGGGATGACTCGCGAGCACGGCCCCGTCGATCAGAACGTACGGCTCTGCACCATCCGTCGAGATCTTCGCCGTCTCGGTCGTGGGAGCCTCGAGGATCGTGCGCTGTGCGATGCCGGCACCGATCATCACCGTGGCCAGTACGAAGGCGATGATCGCCCACACGAATCTCACGAACCGCCGCCCTCCTCCGACCTGCATCAGGGGGTGCATGGCCGATCGACATTCCAGCCTAGCGAACGGCGCTGGCAAACGCGTGGGAGCGTGTGTCTGCTCATGAGGTCGCTATGAGAGAACTAGGGTGAGTGCAGACCTGGGAAAGGGCCGACGTGAAGATCCAGCATCCGTTCCGTACTGCACTGATCGCCACGCTCGGCGTGGGCGTGGGCATCCTCATCCTGACCGGTGTGCAGACGCTGTCGACGGTGTTCCTCTACATCGGCACGGCATTGTTCCTCGCTCTTGGACTCGACCCCGTCGTCTCCTTCTTCGAGCGCCGCGGCCTCCCGCGCTGGGGAGCCCTGGTGGCGACCTTCGCAGGGCTCCTCGCTATCGCGTCCGCCCTCGTGCTCATCGTCGTGCCCGTCCTCGTGGACCAGATCGCCAAGCTCGTCCAGCAGACTCAGCGCCTCGTGGACAGCGCGATCAACGGCGAGTGGAACCCGATCACGGTCGTCAGCAAGTGGCTGGCCGACACCTTCCCGCTCCTGCAGGTCGACATGGTCCTAAACTACGTGAACGACTGGTGGAACGGACTCGATTTCACCGACATCGGCGCGTCCCTCGGATCCGGCCTGCTGTCCTTCGGCGCGGGGATCGTCGCCTTCGCCACCGGGACGATCATCGTCCTGATCCTCACCATCTACTTCACCGCGTCGATGCGGTCGCTCAAGCGCTCCGTCTACCAACTCGCCCCGGCATCCAAGCGGGAGCGGTTCGTCGACCTCTCCGAGCAGATCACCGCCTCGGTGGGCTACTACGTCATGGGGCAGGTCATCCTCGGTGCCATCAACGGCATCCTGAGCGCCGTCTTCCTCTCGATCATCAAGGCGCCGTTCCCGGCCGTTCTAGCCGTCATCGCCTTCTTCTTCTCTCTGATCCCGCTCGTCGGTACGCTCACCGGATCTGCCATCATCGTGATCGCATGCCTCGGGCTCGCCTCTCCCCTGACCGCCCTCGTGGCGCTCATCTGGTACCTCGTCTACATGCAGGTCGAGGCGTACTTCATCTCGCCGCGCATCATGAGCCGCGCGGTCTCGGTCCCCGGCGCCGTCGTCGTGATCGCGGCGCTGGCGGGCGGTTCGCTCCTCGGCCTGTTGGGCGCCCTCATCGCCATCCCGGTCGCAGCGAGCGTGCTGATCATCTACCGACAGGTCCTGATCCCGCGTCAGAACGAACTCTGATCAGGCGATCCGCCAGCAGGCGGTGTGCCAGTGGCGCCGCGCCGCCAGATCGGCGGCATCCCCCAGCACACCGTCGGCACGCCAGACGACGACGTGCGCCGTTCCCCGCGGCACCGTGCGGCCGCAGCCGGGGCAGGTGTACTCCTTCTGCGCCTGGACGGCCGACACCGGTTGAACGGTCCATTCCACACCGCGTCGCTGCTCGGTCCGCTTCCAGCCGGCCAGCAGGCGATCGAAGGATGCGTCGGAGCCGGTGGGCTTCCGGCGGTGCGAGCGGGGCATCGGCTCAGTACCAGCCCGAACGCTGCGACTTCCCCCACGCGCCGCACGGGGTGCCGTACCGGCCCTGGATGTAGCCGAGTCCCCACGTGATCTGTGTCGCCGGGTTCGTCTGCCAGTCAGAGCCCACGGACGACATCTTGCGTCCGGGAGTGGCCTGGGCGATCCCGTAGGCACCGCTCGAGGCGTTGTACGCGTTGACGCGCCAGCCCGACTCCTTCTTCCACAACGCGACCAAGCAGGCGAACTCCGAGTCGCCCCAGCCGCGCGCGGTCACCATGTCGTAGGCGATGGCCTGCGCGCTCCCGGGATTCGGGGTCACGAACGGCGGGCTCCACCCGGATGACGAGCCCGAGCCGGACTTCTTCGCGGGGGTGGGAGTGGGCGTCGGAGTGGGGGTCGGCTTGACGTACACCGTGTACTCGCTCGCACGGTCGAGTTCGAGGACCGGGGCCTCGCCTGCGTGATACTGCTGCGCGTCGTGGACCGTGGAGGCGTAGAGCGACATCAGGTCGAGTTCGGTCGCCTCAGCGGTGTTCGGGAACGAGACGAGCGGGACGAGGGATGCCGCCACGAACCCCGCCGTCGCCATCACCGCGAACGCCCCGAGCACACCGCGACGACGCGACCAGCGAGAAGCAGGTGCGACGAGTGCCGAGTGCCGGCCCGACCGCGCGGCGACGCCGGTGCGGGACGGGAGGATCTCGTTGCCGGAAGTCACAGTGCACCGATCATATCCGCGGCGGGGAACCGCCGCCACGCGGTCATCCGACGGACTGCATCACGTCGACCACCGCATCCAGCACGGCATCCACCTGCGCCTCGTCGTAGCCACGGAGCTGCATTCGGAACGCCACCGTGCGCACCTGCTCGATGGTGAGCCCCTCGCCCGCCTCGAGGTACCGCGCGACGCGACCCGCGACGAGGTCGACCTCGTCGACGCGATACCCGAAGCGAAGGGGCGAGACGCGCCGGAACTTGTGGTGGGCGGGGCGGGACAGCCTGTCGAGGATCTCCTGGGCGAGTGCACGGGACGCGCCCACCCACGCGCGCGCGCCGCGCTGCGACATCGCCGCGGCCCGCTCCCGCTGGGCGAACGCATCCTCGATGCGTGCCAAGGCGGCGTCGACGGCCTCGACGGCGTACCCGTCCCGGACGATCGGGAAGGCCGCGCTCCGGATGTCCTCGGACGTCACCGTCGTACCCTCAGTCTCGAACGCCGCGCGCGTCGAGGCGAGGAACTCGTCGACGGGCTGCCGCGCGTAACCCTTCCGGCGGCCGGAGGCGGGGAAAGCGGCGGGCGAAGTCAGTTCGGTCATGTCAGTGCGCTCAACGGATTCAGGAGGATGTACAGGGCGAGGCCGGGGACGAGCGACGGGAGGATCGAATCGAGGCGGTCCAGCACTCCCCCGTGGCCGGGGAGGAAGGAGCTCATGTCCTTGATGCCGAGGTCGCGCTTGATGAGGGACTCGCCGAGGTCGCCCACCGTCGCGGAGACGAGGATGGCGAGTCCGAGGATGAGGCCGGCCCAGAGCGGGATCTGCAGCATCAGCACGCCGAGCAGCCCGCCGGCGACGAGGCTGGCGACGACGGCGCCGCCGAACCCCTCCCAGGTCTTGTTCGGGCTGATCCGAGGGGCCATCGGATGCCGACCGAGCGCGACACCGCTGGCGTACGCACCCGTGTCCACCGCCACGGCGATGACGAGCACAGCGAGCAACCACAGCTCGCCGTGATCCTGACGCAGGATCACCAGTGCGAGGCTGCCGTGGAACACGACGTACAGCTGGATCAGACCGCTGGCGAGGACATCGCTGACCACGTCGCCGTACCGCCGCCCGTCATGAGCCGCCATCTGGGCGACGAGACGCCACACGACGACGAGGACGACGGCGGCGAAGATGACGAACCACTGCGTCAGGTAGCCCACGAACGCAGCGCCGAGGACCAGGACACCGGCCGACAGCTGCGCGGCGAGGTCGATCCGACGGCCCGCGGCCTGGAGGGCACGAGTGAACTCGAGGGCTCCCATGAGGCACAGCGGCACGGCGAAGGCGATGAACGCCCACTTCCAGAACAGCAGCGACCCCAGCACCACCGCACCGATCGCGAGACCGATCAGGGTGGCGACGAGGAGATTGCGCCCGGAGCGCGCGTTCAGACGCTCGTTGGCCTCTTCGAACTCGACCCGAGCACGTTCGATCTGGCTCTCGAACTCACTGCGCGCTGCACGCACGTGAGCCTGGAAGGACGACGAGTCCGCCGCGGCATCCCCGCCGCGGCGCGAGTCGGATCGGCTCGGGGAGGCGTCCGGTCCGGGCGCCTTCCCCGATGCGTCTTCGGACATGACGATCTCAGACCTCGAGGAGTTCTGCCTCTTTGCGCTTCAACGCCTCGTCGATCAGGTCGACGTGCGTCTTGGTCACCGCGTCGAGCTCCTTCTCGGCACGAGCGAGGTCGTCGTCGCTCACTTCGCCCTTGAGAGCGTCGAGCTCGTCCTTCGACTTGCGACGGATGCCGCGGACGTGCACCTTCGCGTCCTCCGCCTTGGTCTTGACGAGCTTGACGTACTCCTTGCGGCGGTCAGCCGTCAGCTCGGGCATCGTGACGCGGACGACGTTGCCGTCGTTCGACGGATTCGCGCCGAGGTTCGGCATGTCGCGGACGGCCTGCTCGATGCCCTTGAGCGCGGACTTGTCGTACGGGGTGATGACGAGCGTGCGAGCCTCGAGCGCGTTGAGCGATGCGAGCTGCGCCAGCGGGGTCGGGGTGCCGTAGTACTCGACCATGACCTTCTGGAACAGCTGCGGGTTCGCGCGCCCGGTGCGGACGGTCGAGAAGTCCTCTTTCGCAGCCTCGACGGCGCGGTCCATGCGGGTCTTCGTGTCGGCCAGGATCTCGGCGATCACGGTCTCTCCATTCGTCGGTACGTCCTGTTGAGTCTAGTCGTCGGCCGGGGTGGACCTCAGACGCTGACGAGCGTGCCGATCGATTCTCCGAGGAGTGCACGGGTGACGTTGCCGGCTGGCTCCATACCGAACACGCGCATGTCCATGCCGTTGTCCATGCACAGGCTGAACGCCGTCGAATCGACGACTTTGAGGCCACGCTGCAGAGCGTCACGATAGGTGATCGTGTCGAGCTTCTGCGCCGAGGCATCCGTCTTCGGGTCGGCGGTGTAGACGCCGTCGACGCCGTTCTTGGCGACGAGGACCTCGACCGCTCCGATCTCGAGGGCGCGCTGCGCGGCCACCGTGTCGGTCGAGAAGTACGGAAGTCCGGCGCCGGCGCCGAAGATGACGACGCGGCCCTTCTCGAGGTGACGCTCGGCGCGGCGCGGGATGTAGGGCTCGGCGACCTGTGTCATGGAGATCGCGGACTGCACGCGTGTGGCGGCGCCGGCCTGCTCGAGGAAGTCCTGAAGGGCGAGCGCGTTCATCACCGTGCCCAGCATGCCCATGTAGTCGGCGCGGCCGCGGTCCATGCCGCGCTGGCTCAGCTCAGCGCCGCGGAAGAAGTTCCCGCCGCCGACGACGACAGCGACCTCCACGCGGTCGACGGCCGCCGCGATCTCTCGGGCGATCTGGCTGACCACGTCGGGGTTGACGCCGAGCTGGCCGGCACCGAAAGCTTCGCCGGAAAGTTTCAGAAGGACGCGACGGCGTCCGGTGTTCTCATCGATCACGCGGGGATCCTCTCGTCTAGGGGGAGACTATCGAACGGCATGGAAAAGGGGTCCGCATCTTCCGATGCGAACCCCTCGTCCATCTGCTTACGCGCCGACCTTGAAGCGGGCGAAGCCGGTGATCGTGATCCCGGCGTCGGCCGCGACCTTGGCGACGGACAGCTTGTTGTCCTTCGCGTAGTCCTGGTCGAGCAGGGCGACCTGCTTGAAGAACGCGTTCACGCGACCCTCGACGATCTTCGGAAGGGCGGCCTCGGGCTTGCCCTCGTTGCGGGAGATCTCGGTGACGATCTCTCGCTCCTTCTCGACGTCGGCCTCGGGGACCTCGTCGCGCGAGAGGTAGGTCGGGTTGGCGAACGAGACGTGCTGCGCGATCGAGCGAGCGGTCTCGGCGTCGTCACCCGAGTAGGCGACGACGACGCCGACCTGCGGGGGCAGGTCCTTGCTCGTCTTGTGCAGGTAGACCTGGAACGCGTCACCGGACAGGGTGCGGACGCGCCGCAGCTCGACCTTCTCGCCGATGATCGCGGCCTCGTCGGAGATGAGGTCGGCGACCGTCTTGCCACCGGCGTCGGCGGCGAGAGCAGCCTCGGCCGAGTCGGCACCGGCTGCAGCAGCCGCGTCGAGGACCTTCTCGGAGAGCGCGATGAAACGCTCGTTCTTGGCGACGAAGTCGGTCTCGGTGTTCAGCTCGATGAGCGTGACCTTGCCGTCCTGCTCGCGTGCGGCGATCAGGCCCTCGCTCGTGGAGCGGTCGGCACGCTTCGCGTTGCCCTTCGCGCCCTTGAGGCGGAGGATCTCGACGGCCTTCTCGAGGTCGCCCTCGGCCTCCTCGAGAGCCTTCTTCGTGTCGACCATTCCCGTGCCGAGCTGCTCGCGCAGCGCCTTGATGTCGGCGATGGTGAAGTTTGCCATGGGTGGCGGCTCCTCAGTAGTTGGGTGGTTGTATCCGGACGTCGGCGCCCCGCGGGTGGCGGGGCGCCGACGGGAAGATCACTCGGCGGACTTGGCCTCGGCGGGAGCCTCGGTCGCCTCGGCGGCCGGAGCCTCCTCGGCGGCGGGTGCCTCCTCGGCAGGAGCCTCGGCAGCGGACTCCTCCGTAGCCGGAGCGTCGGCCTGCTCGGCGGGAGCGGACTCGAGAAGCTCGCGCTCCCAGTCGGCCAGCGGTTCGGCCTCGGCCGACTCATCGGTCGGGTTGTGGCGCTGGATGAGACCCTCGGCGGCGGCGTCGGCGATGATGCGCGTCAGCAGGCTGACCGAGCGGATCGCGTCATCGTTGCCCGGGATCGGGAACTGGAACTCGTCCGGGTCGGCGTTCGTGTCGAGGATGCCGATCACGGGGATACCGAGCTTCTGCGCTTCGCTGACCGCGAGGTGCTCGCGCTTCGCGTCGACGATCCAGATGGCCGACGGCGTCTTGGTCAGGTTGCGGATACCGCCGAGCGACTTGTGCAGCTTGTCGAGCTCGCGCTTCTTGAGAAGCAGCTCCTTCTTCGTGAAGCCGCTCTCAGAGGGGTTGTCGAAGTTGAGCTCCTCGAGCTCCTTCATGCGAGCGAGGCGCTTGGAGACCGTCGAGAAGTTGGTGAGCAGGCCACCGAGCCAGCGCTGGTTGACGAAGGGCTGGCCGACGCGCGTTGCCTGCTCGGCGATGATCTCCTGCGCCTGCTTCTTGGTGCCGACGAAGAGGACGGTGCCGCCGTGGGCAACGGTCTCGCGGACGTACTCGTACGCCTTGTCGATGTAGCCGAGCGACTGCTGCAGGTCGATGATGTGGATGCCGCTGCGCTCGGTGAGGATGAAGCGCTTGACTTTCGGGTTCCACCGGCGGGTCTGGTGTCCGAAGTGGACGCCGCTGTCGAGCAGCTGGCGAATGGTGACGACGGCCATGGCCGTTCTCCTGTTCTGTGTGGTTGATCGCGCCGGACCGTTGGTCGCGACGAGCCTGGTGCCCGGCACGCACCCGCTCCCGGAGGAGACCGTTGGGTGGGATGCCGCGATGTCGATCGACGTGGTCGGATCGAGCCGCTCAGGGCACGCGTAGTCACCCCGACGAGCGAGGTGCCCCATCAGCATAGCAAGAACGGGGCTTCTCCCCCGCGCCGCGGAACGACGGATCATCCCCCGGATGGCGAACCCGTCGTCGCGCTGTTGTCGCACCCGTCGACGATCAGGGGATGCACCGCATCCTTCGCTCCCCCGCGTCGACCGCGGCTCTCGCCCTTCTGCTCGCTCTGGCGCCCTGGGGCGCGGCTGCCGCGGAGGACCCGCCGCCCTCCTGGCGGCTACCGGTGAGCGGAGCCCGTGTCCTCGTTCCTTTCGAGGCGCCCGCGCACGACTACGGACCCGGGCATCGGGGCATCGACATCGGGCCCGCCGACGACGTGGTCGCGGCGCCCGCGGACGGGGTCGTGGCGTTCGCCGGCACCGTCGTCGATCGCGGGGTGGTGAGCATCGATCACGGGGGCGGATGGGTCACGAGCGTCGAGCCCGTGACGCCGACCGTCACCCCCGGTGACGTCGTGCGGGCCGGCGACCCCATCGGCCGGATCTCCGAGGGCGGTCATGCAGGGCCGGGCTCCCTCCACGTCGGCGTGCGGCACGACGGCGAGTACGTGAACCCCCTCGCGCTGATGGGTCGCGTCCCACGGGCCGTGCTGCTGCCCTGCTGCTGAGCGCCCTAGGCGCGCGGGTGGGCCAGCCGGTAGGCCGCGGTCAGTCGTTCGGTGGATACGTGCGTGTAGATCTGCGTCGTCCCGAGGCTCGCGTGCCCGAGGAGTTCCTGCACCGCGCGGAGGTCGGCACCGCCGTCGAGCAGGTGCGTGGCAGCCGAGTGGCGGAGGGCGTGGGGGCCGACGGCATCCGCTCCCACGACGGGGCCGACGATGCGGCGGACGACGTCGTACGCGGTGCGCACGCCCAGGCGTCCGCCGCGCGCGCCGAGGAAGAGCGCGGATGCCTCCGTACCGGCGAGGAGGGCGGGCCGTCCACGGACGATCCAGGCGTCGAGCGCGAGAGCTGCGGGCGCCCCGTAGGGCACGACGCGCTCCTTGCCCCCTTTCCCGAACACCCGGACCGTCGCCGCTCCGCGGTCGAGCGAGTCGAGATCGAGGCCGCAGGCTTCGGACACCCGCAGGGCCGAACCGTAGAGGAGTTCGAGGAGCGCGGCATCGCGGAGGACGATCGGGTCCCCCGAGGCGTCAGCCTCGACGCGCAGATCGTCGAGGGCGTGCTGAAGCGACGACGTCGACGCGACGGCAGGGAGGGTGCGGCCTCGCTTGGGGGTCACGAGCCGCAGGGTCGGGTCGTCCTCGCGCAATCGCTCCCCCGCCGCCCACGCGAAGAAGCCGCGCACGGATGCGGTGCGTCGAGCAAGACTCGCCCGCGCAGTGCCGCGCTGGGTCGCCGCCCACAGCCATTCCCGCAGGTCTTCCACGTCGATGCGATCGAGCTCGGGTTCGCCCAGGAAAACGGCGAGGTCCGCGAGGTCGGAGCGATACGCCCGCACCGTGGCGGCGGAGAGCCGGCGCACGCGTTCCGCGTGCTCCGTGTAGAGCAGGACCGCCGCCGACATACGCACCTTCCCAGGATGCCGCGCGATGACCGCGTCGTCGGGAGGCGTGCCGATGCGCGGCGGAGGCGCCGCCTCATCCCGGGGACGCTGAACGCCGCCATCCGTCCGGACCGCGCCGAGCCCGCCCCTCGAGCTCGAGCACCGCGAGGAGCCCTCGGGCCTCTTCGGGCGCGAATCCCGCCCGGAGCGCGACATCCTCCGGCGTCCTCGGACTCCGGGAGCTCAGGGCGTCAAGGACGCGCGTCCGATCGTCCGTCCTGTCCGGCGACGTCGATCCGGATGTCTCCGCGCCGCCGCACAGTTCCGCGGCATCGTCCGCCGACGTGATGCAGCGCGCGTCGTACTCCCGCAGCAACCGGTGACATCCCGCCGACGCCGCGCTCGTGACCGGTCCCGGGACGGCCCCGAGCGGTCGGCCCAGCGCCGCTGCATGACCTGCGGTGTTGAGCGACCCGCTGCGCCAGCCCGCCTCCACCACGACGGTCGCGCGGCCGAGCGCAGCGATCAGCCGGTTGCGTTGGAGGAACCGCCACTTCGTCGGCGCCGTCCCGCACGGGACCTCGGCAACGACGACCCCGGGACCTCCGGCGATGCGCCCCAGCAGATCGGCGTGACCGGCTGGATATGCGCGGTCGACGCCCCCTGCGAGCACGGCGACGGTGACTCCGCCCGCTGCGAGGCACGCGCGATGCGCCATGCCGTCGATGCCGTACGCGCCCCCCGACACGATCGACGCGCCCCGGCGGGTTAGTTGTGTGGCGAGCTCAGCGGTGACGTGCTCCCCGTAGGCGGTCGCCGCACGGGCTCCGACGAGGGCGAGGGCGGAACCGCCTCGGCGCAACGCCTCCGCGTCGCCCCGGGTCCAGAGTGCATGAGGCGAGTGGATGCCGAGATCCTCCACCGCCGCGGGCCATTTGGCGCTTCCCGGCACGATGAGCGACGCGCGGACGCGCCTCGCGCGGTTGAAGGCGTCGTCGACGGTCGCCCAGCGCGCACGCCAGCGGCGTCGCCCGGCGTCGACGGCCGCGTTCCCGGTGTCGGCATCCCTGACGGCGACATCCAGTGCCTCGACCGCCCCCATCTCCGAGATGAGGGCGCCGGCCACGCCGTCGCCGGGCTCGGTGAGACACGACCACACTGCGGCGGCGTGATGTCGGGCGACGGCCTGCGCGTCCTCGAGCACCGCGGCGGGCACGAGGCCCGCCAGGCGACCGCGCCAGGCAGTGAGGTCGGAGCTCATCGCGGCGACGCTCCTCTCTTGAGGTACAGCGCACCGCCGATGTCCGCAGCATTCGGACGGCTCCGACCGGAGAGGTCGGCGAGCGTCCACGCCACTCGGAGGACTCGGTCGTAACCCCGCAGTGTGAGGGAGCCACGGTGCAGCGCGTCGTCAAGCGGGCGCGTGATCGACGGCTCGGGGTGCAGCGGTCCGGATCGGAGCCACGTTCCCTCCACCTCGCTGTTGGTGCGCCAGGGGGTGTCGGACAGACGGTGCCGTGCGCGGTCGCGTGCACCCGAGACTCGCTCGCGCGCCTCGTCCGTCGACATCCGTGCGACCACGCTCTGCGTCGCGGACACGCGCTGCAACCCCAGTTCGATGTCGATCCGGTCGATGAGGGGGCCTGACAGTCTGCCGAGGTAGCGCCGGATGGCGAGCGAAGGGCAGGAGCAGGCACCTCCCGGGACGCCGTAGTTGCCGCAGGGACACGGGTTCGTCGCCACCACGAGTTGGAACCGCGCGGGCAGAACCGCACGGAAGCCGACCCGGTGGATCTCGATGCGGCCCGACTCGAGGGGCTGGCGGAGGGCGTCCAACGCATGCCCGCTGAACTCTCCCGCCTCGTCGAGGAACAGGACTCCCCCACTCGCTCGAGCGATCGCCCCCGGCTGCAGGATCCGACTCCCCCCGCCGACGAGAGCAACGGCCGACGCAGTGTGGTGAGGCGCTTCGAACGGCGGTCGACGACGAAGCGTCGTGACGGGCAGACCTGCGAGCGAGCGGATCGACGCCACTTGCAGGGCCGTCTCGTCGTCGAGGTCGGGCAGGAGGCCTGGCAGACGCTTGGCCAACATCGTCTTCCCCGCCCCCGGCGGGCCGCTCATCAGCAGGTGATGGCCACCGGCCGCGGCGACGATGAGGGCTTCGACGGCGTCGCGCTGGCCGATCACGTCAGCGAGTTCGGGCGTCGCCACCTCATCGGTCTCGACGTCGCCCGGGCCTGCGACCGGCTCGGTCTCGACGTCGGGCACGTCCAGCCCGTGCGCCCGAGCGACGTCGCGCAGGCTGACGGCGCCTCGCACCTCGATCCCCTCCACGAGCGCCGCCTCGGCGAGGTTGCCGTGGGGGACGATGACCCGGCGGAAGCCGGCCCGCGCGGCCGCCAGGACGGCCGGGAGGATCCCCGAGACGGGGCGCAGCCTGCCGTCGAGACCCAGTTCGCCCAGGTGGACCGTCTCGGCGAGCGACTGCCGATCCAGCGGGGCCTCGGTCGCCACTGCCGCGATGGCCACGGCGACGTCCAACGCCGAACCCCGCTTGGGAAGGTTCGCGGGCGACAGGTTCACCGTCACATGGCGACGAGGCAGCGCGAGGTCGCTGTTGGCGCAGGCGTTGTGGACCCGCTGCTGCGCCTCGCCGATCGCCTTGTCCGCCAGACCGATGATGGAGAAGCCGGGGATCTGGTTCGAGAGGTCCGCTTCGACCTCCACGATGTCTCCCACCAACCCGGTGAGGACGACGGACCACGTACGGCCGAGGCTCATCGGAGGTCCTCCAGGTGCTCCACGACCGCCGACTCGGGATCGGGGCCCGTGACGCCGATCACATCGAGCCGCAGTCGCCTCCCCCGAGCTGCGTCAGGGTGCGCGACGACCCAGGCGGCGCCCAGGCGCCAAAGGCGATCCCGCTTCCTCGCATCCACGGCGGCGAAGGGATGGCCGAACCATTCGCCGCGTCGCGTCTTCACCTCGACGACGACGAGGTCCCTTCCGCGGGCGGCGACGATGTCGATCTCGCCACTGCGGCTTCGCCAGTTCCTATCGAGGATGCGGTAGCCGAGGGTGCGAAGGTGCCTCTCGGCACGCTCTTCGCCCGCTCGGCCGAGGTCGTCTTTCGCTGCCATTACCCCACTGTCGAGGGCGCGCGATACGATTCCCGCCGCTACTGCCGGACCCGTGGAGCCACGCGACGGAACCCGACCTGGGGAGGAGGCTCAGCCGTCGAGCGAGAGCTCTTCAGGGAGCTGGAAGTCCCGACGCTGCAGTTCCTCCACGTTCACATCCTTGAAGGTGAGGACGCGGACCGACTTGACGAAGCGATCGGCACGGTAGATGTCCCACACCCAGACGTCGGTCATCGAGATCTCGAAGTAGAAGTCGTGCTCGGTGTCCCGGCGGACCACGTTCACATCGTTGGCGAGGTAGAACCGTCGCTCGGTCTCGATCACGTATTGGAACTGACCGACGACGTCGCGGTACTCCTTGTACAGAGCCAGTTCCAGCTCGCGGTCGTAGTCCTCGAAGACTTCGTCATCCATGGTGATTCCATCCTAGGCGGGCGCTCGGCGCGCGCGGACCTAGAACAGCGTCGGCGCCGACGCGATGGCCCACGACGCCCGGTGATGCACGCTCAGACCGTGGGTCTCGATGGCTGCGCGATGCTCTGCGCTCGCGTAACCCTTGTTCCGCGACCAGCCGTAGACGGGGGCGTCTCCGTCGAGTCCGCTCATGTACTCGTCGCGTGAGACCTTCGCGATGACGGATGCCGCCGATGCCGACGCGCAGTCCCGGTCCGCCTTGATGACGGGCCGGACACCGCGACCCACCGCGGAGACGGGGGTGATGTAGTCGTGGTTGCCGTCGAGGATCACCAGGGCGTCGTCGATGTCGACCCCCTGGGCACCCAGTCCTTCGATCGCCCTCACCGCGGCGAGGCCGAGCGCCCGGATGATGCCGACGTCGTCCACCTCGGCCGCCGACGCCCACCCGACGGCGTGCGCGGGAACCCATGCGCGCGCCCGCTCGGCGATGCCCGCGCGTCGGGGTTCGACGATGAGCTTGGAGTCACGGAGCCCCTCCGGTATCCGGCGGCGGCTGAAGGCGGCATCCGCTGCCACCGCCCCGACGGCGACCGGTCCTGCCAGCGCGCCCCGACCGACCTCGTCGCACGCGATGACGAGCGAGTGCTCTTTCAGCAGGCGGCGCTCCAAGGTCAGCGTCGGCGCGACCGCCGCCATCACGGCGCCGGGACCCCTCTGAACACCTCGTGGTGGAAGTCGATCGTCCCGAACCGGTCGAACGGCCAGGTGATGAGGAATGCCCGCCCCACGATGTTGTCGATCGGGACGAAGCCGTGACCGGGCTGATCCTGCTGGTATCGGGAATCCTGAGAGTTGTCGCGGTTGTCGCCGAGAACCCAGACGGAGCCCTCGGGGACCGTGACGTCGTAGTCGAACTCCTCGGGGGCGGACTGCGAGGGGCCGAGATCGAGGTACGGGGTCTCGTCGATCGGCACGCCGTTGACCGTGACCTGCCCCAGTGCGTTGCAGCAGATCACGTGATCGCCGGGTAGGCCGATGATGCGCTTGATCAGGTGATCCTCGCTGTCGGACGCCGTCAGGCCCACGAGGGATCCCAGCCAGTCCAGCGCAGCCGTCAGCGGGGGCTGCTCGGGCTCGTAGGTCGTCGGAAGCCACCCGCCCGGGTCGCGGAAGACCACGACGTCGCCGCGCTCGTACGCACCGAAGCGGGGCGTCAGCTCATCGACGAGGATCCGGTCGCCCTTCAGCAGCGTTCGCTCCATCGAGCCCGACGGGATGTAGAACGACCGCACGAGGAACGTCTTCACCAGGAAGGAGACGAGCACCGCGACCAGCAGGATCACGAGGAGGTCGCGGATGAAAGGCCACGGTCCGCGACGGGGACGCGTGTCGCTGTCGACGGCGGGCGACGAGGAGTCGGTGGTCATGCTGTCCTTCACCGGCGCCGGGGTTCGGCGACCATCCACCAGCGTCGCACATGACGGCTGGACCGGGGATCGAAACACCCGGGAACGACGGATGCCCCGGGACAGTGTCCCGGGGCATCCGTGGAAAAGCGCTCAGCGGTCGCGCTTCTCCTTGATCTTCGCCTTCTTGCCGCGCAGCTCGCGCAGGTAGTACAGCTTCGCGCGACGCACGTCACCGCGGGTGACGACCTCGATGTGGTCGATCACGGGGCTGTGCACCGGGAAGGTACGCTCGACGCCCACCTGGAAGCTGATCTTGCGAACGGTGAACGTCTCCCGGACGCCGTCACCCGAGCGACCGATGACGACACCCTGGAACACCTGGATGCGCGAGCGGTTGCCTTCGGTGATGTTGACGTGGACCTTCACGTTGTCGCCGGCGTTGAAGACGGGGATGTCGGACCGCAGCGAGGCTGCGTCGACGGAGTCGAGGATCTGCATGATCGTCACTTCCTGCGACCGCCCCAGGTCGATCGCGAGAGTTAGAGGAGAAAGGATGCGGTGCCCTGTCGGCGCCGATGCGGCTCCGAACTCCCCCGAGGCAGAGGTCTGTCAGGGCACAAGCGTCCATTCTGCCATGGATGCCGACCCCCTCCAAACGCGCCCGGATCAGACGAGGGGGTCGCGCTTCTCCTCGAGGACGACCACCGAAGGATCGCGACGTCCTGTCGTGGCCGGGGCCGTGTAGCGACGGAGGATCACCGAGGGGCGGGCCTCCTGGAACAGCTGCCGGAGCGAGGACCAGAAGACGGCGAGGTACACGACGGTCGCTGCGATCAGGAGCGGCCAGAACCACGTCTGATTGAACAAGCCCACCGCGATCGTCAGGACGTGCCAGAGGCCGACGCCGGCGGCATCCCACCATGACACCGTCCGCGTGTGCCGGACGGTCCCTCGGGAGCGGATGAGGAGGGTCAGGATGAGCTGACCGACGAGTACGGACGGGATCGCGATCACGAGGACCCAGGCGAGCGCCCACCCACCGGCGTCCGAGACGATCCAGCCCACCAGGAGCCAGAGCGGCAGGATGGCCGCGCTCGGAAGGAGCCAGAAGAAGAATCCACGACGCAGGGGCATCCTCCGATGCTACGCCGACGAGGACCGACCGGCCTCTGCGGGTTCCGGCTACTCGGGCAGGAGGTCGGGGCGACGCGTCCTGGTGCGCTCGACCTGCTGGTCGCGACGCCACTGCGCGACACGTCCGTGGTGACCGCTCAGCAGGACGTCGGGAACCTCGTACCCTCGCCACGACGCGGGCTTCGTGTAGGAGGGGTATTCGAGCAGCCCGTCCTCGTGCGACTCCTCGACGAGACTCTCGGGGTTGCCGACAACGCCCGGGACGAGCCGCCCCACGGCTTCGATCATCGCCATGGCCGCGACTTCACCGCCGTTCAGCACGTAGTCTCCGAGGCTCACCAGGCGCACGCGGCCGATCGTCGCGGCGTACGAGAAGACGCGCTCGTCGATACCCTCGTACCGTCCGCAGCCGAAGACGATGTGCGGCTCGTGGCTCCACTCGCGGGCGAGGGACTGCGTGAACCGTTCCCCCGCAGGCGACGGGAAGACGAAGAGCGGTCCGGATGCCGCATCCTCGGCGTCGTGACCTGCGGCGGCGATCTCATCCAGCGCCAGCGCCCAGGGTTCGGGCTTCATCACCATCCCGGCGCCACCGCCGTAGGGCGTGTCGTCGACGGTACGGTGACGATCGGTCGCGTGCTCGCGAAGATCGTGGACGCGGATGTCGAGGAGGCCGGCTCCGCGCGCTCGACCGAGCAGCGAGACCTCCAGGACGTCGAAGAACGCGGGGAAGATCGTGACGACGTCGATGCGCACGTCAGGCTCCGCGGACGTCCTCATCGGCGACCTCGTCCGAGGATCCCTCGGAGTGGTCGTCATCGGCGGGAAGCTCTTCGAACAAGCCTGGCGGCGGGGTGACGATCAGCCGGCCGGCAGCCATGTCCACCTCGGGAACGATGGCCTTCACGAAGGGGACGAGAACCTCGCGGTCGCCGTCCTGGGTCAGCTGGACTCCGAGGAGATCCTGGGCCGGGAAGTGGTCGACACGGACCACTTTGCCGACGACATCGCCGTCGCGCACGACGTCGAGCCCGACGAGCTGGTGGTCGTACCAGGCGTCGTCTTCGACGACTGGAGCGGACGCATCCTGCTCGATCCAGAGGATCGCCCGCACGAGGGACTCGGCCGCGCTGCGGTCGTCGATCCCCTCGAGGAAGACGACGGGGTGCGAGTTCATCCATTTGAACTCGCGGACGGTCACGGTCCTGCCGTGCCAGGGCGAGGACTCCGGGACCTGCAACGTGAAGACGGCACCGGTGACGAAACGCCCGTCCGGGTCATCCGTGTAGAGCTCGAGCTTGAGGGCGCCTTTGAGGCCGTGCGCCTTGACCAGGCGCCCGACACGCAACTGCGTCCGGGCCGACTTCGCCGACATCTCAGTCGTCCGCAACGTCGACGCGGACGCGCGAGCCGTCGGCCAGCGCGGAGATGAGGGTGCGCAGGGCTTTCGCCGTGCGTCCGCCGCGCCCGATCACACGACCCCGGTCATCGGGGTGCACACGCACTTCGAGCACCTCGCCGCGAGGCGAGGAGCTGGAGGCGATGGTGACGTCATCCGGGTGATCGACGATCCCCTTGACGATGTGTTCGAGCGCGGCGGCCAGCAAGGTCTTACTCGGACTCGGTCGCGTCGGCGGCCTCGGCGTCGGCGGCGGGCGCCTCGGCCTTCTTCTCGGCCTTCGGCTTGACGACCGACTTCTTCGACGAGTCGAGCTCGAAGGGAGCCTTCGGCTCGGCGGTCTTCACGGTCGAGACCGCGTCCTTGTCGCCCTTGAACTTGCCCCAGTCGCCCGTGAGCTTGAGGATGGCGGCGACCTGCTCGGTCGGCTGCGCGCCGACGGAGAGCCAGTACTGCGCGCGCTCCGAGTCGACCTCGATGAACGAGGGCTGCTCGGTGGGGTGGTACTTGCCGATCTCCTCGATCACGCGACCGTCGCGCTTGGTGCGCGAGTCGGCGACGACGATGCGGTAGTACGGCGCACGGATCTTGCCCATGCGCTTCAGACGGATCTTGACAGCCACAATTCTCCTGAATGGTGTTGCGAATGATGATGAACGTCGCCTGGAGCGTGGGGTGCACACCCGGCGGGAGCTCTGCGGTGGACCTCCGAGCCGGATAGAGGGTCGGGCAAGGCGGTCCAACCGTCCATTCTGCCAGATGGAGAGGGATGCCGCGAACCGCCGGATCGGCGTGCCACACTGGGCCGATGACGGTGACCTTCGCCACATCCGCCCGTTCGTCCGTCGGTATCGAATGGGAGATCATGTTGGCCGACAGGTCGACCGGTGATCTCGTGCCGGCGGCCCCCGGCATCCTCGACCAGGTCGAGGAGCAGACGCGGCACGAGCGTCACACGGTCACGGGCGAGCTCCTGACGAACACCATCGAGGTGACGAGCGGCGTCGGCGACACCGTCGCGGCGGCGGTGGACGACATCGGGGATGCGATCGATCTCGTCCGCACGGTCACCGATCCCCTGGGCGTCGAGCTCCTCTGCGCCGGCAGCCACCCGTTCGCACGCTGGTACGACCAGCAGGTCACGGACAAGACGCGCTACCACAAGCTCATCGAGCGGACCCAGTGGTGGGGGCGCAACATGATGATCTGGGGCATCCACGTCCACGTCGGGGTGGAGGACGTGTCGAAGGTCTTCCCCATGATCAATGCGCTCTCGGCTTATCTCCCCCACCTCCAGGCGCTGTCCGCCTCGAGTCCGTTCTGGGCCGGCGACCGCACGGGGTACGCATCCAACCGCGCCCTCGTCTTCCAGCAGCTCCCGACGGCGGGGCTCCCCTGGCCGCTGGAGTCGTGGGCCGAGTACGAGGCCTACCTGGGCGACATGGAGCGCACGGGGGTCATGGCCGATGCGACCGAGGTGCGGTGGGACATCCGGCCGGCACCACGGTGGGGCACCATCGAGATCCGCGCGTGCGACGGCATGTCCACGCTCCCCGAACTCGCGGCGGTCGCCGCCCTCGTGCAGGTCCTCGCCGAGCACTTCTCGCGGATGCTCGACGAGGGGCGGGCCCTCCCGACGATCCAGCCGTGGTTCGTCCGCGAGAACAAGTGGCGGGCCGCACGCTACGGACTGCAGGCCGACGTCATCGTCGACCGCGAGGGGCGGCAACGACCCGTCGCCGACCATCTCCGCGAGATCGTCGACTCGCTCTCGCCCATCGCCGCGGAGCTCCACTGCGCGAAGGAATTCGCCGGCGTCGCCCAGATCCTCGACCAGGGTGCCAGCTACGAGCGACAGATCCGAGTCGCGGATGCCGCCGACGGCGACCTGCGCGAGGTCGTCCACCACCTCATCCGGGAATTCCGCGGCGGACCCAGCCTCCGGGACATCGTCTCGGTCGGCTGAGCCGTTCAGCCCTTGCCGAAGAGCTTCTGGATCTCGGCGAGGTCGGCCTCGCTCGGCTGAGCGGGTGCGCCGAGCCCGAACCCGGAGCCGGATGCCGCCGTGCTCGCCGACGTGATGCCCGCGTTCTCGGCCGCGCGCTTGGCGGGATTGCCGGAGCGCGATCCGCCACCGCTCTTCTGCTTCTTCCCGCGCTTGCTCGAGGCGCCCGGCTTGCCGCCGACAGCACCCATCCCCGGCATCGAGGGGACGCCGCCGCGAGCCACGGTCTTCATCATCTTGGCCGCCTGGTCGAAGCGCTGCACGAGCTGGTTCACGTCGGTGACCGTCATGCCCGAGCCGCGGGCGATGCGGAGGCGACGCGAGCCGTTGAGCACCTTCGGATTGCGGCGCTCTCCCGGCGTCATGGAGCGGATGATCGCCTCGGTCCGGTCGATCTCGCGCTCGTCGAAGTTCTCGATCTGCTGCTTCATCTGCCCCATACCGGGTAGCATCCCGAGCATCTTCTTCATCGAGCCCATCTTGCGGACCTGCTGGAGCTGCTCGAGGAAGTCCTCGAGGGTGAACTGCTCGGTCGCGAGCTTCTCAGCGACGCGCTGCGCCTCCTCCTCATCGAAGGCCTGCTGGGCCTGCTCGATGAGGGTGAGGATGTCGCCGAGGTCGAGGATGCGGCTCGCCATGCGGTCGGGGTGGAAGGGCTCGAGGTCGTCGAGGCCCTCACCCGTCGACGCGAAGATGATGGGGCGACCGGTCACGGAGGCCACGGACAGCGCGGCACCACCGCGTGCGTCGCCGTCGAGCTTGGAGAGCACGACACCGGTGAAGTCGACGCCGTCCTGGAACGCCTTGGCCGTGTTCACGGCATCCTGACCGATCATCGCGTCGATGACGAAGAGGACCTCGTCCGGCGCGGTCGCCTTGCGGATGTCGGCGGCCTGCTTCATGAGCTCGGCGTCGACGCCGAGGCGGCCGGCCGTGTCGATGATCACGGTGTCGAACTGCTGACGTCGCGCGTGCTCGACGCCATCGCGGGCGACCTTGACCGGGTCACCGACGCCGTTGCCCGGCTCGGGCGCGTAGATGGCGGCGCCGGCACGCTCCGCGACGACGGTCAGCTGGTTGACGGCGTTGGGGCGCTGGAGATCGCACGCGACGAGGAGCGGAGTGTGGCCGTCCTTCTCGAGCTGCTTGGCGAGCTTTCCCGCGAACGTCGTCTTACCGGACCCCTGGAGACCGGCCAGCATGATGACCGTGGGGGGCTGCTTCGCGAACTGCAGACGACGCTGCTGCCCCCCGAGGATGGCGACGAGCTCCTCGTTGACGATCTGGACGACCTGCTGGGCCGGGTTCAACGCCCGGCTGACCTCGTCACCGAGTGCGCGCTCGCGCACCTTGCCGGTGAACTCCTTGACGACCTGCAGTGCGACGTCCGCGTCGAGCAGTGCGCGACGGATCTCGCGCACGGTGCCGTCGATGTCGGCGGGCGACAGCTTCCCCTTCGTGCGGAGGTTGCGGAAGGTCTCGGTGAGACGATCGGAGAGCGTGCCGAAGGTAGCCATGATGGATTGAGTTTAGTCGAGAGAGCGGGAGTCCCCCGCCCGGCTGGGCGGGAGAGTGACCTCCGCCACCACCAGGGCGTGCGCCAGCTCCATCGCCAGCGTCGCACGGGCCACCCCGCCGCGCGCCCATCGTTCGATGGCGACCATCACGGCTCCGGCGTGCGCCGCGCCGCACACTGCAGCCTCGACCTGATCGGCGCCGTGTGCGATGACGGATGCCGCGACGGCTCGCGCGATCCTGGCGTGGCGCACCGCGGCGCCGCGCTCGAGCTCGTCGGTCAGCCCCATGGCCTCGGTGTTGACCAGAGCGAGGGCGAGACTGTCGGGCTCGAGGTCGCGGCACAGCGTCGTGAGAGCAGCGGCCGGGTCGATGAACGGGACGTCGCCGCGAAGGCGGTCGATGCGCTCGTCCAGGGACGACCAGAGGATCGCTTCCTTCGACTCGAAGTAGTTGAAGAAGCTGGACCGGCTCACGCCCGCGCGACGGGAGATGTCGGTGATCGAGGTCGCGTCGAAGCCGCGCTCGAGGAAGAGCTCGCAGGCCGCCTCGGACAGGACTTCCCGAGACGACGCGCGGGGCCGGCCGGACGTCATGCGACGAGCTTACCGGGGGCGTATTGTTGCACGCAGTCCAACAACTCCTGAGGAGGCTCACGTGATCGAGATCCGGACGGTCGGCTTGTCGCCCGACCTCGTGCCCTACCGAGAGGGCTGGGCGCTGCAGCGTCAGCTGCATTCCGAAATCGTCGATGGCCGCCGCGGAGACACCCTGCTGCTGCTCGAGCACGACGCCGTCTACACCGCGGGCGCGCGCACCGCGGCCCACGAGCGGCCGATCGACGGCACGCCCGTCGTGGACGTGGACCGAGGGGGCAAGATCACGTGGCACGGTCCTGGCCAGTTGGTGGGCTATCCCCTCGTTCGCCTGACGGAGCCCGTCGACGTCGTGGCTCACGTCCGTCGGCTGGAGAGCATCCTGATCCGCGTGACCCGATCCTTCGGCGTCCCGGGGATGCGCGTGGACGGCCGCAGCGGGGTGTGGGTCGAACACCGGGGAGCTGTCGAGAAGATCGCGGCGATCGGGGTCCGGGTGCAGGCCGGCGTCACGATGCACGGATTCGCCCTCAACTGCGACAACACGCTCGAGCCGTTCAGCCGCATCATCCCGTGCGGGATCGCGGACGCCGGCGTCACGACCCTCAGCACGGTCCTCGGTCGGGACCTGACCCCCGCCGAGGTGCTGCCGACCGTCAGCGCGGCGTTCGCCGAGGAGTTCGGGGCGGAGGTCGCCGCATGAGCGGGTCCGCGTCGCCGGAGGGCCGTCGGATGCTCCGTCTGGAGGTCCGCAACGCGCAGACCCCGATCGAACGCAAGCCCGAGTGGATCCGGACGAAGGCCCGCATGGGCCCTGAATACCAGGCCCTGCAGACACTGGTGAAGGACGAAGGCCTGCACACCGTCTGCCAGGAGGCGGGCTGTCCGAACATCTTCGAATGCTGGGAGGACCGGGAGGCGACGTTCCTCATCGGCGGCTCCCAGTGCACGCGCCGCTGCGACTTCTGCCAGATCGACACCGGCAAGCCGGCGGACTACGACACGGATGAGCCTCGGCGCGTGGCCGAGAGCGTCAGCCGTATGCGATTGAGGTACGCCACCGTGACCTGCGTGGCGCGCGACGACCTCCCCGACGGCGGCGCCTGGCTGAACGCCGAGACCGTCCGCCGTATCCACGCGGACAATCCCGGAACCGGGGTCGAACTGCTCGCGACGGACTTCAACGGCGATCCGGGACTCCTCGACGTCGTGTTCGAGGCTCGGCCGGAGGTCTTCGCCCACAACGTGGAGACGGTGCCGCGCATCTTCAAGCGGATCCGACCGGCATTCCGGTACGACCGGTCGCTGGGAGTCCTGACCCGGGCGCGGGATGCCGGATTGATCACGAAGTCGAACCTGATCCTCGGAATGGGTGAGGAGCGACACGAGATCGAAGAGGCCCTCCGGGACCTCCACGCCGCCGGAACCGACATCATCACGCTGACCCAGTACCTGCGCCCGACGCCCCGGCACCTGCCCGTGGATCGTTGGGTCACGCCGCAGGAGTTCGTGGAACTCCGCGAACTCGCCGAATCGATCGGTTTCCTGGGCGTTCTGGCAGGCCCGCTCGTGAGGTCGTCCTACCGGGCGGGCCGGCTGTGGGCACGATCGATGCGATCGAAGGGGCGAGAGATCCCGGCCGCCCTGGCGCATCTGGCCGCGGAGGCCGACGAGGCCGGCTTCGCCCAGGCGGTGTGACCCGCTTCCTCCACAGCTGCCCTCAGCGCGACGGTCTCCGCCTGGTCGGTACCGGCAGGACGTGGTGGAGCAGGGCGCCCGTACCTTCATCGGGATGCCGGACCTCGGCATCCCGATGAAGGAGAATCATGCGCACACCTCTCACCGTCACCGCCGCCCTCGGGCTGGCCCTCTCGGCGGCAGTCCTCCCCCACGTGACGGCCTCGGCGCCCACCGCGGAACCACCCGCCGACACCGTGGTCTCGGTCACCGGCGATGCGGAGAACGGCTTCGAGATCCACTACTACGACGGCTCAGCGGAGTACCCGCCTACCGATTCGGAGGCACTCGCCGAGTGCGGTGAGTACGACACCCGCGTCGAGCGGGTGCGATGCCGTGTCGAAGTCCGTACGTGGTACCGCGACCTCGCGACGCTGCGAGACGCCCTCGAGTGGGCCCACGCGTCGAAGGGCTGACCGGGTCAGTCGGCGCTGGTCACCGACTGCACCGCCCCGGAGACATCGAGGTTCACGAGAAGCACATCGTCGGTCGAGTCGGGGTCGAGCGCGTACTCGAGGACGGCGAACGGGTCCTTGCCCCCGTGCTCGTCGGCGAGGATCGTCATGCTCATCAGCTGCAGGGAACGGATGACGTCCATGTGCGTGTCGCCGGAGACGTCCACGAGGAAGTCCTCGATGTCCTCCCCGAGGATCTCCTGCTGTTGCAGGATGAACTCGGTCACCTCGCTCGTCCGGTCGTCGAGCTCGGACACCATCGCGTTACGGGCCCGGAGGTCGATCGACTCGAGCGCGGCGATCATCGCGGCGGCCACGTCGAGCGCGTCGATGGAGACGTCATCCTGATCGGGCGCGGTCAGGTCGACGGTGACCCGCTGATCACCGAAGTCCACGACTTCAGACCAGAAGATCGACCCGTCGGGTCCGGACTCGAGGAGTCCGAAGTAGTCGTGCTCGATCGCCATGTCTCAATGAAACCAGCCTCGGGGCCTGCGCGCGACCGACTCGCTCAATCCACGAGCGCCGAAGCGAACACGTGAGGCGTGAATCCGGTCAGGTCCCCGACCCCCTCACCCTGCCCGAGGAGCTTCACCGGGATACCGGTGCGCTCCTGCACGGCGAGGACGAAGCCACCGCGAGCCGACCCGTCGAGCTTGGTGAGCACCAGGCCGGTGACGCCCGCGTGCTCGAGGAACGCCTCTGCCTGCATCAAACCGTTCTGCCCCGTCGTGGCGTCGAGCACGAGCAAGACCTCGCTGATCGGAGCCTGCTTCTCGATCACCCGACGGATCTTCGTGAGCTCGTCCATGAGACCAGCCTTGGTGTGCAGCCGACCCGCCGTGTCGACCAGGACGATCTCGGTCCCGGTGCGGATCGCGTAGTCGATCGTCTGGAACGCGACGGATGCCGGGTCCTGCCCCTCCTGCTGAGGCCGCACGATCGCCGCACCACCGCGCTCGGCCCACGTGGCGAGCTGGTCGACGGCCGCAGCGCGGAAGGTGTCGGCTGCACCGACGACGACGCTTCGACCGAAGCGCCGGAGGTAGTGGGCGAACTTGCCGATCGTCGTCGTCTTACCGACCCCGTTCACGCCGACCACGAGGACGACGGCCGGACGCTCGCTGAGGCGGAGGGTCGTGTCGAACTTCGCGAAATGCTCCTCGAGGGTCTCGCGCAGCATCCGCTGGAGGTCCTTCGGATCCGTGGTCCGGAACCGTTCCACCTTCTCGCGGAGCTCGTCGACGATGCGCTCGGTGACGTCGGGACCGAAGTCAGCCGTCAGGAGAGCCGTCTCGAGGTCCTCCCACGTGTCGTCATCGATCGTCGGCTTGACGAACAACCCGCGCAGTGCGCGACCAAGGGACCAGGAGCTCTCCGCCATGATCCCAGGCTAGTTGACAGGGTCAGCCCTTCTCGCAGGCGATGCCGTCCTTGTCGCGGTCCATCTTCCTGTTGGCGTTGTACAGCGCCGTCGAGAACGTCGGCCGCACCCCGAAGGCCCGCTTCTTCCCGTTGACCTTGTTGTGCGTGACGCCGGCCTTCGCGACGCCGCCCCGATGCACCTTGTTGAGCGCCGTGCAGTTCTTATAGGTCTTCACGACGGGCTTGGCCGCCGGGACCATCCGCGCCGCCGTCACCGACGCCGCCGGCCCCGGTGCTGCGACGGCTGCCGTCGCCGGTGCTCCCGCCAGCCCGACGGCCAGAACCGCGATCATCGCCATCCGGCGCACGCTCGTACGAACCTTCATTCCCACCCCTGTCGATCGTGTGGGATACGTCGTGTTCCCCCGCTCACAGGCTACACACAGGACGCGGTCGATCACGCCGTCGCGCGCTCGCGCACCCGCTGTCCCACGACGGCCGAGACGCCGTCCTGCCTCATCGAGACGCCGTAGAGCGCATCAGCGATCTCCATCGTCCGCTTCTGATGAGTGATCACGATCAGCTGGCTCGACTCCCGTAGCTGCTCGAACACCCCGAGCAGTCGACCCAGGTTCGCGTCGTCGAGCGCCGCTTCCACCTCGTCGAGGATGTAGAAGGGACTCGGACGCGCTTTGAAGATGGCGGTGAGCAGGGCCACGGCGGCGAGAGAACGTTCACCGCCCGAGAGGAGCGAGAGTCGTTCGATCTTCTTCCCGACGGGGCGCACTGCCACATCGATCCCCGTCGTCAAGGGGTTGTCCGGATCGGTCAGGGAGATCGATCCCGTGCCTCCCGGGAAGAGGATGGGGAAGACCTCGCCGAACGCGACCTTCGTGTCCTCGAATGCCGCGAGGAAGATCGTCTGCATTCGCTCGTCGAGCTCCTCGATGATCGTCAGCAGATCCGTCCGGGTACGGACGAGATCGTCGAGCTGAGCAGTGAGGAAGGAGTGCCGCTGCTCGAGCGCCGCGAACTCCTCCAACGCGAGCGGGTTCACGCGTCCGAGCTGCGAGAGCTTGCGTTCCGCCTCCTGGAGTCGGCGTCGCTGAGCGGCCCGATCGAACGAATCAGAGGCCCCCTCGTCCGAGGTGGGGATGGGGACATCCGGACCGTATTCCGCGAGGAGAATACTCTCGTCGAGACCGAGTTCAGACTGGACCCGCTCGAGGAGGCTCTGCACGTGAAGACGCTTCTCGTGCATCTGCAGCTCGAGACCGTGCACCGACTCGGTGACCCGCGACAACCGCTCGCGGACCCCCGCATCCTCCTTGCGGAGCTCCGCCAGTTCCGCCGTCAAGGCCGTTCTCGTCTGCTCCGCACGCTCCAGCTCGACCCGTGCTTGCGCTGTTGATCGATCGATCGAGTCGAGGACGGGCGGCAACGCGGCCACGACCTCCGATGCAACGGCGCGCTGCGCCCGTCGGACCACGGCGCGCCGTGCCGCGGCTTCGGCGGCTGCACGCTCGCGCTCTCGCTGGCGCTCGAGCTGGGCGACGCGCGACTCGGCCGCGCGGACACGCTCGCGGAGGGTCTCGACGTCGAGGCGCGTATCCATCTCACGCGTCCGAGCCGACTCGAGCGCGTCGAGCAGGCCGTCGCGAGCCGACGCGTCGAGGATCGGCCGCGGTGACTCCTCGGCGGCGCGATACGCCTCCCCCGCGGCCCGGGCGGCCGTCTCGGCGTCTCGGGCCGCGGCCTCGGCTTGGCGGAGCCCGGCGTCGAGACGTTCGCACTCGGCGGCGGCGGATTCGAGGCGGACGGTGGCCCGGTTCATCTGCTCCGCGTGAGCTGCGAGGGCGGAGTCGTGCTCGCGGAGCGCGGTCAGCGTCTCGCGGGTGCGCTGGCGCGCGGCATCCCACGCGGCCTGGGCGTCGGTGAGGGCCTCCCGCAGCGAATCGGCGACCACCGTGACCTCGGTGAGCCTCTCGCTCGCGGCATCCCGCTCGGCCCCGAGTTCGATGCGCGACCGGGACTGTCCGGACCCGGCTTGGACGGTGCTGGCCGTGACGGTCTCGCCTGCGCGCGTCACGACGATCACGTGGACGCCCGAGTCCGCCGCGGTCCGCGCTGCGACATACGCGTCTTCGAGGTCTGCGGTGATCGCCACCCCCGCGAGGGCGGCGCGAACACCCGAGGGCGCGTCGACCACGTCGGCGGCCCAGGTCCATTCCCCGGGCACCGCTGGTCCGGGCGCGGCGGCGCCGTCCGCCACCGCGATGTCGACCACGCCGAGGTCGTGCTCGCGAACAGTCTCGACGACGCCGCGGGCGGTCTCGAGGTTGTTCACCAGGACACCATCGGCAAGCGCACCGAGCGCTGCGGCGACCGCCGCTTCGAAGCCCGGCGTGACCCGGATGGCATCGCTGACGATTCCACGGATGCCGGGGCCTCCGCGGTCGACGACCGCGGCCGCCGCATTCCGTATGTCGAGGGCTCGACCGAGCGCTGCCGTCTCTGCGAGGAGGGACTCCCGTTCGCGTTCGGCGGCGTGTAGCCGTTCGCGGATCCCGCCCACCCCGCTCTCGGCCTCCGTCGCCTCCCGCTGCGCGCGATCGTATGCAGCCGCGAACTCCGCTGCGGAGTCCGCGGGTCCTTCCGACGCGGGCTCGATCTCGTCGAGAGCCGCTTCGGCCTCGTTCCGACGTTGCTCCGCGGCATCGAGCGCGCGCTGCTGACGTTCCACCGCGGCGCGCAGTGCATCCGCTTTCGATGTGGCGGCCTCGAAACGCCCGCGCAGGGATGCGAGCCGCATGTCGTGTTCCGAGACGAGGGCGCTCTGGGCGGCGATGTCCGTGTCGAGGGCATCAAGCTCGGCGCGGGCGCGGATGACCTCGCGAGCCGCGGCAGCAGCGGCATCCTGCGCAGTGCCCAAGCCGGAGCCGATCTCATCGATCTCCGCGCGCGCCTCGTCGATGACCGCTTGGGTGACCGTCGCGCCGGCCTCGGCGGGCTGCGTGTCGTCCTCGAGAAGCGACAGACGCTGTCCTGCCAGCGAATAGAGCCCGCGGAGCCGCTCCTGAACGCGGCCGAGCTCGAACGTGATCGCGCGAGCGCGGTCGACCGCTTCGGCACGCTGGTCGTTCTCGAGCTCTTCGATGCGGCGGCGGAATCCCTCGGCGCGGTCCTGCAGCACCAGTCGCTCGGCGTGACGCTCCTGCTCGTTCTGCGAGTGATCGGCCAGTTCGGCGCGGAGCCGCGCGAGCTCGTCCGCGTGCAGTCGTGCCTTCGCATCGCGGACGACGGCGGCGATCGTCGCGGCTTCACGGGCGATCTCGGCCTGCTTGCCGAGCGGTTTGAGCTGTCGGCGGAGTTCACCGGCGAGGTCGCTGAGCCGCGTGAGATTGGCCTCCATGGCATCGAGCTTGCGGAGGGTCTTCTCCTTGCGGCGGCGATGTTTGAGGATGCCCGCCGCCTCTTCGATGAAGCCACGTCGATCCTCGGGGCTCGCCTGGAGAACCGTGTCGAGGCGCCCCTGACCGACGATGACGTGCATCTCACGGCCGAGACCGGAGTCGCTCAGGAGCTCTTGGATGTCGAGAAGCCGACAGGTCTCGCCGTTGATGGCGTATTCGCTCGACCCGTTCCGGAACAGCGTCCGGCTGATCGTCACCTCGCTGTACTCGATCGGCAGGACACCGTCGGAGTTGTCGATCGTCAACTGCACCTCCGCGCGACCGAGGGGACCACGGGTCGCGGTGCCCGCGAAGATGACGTCCTCCATCTTGCCGCCGCGGAGCGTTTTCGCCCCCTGCTCCCCCATCACCCAGGCGAGCGCGTCGACGACGTTCGACTTACCTGACCCGTTGGGGCCGACGATGCACGTCACCCCGGGCTCGAGGGCGAACGTCGTAGGCTGCGCGAAGGATTTGAACCCCTTGAGCGTCACGCTCTTCAGGTGCATGAGGGGCCTCCGGTGTCGTCGTCGCGTCCACGCTAGCGGACGAATCGTCGCCGTCTCTTGACGGCGCGCCCGGGGCGACGCTAGTGTCGGGGCTCGCGTCAGAAGTCCGAGAAAGGAGGTCCTCGACATGATCATCGACATGATGCCCACTGGAGAAGCGTTCATCGCGTTCCCGTTCGCCTCGGGGACCGTCTCCTTCGGCGCCGCTGCGGACACCCGCGCTCACACCGGCCACTAACCGCCGCCTCACGTGAGCTCCGTCTGCGGACGGAGTGTGCCTCCCTGCCCCCGGACGTTCCGCGTCCTCTCCACCCCGTGTTCGCCGGGCCACCGGCCCCGGACACGGACGTGCTCCTTCGTGCTGCGGCACGATACTCCGCCGCGCTCGCGGCACCTCACTGCAACGATCGAAATGAGATCACCTCATGCGCACTCTCACCGCGCCGCAGCGCACCTCGGCGGTCATCGCCGCGCTGCAGCATCCCACCCCGACGGGCATCACCGCCCGTCAGACGATCATCGACCGACTGGCCTTGCGGCTCGCGTTGGCACTGCTCCTGTGGAGCACCCGTCCCGGCGCCGATCGCGAACAGATCGACTCCCGCCGCCGAGAGCGGCTCGCCCGCGATGCGCGCGAAGCCGAATGGGACCGACGCCGTGCGCTCCTCGCCCCGCGTCGATGACCCCCTCGGGGGCTGCGACACCGTCGCAGCCCCCGACCACACTCCGTCCCGGAAGAAGACCATGACGACCGCACCCTACGAACTCCGCCCCCTTACCGTTCCCGCATCCGTCGATGCGCCCGACGCCGCCGACTTCCTCGCGATGGTCGACGTCCGTAACGAGATCTATCGAGAGATCAGCGACAACGACGACGAAGCCGCGACCGCGGCGCAGCTGTTGCCGCACTTCCAGGAGAACCCCGACAACGACAAGCGCAGCTGGATCGTCATCGTCGGCGACGACGTCGTCGGCCGGGTCATCGTCGACATCCCCGCAGAGGCGGGGTCGCAGGTCGCCTACTGGATCATCGAGCTCCTCGAGCGCGTCCAGGGTCGAGGCATCGGCAGCGAGCTTCTCGGCGTCGTCGAGGACACCGCGCGGAAGGCGGGTCGCACCGTCCTCGAGTCCTGGGCGGAGCATCCCGAACCGCACCCCGGGGCCCCGACGGAACGACTGGCCGCTCCCACCGGCTTCGGGACCATCCCGCTCGATCGTCCGGCGCGCTACTACCGGCGCCACGGCCACACCCTCGAACAGGTCGACCGCAAGAGCATCCTCGAGATCGAGCCGTCGTTGTCGACGGTCACGGCGATGCAGGCAGAGGCGTTGGTTCACGCGGCCGGCTACCGGGTCGAGCAATGGACGCTGCCCGTGCCGGACCGGTATCGGGAGAGCTTCGCGTGGACGAAGTCCCGCATGTCTACGGATGCTCCGGCCGCCGGCCTGGAGGTGGACAAGGAGGTATGGGATCTCGAACGCCTCGGACGGCACGAGGCTCGCTACCTCGAGGCCGGACAGACCGTGCTGGTCACCGCGGCGGTCCACGAAGCCTCCGGTCAGGTGGTCGCCTTCAACGAGCTGTGTTCCGGCGCGGACCCGACCGCGACAAGCCAGCAGATGGACACCCTGGTGCTCCGCGAACACCGGGGACACCGACTCGGGCAGCTCATCAAGTGCGCCGGGATCCTCCGCTGGCGGGAGATCGCACCCCAGTCACCGAGGATCATCACCTGGAACGCCGAGGAGAACCGTCCCATGCTCAGCATCAACGAGGCGATCGGGTTCGCACCCGCCGCGTACATCGGAGCGTGGAAGAAGGTGCTCGGCTAGCCCCGGCGCTGACACCTGGGGCAGTAGTGGCTCGACCGGTTGGTGAAGCTCACGCGCACGATCGGTGTGCCGCAGCGGGGACAGGCTTCGCCGGTGCGGCCGTACGCGTTGAGGGAATGGGCGAAGTAGCCGGCCTGCCCGTTGACGTTCACATACTGCGCGTCGAAGCTGGTCCCCCCTTCGGCGAGGGCTCGGTGCAGCACTGCCCGAACCTCGTCGAGGAGCCTGCGCACCGCGCGTGACGAGAGGTCGTCAGCCGAGCGCTCCGGGTGGATCCGCGCCGCCCAGAGCGACTCGTCCGCGTAGATGTTCCCGATGCCGCTCACCACGGTCTGGTCGAGCAGCACCCGTTTGATGGCTGAACGCGTGCGTGCCAACCGGGCACGGAACACGGTCTCTTCGAAAGCGGGGTCGAGGGGGTCTCGCGCGATGTGCGCGACCTGAGTCGGGACCAGGGGTGCCTCGCTCCCCCAGCCGCCGGCCGCGGCGTCAGGTGTGGGGATCAGCCGATCCAGGGCCAGCGAGCCGAACGTGCGCTGATCGACGAAGACCACAGCGACATCGGCATGGGTGGGATGCCGGATGTCGAACCGGATCCGTTCGTGGCGGAGCTCCGGCGTCCCCGAGGAACGCAGCAGCATCTGGCCGCTCATACCCAGGTGACCGACGATCGCCTCGGACTCGACCCCGCCGTCGCCGTCGCCGAGCGGCATCCACAAGAACTTGCCGCGACGGACGACGGAGTCCACCCTCCGCCCGGTCAGGCGGTGCTCGAATTCTGCTGCACTGCCATCGTGTCGGGTCAGCGATCGCGGATCGAGGACCGTGACGGCCTCGATCCGCGAGCCAGCCAGGGCGGGGGCGAGGCCCGCGCGGACGACCTCGACTTCGGGGAGCTCGGGCACGTCTGCTCAGGACCGAGCCGACAGCTCGCGCCAGACGGCAAGAGCAGCCGCCATCTCGGCCTGCTTCTTGCTGGAGCCGCGGCCGCTTCGCGACACATCGCCGACGGCGACGGTCGCGGTGAACACCCGGTGGTGATCGGGCCCCTCGGCCTCGACGCTGTACGAAGGGACCGGACGCCCGGATCGTGCCGCGAGCTCCTGGAGCGCCGTCTTCGGGTCCATCGCGGCACCGTAACGCTCGGGATCCGCCATCAGCGGCGACACCAGGCGGAGGACGAGTGCGGTGGCCTCCTCGATTCCCGCAGACAGATAGGCGGCGCCGATGAGCGCCTCCGTCGTGTCGGCGAGGATGGAGTCCTTGTCGCGTCCGCCGGTCTGGTCCTCACCGCGGCCGAGCCGCAGATGCGTTCCGAGCCCCATTCCGCGGGCGACCTCCGCCAACGCGACCGTCGACACCACGCTCGCACGACGCTTGGCCAACGACCCTTCGTCGAGGTCGGGGTGTGAGCGGTAGAGATGGACGGTGACCGCCATCCCGAGGATGGAGTCGCCGAGGAACTCCAGACGCTCATTGTGAGCGATCCCCCCGTGTTCGTAGGCGTACGACCGGTGGGTGAGCGCTAGCGACACAAGCTCGGGGTCGATGTCGACCCCGAGCTTGTGTGTGAGCACCGAGTGATCGGTGGTGGCGTCTGTCACGACGCGCCGATCAGATGTCGGCGACCTTGCGGCCCTTGTATTCGAGGAACAGCTCCGTGCCCTGCGAGTCGGTGACGACCTTCGCCTGGTGGGGACGGCTGTAGACGACCTTGCCGTTCTCGATGGTCTTGACGAGCGTGGGGGCCTCGGCCTTCCACTGCGCGCGACGCGAACGGGTGTTGGAGCGGGAGACCTTCCGCTTCGGGGGGTTACCTGCCATGGTCAGCTCTTCTCTGTGTCGTCGGCGGCGGGGCGTGATGCTTCGCCGTCGTGGTCTGTGGGTGGGGCCGACAAGGCGGCCAGCGCAGTCCAGCGCGGGTCGATCTGAGTCTCCGTGACCGGTGCTTCGGTCAGCTTCTCACCCGTGGACGGATCAAGTCCGGGGCAGTCCGGCTGACACACCGGCTGGAACGGAAGCGACAGGACGATCGCATCCCTGACTCCTGTTTCAAGATCCACGTGGTCGTCTTGAACCTCGAAGTCAGTCGCTTCGTCCCCAGAATACCCGAAGAGCTCCTGAAACTCGACTTCGAGGGGGCGTGTCAGGTCCGTGAGGCACCGGCTGCACTGTCCGTCGTAGGTCGTGGAGATCTCCGCGGTGACGAGGATGCCCTCGTGGACGGATTCCAGACGAGCGTCGACATGGACGTCTTCACCCGCCGGAACCCAGGCGAGTCCCTCGCCCCATTTCTCGGCGACAGGCACCGTCAGCTCGAATTCGCGCATCTCGCCGGGAGCCCGGAGGATGTCGCGGACGGGAAGGACGAAGGGACCGCTCACACGCTTTCTGACCACGGTCGTCCATCGTACGCGTGACGGGGAGCTCCCGGGCCGGATCAGCCTTCGCGAGCACCGGTGTCGAGGAATCGAGCCACCGGCGCGGGCACGAACGGCGACACATCCCCGCCGAGCGATGCCACCTGACGCACGAGCGAACTGGACACCAGGGCGTGAGCGGGGTCGGGCAACAGGAACACGGTCTCAATGTGCGCAAGATGCCGGTTCACGATCGCCATCGGGGTCTCGTAGGCGACGTCGACTTGGGAGCGGATCCCCTTGACCAGGACTCCGGCGCCGACGTCGGTCGCATAGTCGACGAGGAGGCCGACGCTCCAGGCGGCCACGATGACGTCGCCGTCGATGTCGCTCTCGGAGATCGACTGTTCGAGGAGCGACAGTCGCTGAGCGATCGGCAGCATCGCCTCTTTGCCGGGGTTGTGCACGACGAGCACGTGCAACTGGTCGTAGAGGGCTGCCGCGCGCCGGATGACGTCGAGATGCCCGAGCGTCGGCGGGTCGAACGAGCCCGGCACCACGGCGATCCGGTTGTTCATGCCGTCGAGCCTAACGACAGAGAGCCCGCGCCGCGCCCCGGCTCAGTTCTTCGCGAGCGCCGCGCGTTCCCGCTGACTCACGCGACCGGCGATCGCCGCAGCGAGTCCAGGGGCTCCGTCGAGGGTCGGGTCGTCGGCGAGAAGACGCTCCGCCTCGGCGCGGGCCGTCGCGATCAGGTCCGCATCGGCGACGACGCGCAGCAGCCGCAGCGACGACCGCACACCGGATTGCGCGTCACCGAGGACGTCACCCTCGCCGCGCAGCTCGAGATCGACCTCGGCGAGTTCGAAACCGTCCGTCGTCGCGGCGACGGCCTCGACGCGCTGTCGTGCCGGCGTGAACGGGTCGGCCTCGGTGACCAGCAGGCAGAGCCCGGGAACTGAGCCGCGGCCGACACGCCCGCGGAGCTGGTGGAGCTGCGAGACGCCGAATCGATCCGCCTCGAGGATCACCATGGTCGAGGCGTTCGGGACGTCGACACCGACTTCGACCACCGTCGTGGCGACCAGCACGTCGATGTCGCCTCGCGCGAAGGCCTGCATGACGGCATCCTTCTCGTCACCGGGCATCTTGCCGTGGAGGATCTCGACGCGGATGTCCCGGTAATCGGGATGCCCCGACAGCAGCGCGGCCGCCTGCACGACTCCCCAGCGCGTCCGGGCGGGCTCCTCGGTCTCGGGAACCTCCTCGTCGGTCGCGTCGGTCGCAGCGTCGATCGCCGGACACACCACGAACGCCTGCCTCCCGAGTCGGACCTCCTCGGCGACGCGCTCCCAGACGCGCGCGAACCACGCGGGCTTCTCCCCCACGGGCGCGACGAAACTCGAGATCCCGGCACGGCCCCCGGGCATCGTCCGAATCGTCGACACGTCGAGGTCGCCGAACACGGTCATGGCGACCGTACGAGGGATCGGGGTGGCGGTGAGGACGAGGACGTGCGGCGAACTCCCTTTGGCGCGCAGCGTCTCGCGCTGGTCGACCCCGAAGCGATGCTGCTCGTCGACCACGACGAGACCCAGATCCGCGAACGTCGTGGACTCGCTCAGCAGCGCGTGGGTTCCCACGACGATGCGCGATTGCCCCGAGGCGACCCGCAGGGCCGCCCGTCGCCGCTCGGCCGCGCCCAGCTGCCCGGTGAGCAACGTGGGCATGAGTTCGGGTGCGAGCTCGGGTCCCAGCATCCGAGCCATGGAACGCAAGTGCTGGGCGGCCAGGACCTCCGTCGGGGCGATCAGCGCGGACTGCCCGCCCGACTGGGCGACCTGGAGCATGGCTCGGAGCGCGACGAGGGTCTTGCCGGACCCCACCTCGCCCTGCACGAGGCGGTTCATCGGCCACGGGGCGACGAGGTCCGCGGCGATGCGGTCACCGACGCTCAGCTGGTCGGGTGTGCGCTCGAACGGCAGCCGTGCGTCGAATCGGGCCAGAAGGTCGCCGGGTGGCCGGGCGGTCGCGGACATCATCCGGACGAAGTGACGCTGTTGCAGGAGGGCTGCCTGAAGGACGAACGCCTCGTGCATCCGGAGGGTCTCGCGTGCCGGATCGATCTGGTCGAAGGACTCCGGATCGTGGATGCGGGTCAGCGCCGTGCGGGCGTCGAGAAGGCCCTGAGCCGCGCGGAAGGCGTCGGGGAGAGGCTCGGGCACGCCCGTCAGCGCAGGGAGCACCAGGTCCACGCACTTCTTGACCTGCCAGCTCGAGAAGGTGCTCGTCGCCGGATAGATCGGGATGGGGCGATTCCGCCACGCCTCCGCGGTGAGCCGCGCCGTTCCCTCGTCATCGAAGAGCTGGTAGTCGGGATGCGTCAACTGCTTCTGACCGCGGTACTCCCCCACCTTGCCGGAGAAGATGCCCTGCCGGCCGGCCGTGAGATCCTTCACGCGCCAGGACTGACCGAAGAACGTGAGCGACATGGTTCCTTCGCCGTCGCCGATGACGACCTCGACGAGTTCCCCCCGGCGGCCCCGCATCGGCCTCGTCGACGCGGAGCGGACCTCGGCCACGATCGTGACGAGCTCGCCGACCGGAAGAGCGGCGATGTGTGTCAGCTCCCCGCGGTTGGCGTACCGCCTCGGGTAGTGCCCCAGCAACTCCCCTACTGTCGTCATGTGGAAGGCGCGCTTCAGCCCCTTCGCCAGGTTGTCGCCGACCGCCTCGTGCAGGGGCGTGTCGAGCGAGTACGAGGCCATGCGATGAGTCTACGAGCGACCGCCGACGCGGATATCGTGTGGGGGTGACGAGGATCATCGCCGGGGCCGCCGGATCGCTGCCGCTCGCCGTCCCGAGCGCCGGGACGCGGCCGACGAGCGAACGTGTGCGGGAGTCGCTGTTCGGCGCTCTGGAATCCGCGAACCTCATCGAGTCCGCCGCCGTCCTCGATCTCTACGCCGGGTCGGGTGCGCTCGGGCTCGAGGCCGTGAGCCGCGGGGCGTCGTCGGCCGACCTCGTCGAGCGGGCGCCGCGCGCGGCATCCGTCATCGAGCGGAACGTCCGAGCCGTCGCCCGCAGTCTCCCGGATCGGCGGGTGACGGTGCACCGGTCCTCCGCGGATGCGTTCCTCCGCGCCGGCGGACCGTCTTTCGACCTCGTGTTCGTGGACCCGCCCTACGACATGACGGATGCCGAGGTGTCCACGACGCTCGCACTCCTGACTCCTCGGCTCACCGACTCCGCGGTCGTCGTCGTCGAACGGGCCACGCGCTCCGGCGAGCCCGATCTGCCCGCAGGCCTCGTCGTGGACCGCGTGAAGAAGTACGGCGACACGACCCTCTGGTGGCTAGCCCCCGCCGATGCCGCGGACGCGGGTCAGCCGAGCGCCGAGTCCCAGTCGGCGTAGGGATCCCAGCCGCCTCGCGCCGAGGGGACGGCGCCCTGCACGAGGACGGCGGCGTCGCCGCGCACCCGCACGTGGCCGATGACCTCGAAGCCGGTCGGCGTGGACCCGGCCGGGAAGCAGGCGAGGAGAGCGTGGTCCTCGCCGCCCGAGAGTGCGTCGTCATCGAGATCGACATCGATCGACAGCGTCACGCGCGAGGCGTCCGCGATCCGTGAGGCATCGAGCAGGAGCCCGTCGGAGACGTCCATGAGCGCCGTCGCTCCCGCCCGCGCGGCGAGAACGCCGAGTTCGATCGGCGGACGAGGGCGCAACTGCGCGTCGAGGTCGTGCTGCTCGGCAGGCGCGAGGACGTCGCGATCGATCGGGACGGGTGTGCCGGCGGCATCCCGGAACCGGTCGAACAGGATCCGAAGGCCCCGCGCCGCCGCGCCCAGCTCACCCGCCACCGCGATCTCGTCTCCGGGACGCGCGCCGGACCGGCGGACGGGTTCCACTCCGTCGAGCACGCCGAGGGCGGTGACGGCGACCGTGAGCGTCTCGGAGACGGCGAGGTCGCCCCCCTCGACCGCGCAGCCCGGCGCGAGTTCGGCGAGGGCGTCGCGGAAGCCGGTCGCGAGCGCCTCGACGAAGGTCGCCGGCAGCCAGTCCGGCAGCGCCAGGGCGACGAGCAGCGCTGTGGGCCTCGCGCCCATCGCAGCGACGTCGGCGATGTTCACCGCAGCGGATTTGTAGCCGAGATCGTAGGGCGAGGTCCAGGCGAGGCGGAAGTCAGGCCCGTGTACGAGGGTGTCGGTCGTGGCCACGATCCGCCCGCCGGCAACGGCGAGCACGGCGGCGTCGTCCCCGGGGCCGATCTCGGCACGCGACGCCGGTCCCAGCACACCGAGGATGCGGGCCAGGAGCTCCTTCTCGGACACATCGCGCACACGGAGCTCACCCATGCGTCCACGGTAGCCTGGAGCGATGCCCCGGACCCGCTCGACCACCGCGCTCGCCCTGCTCGTGGCCGGGGTCGCCGCCTTGTCCGGCTGCTCCTCGACCGTCGCCGTCAATGCCGCTCCGAACGCCGACGATCCGCGCTGCGCACAGGTGATGGTCCTCCTCCCCGACGTCCTGGGAGATCAGTCGCGGCGCTGGACCGACGCGCAGTCCACCGCGGCGTGGGGCGACCCGACGACCGTCCAGTTCACCTGCGGCACACAACCGACGGGACCGACGACGCTCCCGTGCTTCACGGTCGACGGCGTCGACTGGGTCGTGGACGACTCGCGCGCGCCGTTGTACCGGATCGCCACCTACGGGCGGACGCCCGCAGCGGAGCTCATCCTCGACTACGACGCCGTCTCGTCGAGCGGTCCCGTCTCGGCGCTCAGCCGACTGATCACGAAACGGTTCGAGGTCACCGGTAAGTGCGTGGCGCCGACCGAGGGGCAGCCCTGACCCGGTTTACCGCGCCAGTTCGATGAGCTCGGTGATCAGGTCGGGATAGCTGAGCCCACTCTGGATCCAGCACGTCGGGAACATTGAGATCGGGGTGAACCCGGGCATCGTGTTCACCTCGTTCACGAAGAACTCGCTGCCGGTGTAGAAGAAGTCGACGCGCGACAGCCCCTGTCCCCCGACCGCCTCGAACGCCTGCGCCGCGACCCGCTGCATCTCGCGCAACTCACCGTCGTGCAGCTCGGCGGGACAGACGAGATCGATCCCGGGAGCGCCGAGATACTTCGCCTCGAAGTCGTAGAAGTCCCGCCCGCTGACGACGATCTCCCCCGCCACGCTGACGCGCGGCTCGGCGCCGTCTCGGCCCTGCAGGACGCCGCACTCCACCTCGCGCCCCGTCACGGCCTGCTCGACGAGAACGCTGGAGTCTTCGGCGAAGGCGGTGTCGAGGGCGGCATCCAGGTCCTCCCATTCGGACACCTTCGACACGCCGACGCTGGACCCGGCGCGG
Organism: Microbacterium sp. MDV22-iso44; assembly: GCF_058629135.1. NCBI lineage: Bacteria > Bacillati > Actinomycetota > Actinomycetes > Micrococcales > Microbacteriaceae > Microbacterium > Microbacterium sp. MDV22-iso44. The sequence continues at coordinate 539,373 of NZ_JBZVWS010000001.1, forward strand.
GCCGGCTTGACGAAGACGGGAAGACCGAGGGCACGGATGCGGCGTCGCCACAGGTCGTCGTCGCGCTCGAGCGCTGCGCGGGTGACGGTCACCCACGGCACGACGGGAACGCCCGCCGCGCGGAGGACGCTCTTGGTCGTGTGCTTGTCCATGCCGATCGCCGACATGAGCAGCCCCGCTCCGACGTAGGGCAGGTCGAGAAGCTCGAGGAAGCCCTGGACGGTGCCGTCCTCGCCGAAGCGGCCATGGAGGATGGGGAAGACCACATCGATCTGGCCGAGGGATTCGACCGTCCCGTCGGGGCGACGCACCGACAGCGTCCGGTTCGCCGTCGACTCCGGCCAGACGATCCGCGTGCCGTTGTCGACGACCTCGGGGAGCCGCTCGGGATTCAGCGCGAACTTGTCGGGATCGTCGTCCTCGAGGACGTACGCTCCCTCGCGCGTGATCCCGACGGGGATGACGCGGTACCGCTCACGATCGATCGCGCGCAGCACCCCGCCCGCCGTGGCGGAACTTATCGAATGCTCGCTGGAACGCCCTCCGAAGAGCAGAACCACTACCGCCTGAACCATTCTGAGTCCTCTCCTCCGTGGGCTCATCGTCATCCGTTGTGAGGTGCGGTGCGATGTCACGGGGGTTCATCGTGCCGTCGAGCACCATCTTGACCTGCTCGACGATGGGCATCTGGACGCCGGCTTCCTTGGCGAGCTGGAGGACGGGGGCGACGGAGGCGAGACCTTCGGCCGTCTGGTCCATCTGCTTCACGACCTCCGTGAAGCTGTAGCCCTGTCCGAGCAGGCGGCCGGCGGTGTTGTTGCGGCTGAGGGGCGACTGGCACGTCGCGATCAGGTCGCCGAGTCCGGCGAGTCCCTGCAGCGTCTCGGGCTGCGCCCCCCGGGCGACGGCGAAATCCGTCATCTCGACGAGGCCTCGCGTGATGATCGACGCTTTCGTGTTCTCGCCGTAGCCGACACCGTCGACGATGCCGATCGCCACCGCGATCAAGTTCTTCAGCACCCCGCCGAACTCGGTGCCGATGACGTCCGTGTTGACGAACGTCCGGAAGTAGGTGTTGCGGGCGATGCGCGCAACGGCTTCGGCCGTCTCCTGGCTCGACGACGAGATGACCGCGGCGGTCGGCTGCTCGCGGGCGATCTCGAGGGCGAGATTCGGGCCGGATGCCACGGCGATGCGGTCGGGGTCGCAACGGAGCTCCTGCTCGAGGACCTGACTCATCCTCAGTCCGGTCTTCTTCTCCACGCCCTTCATCAGCGACACGATGGGCGCGTCGCCGGCGGCGAGGATGGGGCGGACGGCCTTGAGGTTCTGACGGAGCGCTTGGCTGGAGATGGCGATGTAGACCTGCGTCGCCCCGTCGAGGGCCTCGGCGAGGTGGTGGGTCGCGGACAGACCGCGCGGCAGGTTGATGCCCGGGAGGTAATGCGAGTTCCGCTTGCCCTCGCGGATCTCGTGAGCGAGCTCGGCGCGTCGCGCCCACATCATGACGTCCGCGCCGCCGTCGGCGAGGACCTTCCCGAACGTCGTTCCCCAGCTTCCGGAACCGAGGACCGCGACCCGGGGAGCCGCGGCGTCGCGGCGCGACGATTCCCTAGGAGTCAAGGCGTCCCGTTTCGTTCTGCCCGTGCTTGGCCGGATTCCAGCGCTCGGCGGGCGGCTCCTCGCCGCGGAGGCGGCCGAGGAGGATCGAGATGTCCCGCATGACCGCATCCGTCGCTGCGACGAGCGTGGCGGGGGTCGTGTCGGTGAACGCGGACAGGTCGACGGGAGGACCCACGAGCACGCGCACCCGGCGACGCGGCGGCCACAGCCGCAGGCGCCCGTACCGCGGCAGGATCTCCTGCACACCCCACGTCGCGACGGGGATGACGGGGAGTGTCTCGGCCGCGGCGAGGGCGAGGCGCACGGCGCCCGTCTTGCCCCGCATCGGCCACATGTCGGGGTCGCGGGTCAGCGAACCCTCGGGATACACGATGACGCCGCGCTGCTCGGCGACGAGGGCGTTCGACTGCGCGAGCGTCTGCGTCGCCGCCGCCGAGTTCGAGGCCCGGGCCACGGGGATCATGCCCGTCGCCCGCAGGAGGGCACCCAGGACCGGGACCTTGAACAGACTCTCCTTGGCCATGAACCGGGGCGCCCGGCCCATCCGCCAGGTCGCGACGGCGACGATCACCGGATCGAACTCGCTGTAGTGGTTGGGGGCGAGGACGTAGGCGCCCTCGAGCGGCAGGTTCTCGGCGCCCTCGATCTCGATCTTCGCGAACCATCCCGTGGCGGGGATGACGATCATGGCGGCGGGCCAGAAGACGCTCGGGCGGGTCTTCTCAGCCGACGCGTGACGACGAGGGCTCACCCGGGTCACTCCGTGACGTCGAAGTCGGCGCCGAGGTCCGTCAGCTTCTCGAGGAACTTCTCGTAGCCGCGACGGATGATCCCGATGTTGCGAACGGTCGACTCGCCCTCGGCCGCCAGCGCGGCGATGACGTAGGAGTAGCCGCCGCGGAGGTCCGGGACCACGACGTCGGCACCATGGAGGGGCGTCGGACCGTTGATGACAGCGGCCTGCTCGAGGGCGCGGCGGGGAACGCGTCGCTCGGAGCTCGCGATGCCGTCGGGGTGCACGACGATGTCGGCGCCCATCTGGACCAGAGCGCGGGTGAAGCCGAGCCGGTTCTCATACACGGTCTCGTGGACGACGGACTCACCCTCGGCCTGCGTCAGGGCCACGATGAGCGGCTGCTGCCAGTCGGTCATGAACCCGGGGTGCACGTCGGTCTCGACCATGACGGGCTTGAGCGGACCGCCGCGGCGGAAGCGGATGCCGTCCTCGGCGATGTCGAAGTCGCCACCGACCTTGCGGAAGACGTTGAGGAAGGTCAGCATCTCCTGCTGCTTGGCGCCGCCGACGAAGATGTCGCCGTCGGTGGCCAGGGCGGCGGCGGCCCACGAGGCGGCCTCGTTGCGGTCGAAGATCGCCCGGTGGTCGTAGCCGCGGAGAGACTCGACGCCCTCGATGAAGATCACCCGGTTGGGCTCGTAGGAGATGATCGCGCCCATCTTCTGCAGGACGGCGATCAGGTCCATGATCTCGGGCTCGATGGCCGCGTTCCGAAGCTCGGTCGTCCCCTTCGCCCGGACCGCGGTGAGCAGGACCTGCTCGGTCGCGCCGACGCTCGGGTAGGGCAGCTCGATGTTGGCGCCGTGAAGGCCGCCGGGCGCCGACAGCCGGATGCCGCTCGGGAGCTTGTCGACGATGGCGCCGAACGAGCGGAGCGCGTCGAGGTGGAAGTCGATCGGGCGGTCGCCGATGCGGCATCCGCCGAGGTCGGGGATGAACGCCTGGCCGAGCAGGTGCAGCAGAGGTCCGCAGAAGAGGATCGGGATGCGGGACGCACCGGCGTGGGCGTCGATCTCCTCCATGTGAGCCGAGACCGCTCCGCTCGGGTCGAGCCGGAGGACGCCGTCCTCGAGGTCCTCGACGTGGACGCCGTGGACCTCGAGGAGCGAACGCACGACATGGACGTCGCTGATGTCCGGCACATCCCGGAGGATGCTGGCGGTCTCACCCAGGAGGGCGGCCACCATCGCCTTCGTGGCGAGGTTCTTCGCCCCCTTCACTTCGACCCGGCCGCGCAACGGTCGTCCGCCGCGGATCCGGAGCGTCTGACCCGTATTACCGCCGCCGGCGGGGGTGGACGCGGAGTCGCTGAGAAGTGTGTTCATGGGTGGGACCTCATTACTGGTGTCGAGGAAGCGTGGTCGGCCCCGTTGTGCGGGGCGCTGGCCGATCAGCGGACGGGGAGCGTCCGCGGCCGCCACGCCTCGCGGCGCGCCTCGAACTGCGCGATCTGATCTTCGCTGCGCAGCGTGAGCCCGATGTCGTCGAGCCCTTCGAGAAGCCGCCACCTAGTGTAATCGTCGATCTCGAACGAGGCCTGGAGGTCGCCGACCGCCACCGTTCGTGTCTCGAGGTCCACGGTGATCTCGCGGCCGGGGTCAGCCTCGAGAGCCGCCCAGATGGCCTCGAGGACGTCTTCAATGACGACGCCGGTGACGAGGCCCTGCTTGCCGGAGTTGCCGCGGAAGATGTCGGCGAACTTCGTGCTGAGGACGACGCGGAATCCGTAGTCACGAAGAGCCCAGACGGCGTGCTCACGGCTCGACCCCGTCCCGAAGTCCGGGCCGGCGACGAGGACGGATCCGCCGCGGTAGGCATCCTGATTGAGGACGAACTCGGGGTCCTGTCGCCAGTTCGCGAAGAGCGCGTCCTCGAAACCCGTCTTCGTGACGCGCTTCAGGTAGACGGCCGGGATGATCTGGTCCGTGTCGACCGCGGAGCGCTTCAGGGGCACGCCGACGCCGGTGTGGCGGGTGAACTTCTCCATGTCAGGCCTCCGTCAGGGTCAGTGCGTCGAGGTCGCTCGGGCTCGCGAGGCGGCCCAGGACCGCCGTCGCCGCAGCGACCAGCGGCGACACGAGGTGGGTGCGGCCGCCCTTGCCCTGGCGGCCCTCGAAGTTGCGATTGCTCGTGGAGGCGCAGCGCTCCCCCGGGGCGAGCTGGTCGGGGTTCATCCCGAGGCACATCGAGCATCCGGCGAAGCGCCATTCGGCGCCGAAGTCCGTGAAGACCTTGTCCAGCCCCTCGGCTTCGGCTTCGAGACGGACGCGGGCGGAACCCGGGACCACCATGACGCGGACGCCCGGGGCCTTGGTGCGACCCGCCACGATCGATGCGAACTGGCGGAGATCCTCGATGCGGCTGTTCGTGCACGAGCCCATGAAGACGGCATCCACCGCGACGTCCTTCAGGGCGGTGCCCGGCGCGAGATCCATGTACTCCAGAGCCCGCTCCGCGGCCGCGCGTTCGTTCGGGTCGGCCATCTCGGCGGGTTCGGGGATGACGCCGTTCAGCGAGACGCCCTGGCCGGGGTTCGTGCCCCACGTGACGAAGGGTTCGAGCTCGTCGGCAGCGAGGAAGACCTCCGCGTCGTAGACGGCTCCCTCATCGGAGGGCAGCGTCCGCCAGTAGGCGACCGCCTCGTCCCAGTCGGCCCCCTGCGGGGCGTGCGGCTTGTCCTTCACGTACGCGAAGGTGGTCTCGTCCGGCGCGATCATCCCCGCGCGGGCGCCCGCCTCGATCGACATGTTGCAGATCGTCATACGCCCCTCCATCGAGAGGGCGCGGATGGCGGAGCCGCGGAACTCGAGGACGTAGCCCTGCCCGCCGTTCGCGCCGATCTTCGCGATGATCGCGAGGATGATGTCCTTCGCGCTCACGCCGGGCTTCAGGGTGCCCTCGACGGTGATCGCCATGGTCTTGAAAGGCTTGAGCGGCAGCGTCTGCGTCGCGAGGACGTGCTCGACCTCGCTCGTGCCGATGCCGAATGCCATCGCCCCGAACGCGCCGTGGGTCGAGGTGTGGGAGTCGCCGCAGACCACGGTGATGCCCGGCATCGTCAGACCCAGCTGGGGTCCCACGACGTGCACGATCCCCTGCTCCTTGTCGCCCAGCGAGTGCAGGCGGACGCCGAACTCCTCGGCGTTGCGGCGGAGGGTCTCGATCTGCGTGCGGCTCGTGAGGTCGGCGATCGGCTTGTCGATCTCGAGCGTCGGCGTGTTGTGATCCTCCGTCGCGATCGTGAGGTCGAGACGGCGGACCGGTCGTCCCTCCGCGCGGAGACCGTCGAAGGCCTGCGGGCTCGTCACCTCGTGGACGAGGTGCAGGTCGATGTAGATGAGGTCGGGGCTGCCGCCCTCGCCCTTCACGACGAGGTGGTCGTCCCACACCTTCTCAGCGAGGGTCCGGGGACGGTCGGGAATCGTGCTCATGTTGTCTCCTGATGTCGGATGGCGCCCGCGACAGCCTCCGCGACGAGAGAGGGCTCAGAACGAGGTCTCGTCGCGGCCGATAAGGAGTCGAGCGGTCCGCACGGCGTCAGACTATCACCGGCCTCCCGGCGACGTGCGCGACCGCGCCCCGGTCAGGGACGGACGCGCGGCGATCCTCACCGGGCGTCGTCGGAGGGACGCGTCTCGACCGTGGGAGGGGTCCCCTGTTCGGCGGCGACGTCCTCCGCGTGGCGGACGGGCGTCGGCCCGGTTGCGGGGAGAGGTTCCCGCAGCCCCTCGCGGCGCGCCGCGATGAGACTGGCGATCGTGGCGACCGCCATCGAACCGACGATGACCCCGAGAGACACCCAGGTGGAGATCTCCGGAGCCCACTCCACGTGCTCCCCGCCGTTGATGAACGGCAGCTCGTTCTCGTGGAAGGCGTGGAGGACGAGCTTGACGCCGATGAACGCCAGGATGAACGCGATGCCGAAGTGCAGGTACTTCAGCCGGTCGAGGAGTCCGCCGAGCAGGAAGTAGAGCTGGCGGAGCCCCATCAGCGCGAAGATGTTCGCCGTGAAGACGATGAAGGCGCTCTGCGTGATGCCGAAGATCGCCGGGATCGAGTCGATCGCGAACAGCAGGTCCGTCATGCCGAGAGCCGCGAACACGATGATCATCGGCGTGAAGACCTTCTTGCCGTCGATCACCGTCCGCACTTTCGCACCGTCGTACTCCTCGGACACCTTCATCCGGCGCCGGAGGAGCCTGACGAGGAAGCTCTCCTTCTTCTCCTCGTCCTCGTCGTCCTCACCGTCGAAGGCCTGCTTCCAGGCCGTGTAGATGAGGAAGGCGCCGAACAGGTAGAAGACCCAGCTGAACTGCTCGATGATGGCGGCGCCCAGCAGGATGAAGATGCCCCGTAGGACGAGCGCGATGATGATCCCGACCATCAGCACCTTCTGCTGCGCCGCCCGCGGCACCGAGAACTGGCTCATGATCAGCACGAACACGAAGAGGTTGTCGATGGAGAGGCTGTACTCGGTCAGCCAGCCCGCGACGAACTGCCCGGCGTACTCCCCGTTCGTGACGACGAGCATCAGGAGCGCGAAGAGGAGGGCGAGCGCCACGTAGAACACGACCCAGAGGGTGGATTCCTTCGTCGACGGGACGTGCGGGCGCTTGATGATCAGCAGCAGGTCGGCGACGAGGATGAGCGTCAGACCGACGAGCGAGCCGACCTCGAACCAGAGGGGGAGCTCCATGGGGGCCTTTCGTGCGGGGGCGACCCTAAGAGTACCTTTCGAGTTGTCTGAGACGATCCCTCACGCGGCGACACTCCCCCATCGACAGGACGAACGAGGATGCCATGGCCGACCCGCTCGCACGGCGTGACGCGGACCTGGTGGCAGCCGCCGCACGGGGCGACCAGCAGGCCTTCCGCGAGCTGTATCGCGCCTACGCGCGGCCCGTGTACTGGCTCGCCCATGGGCTCCTGGGCGACACATCGGATGCGGAGGACGTCATGCAGGAGACCTTCCTGGTCGCGTGGCGACGCCTGCCGACGCTCGATCTCGTGAGCGATTCGCTCCTTCCGTGGCTCGTGACGATCTGCCGGTTCCAGAGTGCGAATCGGATGCGGCGACAGCGGCGCGACCGGCTGAACACCGCCGCGGGGGGAGATGAGACCATCCCCGGCACGGTCGACGTCGAGGATCAGGTCATCGGCTCGGCGTTGGCGGAGCGCGTCGTCGCGGAGCTCGGGACCCTGTCGCCGCTCGATCAGCAGATCTTCCGCTTGTGCGCCACCGAGGGATACGCCTACGCGGCGGCGGCCGAGGAACGGGGGATCTCGCACGCCGTCGTCCGCAACCGCCTCTCGCGGGTCCGCACCCGCCTGCGCACGGCCCTGGGAACGGAGGGATCATGACCACGGACGAAATCGCACTGCCGGAACTGACCCGCTCGCGTCAGGACGACATCGAGAGGGCGCTGTTCGCCGAGATCGCGGCGACGGAGAGCACCGCCCGCAACGGTGCGACGCGGCGTCGTCGACGCGGATGGGCCTATGCCGCCGCAGCGGCTGCGGTCCTCGTCGTCGCCGGGTTCGTCGGCCCGGCCCTCGGGAGCGGCGCCGGCGCCGGATCCATCGCCGACGGCGCCGCGTCGCAGGAGTCGATGGCACGACCGGATGCCGAGGGCACCGAGATGAGCGGTGGCCTGCAGGATCTCGGCGACGCCGGCGCGGCCGCAGCGCCCGTCGACGAGCGAGCCGTGATCGCCCGCGCCGAGGCGCGCCTCGAGGCCGACGACCCCGCCGATGCCGCCGATGAGATCGGGACGAGAGCCCAGGCATCCGGGGGGTACGTCGAGTCCTTGACCGTCAGCGACGCGGCGACGGATGACGCTGCAGCCACCGGGGATGCCCGCATCACGGTGCGCGTCCCCGCGACGGGCCTCACGGACTTCCTCCGCGACCTCGACGACCTGGGCGCCGTCCGAGCCACCGACATCTCACGGGACGACGTCACGGCCGAGACGACGGACCTCCGCGCACGGATCGCGTCGCTCGAGACGTCCGTGGAGCGCCTCCGCGGACTGATCGCGGATGCCGCGAGCACGGCGGACGTCCTGGCGGCCGAGGACGCACTCGCCCAGCGTCAGGCGGATCTCGACGCCTTGCGCGCACGGGAGAAGACCTTCGCCGACGATGTCGCGCTGTCGAGTGCGACCATCACGATCTCGCGCCACGGCCAGGCGGTGACCGACGAGCCGGACGGGTTCGGTGATGGGTTCGCCACCGGCTGGAATGCCCTGCTCGTGACCCTCAACGGGGTCGTGATCGGCCTGGGGTTCCTCCTCCCCTGGCTCGCCGTCGCTGCGGTGGTCATCCTCATCGTCCGGGTGGCGCGGGGTGCGCGTCGGCGGCGACGCACCGACGCCACCGCCGACGACGCCTGAGAACGCATCGGAAACGACGAAACCCCCGACCTGTCGGTCGAGGGTTTCGTCATGTGGTGACCCCAGCGGGATTCGAACCCGCGTTACCGCCGTGAGAGGGCGGCGTACTAGGCCGCTATACGATGGGGCCGTACTTTTTCGTTCCCTCCCTGCGGAGGCAACCGTTCAATTATGCACGACGTTCACAGTCGTGCAAAATCGGCGCGCCCTTGCCAACCTCGCGGCGTCGTGGGTTGACTGGACGCATGCGCGTTACGAAGCACGAACATGCCTGCCTCCGTCTCGACAGCGAGGGCAGGACCCTCCTGATCGACCCCGGTTCCTTCACCCTCCCCCTCGACGACCTCGGCACCCTGGTCGGCGTCGTCCTCACGCACGAGCACCCCGATCACTGGACACCCGCGCAGCTCGACGCGATCCGTTCGCAGGCGCCGGCAGTGCCGGTGTTCGGCCCGGCCGGCGTCGCGGCTGCGGCATCCGACTACGACGTCACCACGGTCGGCGTCGGGGACGAGGTCGAGGTCGGCCCGTTCCGGATGCGGTTCTTCGGCGGGACGCACTCCGTGATCCACGAGTCGATCCCCGTCATCGACAACCTGGGTGTGCTCGTCAACGACGAGTTCTACTACCCCGGTGACTCCTACGCCGTCCCCGAGGGCGTCGATGTCGGCCTCCTCGCCGCACCCGTCGGGGCGCCCTGGCTGAAGATCGGCGAGGCGATCGACTACGTCCTCGCGGTGAAGCCTCGTCGTGCGTTCGGAACTCACGACATGACGCTGTCGCGCGCGGGTCTCGCGATGCACCGCGACCGCCTCAAGTGGGCGACCGAGCAGAACGGCGGCGAGTTCCTGGAGCTCGAGCCGGGCGAGTCCGCCGACACCTGAGCACCTCGACGGAATGACGGATGCCGCGGGGCTTTCGCTCCGCGGCATCCGTCATTTGTGAGGGTCGAGACTCACTCGGCGTCGTGGTCCGTCTCGATGAAGGCGACGAGCTTGTCGAGCGCCTCGTCGGCGCCCTCGCCCTCGGCCTTGAGCGTGACGACGGTGCCCTGCGTGGCACCCAGACCCATGAGGGTGAGGATGCTGCCGGCGTTCTGGTCAGGACCGCCGGGGACGGCGATCGTGACGGGCACACCCGTCTCCTTGACCGCCTGCACGAAGAGCTTGGCGGGGCGGGCGTGCAGTCCGGAGCTGCTCGCGACGGTTGCGGTCCGTTCGGCCATGGTGATTCTTCCTCCTTGAGTCGGTATGACGAGACTATGCCGTGACGGCCACGGCGGGCGCATCGACCTCGAGGGGGCGACGGCGCGCGTAGCGCTTGAGCAGGACCACGGCGACCGCGCTGACAACGGTGCCGACGGCGATCGACAGCAGCCACAGCCAGAAGTTGTCGATGGCGAAGAAGACGAAAACGCCGCCGTGCGGGGCACGCGATGTGACGCCGAAGAACATCGACAGCGCGCCCGTCACGGCGCCGCCCAGCATCGCCGAGGGGATGACGCGGAACACGTCGGCCGCGGCGAACGGGATGGCACCCTCCGAGATGAACGCGGCACCGAGCAGCCACGCCGCCTTGCCGTTCTCACGCTCCGGGGCGGTGAAGAGCCCGCGTCCGAGGACGGTCGAGGCGAGCGCCATCGCGAGGGGCGGGACCATTCCGGCTGCCATGACGGCGGCCATGATCTGGAGGTAGCGCTCGTCGCCGGCGATGCCCTGCGCGAGGTTCGCCGTGGCGAAGCCGTAGGCGACCTTGTTGAGCGGCCCACCGAGGTCGAAGCACATCATGAGCCCGAGGATGACGCCGAGCAGGATGACGCCGGCGCCGGAGAGTCCGGACAGCCAGTCGTTGAGGAGCCTCGTCAGCGCCGCGATCGGACCGCCGAAGACGAACAGCAGCAGCCCCGACGCGAAGATCGAGCCGAGCAAGGGGATGATGACGACCGGCATGAGGCCGCGCAGCCAGCGAGGGACCGACAGGCGGTTGAGCCACCACGCGGCGAGACCGGCGAGCAGACCGCCGACGATGGCGCCGATGAAGCCCGCACCCATGAAGGTGGCCGCGGCACCGGCGACGAAACCGGGGGCGATACCCGGCCGGTCCGCCAGGCCGTACGCGATGTAACCGGCCAGGGCGGGGACCAGGAACGCGAACGACAGCTGACCGATCTGGAATGCGGCGGCGCCGAGGTAGTAGACGAGACCCTCGGGCGGCAGGTTCCAGAGGGTGAAGTTCTGGAGCGTGAAGATCGCGTTGTTGACGGTGTGACCGTCCGCGGTGTTCGCGATCTCGTACCCGGCGAGGGCGAATCCGAGGGCGATCAGCAGACCGCCACCGGCGACGAACGGGATCATGTAGCTCACACCGGTGAGCAGCGCCCTGCGGATGGCGCCGCCGAGCGAGGTCGGCGCGGCTTCGCTGGCGGTCGCGGCACCCGACGCGGCGGGAACGCGGGGAGCGTTCGGGTTCTTCGCGGCGGCGACGGCTTCGCGGAGCATCTGAGCAGGCTGCTCGATGCCGCGCTTCACACCGGAACGGACCACGGGCTTGCCGGCGAACCGCGCCTGCTCGCGGACGTCGACGTCGACGGCGAAGATGACGGCGTCGGCCTCGTCGATGATCCGCTGGTCGATGGCCTTGTAGCCGCTCGAGCCCTGCGGCTCGACGGTCAGGTCGACGCCGTCCTTCTGACCGGTCGCCGTGAGTGCGTCCGCCGCCATGAAGGTGTGGGCGATACCCGTGGCACAGGCCGTGACGGCGACGATTCGCGCCGGGCGCCCGTCGATCATCAGTCCGTCGTCGGTGGCCGACGCGGACGGGCCAGCGGCGCGAGCCTCGGCGCGCGAAGCGGGTGCCGGTGCATCGGCGGCTGCGGCGGCCGGAGCGTCCGAGATCGCGTCGCGGACGATCGCAACGACCTCGTCGGCGGTCGTCGCGGCGCGAAGACCGGCGGTGAAGTCGTCGCGCATGAGGCTGCGCGCGAGCTTCGAAAGCACGGCGAGGTGCTCCTCGGCCGCGGTGTCGGGAGCCGCGATGAGGAAGACGAGGTCCGCCCCGCCGTCCTCAGCGCCGAAGTCGACACCCGGGTTCAGCCTCGCGAAGGCGAGCGATGCCTGGGTGACGGCGGCGCTCTTCGCGTGCGGGATGGCGATGCCGCCGGGCAGGCCGGTCTCGTCCTTCTCCTCGCGGGCCCAGGCGTCGTCGGCCAGGCGGGCACCGTCGGTGGCCCTCCCCTGCGCGGCGACGCGCTGCGCGAGCGCGTCGATGACGGCGCGCTTGTCGGCGCCGAGCGGCTCGTCGATACTGACGAGTTCCGCGGTGATGATCTCAGTCACGGTGACCTCCAGTGGTCGGGTTGTCCTGCTGCAGGAGTCGTCGGACCGGCACCTCGCCGGTCGACAGGTCGTTCGGGGTCGGGGGTTGCGTGCCGGGCAGGGCCGCGGCGGCGGATCCGTAGCGGATGCCGGAGCGCAGCCGCTCCTCGGGTGCGGCGCCGGCCGTCTCGGCCAGCAGGTAGCCGGCGAGGGAGCTGTCGCCCGCGCCCACCGTGCTGCGGACGCGGGTCGGCGGCGGCGTACCGTGCCAGGACCCGTCGTCGGTGACGAGGACGGCGCCGTCACCACCGAGGGTGACGAGTGCGGCGCCTACCCGTGCGGGCACGAGGCCGGCGGCGATCGCGGCGACGGCGTCGGCGAGGGCGACCGTGGTGTCGAGGTCTCGCTCCGCGAGCTCGACGAGTTCCTCGTCGTTCGGCTTGATGAGGTCGGGGTGTCCCGAGGCGACGGCGGCCGCGAGCGCCGGTCCCGAGGTGTCGACGGCGATGCGAGGAGCCGCGGCGCCCCACGCCGAACGGACGGCCTCGATGACGGTGACGTAGTAGTCGTCCGGCAGTCCCGGGGCGAGCGAGCCCGCGAGGACGAGCCAGGAGGCGCCCTGCGTGGCGGCGACGACCGCGGCGGTGAGGGCCGCGGCATCCGCTTCGGTGAACGCCGCACCCGGCAGGTTGAGCTTCGTCGTCGTACCGGCCTCGTCGGCGATCGTGACGTTGGCGCGGGTGGCGCCGTCATGCGGAACGATCCTGGCGGGGATGCCGGTGGCTGCCAACGCGACGGCGAAGGGGTCGGCTGCGTCGAGCGGTAGGACCGCGAGAGTGGGGCGGGATGCCGCGGCGACGACGCGTGCGACGTTGATGCCCTTGCCGCCCGCATCCTCCCGTGCGCCGAGCGCCGCCTGCACCTCGCCGACGCGCAGCGGCTCGCCGAGGGCGATGGTGCGATCGAGCGAGGGGTTGGTGGTCAGGGTGACGATCATGCGAGCTGGACCTCCACATCGGCCTCACGCAGGGCGCCCGCGAGATCTCCCGTGGGCGCGGTGTCGGTCAGGAGGACGTCGACGTCCGAGAGCGACGCGAACGACACGAGCAGCTCGGCGTCGAACTTGTCCCCGTCGGCGACGACCACGACGCGACGCGCGGAAGCGACGATCGCGCGCTTCACGGCCGCCTCGTCGGGGTCGGGGGTGCTGAGGCCGAACCCTGCCGCGACGCCGTTCGTCCCGATGAAGGCGATGTCGGGCCGCAAGCGTCCGATCGCCTCGACCGTCTGGGCTCCGACGGCTGCGGCGGTGAGTCCGCGGACCCGTCCGCCGATGGCGGTCAGTCCGATCCCCTGCGCACCGGCCAGGATGTGGGCGACGGACATGGAGTGGGTGACGACTTCGAGGTCGCCCGCGGGGTGGGACCCGGTCGCGAGAAGCTGGGCGATGGCGCCCGTCGTGGTGCCGGCATCCAGGTACAGAGCACCGTCGAGCTCCTCGCCGAGCAGGTCCACGGCGGCGCGGGCGATGGTCTGCTTGGAGCCGCTACGCTGCGACGCGCGCTCCGCGACGGAGGCCTCGGCAGTGCTGGCCCGGGTGCGGTGGACCGCTCCGCCGTGGACGCGTCGGACCACCCCGGACCGCTCGAGGGCTGCCAGATCACGGCGGACCGTCTCGGTCGTGACCCCGAAGCGATCGGCGAGGTCGACCACGGCGACACGACCGTCAGTGGCGATCAGCTGCTCGATCTGCTGCTGGCGCTCCGTTGCGTACATGTGGTCCTCCTCGAACAAGACCACACGTTACAACAGAAACCAACACGAAACAAGAATGGGATACAGCACGACGCCCCCGGCCGGAACCGGGGGCGTCGTCGAGGTGGAGGAAGGCTCAGGCCTCGCTCATGGCGAGGACCTCGCGCTGACCACGGGCAGCGAGCGCGGCGGCACGAGCGGCGATGCGGCGCTCCTGCTCGGCCTGGCCGGCGTCGATGGTCTCCTGGTCGAGCGGGACGCTCTCGACCTTGTTCACACCGTTGTACTTCTCCATGTAGGCGTCGAGCTCGGGACCCGACTCCCACGACGTGATGAGGCAGTACCGGGGCGCGTCGCCCGGGTGGTAGGCGGCGTGCCAGAGACGCTGCGTGTCGATGACGAGCTGCGCCCCGGCAGGAAGGGCGATGCGGGTCTCGCCGTTCGGGTCGGTGCGGTTGTCGCGAAGGACGAAGAAGCTGTCCTTGTCATCGGTGAGGTTGAAGAAGCTGCGGACGACCCACCCGGTGCCGTCGGGGTTCAGCCGGTTGTTGTCGTCCTGGTGCAGGTTGTACAGCGCGTCGGCGTACGTGTTCGGCTGCAGCTCGATGATGCGGCAGCGTCCGACGTTCGAGCCGGGCTCGAGGGCGCGCTCGGTGAGAGTGGGCGCCTTCTCGGTCTGCGACGGGATCCAGACGCCGTCCTTGTCGGTGCGCGGCGGCTGGTGGTTCCAGAAGCCGTTGCACTCGATCTCACCCTTGGCGGACGCGAGCGGCGCGAACCGGGTGTCGCCGGAGGACTTCCAGTCGACGTATTCGATGTCGAGCCATTCCTTGGGATCGATTTCCTTGCCGTACATGTCGAGGACGACGTATCCGGTCTCCTCGAGCAGAGCACTCTTGATGTAACCCATGCGGATCAACCTTTCTGTCGGACGAGCGAAGTTTTTACAGGCCCGACTTAGGTCAGCCTACCTAGCAGCTCTGAGACCGTCAGTAGACTCGACCGGGGAAATTCGAGGAGCGATTCGAGGAACATGAGCAGCGCCACGAACGTCGATGCGACCGCCGTCAACACGATCGAGTGGCTCTCCGCCTCGGACACCACGATCGTCGTGCCGGTGTACCAGCGGCAGTACCGATGGGACATCGGAGGGTGCGAGCAGCTCCTCGGCGACATCCGCGCCGTCGCCGCCAGCGAGGACGGTCAGACGCACTTCATCGGGTCGATCCTGTCGACGGCGAGCACCACGGTCGATGACGACGCGCATCTCGTCCTCATCGACGGACAGCAGCGGGTGACGACACTGATGCTGCTCATCGCCGCTCTTCATCACACGCTCCGCACCGACGATCCGGCACTCGCGAAGGAGCTGAAAGCCGTCCTCGTGCGCCGCGACGATCCCCTCCGGACGAAGCTCCGTCCGCACCGGGCATGGGCGGACGTCTTCGAGAGCGTGGTCCTCGACCGCCGCTCCCCCGCCGACACCGACCGTACGTCACGGTTCGACGACAACTACGCGTTCTTCCGCAGCCAGATCCGTCCCGACGAAGCGGCGGGCATCTGGCGCGGTCTGCGCAAACTCGAGCACGTGTCGATCACCCTGGGCGCTGGCGCCAACGCCCAGCAGATCTTCGAGAGCCTCAACTCGACGGGTGAGCCCCTCCGCGACCACGAACTCATCCACAACTACGTCCTCATGGGACTCTCGCACGCCGAGCAGAGCGAGATCGAGAACGAGTACTGGCTCCCCCTCGAAGCGAACACCGGCGAGCAGATCGGCGCGTTCTGGAGGGACTACCTCGTCATGCTGACCGGCCGCGAGGTCCTCGTCGAAGGCGAGCGCGGTGTCTACGACGCGTTCCGGCACGAGTTCCCCCGCCTCGACCGCGCCACCCTCCTCGAGAACGCGACGCAGTGGCGGGAACTGTCGGAGATCTATCGGCTCCTGCTCGAACCCGCCACGGCGACGGATGCCGCCATCGCCCGCCACTTCGGGGCGATCAACGTCCTCGGTCGCGGCATGTACCCCATCGCGATGCGTCTGTACCGCGACCACCTGCGGGGTGAGCTGTCGGCATCCGATCTTTCCCTGGCTCTCACCCACGTGGAGTCGCTCCTGCTGCGCCGGACCGTCGTCGGCCTGCCGATCGACCGTCTCGTCGCCCGGTTCTGCCGGGCCGCGGACGAGGGCATGGAGTCCCTCGTCCTCGCGATCGCGCGCATCACGCCGTCCGACGAGCGCACGCGGGTCGGCCTCCGCTACGGCGAGCTGCCGCACGCGGCCTTCGTCCTCGAGCGACTCGCGGGGATCGACGCCGATGCGGGCCTCGTCCTCGATCACGTGCTGCCCGCGGCTCCCTCAGACGACTGGAGCGGCGACGGGGTCCGCCGATGGGCGGATCTCACCGACGACGAGCAGAACGCGCACCGGGCGCTCGTGAACACCCTCGGGAACCTCACGCTCCTCGAGGAGGACCTCGCGGACCGCGTGTTCGACGCGTCGTTCCCCGCGAAGCGCACGGCGTACGCGACGAGCTCGCTCCCGCTGACCCGTGAGGTGGCGGATTCCGCGGCGTGGTCGACGGCGCAGATCGCCGCGCGCACCGAGCAGTTGACCGCCCGTTTCATGGATGCCTGGCGCCGCCCCGCCGTCGTGGGCATCGACGACGACAACCTCACGCCGATCCTCGACGCCAAGAAGCGCCGCGGGTGGCCCCGTGGGTGGCAGCGGGAGTTCGACTACGTCGAGTACCGCGGTGAGCACTGGGACGTCCGGGACGTCCGCTACCTGTTCAACCGCGTCTTCGCCCGGCTGTGGGCGGACTCGCGTCAGAGCGTCGTGGATTACAGCGCCCGCCAGGGCGGCCCGGTGTATCCCGAGATGGCGTGGAACGGCCAGTGGGACGAGCTGGGCGAGGGTCAGTACCTTTACCTCGGGTGGGATTCCAAGTACATGCTCTCCGCGGTCCAGGGCGTGCTCGAAGAGGCCGGCTGGGCGTCGGAGGTCTTCGTGAAGTACTCCTACATCGGCGACGCGATGCGCTGAGACTCAATCGCCGTCGGCGCCGCCATCCGCCTCGGGTGCGGGATCGACCGGGATCTCGATCCAGGTCGCCGTCACGGGTGCCTGCGACAGCAGGTCGGGCGTCCACCCGCCGAGCGCCGGGCCCTCACCGAGACGGTCGACCGGGTTCGTCGGCTCCAGAGGTTCGGAGGGAAGACCGCCCCATTCCGACGGTTCTTCGGGTCGCTGCGTGAAGAGTCCCATGGGACCATTGTGCGCCTGCGCGGCGAGCCGCGACAGCTCTCGCAGGAAAAGCAAAACCCCCGCCGGAGCGGGGGTTTTTCATCTCGCTGGGGTACCTGGACTCGAACCAAGAACAACGGAACCAGAAACCGCCGTGTTGCCAATTACACCATACCCCACTGGATCCGGCCGGAACCGTTCCGAGGGTCAAGCTTAGCCCACGGCGCGGTCCCGGCCAAACCGAGGCATCAGCCGCGTGTCGCCCTCAGCTTCTCGAGGCGGGCGATCGACACGTCCTTGCCCAGGAGCTCCATCGACTCGAACAGCGGCGGCGAGACACGCCGGCCGCTGAGCGCGACGCGGGCAGGGCCGTACGCGACACGAGGCTTGAGCCCCAGTCCGTCGATGAGCGAGCCCGCGAGCGCCGCTTGGACGGCCTCCGCGTGGAACGCGTCGGCGGGCACACCCTCGAGAGCCTCGATGGATGCGGCGAGGACCTCCGCCGCGTTGGCGGGAAGCCCCTTGAGAGCGTCCTCGTCGTACGTCTCGACGTCGCGGAACAGGAAGCCGAGAAGGCCCGGTGCCTCACCGAGCATCTGCATGCGCTCCTGGACGAGCGGTGCGGCCTTGGCGAGCATCTCGCGCTGCGCGTCGGTGGGAGGCGTGCTGACGACGCCGGCGCCGACAAGGTAGGGCACCAGACGCGACGCGAAGTCGTCGGGCTCCAGCATCCGGATGTGGTCGCCGTTGATGGACTCGGCCTTCTTCTGGTCGAAACGGGCCGGGTTGGGGTTGACGTTCACGATGTCGAACGCCTCGATCAGCTCCTGACGCGTGAACACGTCGCGGTCGGAGGCGATGGACCAGCCGAGGAGGGAGAGGTAGTTGAGCAGACCCTCGTGGATGAAGCCCTTCTCGCGCTGCAGGAAGAGGTCGGCCTTCGGGTCGCGCTTGGAGAGCTTCTTGGTGCCCTCCTCCCCCAGCACCAGCGGCATGTGCGCGAAGCGCGGCACGAAGTCCGTCACGCCGGCGTCGATCAGTGCGCCGTACAGGGCGAGCTGGCGCGCCGTCGAGGGCATCAGGTCTTCGCCGCGGAGAACATGGGTGATTCCCATGAGCGCGTCGTCGACGGGGTTGGTGAACGTGTAGAGCGGGATGCCGCCGGCGCGGACCACCACGAAGTCGGGGAACGACCCGGCGGGGAAGGTGACCTCGCCGCGGATGAGGTCGACGTAGGTCACGTCCTCCTCGGGCACGCGCAGGCGCCAGGCGGGCTCGCGTCCCTCGGCGCGGAAGGCGGCCTTCTGCTCGTCGGTGAGCGTGCGGTCGTAGTTGTCGTACCCGAGCTGCTTCGCGCGGCCCGCCGCGGTGTTCCGCGCGTCGATCTCCTCGGCCGTCGAGTAGGACTCGTAGACGGCGCCCGAGGCGATGAGCTTGTCGAGGACCTCGCGGTAGATGTCGTGGCGCTGCGACTGGCGGTACGGCTCGTGCGGTCCACCCTTCTCCACGCCCTCGTCCCAGTCGATCTCGAGCCAGGTGAGCGCGTCGACGAGCTGACGGTAGCTCTCCTCGCTGTCGCGTGCCGCGTCGGTGTCCTCGACGCGGAAGATCATCTTGCCTCCGGTGTGCCGCGCGTACGCCCAGTTGAACAGGGCGGTGCGGACCATCCCGACGTGCGGGAGGCCGGTCGGCGAGGGGCAGAAGCGGACGCGGACGTCCGAGCCGGAAGCGGTCGTGGTGAGGGGGTGCGGTGCAGTCGACATCACCGTCCAGTCTACGGCCGCGCCTTCGACCGGCCCGCTCGGTCAGCGAGGCGCGTAGGGAGAGAGCACGGTGATCGCGATGACGACCGCGAGAGCGACGAGCGCGAGCCCGCCGTACCCGATGAGACTGAGGATGCCGCCGGCCAGCACGGACCCGATGGCCGCCGACAGCGTCATCGCCGTGTCGCTGCGCCCCTGCCGGCGAGGCCGGAGCTCGGTCGGCGTGGCCTCGGTCAGCAGCGCCGCGCCGCCCACCGTCGCCGCGCTCCACCCGAGTCCCAGGAGCAGGAGAGCGATGAGCACCGCGGTGGGCGAGTTCGGAGCGATCGCCGCGGTGACGAGCGACGCGGCGAGGATCGCCTGTCCGAGGAGGATCGTCTGCAGCCGACCCCAGCGATCCGCGAGGATGCCGAAGACCGGCGACAGGCCGTACATCCCGAACACGTGCAGGGCTATGGTGACGCCGACGATCGTGGTCACGTTCCGAGGGTCGAGGTGCGACAGGTGGACGGGGGTCATGGCCATGACCGACGCCATCGTCACGTGCGAGCCGGCCACGGCGAACACCGCGTAGCGGGCCACGATCGGTCGGTCCACTTCCACGACGCGGGTCGCACCGGCATCCCTCGCGCGAGCGAGCTGCTGCGCGACCTTCAGGGGGTCGGGCCGGAGGGCGACGAGGTAGAGGATCAGGGCGAGCGTCTGCGCGACGATCGAGAACGCGTACGAGCCGGTGAGGGGCGGCATCCCGAGCCACTGACCGACCGCCTCGCCGGGCGTCAGCATGAGCGGGCCGACGACCCCGCCCACGGTCGTCGCCCACACCACGGTGCCGAGGTCGCGTCCGCGACGCCCCTGACCCGAGAGGTCGGTCGCCGCGAACCGGGACTGCAGGTTGCCCGCATTGCCGGCACCGATGAGGATGACGCCGACGAGGAGCAACGGGAAGAGGCGGAGCGCCGCCGCGGTGATGACGACCGCGATCCCGACGAGGGCCAGCAGGTTCCCGAGGGTCAGCGCACGCCGGCGCCCCTGCGCCGAGGCGAGTCGTGCGAGCGGGATCGCGCACAGGGCGGCACCGAGGGTGACGGATGCCGTCGCGAACCCCGACAGCGACTCCTCACCCGACAGGTCGGCCGCCAGCAGCGCCCCCAGTGAGACCGTCGAGCCGAAGGCGACGCCACCGAGGACCTGCCCCGCGGCGAGGACGCCGACCGTCCGCCGCTGGATGCGGGCAACGTCGGTCGAGGAGAGGGTGGGGTCTGTCCCGTCAGGCATTCCGCGCCGTGTTGCGCAGGATGCCGAGACCCGTGATCTCGACCTCGAGCACGTCACCGGCGTGGAACTCGCCGATCCCCGCCGGCGTGCCCGTGAGGATCACATCGCCCGGGAGGAGCGTGAAGGCCGCCGACGCGTAGGCGATGATGTCGGGCACGGAGTGCACCATGTCGGAGATCGGACCGTCCTGACGGACCTCGCCGTTCACCCGGGAGACGATGCGCGCGCCGCCGTCGAGGTCGAACTCGGTCTCGATGATCGGACCCAGCGGGCAGAAGGTGTCGAAGCCCTTGGCACGCGACCATTGACCGTCGGAGCGCTGCAGGTCGCGCGCCGTGATGTCGTTGCCGATCGTGTAGCCGAAGACGTAATCGAGGGCCTTCTCAGCGGGGACGTTCTTGGCGACGCGGCCGATGACCACGGCGAGCTCGCCCTCGTAATCGGTGCGCTCGGACTGCGGCGGGCGGACGACGGCGTCATCGGGACCGATGACCGACGTGTTCGGCTTCAGGAACAGCAGCGGTTCGCCGGGGGCCTCGCCGCCCATCTCGGCGGCGTGGTCCCGGTAGTTCTTGCCGACGCAGACCACCTTGGAGCGTGGGATGGACGGGGCGAGGAGGGTGATCTCGGCGAGAGGGATCCGATCCCCCGTCGTCTCGAACCCGGCGAACATCGGGTCACCGGCGAGCTCGACGACCTCCTTCTCGTCGATGATCCCGTAGCGGATGGCCTCGTTGCGGCGGTAACGGACGATGCGCACGGTTCAGCCGTCCAGCCGCGTCAGCCAGCCGTGCACGTCTTCGGCGCGACCGTACTGGATGTCGGTGAGGTGCTGACGGAGCTCGAGCGCGAGAGTGCCCGTGGGCTGGACATCCTCGAACCCGGACGCCTTCAGCGCTCCGATCGGGGTGACGACGGCGGCGGTTCCGCACGCGAACACCTCGACGATGTCACCCGAGGCGACGCCCTCGCGCCAATCGGTCAGCGAGACGGGACGGCGCTCGACGCGGTGCCCGCGGTCCTCCGCGAGCTGCAGGATCGAGTTGCGGGTGATGCCGGCGAGGATCGATTCGGACTCGGGCGTCACGAGCGTCCCGTCCTTCATGACGAACACGACGTTCATGCCGCCGAGTTCTTCGACGTTGCCGTCCTCGTCCAGGAACACGACCTGGTCGCAGCCCTTCTCGTAGGCCTCGGCCTGAGGCAGGAGGCTCGCGGCGTAGTTGCCGCCGGTCTTCGCCGCTCCCGTGCCGCCCTTGCCGGCACGCGCGTAGTCCTCGCTCAGCCAGATCTTGACGGGGGTGACACCGCCCTTGAAGTAGGCGCCCGCGGGGCTGGCGATCACGTAGTAGGCGACCTTCTCGGCCGGGCGGACCCCGAGGAAGGCCTCCTTGGCGAACATGAACGGACGCAGGTACAGGCTCTGGTCGTCACCGGACGGAACCCAGGCGCCGTCGACGGCGATCAGCTCGCGGAGCGACTGCAGGAAGTACTCGGCGGGGAGTTCGGGCAGAGCCATCCGTCGCGCCGACCGCTGCAGGCGCGCGGCGTTCTCGTCGGGCCGGAACGTGTGGATGGAGCCGTCCGCGTGGCGGTACGCCTTGATGCCCTCGAAGATCTCCTGGCCGTAATGCAGCACGGAGGCCGCCGGCGACAGCGAGATGGGTCCGTAGGGCGAGACGCGCGGGCGGTGCCAGCCGCCCTTCGAGGACCAGCAGATGTCGACCATGTGGTCGGTGAAGTTCGTGCCGAACCCGGGGTTCGCGAGGATCTCCTCGCGGGCGGACGGCGACGCCGCAGCCAGGTTCTTCGTCACCGAGAAGGTGAGCGGGGCGGCGGTCGAGTCGGTGAGGGTCATGTCATTCCTGTTCCTCGCGCGGTGTCTGCGCGACGCGCATCCAGTCAGATTACGCCCGGAGGCGTGCGGTGATGGCGTCGCCGACCTGCGCGGTCGTGCGGGCGGAGCCGTCCCTCGCCTCGATGTCCCCTCGGGCCGCGCGGGTGACGCGCTGGGCCTCGTCACCCAGCCCGAGGTGCTCGAGCAGGAGGGCGACGGAAAGGATCGCGGCGGTGGGATCGGCGATCTGCTGTCCGGCGATGTCGGGCGCGGAACCGTGCACGGGCTCGAACATCGACGGGAACGCGCGGTCGGGGTTGATGTTCCCCGAAGCGGCGAGGCCGATGCCTCCGGTGACGGCGCCGGCCAAGTCGGTCAGGATGTCGCCGAAGAGGTTGTCGGTGACGATCACGTCGAAGCGGCCCGGGTTCGTGACCAGGAAGATCGTCGCCGCGTCGACGTGCAGGTAGTCTACGGCGACGCCGGGGTGCTCCTGAGCCACCTCGTCGACGATCCTCTTCCACATCCCGCCCGCGTGCACCAGCACGTTCGTCTTGTGGACGAGGGTGAGCTTCTGGCGACGCTTCTCGGCCTGCGCGAAGGCGAACCGGACGACCCGTTCGATGCCGAACGCCGTGTTGACCGACGTCTCGTTCGCGATCTCGTGCGGGGTCCCCGTGCGGATGGAGCCGCCGTTGCCGACGTACGGCCCCTCGGTCCCCTCACGGACGACGACGAAGTCGATGTCTCCGGGATCAGCGAGCGGTCCGGACGCCCCCGGGTACAACACCGACGGGCGGAGGTTGACGTAGTGGTCCAGGGCGAATCGGAGCTTGAGGAGGAGGCCCCGCTCGATGTTCGCGTCCTTCAGGCGCGGGTCGCCCGGCATCCCGCCGACGGCCCCGAGGAGGATCGCGTCGTGCGACGCGATGGCAGCGAGGTCCTCGTCGGTGAGCGTGTCGCCCGTCTCGAGGTAGCGCGCGGCGCCCAGCGAGAATCGGGTCTTCTCGAAGGCGACATCGGCACCGTCCGTCACGGCGTCGAGGACCTTCTCGGCCTCTGCGACGACCTCCGGACCGATGCCGTCTCCGGGGATGACGGCCAGCTTCACGACGCGCGACATCGCTCTCCTCGTTGTCGGGGTGGACCGCGCGCCGTCAGTGCTCGACGTGCGCGGTGCGGGTCCCCTTCAGCGTAGTGGCCGCGATCACGGCGGCGCAGACGACCAGCACCGCCCCGATGATCGAGGTGACGCCGACGCCGGAATCGAAAGCGGATGCCGCGGCCTCGAGCACGCGCTCGCCGAGACCCGCCGGCAGCCCGTCGGCGGCGGTGACCGCTCCGCCCAGGGTCTCGCGCGCCGCTGCCGCCGTCTCAGCGGGCACCCCGTCGGGCAGGACGATCCCGGAACGGTAGAGCGCGGTGAGGATGCCGCCGAGCACCGCCGTGCCGAGAACGGCCCCGAGTTCGTAGGCCGTCTCGGACACGGCACTCGCCGCGCCTGCCTTGGCCGGCGGAGCCGTCGCCAGGATCAGCTCGTTCGACACGGTCTCGGCCGCGCCGATACCGAGGCCGAGCAGCCCGAAGGCGGCGATGAGCGTGCCGAGGGCCGCGGCATCCGTCGACATCGCGATGATGAGATACGCCGCGACCGACAGCGACAGCGCCACCGGCACGACGACGCGCGGCGATATCCGGCGCGAGATCGGGACGACCGTGAGCCCTGAGACGATCATCAACACGAGCCCGGGGACGAGCGCGAGGCCCGCCTGCAGCGGGCTCAGTCCGACGATGAGCTGCAGGTGCTGCGTCACGAAGTACAGGAACCCGACGAGGGCGACGACGCTCAAGAGGTTGACGAGGAGCGCGCCGGTGAACGCGCCCGTCCGGAACAGTCGCATGTCGAGCATCGGCGCGTCGGACCCGAGCTGACGACGCACGAAGATCAGCCCGAACGCCAGACCCGCGACCACGAGGACGACCGGCAGGATGCCGAGACCGTGGACGGCGAACTCCTTGATGGCGTAGACGATCGGCACCATGGTCGCCATGCTGAGGGCGATGCTGACGGGGTCGATGCGGCCCGGCTTCGGGTCACGACTCTCGGGGACCAGGATCGGCGCGAGGACGAGCAGCGGGATCAGGACGGGGACCGCGAGGAGGAACACCGACCCCCACGCGAAGTGCTCCAGCAGGAGTCCTCCGACGATGGGTCCGAGAGCGGAGCCCGCTGAGAACATCGACGCCCAGACCGCGATCGCGAGTCGGCGCTGGTCGCGGTCGGTGAAGATGCTCCGCAGCAGCGACATCGTCGACGGCATGAGCATGGCACCGAAGAACCCCATGGCGGCGCGGGCGGCGATCAGGAGCTCGGCCGACGGGGCGAAGGCAGCGACGGCGGAGATGCCCGCGAAGCCGGTCGCTCCGATCATGAGCAGCCGACGGCGTCCGAATCGGTCCCCAAGGGATCCCATCGTGACGAGGAGCCCTGCCAGGACGAGCGGATAGACGTCGATGATCCAGAGCTGCTGCGCGCTCGTGGGAGTCAGGTCGCGTGCGATCTCGGGCAGCGCGAAGCTCAACACCGTGTTGTCCACCGACACCAGGAGCACCGGCAGCATGAGCACCGCCAGCGCAGCCCAGCCGCGCCACCCTTGTCGCACACCCGCCGCGTCGGCGACGCGGATCTCTTCCGTCAACGTCATGATTTATACACCGTCCAGCCGGTATAGTAACAGAGTCGACCGACGAGAGGGAAGAGACGTGAGCAGACCACCGCGGGCGCGAGAGAGCGTGCTGGACGCGTTCGAGGCCGCCTTGATCGACGGCGGTGCCCGCGGCGCGACGATGGATGCCGTCGCCGCAGCGGCGGGCGTCTCGAAGGGCGGTCTGCTCTACCACTACGCCTCGAAGGAAGCGCTCGAGTCGGCGCTCATCGAGCGGATGCGGCGGCTCGTCGACCTGGACGTCGAGGAGATGCTCCGCTCCCCCGACGGGATCGTGGCGGTGTTCGTCCGCACGTCCGTGCAGTCCGCCACCCCGCTCGACCGCGCGATCGTCGCCACGTCACGCCTGGCGCAGTCGGGCCACGACGCGGCATCCGTCGCCCTCCGTGACGCGCGACGCGTCTGGGAGGATGCGCTCCGTCCTCACACCCGCGACGAGAGCGCACTGCAGCTCGTCCTGCTCGTGAGCGACGGGCTCTACTTCAACAGCGCGCTCGCCACGCAGGGCGTCCCGGGACCCATCCCGCAGGGCGACGACCTCGACGCGCTCATCGCGCTCGTCGAGCGCGCGGCACGCTGACCCGCTCCCCTGTCACGAACGACCGCCGCACGCGGCGTGATGCGACAGGGGAACGAGGGATGCCGGTGCGTCAGACCTCGGTGAGCTCGATCTGGCGGAACAGGTCGGCCTGGACCGAAGCGCGGAGCTCGTCGAGCATCGGCTCGGGGATCGGCGAATCGACGGTCAGGACGGACAGTGCGCGGCCGCTCGCGTCGGGCCGTGCGACCTGGAGCCCCGCGATGTTGATGCCCGCTTCGCCGAGCTTCTGACCATAGATCGCGACGATGCCGGGCCGGTCGGCGTAGCGCATCACGACGTGGTACCGGTTGATCGGCACCTCGACCTCGTAGCCGTTGATGCCGACGACCTTCGGCACCATGCGCGTGCCCGCGAGGGTGCCCTCCACGGTGAGCACCGTGCCGTCGGACAGCGTGCCGCGGAGGATCGTGATGTTCCGGTATAGCGGGCTCTCGGACTCGACGATCAGTCGGGTCTCGATGCCGCGCTGCTCGGCGAACAGCGGCGCGTTCACGTAGGAGACGTTCTCGCTCACGATGTTCGTGAAGATGCCCTTCAGCGCCGCCAGGCGGTAGACGCTGACGTCGTAGTCGGCGAGCTCTCCGCGGACCTCGATGTCGAGGCTCGTGAGGGCGCTGGGCGCGAGCCCCGTGAAGATCTGACCCAGCTGCTCGACGAGCGCGATGCCGGGACGCACGAACGGGTCGATCACGCCACCGGCGACGTTCACGGCGTCCGGGACCAGGTCGCCTTCGAGCGCGAGCTTGACGGACTTCGCGACCGAGACACCCGCCTTCTCCTGAGCCTCTTCGGTCGAGGCGCCCAGGTGGGGCGTGACGATGACGTTCGGCAGGGACAGCAGGGGGAACGCCGTGCCGTCCTCCTTCGGCGGCTCGCTCGTGAAGACATCGAGTCCTGCGCCGGCGATCTGGCCGGTGCTGAGCGCCGTGTGCAGCGCCTCTTCGTCGATGAGACCACCGCGGGCGACGTTCACGACATACGCCGTATCCTTCATCATCTCGAACTGCGCGGCGCCGATCATGCCGGTCGTCTCGGGGGTCTTCGGCATGTGGATCGTGACGAAGTCGCTGGTCTTCAGCAGCTCGTCGAGCCCGAGGAGCTGCACGCCCAGCTGCTGCGCGCGGGTCGGCGTGACGTAGGGGTCGTACGCGACGACCGAGACGCCGAACGCCTGCAGTCGAGAGGCGATGAGGGCGCCGATGCGGCCGAGGCCGATGATGCCGACCGTCTTCTCGAACAGCTCGGTGCCCGTGAAGGAGGAGCGCTTCCACGCGCCGGCCGCGAGCGAGGCGTGGGCCGCCGGGATGTGGCGCGCGAGGCTCAGGATGTGACCGACGGTGAGTTCGGCCGCGGAGATGATGTTCGACGTCGGGGCGTTGACCACCATGACGCCCGCGCTCGTGGCGGACTTGATGTCGACGTTGTCGAGACCGACGCCGGCACGGGCGATGACCTTGAGCGACGGAGCCGCGGCGATCGCCTCGGCATCCATCTTCGTTGCGGAACGGATGAGGACGGCGTCCGCATCTGCGAGGGCCGGGAGGAGGGCGGCACGGTCGGCACCGTCCACGGATCGGACGTCGAAATCGGGGCCCAGGGCCTCGATCGTGGCGGGAGAGAGTTCTTCGGCGATCAGGACGACAGGCTTGGGCACGGCAGACCTTCGGGTACGCGAGTGTGGATCGCCACGCGGCCGGCCGGGCTGGGACCGACGACGGTACGCGGCACGGCCAGCCTAGCGAATCCGACCGCACGGCCCCGACCGTGTGACGGACCTCAGGAGCCGAAGAGCGAGTTGCCGTTCGTGATCGCGAACGTGAGGACGTTGAGCCAGAAGACGCCGACCAGCCCGAGCCCCACGAGCAGAATCGCGGCGAGGTGCAGCAGCGGACGCCGACGGCCGAGGACCACCCCCGCGACGAAGACGATGATCGGGAAGACGACCGGGAAGAGGAGGAAGGCCCAGCCGGCGCCGGTGAGACCCTCGACCGCGGTGGCCTGCGCGACGAGGAAGGCCACAGCGGTCCACACGGCGTAGGCGTAGAAGAGCCCGAACACGCCGGCGACCGTGGCCCGCAGCCACGACGGTGCGCGGCGAACGGTGGGGGAAGACGTCGTCACGGGGTCACACTCCGCTCACGAAGGGCCAGGGCACGAGCAGGAACGCACCGACGATGAGCCACACGAAGCGCACCCACGTCGCCGAGGCGCGCGTGAGGAGCATCGACACCCCGAACCAGAGGACGGGAGCCGCGACCGCCGCCCATTGCGCCGGGACGACAGCCCAGGGCGCGAGGAACGCCGAGATCACGAGCGCCGTACGAGCGCCACCCAGCGCCCAGCCGACCGTGTACAGCAGGTAGATCCCGCCGAGGAGACCGAGCGTGACGAGCGCGACGTTCCCGAGGGATGCCGGCGGTCCCGCCTCGGCGCGGTCCTCCCCCGCCCCCTGCTCCTCTGCCGGCGGCACGGGATCCTGCTCGGCCGCCGGAGCGGCCGGCTGCGGCGCACTCCCCTTCCCGACCGCGCGGAAGCCGCGCGGCAGGGACGTCTCGCTCCGCTCGGGGCGGGGTGGACGGGTCGGCGAATCGTCGCCCTCCCAGCGGAAGGCGTCCTCGTCGTCTCGGGGCTCGGAAGGCACGGACCGAGTCTACCGACGCCGAAGGCCCGACCCCTTGTAAGGGCCGGGCCTCCGTGGCTCATATCAAGCCGGTCTCGGCGGATGCGCCGAGGGCGGGATGCCGAGGGTCAGCGCGCGGCGGAGCCTTCGGTGTAGTCCGAGTCCTGCTGCTTCCACGCGAAGAGGGCGCGCAGGTCCTTGCCGACGGCCTCGATCGGGTGTGCGGCGGCCTTGGCACGGAGCTCCTGGAACTCCACGGCGCCGTTGTCCTGGTCGTCGATGAAGCGCTTGGCGAAGGCACCCGATTGGATGTCGCCGAGGACGGCCTTCATGTTCTCCTTGACGCTCGGGTCGATGACGCGCGGGCCAGAGACGTAGTCGCCGTACTCCGCCGTGTCGGAGACCGACCAACGCTGCTTGGCGATGCCGCCCTCCCACATGAGGTCGACGATGAGCTTCAGCTCGTGGAGCACCTCGAAGTAGGCGATCTCGGGCTGGTAGCCCGCTTCGGAGAGAGTCTCGAAGCCGTACTGGACCAGCTGCGACACGCCACCGCAGAGGACGGCCTGCTCGCCGAACAGGTCGGTCTCGGTCTCTTCGGTGAAGGTCGTCTTGATGACGCCCGCACGGGTTCCGCCGATGGCCTTCGCGTACGAGAGCGCGACGCTCCAGGCCTGGCCCGAGGCGTCCTTCTCGACGGCGATGATGTCGGGGATGCCGCGGCCCGCGACGAACTCGCGCCGCACCGTGTGGCCGGGGGCCTTCGGGGCGACCAGGATGACGTCGACGTCGTCGGGGACCTCGATGTAGCCGAAGCGCACGTTAAAGCCGTGCGCGAAGGCGAGCGTCTTGCCGGCCGCGAGGTGAGGCTTGATCTCGTCGTTGAAGATGCCGCGCTGGTGCTGGTCGGGCGCGAGGATCATGATGAGGTCGGCCCACTCGGCAGCATCCGCGACGGACTTCACCTCGAAGCCGTCCTCTTCGGCCTTCGGAGCGGACTTCGAGCCGTCCTTGAGGGCGATGACGACCTCGACGCCGGAGTCGCGGAGGTTCTGGGCGTGGGCGTGGCCCTGCGAGCCATACCCGACGATGGCGACCTTCTTGCCCTGGATGAGCGAGATGTCGGCGTCGGCGTCGTAGAGGATCTCAGCCATGTTCGTGTGTGTCTCCTTGTAGATGTCGGTAGAGAAGTTGTGGGGTCAGCCGCGCAGGACGCGCTCGGTGATGCTCTTGCCGCCGCGGCCGATGGCGACCATGCCGGACTGCGCGAGCTCCTTCACACCGAAGGGCTCGAGCGCCCTGAGGAAGGCGTCGACCTTGCCGCGATCGCCGGTCACCTCGACCACGAGGGCGTCGGTCGCATAGTCGACGACGGACGCGCGGAAGAGGTTGACGACCTCGATGACGTTCGAGCGCGTCTGGTTGTCGGCGCGGACCTTGACGAGCATGTGCTCGCGCTGGACCGAGGTCGAGTAGTCGAGCTCGACGATCTTGATGACGTTCACGAGCTTGTTCAGCTGCTTCGTCACCTGCTCGAGCGGCAGCTCCTCGACGTCGACGACGACCGTGATGCGGGAGAGCCCCGGCACCTCGGTGACGCCCACGGCGAGCGAGTCGATGTTGAAGCCACGTCGGGCGAACAGGCCCGCCACGCGCGTCAGCAGACCGGGCTTGTCCTCCACGAGGAGGCTCAGGACGTGCTTGCTCATCGTCAGTCCCCCTGCTCGAATGCCGGCGCGTGTTCGCGCGCGTACTGGATGTAGCTGTTGCTGACGCCCTGCGGCACCATCGGCCACACCATCGCGTCGGCGCTCACGACGAAGTCGATGACGACGGGACGGTCGTTGGTCTCCAGTGCCAGCTGGATGGCGGCATCCACGTCCTCGGCCTTCTCGACCCGGATGCCGAGGCAGCCGTACGCCTCGGCGAGCTTGACGAAGTCCGGGATGCGGATGCTGTCGTGACCCGTGTTGAGGTCGGTGTTCGAGTGGCGGCCGTCGTAGAAGAGGGTCTGCCACTGGCGCACCATGCCGAGGGACGAGTTGTTGATGATCGCGACCTTGATCGGGATGTTGTTGATCGCGCAGGTGGCGAGTTCCTGATTGGTCATCTGGAAGCAGCCGTCGCCGTCGATCGCCCACACCGCCCGGTCGGGCTGGGCGACCTTCGCCCCCATCGCGGCGGGGACGGCGTAGCCCATCGTCCCGGCGCCGCCGGAGTTCAGCCACGCGTTGGGGCGCTCGTAGCCGATGAACTGCGCGGCCCACATCTGGTGCTGACCGA
The DNA here is from genome assembly GCF_058629135.1 of Microbacterium sp. MDV22-iso44. NCBI lineage: Bacteria > Bacillati > Actinomycetota > Actinomycetes > Micrococcales > Microbacteriaceae > Microbacterium > Microbacterium sp. MDV22-iso44. The sequence continues at coordinate 569,608 of NZ_JBZVWS010000001.1, forward strand.
CACCCGAGGCGAACACGCCCTCGGGTCCGGTGATCTCGCCGATGCGCTGGATCACGTGCTGCGGCGACATCAGACCGTCCGTCGTCGGCGCGTAGCCGAGCGGGAACTCGGTCCGGAGGCCGTCGAGGTACGACCACCACTCCGAGATGTCCGACCCCTCGACTCCGGCGAACGCGGCATCGAGGTCGACGAGGACGTCCTTCAGGTCGCCCACGATCGGAACGTCTGCGGCGCGGATCTTGCCGATCTCGGCGGGGTCGATGTCGACGTGGATCACCTTGGCGTCGGGGGCGAACAGCGCCGCCTTGCCGGTGACACGGTCGTCGAACCGTGCGCCGAGTGCGATGAGCAGGTCGGATTCCTGGAGCGCGAGGACGGCCGGAACCGTGCCGTGCATGCCCGGCATGCCGAGCTGCTGCGGGTGGGAGTCGGGGAACGCTCCCCGTGCCATGAGGGTCGTGACGACAGGGGCTCCGGTGGCCTCCGCGAAACGGCGGAGCTCAGCGGCAGCCCCTGCGCGGACCACGCCGCCGCCGACGTACAGGACGGGCTTCTTGGCCTCGGAGATGAGCTGCGCCGCGGCCTGGATCTGCTTGCCGTGGGCTTTCGTCACCGGCCGGTACCCGGGGAGGTCGACCTTCGGCGGCCAGATGAAAGGCGCCTTGGCCTGCTGCGCGTCCTTCGTGATGTCGACGAGGACGGGGCCTGGGCGACCGGTCGAGGCGATCTCGAACGCCGCGGCGATCGCGCCGGGGATCTCGGCGGGGTCCTTCACGAGGAACGAGTGCTTCGTGATCGGCATGGTGATGCCCACGATGTCGGCCTCCTGGAAGGCATCCGTCCCCATCAGGGTCGAGTACACCTGCCCGGTGATGCAGACGATCGGCATCGAGTCCATGTAGGCGTCCGCGATCGCGGTGACGAGGTTGGTCGCGCCCGGGCCGGAGGTCGCGATCGCGACGCCGACACGACCGGATGCCGCGGCGTACCCCTCGGCGGCGTGACCGGCGCCCTGCTCGTGACGGACCAGGATGTGGCGGAGGTCCGTGGAGTCCATCAGGGGGTCGTAGACCTCGATGATGGCTCCACCCGGGAGGCCGAAGACGTCGGTGACGCCCAAGAGCTCCAGTGAGCGGACGACGGCCTGCGCTCCGGTGAGCACGGGGTGGGACGCGCCTCCGGCGGGTGGCCGGGGCACAGCGGCAACGGTGTCAGAAGACATGAGAGAGACCTCTGTGGTGATGGATGACGAGTGTGTGGGGCCTAGCCCGTCGTCGCGCCCTCCGCAGCGGAGCGCACGAGCTTCGAGTACTTGGCCAACACGCCACGGGTATAGCGCGGGGGAAGGGGCTCCCAGCCCTCACGGCGGGAGTTCAGCTCAGCTTCGTCGACGAGTAGGTCGAGAGAACGAGCCGCGATATCGACCCGTATCAGATCACCATCGCGCACGAAGGCGATGGGACCAGCGTCCACCGCTTCGGGTGCTATGTGGCCGATGCACAGGCCGGTTGTGCCGCCTGAGAATCGTCCGTCCGTCAACAGTAGTACATCTTTTCCGAGGCCAGCGCCCTTGATGGCGGCGGTCACCGCGAGCATCTCGCGCATGCCCGGACCGCCCTTGGGCCCCTCGTATCGGATGACGACGACGTCGCCGGCGGCGATGCGTCCCTCCTCGAGGGCGTCCATCGCGGCGCGCTCGCGTTCGAACACCCGGGCGGGTCCCTCGAAGACGGCGGCATCGAACCCCGCGGTCTTCACAACGGCACCTTCGGGCGCCATCGAGCCGTGCAGGATCGTGATGCCGCCGGTCGCGTGGATCGGGTCGTCGAAGGTGTGGATGACGGTGCCGTCGATCGGGTCCGGGTCGAGGTCGCGCAGGTTCTCGGCGAGCGTCTTGCCCGTGACGGTGAGCGCATCGCCGTGCAGGAGGCCCTCGTCGAGCATGGCCTTCATGATGACCGGGATGCCGCCGTGCCGGTCGACGTCGTTCATGACGTAGGTGCCGAACGGCTTCATGTCGGCCACGTGCGGGACCTTGTCGCCGATGCGGTTGAAGTCGTGGAGCGTCAGGTCGACCTCGGCCTCGCGCGCGATGGCGAGCAGGTGCAGGACGACGTTCGTCGAACCGCCGAGGGCCATCGCGAGCGCGATCGCGTTCTCGAAGGACTCCTTCGTGAGGATGTCGCGGGTCGTGATGCCCTGGCGGAGCAGGTTGACGACGGCCTCGCCGGAGCGGTGGGCGAAGTAGTCGCGGCGACGGTCGGCGGAGGGCGGCGCCGCGGAGCCGGGAAGACTGAGCCCCAGAGCCTCGGCGACCGATGCCATCGTGTTGGCGGTGTACATGCCGCCGCATGCGCCCTCGCCGGGCGCGATCGCGCACTCGATGCGCTTGAGGTCGGCCTCGCTCATCTTGCCGGCCAGGCACGCCCCGACCGCCTCGAAGGAGTCGATGATCGTGACGTCCTTCTCGGTGCCGTCGCTGAGCTTGACCCAGCCCGGCGCGATCGAGCCCGCGTAGAGGAAGACGCTCGAGAGGTCGAGGCGGGCGGAGGCCATGAGCATGCCGGGGATCGACTTGTCGCAGCCGGCGAGCAGGACCGAGCCGTCGAGGCGCTCGGCCATCATGACCGTCTCGACCGAGTCGGCGATGACCTCACGGCTCACGAGGGAGAAGTGCATGCCCTCGTGGCCCATGGAGATGCCGTCCGAGACCGAGATGGTGCCGAACTGGAGGGGGTAACCGCCTCCGGCGTGCACGCCTTCTTTGGCTCCCTGCGCGAGCCGGTCGAGGCTCAGGTTGCAGGGCGTGATCTCGTTCCAGCTCGAGGCGATGCCGATCTGGGGCTTGTCCCAGTCCTCGTCGCCCATGCCGACCGCGCGGAGCATTCCGCGGGACGTCGTGGCTTCGATGCCGTCGGTGACCGCGCGACTGCGGGGCTTGATGTCGATGTTCTCGTCGGGAGAGGGCATTCTCGAAGTCTATTGCCGCGAAGCGACGCGCTCGTGTGCGACAGTCGACAGCACTGCGGCGAGTTCTTCGATGTCTGCCACACGGACGGATGCCGCGGTCTCCCCCGCACCGACACGGATGCCGAGATCGTCGGGTCCGAGCGAGCGGAGGGCGTCCTCATCGGTCAGGTCGTCCCCGGCGAAGACGACGGCGGTCGCGCCGACGACCTCGCGGAGGTGGGAGACGGCGGCATCCTTCCCGGCGTCGGTGAACGCGTACTCGACGATGTCGTGGCCCTGACGCCGGCGCCAGTGCGGGGCGGCATCCGCCATCAGCGCATCGACGGATGCCCGGAGCCGCTCCGCAGCGGCCGCGTCGGTCACGGTCCGCAGGTGCACCCCGAAGCCGAACGTCTTCGGTTCGATCCAGGAGCCGGGGGCTCCCTCGGCCAGCTTCTCGACGTCAGCTCGCAGCCGGTCCCGCACCTCGATGTCGGCGGGGTCCAGGGCCTCGTCCGCGGGCGCGCCGGGGATGAGGTACTCCGCACCGTGCGAGCCGGCCAGCAGAATCGGCGAGTCGTCGGAGTGCTCGGCGATGATCCGCAGGTCGCCGAGCGACCGGCCCGACACGAACGCCACGGCGGTGTCGGGCGCCGCGAGCAGCGCCTCGACGGCGGAGCGGGCCGCCGGAGCCATCCGCGCGCTCATCGGGTCGTCGACGAGCGGCGACAGGGTTCCGTCGAAGTCCAGCGCGACCAGCAGCCGATGGGCACGTGCGATGTCGGTGAGATCGGTCACGGGTGTTCCTTCCGGGCGGCGTTCAAATCCGAGATGAACCTCTCCGACCATTTCGCGACGTCGTTCTCACGGACCCGACGGCGAAGAGCCCGCATCCGGCGGTCCTTCTCCTTCTGCGGCATGTCGATCGCCTGCATGATGGCGTCCTTCAGTCCGGTGATGTCGTGCGGATTCACCTTGATGGCCTGCGTGAGCTCGTCGGCCGCCCCGGTGAACTCGCTGAGCACCAGCGCCCCGCCGCCGTCGACGCGACTCGCGACGTATTCCTTGGCGACGAGGTTCATGCCGTCGCGGAGAGCCGTGACCAGCATGACGTCCGCCGCGAGGAAGAGCGCGACCATCTCCTCGCGCGGGTACGAGTGGTGCAGGTATTGGATCGCGCTGTAGCCGAGTTCATCGGCATCGCCGTTGATGCGCCCCACGGTGAGCTCGATCTCGTCGCGGAGCTCCATGTAGGTCTGCACGCGCTCGCGGCTGGGACTCGCGACCTGGACGAGGATGACGTCGTGCACCGACAGGCGGCCGTCCGCCAGCAGTTCGCCGTACGCCTTCAGCCGGTGTCGGATGCCCTTCGTGTAGTCGAGCCTGTCGACGCCCAGCAGGATCGCCTTCGGGTTGCCGAGGCTCGAGCGGATCTCCTCGGCCCGAGCCCGGATGTCGGGACGCTTCGCGAGCTCCTCGTACTCGGCCGCGTCGATCGAGATCGGATAGGCGCGGGCGACGGCGGTCCTGACGCCCCCGTCTTCCGTCGGGACGGCGATCGCGCCGGCCTTGGTGTCGAACCCCAGTTGGCGGCGCACGGCACGAGCGAAGTTCCCGGCATCCGCCACCCGCTGGAAGCCGATGACGTCCGCACCGAGCAGGCCCTCGAGGACTTGGCGTCGCCACGGCAGCTGCGCGTAGAGGCCGTATGCGGGGAACGGAATGTGGTGGAAGTAACCGATGGTCAGGTCGGGACGGAGCTCGCGGAGGAGCTTCGGGACCAGCTGGAGCTGGTAGTCGTGGACCCAGACCGTCGCGCCCTCGGCGGCGTGGGTCGACGCGGCCTCCGCGAATCGCTTGTTGACCCTGACGTAGGCGTCCCACCACGTGCGGTGATACGTCGGCGCCGCGATGACGTCGTGGTAGAGCGGCCAGATCGTGTCGTTCGAGAAGCCCTCGTAGTAGAGCTGCATGTCGTCGGCCGACAGCGTGACGGGGACGAGCTGGAGGCCGTCGAACTCGAACGGCTCGAGCTCCATGTCCGCTTGTCCCGGCCAGCCGACCCAGGCACCGTGGGTGCTCCGCATCACGGGATCGAGCGCCGTCACGAGGCCGCCGGGCGAGCGCCGCCAGGGTTCGTTCTCGTCGTCCGTCCGGTCGACCGGAAGGCGGTTGGACACGACGACGAAGTCAGAAGCCACGGTCACGGTGTTCCTCTCGATGGATGACTTCAGGCTAACAACCGCCACGGCATGCGTCGGGCGCACTAGCGTGGGTGGTATGCGCAAATACCTGTTCGGAACCGGTCTTCTCTCGGCCCTCACAGGAGGCGTCACTCTCTTGCGCTCCGCGCGCAGCCCCGAGCCGTTCACCTGGCGCACCGCGCTCGCCTGGCTCAGCTGGGGCATCACCCTCGCCCTCGCGGTCGGATCGGTCGTCGACACCCGTCGCGCGTCGCGCGGCAAGCTCATCCCGATGGACTCGCCGCGCGACGGCGAGAAGAAGAAGCTGCTGAAGCGCCGCCTCTCGCGCTGATCTTCGTCAGCGGGTCAGGATGAGCGCCTCGCCCTGACCGCCACCGCCGCACAGGCCCACCGCGGCCGTGCCACTCCCCCGTCGCTGGAGCTCACGCACGGCGTGGACGACGAGGCGCGCACCGGACGCTCCGATCGGATGCCCGATGGCGATCCCGCCACCGTGGACGTTGACGATCGACTCGTCGATGCCGAGTTCCCGCTGCGATTGGGCGACCACGGCGCCGAAGGCCTCGTTGATCTCGACCAGGTCCAGAGCGGATGCCGCGATGCCCTGACGTCCGAGCGCCTGCGCGATCGCGCGCGCGGGCTGGGAGTGCAGGGAGTTGTCGGGTCCGGCCACCTGACCCGCCGCACCGACCGTCGCGAGAATCGCCCACCCCTCCGCTTCGGCGCGGGACCGCGTGGTCACGACGACCGCGGCGGCGCCGTCGGAGATCGGCGAGGCGTTGCCTGCCGTGATGTCGCCGTCGGTGGAGAACGCGGGGCGCAGCCGGGCCAGGGTCTCGACGGTGGTGTCCGGGCGGACGCCTTCATCGGCGACCACACGGACCGGGTCGCCTCGCCGCTGCGGCACCTCGACGGGGACGATCTCGTCGTCGAAGACACCCTGCTCGGCCGCGGCAGCGGCACGCTGGTGGGACAGCGCGGCGACGTGGTCCTGCGCCTCGCGCGTGAGCCCGAGCGCGGGGTTGTGCTGCTCGGTCGACAGACCCATCGAGATCCCCTCCGCGGCGTCGGTGAGACCGTCGAAGGCCATGTGGTCGAGCACCTCGACCGAGCCGTACGTCCAGCCGTCGCGTGAGCCGGTGAGGAGGTGGGGCGCGCGCGACATCGACTCCATCCCGCCGGCGACGACGACCGCGGCATCCCCGGAAGCGACCAGCCGCTTCGCATCGATGATGGCGGTGAGTCCCGACAGGCAGACCTTGTTGACAGCGGATGCCGGGACGTCCCACCCGATGCCGGCGCCGAGAGCCGCCTGCCTCGCCGGATTCTGGCCCGACCCGGCCGGGAGCACCTGGCCCATGATCACGGCGTCGACCGCGGTGGGATCCACTCCGCTGCGCTCCAGCGCACCGCGGATCGCGATGGCCCCCAGCTGCGGGGCGGACAGGGACGACAGGGCGCCCATGAGCTTGCCCTGCGGCGTCCGGGCGGCACCGACGATCACGATCTCTTCACTCATGACTCCACCTTCGCATCGCTCGGGACGATCAGTTCGGGCTCCGTCGCCTCGCGGACCTCGGACACGCTCACTCCGGGCGCCGTCTCGACGAGAACGAGCCCGCGCGGCGTGACGTCGATGACAGCGAGGTCGGTGATGATGCGATCGACCACCCCGCGGCCCGTGAGGGGAAGCGAGCACTCGGCGACGATCTTCGGCGACCCGTCGCGAGCGACGTGCTCCATCAGGACGATGACGCGTCCGGCACCGTGGACGAGGTCCATGGCCCCGCCAGGCCCCTTGACCATCTTCCCCGGGATCATCCAGTTCGCCAGGTCTCCGGCGGCGGACACCTGCATCGCACCGAGGATGGCGGCGTCGATCTTGCCGCCCCGGATCATGCCGAAGCTGAGCGCGGAGTCGAAGAAGGCCGCTCCCGGAAGGGTCGTCACCGTCTCCTTGCCCGCATTGATCAGGTCGGGGTCGACGTCGGCCTCCCGCGGGTACGGACCGACGCCGAGGATCCCGTTCTCGGATTGGAGGACGACGGTGACGCCTTCCGGGACGTGGTTGGGCACGAGGGTGGGCAACCCGATGCCGAGGTTCACATAGGAGCCGTCGCTGAGCTCCGCGGCAGCACGGGCCGCCATCTCATTCCTGGTCAGCGCCATGTCACTGCCCTTCCGCCGTGATCGTCCGTCGTTCGATGCGCTTCTCGATGCCGGTGCCGACCTCCACGACCCGATGCACGTAGACGCCCGGGAGGTGAACGGCATCCGGATCGAGCTCGCCCGGCTCGACGAGCTCCTCGACCTGCGCGATGCACACCCGCCCGGCCATGGCGGCGAGCGGGTTGAAGTTGCGGGCCGCTTTGGCGAAGACGAGGTTGCCGTGCCGGTCGCCGCGGCGCGCGTGGACGAGCGAGAAGTCGGTCGTGATGGCCTCCTCGAGGACGAACTCCTTCGCGGAGCCGGCCACATCGAAGACCCTGACGTCCTTCGGTGCGGACGCCACAGCCACCCCGCCGGCGCCGTCGTAGCGGCGCGGCAAGCCGCCCTCGGCGACTTGCGTCCCGACTCCGGTCTGGGTGTAGAACGCGGCGATGCCGGCGCCGCCCGCGCGGAGCTTCTCGGCCAGCGTGCCCTGCGGCGTCAACTCGAGTTCGAGCTCGCCGGAGAGGAACTGGCGCTCGAACTCCTTGTTCTCGCCGACGTAGGAGGAGGTCATCTTGCGGATGCGATGTGCGCGCAGCAGCACGCCGAGCCCCCAGTCGTCCACGCCGCAGTTGTTCGAGACCACCGAGAGGTTGGCCGTCCCCTGTTCGAGAAGGGCCTCGATCAGGGCGGTCGGATTGCCGGAGAGTCCGAATCCGCCGACGGCGATGCTCGCTCCGTCCGGGATGTCCGAGACCGCCTCAGCCGGTCCGGCCACGCGTTTGTCGATCACTGCGCACTCCTTCGTGTCGTCTCCTTCGAGCATCGCCCGCACCCGCGTCACCGGTCGAGGATGTCGTTGCCATGTGGACCGCTCGACCCGTAGTGTCCACGATGTGGAACGACCCACGGCATCCGTCCCCGGCGCACAGGCGATCGCCCGTGCCGCGCTCCTCCTGCGACTCGTGAGCGCAGCCGGCATGACCGGCAAAGGACTTCGCGAACTGGCCGCGGACGCGGGGCTCACCCGGACGACGGCGCACCGGCTGCTCTCGGCCCTGCGCGCGGAGGGGCTCGTCGACCAGGACGACCGCACCGCCCGCTGGCTCGCCGGCCCGGAGCTGTTCCTCATGGGGGCGGCAGCCGCACCTCGCTACGACATCACCCACATCGCCGCGGACATCGTGCGCTCCCTTGCGGTGAAGACCGAGGAGAGCGCGTTCCTCTCCGTTCGCCGCGGCGACGAAACGGTCTGCCTCGTGCGGGAGGAAGGATCTTTCCCCATCCGGTCCTTCGTCCTGAGCGAGGGTGTCCGCTTCCCGTTGGGCGTCGCATCCGCGGGCCTCGCGATCCTGTCCTTCCTTCCGCAGGGCGACGTCGACGCGTATCTCGACCGCCATCCCGACCTGCCGGGACGATGGGGCGGTGCCCACGATGCGGCAGCGCTCCAGATGCGCATCGCCGAGACGCGTGACCGGGGCTACGCCGTCAATCCGGGGCTCATCGTCCCCGGTTCGTGGGGCATCGGTGCGGCCGTCTTCGACCACGCCGGACACCCCTCATGGGCGCTGAGCCTGACCGGCGTCGAGTTCCGCTTCGGCCCCGATCGGCTCGCCGACCTCGGGCGCCTACTCCTGGCCCACGCGCATCAGCTGACGACGCGCGTCCAGGCGGCGCGGCGGGCGTGAGGCGCCTCAGAGCCCGGCCGACTCCAGCCAGCGGAGCCAGACCTCGCTCACGGTCGGGTAGGCCGGGACGGCGTGCCACAGTCGGTGCAGCGGGACCTCGCCGACGATCGCGATCGTGGCGGCGTGCAGGAGTTCGGCGACGTCCGGGCCGACGAAGGTGGCACCCACGAGCACTCCGCGCTCGGCGTCGATGACGGCCCTCGACATCCCCTCGTACCGGTCCGAATGCGTGCTCGCCCCGGCGACCCACGACAGGTCGTAATCGACGATCTTCACGTCGATGCCGGCCTCCCGAGCGGATGCCTCGGTGTGCCCGACGGCGGCGACCTCGGGCTCGGTGAACACGACCTGCGGGACGGCGGCGTGGTCGGCCGTCGCCGCGAGGGGACCCCACGGGGAGGTGTCGACATCCGTCGAGGTCGCGCGTCGGGCGATGACATCACCGGCGATCCTCGCCTGATACTTCCCCTGATGCGTGAGCAGGGCACGGTGATTGACGTCGCCGACGGCGTACAGCCACTCGCTGCCCGGGACCCGGAGGGTGTCGTCGACCTCGATCCAGGCGCCCGCCTTCTGGCCGATGACGTCGAGACCGACATCCTCGGTCCGGGGCACGCGCCCCGTCGCGACGAGGATCTCCTCGGCGCGGACCGACGACCCGTCGTCCAGCGACACGGTCACGCCGCCGTCCGAGCGCTCGACGCCCGTCACGCCGACCCCGGTGCGGACGGTCGCGCCGGCCGAGGTAAGCGACTTCTGCACGGCTTCGCCGGCGAAGCCCTCGAGCCCGCTGAGGAGCGACGACCGGGCGATCACCGTGACGTCCGTTCCGAAGGCGGTGAACGCCGTCGCCATCTCGACGCCGACGACGCCCCCGCCGAGCACGACGAGGGACGAGGGAACGTCAGTCACGCCGGTGGCCTCGCGGCTCGTCCACGGCGCGGCATCCCGAAGACCGGGGATGTCGGGAAGGAGTGCGGCCGACCCGGTGCACACGGCGACCGCGTGGCGTGCCCGCAGGACCGTCGTCGAGCCGTCGGCCGCTTCGACCGTTACCTCCCTCTCGGCAGACAGTCGGCCGTGGCCCCGCACGAGATCGATGCCCGCGCCCTGCAGCCACTCGACCTGGGAGGTGTCCTGATAGTCGTGCACCATGCGATCGCGCCTCGCGAGGACGGCCGCGACGTCGACGCCGCCGTTCACCGCCTCGGCCGCTCCCGCGACGTCCCGAGCCGCGCGCAGTGCGGCGGGTGCGCGCAGAAGCGCCTTCGACGGCATGCACGCCCAATACGAGCACTCGCCGCCGACGAGCTCGCTCTCGACGATCGCGGCGGTCAACCCGCCGCGGACGGCCCGGTCCGCGACGTTCTCGCCGACGGGGCCGGCTCCGATGACGATGAGGTCGTACTCGCGTGTGCTCATGCCGACACCGTAGCGAGCGCCCGGCCGTAATGTCCCGCCCTTGCCATACCCGGGGAAAGACGTCAATGGACGCCGGAGACTGCCGGGATGTCGGGGGTCTGTGGTTTGCTGAAGCACCGGCCGAAAGGACGCCCATGGCCATCGAATTCCGATCCGTCACCAAGCGCTTCGGCGACGGCCCCGCCGCCGTCGACGACGTCTCGCTCGAGATGCCCGCGCGCAAGACGACGGTCCTGGTCGGATCCTCGGGCTGCGGCAAGACCACGCTGCTGCGGATGATCAACCGCCTGATCGAACCGACGTCCGGTGACATCATGATCGACGGCGAGTCGATCCGCTCCCGTGACGCCGTCCAGCTGCGGCGCAGCATCGGGTACGTCCTGCAGAACGCCGGACTCCTGCCCCACTACACGGTGGCCGACAACATCGCGACCGTGCCCGTGCTCACCGGCCAGACCCGCGCGACCGCGCGTCGGCGCGCGATGGAGTTGATGGAGGTCGTCGGCCTCGACACCGCGTTCGCCGATCGCTACCCCGCTCAGCTCTCCGGCGGCCAGCAGCAGCGCGTCGGCGTCGCACGTGCGCTCGCTGCGGACCCCAACATCCTGCTCATGGACGAGCCGTTCGGCGCCGTCGACCCCATCGTCCGCAAGGAACTGCAGGCCGAGGTCATCCGACTGCAGCGAGAACTCGACAAGACGATCGTGTTCGTGACCCACGACATCGACGAAGCCTTCCTTCTGGGTGACCAGGTGGTCATCCTGCAGAAGGGCGCCCGGATCGCCCAGCACGGAACGCCCTCGGAGATCATCGAAGCCCCCGCCGACGAGTTCGTCGCGAGCTTCATCGGCGCCGATCGCGGCGCGCGTGCCTTCCACGCGAAGCAGACCGACCGCGGGACGGTGCTCGTGGACGGATCCGGTCGGACCCAAGGCGTCCTCCTGCCGGGGTCGCCGGAGGACGAGGGGTGACGGCTCCATGAACTGGGTCGTCGAGAACCTCGACCTGATCGGGCAACTCACGCTCGCCCACCTGCGGCAGAGCGCCATCGCGATCGTGCTCGGTTTCGTCCTCGCGATCCCGCTCGGCTGGGCGGCGTTCCGATTCACGCGCCTGCGCGGCACACTCCTGGGCGTGGTGGGCATCCTCTACACGATCCCCTCGTTCGGTCTGTTCGCCCTCATCAGCGCGACGACGGGCATCGGCCTCCTGTCGGAGACCAACCTGGTCGTCGCGCTCACGATCTACGCCGTGGCGATCATGACGCGTTCCGTCACCGACGGTCTCGCGTCGGTGGATGCCGCGGTCCGCAGCGCCGCGGTAGCTGTCGGCTTCGGCCCGGTCAGGCGATTCTGGACGGTCGACTTCCCCCTCGCCGGGCCGGTCATGCTGGCGGGTCTGCGCGTGACGGCGGTGTCGACCATCTCCCTGGCCACCGTCGGAGCCCTCATCGGTGTGCAGAACCTGGGATACCTCTTCACGAACGGGTCGCAGCGACGCATCATCCCCGAGGTGCTGGCGGGCGTCCTCGCCGTCGTCGTCATCGCCCTCGTGATCGATCTGGCGCTCGTCCTCGCGGGACGCGCGCTGATGCCGTGGACCCGACGGATCCGCGTGCCGCGGCAACGCGCCCGTGCGGCGGAGGTGACGGCATGAACGTCTTCCTCGACGCGTTCGCGTGGATCTTCTCCCCCGACCGCACCACCGGGTACCTCCCCCTCTGGGAGGCGATCCTGCAGCACCTCGGTTTCACCTTCGGGTCGGTCGCGATCGCGGCTGTCATCGCCATCCCCGCCGGGTGGGCGATCGGTCACACCGGGAAGGGCCGCGAGATCGCGGTGTTCCTGTCCGGCGCCGCCCGCTCCCTGCCATCCCTCGGTCTCGTCGTCCTGCTCTACCTGGTGATCGGCGTCAACTTCAAGGAGCAGGCCGCGGTCGTCGCCTTCGTCCTCCTTGCGATCCCCTCGATCCTCGCCGGCGCGTATGCCGGTATCGAGGCGATCAACCGCTCCACCGTCGAGGCGGGCCGCGCCGTCGGGATGACTCCGATGCAGATCCTGTGGAAGATCGAAGTCCCCCTCGGTCTGCCGCTTCTCATCGGCGGCATCCGCTCCGCAGTCCTGCAGGTCGTGGCCACCGTCACCATCGCCGCGTACGTGGGGCTCGGCGGACTGGGGTTCGCCCTCATCCAGGGCATCCAGACCCGCAACGCCGCACAGATCCTCGGCGCCTCGATCGTCGTCGTCATCCTCGCCCTCGTCCTGGACGGCGCTTTCGCACTGTTCCAGCGCATCGTCGTTCCCCGCGGCGTCGCCGTGCAAAACTCTTCCCCCACGCGTCGTCGCACCCGGCGCGCCCCCGTCCCGGCCACCTGAGACCGGGCATCCTGACCACCACCCCATCCGGAGGCATCCATGTCCATCACACGCACCCGCATCCTTCCCGTCGTCGGCCTCGCCGCCGCGGCCGTTTTCGCGCTGTCCGCCTGCGGCTCGAGCGATTCCCTCCAGGGCAGCGGTTCGAGCGGCAACGAGGGCGGCGGCGAGCAGTCCAAGACGATCGTCGTCGGCTCGCAGTCCTACCCGTCGAACGAGATCATCGCCGAGATCTACTCCCAGGTGCTGGAGAAGGACGGCTTCACCGTCGAGCGGAAGTTCGCCATCGGGCAGCGCGACGCCTACATGCCGTCGCTCGAGGACGGGTCCATCGACCTCTTCCCCGAATACACCGGCAGCCTGCTGCAGTACTACGACAAGTCGGCCACCGCCGGGTCGTCCGACGAGGTCTACGACGCAATGGTGAAGGTCCTTCCGGACAACCTGAAGGCTCTCGACTACTCGCCGGCGACCGACCAGGATTCCTACAACGTGACGGCCGCCTTCGCGAAAGAGAACAACCTCACCGAGATCGGCGACCTGGCCAGCATCAAGGACCTGACGTTCGGCGGCGCCCCCGAGCTCGAGCAGCGGCCGTACTTCACCGACCTGAAGAAGGTCTACGGCGTCGACGCCAAGTTCGAGGCGACGGCCGACACGACCGTCGACGAGCTCGTCGCGGGGAACATCCAGGTCGCCAACGTCTACAGCGCGGACCCGCGGATCAAGACGGAGGATCTCGTCACGCTGGAGGACCCGAAGGGACTGTTCCTCGCTGCGAACGTCGTGCCGATCGCGAACGCCGACAAGGCCGACGAGATCGCGGATGCGATCAACAAGGTCAGCGAGGCGATGAGCCCCGAGGAGCTCGTCGCGATGAATGTCGAGTCCACTGTCGACCAGCGTTCGAGCGCTGACATCGCCAAGAAGTGGATCGCCGACAACCTCGGCTGACACATGACAGCTCTGGGCCCGCAGCCCACCGTCGAATCCGTCACCGTCGTCATCCCCGTGAAGGACGACGCCGACGGACTCCGGCGGTGCCTGCGGGCCCTTGCGCTGCAGACCCGTCGGCCCGATGAGATCGTCGTGGTCGACAACGGCTCGTCGGACGATTCGGCCGGTGTCGCGCGCGAGGGCGGGACGCGGGTCGTCTCCTGCGACCAGCCCGGCATTCCCGCAGCGGCGGCAGCCGGGTACGACTCCGCGGAGGGCGACCTCATCCTCCGCCTCGACGCGGACTGCATCCCGGCGGCGACCTGGGTGGAGGTCATGAGCGCACAAGCCCGCGAGCGCCCCGAGGTGGATGTCTTCGCGGGCGCTGCTCGGTTCATCGACGGCCCGCGCTTCCTCCGGTCGCCGTTGGCGGTCGCCTACCTCGGCGCCTACGCCGCCGTCCTCACGCCGACCCTCGGACACCTCCCCCTCTTCGGGTCCAACCTCGCCATGCGCCGGTCAGCCTGGCGGCGGGTGAGCACGGTCGTCCACCGCACGGACCCCGAAATCCACGACGACCTCGATCTCTCGTTCCATCTCGGAAAGGAACATCGGATCCGGTTCGTGCCCTCAGCGGCGATGGGCATCTCGATGCGCCCCTTCGCGTCTGCATCCGCTCTCCGCCGCCGTGTGCGCCGCGGCATCCGAACCGTCGTCCGGCATTGGCCGGAGGAGTTCGCACCGATCCGGTGGGCGCGGTCCGCACGTCGACGCGCGGAGCGCCGCATCACAGCCTCGAGGGCGTCGGCGTGAAGCCCGTCCTCGGCCAGGTGGACGGTGATCTCCTGCACGTGGCGACGCTGAACGTGCGCAGGCCACTCCCCCGCGGGCTCTCCCGCGGTGCCGATCGATGGGAGCGGCGCCGCCCCGCGCTCCTGGCTTCGCTCTCGAGGGAATCGCCCTCGGTGATCAGCCTGCAGGAGGTGCTTCCAGGTCCCGCTCGTGACATCGCCCGGGCATTAGGAGGCGAGTACGGGCGCATCGGCGTGGGACGCGGACGCGGCGGACGCGGCGAGGGGTGCCCGATCTTCTTCGATCGATCGCGGCTCGAGCTCATCGATCATCAGCAGCTCGCCCTATCGGCCTCGCCCGAGGTCGCCGGTTCCCGGTCGTGGGGCAACCCGCTGCCTCGGGCGATGGTGATCGGAGTCTTTCGGGACCGACGCGCACGAGCGTCCTTTGCCGTGATCAACACGCACCTGGATCCGTTCTCGTCGCGGTCTCGCGTCCGCGCCGCCGAGCAGATCCGTCAGGTGGTGCGACGGCGAGGGCTCCCCACCGTCGTGATGGGTGACATGAACGCAGCCGAAGGTTCGCCCGCGCTGGAGGCCCTCACCCGCGGCAACCTGCTGACGGATGCCTGGACCACGGCAGCCGAGCGGGTGACGCCGCCCTGGGGCACCTACAGCGGGTACCGCCCCCCGGTGCGCGGGGGTGAGCGCATCGACTGGATCCTGACGACGCCGGATGTCGCTGTGGAGCGCGTAGGCATCGACGCCCGCCTGGAGGACGGACGGGCGGGGTCCGACCACCTCCCGGTCCATGCCGCCATCGAGGTGCCGCGATGAGATCGGATTTCCTGCGGCCGCCTCGATCGACCGCCGAGTGGGCGGCCGACGGTATCCGGGTCCTGGGTCTGCTGAGCGTGGCAGCGGCATTCCTCTGGTGGACACCGACCGACGCAGGGATTCTCGCGCTCGCTCTGCCCGCCCTCCTCGTACCGCGAGCGATCGGCGCGCGACCCGGTTTCGATGTCCTCTACGGCGTCACGGTCACCGTCGCGGCGTGGAGCAACGTCCTGGACCTGTACCGTTCCATCGCGTGGTGGGACATCGCCGTCCACTTCGTGGCCACCGGTGTGATCGCGACCATCGCCTTCCTCGTCCTCCGGCGCTTCGAGGTCGTTCCGGCACGCGCCGACCGGCGATCGAGCGTCGTCCTCGTCCCGACGATCGGCCTCGCGATCAGTGCACTGTGGGAGATGGTCGAGTGGGCCGGCAAGACATTCCTGGCGCCGGACATCTTTGTCACCTATCAGGACACCATCGGAGACATGGCCGTCGGCGGGCTCGGCTCTCTCATCGCGGGCATCCTGATCACCCGTATCCCCATCGACAGGACCGCGCTCGTCGCGGCGAACAGGAAGGAACAATCATGGCGGACCTGAAGAAAGGCGATCGCGTCAGCTGGAACACGTCGCAGGGACGCACCCAGGGCAAGATCACGGAACGCAAGACGAGGGACTTCACATTCGATGGGCAGGATTTCACCGCCTCGACGGATGAGCCTGCGTTCATCGTCGAGTCGGAGAAGACGGGTGCGAAAGCCGCCCACAAGGGTTCGGCCCTGAACAAGCTGTCGTCCTGAAGGGACGCCGCACACCCCGCTGGCGTCTTTCTCACCGGATCCGGCGAGGGTGTGCGGCGCGGCGCGCGGCATCCGCTCATCCCGCAGGGCGCAGAATCTACGCATGCCCATCGTCGACAACGCCGTGTACGTCAACGGCCGCCGTATCCAGGACCCCTCGAATCTCAGCGAGACGTTCGAGCACATGCGCGACCACAACGGCATGGCATGGATCGGCCTGTACCGCCCCACTGAGGCCGAGGTGGCCGCCGTGGCGGCCGAGTTCTCGCTGCACCCGCTCGCCGTCGAGGACGCTCTCGCCGGCCACCAGCGGGCGAAGCTCGAACGCTACGGCGACGTGTTGTTCGCGGTGCTCCGTCCCGCCCAGTACGACGACGAGAAGGAATCAGTGGCGTTCGGCGAGCTCCACGTCTTCGTCGGCCCCGACTTCGTGGTCACGGTCCGCCATGCCGACTCCCCCGACCTCGCGCGTGTCCGCGCTCGCATGGAGGAGCAGCCGGAATTGTTGGGCATGGGACCCGAGGCGATCCTGTACGCGATCCTCGATCAGGTCGTCGACGAGTACGCGCCGGTGATCGCGGGCGTCGAGAACGACATCGACGAGATCGAGGAAACACTCTTCGGCGGCGATGACGCCGGTCTGTCGCAGCGCATCTACGCGCTCGCCCGCGAAGTCATCGCCCTCCACAAGTCCACTCTGC
The DNA here is from genome assembly GCF_058629135.1 of Microbacterium sp. MDV22-iso44. Classification (NCBI taxonomy): domain Bacteria; kingdom Bacillati; phylum Actinomycetota; class Actinomycetes; order Micrococcales; family Microbacteriaceae; genus Microbacterium; species Microbacterium sp. MDV22-iso44. The sequence goes on from NZ_JBZVWS010000001.1 coordinate 586,461, forward strand.
CGCTCGATGACATGCTGCAACGACTGCTGCAGGGCTCGGACAAGTACGGTGTCGACATCGAGCTCCAGCGCTCGCTGCGGGACGTGTTGGACCACGTCATCCGCGTCAACGAACGGATCGCCGCTTTCCGTTCCATCCTCGACAACGCCCTGACGGTGCATTCGACGCTCGTCACGCAGCGGCAGACCGACACCTCGCTCGAGCAGAACGAGCAGGTCAAGAAGATCTCGGGGTGGGCGGCGATCCTCTTCGGACCGACCCTCGTCGGCACGATCTACGGCATGAACTTCGACAACATGCCCGAGCTCCACTGGACGTTCGGATACCCCATGGCCCTCGGCCTGATGGTCGCGAGCTCGGTCGTCCTGTACGTCGTCTTCAAGCGCAAACACTGGCTCTGAGCGCGCCGAGGGGCCCGGAAAGCAGAAGGCCCCGATCACTGGCGAGAGTGATCGGGACCGTCCGTGCACCCCCCGGGACTCGAACCCGGAACCCACTGATTAAGAGTCAGTTGCTCTGCCGATTGAGCTAGAGGTGCGTGATTCGAAGAACTCGAACCGAGGGTCAACACTAGCATCACGATCGCGCACTGCGCCAATCGAGGCCCCCAGGCACACGCCGTATCCTGGACAGCGTGACGCCCCCTCCCTCTTCGACGCCCTGGCTCGCGCCGTACGACGGTGACCTTCGCGACGATCTCGCCTTCGCGCTCCGCCTCGCGGATGCCGCGGACAGCGCATCGATGGAACGCTTCGACGCCCCCGACCTCGAGGTCAGCACGAAGGCCGACGCGACGCACGTCACCGAGGCCGATCTGGCGACGGAGCGAGCGATCCGCGATCTCCTCGCACGCGAGCGTCCCGAGGACGGGATCCTCGGCGAGGAGTACGGCACGAGCGGAGACACCCGCCGCCAGTGGATCATCGACCCGATCGACGGCACCGCGAACTACCTCAAGGGCATTCCCATGTGGGCCACCCTCATCGCCCTTGTGGTCGACGGCGTCCCCCGGGTCGGGGTCGTCAGCCAACCGGCGATCTCGCGTCGATGGTGGGCCGCCACAGGTGCCGGCGCGTGGACCCGGGGCGCCGACGGCACGACGAGGCGCGTCCGCACGTCGGACGTCGCGACCGCCGAGGAGGCGAGCATCAGCTTCCAGAGCATCGGTCAGTGGGATGCCGCGGGCCGCACGGACTCCCTCCTCCGTCTCACGCGGGCCGTGTGGCGCGACCGGGGGTACGGAGACGCGTGGCCCTACATGCTCCTGGCGGAGGGCCGTCTCGAGATGGTCGCGGAGTTCGACGTCCGCGAGTACGACATCGCCGCCCACGTGCCGATCGTCCTCGAGGCGGGTGGCCGCTTCACCGACATCGACGGCGGGGAGCGTCTGGACGCGCGCTCGTCGCTGGCGACCAACGGCATCCTCCATGACACGTTCCTCGGGATGTTGCGGACGTGAGGTCGCACCTCTCGCACCGGAAGCGGACGGCGGTCGCCGTGCTCATCGCGGCCGTCGTGGCGGTGACGACGGCGTGCACTCCGACGTCAGGCCCGGGTGGTGATCCGAGCGGCGCTGCGGCACCCGGGGCATCCGCGTCGACACCGTCCTCTGCGGCCACGATCGTCCCCGAGGACGTCACGTGCGAGAACATGCTCTCCTCGGACACCATCGACACCTTCACGTCGACGGGCTGGACGGTTCGCGAGGACCCATTCGTGATCCTCGACCTCGAACTCCCGAAGGGGATCTCCTGCACGTGGGGAGACTTCGCCTCGCCGACGAACGATGATCTGGTGCTCTTCGGATGGTCGCCGATCAGCGAGGCCGACGCGTCCGCGACCCAGGCGGCGCTGCAGGCCGAGGGATGGATCCGCAAGGACGATCCTCGGGGCGTGCTGATCACCGAGGATCCCGCGGGCGCCCTCCGCGTGGATGACGAGGGGTACGGGATGACCTACCTCTTCCGCAACGGCTGGGTGGAGGTCTCGGACACGAGACAGGGCCTCGACCTGATCGACCTCGGCTGAAGAGACGACGAAGCCCCCGCATCCGCGAACGGACCGGGGGCTTCTGCTCCGTGACAACGGTTCGTGGAGATGGGGGGAATCGAACCCCCGTCCATCGCTGAGAGACGGCGTCTTCTCCGGGCGCAGTCTGTAAATGGCGTTCTGCTCGGCCCCGACCCTTAGTACAGACACTTGAGTCGACGAGCCCAGCCTGAAAAAGTCCCGCGTGACGCTCAGGCGACGCCACGCAGCGAGATCCCTTAAATGACGCCAGGGACCATGAGGGGATCACTCACGGACTGACGGACTCGAGCTGGCTGCTTACGCAGCGAGGGCGAAGTCGGACTGCTTCTTATTGGCAGTTATTGGTTCGCAGAGATCGTTTACGAGATAACCCTGCATCCTCGGCCCGCTTCTCGCAGAGTCACAGGCGATGTCGAAACCGATCATCCCCGAGACACCTGGCGGTGTGTGGACCGTTGTCACTCTGTGGAGTTGTCAACACTCGGATGCCGGAGCGTCCGGGCATCCCAGACTACCACCGACGAGGGCGGTGTCACCCGCGGAGGAAGTACTCGACCGCCAACGGGGCGACCTCGAGCGCCCCCGCCTCCTCCGCCGTGACCCACCGGATCTCGGCAATCTCGGCAGCCGCAGCGGGTTCCTGACCGGCGATCGAGACGTCGAACACGTCGGCGACGACCACGTGGCCGGGTTCGTTGGCCGCGGCGGCGTGAAACACGCCGAGCGATCGGAGTGCATCCACCGACACGATCACTCCCAGCTCTTCCGCGAGCTCGCGCACGAGCGTCTCGTCCGGCGTCTCGCCGGGCTCCGGCTTGCCGCCGGGCTGCATGAACGCGGTCGTCCCGGCTTTGCGCACGAGGAGCAATCGGCCCGTGTCATCCCGGATGACCGCTGCCGAGACGCGGATGGACGGTACGGATGCGGCGTCGGGCGGGGTCACGCGAGAACGCTAACAGGCGACCCGACGTACAATCTCATGTGCTTCCCGACATCTCCCCCGACGACCAGGGGATCGATCCCGCCGACCTCGCCACGACGCTCCGCGTCCTCTCCGAGCTGTCGTCGCTCCCCCGGACGCACCCCGACTTCATCGCCGTCCGCCAGGCGACCGCCGCGATGTTCAAGGCGGCGAAGAAGGAGCGCCGCCGCGAGATCCGCGCCGCGATCGCCGACGCCGACCGCGCCGTCGTGCATGCCACGGCGACGGGCGCCCCCGACCGCATCGACGACGAGACGCGCGGTATCCCGATCGCGACACGCACCGCCGCGCCGATCGCGGGCGTCCTGCAGAAGGCGCGCGGCTGCTACATCTGCAAGGAGCCGTACACGGTCGTGGACGCCTTCTACCACCAGCTCTGCCCCGAGTGCGCCGCCCTCAGCCACGCCAAGCGTGACGCACGCACCGATCTCACCGGACGACGCGCGCTGCTGACGGGCGGACGCGCCAAGATCGGCATGTACATCGCCCTTCGGCTCCTCCGCGACGGAGCCCACACGACGATCACGACCCGCTTCCCCCGCGACGCCGTGCGGCGCTTCCGCGCCCTGCCGGACTCGCCGGAGTGGATCGATCGGCTGAAGATCGTCGGGATCGACCTGCGCGACCCGGCCCAGGTGATCGCCCTCGCCGACGACGTCGCCGCATCCGGACCGCTCGACATCCTGATAAACAACGCGACGCAGACCGTCCGGCGCTCCCCCGGCGCCTACCAGCCGCTGGTGGACGCCGAGCTGGCGCCCCTTCCCGACGGTCCCCTCCCGGCGCTCGTCACCTTCGGGCACACGAACGACCGGCATCCCGAGGCTCTCGAGCGCTCTGTGAGCGCCCACCCGATCCTCGCGGCGGCCGCGGACCGCGCCGACACCCTGACCCGCGAGGCGATGACCGCCGGATCGACCTCGCTCGACCGGCTTGCCGCGGGAACCGCGATCGACGCCGGCGGACTGATCCCCGACCTCGACCACTCGAACTCGTGGGTTCAGCGGGTGGAGGAGGTCGATCCGCTCGAGATGCTCGAAGTGCAGTTGGCCAACACCACGGCACCCTTCCTCCTCGTCTCCAAGCTCCGCCCTTCGATGTCTGCGAGCCCTGCACGCCGCACCTACATCGTGAACGTGAGCGCGATGGAGGGCGTCTTCGAGCGCGGCTACAAGGGTCCGGGGCATCCGCACACCAACATGGCCAAGGCCGCCGTCAACATGCTGACCCGCACCAGTGCGCGCGAGATGTTCGAATCGGACGGCATCCTGATGACGAGCGTCGACACCGGCTGGATCACCGACGAGCGCCCCCACCCGACCAAGGTCCGTCTTGCAGAGGAGGGCTTCCATGCCCCACTGGACCTCGTCGACGGCGCTGCGCGCGTCTACGACCCGATCGTGCGCGGAGAAGCGGGCGAGGACGTCTTCGGGGTGTTCCTCAAGGACTACGCCCCCAGCCGATGGTGACGCGGTTCCCAGCCCCGGGGACCCGCGTCGTGGTGCGCTACCAGTTGCCCGATGGACGCGCGACCGACGCGCTGGGCGAGCTGATCTCGATCGATGTGGATCTCGTGGTCGTCGACGGCAAGCGCGGCGTGGAACGCATCCCCCGAGCAGCCGTCATCGCGGCGAAGGCCGTTCCCCCGCCGCCGGAACCCCGACGCCGGACCGGGTCCGCCTGAGCGTCACTCGCCGAGGCGGTTGCGGCCGCGCATGGCCCGCTCAGCCTCGCGCTTGTCTTCGCGTTCGCGGATCGTCTGCCGCTTCTCAAACTCGCGCTTGCCCTTCGCAACGGCGATCTCGACCTTGGCGCGACCGTCCGAGAAGTAGAGCTTCAACGGGATGAGCGTGTAGCCACCTGCGGAGATCGCGTGCGAGAGCTTGACGATCTCCTCCTTGTGCAGCAGGAGCTTGCGCGTGCGCTTGGTCGAGTGGTTCGTCCAATGGCCCTGCGAGTACTCCGGGATGTGCACGGCGTCGAGCCACGCCTGTCCCCCGTCGATGAACGCGTAGCCGTCGCTGAGGTTCGCGCGCCCCTGCCGGAGCGACTTGACCTCGGTGCCGGTGAGCACGAGGCCCGCCTCGTAGGTCTTCTCGATGGCGTACTCGTGGCGCGCGCGACGGTTGGTCGCGATGACCTGTTCCCCGCGTTCCCTGGGCATGATGACTCCTCGACACGACGGCGCTCCGCGCGCAGCCGGTCTGCCAGTCTAACGGAGCCGGGTCGCCGCGTGGGCAGGGCTCAGGTGCGCAGCCATCTGCGAATCGCGAAGCTCGCCGACAGTGCAGCGAGGACGAGCCCCAGTCCGACGATCACCGGGATGACCAGGAGCGCGTCCCGTCCGTCGATCCAGGTGGTCACGAAGTCGATCTCGTTCACGAGGTACCCTCGGACGCCGTACTGCACCCCCAGCCAGATCGTCACGCTCGCGAGCGCCGAGCCGAGGAGGGCCGCGAACACGCCTTCGAGGATGAAGGGGGTCTGGATGAACCGATTGGATGCCCCGACGAGACGCATGATGCCGAGTTCCTTACGTCTGGCATATGCGGACAGCCGGATGGTGGTGGCGATCAGGAGGACCGCCGCGACCAGCATCAGCCCGGCGATGGCGACGGCGAAGTAGGTCGCGATGGTCAGCGCCGAGAAGAGCGGCTGCAGGTACTCCATCTGGTCCTTCACCTGCTCGACACCGTCCATACCGCTGAACGCTTCGTCGATGACCTCCGTCTGAGTGGGGTCGACGAGGTTGACCCAGTAGGTCTCGTTGAGCTGGGCCGGGGTGATGAAGTCCTTGTAGTCCTCGCCCATGAGGTCGAGCACGTTCTGATAGGCCTCGTCCCGGGTCTCGAAGCGGACGCTCCGGACGATGCCGTCGAGGGCGGGGCTCTTGAGCTTGTCGGCCACGGCCGCGAGCTGGTCCTTGGAGGCCTCGCCGCCGCTGCACGTCGTCTGCGTCGAGCCGTCCCGACACATGAAGACCGCGACCTGGGCGCGCTCCGCCCAGTACCCCTGCATCTTCGCGATCTGCATCTGCATCAGCATCGCGGCACCCACGAACGTGAGCGAGACGAAGGTGACGAGGATGACCGAGATCACCATCGAGGCATTGCGGCGAAGCCCGGTGAGCGCTTCACCGAGGACGAGACGAGCTCTCATGCGGTGGGCCCCACTTCGTCCTCGTCGCGGCGTCCGAGCCCGAGTCGGTCGGCCGCCCCCAGTCCGTCGATACCCGCGAGGTCGATCTCGGCAGGCGAGATCGGGATGCCGCGGGTGCCGGTGTCGGGCTCCGATGCGGCTGCCGGGGTCGCGGCATCCTGCGTCTGCTGTCCGTTCGGAGGCGAGTCCGCAACCGGCGGGTCGTTCACGACCGGGACGGCGGGGAGCACCGCGTCGGGCTGAGGCGCCGGGGGCTCCACGACCTCCGGCAGCGGCTCGACGGCTCCGGTGTCACCCGAGGAGACGATCTGCTTCTGCAGCTCGAGGACCGCCGTCAGCGCCGCGGTCGCCGCAGCGCCCTTGACGGTCTCCGGCCGGAGGACGGGAAGACTCGAAGTGTCGCCGTAGCCGCCACCGCGCTCGTCGCGGACGATGACGCCGCCGCGGAGCTCGATGACGCGGCGCTGCATCTGGTCGACGAAGCCGGCTTCGTGGGTGGCCATGACGACCGTCGTCCCGCCGGCGTTGATGCGTGCGAGCAGCTGCATGATGTCGATCGAGGTGCCGGGGTCGAGGTTTCCGGTCGGCTCGTCGGCCAGGAGGATCTGGGGGCGGTTGACGATCGCGCGCGCGATGGCGACGCGTTGCTGCTCACCGCCGGAGAGTTCGTGCGGAAGGCGCTTCTCCTTGCCGTCGAGACCGACGAGGGCGAGCGCCTCGGGCACCGACTGCTGGATGAACGCGCGGCTGGACCCGATGACCTGCAGTGAGAAGGCGACGTTCTGGAACACCGTCTTGTTGGGGAGCAGGCGGAAGTCCTGGAACACCGACCCGATGTGGCGGCGGAAGTACGGGACCTTGCGGGTGCTCAAACCCCGCACGTCGCGCCCGAGGACGACGACGCGTCCGTCGGAGGCCGTGTCCTCTCGGAGGATGAGACGCAGGCACGAGGACTTCCCCGAGCCGGAGGCGCCGACGAGGAACACGAACTCACCGCGCTGCACATCGAATTCGACGTCGCTGAGGGCGGGTTTGCTCGTACCGCGGTAACGCTTGGAGACCTTTTCGAACCGGATCATGGCCAGATGAGCCTAAGCGCGATGCCCGCGGCATCCGTCAGCGACACTCCCGGGCACTCAGGGGGCTGACAGGGTTCCCCGCACGATGGAGTCCCCCGAGTGTCCCGGATCGCCGTCGACGTTCTCCTGCGAGATGTCGACGACGGTGAACTTCGAGAGGTCGATGTCATCGGGGATGTCGAACGTCCCGGACGAGCCGTCCAGGATGCCGAGACTCACCAGGTCGGTGGCGTCGCCCGTCAGGAGCCAGACCTCGCGGTAGCCGTCGTCGGGGACGGATGCGTCGAGGTCGACACTCACGCGGTCGTGCCCGTCCACGCGTTCGAGGAGAGCCTCCCCCACAGCGCCCGACCACGACGGGAACCCGTCCAGTCGAGCCTCGGAGATCACCTGCGGACGCGGCACGATGCCCCCGGACGCCCACACGGCGGTCACGATCGCGACGACCGCCGCGGCGGCACCGGCGAGGACGAAGAACACGGGGCGCCGACTCATCCGCCGACGTCTCGGTGCGACGTGCGGGCGAGCGGGGGCGGCGACGGATGCCTCTCGCGGGTGAGCCGCGGGCTCGGCCGTGTCGTCCGGCAGGGAGAGCTCGGAGCGGATGGACTCCCACACGCGATCGGGAGGCGTCAACAGGGCTTCGCCCTCGCCGGTGGCGCGGCCGGCGAGGACGGCGCGAGCGAAGGAGGCGACCTCCGCCGCGCAGTCGGCACAGGCATCCAGGTGGCGGCGGTCCTCGTCGGACGCCTGCTCACCCATCGCGAGGAGGGCGGCGACCTCGGGGTCAAGATGTGACATGGTGCGCCTCCAATCGGCTTCGCAGACGGGTGAGACTTCGGCGGATGTGACTCTTCACGGTACCCAGCGGCATCCCGAGCCGTTCGGAGATCTGCTGATGGGTGAGGTCCTCGTAGAACGCGAGGGCGAGCACCGCACGGGCGTCGGGTTCGAGCTGGGCCACCTCGTCGGCGACGAGCATCGCATCCGAGAGGTCGTGCTCGACCGTGGACTCGGGCACGACCGCCTTGAGGGCCTCCTCGAGGCGCGCCGCGCGCGCACGGGCCTCGTGGGCGTCGGCGATGCGGCGCCGGGCGATCGCGATGAGCCACGCGCCCAGCGGTGCCTGGCCCGGCCGGAACGACGAGCGCGAGGTCCAGGCCGACACGAAGGTCCGCTGCGTGACGTCCTCCGCCTCGGCGGTGTCGCCCAGAGAGCGCACCGCCAGGGTGTAGACGATCCTCGACCAGCGGTCGTACATGGCCTTCACCGCCGTCTCATCGCCGGTCGCGAACCTCTCCGCGAGCTGCATGTCGTCGTCTACGGCCTGCTCCTTCCGTGCAGCGAGCCGGGGCTCGGTGGTCAGACTCATGACCGGGCCCGTGCAATGAGCACCACGTTATCGCTGTAGGTCCGGGTCTGCTGGTCGAAATCACCACCGCAGGTGATCACGGCGAGCATGCGGGGTCCGTCGCGGGTGAACAGCCGGTCGACCGGAAGCTCGGCCCGAGGGATGTAGGTCACGGACTCGGTGACGTAGTCGGTGGCGGCACCGTCGGCATCCGTCACCGTGACGACGTCACCGGCACGGGCTTCGCGGAGCTTCGCCAGCGGACCGATGCCGAACTCCCGGTCGTCGACGTGCGCGGCGATCACCGTGGTCCCTGCGTCATCGGTCGGCGCGGCACCGAAGCGGTACCACCCGGCTGTCGACGGCCGCTCCGGGATCTGCATCTCGCCGCCGGCTTGGACGCCGACGGGCTCGACCGGCATGTCGACGCCCAGAGCGTCCAGCCTGAGGCGCTCGGGCGCAGGCACCGGGTCGAGGGCTACCGGGGTGGCCGGTGCGACCGGGACGGAGACCTCCGGCGTGGGGGTCGCCGGAGTCGGGGAGACCGTCCCGGTCGCACCGGTGCCGGTCCCGGAGAAGGGATCCGCCTCCGGGACCGGCGCGCAGGCCGCGAGCATCATGACCGTCAAGACGACGGTGGGCAGGAGCAGGCGGCGCATGTCGGTGACCTCAGCGGCGAGCCTTGGCGGCTCGGGTCGCGTAGACGCCACCGGCGAGCAGCCCGGCGATGAGCGCGGCACCGCCGGCGAACACCCAGCCATTCGTACCGTTCTCGGCGACCAGTCCGGCCGAACCGGTGTTGACCCCACCGGGGCCTGAGTGCAGGCCGTCGATCGTCTGCGTCGCGAGCGCGAGGTTGCCGGCCTCGGCCGAACCCCACGCGTAGACGACCGTCAGCTCGCCCTCCGCGACGTCGACGTCTGCCGGCCCGATGACAGGGTCGGTCGTGCCGGCGAGGGCGACGGACGCGCTGACCGTTCCGGCGGGCAGGTCGAGCGACTCCTCGTTCGGGTTCTCGAGCCCGCTGATGACCGCTTCCCCACCGGCCAGCACATCGACGGCCGGGGCGGCGGCGACGTGCCGGACCGTGAGCCGGCCTTCGCCGGCGGCGGTCTTCGACGTGTCGTTGGTGAAGAGGTTCGCCGCGGGCTGGCCTGCGGCGTCGAGGTGCGCGACCGCGGTGTAGTTCTTTCCCGCCTCGAGAGTGAGGTCGATGGGTCCGAGGACGGGCGCGGAGTCATCCGTCGCGTCCGCCGCCGTCAGGGCGACCGAATAGGTGCCGCCGGGCAGCTGCAGCGGACCACCGAGGTCGCCGGGCTGGAAGTCGTCGATCGTCAGCTTGCCGTCGACATAAACGTCGACCGGGGTGTCGGGGATCGCGTGCAGCACCGCGAGGTCTGCATCGTCCGACGTCGCGGCCGATGCGGGGAGGAAAGCGGCGAAGGCCACGGCGGCACCGAGAGCCACGCCCGCAGAGAGTGTCTTGCGCATGAGGAACTCCTTCTGATCCGGCGCGAGCTGTTCGCGCTGTCACAGAGGTATTCCGGCTGTTCACCCCATATGGATGCAGGTGGATGAAAAATCTTTCAGCCCACCCGGCGCGAGTCAGTCGCCGTCGTCCTTGCGCTTGCGCCAGCGGATGCCGGCCGCGATGAATCCGTCGAGGTCTCCGTCGAAGACGACGGCGGGGTTTCCGACCTCGTGGCCGGTCCGAAGGTCCTTGACGAGCTGCTGACCGTAGAGGAAGTAGGAGCGCATCTGGTCGCCCCAGCTCGCCGTGATCGTACCGGCGAGTTCCTTCTTCTTCGCCGCCTCCTCTTCCTTCTGGAGGAGCATGAGCCGCGTCTGCAGCACGCGCATGGCTGCGGCGCGGTTCTGGATCTGGCTCTTCTCGTTCTGCATCGAGACGACGATGCCGCTCGGGAGGTGCGTGAGGCGGACCGCGGAGTCCGTCGTGTTGACCGACTGACCACCGGGGCCCGACGAGCGGAAGACGTCGACGCGGATGTCACCCTCGGGGATGTCGACCTCCTGGGCCTCCTCCATCACCGGGATCACCTCGACGGCGGCGAAGCTCGTCTGACGCTTGTCGGCGGAGCCGAACGGGCTGATGCGGGCGAGACGGTGCGTGCCGGCTTCGACCGACAGCGTTCCGTACGCGTAGGGGGCGTCAACCTCGAACGTCGCGGACTTGATGCCCGCGCCTTCGGCGAAGGACGTGTCCATCACCTTGACGGGGTACTTGTGGCGCTCGGCCCACCGCAGGTACATGCGCATGAGCATCTCGGCGAAGTCGGTGGCGTCGTCGCCGCCGGCACCCGAGCGGATCGTGACGACCGCGCCGCGATCGTCGTATTCGCCGTCGAGGAGCGTCTGCACCTCGAGCTGGCTGATGACCTTCTCGAGGTCGACGATCTCGCGGCGAGCCTCTTCGGCGGATTCCTCGTCGTCCATCTCCTGGGCGAGCTCGACGAGCACCTCGACGTCGTCGAGTCGCTGCTCGACCTCCGTGACGCGCTTCAGCTCGGACTGACGGTGGCTCAGGGCGCTGGTGACCTTCTGCGCCTTCTCCACGTCGTCCCAGAGATCGGGAGCGCCCGCCTCGTCGGAGAGACGAGCGATCTCGGCGGTGAGCGCATCGACATCGACGACCGCCTTGATCTCGCCGAAGGTGGAACGGAGGGCCTGGATCTGCACAGACGGATCGAATTCAAGCATGACACTCCAGAGTAACGTGGATGGCGATGACCGACCGACCCGACTCCCCCACTGCCCGGGAGGTGCTCTGGCGTTTCGGCCCCATGGTCTACGCGCCGACCGTCCTCTTCGCGATCGGTGAGGGAGCGGTGCTCCCCCTCATCCCGATCCTCGCAAGCAACCAGGGGGCGGATGTCGCCCTGTCGGCCCTCATCGCCTCGTTGCTGGTCGTCGGGCAGCTGGTCGGCAATCTGCCCGCGGGCTGGGCGGTCGCCCGGTTCGGCGAGCGAGTGACGATGATCGCCGCGGGCTCTCTTGCACTCGTCGTCTCGCTGACCGCCGCCCTGGTGCCGTCCCTGCCGGTGTTCGCCGGTGCGGTGTTCCTCATCGGCTCCTGCGCCGCCGCGTTCGGCCTGGCGCGCCACTCCTTCATGACCACCCGTGTGCCGGTCATGTTCCGCGCTCGTGCGCTGTCGCTTCTGGGCGGGACGTTCCGCCTCGGGATGTTCACGGGTCCCTTCATCGCGGCGGCACTCATCGGACTGTTCGGCGACGAGCGGTCGACGATCTGGTTCTTCGCCGTCTGCCTCGTCGCCCTCATCGTGCTGGTGACCTTCGGACCCGACCCCGAGAAGCAGTTCGTCGCCGAGACGGTCCGCAGCCACGAGGCCGAAGACTCCGGTGAACCCGTGACCGGCTCGATCCCCATCGCCGAGCGGGCGGGCGTGTTCCGCACGATGTGGCTGCACCGTCGGGTGCTGTCGCGTGTCGGACTGGCTGCGGCGAGCCTCTCGGCGGTCCGGTCCGCACGTCAGGTCGTCCTGCCGTTGTGGGGCGTATCGATCGGGCTGGACGCACAGTCGATCGCCCTCGTCGTCGGCATCTCCGGCGCGCTCGACTTCGCCCTCTTCTACGCGAGCGGGCAGGTGATGGACCGGTTCGGACGACTCTGGGCCGCACTTCCGGCGATGGTCCTGATGGGGAGCGGCTTCCTCGCCCTCTCGGTCACGCACGACGGCGCGAGTGCCGAGATGTGGTTCGCGATGTTCGCGGCGGTGCTGGGCGTGGGCAACGGCCTGTCCAGCGGCATCCTGCTGACGATCGGTGCGGATCTCGCACCGAAGGATGATCCGGCGCCGTTCCTCGGGTCGTGGCGCACATTGACGGATGCCGGCGGTGCCACCACCCCGCTGATCGTCACGGGCATCACGGCGGTCTCTTCGCTGTCGTTCGCCGCCGGGGCCGTCGGCGTCATCGGGCTGCTCGGAGCTCTCGCCTTCATCCGCTGGCTGCCGCGGTTCTCGCCGCACGTCAACCGCTGACCGGGCACCCTTCTCGTCCGCAACTTGGGTACAGACCTCGAGAGCGTCATCCAATCGGTAGACGACAAGGGCCAGCGACCATGAGCGCGTGGAACACGAACCGTTCGTCGAACCTCCAGCAGGTCGTCGACATCGCCACAGACCCCGCCGACATCGTGAACGTGCCATGACGGGCCGTCCCCTCGAGATCGCGGTGCGCCGTGGGGAGGAGAGCGTTCCCGCGACGATCAGCTGGCGGCGCGAGGGGTGGCGGTACGCCGTGATGCTCTCGAGCACCTGGTTCGACACGATCGACGAGGTCGCCGACGACGCGTTCGACGCGCTCTGCCGCGTACGCGGACACCTCGAACCGCTCGGGTGGCGCATCGGTGTCGTCGGCGCGCATACAGACGTGTGGCCGAGCGGGATGGCGCGCGACCAGGGCGGCGGGCTCCGCGCCTACCGCGTCGGAACGGACCGGATCGGTGATCTCGTCGACGTCTTCGAGCCGGCCGACCCGGAGACCGTGACGACCGTCGAGGCTCGGCGAGCCGAAGCTGATCGGCGGTTCGAGCTCATCCGGAACGCGGACGCGCACTGACATCCGGACTCCCGCGGCCGCATGCGGCTCAGTCGAGCGCCGTCCGGCTCGTCGCGGTCGCGTCGAGCACCACCCCGGCGGGAACGAAGAGCGATGATATCGGCGGATGCCACGTCGTCGACACCCTCACTCGCGCGGATACTCCGTCCGGTGTGCCCGCGCTCACGAGCGTCACGTCGTCTTCGACCGCGACGATCGCCTCAGCCTGTTCCCGCACCCCTTCATCGGTGAGCTGCGCGCGCGGCCGATCAGCCACCACGTCGAGCGTGAACCCGTCCGCGCCCGCGAGAGCCGCGGCATCCGCTGCGGCCTGCGTGCGCTTGTGCGCGAGGTACAGACTCGTGGCGTCCACCGAGACGAACACGAGGACGAGCGCGAGAAGCGCGTAGCCGATCGTGAGCAGGAGCACGCTTCCTTCTTCGTCGCGGCGGATCATCCGTCTCTCCAGTAGCGCGAGACCTTCTGGACCGACGACGACTCGACGCCCACACGGGCCGCCTGGTCGAGGCCGAGGACCGGCGGCACGAGAGGCAACGGGACGGACGAGGCGACGGTCACCCGGACGATCGCGCCTGCGGCCGGGCACGACGCAGCAGTTCCGACGCACGAGACGTCAACAGCGAGCGAGTCCCTCGGGATGTCGTACTCGCGCGCCAGGGCGTCCAGGATGGTCGCGGCACGGTCGTCGGCGTCCTCCGCGCTTTCGGCGGATGCCACGGCCCGCGCCACGTGCCTCGACGCCGCTTCGACTCCCAGCGCGTGCGACTGGATGAGCCCGAGGGTCACGACGAGATAGACGATGGGGACGAGCAGGACGACGCCGCCGACGATGAACTCCAGTGCCGCGGACCCGCGCTCGTCCTCCGCGAAACGCTCAGTCGAAGCTCTCGGCCGGAGCATGGACGGTCACCTCCCACCCGTGCGGAACGCCGAGGAGGCCGACGAGCGGGAGCGCGGTCGTCACCGTCACGGAAACGGTGTCGTATCCCAGACCCCGTGAATCCGTCGCCGTCACGCTTTCCAGGAAATCCCCGCCCACGGTGCGCTCGACGATGTCGCGCGTGCGGGCCGCTCCCGCTTGCGTGTCGACGTCGGCCAGGGCGGCGTAATAGGCGCCCTCGACAGCAGCATCGTGCACAACGTTCCGGACGTAGACGGCGAGCCCCAGCTGCAGGACACCGAGGGTCAGGACGGTCAGCAACACGCCGACGAGCACGAACTCGACCGGAGTCGAGCCGCGTTCATCGGAGAGCAGCCGCCGCATCCTTCGCCCTCAGAAGCTGGAGACCTGGTCGATCGCCTGCTGGAACAACTGCGACAGGGCAGGTCCCGCGAGCGCCCAGATCACGACGACCAGTCCGGCGGTCATGAGGGTGATCAGCACCCAGCCGGGGACGTCGCCGCGTTCGTCATCGCGGAGGCGGGTGAGGACGGCACCCCACGCGGTGCGGAGTCTCGCCAGAGAGGGACGGATCATGATGTTCTCCTTTCGGATCAGGTGGTCAGCCGACCCCGAGGCGCAGCATGACGATGCCGGGGAAGACCGCGAACAGGACGCTCATGGGGAGGAGGAGGAAGACGATCGGGAAGAGCATCGCGATCTCCTTCTTCCCTGCCTGCTCGATGAGCGATCGTTTGGCGTCCTCGCGCGCGTCGCCGGCCTGTGCCTGCAGCACACCCGCCAAGGGGGCGCCGCGGTCGATCGCCGCGACGAGGTGCTCGATCGCACGGGAGAGCGTGGGAACGTCGAGGCGCCGCCCGAGATCGAGGAGCGCGTCGGACAGGTTCGAGCCGGTGCCGCTGTCGAGGACCGCGCGGCGGATCTCGACCGTGAGCTCGCCGGTGCCGATCTCCCCCACCCGCCTGAGTGCGTCGCGCAGACCCTCGCCCGCCGCGAGGCAGAGGGACAGGAACTCGAGAAGTGTCGGGAGCTCCTCCTCGACGCGCGCACGCCTGCGGCGGGCCGCGGACGTGAGCCGCAGATCGAGCACCGCGGCGGCCGAGAGCGCCAGGACGGGCGGCAGGAGCGCGGACCCGGGAGTGAGCCGGCCGGCGAGGGCGAGGACGACCAGCACGACCCCGCCGAAGAGACCACCGAGGAGGACCCAGGTGAGCTGGCGGGCGCGGAATGCCGCGGCATCCTGCGTCCACCCGGCCTGACGGAGACGGTGCTCGAGTCGCGCGGCGCCGCCGAAAGAGGAGATGACACGGTCCCGGCGGGTGCGCCAGTCGCCGCGGGCGGATGCCAAAGGGGTGAGGCCCCGCGGATCGGCGATGTCGCGCAGATACGGTGCGATCCGACGTGAGAGCGTCGGCGCCGCCAGACGCGGGATCCGGGTTGAGACCAGGACGAGGCCGGCTGCGAAAGCGCCCCCGAGCACGATGGCGAGCGCGAGTTCGGTCAGCCCGCTCATGCGAACCACCGCCGCGGCTCCGGGAGGCGGCCGATGCCGACCATGAGGCGGAAGGCGACGACGGACACTGCCGCTCCCAGGAGGATGACCGCGACGCCTTCCGGACTGCTGTATGCGGCGGCGCCCTCGGGGCGCAGCGCGAGCAGACCGAGGATCACCCACGGCGCGACGACACCGAGAACCGCAGCGCCGCGGATCCAGGACTGCCGGGCTTCGATCTCGGCCCGGAGCGCGGCCTCGGCGCGCACGGACGCCGAGAGGGCGCGGAGGACGCTCGTGAGCTCCGTGCCTCCGACCTGGCGCGCCATCCGCAGGGCTTCGATGATGCGGTCGGCGACGGGGTCGGCGAGCCGCGCCTTCAGGCGGAGAGCGCTCGAATCGAAGTGACCGGAGGCCGACACGTCCGAGGAGAACGCGCTGAACGCGGGACGCAGCGACGGCGGACCGACCTCCCCCAGCGCCGACACCGCGTCGGGCAGGGACATGCCCGAGCGGACGGAGGCGACGAGGAGGTCGCACACATCCGGCCACATCTGACGCCGGCTCTTCTGCAGTCGCCGCGCGCGCCCGCGGAGCCATCCCGCAGGCGCGAAGAATCCGGCCACCGCGGCGACGGCGGCGAAGGCGGGGAGGGCGGTGACCAACCAGATGACCGCCCCCGCGACGGCGGCGGCGGCCAGACTGATCGAGGCGAGGTGGCCCGTCGTCGCGTGGCCGAATCCCGCGGCTTGCAGGAGCCGGGCGACGGTGCCATCGCGCTGCCGCGCCTCTGCACGGCGCGCACGCGTAGGCCAGAGCCAGGGTGCGAGCGTGAGCAGGATGCCGGCGGCCAGGGTGAGCCCCAGGATGGTCGTCACACGCCTTCACCCCCGAAGACGCGACGCGTCTCGACGGCGCCGTCGACGACCCGCCCGGTGGGCGCGATGATCTCGACGACGGCTCGCCGACCGGCGGCATCCCGTCGGCAATGCACGACCAGGCCGACGGACGCGGCGATGGCCGGCAGGAGGAAGTCGCGGTCGATGTTGCGACCGGCCAGGAGCGGCAGCGATGCCAGCTTGCGCAGCGCGTCGCCCGCGGAGTTCGCGTGGATCGTCGCCGCGCCGGGCACGCCGGTGTTCAGGGCGAGCAGCAGATCGAGCGCCTCGGCATCGCGGACCTCTCCCACGACCAGGCGGTCGGGCCGCATACGGAGAGCCTCCTTGACCAAGCGGCGGAGCGACACTTCACCGGTTCCCTCGAGGCTCGGCTGACGACCTTGGAGGGCGACGACGTCGGGAGCCTGGGCGTTGAGCTCGAACGTCTCCTCGACCGTGACAATGCGGTCATCGGCAGGAGCGGACGCGATGAGCGCGCCGAGTAGGGTCGTCTTCCCTGCGTGCGTGGCTCCGGAGACGATGACGCTCGTGCCGTCGCGCATCGCGGCTCGCAGCACCGAGGCCGCCTCGGGGCGGACGGACCCGGCTGCGACCAGATCGTCCAGGGTGCGGAAGCGGGTGAGAAACTTCCGGATGTTGACGGCCCAGTGCCGACGGGTGATATCGGGGATAACGACGTGCAGACGCGAGCCGTCGGGCAGCGACGCGTCGACGAACGGCTGGCTGAGGTCGACGCGGCGGCCGGTCGCGTGCAGCATCCGTTCGACGAGGTCTCGCACCGCCGTGTCGCTGAGCACGATCGGAGCCCGCTCACTCCGCCCTTCTCGCGCGATGAAGACCTTGTCGGGGGCGTTGATCCAGATCTCCTCGATGTCGGGGTCGTCCAACAGCGCCTGGAGGGGGCCGTACCCGGCGACGGTCGAGAGGATGTCGCGGACGGATGCCGCTTCGTCCTCGATGACGTCGACTCCCCGCGCGAGGGCGAAGTCGTTGTGACGGCGCACCTCGGCCCGGGCGATCCGGGCCGCGCGGTCGGGGTCTCGGGAAGGATCGACGTCCTCGCTGCGCAAGCGTTCCCGCACCCGCTCCGCGACCGCGGCGAGACCGCGGGTCGGCGCAAGGGGGGACGCGATGCTCATGGCCTGGGATCATCGCAATCCCCCGCACCTCGGCGTGGGAGTTATCCACACCGCCGGCAGGCCTCAGAGATCGAGGAGAGCGAGCGCGACGCTCACGAGGCTGTCCTTCGTGAGGCGGCCGTCCTGCCCCCAGCGCGAGTCGCTGATGACGATGTCGACGCCGGGCACCAGGACAGAGCCCGTTCCCCCGCCGACGGCGGCGGAATCGGCATCCATCCAGAGCCCCACGCCGCCGACCTTCTCGAGACGCGGGTCGTCGAAGTACATGTCCATGCCGAGGCCGGCAGCCTCGTCCGCATCGGGCACCTCGTCCATGCCCTCGGAGATGTCCACGGTGAAGGATTGGATGTCGGAGAGCTCGCTGACCGCGTCCGCAGGGGTCACCCAGGCGCAACTGATGGCGTCCGGTTGGACGTAGGAGTTCTCTTGGTCGAGCGGGATGCCGTCGATGTAGTCGCCGACGACGGCGGCGACCTGATCGCAGCTCGAGATGCCGGGAAGATCCCGGACGGCCGCCGTCCCGCCGTCGCCCGCAGCGGCGGGTGCGGTCGGCCTTGCGGATCCCTCGCCGGAGACGGCGGGGGCGGCGGGCGCGCATCCGGCGAGGAAGCCGGCGAGGGCGAGGAGCGGGATCACAGGGATGAGAGATCGAGGCGCAGCCACGCGACAGAGGTTACCGATTCGGGGGTTATACCTCCCAGGTCCCTCCCACCCGGCGCCCTAGACTGAACCCACCAGCGGGAGTGGTGAAATCGGCAGACACGCAGGATTTAGGTTCCTGTGCCTTCGGGCGTGGGGGTTCAAGTCCCCCCTTCCGCACGAGGCACCGTCGTGTCTCACACCTTGCGCCCATTCCGCCGGCCGGCCAGCCGTCGCGACCTGAAGGACCTCCGTGCACCCCTTCGCACTGATCCCCTGGCTGGATCCCGAGACCATCATCAACGCCGCAGGTCCGTGGGCGCTCGTCGTGGTCTGCTTCATCATCTTCGCCGAGACCGGCCTGCTCGTCGGGTTCCTCCTCCCGGGCGACACCCTCCTGATCATGGCGGGGCTCCTGTCCAACCCGGTGACGCACGCCCCCAACGGCGTCTTCGGCATCAACGTGTGGATCGTCGGCCTGCTCATCGGCCTCTCGGCCTTCCTCGGCGGCGAAGTCGGGTACCTCATCGGGCGCAAGGGCGGCCCCGCGGTCTTCGAACGCAAGGAATCCGGACTCTTCAGCCGGAGCAACGTCGATCGCACGAACGCCTTCTTCGAGCGCTACGGCGGCGTCACCGTCATCCTCGCTCGCTTCGTGCCGATCGTCCGCACCTTCGCGCCGGTCGCTGCAGGCGTCGGCAAGATGGCGTGGCACAAGTACTCGCTCTACAACCTGATCGGTGCGGTCATCTGGGGCTTCGGCCTCACCGTCATCGGTTACCTCGTCAGCCTCATCCCCGGCGTCGGCGAGTTCGTCGCCTCGTACATCGACGTGATCCTCCTCGCGGCCGTCGCCGGGACCCTCATCTTCATCGTGTGGCACTACTTCGCCGAGAAGCGCAAGGTCAAGCGAGAGATGGCAGCGGGCTCGGACGGCGTCATCGACCCGAAGGAAGCACGCGACCTCGTCCTCGAGCCCGAGGCGTTCGACGAGAAGCAGGACGGCTCCCGCGGGGACGCTCCCCGGCTCTGATCAGGACGCCTTCTTCTTCGCGGGCTTCTTCTTCGCCGGCGCCGACCCCGTGTCGGCGCCGGCGTCCTTTTTCGCGGGGTCCGACCCCGACCGCGCGGCACGGCTCTTCTCGACGCTGGCCCGGAGGGCCGCCATCAGGTCGATGACCTCGCCGCCCTCGGCATCCGTCTTCTCCCCGAAGGTCTCGGTGGTGTCGAACGCCTCACCCTTGTCGAGCTTCGCCTCGATGAGGGTGCGCAGTTCCTTCTGATAGTCGTCGGTGAACTCGGTCGGATCGAAGTCGCTCGAGAAGCTGTCGACGAGGGATGCCGAGAGCTCAAGCTCCTTGCTCGAGATCTTCACCGGCTCGTCGAGCACGGGGAAGGATGCCTCGCGCACCTCGTCCGCCCAGAGGAGCGTCTGCAGCACGAGGACGTCGCCGCGCACGCGGAGTGCCGCGAGTCGCGTCTTCTGCCGCAGCGCGAACCGCACGATCGCCGTGCGATCGGTCTGCTCGAGCGTCTGACGCAGGAGGACGTACGCCTTCGGACTCTTCGAGTCGGGTTCGAGGTAGTAGGCCTTGTCGAGGGTCAGCAGATCGATCTGCTCGGTGGGGACGAACTCGACGACCTCGATCTCGCGACTGCGCTCGCTGGGCAGCGCTGCGAAGTCATCGGAGGTGAGGACGACGGTGCGCTCGCCGTCGTCGTAGGCCTTGTCGATGTCGGAGTACGGCACGACCTCGCCGTCTATCTCGCAGATGCGCTGATACCGGATGCGGCCGCCGTCGGCCGCATGAACCTGGTGGAGGGACACGTCGTGGTCCTCCGTCGCCGAGTACACCTTGACGGGCACATTGACGAGCCCGAAGGTCAGCGCGCCTTTCCAGATCGATCTCATGCCCCCAGTAGACACCCGCGCTGCGGTGGCGTCATAGGGCTTGCACACTAATCTGGCCCCATGCCAGCCGCACCGCAGGAGGTCGTCGTCGACGGCCGCAGGCTGCGGTTGACCAACCTCGAGAAGGTGATGTACCCCGAGACGGGGACCACCAAAGGCGAGGTCATCGACTATCTGACGCGGATCGCTCCGGCGATGCTGCCGCACCTCGATGGTCGACCGGTCACCCGCATCCGCTGGCCAGACGGCACCGGCGAAGGCTCGTTCTTCGCGAAGCACCTCGAGGCGGGCGCGCCGTCGTGGGTCGCCCGGAAGCCCATCGAGCATTCGACCGGGGCGAAGGACTATCCGCTCGTCGACGGGGTCCCGACCCTGGTGTACCTCGCACAGGTCGCGTCGATCGAGCTGCACGTGCCGCAGTGGCGCTTCGACGCGGACGGGGCGAGACGGAACCCCGACCGTCTCGTGCTCGACCTCGATCCTGGCCCCGGCATCGGCCTCGCCGAGTGCGCCGAGGTCGCGCGACGGGCGCGCGCGATCCTCACCGATCTGGGGATGGAGCCGCTTCCCGTGACGAGCGGCAGCAAGGGCATCCACCTCTACTCCCCGCTCGACGGCAGCCGGACCAGCGACGAGATCAGCGCCTTCGCGAAGGAGCTCGCCCGAGTGCTCGAGGCCGACCATCCCGACCTCGTCGTGAGCCAGATGTCGAAGGCGGCCCGGCCCGGCAAGGTGTTCCTCGACTGGAGCCAGAACAACGGCAAGAAGACGACCATCGCGCCCTACTCGCTCCGTGGACGCGAGCGGCCCACGGTCGCTGCTCCCCGCACGTGGGCAGAACTCGGCGACCCCGACCTGCGGCAGCTGCTCGTCGACGAGGTGCTCGATCGGGTCGCGGCGGACGGCGACCTCCTGGCCGCACTCGCGCCGACGGATGCCGGTCCCCTGCGCTCCTACATCGCGAAGCGGACGGCTGCGAAGACGCCGGAGCCGGTCCCCCACTCGCCCGCGGGCTCCGCCGTCCCCGCGGGCTCGCGGTTCGTGATCCAGGAGCACCACGCTCGGCGGCTGCACTACGACCTGCGACTCGAGCACGACGGCGTTCTCGTCAGCTGGGCCGTGCCGCGCGGCATCCCGGAGTCGCCCTCGACCAACCACCTCGCCGTCATGACCGAGCCGCATCCGATGGAATACCTCGAGTTCTCGGGCGTCATTCCCGCCGGGGAATACGGTGCGGGCTCGATGTCGATCTGGGACTCGGGCACGTTCGAGCTCGAGAAATGGCGCGCCGACGAGGTGATCTTCACCGCCACCGGGCGCGGCGACGGGCCGCTCGGAACAGCGAGGCTCGCCCTCATCCGCACGAGCGGCGACGGTGAGAAGTCGCAATGGCTGCTGCACCGCATGAAGGCGAAGGCCCCGGGGCCCGCCGCCACCCCGCCGTCATCCGCACCCGCACCCGCACCTGCACCGATGCTCGCGACGTCGTCGAACGCGGCGCTCGCCCGGCATGCGGCCACCCGCTGGGGTCCGTGGGTCGAATTCAAATGGGACGGCGTCCGCGCCCTCGGCATCTGGGACGGCCAACGACTGAAGCTCCGCGCGCGAAGCGGCGCCGACATCACCGCGCGGTATCCCGAACTGACCGGCGGCGACCCCGGGTTCGGCGCCGCCGCCTGCGTCGTCGACGGCGAGATCGTCGCGCTCGACGATCGGAACCGGCCGAGCTTCTCGCTGCTCCAGCACCGCATGCACCTCACGAAGGCCGGCGAGATCGACCGCGAGTCGGCCCGGATCCCCGTGCAGTTCCTGCTGTTCGACGTCCTCGAGGTCGACGGGACGGATGCCGCTCCACTCCCTCTGTCGCAACGACGAGAGCTGCTGAAGGGCGTCGCCGAGGGCACGATCGATCCCATCGTCGTACCTCCCGTCGCGAGCGACGTGGACGATGCCCTCGCGACGGCGCAGCAGCTCGGACTCGAGGGCGTCGTCGTGAAGGACCCCGCGTCCACCTACCGCCGGGGGGTGCGCACCGAGCAGTGGCTCAAGGTCAAACTGACCCTGATGCAGGAGGTCGTGATCGGAGGCATCCGACCGGGCAAAGGCGGCCGCACCGGCGAGATCGGTTCGCTGCTCATGGGAATCCCCACCGACGGCGGGCTGCGCTACATCGGTCGCGTCGGGTCCGGTTTCAGCGAAGCGACGCTCGCACGTCTGGATGCCGAGCTCTCACCCCTCCGCACCGCCGAGAACCCTTTCGTCGATATCGGTCGTGCCGAGGCATCCGATGCGCTGTGGGTCAGGCCTGAGCTCGTCGGCGAGGTGGAGTACGCCGAGGCGACGCCGAGTGGAACCCTCCGTCATGCCCGTTGGCGAGGGCTCCGCCCAGACAAGGCTCCGACGGAAGTCCGCGCCGAGGGCTGACGACCACCGTCACCGGTTCTCGACTCAGGCGTGGGCTTCGTGCTCGACGTGCCCCGCCGGTTCGAGCTGGAACGTCGAGTGCTCCACGTCGAAGTGGCGTGCGAGGCAGGACTGCAGCTGGGACAGAAGCGCACCGGCGCGATCATCCGCGAAGTAGTCCGTCGCGACGACGACGTGCGCCGTGAAGACCGGCGCGCCGCGCGTGAGCTGCCAGACGTGGACGTCGTGCACGTCCACGACCCCCTCGGTGCCGAGGATGTGGTCGCGGATGTCGGTGACCTTCGTCCCCGCCGGTGCGCGCTCCCCCAGCACGGCGAACACCTCTTTCAACAGGGTGATGGCGCGCGGCACGATGAGGGCGGCGATGACCAGCGAGGCCACGGCGTCCGCCGGCATCCATCCGGTCACCCAGATGACGCCGGCCGCGATGATCACGACCACCGAGCCGAGCAGGTCGCCGAGGACCTCGAGGTAGGCGCCGCGCACGTTGATGCTCGTGCGCTGCGCGACGCTCAGGACATAGAGCGAGACGCCGTTGGCGAGGAGGCCGATGACGGCGACGACGAGCATCGGCAGGCCCTGCACCTCGGCGTCCGCGGGTCGCATCAGTCGGCCGACGGCTTCGACCGCGATCCACGCTCCGAGGGCGATGAGGATCACGGCGTTCAGGAGCGCGCCGAACACCTCGGCGCGCTGATAGCCGTAGGTCTGACGCTCATCAGCGGGGCGCGCCGCGACCGAGGCGGCGATGAGCGCGATCACGAGTCCCGAGCTGTCGGTGAACATGTGGCCGGCGTCGGCGAGGAGGGCCAGCGACCCGGTCAGGATCGCACCGACGAGCTGGACGACGAGCACCGTCGCGGTGATCCCCAGGGAGACCGCGAGCAGACGCCGCGGGTGTCCTCCCCGGATGCCGGTGGGTGCGTGATCGTGCATACCTACGAGGTTAGGACGGCACGCCGGGGCGGGCGGCTTCATCCCGCAACTCGGGAATGAGTCCGATTCTCAGCCTCAGCGGAAGAGCCCGCGCGGCGTCACAGTGCCGTCAGCAGGGGGCCGAGCGCGTCGAACGCCCGCGCTCGGTGTGACGACGCGTTCTTCTCCGCCGGCGTGAGCTCCGCCGCGGAACGGCCCGCGGCGTCGTCCGGCAGGAACACGGGGTCGTAGCCGAAGCCGTTCTCTCCGGTCGGTGCGGTCGCGAGACGACCGGGCCAGACTCCGGTCACGACGTGCTCCTCGCCACCGGGGACGACGAGCGCGATCGTCGAGACGAACTGCGCCGTCCGGTGCGGATCGGCGATGTCGGCGAGCTGATCGAGCAGGAGCTCGTAGTTCGCGACGCCGTCCTTCTTGTGCCCCGCCCAGTACGCGGAGAACACCCCGGGGGACCCGCCCAGCACATCGACGGCGATCCCGGAGTCGTCCGCCATCGCCGGGAGGCCGGTGTGGGCGGCCGCGGCGCGCGCCTTGATCAGGGCGTTCTGCGCGAACGTCACACCGTCCTCGACGGGCTCTGGGCCGTCGTATCCGACGACCTCGAGATCGGGACGGGTCGACGCGACGATCGCTCCGAACTCCTCGACCTTGTGCGCGTTGTGCGTGGCGAGGACGATGCGGCGCGTCGTCACGCGAGCTCCTGCGCCAGCGCGGCGAGCTGCGCCTCGCGGAGGTCGCCGCAGCCGTTCACGCCGAGCTCGAGGAGGGCGTCGAGCTCGCGCTTGTCGAAGGGCGCACCCTCGGCGGTGCCCTGGACCTCGACGAACAGGCCTCGACCGGTCACGACGACGTTCATGTCGGTCTCGGCGCGGACGTCCTCTACGTAGGCGAGGTCGAGCATCGGCTCGCCGTCGATGATGCCCACCGACACTGCTGCGACGGAGTCGTGCAGGGCCTTGGCGTTCTTGCCGACGAAGCCTTTCGCGCGACCCCACTCGATCGCGTCTGCCAGGGCCACATACGCGCCCGTGATCGCGGCGGTGCGGGTGCCGCCATCGGCCTGCAGGACGTCGCAGTCGATGACGATCGTGTTCTCGCCGAGGGCCTTCGTGTCGACGACGGCCCGGAGCGCACGGCCGATCAGGCGCGAGATCTCGTGGGTGCGACCGCCGACCTTGCCCTTGATCGACTCGCGGTCATTGCGGGAGTTGGTCGCGCGCGGGAGCATCGCGTACTCGGCGGTGACCCACCCCTTGCCCTTACCGGTCAGCCAGCGCGGGACGCCGTTGGTGAAGGATGCCGTACACAGCACCTTCGTGCCGCCGAAGGAGATCAGCGCAGACCCTTCGGCGTGCGCACTCCAGCCGCGCTCGATCGTGATGGGGCGGAGCTGGTCGACGGCACGGCCGTCGGCGCGGGTGGTCTCGGTCATGGGGTCCCCTTCGGTAGGTCGATGGCACCGGTCTGGACGAGACGCACGGCGCTGACGCCGCGTCCCATCAGCCGGTCGGCGAGTCGGAGGAAGTCGTCGGCGGAATCGCCGGTCGCCTCGTAGACGTGGGTCGCGGTCGCGTCGTGCCCGGCGAGCAGGTCGCGCGAGACGAGCTGGCGGTAGACGTCCTTGGCGGTCTCGGTGTCGCTCGAGACGAGCGACACATCGGGACCCATGACGTAACTGATCGCGCCCTCGAGGAACGGGTAGTGCGTGCATCCGAGCACGACGGTGTCGACGCCGGCATGGCGAAGGGGCGCGAGGTACTCCTCCGCGACCCGGAGGACATCCGGGGAGTCGGTCACCCCCGCCTCCACGAAGTCGACGAAACGCGGGCACGCCTGAGCGAACACGCTGAGGCGCTCGTTGACGCCGAGCATGTCCTGGTAGACACCGGATCCGATCGTCCCCGCCGTCCCGATCACGCCGATGCGGCCGTTGCGCGTGGTGGAGATCGCGGTTCGGACCGCGGGACCGATGACCTCGACAACGGGCACGTCGTACCGTTCGCGGGCATCGCGAAGGAGGGCAGCGGATGCGGTGTTGCAGGCGATGACCAGCATCTTCACGCCCTGGTCGACGAGGGTGTCGAGCACCTCGAGACCGTACCGGCGGACGTCCGCGATGGGCTTCGGCCCGTAGGGCGAATGCGCCGTGTCGCCGATGTAGAGGATGGATTCCCGCGGCAGGAGCTGCGAGACGGCACGGGCGACCGTGAGCCCGCCCACTCCGGAGTCGAAGATCCCGATCGGTGCGTCCGTCACGATCGACCAGCCTAGTCTCGGTCAGGCCTTCGTCCGCGCCTGGATAGAGTGACCGCATGGGCATGTCCACAGCATTGCTGACCGACCGCTACGAGCTCACGATGCTGGATGCCGCCCTGCGCGACGGCACCGCGAGCCGGCGCTGCGTTTTCGAACTGTTCGGGAGGCGCCTGCCCGGCGGCCGTCGTTTCGGCGTCGTCGCCGGCACGGGCCGGCTGTTGTCGGAGATCGTCGACTTCCGCTTCGACGATGCCGAACTCGCCTACCTCCGCGACAACCACATCGTGAGCCCGGCCACGGTCCGCTACCTCGAGGGGTATCGATTCGGCGGAACCATCAGCGGCTATCGCGAAGGTGAGCTGTACTTCCCCGGCTCCCCCATCCTCACGGTCGAGGGCACGTTCGCCGAAGCCGTGATCCTCGAGACCCTGGCCCTCAGCATCCTCAACCACGACTCGGCCGTCGCCACGGCCGCGGCCCGCATGAGCATCGCCGCCGGTGACCGCCCCCTCGCAGAGATGGGCTCGCGCCGCGCCGCCGAGCGCTCCGCCGTCGCGGCGGCCCGCGCCGCCTACATCGCGGGGTTCTCCGCCACGAGCAACCTCGAGGCCGGCCGCTCCTGGGGCATCCCGACCATGGGAACCGCCGCCCACGCATGGACCCTGCTGCACGACAGCGAGGAGGACGCATTCCGCAGCCAGATCGACGCGCTCGGAACCGACACCACCCTGCTCGTGGATACGTACGACATCCGCCAGGGCGTGGAGACCGCGATCCGCGTCGCCGGCACCGGGCTCGGCGGCGTCCGACTGGACTCCGGCGACCTTCCTACCGTCGCCGCCTCCGTGCGCCAGCAGCTCGACGAACTCGGTGCGACCGAGACCAAGATCACCGTGACGAGCGATCTCGACGAGTTCGCGATCGCGGCACTGGCGGCATCCCCCGTCGACGCCTACGGCGTCGGTACCTCCGTCGTCACCGGGTCGGGTACGCCGACGGCCGGCATGGTCTATAAGTTGGTCGCCCGCCAGGGTGTCGACGGCGGCTGGGTCCCGGTCGCGAAGGCCTCCACGTCGAAGGCGTCCATCGGAGGCCGGAAGGCCGCGTTCCGGCGACGGGCGGACGGTGTGGCGACGGCGGAGGTCGTCGCCGTCGCCGATGGGTTCGACGAGGTGGACCCACCTTCCGCGCACCCCGACGCCCGGCCGCTGCAGACCGTGCTCGTCGATCACGGTGATGCGGATGCCGCCCACCTGGGCGCCGACGGTGTCACCGCCGCTCGGGCCCACCACCTGCGCGTGCGGGAAGAACTCCCGGTCACGGCGCTGGCGCTCAGTCGCGCCGACCCCGCCCTGCCGACCGTTTACGAGGTCAGCGAGGCGTAGATCTCCTTGCACGTCGGGCAGACCGGGAACTTCTCCGGGTCGCGACCCGGCGTCCACTTCTTGCCGCAGAGTGCGCGCACGGGCTTGCCCGTGATGGCCGACTCGAGGATCTTGTCCTTCTTGACGTAGTGCGAGAACCGCTCATGGTCGCCGGGCTCGATCGCCTCCTCGCGGATGAGCTCCTCGAGCTCACGGTCGAGTGTGGCGAGGCCGCCCTGATCCGGGCTGTCGATCGGCGTGCTCATTCCTCCGAGTGTACTGCGACGCGGCGGCGCGTGGTCGGGTCAGAGCGTCTCGGCGAATTCCATGGTGCGGCTGGTGCGACGCTCGAAGAGTGCCCCTCCGACGGCCACGCCGACGACGAGGACCGCCGCCCCGACGCCGACACCGCTCCAGAAGGACGTCCACGCCTCATCCTCGTCGCCGGTGAGGGACAGCCACCCCCACCAGAGCGCCGGCGCGGAGAGCAGGATCGCACCGAGCAGGACGAGCGCCTGCACCATCGAGCCGCCCGTGCGCTGAGGCTGCTCGAACGGTCCCTCCCCCGGTCGTGAGACCGCGTACGGGGCGGCCACCGAGGAGATGGAGCTCAGACCCAAGCCTGTGGCGAACAGGCTTACGCACACTCCGACGAGCGCCGGCAGCACGGCCCATCGCCCGTGGATCCAGATCGACGCGGTGATCGCCAACGCCAGGAGCGGGACACCCACCAAGACTATGGGGACGAGGCGTCCGAGGCGATCGGCGACGCCACGGACTCCGGCCGAGATGTGCAGCCAGACCCCCGTCGAGTCGTAGGCGAGGTCGTTGTGCACGAGCCAGCCCAGGAACAAGGCGAGGATCGGGGGTGGGATCAGCGCGACGGTCTGCAGAGGGACGCCCACCACCAGGAGGGGTGTCACGATGAGGACCGAGGCGACCGGGACGACGATGACATTCGCGAGGTAGCGAGGATCGGAGAACCAGTAGACGATGCTGCGGGCGGCGATGGCTCCGCCCGGCGTGCCGGGCATGACGGCGAACCAGCCGAGTCCGCGACGTTCCCCGACCGGCACGACGCGCTCGGTCGAGGTCATGAGAGTCCGGACGAGCAGCTGCCACAGCGCCGCAAGGGCGAGGAGTGTGCCGACCGCGACGAGCATCGATGCGACGAGTTCGCCTCCGCTACGGACCGCGATGGCGGATGCCGCACCGAACGGGGTGACGGCGAGCACCTGCGCCGCCTCCGTCAGTTGGGACGGCAGTCCGCCGGACCACTCCAGTGAGAACGCGAAGGCGGCGACGGGGATCGCGACGACACCAGCCGCCGTCACCATCAGGCCGGTGAGCTGAGGCGACCGCCGGTCGCGGAGGGCCACGGCGGACACCGCCATCGCGCACCGGGCCGCGAGCACGGAGGTTCCGACGAGCAGGAGCGCTGCCAGAACGGCGAGACCGGCCGGCGAGCCGTGGCCGGTCCACGCCGCGATCATCGCCGCCGCGACCGCGACGACGACCAGACCCGGGATGCCGAGCGGCGATGCGAGCGCGACCGACCAGGCCACCCGTCCCGGCTCTTCACCCGTGACCACGAACCGACGCGGATCGAGCGGGTCCTCGACGCCGCTGAACAGCGGAATCAGGAAGAAGCCCGCGACCAGGAGGGAGCTTCCCACCACCGTGAGCGTCGCCGCCTCGCCGTCGGGAACACGGTCGAGTCGGATGAGGGCCACGCAGACGGCCGCCACCGCGAGGGCGAGGACAGCGAAGCCCGCGAGCCGTCGCAGCAGGACCAGAGGCCGCGCGTTGAGCGCGCCGACCAGCAGCGCGAGCCTCAGTCGGAGTACGTGTGCAACCACTCCAGCCCCTCCACGTCGCTGAGGCCGCCGGAGAGCTGCATGAAGCGCTCCGCGAGGGTGTGATCCCCGCGCACCTCGTCGACGGTGCCCTTCGCCAGCACCTGACCCGAGACGATGACCGCCACCCCGTCGCAGACGCGCTCGACGAGCTCCATGCCGTGACTCGAGAGGACGACCGTGCCGCCTCGGGCGACATAGGCGGAGAGGATGTCGAGGATGACCTCGCTCGAGACCGGATCGACCGCTTCGAAGGGCTCGTCGAGCACCAGCAGACGGGGGGCGTGGATCATCGCCCCCGCGAGCATGATCTTCTTCGTCATGCCGGCGGAGTAGTCGGAGACGGGACGGGCGAGGGCGGCCGTGAGGTCGAACGCCCGGCCGAGGTCTTCGGTGCGTTCGGCGACGACGGCTCCGCGAAGACCGCGGAGGACCCCGTAGTAGTGGAGGAGCTGTCGCCCCGTGAGCCGCTCGAAGGTGCGGAGTCGATCGGGCAGGACCCCCATGAGCGCCTTGGCGCCCCGGGGGTCGCGTCGCAGATCGATCCCGCCGACCTCGATGGTCCCCCCATCGGGACGCAGGAGGCCCGCGATCATCGAAAGGGTCGTCGTCTTACCCGCACCGTTGGGCCCCACGATCCCGTAGAAGCTCCCCGCCGGGATCTCGAGGTCCACCGCATCCACCGCGCGCGTGCGGCCGAACGACTTCGAGACATCCGTCATCCGCAGGGCGGGCGTCGGCCGCGTCGTCTCTTCGGAGGCCTCGGTCTCGACCTCCGCATTCATCTGCGGCATAACGGCGGTCGCGGGCGCTTCCGGAGCGAGCTCCTCCGCCTCCTCGACCTCGAACGCGACGGTGGGAGCGTCCGCGTCCGTCGGGCCGGGACCTTCCTGGGGGTCGACCGTCACGTCCGACGGCTCTTCGACCTCTGCGGCATCCGCAGGCACGGAGACACCAGCGACATTCGAAACCTCGATGTCCTCGGTCTCCTGGGGGACCTCGATCACCTCCGGATGCGTGTCCGCGGGCCACTCGGGCTCAGGCTCGATGACGGGCTCGGGCTCGCCCTCAGGCTCGGGTTCGGGCATCGGCTCGGGCTCGGCTTCCCTCACCGGCTCGGGCTCCGCCTCGGCGACCGGCTCTGTCTCGGGGATCGGGTCCGGGTCGCCGGAAGCGACATCCGTTCCCTCATCGAGGTCCTGCGGCTCCTCGTCGGGGACGATCGGCTCTTCGAAGCGTGCCGCCGCAACGGATGCCGGGATCTCGGGCTTCGGCGGAACCTCGGGAGCGTCGGCATCCACAGGCGTCCCCGGCAGCTCGGCGGCGGCCACGGCGGCGGGAACCTCGGGCGGCGGCGGGACGGCGGTGCCGGCGCCGGACACGGGCGCCTTTTTGCGGGGCGGTCGTGTCTTGGGAGGCGTCACGGGATAAACCTATCAAGCCGGCGTGCGCCGCTCCTGAGGGAGTGTCACGTTGTGTGAGTTATCACGAATGCGCAACGTCGGACCTGGATACGGGCCCTTTTCAGGCACCCCGGATAGCATTGACCCGGCACGAAGATGTGTCTTTCCGATGAACGGACATTGACCACATCGTCAGGAGCACCACGTGACCAAGATCGTCATTCTCGCAGCCGGCATGGGCTCGCGGCTCGGCCGCAGCCTGCCCAAGCCGCTGACGACCCTGAACGACGGCCG
This sequence comes from Microbacterium sp. MDV22-iso44, assembly GCF_058629135.1. NCBI lineage: Bacteria > Bacillati > Actinomycetota > Actinomycetes > Micrococcales > Microbacteriaceae > Microbacterium > Microbacterium sp. MDV22-iso44. The sequence goes on from NZ_JBZVWS010000001.1 coordinate 617,177, forward strand.
CAGCATCATGGGGCAGCAGCACGACAACATCCACGCTGCATTCGGACCTGCCGCCCCCATCACGACGGTCGTCGGCTACCGCGCCGAGACCATCGTCGAGGCGTTCCCGGACGTCGACTACGTCTACAACGACCGCTACGACCAGACGAACACGTCGAAGAGCCTTCTTCGCGCGCTCAAGGCCACGGGCAAGTCGGGCGTGCTGTGGATGAACGGCGACGTCGTTTTCGACCCCCGCGTACTCGGGCGCGCGCTCGCCCTGGTCGAGGCCGAGCAGTCCTTCGTGACCGTCAACACCTCGAAGGTGAGCGACGAAGAGGTCAAGTACACCGTCGACGCGGAAGGCAACATCGCCGAACTGTCGAAGACGGTCGTCGGCGGCCTCGGCGAAGCCGTCGGGATCAACTACATCTCCCGTGCCGACAAGCCCGCGCTCATCGCGCAGCTCGGCAACGTCGACAACCAGGACTACTTCGAGCGTGGACTCGAGCTCGCCGTGGCCGAGAACGGCCTGAAGCTGCGCCCTCTCGACATCTCCGATCTCTACGCCGTCGAGGTGGACTTCGCCGAAGACCTCGAGCGGGCCAACTTCTACGTCTGACGCGCCGCGCGAGCGGCCGAGGGCCGCGAGCACACACATGACCGACGTTCCCCGCATCCACTCGCTCCCCGATGACGCCGCCTGGGTGGGGGGTCTCCCGCCGGTCGGCTCGCCGGAGCACCCCTGGCTCATCCGCGTCCTCGATCGGGTGCTCGCTGTCCAGCAACCGGCGGTCGGAGCGCACCTCCACGCGATCCGGTCACGTCATCCGGAGGCGACGCCCGCCGACGTCATCCGGATACTGGAACGGCGCTACCTGGCAGCCGTGACCACCGGTGGGGCCGCTGTCGGAGCGACTGCCGTCGTCCCCGGCATCGGCACGGCGGTCACCCTGGCGCTCAGCGGAGCCGAGACCGTCGGATTCCTCGAGACGACCGCGCTGTTCGCGCAGTCCCTGGCGGAGGTGCACGGCTTCCGCGTCACCGATCCCGACCGCGCCCGCGCTCTCGTGCTCACGCTGATGGCGGGCAAGGAGGGCGTCGATCTCGTCAGCCAGTTCGCCGGCCAGGTGCAGGGCGTCGGCCCAGGACGCGACGCCTACTGGGGCAAGCTGGTGACCACCTCGCTGCCGAAGGCCATGGTCGGCCCCCTCATCGATCGGCTCAAAGCCTCCTTCATCCGACGGTTCGCCGCGCAGGGCGGTGCGTCGCTCATCGGACGAGCGCTCCCGTTCGGCGTCGGGGCGGTCGTGGGGGGCAGCGGCAACCACATCCTCGGCCGCCGCGTCGTCGTGGGCGCCCGACGCGCCTTCGGCCCGCCGCCCCTCGCCTTCCCGAGCGAACTCGCCCCCCGTCCTCGCGACGCCGTGCGCCCGCCGTCGGTCCGACGCGGTCTCCGCGGCCGACGTCGGCGTGGAGACGGCGGCGCCGGGGCCCCGGACAACGAGTAGCGTGGCCAGGTGCTCCCCCTTCTCGTCACGTTGTTGATCCTGAACGCCGCCTTCAACGTGATCGTCTGGCCGACGTTCTACCGCCGTGTCTCCCGCGATCCGCGGGCACGTGACGCGAACGGCCGTCCCACGAGGTTCCTCACCGTCCATGCGATCCTCATCGGAGCGGCGCTGCTGCTCGCGGCGGCATCCCTCGTCGCCGCCATCGTCGCGGCGACCGGCACGGGGAACTGACGACGTCCGGTCCTGCACACGGCCCCGCCCCGGCGCAAGTGGTGTGGGGCTCTGTTCGACAGTGACTACCGTTGTCGAGTGGTCACGACTCCCCCGAAGCAGCCGACAGGCCGAATCCAGAGCCTCGACGGGCTGCGCGGGGTCGCCGCGCTGGTCGTCCTCCTGCACCACTGGCTGCTGATCGCGGAACCCCTCCTCGAGGGAACCGTCAGCTGGGCGGTCATCTCCGAGTCCCCGGTGAAGCTCCTCACCGCCGGCAACGAGGCGGTCCTCGTCTTCTTCGTGCTGTCGGGTCTCGTCGTCGTCCTCCCGGTGTTCCGAGAGAACTTCTCCTGGATGGGCTTCCTCTCGGCTCGCGTCGTCCGCCTCTACGGGCCGGTGATCGCCTCGCTGGCGCTGAGTGCCCTCCTCATCTTCCTCGTCCCCCGCGATCGCTCCGCGATGCCGGCCGGATCATGGATGGCCGAGACGCACGCCGAGTCGGTATCGGTCGGTTCCTTCCTCGCGCAGGCATCGCTCGTGCCGCGCCAGTACCCGCTCAACAATCCCCTGTGGTCGTTGCACTGGGAACTGCTGTACTCGATCGTCCTGCCCCTGGCGACGGCGCTCGCCCTCCTCGTGCGGCGTCACGCGCTCGCAGCGGTGATCGTCTGCTGCGGCCTGAGCGTCGCTGGTCGCATCTTCGAGCAGAGCGAGCTGCTCTACTTCCCGGTTTTCATCGTCGGCACGATCATGGCGGCGCGGATGCCGGATCTGCTGGCGTGGGTGGAGCGTCCGCGGCCCCGATGGTTCATGCCCCTGTTCACGCTGGTGAGCGTCGCGATGCTCATCGCGAGCTGGCTGGCCCGGCCGATCGTGCCCAGCGGGACAGACCTCAGCACCGTGCTCTGGGCCTTCGCGGCTCCGGGTGCCGCGGGCATCGTCCTGGTGGCGCTCGCCTGGGGCCCGGCCATCCGACTGTTCGAGACGCGACCCATCCAATGGCTCGGGAAGATCTCGTTCAGTCTCTACCTCGTGCACGTGCCGGTGCTCGCGACCCTCGCATTCGCCTTCGGTTCGGAGGCCTGGCTGCTCGTCGGAGTGCTCGGGATCCCGATCAGCCTCCTGGTCGCCTGGGGGTTCTACGAGGGAGTCGAAGCTAGAATGCATACGTTGGCGCGACGCGTCCACCGAGCTGTCGCGGCGCGAGCGCGTCGCCGGGCGGGTGAAGTCGCGCCCTGATCTGCCGTCGACGAGAGCACAGCACACCTACATGCGTTCGCCCCTTCCGCCTGCCGTCACCCGCGCCGTCCGCTGGGCCCTCACCCGCGCGAAGCGCATCCCGACGTCCGAGCAGATCGCGTGGGCTCGCTCGCTCCCGATCCGTCGCCGCACCGTCGTCTACGAGTCGTTCGCCGGCAACGGCGCCCTCTGCAACCCCGAGGCGATCTTCCGCGCGCTCCTGGCGGACCCGGAGTTCGCCGACCTGACGCACATCTGGGCGATCAGTGACACGGATGCCGCAGCCGCCGTGCGTGCCGAGTTCGCCGGTTCGTCGAACGTCGTGGTCGTCCGCCGCGGCAGCGGCGCCTATTGGCGGGCCCTCTCGACCGCGGGCTACCTCGTCAACAACGCCACGTTCCCGCCGGCGTTCAGCAAGCGCACGGGTCAGGTCTACCTGAACACCTGGCACGGCACACCGTTGAAGCTGATGGGGTTCGACATGCCCGGCGGCGCGCGCGAGTCGGCGAACACGCTTCGCAACCTGCTGAACGCCGACTACCTGCTCGCTGCCAACCCCTTCATGGCCGAGACCATGTACGAAGACGCCTACCAGCTGCGGAACGTCTATCGCGGATCGATCATCGAGGAGGGCTACCCGCGCATCGATCGGCAGTGGATGTCGGACGCCGAACGCGCGCAGCGCGTCGCCGAACTGGGCTGCGCGCTCGGGACGGACCTGACCGGGAAGCGGATCGTCCTGTTCGCGCCCACCTGGCGCGGATCGTCTTTCCAGGCGCCGGACGCCGACCTCGCGCACCTCGCCGAGCAGGTCGCCGGCATGCAGCGAGAGCTGGGCGACGACACGACCGTCCTCCTCAAGACGCACCAGGTGGTGCACCGCGCGGCGACGCGGATCCCCGCTCTGAAGCGTCTCCTCGTCCCCAACACCACGGCGACGAATGTCCTGCTCGGACTCGCGGACGCGCTCGTCACGGACTATTCGTCGATCTTCTTCGACTACCTCGCCACGGGCCGTCCCGTGGGCTTCCTCGTCCCGGACGGCGACGACTACTCGGCCGTCCGCGGCACCTACATGCCGCTCGATGAGCTGCCAGGCCCCGTCCGCACCGACCCCGTCGAGCTCGGCCGCGACCTCGCCGGGCTGATGGCGGACGACGCGACGCCGCACCCCCGGTACGCGGAGTGGGCCAAGCGTTTCGTCCCCTTCGACGACGGTCGGGCGACCTCACGGGTGATCGACATCGTCTTCCGCGGACTGACGGACGGTCGCCGCGTGCGGCCGGTCCGCCGCGACGACCGACCGCGGTTGCTGTTCTACCTCGGCGGGATGCGGCTGAACGGCATCACGACCGCCGCGGTCAACCTCCTCAACTCGCTCGACACCCAGCGGTACGACGTCACCGCTCTCATGGCCTACCCGCGCGGCGCGACGACGCAGCACAACCAGTCCCGGCTCGACTCCGGCATCCGCCAGGTCTTCCGGGTCGGCGGCATGAACGGGCTCAAGGTGCGCCAGGTCCTGCGCCGCGTGGCGGACGTGAGCACCGATCCGCTCCGGGCGCACCGGCGACTCGGCCACAAGTCCCTGTGGCACGACGAGTGGACGAGGATCTTCGGGTCCGCGAAGTTCGACTGGGTCGCCGACTTCAGCGGCTACAGCCCGTTCTGGGCACACCTGCTGCTCCACTCGCCGCGGGCGACCCGTGCGATCTGGCTGCACAACGAGATGGCCGCCGACCGGGATCGGACGGTTCACGGCAAGCAGGCCTTCCGCCGCTCGCTCGGACGCGTCTTCGCGATGTACCGGGCCTACGACCAGCTCGTCTCGGTCTCCCCCGCCCTCACTGACCTCAACCGCGCCGAACTCGCGGAGTTCGCCTCCGCCGACCGGTTCGTCACGCTCCGGAACCTGCCCGACGTGGTCTCGACGGCACCGACAGCGGACAGCGGCCCGGAGAGCGAGGATGCCGGACTGGGCGAGGCCGTCGACACCGCGCTCGCCGTGCCCGGCATCCGTCGATTCGTCACCGTGGGACGCCTCTCAACGGAGAAGAACCACGCGCGGTTGATCCGGGCGTTCGCGCGCCTGGCGGACACAGCCCCCGACACGCAACTGTTCATCGTGGGCGGCGGGCCGCTCCGGAACACCCTGGAGCAGCAGGTGCGCGACGCCGGCCTCACCGGACGGGTGTTCCTGACCGGGCCGTTGCGCGACCCTGTCTCGGTCATGCAGCGCTGCGACTGCTTCGTCCTCTCGAGCGATTACGAGGGGCAGCCCATGGTGCTGATCGAGGCGGCTCAGCTGGCTCTGCCGATCGTGTCGACGGCCTTCGGCTCGGCCCGGGGCGCGCTCCCGGGCGACGACATGCACATCGTCGACCGAGACGATGACGCCCTCGCCGACGGGATGCTGGCGTTCCTCGAGGGCCGTGTGACCCCCGCATCCCTCGACGTCGACGCCTACACCGCGGAGGTCCTCGCCCAGTTCGACGCGCTCGTCCCGCGGACGGCGCCAGCCCAGCCTGCCCGACGATCGCCCGGAGCACGGTGACTCTCGACGCGCCGGTGCCCGCTTCCGGTGCGGGGGTCACGTTCGTGATGCCCGTGCTCAATGAGCGGGACTACCTGGAGCGGGCCGTGGAGACGGTCCTCCAGCAGGACGTCGACGGCCCGGCCGAGCTCGTCCTCGCCCTCGGACCCTCCACCGACGGCACGACCGAGCTCGCCCATCGCCTGGCCGACGCCGACCCGCGGATCCGCCTGGTCGACAACCCCCGCGCCGACATCCCCGTGGCCTTGAACCTGGCGATCCGCAGCGCCCGGCATCCGACGATCGTCCGCGTCGATGCGCACTCCGAACTCGCGCCGGGATACACCCGCCAGGCTCTCGCGACCCTCGATCGGGTCCGTGCCGCCAACGTCGGAGGCGTCATGCGGGCGGACGGCCGGACGCCCTTCCAACGCGCCGTCGCCATCGCCTACAACTCCCCCATCGGGCTCGGCGGAGGGGCGTACCACGGCGGCGCGCCCGAAGGACCCGCAGAGTCGGCCTACCTCGGGGTGATGCGCCGCGCGGTCCTGGAGGAGGTCGGACTCTTCGACGAGACCATCCGACGCGGCGAGGATTGGGAGCTCAACCTCCGGATCCGCCACGCGGGATACCGCGTGTGGTTCGATCCGCGCCTGTCCGTCACGTACTGGCCACGCGAGAGCTGGGCTCGCTTGGCGCGTCAGTTCGTCGCCACGGGGACGTGGCGCGGAGAGCTCGTCCGGCGCCTCGGACGGCAGAACTCGCTCCGCTTCTTCGCTCCGCCGGCTCTCGTCGTCGCCGTCGCCGCGAGCATCGTCCTCGGGATCCTGCAGGTGACGGGCCTCGTTACCGGCGTCGCGTCCGCGATCCTGTCCGTCGTCCACCTGCCGCTCGCGCTCTACCTCCTCGGCATCCTCGGCTTCAGCGCGACGGCCGGCCGCAGCGTGCGGGAGCGCGCGTGGCTCGCCCTCGTGCTTCCGACGATGCACCTGTCCTGGGGCGGCGGGTTCCTCAGCGGCCTGCTCCGCGGGGCGAAGGACACCGTCGACACCTCCCGGTTGGACCGCAACACGCCGCTCCCGTGACGAGCGGATGCCGCGGCCTCAGTCGCGGGCGATCATCCCCTGATCGAGCAGACGGGCGACGACCCGCTCGGCCGCTCGGCCATCGTCACGCGCGTTGAACCGCGCGACCCACGACGCGTACCGCTCCGCGTGACCCTTCGTCGCCCTGGGATCCGCCAGCGCCGCGGTGAGCTCGTCCTGCGTCGAGGTGAGTGGGCCGGGCGCCCGCTCGATGAGATCGAAGTAGAACCCACGGAGCTTGCCCCGATAATGCGCGAGGTCGGGGACGAAGAAGTAGATCGGCATGCCGGTCGCCGTGAAGTCGAACATGACGGACGAGTAGTCGGTGATCAGGGCGTCGGCGGCCAGCAGCAGAGCCGAGATGTCGGGATACGCCGTCACATCGATGACGCGCGACCCGCCCGTGTCGGCGCCGGGCAGGAGCGTACGGGAGTGCCCGCGCACGAGGATCACGGCACCGGCATCCGCTGCCAGCCGCTCGAGGTCGAGGTAGTCGACCATCTGCTCGCGATCGTCCCGCCAGGTCGGCGCGTACAGGAGCACCCGGTCATCGGGCTCGAGCCCCAGACCCCGGCGGACCGCGTCCCGGTCGCCTGAGGCGAGCACGTCGTTCCGCGGGTAGCCCTCCACCCACACTGGACGGCGCCAGAATCCGTACGCCTTCGACAGGATGCGGGCCGCGTACGGGTTCTGTGCGAGGAGAACGTCCCAGCGCCGGCTCTCCCGGATCACCGCGAGCGCGCGGCGCGGGTCGAAGCCGGGCCGATCGAGGGCCAGACGCTTGAGCGGCGTTCCATGCCAGGTCTGCAGGATGCGCTGGCCGGGGCGGCGGACGAAGCGGCGCCGCAGCCAGTCGTTGACGACAAGGAGACGGGAGACCCCCCGGGCGTGCCACCACTCCGGCGAGCCTTCGACGACGGCGACGGCACCCTCGGGAACCTCCACCGAGAGGTCGACGACGCTCCAGTACCTCGTGACGGCAGGCGCGACGCGGGAGATCTCCGCGTCGATCGCCCGCGGGTTGCAGCTGGCGTTGCGCCCGTAGAAGCTCTCGAAGAACACCGCGTTCTCGAGCGGTCCGCGAACGGTCGCATAGTCACGCTCGAGCGCCGCTTGGCCCGCCGGCGACGTGTCTGCGTCCCGCAGCGGCGGCGAGACGACCACCGCACCATCGGCGAGCTCCACCGCCAGCGACTCCCCCGTCGTCCGCCCGAGGTCCACGACGTCGCCCCGGCTCTGGACCCGACCGTCGACCTCGAGGCGGTACCGACCGCGGGGAAGAGCGAGGACCGGCCCGCCCCACCGAGCGACCCGAAGGGGCAGGACAGCCCGCCACCCGGCATCCGTCGTCGAGATCACGGCTGTCACCGTCGCACGGGGACCGATGGCGCGGATGTCCGAGGGAGCGACCCCGGATGCGTTCAGGACGAGGCCGTCGCCCGCCTGCAGGGCGGCGTGGATCATTCGTTCCCCCTCGACGGATGCGCCGACGCGAGCGCGCGCCGGATGGCACGATACACGCGCTCGGCACTTCGGCCGTCCCGGTAGGCGTGCACGCGGCGACTCAGCTCCTCGGCGCGGGAGAGGCGCCGGGCTCGTTCGGAGTCGTCGTGCAGCACGCCGTCGAGGTGGCGCATCACCTCGGCCCAGCTCGTCGCGACGTCCTCCCCGGCGACATCGCGGTACCGGCCGTAGAAACCGCGCTCCGCGGCGTACTGCGCCTCGTCCGGGGCGAAGAAGACGACCGGCAGCGGGATCAGCGCGGTGTCGAACACGAGCGAGGAGTAGTCGGTGATGAGCGCATCGAACGCGCGGAGGACGGGGGTCACGTCGGGGAGCAGATCCGCCCCGAGGAGGCGCACCCGTCCGTCCGCGTCCGGCGGCCAGTATTCGCCCGCGCCCAGCGGGTGCGAGCGGATCACCAGCACAGCATCCTGCGCGGCTAGGGACGCTGTGATCGCGTGCCACTCCTCCGCCGTGGGGACGGCGGGGTCGGGTGCGCCGTCGCGCCACGTCGGGGCGTACAGCACGAGGCGGGAGGACCCCACGGAGCCGACGAGGGACTCGACTGTGCTCCGGGCCTCCGCTGCCGAAGGGCCCGTCGAAAGCACGTCGACGCGCGGTTCGCCCGTGACCACGATCCGGTCGTACCCGAGCCCGAACGCGGACTCGAGGCGGCCGCGGACGAGGTGCGATGCGGCGGGCAGGAGCCGGATGCGGCGCTGGGTCCGCTCGTAGGCGACCCGGAGGAGCCGCGCCAAGCCCGGGATCGGGAGGGGAGCGCGCGCGGTCACCGGGGAATCCAGACCGAGCCGCTTCAGCGGGATGCCGTGCCAGAGCTGCACGAGGAAGGATCCCGCCGTCGCGTATCGGTTGACGTCACCGGCGCCGTGCGTGACGACGACCACTCGTGCGCGCGCCGTGAGCCAGAAGCCGCGGAAGCCCTGCTTGCGGGCCAAGGGGATACCGGCACGCCGAGCCATCTCCTCGTCGCGCGCCGACCCGGTCAGCCAGACGGCTCGCTCACCCTGCTCCGCGGCGACCTGCCAGAGCGCCCACGCACCCTCGCCGACGCCGGCAGCCGACCCGAACACCCACAGGTCGGTCGACCTCGGGATGATCCGCGTCGCCACGAGGCCCAGCACATGGAGCGGGAGCCGGGCCACCTGCGCGCCGTTGCCCGACGAGAACGAGAACGACCCCATCCCGCGAGCCTATCGCGGGGTGGGGTCGTGACTCGGAAGGTCGCGTCGGAGCGGTCAGTCGGTGAGCTTGCCGAGCGTCACGTCGGCGGTGAAGGACTTCCCGCCGCGGACGTAGACGACGCTCGCGTCGGAACCGGCGGCCAGGGCGCGCACCTGAGCGGTCAGGTCGGTCGCGTCGCGGACCGGCACGCCGTTGAACTCGGTGACGATGTCGCCGGCCTTCAATCCCGCCTTCGCCGCTGCCCCACCCGAGGTCACATCGCTGACGAGGGCACCGGCCACGGTGCTGTCCTTCTGGTCCGCCGAGTTGCCGACCATGGCGCCGAGCAGACCGTGCGTCGCAGAGCCGTCCTTGATGATCTCGTCGGTCACGCGCTTGACGACGCTCGAGGGGATCGAGAAGCCCACGCCGATGGACCCGGCTTCGCTGGAGGACGACGACCCGCCGCCGGCGGTGGCGATGGCGACGTTGATGCCGATCAGCTTGCCCTCGTCGTCGACGAGCGCGCCGCCGGAGTTGCCCGGGTTGATGGCGGCATCCGTCTGGATCACGGCGATGGAGATGGTCCCGGCCGATCCCGACCCCTGCTGCTGGCCCTGACCGAAGTCGAACTGGAACGGGGACTGGCCGTTCTGCCCCTGATCCTCCTGCTGCTCGCCCGAATCGGGTACCGCCGACGAGGCGATCTGGATCGAGCGGTTCAGCGCACTGACGATTCCGGTCGTGACGGTGTTGGACAGGCCGAGCGGCGCGCCGACCGCGACGGTCGTGTCGCCGACGTTCAGCTTGCTCGAGTCCGCGAAGTCGATCGGGGTCAGTCCGGTCGCGCCCGTCAGCTTGATGACGGCGAGGTCGTAGATCGGATCGGTGCCGACGACCTTCGCGTCGTAGACGCGACCGTCCGAGGTCGTCACCCGCAGGGCGACGTCCGAGCTCGCACCGTCGAGGGTGACGACGTGCGTGTTGGTCACGACGTAGCCGTCCTCGCTGAGGATCACGCCGGAGCCGGTGCCGCCGCCGTTCGACGATGTCGCACTGATGGTGACGACGCTCGGCAGGGTCTTCGCCGCGATTCCGGTGGTCTGGTTGACGTTGTCGGGGTCGTTGACGGTGACCTGGGTCGTGCCGTTCGAGGACGCGACCGTGCCGTTCTGGTGGAACACGTCGCTGCCGATCGCCGCGCCGCCCAGGCCCGAGACGGCGCCGACGATCGCGGCGGCCACGAGGACGGCGACGATCTTGCCGGAGCCGATCTTCGCGTCGTGCGGACGCGCGTGGCCGTCGTCGGCGACCGCGCCCGCCGGCTGCGACGAGAACGCCGCGCCCGGGGCGTGCTGTCCGTGTGAATCCGGGCCCTGGGAGTGCTGGCCGTACGGCTGCTGGCCGTGCGGCTGCGCGTACCAGCCCTGACCGGCCGGCTGCGCGAGGGGCGTCGTCGATGCGGTGGGATGCGAGGGCGCACCCGAGTCGGGCATCGGCGGACGCGGCGGCACCGCTGCGTCAGGCGTGTGGGGGTCGGGGGTGTTCGAATCGCTCATGGGACTGCTCCTTTTCCGAGGCGTCTTCAGAGTGCTCCCGGAGTCTGTGGACCAGCTATGCCGACCCTCCGATCAGCCTATGGGAGCAGACGCCGCCGCGGGTCGCCCACGAGGGCGTCCCGCGAGGCGGAGCGTTACGCTGGCCCCGTGCTGCACATCCCCGGCGCCTGGCAACGCGCGGCGCGCGGCGCAGGCCTCCTCTCCCCCGCCGGCGAGCTCGCCCCGACGATCTTCGCCGAGATCACCGCCGCCGCCGTCCGCCACGATGCCGTCAACCTCGGCCAGGGGTTCCCCGACGAGGACGGACCACCCGAGGTGCTGGACGCCGCGATCGTCGCCATCCGGGACGGAGTGAATCAGTACCCGCCCGGACGAGGGATGCCGGTCCTCCGGGAGGCGGTCTCCGATCATCAGCACCGCTTCTACGGCATCGACGTCGACCCCGAGCGCGAGATCCTCGTCACGGCCGGCGCCACCGAGGCGTTGACCGCCGCCCTCCTCGCCCTGCTCGAAGGGCCGGACGACGAGGTCGTGGTCTTCGAGCCGTACTACGACTCGTATGCGGCCGCCGTCGCCCTGGCCGGTGCACGCCTCGTGCCCGTGCCGCTGCGCTGGCCGTCGCTCGAACCCGACGTCGACGAGTTGCGTGCCGCCGTCCGCGACCGCACCCGGATCATCCTCGTCAACGACCCCCACAACCCGACCGGAACGGTGTTCTCGAACGAGGTCCGCGACGAGATCGTCCGACTCGCCGAGCGTCACGACGCGCTGATCGTCACGGACGAGGTCTACGAGCACCTCGTCATGGACGCCGACCACGTTCCCCTCGCGACGCTGCCCGGCGCCGCCGAGCGGACCCTCACCATCTCGTCGGGCGGCAAGACGTTCCGAACCACGGGGTGGAAGGTCGGCTGGGTGAGCGGGCCGGCAGACCTCGTTGACGCGGTGCTGGCCGTCAAGCAGTACCTGACGTACGTCAACGGAGCACCCTTCCAACCCGCCATCGCCGTCGGTCTCGGCCTGCCCGACACCTTCTTCGACGACCTCGCCGCGACCCAGCGGGAGCGCCGCGACCTGCTCGGCGCGGGCCTGCGCGACGCCGGGTTCGAGGTGTCCACGCCCGCGGGTTCGTACTTCACGGTCGCCGATGTGCGTTCGATGCTCGCTCCCGGCGAGGATGCCGCCGCGTTCTGCCGCGCCCTCCCCGAACGCGTCGGTGTCGCCGCGATCCCGCTCACCGCGTTCGCGACGCCGGAGCACCGGGATCGGTACGAGACCCTGGTCCGATTCGCGGCCTGCAAGCGGACGGACGTCATCGCCGAGGCGGCGCGGCGGCTGGCGGCATCCGCGTCGTGACCCCCCGGAGGCGGCTCACTCGCGCGGAGCGACCGTGTACCGCCGAAGGGCCAGCGCGGGATTGACACGGCGGACGCGGGCGACGGTCGCCGCGTCGACGTGGGCGACGGCGACATCCGTGCCCGTGCCGATCGTCACGACGGGCACTCCCTGCGGGTCGATGACGATCGAGTGCCCCACGCCCAACGGCGGCGGGTGATCGGCACCCGCGACGTAGAGCGTGTTCTCGATGGCCCGAGCCTGGAGGAGCGTTCGCCAGTGATCCTCCTTCAGAGGCCCGCGCACCCACTCCGCGGCGACGAGGAGGACGTGCGCTCCCGTGTCGGCGAGCACGCGGGAGACCTCGGGGAACCGCAGGTCGTAGCAGGTCATGAGGGCGAAGCGGATGCCGCAAGCCTCGAACGTCTCGGGTTCCTCCAGCGCTCCCGGCTCCACCCAGTCCGACTCGCGCTGTCCGAACGCGTCGTAGAGGTGGAGTTTGCGGTAGCGCGCGATGAGCCCACCGGCATCCACCGCGACGACGGTGTTGCGCACGAGCCCGTCCGTGTCGGAACGTTCGACGAGCCCCGCGACGATCACGACGTCGTGGTCACGCGCCAGTGCCGTGAGGGCGGTCACGAACGCGCCGTCGAGGTCCTGCGCGTGCTCGGCGAGCGAGGCGTCGAACGGGTCGACGAAGTAACTCGAGTACTCGGGAAACAGAACGACCCGCGCGCCTCGGCCGCGGGCGCGGGCGACCAGTTCCGAGATGGCCTCGAGGTTGGCTGTCTCGTCGGCGGACGGCGCGAACTGCGCCACTGCGACGCCGAGGGGCGAGTCGGTCATGGGGTCCTTTCCGACCGCAGGCGGGTGATGACAGGGACGACGAGCCAGAGGGCGACGATGACGATCCCTAGAGCGACGCCTGCGATCCAGGATGCCGCACCCCCCACCACCACGTCGAAGACGAACGCGACGACCCCCACCAGGAGCGCGGAGACGAGACCGAGGGCGGCGAGCATGCAGCCGTGACCGAAGCGGACGATCGTGGGCTTCGCACGGCGTGCGAACAGGATGCGGTGCACCGAGACGGGCGCGAGGGCGACGACGGCGCTGAGGGCCGACAGGAGGACGAGGACGAGATAGCCGGTGCGCTGCGCCCCGGCGAGATCCCCGAACGACGGCTGGAACGCGAGCGCGAGGAGGAAGCCCGTGAGGATCTGAGTCCCGGTCTGCAGCACGCGGAGCTCCTGGAGAACCTCGTTCCAGTTGCGGTCGGCCCGCTCGTCTCGCGTCTCGTCGCGCCCGTCCGTCTGTGCGTCGGCGGCGGCGTCGATCTCACGCGGAAGCATGTCCTCATCCTGCCGAAACTCGGGGCTTTCCGGCACCGATTCGCGTCCGCCTGAAACGCGTGCTAGTGTTTTCTCTTGTGCCGCGGGGTGGAGCAGTTCGGTAGCTCGCTGGGCTCATAACCCAGAGGTCGCAGGTTCAAATCCTGTCCCCGCAACGAAAAGAAGAAGGCGCCCCCTCTCCGGAGGGGGCGCCTTCTTCTTTGGTCGGCTCGGTCAGGCGGGCAGCATCGCGCGCTCGATGTCAGCGAGGAAGCGCACGATCGCGCGCAATTCGTCGTCGGTGTAGGCGTCTGCAGCGTCACGCATGCGCTGGAGCCGCTCGCCGAAGTGGCGACGGAAGGTGACTCGCGCTTCATCCGTGAGCGCCACGATGCGGGCGCGGCGGTCATGCGGATGCGGCTTGCGGACGAGGTAACCGGCGGCCGTCAAACGGTCGAGCAGCTTCGTGGTCGACGCCGTCGAGATGGCGAGGTGGGTGGCGAGATCGTTCGGCTTGACCACCTCCCCGTGCTGCTCGCGGATGATGAGCATCCGGAGCGCGGCGAGGTCGGTCGTGTTCATGTCCATGTCACCGCGCATACCCGCGTACATTCGATCCAAGGAGTCGGAGAACGCGCGGATCGCTTCGAGGGCGCTCATCACGATGGCATCGCGCTCACTGCCCGGAATCCATGGATTCGCCACCATTGGACACCTCCTCGCTCGATAGGTAGCATGACGATTGATTGCTAGATAATCTAGCAAAGTACGGAGGACCTGTGTCAGACATCGAGTACGTCGTTCTGTTGGACGACGACGGACACGACATCGGCACCGCTCCGAAGGCAACGGTCCACGGTACCGACACGCACCTTCATCTGGCATTCTCCTGCCACGTCTACAACTCGCGCGGCGAGCTCCTCGTCACCCGCCGCGCCCTGAGCAAAGCCGCTTGGCCGGGCGTCTGGACGAACTCGTTCTGCGGGCACCCCGGCCCCTCGGAGTCGATGGTGGATGCCGTCCACCGCCGCGCGGCGCACGAAGTGGGGCTCACCCTTCGCGACGTCACCCTCACGCTGCCGCAGTTCCGCTACCGTGCCGTCGATGCGTCGGGAATCGTCGAGAACGAGATCTGCCCTGTGTACGTCGCTTACACGGACGACGAACCCCGCCTCAACCCCGACGAAGTCGCGGAGGCGCGCTGGGTCGACCCCGCCGACCTGGACACGTCGATCAGTGCCGCCCCCTGGGCCTTCAGCCCGTGGCTCGTCCTGCAGGCGCAGCAGCTCGAGCTGGTGCCAGACGCCCGCAGGAGAGCCTCGTGATCGCCCTGTCCGCGATCGCCCGACGCGAGATCGATGACGCGCTCGAGGTCGCACTCGACCGCCTGCGCATCCGATCGGCCGCCCTCGGCGAAGCCTCCGCGGCGCTCGGCGAGGCGACCGCGGCATCAGCCACCGGCGGCAAGCGCCTGCGGCCGGCGCTCGTCGTCGCCGCCTTCGAGGCGTTCGGCGGTGACATCGGACACTCCCCCGGGCTCTGGCGCGTCGCCGCGGCCTTCGAGCTGCTCCACGCGGCGTTCGTGGTCCACGACGACCTGATCGACGGCGACGTCGAACGGCGCGGCATCCCGAACGTCGTCGGACGGTTCCGCGAACGCGCACACGCCCTCGGCGGCGACCACGACGACGCGAACCTGCTCGGGGCAGCCGCGGCCGTCCTCGCCGGCGACCTGCTGCTGTTCGAGGCGACGAGGCTCATCGCGACCGCGCCCGTCACCGCCCCCCAGCGGGCTGCCCTGTTCGTCCTCCTCGACGACGCGCTCCTCGTCTCCGCGGCGGGCGAACTCGCCGACGTCGAGCAGACCATCGGCGCCGACCTGCCCCCGGCCGACTCGCTCATCCGCACGGCACGCGACAAGACGGCGTTCTACTCCTTCCAGGCTCCCCTCGCCGCAGGCGCACTTCTGGCGGGGGCGAGCGACGACGAGCGGGCCGCCCTCGAATCGGCCGGGTCCGCGATCGGGGTCGCCTTCCAGCTCGCCGACGACCTCATCGGCACCTTCGGGTCGCGCGCCGAGGCGGGACGCGAACCGGGGGCGGACCTCCGTGCGTCCAAGCGCACCCCGCTCATCGCCATGGCGGCCGAGACCGAGGCCTGGCCGCGCATCGCCTCCGCTCTCGCGATGGCGCCGACCGGGCCGATCGCGATCGCCGAGGCACAGCGCGAACTGGCCGCCAGCGGCGCGCGCGAGCGAGCGGTCGAATTGATCGCCGACACCCTCCGCTCGGCGCGCGGCCGTGCGGCGGACGCCTCGCTCCCCCGCGACGCCGTCGTCCTCCTCGCCGCACTGGCCGCCGCCGTCGAGGACCGCATCCCCCGATGACCGACACCCTCTACGACGAGACCGCGACGGTAGCGGCGGCATCCGTCATCCGCGCCTATTCGACCTCGTTCGGGCTCGCGACGAACCTCCTCGGCGGACGTGTGCGCCCGCACGTGCGGAACGTCTACGCCCTGGTGCGGGTCGCCGACGAGATCGTCGACGGAGCGGCCGAGGCGGCCGGCGTCCCGCTCGACGAGCAGCGGAACGTCCTCGACGCGCTCGAGGCCGAGACCTACGCCGCGATCGCGCGCGGGTTCAGCGCCAACCTCGTCGTCCACGCCTTCGCGCGGACCGCCCGCCAGTGCGGGATCGCGCGCGTGCACATCGAGCCGTTCTTCGCCTCGATGCGCACCGACCTGGAGCAGGCCCAGCACGACGACGCCTCGCACGACGACTACGTCTACGGGTCGGCCGAAGTCGTCGGGCTCATGTGCCTCCAGGTCTTCGTCAACGCGGGATCCGCCGCGCCGCGCGACCCGGACCCGGCACTGGTGTCCGGCGCGCGCCGCCTCGGGGCCGCCTTCCAGGACATCAACTTCCTGCGCGACCACGCCGACGACGCCGGCCGCCTGGGCCGGGACTACCTCGGCGTCGACGGGGGCGCCGAGCGACGCGAGCAGGTCCTCGCACGCATCGATGCCGACCTGGATGCCGCGGCCGCGACGATCCCGCTCCTGCCCGCGGACTGCCGCGTCGCGGTCGCGACCGCGCACGGCCTGTTCGCCTCGCTCGCCGACCGCCTGCACCGCACCGCCGATCTCGATACGAGGGTCCGCGTCCCGAACGCCGTGAAGGCGGCGATCGCGGTCCGCGCGGCCGTCGCCCACCGCACCGTCCTCCCCGCCCGACGACCCTCCCGGAGGTCCCCCGCATGACCCGCCGCATCGCGATCATCGGAGGAGGCATCACCGGTCTCGCCACCGCTGCGCTCCTCGCCGACCGAGGCGACGAGGTCACCGTCTTCGAAGCGCTCGACGACGTCGGCGGGCGCGCCGGGAGCTGGGAGAAGGACGGCTTCCGCTTCGACACCGGCCCCAGCTGGTACCTCATGCCCGAGGTCTTCGATCACTTCTTCGCACTGCTCGGCACCACGGCCGCCGAGCAGCTCGACCTCGTGCGGCTGGATCCCGCCTACCGCGTGTACCACGAGGGCGAGAGCCAGCCCTTCGACGTCGTCTCGGGACGGGATGCCGCCGTCGCCGCCTTCGAGGCCCGCGAGAGCGGCGCAGGCGAGAAGCTCGCGACGTACCTCGACTCCGCCGGCGAGATCTACGACCTCGCTGTCTCGCGCTTCCTGTACGACCCCTACGTCTCGCTGAAGGGGCTGACCCACCCCGACGTGCTGGGCAAGCTCGGCACGCTGCTGCCGCTCCTCCTGCGCCCCCTGTCGACGCACGTCGAGAAGCGGTTCGCCGACCCGGTCCTGCGACAGGTCCTCGGCTATCCGGCGGTCTTCCTCGGGGGCTCGCCGTACGACGCGCCGAGCCTGTACCACCTGATGAGCCACCTCGACCTGGACGACGGCGTGCTCTACCCCCGCGGCGGCTTCGTACAGATCATCCGGGCGATCGCCCGCCTCGCCGAAGAGCGCGGCGCGGTCATCCGCACCGGCAGCCGCGTCGAGCGGATCATCACCGTCGGCGATGTGGCCACCGGCGTCCGTCTCGCCGACGGCACCCGCATCGAGGCGGACCACGTCATCTCGACCGCCGACATGCACCACACCGAGACCGCGCTGCTCCCGCCGGAGCTGCGGTCTCGCAGCGACGCGTGGTGGGACAAGCGCGTGCCGTCCTTCGGAGCTCTCCTGATCCTCCTGGGCGTCGAAGGCGAGCTCCCCGAGCTCGAACACCACACCCTGCTGTTCACGAAGGACTGGAAGGCGAACTTCGACGCGATCTTCGGCGCGGAGCACGCCGGTGCGATCCCCGACCCCGCCTCGTTGTACGTCTGCCGGCCGAGCGCCACCGATGACGACGTGGCGCCCGCCGGCCACGAGAATCTTTTCGTCCTCGTCCCCATGCCCGCCGCTCCCGAGCTCGGACATGGCGGAGTCGACGGCGCCGGCGACCCGGCGATCGAAGCCGCTGCGGATGCCGTCATCGCTCAGATCGCGTCGTGGACCGGTGTCGCCGATCTCGCCGATCGCGTCCGGGTGCGCCGGACCATCTCGCCCGGCGACTTCGCCGCCGACTTCGGTTCGTTCCGGGGCGGTGCGCTCGGCCTCGCTCACACCCTCGGGCAGTCGGCGATGTTCCGCCCGGGGCTGCGCTCGAAGGTCGATGGCCTTCTCTACGCCGGTCAGACCGTGCTCCCCGGCGTCGGCCTCCCGATGTGCCTCATCTCGGCCGAGCTCGTCGTGAAGCTCCTCGACGGGGACGTGTCCACCGGACGGCTTCCCGAGCCGCTCGCCTCGGAACGCTGACGGCGGTGCCCGGGCTGTACCTGGGCGCCCTGATCCTCTCGGCGCTCGGTGTGATCGCGATCGACCTGAGGCACCGCCTCGCAGTGGCCGCCGACCCCGGTCGCAGCCTGCTGCTGATCGCCTGCGGTACGGCGTTCCTCCTCGTGTGGGACCTGGTGGGCATCGCGACCGGCGTCTTCGTCCGCGGCGACAGCCCTCTGCTCGTCGGCATCGATCTCGCCCCCCACCTGCCTCTCGAGGAGCCGGTCTTCCTGGCGTTCCTCTGCCACCTGACGCTGGTCGTCCACGCTCTCGTCACGCGGAGACGCACGCGAGCACGGAGCCGGGACGCCGCATGACCTACCCGCTGATCGTCCTCCCGTTCGTCGTCGTCACCGTCGTCGTGACCCTCTTCTCGCTCCGCCGCCCGCAGCGACGGGAGCGCCTGGTCGCCTCGCTGTGGACCGCCGGCATCCTCGTCCTCCTGACGGCGGTGTTCGACAACGTGATGATCGCCGCTGACCTCTTCACCTACCCCGAGGAGCACATCAGCGGCATCCGCATCGGCCTCGCCCCGATAGAGGACTTCGCCTACCCGCTGTGCGTCGCCTTCCTCCTGCCGGCGATCGGTGCGCTGCTGCCCGAGAGGAGGGATGCCGCGTGACGCCCCTCCGCTTCGCCCGCCAGCTCTTCGTGTCCTCCCGCCCCGTGAGCTGGATCAACACGGCCTATCCGTTCGCGGCGGCGTATCTGCTGTCCGCACGCGAGATCGACATCGTCCTCGTCATCGGGACCATCTTCTTCCTGATCCCGTACAACGTCGCGATGTACGGCATCAACGACGTCTTCGACTACGAGTCCGACCTGCGGAACCCGCGCAAGGGCGGAGCGCACGGAGCGATCCTCGAGAAGAGCCTGCACGCCCCCACCCTGTGGGCGTCGGGTCTGCTGTGTCTCCCTTTCGTCGTCTTCCTCGTGCCGTCGGGCCCACCGCTGTCGTGGCTCGTGCTGGCGCTCAGTCTGCTCGCGGTCGTCTTCTACAGCGCGCCGCCCCTCCGCCTCAAGGAGCGCCCCTTCGCGGATTCGGTGACGAGCAGCATCCACTTCTTCTCGCCCGCCGTGTACGCCCTCGTCCTGACCGGCGCCACGTGGACGCCGCAGCTCGTGCTCATCATCGTGGCGTTCGCGCTGTGGGGTGTCGCGTCGCACGCATTCGGCGCCGTGCAGGATGTCGTCGCCGACCGCGAGGCGGGGATCTCATCGATCGCCACCGCGCGCGGCGCGGCGTGGACGGTGCGGTTCTCGCTCGTCGCCTACGCGGCGTCGGGCGTTGCGATGCTCGGGACCGCGTGGCCGGGACCGCTCGCCGCGATCGTCGCGCTACCGTACCTCGCCACCGTGTGGCCCTACCGCTCGGTGACCGACGCGGATGCCGCCTCCGCCACCCGCGGCTGGGACCGGTTCCTCTGGCTCAACCAGTTCGCCGGATTCGTGGTGACACTGCTGGTGATCTGGTGGGGGCTGTTCCTGTCGTGAACCGCCCCCACCAGATCAGCGGGATCACTCCCCGTCGAGCTGGATGAGCCTGTTGATGATGTCGGTGAGCGCCTTGTCCTGCTCGCCGTAGGCGGCCCAGTCACCCTTCTGCATGGCGTCGTCACGCGCCATCATGACCTGACGGGCCTGCTGCAGGAGACGCGCGATCTCGTCGCCGACACCCGCTGGGGGCGTCTCGTTCTGTCCGCCGCCGGGCGTCGCGCTGGGGCTCGGCGACCCGCTCGGCGAAGGCGACGGCGTCGTTCCCTCATCGCCGGTCGTCGCGCCGGAGTCACCGCCGAACAGCTTGTCGAGCGCTTCCTGCAGGGTGTCCTCGAAGGCGACCTCGTCACCGAACGCGACGAGGATCTTGCGGAGGGCGGGCAGCTGGGTTCCGCTCGACGCCTGCACGAAGATCGGCTGCACGTACAGCAGACCGCCACCGACGGGGAGCGTCAGCAGGTTGCCGTTGCGGACCTCGGACTGACCCTGTCGCAGGAGGTTCACCTGCTGCGCGATGGTCTCGTTCGAGCTGAAGGTGTTCTGCACCTGACCCGGGCCGGGGACCGAGACATCCGCGCTGATCTCCAGCATGCGGAGCTTGCCGTAATCGGGGTTCTTCTCGCCCTTCGTGCTGCCGGCGTTGGCGTCGACCGCAAGGTAGCCCATGAGCACGTTGCGCTCTTGGTCGCCCTCTGCCGCCGGAATGAAGGACGTGAACATCGAGTAGGTCGGGTCCTGCTGGCCCGGCATCTGCATCGTCAGGTAGTACGGCGGCTGCAGGTTCGACTGGGTCACCGGGTCCTGCGGCGTCCGCCACGCGTTGTCGCGGCGGATGAAGGACTGCGCGTCGTCGACGTGGTAGGTCCCGAGCATGGCGCGCTGCACCTTGAACAGGTCCGTCGGGTAGCGCACGTGGCTCATCAAGTCGCCGGACATCTCGCTGATGGGGCGGAGGGTCGACGGGTAGATCTTCTGCCAGGCCTTCAGCATCGGGTCCTGGTCGTCCCAGGCGTAAAGCTTGACCGAGCCGTCGTACGCATCGACGGTCGCCTTGACCGAGTTGCGGATGTAGTTCACGTCGTCGAGCGCGACGCTCGGGGCGCGGTTCGTGGTGTCGGAGATCGCGTCCCGCAGGCTCACGATCGACGAGTACGGGTAGTTGTTGCTCAGCGTGTAGCCGTCGATGATCCAGACGACGCGGCCGTCCACGACGCTCGGGTACGGATCGCTGTCGAGCTCGAGGTAGGGGGCCACCTTCTGGACGCGATCGCGCGGGTTGCGATCGTAGAGGATCTGCGAGTCGTCGTTGATCCCGTCGGAGAACAGGATGTCGGTCGACTGGAACTTCAGCGCGTACAGCAACCGGTTGAACGGGTTGCCGATGTTCGGGCCGCCGTTGCCGGTGAACGTCGTCCGGGTCTGACCGGCGCCGTCCTCGCCGCGCGGGTAGTCGAGTTCGACCGGGTCGCTGCCCTTCGGGGCGCCGACGATCGAGTAGGGCGGCGACGACTCGCCGAAGTAGATGCGGGGCTCGTACTTCGACTCGTTGGTGAGGTCGCCGGAGGTCGGGATGCCGCGCTCGAGGAAGACGGGGTCACCGTCCGCGGTGCGGTCGTTGCCCTTGGCCGCCACGACACCGTAGCCGTGCGTGTAGACGAGCGTGTTGTTGTACCAGGACTGGGCGTTGCCCAGCTGGTCGAGGTTCAGCTCGCGGACCGACACGACGGCATCCTGCATCTTGCCGTCGATCTCGTACCGGTCGACGTCGAGCGGGTTCTGGAACTGGTAGTACGAGCGGTACTGCTCGAGCTGGCGCACGGTCGGTCCGATGATGGCGGGGTCCATGATGCGCAGCGACGCGGTGGTCTCGGCGTCGGCCCGGAGCTGGCCCTTCTCGGCCGTGGTGACCGCCTCGTACTCGGTCTTCTCGAGCCCGTTGATGCCGTAGGCGAACTTCGTCGCCGCGAGGTTGCGGTCGACGTAGGGCGCCTCGTAGGTCTCGAGGTTAGGCGCGACCTGGAACTGGCTGACGGCCCACGGGTAGGCGACGCCGACGACGAGGGAGGAGACGATGAGCAGCGCGGTTCCGATGAGCGGGAAGCGCCACCGGCCGATGATGGCCGTCACGACGAACAGCGCGGCGACGATCGCCGCGGCGATGGACAGGATCGCGAGACCCGGGATGACCGCGTTGACGTCGACGTAGCTGGCGCCGGTGAACCGGTCGCCCTGCGTCGTGAGCGTCTTGAACCGGTCGAACCAGAGGCTGACCGCCTGTACGGCGAGATAGAGCGCAGCGACGATGGCGAGCTGGATGCGGGCGGCCTTGGAGATGCGGAGTTCGCGCTGACCGACGCGCACCGAGCCGTAGAGGTAGGCGACGACGACGGTCACGAGGAGGCAGATCAGCAGCACTGCGGACGTGAAGCCGAGCACGACGCTGTAGAACGGCATCTGGAACAGGTAGAAGCCGGTGTCGAGGCCGAACTGCGGATCCTTCTGACCGGTGGTGACACCGTTGGCCCACAGCCAGGCGGTCTCCCACTGCGCCGAGGCGGCGAAGCCCGCGAAGAAGCCGAAGAAGACGGGGATGCCCCACATGGCCAGGCGTCGGAGCGGCTCGACGACCTCCTGGTAGTGATCGAGCTGGGAGCTCAGTCGGGCGTAGACCGGCCGAAGTCGGTACGCGAGCTGGATGGCTGCGAAGACGGGGGCCGCCATCGCGACGAACCCGATGACGAACATGACGACACGGGCCGTCCACTGCGTCACCAGCACACTGTCGTAGCCGAGCTGCTTGTACCACTGCCAGTCCGTGTACAGGCTGGCGAACGCGAAGAACGCGATCACCAGCACCACGAGGACTCCGACCGTGATGGCGATCGTGCGGCGAACGGGGTTCGGAGGGGTGGACGTGGCCGGTCCGGCAGGTGTCGAGGTCACCCTCTCATCCTAGGCGGGGCCGACTCGCGGACGGCGGCGGCGGGATGCGCTCTGGGCGGAATCGCAGGGGCGCTGCGGACTCAACCGGCGGCGCACACGGGGAGCTTGTCCACGCCCGTGCCGGTACGGATCGCGTCGAGGGCTGTGAGCGAGTCGTCGAGGGTCGAGACGGGGACGACGCGCAGGCCGTCCGGGATGTGGCCGACGACCTCGTTGCAGTTCTTCTCCGGGGCGAGGAAGTAGGTGGCCCCGGCATCCTTCGCGCCGTAGAGCTTCTGACGGATGCCGCCGATCGGCCCGATCGTGCCGGTGGCGTCGATCGTGCCCGTTCCGGCGACCTGCTTGCCTCCGTTGAGCTCGCCGGGAGTCAGGGTGTCGATGATCCCGAGCGCGAACATCTGGCCGGCGCTGGGCCCGCCGATCCGGTCGAGCTGGATCTTCACGTCGATGGGGAAATCGAAGTCCCGCGAGGTCGTGATCCCGATGATCCAGACCGTGCCGTCCTTCGTGGTGGTGCGCGAGGGCGTCACGGTGACCGTGCGCTCGGCACCGTTCCGGCGGATGACCAGTTCGACGGGCTGACCTCCCCGCTCGTTGATCAGGGATCGCAGCTGCGCGGTGTCCTCGATCGGCGTGCCGCTCGCCGAGACGATCTCGTCGCCGACCTCGAGGATGCCCTTCGCGGCGGAGTCGTCGCTCAGTGCGCCGACGCCGACGTGGGCCCGGACCTCGTACCCCAGTTCGGTGAGCGCGGCGGCCGTGGCCTCCTTCTGGGAGTCGACCATCAGCGCGGCGTTCTCCTCGTTGCGCTGCTCGGTCGTCGTCCCCGCCGGGAACACGTCGTCGATCGGGAGGACGGCTTCGCCGGGATCGAGCCACGCCTTCGCGAGCTCGAACCAGGACGGCGTGGTCTCGCGGTTGCCGACGACCTGCACGGTGGTGAGGTCGAGGGCGCCCGCGGTGGGGTACGTCTTCGCACCGCTCACAGAGATGAGGGGGACGTCGTCGCCGGACGCGTTCTCGGCCGACCCCAAGGTGTTGACGACCGGTCCCTGCCGCTGGATCACGAAACCGGTGGGGAGGAAGCTCAGGATGAGCAGGGCGACGAGCGCCACGACGAGAGCCCAGACCCCCGCGGAGAAGCGACGGGAACGGCGGGACGGCGGGGCGGCAGCCGGCTCGGCGGCGTTGTCGAAGAGCGACACGCGGGTCCTTCCTCCGGCGCTCGTTCGCGGCCGGCGTACACGGGACGTCTCCCGCTCGGACCGGGCGGAGAAAACCTGCCACTAGCGTAGAACGAGACGTCTCCCCCCTGCTGAAAGGCGCCTGACATGACCGATCCCTCGGACGACGATCTGCCCGGCGACGACGACCTCGCCGAGATGCTCCGACGCATGCTCAGCGGTCAGGGCGGAATCGATCCCGAGCAGCTCCGCCAGCTGTCGGGCATGGGCATCGACCCCGCGATGATGCAGAACATCATGCGCCAGTTCCAGGCGGCGATGGCCGGTGACGGGGACGACGACGGCCTCGACTGGTCCGCCGCGAAGACCCAGGCCCTGCACATCGCGAATCAGGACGGGCTGGGGATCACGGCAGGGTCGCGGACCGAGTTCGATCAGGCCTTCGCCCTCGCCGCGCTGTGGCTCAGCGAGGTGACGGCGATCGCCGAGCTCGCGCAGGCTCCGCAGCCGATCACCCGCGGCCGGTGGGTGGAGGCGACCCTCCCGGTGTGGCAGGAGCTCGCCGAGCCGGTGGCGACCTCGATCAGCGATGCGCTCATGGCAGCGCTCGAGTCGCAGACGCCCGAGGAGATGCGTTCGGCCATCCAGGGCGCGGGACGCCTCATGCGCCGCGTGGGCGGCGCCCTGTTCGCGTCGCAGCTGGGTGCGGTGATCGGACGCCTGTCGCTCGAGGTCGTGAGCGGTGGCGACGTCGGCATCCCTCTCATGCCCACGGGGGACGCGGCGATCCTGCCGCAGAACTTCGCGGACTTCGGCCGCGACCTCGAGATCGAGGAGGACCAGCTCGCGCTCGTGCTGGCCACCCGCGAACTCGCCCACGCGCGACTGTTCCGTCACGCGAAGTGGCTGCGCCTGCATGTCATCTCGCAGGTGACCGACTTCGCGCGCGGCGTCCACGTCGACACGGACGCCCTCGAGGACCTCGCCTCGCGGTTCGATCCGTCGGCCCCCGAAGAGCTGAAGGCGGCCATCGAGAGCGGCGCCCTCCTCCCCCAGCGCTCCGAGGCTCAGGTCGCCGCCCTGACGAGGCTCGAGAACCTCCTCGCGACCATCGAGGGCTGGGTCGACGTCGTCACCGCCGACGCGACCGCGCGCGTGCCCTCCGCCGACCGCATCGCCGAGGCCGTCCGCCGCCGCCGCGCGGTCGGCGGGCCCGGCGAACAGGCGATGGCCTCCCTCGTCGGCCTCGAACTGCGTCCCCGTCGACTGCGCGAAGCCGCCGCCATGTGGCGCGCGGTGACGGATGCCGTCGGTCCGACGGTCCGCGACCGCCTCTGGGATTACCCCGACCTGATCCCGACGGCTGAGGACATCGACGATCCGGCCGCGCTGGTGGCACGGCTGCAGGCGAGCGAGCGCGGCGAGGAGCCCGAACGCGATGCGTTCGACGACGCCCTCGCGGCCCTCTTGGACGAGGAGGCAGCCGCGGAGCATCCGACGGATGCGGCTCCTGCCGACGACGAGCCAGACGAGCCGGATGCGCCCGGCGAGGACGGCCCGACGGGGCCGCGGCCCGTCTGATCCCCGAGCCTCCTCCACAGCGGCTCTGAGGCCTGTCCTCAGCGTTCGCCTGTGGACGGCCCCGGCGGAGGCGGGGACGCGACGTCAGAATCGCGGCATGCTGCGTCTCGCCCCCTCTCATCCCCCGCTGTGGCGGACCCCGACCAGCGTCCAGCTCGGGATGGACGACGAGCGACCGCTCACCGGTCTGACGCCGTGGCAGGAGCGTCTGCTCGATGCCCTCGTGAGCGGCATCCCGGATGCACGGCTCGCGCCACTGGCGCGGGAGCTCGGTGCGACCGACGACGAAGCGGATGCGTTCCTGCGTCGCATAGAGAAGGCCCTCGCTCCCGAGGCGGCGCCCGCACCGGCCGTCCGGGTCGAGCTGCCGGCCGATCTGCGCCACGAGGACGAGACCACGCTCGTCGGCGGGATGCAGGCCGCGGGACTGGACGTCGTCGACACCGCCCGATGGCCTCTGCCGACGGCGCCCGAACCGATCGTCGTCGTCGCGTCGCGCCTGGTCGATCCGCATCGCGCCGCGCGGCTCACCGCGAACGACATCCCCCATCTTCCGATCGAGCTCTCGGGCGACCGTGTCGTCGTGGGTCCGTTCGTCGTCCCCGGGGAGAGCGCCTGCATCGCCTGCGTCCACGCGTATCGGCGCGATCGCGACCCCGATTGGCCGCTCGTGGCGGCGCAGCTGCTCGCGCGACCGTCGGTCCCCACCGACCCGCTCCTGCTGGTCGAGGCGGCGACCCTCGCGGCCCGGATGCTGCGCAGCGGCGCGGTAGGACGCTCCGTCGTCCTCAGCGCCGCGGACGGGGTGGGCGAGAGCCGCGAACACCGACCTCACGCAGGGTGCCTCTGCCGATCTCCTGAAGGAATCTGGAGCGCTGACGCTCCCGGTTCCCCGACCGCTGCGCCCACGACAGCGACAGCGTTCGCGCGGCCCGCGTGACGCCCACGTAGGCGAGACGCCGCTCCTCGTCGATCTGCTCGAACGTCGTCGCGTACGAGATCGGGAGGAGCCCTTCGCTGAGACCCATGAGGTGGACGTGGGGCCATTCGAGGCCCTTCGCGGCGTGGAGCGTCGCCAGGGTCACGGTGCGCATCGCGGGTTCGTGCTGCGCCTTGGCGCGGGCGGTGAGCTCGTCGGTGAAGCCGCGCAGAGTGGTCCCCTCCGGGGCTTCCTCGGCGAGGCGGAGCACCGCCGCCCGCGCTTCCCAGGCCTCGCGCAGCGCGCCGCCGGCGGGGGGCGCCTCGTCGGTCAGTCCGAGCGATCGCAGGACGTCGCGCACCGTGGCGATGAACGACCCCGACAGCGGCGCGACGGAGGCACCGCGGAGGGCCATGAGCGCCTGGCGCACCTCGGGCAGGTCCCAGAACCGCTTGCCCCCAAGGACCGTCGCCGGGATGCCGCGGCTCGAGAGGGCCGCCAGGAGCGGGGCCGACTGCGCGTTCAGCCGGTAGAGCACGGCGACGTCGTGCGGGTCGACACCTTCTCGGAGCTGCGCGGCGATCCGATCCGCGATGCCGTTCGCCTCGGCCGCGTCGTCCTCGTAAGACGTCACCTCGGGAGAGGGGCCGGCGGGCGCCGGTGTCACGAGCTGCAGGGCGCCGGGTCGCCCGCGCATGAGCTCGTTCGCGACGGCGAGGACCGCGGCATCCGATCGGTAGTTGCGTTCGAGGCGCACCACGGTGACGTCGTCGTCGCGCTCGGCGAACTCGAGCAAGTAGCGGGGGTCGGCGCCGGCGAACGAGTAGATGGTCTGGCTCGCGTCGCCGACGACGCACAGATCCTTGCGATCGCCCAGCCACAGCTGCAGCAGGCGGTGCTGCACGGGCGAGACGTCCTGGTACTCGTCGACGGTGAAGTGGCGGTACTGCTCGTGGACGGCAGCGGCGACGCGCGGCTCGGATTCGATCATCCCGGCGCAGGCGAGCAGGACGTCCTCGAAATCGAGCTGGCGACGCTCGTCCTTCAGCTTCTCGTAGGCGCGCTGGAGGCCCACGAGGGGGTCGATCGACAGCCCGGGGATGCCGCCGGACCGAACGTCGGCGTAGTCCTCGATCGAGCGCATCGTGACCTTCCGCCACTCGATCTGGGAGGCGACATCGCGCAGCGTCGAGGCATCCAGTCGCAGACCGATCCCGTCCGCCGCGTGCGAGAGGAGCTTCACCTTGCTGTCGACGATCGCCGGCGCGGTGTCGCGCGCCACCTGGGGCCAGAAGAAGTTCAGCTGGGCGAGGGCCGCGGCGTGGAAGGTGCGGGCCGCGACGCCCTCGACGCCGAGTCCTCGGAGCCGGCCCCGCAGTTCGCCGGCCGCCTTCGTCGTGAAGGTGACCGCCATGACGCGCTGCGGCGAATAGGCGCCGGTGTCGACGCCGTGCGCGATCCGGTGGGTGATGACGCGCGTCTTCCCCGTGCCGGCGCCGGCGAGAACGCACACCTGACCGCGGAGGGTGCCCGCCGCCTCGCGCTGGCGGTCGTCGAGGTCGGCGAGCGGGTCCGCGCTCACTCCCCGACCCATCGGACGATGAGGCTCCGGGCGATGGAGGCCGGCCCGGGAAGACGGATGTCGCCGCCGCCTGCCAGAGCCTCGCGGATCTCCGCCCGGGTGAACCACCGCACGTCGAGGATCTCCTCGCCGTCGGGACGGGCTTCATCGTCGGCGACGGCGAAGGCGGTGAAGCCGAGCATGAGCGAGCGCGGGTACGGCCACGCCTGCGATCCGCGGTAGGCGATGCGGTCGAGGCGGACGCCCGCCTCCTCGGCGACCTCGCGCTCGACGGTGGTCTCGAGCGACTCGCCGGCCTCGACGAACCCCGCGAACGTGGAATAGGTCGGAATGTCGCCCCACGCGGCGTTCCGCCCGAGCAGCAGACGCTCCCCGTCCGAGCTCGCGACGGCGACGATCACGGCGGGGTCGGTCCGGGGGAAGTGCTGGCGACCGCAGACGACGCACCGGCGGGACCAGCCCGCCTGCCGGATCTCGGTCGCCCCGCCGCAGGCCGGGCAGAACGGGGCGTCGAGCAGCCAGCGACCGAGGCTCAGCCCCTGCACGAAGCGGCCCGCCTCGTCGGCGTCGAGATCGCCTCCGACGACGCGCAGACTCCCCCACCCGGCGGCATCCACCGTCGGCTCGTCGGCTTTCGACGACACGGCCGCCACGGCGACCGCGCGGTGCTGGGAATCGCGGCCGAGGAACGCCCAGACGGCATCACCGGGAACGGCCTCGGGGGTGAGCCAGCGCAGCGCCGAGTTCTCGTCGAGCGGCGCGCGGTCGCCGTGAAGCAGCAGCACGCGCGTGTCGCGATCCGCTCGGATGCGGGTGAGCAGACCTTCGTCGAGCCGCTCTTCGGCTGCACGGTCGATGACCGCTCGCGCCAGGGGCGGCGGGACGTCCTTCGTCGTCATCGAGGACCTCTCTTGCGGGCGTGGCGTGGGGGGCGCGGGGCCGTGCCCCGCCTACCCTGGGGGGCATGGCACGCTCTCCTCTCACTCTAGCCGCGGCCGCCACGGCGGCTCTCTCGCAGGCGTCGGGTGTGCGCACGAGCATCACGGGTGCGGCTGCACTCAGCGAAGACGTCGGCCACCGGTACGACAGCGCGCTCCTCCACCTCGACGACGGCACCCGGCTCGTCGTCCGCGTTCCCGAGAGCGACGAGGCCGAGGCGGACGCCCTCCGCGAGACGACGGCGCTCGGCGCCCTCACGCCCGGAGTCCGGGCCATGCTGCCCTTCCGAGCCCCCGAGACCCTCGGGACCTCCCGCGTCGGCGGCCGCACGGCGCGCGTGCAGACCTACCTCGCCGGTTATCGGGTGGACGCCGCCCACGTCCCGCCGGGGCGCGGCGTCGCAACCGCCATCGCGGCCGCCATCGCCGGCATCCACGAGCTCCCCACCTCCATCGTCCACGGCGCGGGCCTGCCCGCCCGCACGGCCGCGCAGGTGCGGACGGACACCGAGCGTCTCCTGGACCGCGCCGAGTCGACCGGACGATTGCCCTTCGGCCTCCTGCGACGGTGGAGCCGGGCTGTCGCGCTGGATGCGCTGTGGAACCTCGAACCCACCGTCATCCTCGGCGGCGTCGATCCGGCATCCTTCACCCTGACCGACGTCGAGGGGGTTCCCACCGTCGCCGGGCTGCTCCACTGGGCCGGGCTGAGCGTCGGCGACCCCGCGGAGGATCTGCGCTGGGTCGCCAGCGCACCCGACGCCGCCGCGGACGTCGTCGTGGCCTACGCCGCGGCGAGCGGGCGCGCCCCCGACGCGATGCTCGCCGAGCGCGCCCGGCTGCACGCCGAGCTCGAGTTCGCCAAGTGGCTCGTGCACGGTCACGACACGGCGTCGGAGTCGGTCATGACGGATGCCGTGGCCCTCCTCGAGTCCCTCGACGAGAGCGTCCGCGACGAGGCGCCGATCGGATCGGGGACCGTCAGCATCGACGACGCCCTGGCCGCACTGGGGCGCGTGCCGGCCAGCACCACGGGGGCCATCGACACCTCCATGCAGACCGATGCCTACGACCCCGGCATGCTCGACGGGTACGAGGACGACGATGCGGCGCCGGCGGCATCCGTCGTCGATCAGGAGACCGAGGCCCTCGAGTTCGGCGACTGGGCGGGCACACAGGCGGAGACCCCCGCCGAGGAGAGCGACCCCGACGACGCCGCGAAGAACGCGCTCCGCCGCTGGACGGGAACCGCCTGACCCGCCGCCGCCTCGTCAGCCGCGGAGGATGAGACCGTCGGCGACGTAGAACAGCACGACGTCGATCCGGTCCATCGGAACCCCGTGCTTGGCGTGGTAGGCCCTGCGGTACAGCTCGAGCTGGAGCATCCGCTCGGTGCGCTCGGCCGGGGTGCGCGGCGGGCGGCCCGTCTTCCAGTCCACGATCTCGATCCGGTCGCCCCGGCGGTACACCGCATCCAGCTTGCAGATGACGATGTGGGGACGGCCGTCGCCCAGCGCGTCGGGATCGACGAAATCGATCTCCGTCTCGACCTCGATCGGTTGAAGGGGACCCCACTCCGACGCCAGGAACGCGTCGCGCAGCCGGTCGAGCGCATCCGCGTCGGCCGGTGACATCGAGACCGATTCGTCGTCGTCCCAGAGGACGTCGTCGACCGAGCGCGACCGACCGACGAGACCGGACCGCTGCTCGACCCACGCGTGGAACAGCGTGCCGAGTCGCGTCTGCCGGTAGGGCCGTTCGGGCAGGGTGCGGGCGACCGCCGTCGCCGCCGCGTCGTAGTCGGCGACGAAGTCCTTGAACCGGGATGCGGGGATGCGGGTGGGCGCGACCCTCTCGCGGCCGGCCGCGCGCGCCGCACGCTCGGCGAGGAGCAGTTCGAGGTCGCGTGTCGGGGTGGCCGCCGGGGCGTTCATCGCCGCCTCGACCCGGGCCGCGGCCTCCCGCACTCGGGATGCGCGCGATCCGAGGGGGTCGATCGGCCAGTCGAGCGTCGCCCGGGCACCCTCGTACGGATTCTCGGCGACGTCCGCGGCGGGAAGCGCGATCCCGAGTTCCTCCGCGATCTCGCGGACGAACCGGCTGACCTCACGGGGCTTCTTGGTGCCGGCCCACGGCGAGGCGGAGATCAGCAGGTGCTCGCGGGCGCGCGTGACCGCGACGTAGGCGAGACGCCGCTCCTCGGCGAGGTGGCGCTCCCGGATGCCGTCGGTGAACGACCCGAGCGCCGTCTTGAGGTCCTGCTGGGAGGGGGCGTCGGGTGCGCGCCACCGCAGGTCGGGCAGCCACTCCCGGTCGCCGCGGAAGGAGTACGGCAGCACACCGAATCCGAGCCATCCCTTCGAATCCTGCAAGCGGGCAGGCAGCTCCTCCTCGACGCCTCGGACGACGGCCACGGCATCCCACTCGAGGCCCTTCGACCCGTGGATCGTGAGCAGCTGGACCACGTCGTCCTCGGGCGGCTCGGTGCGCGGGGCGAACTCGTCGATGCGCTCCGCCCGATCGAGCCAGGCCAGCAGGCTCGGGAGCGAACCCCGCTCATCCGTCTGCAGGAAGCCGTGGAGCTCGTCGATGAACGCCCGGAGCTGATCGGATGCCGTCCGTGCCGGACCGCGCGATTCGTTCGCGGCGAGCTCGATGTCCAGGCGCAGCTCGTTCTCGATGAGACGCACGAGTTCGGGGATCGGCAGACCCGCGGCTCGCCGGAGCCCGGCGAACACCGCTCCGGCGTCGCGGAGGCGCTCCCGCGCCGCGGGGGTGAACCCGGCGAGCCAGCCGTGATCGGGCTTCTGACGGGCCACGAAGTCGAGAGCGGCGACGAGTGAGCCGCCTTCGTCCCCCGCCGACGAGCGGATCGTCTCGGCTAGCTCCGGAGGCAGGGGCTGCAGGGCGGTGTCGTGACGGACGAGACGCGCGGCGACCTGGGCCAGCTCCCTGAGGTCGGCGAGCCCGATCGCCCAGCGCGGCCCCGAGAGCAGGCGGATGAGAGCGGACCCGGCCCGCGGGTCGCTGATCACGCGGAGGGCCGAGACGACGTCGACCACCTCGGGCGTCGAGAGGAGTCCTCCCAGTCCGAGGATCCGATGCGGGATGCCGCGTCGCCCCAGCGCGTCCGCAAATCGGAGCATGTGCTTCTTGCTGCGGACGAGGACGGCCGCCGTCGTCGACCGCCCACCTCGGCGCCGCTCGTCCCGTACCGCTCCGAACCATTCGGCGACGGCATCCGCTTCGGCGTCGACGTCCGTCTCGACCACGATGTCGACGCGACCCGTCGGCGCGCCCTCGCGAGGTCTCAGCGTCCCCACCTCGACGGGTGCTTCCAGCGGCGCGAGCACGGCGCCCGCCGCGCGGAGGACGTCGACGCCGTTTCGCCAGCTCGTCAGGAGCGAGTAGGTGCGGGCCCCGGCATCCGGGTCGAACGAGCGCGCGAAGTCGCCGAGGTTGCCTGCGCTCGCGCCGCGCCAGCCGTAGATGGACTGGTGCGGGTCGCCGACGGCCATCACCGCCGTGTCGCGGAAGAGGGTGGCCAGCAGGTCGGTCTGCACGACGGACGTGTCCTGGTACTCGTCGAGGAGCACGACCCGGTAACGCTGGCGGAGCTCCTCGGCGACCGACGGGTGGGCGCGGACGACCTGGAGGGCGCCGGCCACCTGGTCGGAGAAGTCGATGAGGCCACGCCGCCGCTTCTCGGCTTCGTAGGTGCGGGCGAGCGAGGTGAGGACGGCGAGCCCGGACACCTTCTCGGCCGCCGTCCGCACGTCGGCGTACACGGTGGTGGCGGCTCGCTGACTGGGCCGCTCGAGGACGCCCTGGAACTCCTCCGCGAAGGCGTCGAGGTCATCGAGGTCGGCGAGGTTGTCGACGCTGTCGCGTGCGATCCGCAGCGCCGCATCGATGATCGTCGACGGCCGCTCGATGCGATCGGGCAGGCGCGTGTCGTCGGAGGAGAGCACCACCTGACGCATGAGCAGCCACGCGGCGGACTCGCTGAGCACGACCGCCTCGGCGTCGCGCCCGATGCGGACCGCGTTCTCGCGCACGATGGCGTCGGCGAAGCTGTTGTAGGTCGACACGGCGGGGCGCTCCAGCATCGCATCGCCCGCTTCGGGAGTGGTCGGCTCGGGAGCCAGCGCGTCGAGCGCCGCGCGGCGCGCCGATTCGGGCGCGCCGGCTCGCTCCAGCTCGCTGAACACGGCCAGGCGACCCTCGTCGTTGAGCCGCTCGAGGTGCGGAAGCAGACCGCGCCGCTCGAAGTCGGCCAGGCGGCGCAGGCGCGAGCCGATCCGCTCCGCGAGCTCGCCCGCGGCCTTGCGCGTGAAGGTCAGGCCGAGCACCTCGTCCCGGCGGACCAGTCCGTTCGCAACCAACCACACGACGCGGCCCGCCATCGTCTCGGTCTTGCCGCTGCCGGCACCGGCGACGACGAGAGCCGGGGCGAGGGGGGCGGAGATGACGGCCGACTGCTCGGGCGTCGGCGGGAACTGTCCGAGGGCCGCCGCGACGGTCTCGGGACGCAGGAGTGCGGTGCTCACGCGGAACTCACCGGACCGATCGTGTGGATGCGGCAGAGCCCGCGGGTGTGGTCGTCGCGGCAGTGCTCCTCGAACGGGGCGACGAACGATGTCCCCCGCATCACGCGGACGGCCTCGTCGACACGGCCGAGGAATGCGGCGCGCGTCTCGTCGTCGAAAGGTTCCTGGCGCGGTTCGGCGTACGGCGCGTTCCGGGTGCCTTTCAGGACGAGCAGCTTCGCTCCGCCCGGCGCGGCGCCTGCCACCTCGGGGATCGCCCCCCGCTCGAACGCGAGCTGGTAGGCGGCGAGCTGCGGATTGTCGACCGCGGCGCGGTCGCTCGTCGCCTCGCTCCGGCCGGTCTTGAGGTCCACGATGACGACGCGTCCGTCCCTCGTCCGTTCGACCCGGTCGATGTAGCCCGAGAGGATCGCGGGATGCGCGGCATCCGCCACCGGCAGCGGCACCTCGAAGTGGGGCTCGGCGCCGACGAGGGTCGTGCCGGCTCGCTCGGTGTCGCGGAGGTAGGCGGCGAGGCGCGACACGAGGTCGCGGGCGCGGCGGCGTTCGGCCTCGTCGATCCAGGCCGCCTCGAACTCGAGCTGCGACCAGCCTTCCTCGACGAACGCCCACAGCGCCTCGGGGTCCGCCGCGTCGGCATGCTCGAGCGCGGCATGCAGGAGGGTCCCGAGACCCGCCACGGCGCCGCCCGGATCGCCGCCGAGATCACCGATCACCCAGTCGAGCTGACACTGCTCCAGTGCGTGGATGCGGGAGGGCGAGATGCGCAGGGGTTCGGCGTCGAGGTCGCGGATCGGGGCTGTCGAGGTCGGCTCGGCGAGGCCGTACCACTGGGCCGGGTCGGCACCCGGCACACCCGCCGCCGCGAGCAGCGCGAGCTGCCCGGCGGCATCCGTCCGATCGGATTCGGTGGTGCGCGGGTCGGTCAGACGGCGTCGGTGGCTCGCGACCAGCCCTCGGAGGGTCAGGGGGTGCTCCGCAGCACGCGGAGCCGGCGCCGCGAGAGGCAGGAGCTCGAACAGCACACTCGGGCCGGAATCGTCGTCGTCGACCGCGGTCACGACGAGATGCGACCGTGCTCGCGAGACGGCGCGCGCGAACAGCCGCAGCTCGTCGTGCAGCACGGCCCGTCGGCGGTCGGCGGTGTCGACGTCGGCGTCCTGCTCGGCGAGCCGCGCCGTCTCGAGCAGGCTCCCCCGCAGGCGCAGGTTCGGCCAGACGCCGTCCTGGACACCGGCGACGACGACGGTGTCGAACTCGAGCCCGAGCGCCGCTGCCGGCGTGGAGATCTGGACGCCGCTGGCCACCGTCCCGGTCCGCAGGCGGTCCTCGGCGACCTCGGACGACAGCAGCGCGCGGAGGTGATCGATCGGCGCCGTGCCGTCCTCCCGCTCGCCGTGACGCTTCGCGGCTTCGAAGAGGGCGACGACCGCGTCGAGGTCACGCCGCGCCTGATCGGCGAGCGGACCCTGGCCGTCGGCGAGTGTGCGCAGCTGGCGCTCGAGTCCCCGCTGCTCCCACACCGTCCACAGCAGCTCGTGCGCGGTCGCACCCGACTGGAGCTGCTCGCCCACCTCGGCGAGCGTCCGCGAGAGTCGAGCCGCGCGTCGCGCCTCGGGCGTGTCGATGACGTCGAACTCGATCGGATGCCGCACCCCCGCCGCCAGCAGTTCGCGAGCCGACCTCTCCCCACCCGACCGCAGCTCGGCGTGGCGGAGGGCGGCGCGCAGCCTCCGCAGCTCGACGGGATCGAGTCCCCCGCCGACGAGCACGTCGAGCACGTCGTCGTCGGTGCGGAGCTCGGTGGCGACGGCGGCCAGGTCGACCGCGCGCAGGAGGTCGCGCACGATCGGCGTCTCGGCGAGGGCTCGCGCGGGGCCGACGGCGGCGGTCGGGACGTCGCGAGCGGACAGCTCCGCCTCGAGCGCCGTCACCTGACGCGAATCGTGGGCGATGACCGCGCACTGCTCCCACGGGACGCCGTCGTGCACGTGCCGCTCGCGCAGGAGCCGGGCGATCAGATCGAATTCCTCCGCCCCCGAGCGCAGCGCGAAGGCGCGCACGCTGTCGTCGGCCTCGAGGCCGACGGGCGGATGCCGGTGCGCCACCAATCCCGCCGCGCCGATGCGGGACGTGACCTGGGCGGTGAGGTCGCGCTGGGCGGCGGTCCCCCGGTGCACGCTGCCCAGGACGTACGTGCTCGTGGCGAGACGGGCGAAGTTCTCGGGGCGGGCGCCGCGGAAGGATCCCGATCCGACGTCCGGGTCGCCGAACGCCAGCACCGCGACGCCCCGCATCCGGCACGCCTCCAGCAGTTCGACGCCGCCCAGGGTGACCTCCTGCGCATCGTCGACGAGGATCGCGCGCAGTCCCGCGACCGCGCCGAGAGCGGGCGAGGCCGCGGGAGCGTCGCGGAGGAGCCCGACCGCTTCGCGCACCAGACCCGCCGCGTCACGGTGCGCGCCGCGCATGCGGGCGCGGACGGCGCGGTACTCGTGCGCGAAGGATGCGAGCGATGCCCAGACGGGGCGGTCGGTCGCCGCGGCGCGCGCCGCGAGCTGCTCGGGTTCGATGCCGAGGGTGGTCATCTCGGCGAGGAAGGCGCGGATCTCCGCGCGCAGACCCGCGCCGGAGCGGATGTCGGCGGGCAGCCATTCCGGCCATCGCGAGGGCCCGCTCCGCTCGTCCTCCGCGTCGCCGGCGAGGAGGTCGCCGATGATTCGGTCCTCGTCGGGGCCGGTGAGCAGCTGCGGCGGCTCGTCCCCGCGGTGGACGGCGTGCGCGCGGACGACCTGATAGGCGAAGGCGGCGACGGAGCGGGCCAGCGGGCCGCTCGTCGCCACGCCCACGCCGACGGCGAGCCGGTCGCGGAGCGCTGTGGCCGCCGTGCGCGTGGGGGTGAGCACGAGGATCTGCTCCGGCGGCATCCCGCCGTCGACGAGCGCGACGACGCGACGGACCAGGGTCGAGGTCTTGCCGGTGCCGGGAGCTCCGATCACGACACCGGACGCGCCGGAGGGGAGGGAGGTCACCGCATCCTGCGCCGGGTCGGAACGGAGGGGCGCGGCGGGCATGCGCTCCACGCTAATCGGCGTCGCCGACACCGATGCACCAGCTCTCCCGCGCGCCGGGCGCAGCCGCGTTCGCCGACAGCGAGCGCGGGCCCGCGGCCACGGCGGGAGCGGGTGTCGTAGGCTCGAGAAGCGCCCGGAGACCCGGGCCGGGAAAGGCAGGCATCACCGTGGAGATCCGCATCGGCATCGCGAACTCGCGCGAGCTCGGCTTCGACTCGAACGAGACGGCCGACGCCGTGAAGCAGACGATCATCACCGCCCTCGACAGCGGCGCGAGCTACGTGACCCTCGCCGACGCGAAGGGCGCGACCTACCTCATCCCCACGGCGGGCATCACGTTCGTCGAGGTCGGCACCGACCAGTCCCGGCGCGTCGGCTTCGTCGCCTGACATGCTCGTCGTCCTGGCACTGGTCTTCGGGGCGATCACCGGGGCGGCCGCGCACTACGCGCTGCCGCTGCGCTCCCTGCGCGGCGTGGCCCTCGGCCCCCTGCTGGGGAGCCTGCTGGGTGCCGGCACCTGGACGGCCATGACGTGGGCCGGGGTCGGTCCGGATCAGGGATGGATCTGGCTCGTGAGCATCGCCGTCCCCGTCGTGGTGACGCCCACCGCTCTGCTCGTGGTGTCGCGGCTGCGCGCCGCACACGACGCGCAGACGCGCACCGGACTCGGCATCGCCTAGCCCGCGCCTCCTCGGGAGCCCGCGCCCTCTCAGGCGTCGAGGCCGATGCCGGTCATCCGTCGCGAGTGCGCGCCGAGCAGTTGCGTGAACACGGGGTCGACCTGCTTCTCGTCGTCCCGATCGAGCGCACCCGGGCGCTCTGCGGCGCCCGAGCGGAGTGCGCCCCGGGCGACCAGGAGCGTGTCGCCCACGAGTCGGCGCCCCCACAGGCTGAGGAGCGACCGCAGTTCGTCGTCGGCCGCGATGGCGTCGGTGATGATGCCGACGAGCGGTGACCGGTCGGCATCCGCTCGGAGGATGGCGGCGGCGCGGCGGCCCGTGTCGCCGTAGCTCCCCGACAGCGACAGGTAGAAGTCGTCCAGCAGGCCCGCGGTGACGTGCACCGTCAGCATGGTCTCGAGGGGACGGACGCCGTGGGTCGCCCGACGGAACGCGTCGAGCGGTTCGCGGAACGGCAGCATGAGCTCGAGCGGATCGTCACCGCGGTCGCGGATGAGCGCCACGAGGGCCTGATGCTTGAACAGCGCCGCGCCGG
The DNA here is from genome assembly GCF_058629135.1 of Microbacterium sp. MDV22-iso44. Classification (NCBI taxonomy): domain Bacteria; kingdom Bacillati; phylum Actinomycetota; class Actinomycetes; order Micrococcales; family Microbacteriaceae; genus Microbacterium; species Microbacterium sp. MDV22-iso44. The sequence continues at coordinate 654,966 of NZ_JBZVWS010000001.1, forward strand.
CGGCACGGGACAGAGACTCCTTGTGCGCGAGCTCCGGACTGCGTTCGATGACCGAGCTCAGCGTCTCGACGTAGCCGAGCTGCAGGTAGGCGGCCTGACCGAGGTACGTCGCGACGTCGGGGGCGAGCTGCTGGAAGTCGACACGACGAACGTCGCTCGCCTCATCGCGGGACCGCAACCGCAGGATGCGCCCGGGGGGTCGCCGTCGCTGCCAGAACCACCTCACCACGGGGCCAGCCTACGGGGCGGGAGGCACCCCTCCGGTAGGGTGGATCCGTCCCGGCGTCGGATCGGGACCCCGCGCCTGGGGCTGAGTGAAGGGCGTGGACCCACATCACGGCGGCATCTCACCGCCAGACAGGCACGGAAAAGCATGACCACGTTCGCAGAGCTCGGCGTCGACCAGGACATCGTCGACACCCTCGCCGCCAAGGGGATCGTCGACACGTTCCCCATCCAGGAGCAGACGATTCCGCTGGGCCTTCCCGGCCAGGACATCATCGGCCAGGCGAAGACCGGTACCGGCAAGACCTTCGGCTTCGGCATCCCCGTCGTCCAGCGCCTCGGCCTGAACCCCGAGCCCGGCGTCAAGGCCCTCATCGTGGTCCCGACGCGCGAGCTCGCCGTCCAGGTCTACGAGGACATGGACATGCTGACCTCGGGCCGCGCCACGAGCGTGGTCGCCATCTACGGCGGCAAGGCGTACGAGGGCCAGATCGACCAGCTCAAGGCCGGCGCGCAGATCGTCGTCGGCACACCGGGCCGACTCATCGACCTCAACAACCAGCGTCTGCTCGACCTGTCGCACGCGACCGAGGTCGTGCTCGACGAAGCAGACAAGATGCTCGACCTCGGCTTCCTCCCCGACATCGAGAAGATCTTCCAGAAGGTCGCGCCCGTCCGTCACACGATGCTCTACTCGGCGACCATGCCCGGACCGATCGTCGCGCTCGCCCGCCGCTTCATGTCGAACCCGATCCACATCCGCGCGAGCGACCCCGACGAGGGCCTCACGCAGGCCAACATCAAGCACCTCGTCTACCGGGCGCACTCGCTCGACAAGGACGAGGTCATCGCACGCATCCTGCAGGCCGAGGGTCGCGGCAAGACCGTCATCTTCACGCGCACCAAGCGCGCCGCCCAGCGCCTCGTCGACGAGCTCAGCGACCGCGGCTTCAGCGCCGGCGCCGTCCACGGCGACATGAGCCAGGAGGCCCGCGAGCGCTCGATGGCCGCCTTCAAGGCGGGCAAGCGCGACGTCCTCATCGCGACCGACGTCGCCGCGCGCGGCATCGACGTGGACGACGTGACCCACGTCATCAACCACACGATCCCCGATGACGAGCAGACGTACCTCCACCGCGCCGGCCGCACCGGCCGTGCCGGCAAGACGGGCATCGCGGTGACCTTCGTCGACTGGGACGACCTGCACAAGTGGGCGCTCATCAACCGGGCGCTCGACTTCGGCCAGCCCGAACCCCTCGAGACCTACTCGTCGAGCCCTCACCTGTTCGAGGAGCTCGACATCCCCGTCGGCACCAAGGGTCGCATCACCGCCGCCCCCAAGGCCGCTCCCGCGCGCTCGTCCGCGGCGCCCGCCCGGGCTGCAGACGCCGCCGCGGACCAGTCAGCGGATGCCGGCACCAGCCGTCGTCGCCGTCGCCGCCGCGGGGACGACGTCAGGGTCGGTTCGACGTTCGAGCAGGAGCCCGGCGCCGCGGCATCCGCCTCGGCGAACTCGACGTCGGATTCGGCGGACCGTGCCGTGGACGGCGCCGGCACGCATGACGGGGCCGGCAAGGAGCACCACGACGGCAAGCCCGCCCCCGCGCGGCGCCGTCGCCGCCGCCGTGGCGGATCCGGCGGCGCAGCACCGATCGCCGGCGCCTGAGCCGGGTCGTCGCGCTACGGCGTGACGACCGCGCTCCCCGTCCCGAGGGCGACGATCCGCGCGATCGCGTCCTCGGACGTGGTGTTCTCCCCCGGCACGTTCGGCTTGCCGCGACCGTGGTAATCGCTCGACCCGGTCGCGATGAGGTCCCGCTCCGCGACCAGGCGCCGCAGCTCCCCGAGCGCGGGCTCGACGTTCTCGCGGTGGCCGAGCTCGAACCCGGCGAGGCCGGCGTCGAGCATCCCGCGGACGACGCGGTTCGGCAGGAGTCCCGCCCGCCCGGCGGGGTGCGCGATCACGGGGACACCCCCCGCGCCGGCCACGGCCGCGACAGCGGTGACCGGATCGGGCGCGTACAGGGCCACGTAGTACTCGCTGGCCGGCGAGAGGATGCCGCCGAACGCTTCGCCGCGATCGCGGACGTGCCCCCGGGCGACGAGGGCGTCGGCGATGTGGGGACGCCCCACGGTCGCTCCCTCCGCCGTCTGCGCCTCGATGTCCTCCCACGTGAGGTCGTAGTCGCGTCCGATGCGCTCGGCCATCGTCCGCGCACGGGTGAGCCGCGACCGCCGGATGCGATCGGTGAGGGCTCGCAGGCCCGCGTCCTCGGGGTCGATGAGATAGGCGAGCACGTGGACGCTCCGCCACTCGTGCCGCGCCGACAGCTCCATCCCCGGCAGGAACGACATCCCGAGAGAGACGGCGGCATCGGCTGCCTCCGCCCACCCCGACGTGGTGTCGTGATCGGTGAGGGCGGCCGTCCGGATGCCGTGGCGGTGAGCGGCGGCCATGACGACCGCGGGCGGCTCGGTGCCGTCGGAGTGGTCCGAGTGCAGGTGGAGATCGCCGGGCCCGTACGGGGCCGATGGAGCGGAGGACCCTGCGGACATGGTCACGAGCGTACCGCGCGCAGAAAGTCCCCAGCCTGCCCGCTTAGTGTCGTGATGTGCTGCGACTGACGGGGATTCTCTTCACGATCGCCGCCGCCGTCGGCGCAGCGATCCTGACGTGGCCTCAGTTCTTCCGTCTCGAGCAGACCTTCCCGATCGCGCAGCTCGTGTCGCTGCGACCCGTCGTCGCCGTCGGTTTCGCCGTCCTCGCGCTCATCGGTCTGCTGGTGTGCCTCGGGCGCCGCACACGCGGCTTCGGATCAGGTCTCGCGATGATCGGCATCCTCGCCTGCGCGGCGAACGTCGGGATCCTCGCCTTCCGCGGCCTCGGGACGTCCGGGCTCCCCGAGCCGACCGCCGACAGCGTCCGCGTCATGACGTGGAACACCGCCGGCGAGGCCACGGACGTCGACGCGATCGTGACGACGGCCATCGCGATGGACGTCGACATCGTCGCTCTCCCCGAGACCACCGACGAGACCGGCAAGGCGATCGCCGTGGCCATGCGCGAGCGCGGCAACCCCATGTGGGTGCACGAGGAGAACTACCAGGGGTGGGATGCCACCTACACGACGCTCCTGATCTCCCCCGAACTCGGCGACTACGCCGTGGTCGAGTCGGACTCCTCCGGGACGAAGAACACGTCCGTCGTGCCGAGCGTGGTCGCGATGCCCGTCAACGGGGAGGGCCCCACCGTCGTCGCCGTCCACGCCGTCGCGCCGAGGCAGAACGACATGGCGCACTGGCGCAGCGACCTCCGCTGGATCGCGGACCAGTGCGCGAGCGCGAACGTCATCCTGGCGGGCGACTTCAACGCGACGATCGACCACATGAGCCGGCTCGGCACCCGCGGCGGCACCCTCGGACGCTGCCACGACGCCGCCTCGACGACGGGCAACGGCGCGGTCGGGACCTGGGACACCGCCTGGCCGGCTCTGCTGGGTGCGCCCATCGACCACGTGATGACGACGGATGCCTGGCGCGCCACCGGTTCGGTCGTGGTGACCTCCCTCGACGGGTCCGGCGGAGACCACCGCCCCGTCATCGTCCAACTGGAGCCGGTGGGCTGACGAGGTCGACGGTCGGTGCGAGACTGGGAAGATGACCACCGACGAGCGCGACACCATCGCCCAGGAGACCACCGAGACCCCGGCGGCAGCGACCACGAACCGCAAGCAGCCCTTCCCCGCGGGCTTCCTCGAGTCGATCTCGACCGGATGGGCCGAGCGGCCCGCCTCCCTGCCGCCGCAGCGAGCCGAAGCCCCCTACGCCGCCGCACGTCGAGCCGCCGTCTCGGCCGCGTTCCCGGGGTCGCGCCTGGTCATCCCCGCCGGCTCCTTCAAGCAGCGCTCGAACGACACCGACTACCCGTTCCGTGCCCACTCCGCCTTCTCGCACCTGACCGGCTGGGGCGCCGATGCCGTGCCCGACTCCGTCCTGGTCTTCGAACCCGTCGACGGCGGTCACGACGTCACCCTGTACCTGCGCGAGCGCGCCGATCGCACGACGACCGAGTTCTACGCCGACGCTTCCATCGGCGAGTTCTGGATCGGCCCGCGCCCCTCCCTCGAAGCGGTCGCCGCCGACCTCGGACTCGCGACGGCCCACGTCGATGCGTTCACGAGCACCGACGACGACCTCACCCTCGAGGCCGATGACGAGCTCACGCGCTTCGTTTCCGAGCTGCGCCTGGTGAAGGACCCGTACGAGATCGCGCAGCTCCGCCTCGCCGTCGAGGCCACCGGTCGCGGCTTCGACGACATCGTCGCCGAACTCCCCCGCATCATCGACACCCCTCGCGGCGAGCGTGCCATCGAGGGCGTGTTCCACCTGCGCGCCCGCACGGACGGCAACGGCGAGGGGTACGACACGATCGCGGCATCCGGTCCTCATGCCTGCTACCTGCACTGGACGCGCAATGACGGCGCCGTGGTCCCCGGCGATCTGGTCCTCATCGACGCCGGCGTCGAGGTCGACAGCCTCTACACCGCCGACATCACGCGGACCCTCCCCGTGTCGGGCACGTTCTCGCCCGTGCAGCGCCGCATCCACGAGACCGTGCGGGAAGCAGCGGACGCGGCGTTCGCGGCAGCCCGCCCGGGCGTGAAGTTCCGCGCGATCCACGAGGCCGCGATGGAGGTCATCGCCGCGCGGACTGCCGAGTGGGGCTTGCTCCCGGTCACCGCAGAGGAGGCGCTCGACGCCGACCGCGGCGGTCAGCACCGCCGCTACATGGTCCACGGGACGAGCCACCACCTCGGGATCGACGTGCACGACTGCGCAGAAGCGCGACGGGAGATGTACTACGACGGCGTGCTCGAGGCGGGCATGGTCTTCACGATCGAGCCGGGACTGTACTTCCAGATCGACGACCTCACCGTGCCCGAGGAGTACCGCGGGATCGGCGTGCGCATCGAAGACGACATCCTCATGACCGAGAACGGGCCGGTGAACCTCTCCGCCCACATCCCGCGCACCGCCGACGACATCGAGGCCTGGATCGCCCGCGCCCGCGCCTGAATCGATGACCGCGTCCGCCTACACACCGCCGCCCGCTTTCACGACGCGACCCCAGCTGACGGGGACGTTCGGCATGGCCGCGTCGACCCATGCGACGGCGACCGCGGTCGCTCAAGCCGTGCTCGAGCGCGGCGGCAACGCGTTCGACGCCGCCTGCGCGGGTGGGTTCGTGCTGCACATCGTCGAACCGCACCTCAACGGTCCCGGCGGCGATCTCGTCGGACTCTTCCAACCGGCGGATGCCGCGGCCCCCACGGTCCTCATGGGCCAGGGCGCGGCGCCCGCCGGCGCGACGATCAGCCATTTCCGAGGGGAGGGACTCGATCTCGTCCCCGGGGCCGGCGGCCTCGCGGCGGCGATCCCGGCCGCCGTCGACGCATGGCTCCTCCTCCTCCGCGACCACGGGACGTGGTCGGTGGCCGACGTCGTGGCGTACGCGATCGACTACGCCGACAACGGGCATCCGCTGCTGCCGGCGGCCGCAGCCACCATCGGCCGTGTCGCCGACCTGTTCCGGGAACACTGGACGTCGTCGGCCGAGCTGTGGCTCGTGGACGGCCGCGTCCCGGCGGCAGGCGACCTTCACCGCAACGCCGCGTACGCGGATGTCCTCCGGCGCGTCGCCGCCGCGGCCGGACAGGCGGATGACCGGGCGGTCGGCATCGACGCGGCGCGAGCCGAATGGCGGCGCCTGCTCACCGACGCCTGCGCCTTCCTCTCGCGTCCGCATCGCCACTCCAGCGGCACCGATCATGTGGCCGTCCTGACCCCCGACGACCTCGCCGACGCACCGGCGCGCTACGAGACGCCCCTGTCGGTGCCGTTCCGCGGGCGGACGGTGTTCAAAGCGGATGCCTGGTCCCAGGGACCCGCCCTGCTCGAGGCGTTGCGCATCCTCGAGCCCCTTCCGGAGGCCGACCTGGACCCCTCGACCCTCACGGGTGCGCATACGGTCATCGAGGTCCTGAAGCTCGTCCTCGCCGACCGCGACGCCTACTTCGGCGAGGGCGCGGACGCCGGCCCCCTCCTCTCGGACGCCGTCATCGCCTCCCGGCGCGCGGAGATCGGCGACCGCGCGTCGTCGCGGTGGCGGCCCGCCACACTCCCCGGAGCGGGACCGTGGGAGCCACCGCTCCGGCAGGAGGGTGCGTCCGCCGCAGGGACGGGCGAGCCGACGGTCGACCGCACCGGCGCCACCCGGGGCGACACATGCCACATCGACGTCGTGGACCGGTGGGGCAACATCGTGTCCGTCACCCCGTCCGGCGGTTGGCTGCAGTCCTCCCCCACGATCCCTTCACTGGGTTTCTGCCTCGGGACGCGACTGCAGATGTGCTGGCTCGACGACGCCTCCCCCGCCGCGCTCCGGCCGGGCGATCGCCCGCGGACGACCCTGTCCCCGACGCTCGTCCACGACGGGACCACCCGCATCGCGATGGGCACACCCGGCGGCGACCAGCAGGACCAGTGGCAGTTGCCGATGCTGCTGCGGATGCTCGTCGGCGCGTACACCGCGCAGCAGGCCATCGAGGCTCCGACGCTGCACACGGCGGCGATGGTCGACTCGTTCTGGCCGCGCACGTGGGACCCGATCGGCCTCGTCGCCGAGGAGCGGTTGGACGACGCCGTCCTGACCGGTCTCGCCGAGCGGGGCCACCGCGTCACGAGGGCGGGCGAATGGTCGCTCGGCCGGCTGTCAGCGGTCGGGATCGACCGGGACACCGGCATCCTGTGGGGCGCCGCCAACCCCCGGGGTGTGCAGGGCTACGCGGCGGGGCGCTGAAGCCGGGCGCTCAGCCACGGGGCGGCCGACCGCGCCGTCGCCGCACCCACCTCGTCTGCGGGGAGCTTCCGCCCCGCGACCTCGAACGAGTGGCCGCCGCCCTCGAACCAGCGGATCTCCGCATCGTGGCACGCGGCGACGGCCGCTTCGAGGTCGACGAGCGGTTGCAGGAACGGATCCTTCGTGCCGGCCAGGAAAAGCTGCGGCGCGGTCACCGCGGGCAGATGGGCCGTGCGCGCGTTCTCGGGTCGGCCGGGCGGGTGCAGCGGATACCCGAGGTACACCAGCGCGTCAGCCCCGATCCGTCCCTCGGCCGCCGCCATCGACGCCATGCGACCGCCGTACGACTTGCCCGCCGCGACGAACGGGAGGCCCGGTGCCGCCCCGCGGCAGAACGTCTCGACCGCGGCCCACGTCTCGACGGCGTGTGCGGCGGGGCCCGGCATCCGTCGCCCGGCGTGCCGGTAGGGGAAGTCGAAGCGGACCGTCGTGAAGCCGGCGTCCGCCCACACCCGCGCGGCACCCACCAGGAACGGATGCTCGTGACCCGCGCCCGCGCCGTGAGCGAGAGCGATGACGGCTCTCGGATCGTCCGCCTCGTCCATCCAGGCGTCGAGCTCGACCCCGCCCGAGGGCAGGGCGACGACGATCATCGCGGAGCGTCGGGGGCGGCCTGCCCGGTCGGCTGGCCGGGAGTTCCCTGACCGGGAGCGGTCTGGGGCGGCGTCGCGGGAGGCGCCGGCGCAGGATCGACACGCTCGCCGTACTGCGGTGGCGCGGCCGGGTCGACGCGTTCGCCCGCGGCGGGGGACGGCGCCGGATCGACGCGTTCCCCGGACTGCGGAGTGGCAGCGCCGGGCTCGATCCGTTCGCCGTACCGCGGCGGGTCGGTCAGATCCACGGGCGGCGCGGGACGCGGTGCCGACGTGCGCGACCCACCGAGCAGCTCGGTGGCCCGACCGAAGCTCCGCGACAGCACGGTGACGTCGTAGTGGTCGGCGATCACCTGCGTGACCGAGGTGAAGTCGCGTCGCCGACGGAGGATCGAGTAGCTGATGATGCTCAGGAGCATGCCGATCGCGATGCCGACGAGCATGACGCCGACGAAGAGCTGCAGGACGGCTCCCGGGCTCCCGAGCACGAAGATGGCGGCGAACAGCAGGCCGAGCAGGACGCCGTTGATCGCACCGGAGCGGGCGGCCGTCGCGTACCCCAGACGCCCCGTGACGCGCTCGACCGATCGCAGTCCGCGCCCGACGATGGCGATGTCCGGGGCGGGCACGTCCGAGGCGATCAACGTCGACACGGCTTTCTGCGCCGCTTCGTACGACGTGTACTCCGCGACCGTCGCACCGTGCTCTTTCGGGGCCCCGCCCATCATGCTCATGGTGTCAGTCTCCCACGAGCCCCTTTGCGTCGGCGCAGGAACCGTGAGGTATCCGCCGACTACGCTGGTCGGGTGAGTACGCAGCGGGTCTTCGTCGCGCGCCTGACCGGGTGCGCCGTCTTCGACCCGTCGGGCGACCGGCTCGGACGGGTCCGCGACGTGGTTGTCATCTACCGGAAGGACGACCCTCCGCGGGTCGTCGGCCTCGTGGTCGAGATCCCCGGCAGGAGGAACGTCTTCCTCTCCATCGGCCGCGTGACCTCGATCGCCAGCGGTCAGGTCATCACGACGGGCCTCATCAACGTGCGCCGCTTCGAGCAGCGGGGCGGTGAGGTGCGCGTCATGACCGAGCTCATCGGCCGCAGCGTCCACCTCACGGACGGGTCGGGCTCCGCCGTCATCGAGGACGTGGCGATCGAACGCGACCGCCTCGGCGAATGGCACGTCGGTCAGTTGTTCCTCCGGCGCCCCAAGACGAGCGCCTCGCCCTTTGCCAAGGGGCCGACGACCTTCGCGCAGTGGAACGACGTCCGCGACGAGCAGGTGGCCGGCCAGACGCAGTCCGCCGAGCTGCTGGTGGCCTCGTACTCCGAGCTGAAGCCTGCCGACCTCGCCAACACCCTTCTCGATCTCCCCGAGGACCGCCTCCTCGAGGTCGCCGAGGAGCTCCCCGACGATCGACTCGCCGACGCGCTCGAAGAAATGCCCGAGGACGATCAGGTCCACATCCTTGAGGCCCTCGGCGACGAGCGCGCCGCCGACGTCCTCGACGCGATGGAGCCCGATGACGCGGCCGACGTGCTGGGGCAGCTCTCCGACGCCCGCGCCGGCCAGCTTCTCGACCTGATGGAGCCCGAGGAGGCGGAGGACGTCCGGGCCCTCCTCGAGCACGGGCCCGACACGGCCGGCGGTCTCATGACGAGCGAGCCCATCGTGCTGTCCGCCGACGCGACCGTCGCCGAAGCCCTCGCCCTCATCCGTCGTCACGAACTGCACCCCGCGCTGGCCGCGGCGGTGTTCGTCACGCTGCCCCCGTACGAGACCCCGACGGGGCGTCTCCTCGGCGTCGTGCATTTCCAGCGGATGCTGCGCTACCCGCCGCACGAGCGGCTCGGCGCCATCATCGACGACAGCGTGGAGCCGGTCACCGTCTCGGCCAGCGCCGCCGAGGTGGCTCGTCTGCTCGCGAGCTACAACCTCGTCTCGCTCCCCGTCGTCGACTCGGCTCGGCACCTCGTCGGCACCGTCACCGTCGACGACGTCATCGACTACCTCCTGCCCGATGACTGGCGTTCGCAGGATGCCCCGCGGCAGACCCCGGGGGTGCGGCGATGATGGCGCGCGCACCGAAGTCGGGGTTCGAAGCACCGCGCGGTCGCCGGGCGAGCGTCCTCAGCCGCACGCCGCAGCCGTCGCGTGATCGGTTCGGACGCTTCACCGAGTGGATCGCCCGGGCGATGGGCACCCCCGTCTTCCTGCTGATCCTGTCCCTCTTCTGCGTCGCGTGGATCACCTGGAACACGATCGGCCCCGAGTCGCTCCGCTTCGACGACGCGGCGCTCGGCTACACCGCCCTCACCCTCGTGCTCTCGCTGCAGGCCTCGTACGCGGCTCCGCTCATCCTCCTCGCGCAGAACCGCCAGGACGACCGCGACCGGGTGCAGATCGAGCAGGACCGTCAGCGGGCCGAGCGGAATCTCGCCGACACCGAGTACCTCGCCCGTGAGGTCGTGGCCTTGCGGATGGCGCTCACCGACATGCAGAGCGAGGTGGTGAGCCGCGACGTCCTCCGCCAGGAGCTGAGGTCGCTGCTGGATCGTCTCGACGAGCGCGACCACGATCGCCCCGGCGACGAGCACTCGACGTCGTGAGTACGCACGCGACCGCCGAGCAGGTCCGCGCCGCGGTGTCGGCCGTCATCGACCCCGAACTGCGCCGCCCGCTCGGCGAACTCGACATGGTGCGCGATGTGGCCGTCGACGGCGACATCACCCGTGTGGGCATCGCCCTGACGATCGTCGGCTGCCCCGCGGCGGACCGCATCGAACGCGACGTGCGGGATGCCGCGGCATCCGTCCCGGGCATCGCCGACGTCGCGGTCGACGTCGGCGTCATGACCGCGGCGGAGCGCTCCGCCCTCGTGGAACGGATCCGCGGCACCAAGCGCATGCCCTTCACCGCGGACTCGCTGACCCGGGTGATCGCCGTCACGAGCGGCAAGGGCGGTGTGGGCAAGTCCACCGTCACCGCGAATCTCGCGGCCGCCTTGGCCTCCCGCGGACTCGCCGTGGGGCTCATCGACGCGGACGTCCACGGGTTCTCGATCCCCGGGCTCCTGGGCCTCGTCGACGAGGATGGCCGGCCCCCGCAGCCGACCCGTCTGAACGACCTCATGCTGCCTCCCGTGGCACACGGCGTGAAGACGATCTCGATCGGCATGTTCCTCCCCCCGGATGCGTCCCCCGCTGTCGCCTGGCGCGGTCCCATGCTCCATCGCACGGTGCAGCAGTTCCTCACCGATGTGCACTTCGGCGACCTCGACGTGCTCCTGATCGACATGCCGCCGGGAACGGGGGACGTCGCCATCTCGGTGGGCCAGCTGCTCCCCCACGCGGAGGTCCTCGTCGTGACCACTCCGCAGGCGGCGGCGGCCGATGTCGCTGTGCGCAGCGGTGTCGTCGCCCGTCAGACGGGCCAGTCGGTCATCGGGGTCATCGAGAACATGACGGCGTTCATGCTTCCCGACGGCAGCGTCCTCGACCTGTTCGGTCAGGGCGGCGGCGAGGCCGTCGCGGCCGCTCTCTCAGTCGGCGGACTCACGGTGCCGCTCCTCGGGTCCGTCCCGCTGAGCGCCGCGCTCCGGCGGGGTGGCGACGTGGGCGTCCCCGTCGTGATCGGCGAGCCCGAGGACACCGCGGCGCGGGCGATCTCCGCGATCGCCGATGCGATCGCCACGACGCGGCGCTCGCTGGCCGGTCGGTCGCTGCCCGTCTCGCGCTCCTGATCCGACGACAGCCGGCGGATGCCGCCCGTCAGGTCGCCTCGGAGTCGAACGGCACCGCACGCAGGTCCGCCGGGTTCTCGTCCGCGCTCGCCTCGACGGCGGGCGGCTCGGCCAGCGCGAGCGCCGCTGCCGGCGTCGTCGCGACGGGCTTCACCGGGGCGTCGTCGATCAGCGCCTCGCGGATGATGCGCCGCGGGTCGTACTGTCGCGGGTCGAGCTTGCGCCACTCGATCTCGTCGAAGTCATCGCCCATCTCCTCCTTGACCCGGGTGCGTGCGCCGTCGAGCCACTGGCGCACCCGCCGAGTGAGCCTCGCGAGGGACGCGGCGTAGCCGGGCAGGCGCTCGGGCCCGAGCAGGAGGGCGGCGATGAGTCCGATGAGGAGGATCTTCTCCAGATCGAGCCCGAATGACATGGTTCCCAGGTTACCCGTGCGCCTGGGGGTTGCGGGGTGCCGACCCGCCTAGGCTGACGCGTGGAGGTTCACGACATGGGAGATCACGAAGCGGTACGCCGATTCGCCGCCGAGGCGACGGTCGAGCCCGAGGCCATCGCCCGCGCCCGCGCTCACGCCCTCGAGATCGGCGCGAACCCGATCAGCCCCGAGGTCGGCGCCCAGTGCGCCGTCATCGCGGCGGCCGGCCGCGCGCTCAACATCGTCGAGATCGGCACGGGCGGCGGGGTCTCCGGCCTCTGGCTCATGCACGGGTCGCCGCGCGCGACACTGACGACGATCGATAAGGAACCCGAGCACCTCGCCGTGGCCCGGAAGGCGTTCACGGATTCCCGCATCCCGCCGGCTCGGGTGCGGTTCATCACCGGCCGCGCCGCGGACGTCCTGCCGCGGATGAACGAGGCGTCCTACGACATCGTCCTCATCGATGCCGACCCCGAGGGGGTCATCGAGTACGTCGAGCACGGGCTGCGTCTGGCTCGCGCCGGCGGCACGGTGCTCGTGCCTCGGGTGCTCGCCGGCGGCGCCGTCGCCGATCCCGTCAAGCGCGGCCCCCTCGAGAGCGCCTACCGGTCCCTGATCCAGGAGACGCAGGACTCCCCCGCCGTCCTCGGCGCGCTGTCCATCGTCGGCGAGGGCCTGCTCCAGTTGACGACGGTCGCCGACCAGAGCTGATCGCTTCGCCGCGGCATCCGAGAAACGCCGAAAGGCCGGCCCCGAGGGGCCGGCCTTTCGTATCGATCCGGGGTCAGGCGGCGCCGACGACCCCACTGAGAACGCTGTGGAGTTCCTTCGCCTCGTCATCGTTCACCGAGACGACAAGTCGACCGCCCCCCTCGAGCGGGACACGCACGATGATGAGACGGCCCTCCTTGACGGCCTCCATAGGTCCGTCTCCGGTGCGCGGCTTCATGGCTGCCATTGTGGGGCTCCTTTTCGTCTTCGGCCTACCCCATTAGTCTACCCAATGGGGTGATCGCCGATGGCGCGCGCGAGTCTCAGCGCACGCATATCGTCATGGAATCCGGAAGAACGTGTCCCCCAGCGCGAGCATCTCGTGGATCCAGACCCACTGTCCGGCCACGCAGAGGACCAGGATGCCGATCCGCCACCACCGCGAGCTCGGGACCGCAACGCCCGCCGCAACGGGGGTGAGCGGGAGGAGGAGGCGGAAGATGCTCGACTGCGGGAAGAACACCGCCAGGAGGTAGACGAGGTAGCTCGCGCCCCACAGCCGGATCTCCGGCCCGAGCCGGCGGACCTGCGGCGACCGGGCGAGAAGGACACCGGCGCCCACGATCAGTACGACGAGGAGGACCGGTCCGAGCGCCGTCGGCAACCCCCACAGGCCGAACCAGATGGCCGCCGCCTGGAAGAAGGCGATGAACGGCATGAACTGCTCCTCGGACCCGACCCAGCTCCGCCGCCAGGCGAGCTCGGTCTCGAGGTACGCCGACGGGTCGCCCGTCGCGATCCCGGCGATGACCTGCCAGGCGAAGCCGACGATCACGGCAAGGGCGCCGAGGGCGACGATGTGGACGATGTGGCACACCGGGAGCGGATCGTCGCGTCGTCGGAACCAGCGGAATATGCCGTAGAGCCCGAGCAGCAGGGCGAACGCGAGGACGCCCGGTCGCGTGAAGCCCATGAGGACGACGAGCAGGTACAGCCACCCGAACCGCCTCTGCACGAGCGCCCACAGCGCGAGGAAGAGCCAGAGCAGTCCGAGCGATTCCGCGTACCCCATCTGGAAGAGCGCCGCCAGCGGACCGTTGGCGAAGAACACGACGGCCCACAGCGCCGCCGTCTCACCGATCCGGCCGCGAAGCAGCAGGAAGAGCACGACGGATGCCGCGTACCCCGCGACGAGCGCCAGCACGATCGCACCGGCGGGGTAGCCGCCCAGAACCGTCCCGAGCGCCCGAGCCAGCCAGGGGTACAGCGGCAGGAACGCCCACGCGTTCTCGGTGACCTGACCGGCATCCGTCACCGGAAGGGCCGACGGGTAGCCCTGGTCGGCGATGACCCAGTACCACTGGGAGTCCCAGCCCATCGCCAGGGAGGAGATGGAGGCGTCCGCCCCGAACCGCGAGGTCGGACCCGACAGCTCGGCGGCGATCCAGAAGAACAGCGTGGTGAGGAGGCGGGCAGAGACGTAGACGGCGGCGACGGTGCCGGCGACGGAGGCTGCGGTCCTCAGTCGCCGCTCAGCCATGCCCGCAGGCCCCGCTCGACGTCCTCGATCTGCGAGAGCGGCACCCTCTCCTCGTCGTGGTGGGCGAGGGACGGGTCGCCCGGGCCGTAGTTGACGGCGGGCACACCCATCGCGGAGAACCTGGCGACATCCGTCCAGCCGTACTTGGGCTTGGGCACTGCCCCGACCGCGGCGACGAACTCCTGGGCGAGCGGCGCATCGAGCCCCGGGCGGGCGCCCTCGGAGAGGTCGACGATCTCGACCTCGAAGCCGGCGAACACGTCCCGCACGTGCGCCGCGGCGGCCGCGGCATCCTTGTTCGGGGCGAAGCGGTAGTTGACATCGATCTCGCAGGCGTCGGGGATGACGTTGCCCGCGATGCCCCCGCGGACGGCGACCGCGTTGAGCCCCTCGCGGTAGAGCAGCCCGTCGACCTCGATCTCGCGGGACCGGTACTCGGCCAGCCGGGCGAGGACGGGCGCGGCCTTGTGGATCGCGTTCTCGCCGATCCAGGCGCGGGCGCTGTGCGCGCGCACGCCCGTCGTGCGGATGACCGCGCGGAGCGTGCCGTTGCACCCGCCCTCGACCTGACCGTTCGAGGGCTCCCCCAGGATCGCGAAGTCCGCCTCGAAGAGATCGGGACGGGATGCCGCGAGTCGGGTCAGCCCGTTGAGGTCGGCAGCGACCTCCTCATGGTCGTACCACATCCAGGTGATGTCGACCCGGGGGTCGGTGAGCTCGGCGGCGAGCTTCAGCTGCACCGCGACGCCCGCCTTCATGTCGACCGTGCCGCGGCCCCACAGGTACCGCTCGCCGTCGATGTCGACGTTCCGCGTCGGTACGTTGTCGTTGATGGGGACCGTGTCGATGTGCCCGGCGATCGCGACGCGCTGCGCGCGTCCGAGGGACGTGCGGGCCACGATCGTGTCGCCGTCGCGGTGGACGTCGAGGTGCGGCAACGCGGACACCGCCTCGAAGATCGCGTCGGCGAGGACGGTCTCGTCGTCGGAGACGCTGGGGATGTCGCAGATGGTGCGCGTCAGGTCGACGGCGCTGGAGCGGAGGTCGAGCCGGGGCATGACGTCGAGTCTAACGACGGCCCGATAGCCTGGAACCATGAGTGACGCGCGGTGGGTGTGGGGTATCGGTCTGGCCACGACGAGTGAGAACGGCACGGTGCTCGACGCCTGGTTCCCGGCTCCCGCCACAGGCCGCGCCCCTGCCGACGTCGACACGAGCGAGCTCGCCGCCTTCGCCGGACCCGACCCGCGCCGTGCCGTCACGGTCGACGTGATCGTCGTGGAGATCGACCTCGACGCCCCGCCGGCGAGCACCCCCGATGCGTACCTGCGTCTTCAGGCCCTCTCGCACCTCCTCGTGGCCCCGAACGAGCTGGACCTCACCGGGATCTTCGGCCACCTGCCGAACGTCGCGTGGACGAGCGCCGGCCCCGTGCATCCCGACCACCTCACCCGCCTCCGCGCCGGACTGCAGCGGGCGGGCATCCAGGTGAACGGCCTGGACAAGTTCCCCCGCCTGACCGACTACGTCGTGCCCGCCGGCGTCCGGATCGCGGACGCCTCGCGCGTGCGCCTGGGCGCACATCTCGCGCCCGGTACGACGGTGATGCACGAAGGTTTCGTCAACTTCAACGCCGGTACGCTCGGCGCGTCGATGGTGGAGGGCCGCATCTCGCAGGGCGTCGTCGTCGGCGACGGCAGCGACGTCGGCGGAGGCGCCTCGATCATGGGCACCCTCTCGGGTGGCGGTGAACACCGGGTCTCCATCGGCCGGCGCACACTCCTCGGCGCGAACGCGGGCATCGGCATCTCGCTCGGTGACGACTGCATCGTCGAAGCGGGCCTGTACGTGACCGCTGGGACCAAGGTCTCCCTGGCAGGCGAGCCGCCGCGCCACGACGGCACGCGCCCGACGGTCAAGGCCGCCGAGCTCTCCGGGCAGAACGGCATCCTCTTCCGGCGCAATTCGCTCACCGGGACGGTCGAGGCGGTTCGGCGCGAGGGCGTCGGCGTGACGCTGAACGCCGACCTCCACGCCTGAGGTTCAGCCCTTCAGGACCGCCGCGCGCGCCTCTCGGTGTTCGTCCTCGCTGATGACGCCGCGGGCGCGGAGGTCGTCGAGCTCCGCGAGGCGCTTCTCGATCGACGGCGCGACCTGCGCTGCCGGTGTCGAGGGAGCGAGCAGGTCGCTGCGGAGGACCTTGGCGGCGATCGCCGCATCCACCGTGAACGGATCGATGCCGGCATCCCGGAGGATCCGACGCTTCCGCGCCGCGACCACGACGGAGAACACCGCTCCGGCGATCACCAGGACGACGGCCAGTCCGAAGAACGCAGAGAACGCGTCTCCGGCACCGCCCATGTCGGGCCCCGGCATCCCCGGGCCGAAGAAACCGCTGTCCCCGTCATCCGGGATCGGCATCACCGGTGCCGACAGAACGTGCGCGACAACTCCCCCGTGGACCATCATGGGCACACTTTAGCGGGCGATGACCGCGTCAGTGGGAGGTCGGGTAATCCCGTTCGGTGGCACCCGTGTAGAGCTGCTGCGGACGGCCGATCTTCGTCTGCGGATCGTTCTGCATCTCGCGCCAGTGAGCGAGCCAGCCGGGCAGGCGACCGATTGCGAACAACGGCGTGAACATGCGCGTGGGGAAGCCCATCGCCTTGTAGATGACGCCCGTGTAGAAGTCGACATTCGGGTACAGGCGACGCTCTTTGAAGTAGTCGTCGCTGAGCGCGATCTCCTCGAGCTCGTTGGCGAGCGCCAGAAGCGGGTCGACGACGCCGAGCTCGCGCAGGACTTCGTCAGCCGACTCCTTGACGAGCTTCGCGCGCGGGTCGTAGTTCTTGTAGACGCGGTGCCCGAAGCCCATGAGCTTCACGCCGTCTTCCTTGTTCTTGACCCGCTCGACGAAGCGCTGCACGCTCTCGCCGGAGTCGCGGATGCGGCCCAGCATGTCGAGGACGGCTTCGTTCGCGCCGCCGTGAAGCGGCCCGTACAGGGCGTTGATGCCGGCGGAGATAGAGGAGAACTGGTTCGCCCCGGTCGAACCGACGAGGCGGACCGTCGAGGTCGACGCGTTCTGCTCGTGGTCGGCGTGGAGGATCAGCAGGCGCTCGAGCGCCCGCGACATGACGGGGTTGATCTCGTACGGCTCGGCGTTGTTGCCGAAGTTCAGCTTGAGGAAGTTGTCGACGAAGCTCAGCGAGTTGTCGGGGTACAGGAAGGCGTGCCCGATGCTCTTCTTGTGCGCGTACGCGGCGATGACCGGCAGCTTCGCGAGCATGCGGATCGTGTTGAGCTCGACGTGCTCGGGGTTGTGCGGGTCGCTCTGCCCCTCGTAGTAGGTCGAGAGGGCCGCCGTGGCCGCAGACAGCACCGACATGGGGTGCGCGGTGTGCGGCAGCGCCGAGAAGAAGTGCTTGAGGTCTTCGTGCAGCAGCGTGTGGCGACGGATCTTCTCGTCCCACCCGGCGAGCTCGTCCTCCGTCGGCAGTTCGCCGTAGAGCAGGAGCCAGGCCACCTCGAGGTAGGTGCTGTGCTGCGCGAGCTGCTCGATCGGGTACCCGCGGTAGCGCAGGATGCCCTGGTCGCCGTCGATGTACGTGATCGACGACTTCGTCGACGCGGTGTTCACGAACCCGTAGTCGAGGGACGTGTGCCCGGTCTGCTTCGTGAAGGTGGAGAAGTCGACGCTCGGCACCCCTTCACTTCCCGAGATGAGCGGGAGTTCTGCCTTCGTGTCACCGATGGTCACGGTGGCGATCTGAGGGGTGTCCGCGTTGGTCACGAAGCCTCCTTGCGGTCGTCGGAGCGGTCCTTACAGCCTACTGGGCAGTGAGCACATGTGCTGTCGCGCTCAATGGATAGCGGAATTCGTAGGAGGAAGCCTACGAAGGGTCAGGCCTCGACGGATGCCGCGAGCCTCCGCGCGGCTTCGGCGATGCGCTCGTCGGTCGCCGTGAGCGAGAACCGCACATGCTGGGGGAAATGGGATCCGTAGAAGTGTCCGGGCCCGGCGAGGATGCCGAGGTCGGCGAGGCGCGCGAGGGACTCCCACGCGTCCTCCCCCGCCGTCGCCCAGAGGTAGAGGCCGCCCTCGCTGCGGTCGATCCGGAAACCGGCGGCTTCGACGGCCGGCTTCAGGATGTCGCGGCGGGCACGGTAGAGCTCGCGCTGGTGCTCCACGTGCGCATCGTCCTCGACCGCGGCGATCATGGCGGCCTGCACGGGCCCGGGCACCATCAGCCCGAGGTGCTTGCGGGCGGTCACGAGGCGCTCGATCAGGTCCGCTTCGCCGGCGACGAACGCCGCGCGGTAGCCCGCGAGGTTCGACTGCTTGCTGAGCGAGTAGACCGACAGGAGGCCGGTGAGGTCGCCGCTCGCGACCCGGGGATCGAGGATGCTGGGCACCGGGGCATCCGCCCACGGCCCTTCCCAGCCCAGCTCGGCGTAGCACTCGTCCGAGGCCAGGACGGCCCCCAGCTCGCGAGCGCGCTCCACGGCGTGTCGGAGCTCGGCGACGTCGAGGACCCGACCGTCGGGGTTGCCGGGCGTGTTCAGCCACACGAGCCGCGTGGTCGTGGGCCACTCGTCGGGATCATCCGACGCGAAGGCCCGCGCATCCACGAGACGTGCTCCCACCTCGTAGGACGGGTAGGCCGCGCGCGGGTGAACGACCGTGTCGCCGGTGCCGAGGCCGAGAAGGAGCGGCAGGAGGGCGACGAGCTCCTTCGAGCCCACGGTCGGGATGACCTGGGAGGGCGTGAGGCCCTGCACCCCGCGCCGGCGGCCGTACCAGGCCGCGATCGCCTCGCGCAGCGCCGGAGTGCCGACGGTCTGCGGGTAGGCGTGAGCGTCCGTGGCACGTCGGAGCGCCTCGGCGACGACACCGGGCGTCGGATCGACGGGGGAACCGATCGAGAGATCGACCATCCCGCCGGGATGCTGCCGTGCTCGCGCCGCGTAGGGGGTGACGGCGTCCCAGGGGTAGTCCGCGAGGTCGTGGACGCTCATGTCGGCTCAGCGAGTCTCAGTGGGCCTGCGGAGGAAGACCCGCGATGACGGGGTGATCCTTGGCGATGACGCCGACCTTCGCGGCGCCGCCCGGCGAACCGAGATCCTCGAAGAACTCCACGTTGGCCGTGTAGTAGTCCTGCCACTCGGCGGGGAGGTCGTCTTCGTAGTAGATGGCCTCGACGGGGCACACCGGCTCGCAGGCGCCGCAGTCGACGCACTCATCGGGGTGGATGTAGAGAGAGCGTTCGCCTTCGTAGATGCAGTCGACGGGACATTCGTCGATGCAGGCTCGGTCCTTGACATCCACGCACGGGAGAGCGATCACATACGTCACAGGACGAGTCTAGTTCGTGGATCGGACGCGGGATGCCGTCGGCCACGCGACGACGAGTGCGACGGCCAGCGGGACGACGAACGTCCAGATGAGCCCGGGCGTGACGACGGTCCCCTCCGGGGGCGCCGGCACCACGACGGACCCGCCGGGACCCTCGTTGGCGAACAGGAGCGTGGCCACGAGGGCGCCGAGCCCGCAGGCGAGCGCGGAGGCGCGCTCCCCCGTCAGCGTCCGCACCGCGATCAGCAGGGCGACGAAGCCGACCGAAGCGACGATCAGACCGACGGGGACGACACCCCAGGTCGCCGCCTGGCCGATCGTGCCGGCGACGCCGTAGACGACGCCGATGACGGCGGCCAGCACCCAGGTGGCGATGCGGGCGAAGAGGGCATTCACCTGCACAGTCTAGGCGGGCACTCCTCGACCGATCAGGTCGCCCAGCCCCACAGACGCAGGAGTGCCGCGACCGCGGCGGCTGCCGCGACCACGACGAGGAACGGCGCTCTGACGACGAGGAGACCCGCCGCGACGAGGAGACCGGGAACGCGTGCGTCGAGCACGATCGCCTGGCCCACGCCGAGCGTCTGCACGACGACCAGCGCCGAGAGGAGCGCGACGGTGAGGAGGTCGATCGTCCGGGAGGGGCGAGGCGCCTCGAACCATGCCGGTGGCACGAGGTAGCCGGCCGTCTTGAGCGCCACGCACACGATGGCCGCGAGCAGGATCGTGTGCCACAGCGTCATGCGGGGTCCCCTGTCGACGTCGTCGGCCGGGAGCCCAGCCAGTTCGTCCAGCCCACGACGATCGCCACCAGCGCCGCGACGAGGACGGGGAGACCCGGCATGAGCGCCGGCGTGAGGACGGCCGCGACGACCGCGGCGGCGGCACCCACCGCGATCGCCTGACGGTTCCGCAGCCGCGGCCACAGCAGCGCGAGGAACGCGGCGGCGGCAGCGGCATCCAATCCGTAGGCCTTCACATCGCCGAGAACGTCGCCGAGCAGCGCGCCCGCCAGCGTCGTCAGGTTCCAGCCGACGTAGATGCCGACGCCTGTCACCCAGAAGCCGATGCGGCGAGCCGCGGCATCCGTCTGCGCGAGGGCGACGGCCGTCGATTCGTCGATCGTGAAATGGGATGCCGCGGCCCGCCGCCAGAACCCGTCGCCGACGACGGACGACATCCGCAGCCCGTAGGCCACGTTCCGGATGCCGAGGAGCCCCGCCGAGGCGATGGCGGCACCCGGCAGGCCTCCGCCCCCGATGACACCGACGAACGCGAACTGCGAGCCGCCGGTGAACATCAAGAGGCTGAGGACGCAGGTCTGCCAGACGTCCAGACCCGAGGTCACCGAGAGCGCGCCGAACGAGATGCCGTAGGCACTCGTCGCGAGCACGACACCGAGGGAGTCGCGCCAGGCCCGACGAATCGGCGGCTGCTCCCCCGTCACCCTCAGGAGCCGGCGTCCTGGCGCTTCAGCCGCGATGCCGCGCGGCCGCGCTCGGTCGCGTCGAGCACGACCTTGCGGATGCGCACCTTCTCGGGCGTGACCTCGACGCATTCGTCGTCGCGGGCGAACTCGAGGCTCTCTTCCAGCGTCAGCACACGCGGCGGCGTCATGGACTCGAAGGAGTCGGAGGTCGACGAACGCATGTTCGTGAGCTTCTTCTCCTTCGTGATGTTGACGTCCATGTCGTCGGCGCGCGAGTTCTCGCCGATGACCATGCCCTCGTAGACCTCTTCGGTCGGCTGCACGAAGAAGCTCATGCGCTCCTGCAGGGCGATCATCGCGAACGGCGTCACGACACCCGAGCGATCGGCGACGATCGAGCCGTTCTGACGCGTCGAGATCGCACCGGCCCACTCGTCGTAGCCGTGCGAGATCGCGTTCGCGATGCCCGTGCCGCGCGTGATCGTGAGGAACTCGCTGCGGAAGCCGATGAGACCGCGCGACGGGACGATGAACTCCATGCGCACCCAGCCGGTGCCGTGGTTCGTCATCGTCTCCATGCGGCCCTTGCGGCTCGCCATCAGCTGCGTGATCGCGCCGAGGTGCTCCTCGGGGGCGTCGATCGTGAGGTGCTCGAAGGGCTCGGTGAGCTTGCCCTTCTCGTCGCGGCGCGTGACGACCTGCGGCTTGCCGACCGTGAGCTCGAAGCCCTCGCGGCGCATGTTCTCGACGAGGATCGCCAGCGCGAGCTCGCCGCGGCCCTGGACCTCCCACGCGTCGGGCTGGCCGATGTCGACGACCTTGAGCGACACGTTGCCGATGAGCTCGCGGTCGAGGCGGTCCTTGACCATGCGCGCGGTGAGCTTGTGGCCCTTGACCTTGCCCATGAGGGGCGAGGTGTTGGTGCCGATCGTCATCGAGATGGCCGGATCGTCGACCGTGATGGCCGGGAGCGGACGGATGTCCTCGGGGTCGGCGATCGTCTCGCCGATCGTGATGTTCTCGAAGCCCGCGATGGCGACGATGTCGCCGGGGCCGGCGGACTCCGCCGGGTAGCGCTCGAGGGCGCGGGTCTTCAGGAGCTCCGTGATGCGGGCGTTGCTGGTCGAGCCGTCGGCGCGGACCCACGCGACCGTCTGGCCCTTCTTCAGCGTGCCGTTGAAGACGCGCAGGAGTGCGAGACGGCCGAGGAACGGCGACGAGTCGAGGTTCGTGACCCAGGCCTGGAGGGGCGCCTCGTCGTCGTACGACGGAGCCGGGACGTGCTCGAGGATCGCGCCGAAGAGCGGCTCGAGGTCGTCGTTGTCGGGGAGCGAGCCGTTCTCGGGGCGGTTCCGCGAGGCGGCACCGGCGCGACCGGACGCGTAGACGACGGGGACGTCGAGGAGTGCGTCGACATCGAGGTCGGGCACGTCGTCCTGGAGGTCCGAGGCGAGACCCAGGAGCAGGTCGTGGGCCTCCTCCTCGACCTCGGCGATGCGCGCGTCGGGGCGGTCGGTCTTGTTGACCAGGAGGATGACGGGGAGCTTGGCCTCGAGCGCCTTGCGCAGGACGAAGCGGGTCTGCGGGAGCGGGCCCTCGGAGGCATCCACCAGCAGGACGACACCGTCGACCATCGACAGACCGCGCTCGACCTCGCCACCGAAGTCGGCGTGGCCGGGGGTGTCGATCACGTTGATCGTGACGGGCTCGGACGAGTGGGCGCCGGAGTACGTGATCGTCGTGTTCTTCGCGAGGATCGTGATGCCCTTTTCGCGCTCGAGGTCGTTCGAGTCCATGGCACGTTCTTCCATGTGCTCGTGAGAGCCGAACGAACCGGTCTGGCGGAGCATGGCATCGACGAGCGTCGTCTTGCCGTGGTCGACGTGCGCGACGATCGCGACGTTACGGAGGTCAGGACGAAGGGCGTGCGCCATGAAGGGGGTTCCTTGCAGAGAGGGTGATGCCGGGATGCCGGCAGTCCACTTTACCGCAGGTGTCGACACGCCGACGGGGCGAGGACCTTTCGGTCCCCGCCCCGCCGCTGCTGTGCGTCTTGCTGCTTACTCGGCAGCCCAGCCGACGATCGTCCAGTCGATGGTCTCGAACTGGGTGGCACCCCAGTTGACGAGGCCGTCCTTGACCGCGTAGACGTTCGGGAGCGGCGCGATCGGGAACATCGGCATGTAGTTCCAGATCACATCGTTGATCTCCTTGGCGATCTCGATGCGCTTGGCGGGGTCGAGCTCGGAGTTCGACTTGTCGTACAGGTCGCCCAGCTTCTCGTCCGTCGTGCCCGTGAAGTTCGACTCGGAGTCGACCGGGTAGTACAGCGCCTCCGACGACGAGATCGGGAACGGCGTGCCGACCCACGAGAACGACACCATCTCGAAGTTGCCGGGGATGACGTAGTCACTGAAGTACGTCGCGGCGGGGACCGTGTCGAGCGTCACCGGAATGCCGAACGCGTTCAGGTCGGCCTGGACCTGCTCGGAGCGCTGGATGTTCGTCGCCGTGTCGGCGGGAACGGTGACGCTCAGCTTGAGAGGCGTGCCGTCCTTCGTCCAGCTCTTGCCTTCGCTGCCCTCGTAGCCGGCCTCCTTGAGGTACTCCGCCGCCTTCTTGGTGTCGGTCTTGGGAGCCTTGTCCTCGTAGCCGTTCTGGCCGGGCATGAAGATGAAGTCGCCCTGGGTGATGGCGGGAGC
This sequence comes from Microbacterium sp. MDV22-iso44, assembly GCF_058629135.1. Lineage (NCBI taxonomy): Bacteria > Bacillati > Actinomycetota > Actinomycetes > Micrococcales > Microbacteriaceae > Microbacterium > Microbacterium sp. MDV22-iso44. The sequence continues at coordinate 678,597 of NZ_JBZVWS010000001.1, forward strand.
ATCGACGGGCGTGTTCGCCGAGGCGGCGATCTGCTCGCGGTTCACGATCGCCTCGACGGCCTTGCGGACGTTGACGTCCGCGAGCGGGCCCTTCTTCGCGTTCATCGTGACGTGCGTCCAGGTCGTGCCACCGGAGGTCTCGATCTTGGCGTCGGAGCGCGTCTTGGCCGTTTGGTACAGGTCGGCGTTCGCCGAGATGTACAGCGCATCGAGCTCCGAGTTCGCGAACGACGCGCCCTGCTGGTCCTGGCTGACCGCGCGGAACAAGACCGTCTCGAGCTTGGGGGCCTCGCCCCACCACTGCGGGTTGCGCTCGAGGGTGACGACCTGACCGGTCGTGTCGATCTTCGAGATCTTGAACGGACCCGAGGACGGGACGGCCTTCGTGCGGTAGCCGTCGTTGTAGGCGGCCGGGTCGCTCGAGATGGACTCGGGCAGCAGTCCGCCCGTGAACATGGCCTGCCAGTCGGCGTAGACCTTCGAGAAGGTGATCTTGACGTCGAACTCGTCCGTACCCTGCTCGACCGACGAGACGTCTTCCCAGCCCGCCGTGGATGCCGGGGTGTAGGCCTTGTTCGTGCCGTTCTGAGCCTTCCAGTAGGCGACGTAGTCCTTGACCGTGATGGGCGAGCCGTCTTCCCACTTCGCCTCGGGGTTCAGCTTGATCTCGACGACCTGCGGGTCGTCGCTCGTGACCTCGGCCGAGGCGGCGTAGTTCTCGTCGACGACGGGCGTGCCGTCTTCCTTGATCTTGAACGGACCACCGGTGGTCGGCGCCATGATGCTGGTGGTGTCCGACTCGTTGCCGTCGACCTGGCTCGTGTTGAACTGCACGGGCAGCGATCCGACCGCGAGGGTCAGCGTGCCGCCGTCCTTGACCTTGGCCGCGTCAGCGCGAGTCCACGCCGTGGCGGGGAGCTCCGGGGCTGCTGACTCGCTCTGGGTGGGCGCACCGGTGTTTCCGGCAGCACAACCAGAGATCACGAGTGCGGCGACGCCGAGCAGCGCCAAAGACCCGAACGGCTTTGCACCTCGAATCTTCATGTGATTGTTCCTCTCGTTTACCTTTTGGTGACCACCGGCGGAATGGTGCGCCCGCCGGAGGGGGTTCAGGATGCGGTCGACAGCGCGACCTCGTCGACCAGCGTCGAGTCCTCGACGTGGTGGCAGGCGACGCGCGCACGACCGTGGGCGATCAGTTCCGGCTCGGCGGAACGGCACAGCTCCTGGCGCGTCTCGTCGAGGAGCTTGTACAGGGGGCAGCGGGTGCGGAACCGGCATCCGCTGATCTCCTGCGTCGGGCTCGGCAGGTCTCCCTGCAGGAGCACCCGGGCACGACCGCGCTCGATGCGCGGGTCGGGGATGGGAGCCGCCGAGATGAGCGCCTTCGTGTAGGGGTGCTGCGGGTTGTCGAAGACCGTCGACACCGGACCCTGTTCCACGACGGAGCCGAGGTACATCACGGCCACATCGTCGGCGATCTGCCGGACGACGGCCAGATCATGAGCGACGAACAGGTACGACAGCCCCAGCTGCGCCTTGAGGTCCTCGAGCAGGTTGATGACACCCGCTTGGATCGACACGTCGAGCGCCGAGACCGGCTCGTCGAGCACGATGACCGAAGGGTTCGTCGCGAGGGCCCGGGCGATGCCGATGCGCTGGCGCTGTCCGCCCGAGAACTCGTGCGGATAGCGGTCAGCCATGGAGGGATCCAGGCCGACGAGATCGAGCAGCTCGAGAGCGCGCTCGTCGCGGTCCGACTTCTTGGCACCGATCGCCCAGAGGGGCTCGGTGATGACCTCGCTGATGGGCAGGCGCGGGTCGATCGCGCCCATGGGGTCCTGGAAGACGATCTGCACATCGCGACGGAGCGCGTGGCGTTCGCGCGGGCTGAGCGTGCCAACGTCCTTGCCGTTGATCTTGATGGATCCGGACTGCGGTGCGGTCATCTCCATGATCTCGAGGATCGTCGTCGTCTTGCCGCAGCCCGACTCCCCGACCAGGCCCATCGTCCGACCCGGCTTCAAGGAGAACGAGACGCCGTCGACGGCGCGGACAGTGCCCACCCGGCGAGGGAAGACCGCGCCCTTCATCAGCGGGAAGTGCCGACGCAGGTCGGTGACCTCGACGACCGGCTCGGCACCGGAATCGACGAGCTCGCCGTCGATGATCGGGTCCGCCACCGTGAAGACCTCACCTCGCGAGATCTCGCCCCGGGCGATCTCCCCACCGCGGATGCAGGCGGCGACGTGATCGGGACCGGATGCCGGATCGTGGGCGATCAGGTCGGGCTCGACCTCGCGGCACGCGTCCACGGCGATCGGGCAGCGGGCCGCGAAGGGGCATCCCTTCGGCAAGGCCGCGAGGGACGGCGGGCGCCCCTCGAGAGGAACGAGCCGCTGCGTACCGGCGGTGAGCATGTTCGGCACGGACCGCAGCAGCCCGATGGAGTAGGGCATCTGCGGCTCGTGGAAGACCTGATCCGTGGTGCCGAGCTCGACGAGCTTGCCGGCGTACATGACGCCCACCCGGTCGGCGTGACCCGCGACGACACCGAGGTCGTGAGTGATGAGGACGACGGCGGCGCCGGTGATCTCCTTGGCCTTCTCGAGGACCTCGAGAATCTGCGCCTGGATGGTGACGTCGAGTGCCGTCGTGGGCTCGTCGGCGATGATCACCTTCGGGTCGTTCGCGATCGCCATCGCGATCATCGCGCGCTGGCGCATCCCACCGGAGAACTCGTGCGGGAACGCTTTGGCACGCCGATCGGGATCGGGGATGCCGACGGTCTTGAGCAGCTCGACGGCCCGCGCGGCCGCAGCCTGGGACGACAGCTTCGAGTCGTGGAGGCGGAGCGCCTCGGCGATCTGGTCGCCGACGGTGTAGACGGGAGTCAGTGCCGACAGCGGATCCTGGAAGACCATGGACAGCTGCTTGCCGCGGATGCGGGACAGCTTCTTGTCGTCCATGCCCAGAAGCGACTTGCCTTCGAATTCGATCGCGCCGGTCACCTGCGCGTTGCTGGGCAGGAGACCCATGACGGCGAGCGAGGACACGGACTTGCCCGAGCCGGACTCGCCGACGATGCCGAGGAACTCTCCCGGGTGGACGTCGTACGAGATGCCGCGGACGGCCTGCACGTCGCCCGAACCGCGCTGCGGGAAGGTGACGCTGAGGTCGCGGACCGACAGGAGAGGCGTGCGACGGGACTGCGTCGGAGTGGGGAGGGATTCAGGCACGGTTGGCCCCCGAGGTCGGGTCGATCGCATCGCGCAGGGCGTCGCCGATGAGACTGATGGCGAAAAGAAGGACGACGAGGACGCCGGCCGGGAAGACGAACAGCCACGGGCGGGTCAGCGCAGCCGACGTGCCGTCCGCGAGCAGGGTGCCGAGCGAGACATCCGGCTTCTGCACGCCGAAGCCGAAGTAGCTGAGCGACGTCTCCGACATGATCATCGAGACGATTCCGAGGGTCACGTCGATGATCAGCAGCGACGCGATGTTCGGGAGGATGTGGCGGCTCAGGATCTTTCGGGTGGGGAGCCCCATGTAGCGCGCGGCGCGCACGAAGTCGCGGTTGCGCAGGGAGCGAGTCTGATTGCGCACGACCTGCGCCATGATCATCCAGCTGAAGATCGCCAGGAAGAACGTCAGCGCGATCCACGACAGGCTCTTGAACAGCGGGCTGAGCAGGATGAGGATGAAGAACGATGGCACGACGAGCAGCAGGTGGGTGAACCAGCTGATGACCTTGTCGGTCACGCCTCCGACGTAGCCGGCGACGGAGCCGATGACGGCAGCGAGCAACGTCCCGAGGATGCCGGCGACGAGACCGATGATGAGGGACTTCTGCAGGCCCGCCATCGTCTGGGCGAAGATGTCCTGTCCGATGCTGTTGGTGCCGAACCAGTGGCGGAGCGTCGGCCCCATCCCCATGTTGTACACGTCGCGATCGGTGATGGACCACGGCGTGAGGAACGGCCCGACGATCGACAGGACGACGATCAGGCCGAAGGCGATGGCACCGACCCAGAACCGCGGCATTCCGCGCAGCCGCTGCCAGACGAGCCCGTTGCGGGAGAGCGGTCGCCGCTGACGGGTGATCGTCTTCTCCTCGTCGAGGCCCGCTTCGACGGCTTCTTGTTGAGCGATGACCATGTCAGCTCCTCACACGGGGATCGAGGGCGGCGTAGATGATCTCCGAGAACGTCGAGGAGAGCAGCACGAGGATGGCGACGAACAGGGTGCTTCCCGCGGCCGCGTTGACGTCGTTCGTGTTCACGGCCTGAAGCAGGAACTGCCCCATGCCGCGCCAGCTGAAGACGATCTCGAGCATGGCGGACCCGGCGACGAGTGTGCCGAAGTTGTACGCGAAGAAGGTCGACATCGGGATCAGCGCGATGCGCACGCCGTGTCGGAAGAGGGCCGGCCCGCGCTCCAGGCCCTTGGACCGGGCCGTTCGGATGTAGTCGGCGCCGAGGACGTCCAGCATGACGCTGCGCTGGTAACGCGAATAGCTCGCGGCGCTGGTGAGGATGAGCGCCAGCGTCGGCAGAAGGAGGTGGACCGCTCGGTCGAGGGTCAGGTCCCACCAGCTTCCGTTGATGCCGGCGCTGTACTCGCCTGTGAAGGTGATGAGCTGCACGCCGACTGCGTTGTTCAGAGCAGTCGCTCCGATCATCAGCAGGACGCCGATGACGAAGGTCGGCGTCGCGAAGATCAGGAAGGACGAGTAGGTGACGATCTGATCGCTCGCCCGGTACTGCCGGACGGCGCCCCAGACGCCGAGGAGGACGCCGACGATCGCGCCGATGATCGATCCGATGAGCAGGAGCCGAAGGCTCGCACCCGAGCGCGCGATGATCTCCTCGACGACCGGCTGCTTGCCGATCGTGATGCCGAGAGATCCCTGCGTGAACAGGCCGACGAGCCAGTGCCAGAGTCGGACGACCACGGGCATGTCCGGGCTCTGCCCGAGTTGCGCGAGCGAGGCATCGATGGACGCCTGCGGGGGGCGAGGGTTACGTCCGTAGAAGGCGTCGCCGGGCCTGAAGATCGCGCTGGCCAGGACGTAGGCCATACACGTGGCGATCAGGCTCAGGATCGCGTAGTTGACGAACCGGCGGAGGACGTACAGCGTCACCGGGAGATCCCGGTGATTCGGGTCGCTGGCACAGACATGGTGGTGCTCTTTCTCGGGCTTACGCGCTCTTGCGTTGCGTTCGAAGTGCCGGAACCGGGTCCGGCCTCAACGACCCTAACTCGCTCATCAACGCTGACAAGACCGTCTGGAGAACTGTTTGTATGAACGTAACATTGCGTGACCTGCTCGCAAAATGCCTGTGAACGCGCCGCAAAACCGCCAGTACGCTCAGCCCGCAGCGCCGCTGATGATCACGGCGCCCAGTGCCCAGAGCGTCAGTAACAGCAACACGCCGAGAGTGGGGAGATCCCACCTGCGCGAGACCTGTGTGGTGGAACCGGTTTCGGCGGCCGCCAGCCACTGTTCGCGGATCAGCTCGAGGTCACGGAGCGCGGGAGGGATGCGCGCGCGGGGGTTGTCCGCGGCCCGGACGCCCGGGCGGGCCGGGCGACCCGCCACCGGGCCGCCGAACGCATTGACGATCCGCCCGTCATCCAGGGTGAACCTGACCTGGTAACGGACGCCGACGTCGCTCACCCGGGCCCACGGGATGCGCACGATGCGCAGGAGATTCTGCACGGTCGCGCCGTCAGCATCGATGGAGACATGTGACGCGAACGTCGCGACGTAGATGAACCAGACCACCAGCAGGAGCCAGGGGGCCAGCAGGAGCATCTCGGCCCAGCCCGCGCGCACGACCGCGTCGCCCAGGAGCAGGAGCGCGGCGATCGACGCCAGGATGAGCGCGGCCACCCCCGACGGGGCGCGGAACACTCGCGGCGAGGCGGCCGGGGATGAACCCGAGCCCGCCTCGCCGTGTCGAGGGGTGTTGCTCACAGGTTTCCGCCGAGCGGGATCTCCGCACCCGGGATGGCGGCGAGGAGCCGCTTCGTGTAATCCTCCGTCGGCGACGCGAAGATCTCGTCGACGGTGCCCTGCTCGACGACGCGACCCTGCTCCATGACGCAGACGAGGTCGGCGGCCACACGCACGACGGCGAGGTCGTGCGTGATGAAGAGGTAGGTCAGGTCGAGCTCGGACTGCAGCTCGGCGAGCAGGCGCAGGATCTGGTCCTGCACGAGCACGTCGAGCGCCGAGACTGCTTCGTCGAGGACGACGATCGACGGCTTGAGCGCGAGGGCGCGCGCGATGGCGATGCGCTGACGCTGGCCACCGGAGAGCTCGTTCGGGTAGCGCCAGGCGACCTCACGCGGGAGCGACACCTGGTCGAGCAGCTCGAACACCCTCTCGCGACGCGACTTCTCGTCGCCCACGCCGTGCACGCGCAGCGGCTCGGCGATGAGGGCGCCGATGCTGCGCAGGGGGTCGAGCGAGCCGTAGGGGTCCTGGAAGACGGGCTGCATACGGCTGCGCAGTCCGAAGACCTCCTTGCGGCTCATGCCCGACGTGTCCGCGCCGTCGACGAGCACGGAGCCGCTCGTCGGCTTCTCGAGCTGCAAGACCATCTTGGCGACGGTCGACTTGCCCGAACCGGACTCCCCCACCAGTGCGAGGGTCTTGCCGCGCGGGATCTGGAAGGACACACCGTCGACCGCACGGAACGGTTCGCTGCGGAACCCGCCTGAACGGATCTTGTACTCCTTGACGAGATCGCGGACCTCGACGACGGGCTTGGCGTCCACGACCTCCTCGAGGTGCTCGACACCGCGACGCTCGGCGACCGCCTGGATGCGCTGCGAGGCGATGCTCGGGGCGGCCGCGACGAGGCGCTGCGTGTACGGATGCTGCGGAGCCTCGAGGATCGCTCGGCTCGGACCGGACTCGACGATCTCGCCCTGGTTCATGACGATGATGCGATCAGCACGCTCTGCGGCGAGGCCGAGGTCGTGCGTGATGAACAGGACGGCCGTCCCCTTCTCGCGGGTCAGCGAGGCCAGGTGGTCGAGGATGACGCGCTGCACGGTGACGTCGAGCGCACTCGTCGGCTCGTCCGCGATCAGGAGCTTCGGGTCGGCTGCGAGGCCGATGCCGATGAGCGCCCGCTGACGCATCCCGCCGGAGAACTGGTGCGGGAACTGGTGCATGCGACGCTCGGCATCGGCCAGCCCCGCCTGCTTCAGGACCTCGATCGCGCGGGCGCGGGCCTCCTTGCGGTTGGATGCCAGGCCGTTGGCGCGGACCGCCTCCTCGACCTGGAATCCGATCGACCAGACCGGGTTCAGGTTGGACATCGGGTCCTGCGGGACGTAGCCGATGTCGCGGCCGCGGATGGACTCCATCTCACGGCGGCTGGCACCGAGGAGGTCCACGCCGTCGAGCGTGACGGATCCGCCCGTGACCGCTCCCGTGCCGGGGAGCAGGTTGATGACGGCCGCTGCCGTCGTCGACTTGCCCGATCCGGACTCCCCGACGATGGCGACGGTCTCGCCCGGGAAGACATCGAGGTCGACACCGTGCAGGACCTCGCGCGCCTTCTTGCCCGTGCCGAACGACACGGTGAGGTCACGGATCTGCAGAAGGGGCTGCGACACGACGCTCTCCTTGGTGCTGCTGCGCAGACGCGCGCGGCTGGTGGGGTTCTCGATATCGCTCATCGCTGGGCCCTCGACTTCGGGTCGACGGCGTCGCGGAGGAGCTCACCGAGGGTGATGAACGCGAGCACCGAGATCGTGAGCGCGAGAGACGGCCAGAACAGCGCCATCGGCGCCGACCTGATCTGGTTCTGCGCCTGGCTGATGTCGAGGCCCCAGGAGACCGTCGAGCCCCCGAGACCGACGCCCAGGAAGGACAGCGTCGATTCGGCGACGATCGCCGTGCCGAGGCTCAAGGTGGTGACGACGATGACGGGTGCCATCGCATTCGGCAGGACGTGCGTCACCATGGTGCGGAACCGCGACAGCCCGATCGAGATCGACGCGGTCACGTAGTCGGACTGCTTGACCCGAAGGACCTCGGCACGGGCGATGCGCGCCGTGCTGGCCCACGAGAATCCACCGATCGCGAGGGCGAGGACGAATTCGTTCCGGTAGTCCGCCAGGACGGACATGACGACGACGGCCGCGATGATGTAGGGGATCGTGAAGAAGACGTCGCCCACGCGGGAGAGCACCGTGTCGAGGAATCCGCCGTAGAAGCCGGCGAGAGCGCCCATGATGACACCGATGACCGTGGAGATCAGCGTGGCCATCACACCGACGATCATCGACGTGCGCGTTCCGTGGACGACGCGCGACCAGATGTCGCAGCCCTGTCGATCGAAGCCGAGCGGGTGTCCCGCCGTCGGATCGCCGTTGCTGTTGTCGAGGGTGCAGACACCGCCGGACGGCGCCACCGAGGTGAAGAGTGTCGGTGCGACCGCCATGGCGACGATGATCGCGCACAGCACGACCGAGATCCAGAACGTCGGACGGCGGCGCAGGTCGCGCCACGCGTCGATCCAGAGATTGCTCTTCTTCTCGCTGAGGCGGAGCTGGTCGACCGGGACCGATTCCGTGTTCGTCGGTGCGACGTAGTGTGCGGAGTTACTTGACATAGCGGATCCTCGGGTCGAGCAGGCCGTAGAGAAGGTCGACGACCAGGTTCACCAGAACGTAGATCACGACGAAGATCGTGACGAAGGAGACCACCGTCGGCGTCTCGCGCTGCGTGATAGCCGTGAAGAGCGTGTTGCCCACACCCGGCACGTTGAAGATGCCCTCGGTGACCGTGGCTCCGACCATGAGGATGCCGAACTGGGTGGCCGTGTCGGTGACCATCGGGATCATCGAGTTGCGCAGGACGTGCACGGGGATGACACGACGGCGCGAGAGGCCCTTCGAGTAGGCAGTGCGGACCCAGTCCTGACCGAGCGTCTCGATCATGGAGGCACGCGTCAGTCGCATGCTGGACGCGTAGATGCTGAGACCCAGCACGATCGCGGGAAGCCACAGATCGCCCCAGTCGTTGCGTCCACCCACCGTCGGCCGGAACCATCCCAGCTGCACGCCGAGGAAGTACTGCGCGAGGAAGCAGAGGACGAAGATCGGGATCGCGATGAAGATGAGCGCCGTCACGAGCGCGCCGTTGTCGAAGATCGACCCCTTCCAGATCGCCGACAGCGCGCCGATGATCAGGGCGAGCACGAAGGCGATCGCGACGGACATGACCGCCAGGCGCATCGTGACGGGGACCGTGCGGGCGAGCACGTCGTTCACGCTCTGGCCCGAGAACGTCGTCCCGAAGTCGAGGCGGAAGATGCCGCCGAGGTAGTTCGCGTACTGGACGATGAACGGCTCGTTGAGCTTGTACTGCTCGCGGAGCGCATCGATGACGGCCTGCGGCGGCTGCTTGTCGCCGAACAGCGACGCGACCGGGTCTCCTGGCAGTCCGAAGACCATGAAATAGATCAGCAGTGTGGACCCGAGGAACACGGGAATCACCTGCAGGATCCGTCGGAGGATGTAATAGGCCACCCTCGGCCCCCTTTCAGGGAAAAGACGTGATCAGTGCTCACGCACGAAGAAGGGCCCCGCAACGCGGCGCCCCTGAGTGTCCCATCCTCAACCTCGTTTCCTGAGAGAAAGGTGAGATGGACGGGTCACGCCACGAGGCGGTGACGGGTGACCGTCACCGCCTCGTGTGAGGTGATGCTGAGAGCAGATTACTTGGTGATCTCGTAGTACAGCGGCACCGAGTTCCAGCCGAACTCCACGTTCTTCACGCCGTCGGCCCAACCGCCGTTGACGTTGGAGTACCAGAGCGGAATGGCGGGGAGGTCCTCGAAGAGGACCGACTGGGCCTCGAGGAGGGTGGAGTTGCGCGCAGCCTCATCCGTCTCGCTGATGCCCTTGGCGAGCAGGTCGTCGAACTTCTTGTCCGAGTACTTGCCGTCGTTGGAGCCTGCACCGGTCGCGTAGAGCGGGCCGAGGAAGTTGTACAGACCGGGGTAGTCCGCCTGCCAGCCGGAGCGGAAGGCATCGACCTTCTCGTTGTCGCGGGCGTCGAGGTAGGTCGCGAAGTCCGGGAACGGCTTGCCGACGGCCTTGATGCCGAGGACCTTCGAGACCGAGTTCGATACAGCGTCGACCCAGGCCTGGTGCGGACCGTCAGCGTTGTAGGAGATCGTGAACTCCTTGCCGCTGTACGGCTTGATCGCGTTCGCCTGGTCCCACAGCTCCTTGGCGAGCTCCGGGTCGTAGTCGAGGACGTCGTTGCCGGGGACCGAGTCGCTCCAGCCGTCGATGACCGGCGACGTGAAGTCCTTCGCGGGCGTACGGGTGCCCTTGAAGATCACGTCGGTGATCTGATCGCGGTTGATGGAGTGCGAGATCGCGGCGCGGCGGAGCTTGCCCTCTTCGTCGGTCTGGAAGCCGTCGAGCCACTCGGGGATCGTCAGCGACTGGAAGATGGCGGCCGGCTGGTTGACCGAGCGACCGTCGAGGTCGGTCTTGTAGTTCTCGAGAGCGCTGTCCGGGATGGAGTCGAGCACGTCGAGGTTGCCGCCGAGCAGGTCGGTGTAGGCACCGTCCGGGTTGGCGTAGAAGACGATGTCCAGGCCGCCGTTCTTCGGCTTGCGCGGTCCGTCGTAGTCCTCGTTGACGACCAGGTCGATGCGGACGTTGTGCTGCCACGCGCCGTCCTTGGCCAGCTTGTACGGGCCGTTGCCGATCGGGTTCTCACCGAAGGCCTTCATGTCGTCGAACGCGACGGACGGAAGCGGCGCGTAGGCCGAGTAGCCCAGACGCTGTGCGAAGTCGGATGCCGGCTTGTTCAGCGTGATGGTGAAGGTCAGGTCGTCGACCTTCTTCAGACCGGTGAGCTCGGAGTCCTTCTCGTAGCTGAAGCCCTCGATGTCCTCGAAGAAGTAGGAGGAGTTCTGCTTGTTGGATGCCAGTGCACCGTAGTTCCACGCCTTGATGAAGCTGTCAGCGGTGACGGCTTCGCCGTTGGTGAACTTCAGGCCATCGCGGATCTTGACCGTCAGCTGGGTGGGCGAGTCGGTGGTGATGGACTCTGCGGCGTCGTTCTCGACCGAGCCGTCGGCCTTGTACGAGATGAGGCCGGCGAAGATCGAGTCGACGACCTTGCCGCCACCGGTCTCGTTCGTGTTGGTGGGGATGAGCGGGTTCTGGGGCTCCGAGCCGTTGGTCGTGATGACCTCGGTCGTGGTGCCGCCGGACGAGTTGTCGTCCGTGTTGGTGTCGCCACCGCTGCTCGCGCAGCCGGCGAGAACCAGGCTGGTGGCGCCGAGCAGGGCGAGGCCCGCCACGCCGATCTTGTTGCGCTTCAAAGTGTCCTCCATGAGACCTAATGAAAGCCCGGGTCGAGGCTTAGCGACCCAGGCGTGATGAGAAGCACACTAAGCAGGCTGAGCGCAATGCGACAAATCCCTCACAAGACCGTTACACAGCCTTTACTTGGGAACCTCTGGATAAAGCAGTCTGATCGGTGGGGCCCCGCAGCATCCCGCACTCGTGCGGACGTGGCATCCTGACCGGATGGCCGCTTTCACGGACTCCCCCGCCGCCACGTCCACGCCGTCACGCGCGCGTCTGTGGTGGGAGATCGGGATCGTTCTCGCCCTTTCGCTGGGCCGGTCGGCGGTGTATTCGGTGCTCGCACTCATCGAGGCGCTGACCCGCGCGCCCCTCGGCGATCAGCAGACCTCGCTCAATCCGGGTGCGGCGCCGTCCGCGGTGTGGGACGTCATCGGCCAGTTCCTCGACGCGTTCTTCGCCTTCGCGCCCGTGGCGCTGGCGATCTATCTGCTCTGGGAGCCGGCCCGTTCCGGCTTCGCCAAGATCGGCCTGACCTTCGAGCGGTTCGGACGCAACCTCGGTGGTGGCGCGCTCCTCGTCCTCGTGATCGGCGTGCCGGGTCTCGGTCTCTATGCGCTCGGCCGCGTCATGGGCATCACCGTCCAAGTGGATGCCTCGCCGATCGATTCCTCCTGGTGGACGGTGCCGCTCCTGCTTCTCGCCGCGCTCCGAGCCGGCCTTCTCGAAGAGGTCATCATGGTGGGATACCTGTTCGACCGGCTGCGTCAGCTGGGCTGGAACACGTGGGCGATCATTCTGTCGACCGCCGCGCTGCGGGGCTCGTACCACGCGTACCAGGGCTTCGGTCCGCTCATCGGGAACATGGCGATGGGGGTCGTGTTCGGCTGGGTCTACTCGCGGTGGGGTCGGGTCATGCCCCTCGTCGTCGCGCACGTGCTGATCGACATCGTGGCGTTCGTCGGGTACCCCCTCGCCGCCGGGTGGTGGCCCGGGGTGTTCGGACCGCCGGCGTAGGGTTCCGGGGTCCGCGAGACGGGTTCCGGGTTCCGGGTTCCGGGTTCCGGGTTCCGGGAGACTGCACGGTCGCGCCGAGACTGCACGTTCGCGCCGAGACTGCGGCGTGGGGCCGCGGTCTCGTGGGCCGCGTGCAGTCTCGCGGAGGGGACCGGGGGCGGCGGGCGGTTCCTCCACCGCGAGGGCGGCGGGCGGGGTGTCCACGGGGCGTGCTGCTGTGACGGTCAGGACGGTGACGGCTCGGGACCATCGGGGCCATGCCCGTGATCGCCGATCCCCTGCCCGTCGTCCGTCGCACTCCCGTCGCGTGCCCCGTGCCGCTCCTGCGGGCGCGGGACGTGCCCCACGCCGCCCGCATCGCGGCACGCGGCGAGCTCGTGTCCGTCGTGCGAGGCGTCTACGCGCCGACCACGGCGTGGCGACCGCTGGCCCCGTGGGACCGATACGTGGCCCGCATCCACGCCACGATCCTCGTGCACCCGGGGCTCGTCCTGAGCCATGAGTCGGCCGCGGCGATCTGGGGGATGCCGATCCTCGGCGATCCCGGCGTCGTCCACGCCCTGGGCGATCCGACCCGAACCTCGCGCCTGCACGCGGGCCTCCGCATGCACACGACGACGGGCGCGCGGGACTTCGTGGACCTCGGCGGGTTCGCCGCCGTCTCGCCGTCGGACTGCGCCGTCGATCTCGCGCGAGCTCGGCACGTGGTGGTGGGGCTCATCGCAGCCGACGCCGCACTGCGACTGGATCCGGCGGCATCCGTGGAGTCGCTCGTCGAGCAGAACGAGCAGCGACCGAGTTCGCGGGGGCGCCGCATCGCCCGGTGGCCCTTGCATCGTGCCCGGGCGGAGGCGGAGTCCACGCTCGAGTCCGCGAGCCGGGCGATCATCGAGCTGCTCGGCTACGAGGAACCCGAGCTGCAGACGGAGTGGAGCGGACCGGGCGCGACCGATCGCTCCGACTTCTGGTGGCCCGGATCGGAGATCGTCGGCGAGGCGGACGGCGACCTCAAATACGACGGCCGGTTCGGCGACCCGGCGTCGTTGTTGCGCGCGCGCCGTGAGCGGGACCACAGACTCCGGTCACGCGGCATCCGGTCGGTCCTGCACTGGGGCTGGTCGGACCTCGTCGACCCCGATGCGCTGGACGGGATCCTCCGCGGCGCAGGTCTTCCGCGCATCGCGCTCCCCGACCCGTACCGTCTCGCGACGGCTCGCGCCGCGCTCGCGCCGCGTCTCCCCGCCGCGAGACTGCACGCACGCGCCGAGACCGGGGCCTGAAGCCGCGGTCTCGTACGCTGCGTGCAGTCTCGGGGGCGGGCCGGGCTCGTGCGGCGGCGCTCCGGGGTCCGCGGGGGCGGCAGCATCCCGCGCCGCGAGACTGCACGGACGCGCCGAGACCGAGGTGTTAGCCCGCGGTCTCGGCGTCAGCGTGCAGTCTCGCGAAAAGGGGCCCGGCGCCCGGCCGCCTCAGGCGAAGGCCTCGATCGGGGGGCAGGCGCAGACGAGGTTGCGGTCGCCGTAGGCGTTGTCGATGCGGCGGACGGGCGGCCAGTACTTCGTGCGCACCATGCCGGGTACGGGGTACACGGCGATCTCGCGGGGGTACGGGTGCGCCCACTCGCTGGTGACGACGGATGCCGCGGAGTGCGGCGCGTTCACCAGCGGGTTGTCGTTCGCCGGCCACTCCCCCGCGGCCACGGCATCCGCTTCGGCCCTGATCGCGATCATCGCCTCGACGAAGCGGTCGAGCTCGGCGAGGTCCTCGGACTCCGTCGGCTCCACCATGAGCGTCCCCGCGACCGGGAACGACATCGTCGGGGCGTGGAAGCCGTAGTCGATGAGCCGCTTGGCGACGTCGTCGACCGTGATACCCGTGGCCTCCTTGAGTGGACGCAGGTCGAGGATGCACTCGTGCGCGACGAGCCCGCCCTCCCCCGCGTACAGCACCGGGTAGTGGCCCTCCAGGCGACGCGCGACGTAGTTCGCCGCGAGCACCGCGGCGGCGGTCGCCTGACGAAGGCCGTCGGCGCCCATCATCCGCACGTACGCCCACGAGATCGGCAGGATGGATGCCGAGCCGTAGGGCGCCGCCGAGACCGGACCGCCGTCGAACACGTGACCGCCGGCGTGCTCGGCTCGCTGCGCCATCGGGTGGGAGGGCAGGAACGGGGCGAGGTGCGCCTTCGCCGCGACGGGACCCACACCGGGCCCGCCGCCGCCGTGCGGGATCGCGAACGTCTTGTGCAGGTTCAGGTGCGACACGTCGCCGCCCAGGTCGCCGAAGCGGGCGAACCCGAGCAGCGCGTTGAGGTTCGCACCGTCGACGTACACCTGACCGCCGGCGGCGTGGACGGCACCGGTGATGTCCATGACGTCGTGCTCGTAGACGCCGTGCGTCGACGGGTACGTGATCATGAGCGCCGCGAGGCTGTCGGCGTGCGTCTCGACCTTGGCTCGTAGATCCGCCAGGTCGACGTTGCCGGCCTCGTCGCACGCGACGACGACGACCCGCATCCCCGCGAGGACGGCCGATGCCGCATTGGTGCCGTGCGCGGACGACGGGATGAGGCAGACGTCCCGGTGCAGGTCGCCGCGCGAGTGGTGATAGCCGCGGATGGCGAGGAGCCCCGCGAGCTCGCCCTGCGACCCGGCGTTCGGCTGCAGCGAGACCGCGTCGTACCCGGTGACCTCGGCGAGCCACGCCTCGAGCTGCTCGATCATGACGAGGTAGCCCGCGACGTCGTCGGCCGGCGCGAACGGGTGGACCCGCGCGAACTCGGGCCACGACACCGCCGCCATCTCGGTCGCCGCGTTGAGCTTCATCGTGCACGAGCCGAGCGGGATCATGCCGCGGTCGAGCGCGTAGTCGCGGTCGGCGAGCTGCTTCAGGTACCGCATCATGGCGGTCTCGGAGCGGTGCGTGTTGAACACCGGATGCGTCAGGTACTCGTCCACGCGACGGAGAGCCGCCGGCAGGTGGGCGTTCCGGTCCCGGAGGGGAACGAAGACCTTCGACGAGTCGACGCCGAAGACGGATGCCACGGCCTGCAGGTCCGCGACGGTCGTCGTCTCGTCGACCGAGATCCCGACCGAGTCGCTGTCGCGGAACCACAGCTGGTAGCCGCGGCGGCGCGCATCGGCGATGACGTCCTCCGCGCGTCCCGGAGTGCGGACCACGAGCGTGTCGAAGTACGCCTCGTGCAGGACCTCGGCGCCCGACCCGACCAGCCAGTAGCGCAGGAGCGACGCCTTGGCGGTGGTCTCCTCGGCGATCCGCTTGAGCCCGTCGGGGCCGTGGTAGACGGCGTACATCGCGGCCATGACGGCCAGCAGCACCTGGGCGGTGCAGATGTTCGACGTCGCCTTCTCGCGGCGGATGTGCTGCTCCCGGGTCTGCAGCGACAGACGGTAGGCGGGCTGGCCCGCGGCATCCATCGACACGCCGACCAGGCGCCCCGGCAGCTGACGCTCGAGACCGGCGCGGACGGCCATGTAGCCGGCGTGCGGTCCGCCGAAGCCCATGGGCACGCCGAAGCGTTGCGTCGTCCCGACGGCGACGTCCGCGCCCATCGATCCCGGGGAGCGCAGGAGCGTGAGCGCGAGGAGGTCGGCCGCGACGACGACGAGTCCCTTCTGCGCCTGCACGGCGGCGATGACGTCGGACGGGTCCCAGACCCGACCGGTCGCGCCGGGGTACTGCACGAAGGCGCCGAACGCCTCGGGGACCTCGGAGAAATCGGTCTCGAGGATCTCGACGCCGACGGCGGCGGCGCGGTGGTGCAGCAGCGCTTTCGTCTGCGGCATCGCGTCGGCGTCGACGAGGAACACGTTCGACGCGGACTTCGAGGCGCGGCGGGCGACCAGCATCCCCTCGACGACGGCCGTCGACTCGTCGAGCATCGACGCATTGGCGGTCGCGAGTCCCGTGAGGTCGGTCACCATCGTCTGGAAGTTGATGAGCGCCTCGAGGCGGCCCTGCGAGATCTCGGGCTGGTACGGCGTGTACGCCGTGTACCAGGACGGGTTCTCGAGGACGTTCCGCTGGATGACCGACGGGGTCAGCGTGTCGTAGTAGCCGAGGCCGATCATCGCGCGCGCGGAGCGGTTCTGCGACGCGAGTTCGCGGAGCTCCGCGAGTGCCTCCGCCTCGGTCGCCGCGGGCGGGATGATGCTGTCGCGCTCGGCGACGTGGATCGCATCGGGCACAGCCGTGTCGACGAGACCCTCGACCGAGTCGCGGCCGAGGACGCGGAGCATCTCGGCCTGCGCGGCCGAGTCGGTGCCGATGTGGCGGTCGCGGAAGGTCGAGCTCACGCGTCGCCGCCCGTCAGTGCGACGTACGCGTCGCGATCGAGGAGGTCGCCCGAGGGCGCCCCGTCGACCTTGATCTTGACGAGCCACGCGTCGAAGGCACCGGCGTTGACGGAGGACGGGTCGTCCACGACGGCGTCGTTGACCTCGACGACCTCTCCGGTCAGCGGCGCGTAGAGCTCGCCGACGGACTTGGTCGACTCGATCTCGCCGCAGGTGTCGCCCGCGGTGACGGCGGTGCCGACGGCGGGGAGCTCGACGAAGACGACGTCACCGAGCTTCTCGGCGGCGTAGTCGGTGATGCCGACGGTCGCGACGTCGCCGTCGAAGGCGATCCACTCGTGCTCGGCGGTGTAGGACAGGGCGGTGAGGTCGGTCATTTCTGTCTCCGGTAGAAGGGGAGGGCGGTGACGGTCGCGGGGATGCGGGTCCCCCGGACGTCGATGGTCAGGACGGTGCCCTCAGCGGATGCCGAGGGGTGGACGAGGGCCATCGCGACGGGATGGCCGAGGGTCGGGCTGAGGGCTCCCGAGGTGATCTCGCCGACGGTCTCGTCGCAGGAGAGCACGGCGTAGCCTGCACGACCGGCGCGGCGGCCCTCGGCGGCGAGACCGACGAGGACGGGGGCGCCGTCGAGGTCGCGGGCGGCGAGACCGTCCTTGCCGACGAACTCCTCCTTGTCGAGGGCGACGACGCGGCCGAGCCCGGCCTGCGCGGGGGCGATGTCCCGCGAGAGCTCGTGGCCGTAGAGCGGCATCCCCGCCTCCAGGCGGAGCGTGTCGCGGGCGGCGAGACCGGCGGGCACGAGCCCGTGCGCGGCGCCCGCCTCGGAGACGGCGTGCCAGAGGCCCTCGGCGGTCTCGTTCGGCACCATGAGCTCGAAGCCGTCCTCGCCGGTGTACCCGGTGCGGGCGACGAACAGGCTCCGACCCTGGAACGACCCGAGCGCCCAGGAGTAGTAGGTCATGTCCGCGAACGCGGGATCGACGTCCTCGATCCCCGCGGTGGCTTCGAGGATGCCGCGGGCCGCCGGGCCCTGCACGGCGATGAGCGACATCCGGTCGGTGATGTCCTCGATGCGCGCGTCACCGGCCTCGACGGCGGCGAAGGCGGCCGCGACCTCGGCACGGTTGCCCGCGTTGGAGATGACGAGGAACTCGTCCTCGGTGATGCGGTACACGATGACGTCGTCGATGATGCCGCCGTCGTCCGCAAGGACGAGGGAGTACTTGGCCTTTCCCACCTTCATCGTCGAGAGCCGACCCGCGAGGGCACGGTCGAGGAAGTCCGCCGCCCCCGCACCCTCGATGCGGAACTCCGCCATGTGCGAGATGTCGAACAGTCCCGCGCTCCCCCGCACCGCGTGGTGCTCCGCGAGGTCCGACGTGTAGCGGACGGGCATCAGCCAGCCGCCGAAATCGGTGAAGGATGCGCCGAGCCGCTCGTGCAGCTCATGCAGCGGCGATCGCCGCGGCTCGGTCGTGGTCTCGGTCATGCCGTCTCCGCTCAACATTCCACGACGCTGACCGCGAGGCCGCCGAGCGCCGTCTCCTTGTACTTGCTGCTCATGTCCCGCCCCGTCTCGCGCATGGTCACGATGACCTCGTCGAGCGAGACGCGGTGGGTGCCGTCGCCCCACAGCGCCATCTTGGCGGCGTTGATCGCCTTCGCCGCGGCGATCGCGTTACGTTCGATGCACGGGATCTGCACGAGACCGCCGATCGGGTCGCACGTGAGACCGAGGTTGTGCTCCATGGCGATCTCGGCGGCGTTCTCGACCTGCCGGGGCGTCCCTCCGAGGACTTCGGCGAGTCCCGCGGCCGCCATCGACGACGCGGACCCGACCTCGCCCTGGCAACCGACCTCGGCGCCCGAGATCGAGGCACGCGCCTTGTAGAGGACGCCGATCGCGGCCGCGGTGAGCAGGAAGGGGATGACGACCTCGTCGCGAGACCGCCCCTTCGCCGCGTAGTGGGTCGCGTAGTGCAGGACGGCGGGGATGATCCCCGCGGCGCCGTTCGTCGGTGCGGTCACGATCCGCCCGCCGGACGCGTTCTCCTCGTTGACCGCGAGGGCGACGAAGTTCACCCACTCCTGCCAGAGGGCGGGATCGTCGCCCGTCGGGTCGTCGAGGCGCAGCCTGTTGCGCCAGGCGGGCGCGCGGCGCGGGACCCGCAGGCCGCCCGGCAGCATCCCCTCGCGCGAGGCACCGGAGACGACGCTCTCGCTCATGACGTCGGCGAGATGCAGGATGCCGCCGTCGATCTCGTCGCCGGTGCGGGAGACGAGTTCGTTGCGGCGCTGGATCTCGGCCATCGACAGGTCCTCGCGGTCGCAGTGGGCGAGGAGCTCCGCCGCGGTCTCGAAGGGGAACGGGACGGATGCCGTCGCCCCCGCCTGCGCCTGCTCGCCGTCGCGCACGATGAAGCCGCCGCCGGTCGAGTAGTAGACGGCGTCGTCGAGGAGGACATCCGCGGCATCCCAGGCCCGCAGCCGCAGCCCGTTGGTGTGCCCCGGGAGGATCGTGAGGGGGTGGAGGATGACGTCGTCCTCGCACAGCGGGACCTCGCCCGTGCCGCCCACGCGCACCCGACGCTCGTCGGCGATCGCGGCCGTCCGCTCCTCGACCTGGGCGGGCAGGACCACGTCGGGCTCGAGGCCCTCGAGCCCGAGCAGGACGGCGGTCAGCGTGCCGTGTCCGCGACCGGTCGCCGCGAGGGAGCCGTACAGATCGACCTGCACGCGCGTCGCCGCGTCGGCGTCGATACGGGAGACGAAGTCCGCGGCGGCTCGCATCGGTCCCACCGTGTGCGAGCTGGACGGCCCGATACCGACGGTGAAGAGGTCGAAGACGCCGATGCTCGGAGTCATCGCGATGATCGAGCGGGTGGGTGAGACGGTGGGAACAACGGAACTCCTGACGGCGCAGCGGGATGCGGGTGAGTTCCTCCCCCTCTGTCATCGGCCTGAGAGATTTCACGGGCGATGCCCGCTTGCCCCGTCGGCGGGCATCCGAGGATGCCGCTTTTCAGAGTGACCATGTCGGCTCGGTACGGGGGCCTGAGAGATTCCGGGGAGGGATTGCTCCTTCGGCAGCCACGAGGGCTTCTCCCGAGCAGACGCGATGGTCCGGTGTGCGATTGTGAGCGCGAGCCTATCATCGGGGCCCGCTGCGCCGATACGGCGTCAGTCGCTCGTGCACTCCCCCGACGAGACCGTCGCCGCGTCGGGTGAGACCTCTAGCGCGGGGCGGAGCTCGTCGGTCGTCATCGCGTAGCCGCGCGATGCGTCGTCCTGGCCTCGGGCGAAGACCACACCGGTCACTTCGCCCGCCTCGGTGAGCAGCGGTCCGCCCGAGTTGCCGGGCCGGACGTCCGCCTGGAGCGCGTAGATCTCGCGTGGCTGCGAGCTCTTCTCGTAGATGTCCGAGACGATCGCGTCGCCCACCGACAGCACGTATGCCGCACTGCTGGTGAACGGACCGCCGAGGGGGTACCCCTGCACGGCGACCGGTGTGCCGGCCGCCACGTCGCCCACGATCGGGAGCGGGCGGGCGTCGAGCCCCGAGACGCTGATGACCGCGAGGTCGTCGATCGGGTCGAAGTAGACGATTCGCCCCTCCTCGGCATCGCGACCGGGGAGCTCCACGAGCGGGGTGTCGACACCGGCCACGACGTGGGCGTTCGTGACGACGAGGTCGGTCGCCACCACGAAACCGGATCCCGTCAGGGACGCGCCGCACGCGTACGCGTTGCCGCTGATGCGGGCGACGGATGCCCCGGCCCGCTCGAGCTGCGGATCGTCGAGCGCGACCGGGGGTGCCGTCGGCTCGACTTCGGGCGCGAGCAGTTCGCCCACGCGCGGGATGCCCTCGTCGACGATGAATCCGCGGAACTCGGCGAGCGCCGAATCGACCGCCGGCGGGGTCAGCGCGTCGATGGCGCCGAGCACGCGCGAGGAGGCGACGGCGGGGGCGACCACCGGCATCCCGGATCCGACGATCGCCCCGCTCGCGAGGAGGAGGACGAGGGCGGCTGCGGCGGTGTTGACGAGACCGCCCAGGATGCGGTCGAGCGGGGCGAGTTTGACCCGATCGACCCGTCGGCGCACGCGAGCGCCCACCGCCGTGCCGAGGGAGGCGAGGAGGACCACGATGGCCAGCGCGATGATCGCGAGCACGAGGCTGCGGTACTCCCACCCCGCGAAGGTCGGAGCGATGACGGGCGTCAGCCAGACAGCGAGGACGGCGCCGAGCACGACGCCGATCAGCGTGCCCGCCGTCGCGACGAGACCGCGCAGGAGTCCGCCGAACAGTGCGGCGATGAGCACGAGCACGACGATGATGTCGACGACGAGCACGGCGGCCTCCCTTGACGAGTCCGCCCGGGAGAGCCGGCGGTCACTCGTGATCAGCGTAGGACGCGGCTGCTGGGAAATCGGTTCGTGTCACCGTTCGTGTCACCGTCCGTGTTGCGGTTCGTGTCGAAGTGACCTTAAGATCGGTCCCGTACTTAAGGTCACCATGACAAGAACAACTCCCTCCACCCCCATCGGCGTCGCCGTGTCGACGGTCATCTTCCGCCTGCGCCGCGAGGCCGACGACGCCCGCATAGAGCTGCCGCTCGTGCGCCGGACGCGCGACCCGCACGAGGGTCAGTGGGCTCTGCCCGGCGGGTGGGTGGACCCCGCGGAGAACCTCGAGGCCACGGCATCCCGCACCCTCGCAGAGACGACCGGGCTCTCACCGAGCTATCTCGAACAGCTCTACGCGTTCGGCGACCTCGGCCGCTCCCCCGGTCGGGTCGTCTCCATCGTGTACTGGGCGCTCGTGCGCGAGGACGTCACCGAAGCGACGGAACAGCACAATGTCGCCTGGTTCGATGCGACGGCCCTCCCCGCGCTCGCCTTCGATCACAACCACATCGTCGACTACGCCCTGTGGCGACTGCGCAACAAGGTCGGCTACAGCCGCATCGCCCACGGCTTCCTCCCGGACCGCTTCACCCTCGCCGAGCTGCGCGAGGTGTACGAGGCGATCCTCGGCAGGCGCCTCGACCCCGCCAACTTCCGCCGCCAGGTGGAGGGATCCGACACCCTCATCCCCACCGACGACTTCCGCACCGGAAGCCACCGGCCCGCCCGCCTCTACCGCTACAACCAGGACGTCGAGTTGGCCGACCGCGGCCCGCTCCCGCAGTGAAGGACCCGAACCGACATGAGCGCAACCCCCGTCACCCTGCAGCCGCGACCGATCGATACCCGACCGATCGATCCCAGCGTCGATCACGAGATCCAGGCGATCGTCGCCGGCGAGACCACCGCCGAGACCTGCAACACCGACCTCGCGGCCGGCCCGTGGACCTTCGACACCCGCCCCGGTTACGGACCCGGCTCGTCGATGGGCGACGTCATCCCGACCGGTGCTCCGCGACAGGGGCAGCTCCCGGCCGAGTACCGCGAGGCGGATGAGGCCGAGCTCGCGGCCCGCATCGTCGCCGCGAAGCACACCCTCGGCGAGCGCGTCGTCGTGCTGGGCCACTTCTACCAGCGCGAGGAGGTCGTCACCCATGCGGACTACGTCGGCGACAGCTTCCAGCTCGCCAACGCCGCCCTCGAGCACCCCGACGCCGAGGCGATCGTCTTCTGCGGTGTGCACTTCATGGCCGAGACCGCCGACCTCCTCTCCCGCCCCGAGCAGGCCGTCATCCTCCCCAATCTCGCCGCCGGGTGCTCGATGGCCGACATGGCCGACATCGACCAGGTCGAGGAGTGCTGGGAGCAGCTCGCCGACGTCTACGGCGACATGGACGCCCCGGATGCCGAGGGGCTGCTCCCCGTCATCCCCGTGACGTACATGAACTCCTCCGCCGCGATCAAGGGCTTCGTGGGCCGACACGGCGGGATCGTCTGCACCTCGTCCAACGCGCGGACGGTCCTCGAGTGGGCGTTCGCCCGTGGACGTCGCGTGCTCTTCTTCCCCGACCAGCACCTCGGCCGCAACACGGCGAAGGCCATGGGCGTCCCCCTCGAGCAGATGCCGATGTGGAATCCGCGGAAAGCGCTCGGCGGATCGAGCGAGGCGGAGCTCGCCGACGCCCGGGTCATCCTCTGGCACGGCTTCTGCTCGGTCCACCGCCGGTTCACGGTCGACCAGATCGCCGCCGCGCGGGCGGAGCACCCCGGCGTCCGGGTGATCGTGCACCCCGAATGCCCGATGGACGTCGTGGACGCGGCGGACGAAGCGGGATCGACGGACTACATCCGCAAGGCCATCGCCGCCGCCACCGAGCCCACGACGTTCGCGATCGGCACCGAGATCAACCTCGTCCAACGCTTGGCGGCGCAGTTCCCGCAGCACGAGATCTTCTGCCTCGACCCGGTCGTCTGCCCGTGCTCGACGATGTACCGGATCCACCCGGGCTACCTCGCCTGGATCCTCGAGGGGCTCGTCGCCGGAGAGGTCCGCAACCGGATCACCGTGCCGGCCGATGTCGCCCAGCCGGCGCGCGTCGCCCTCGAGCGGATGCTGGCGGCCAAGCCGTGACCACCGTCGTCGTGGTCGGCTCGGGCATCGCCGGGTTGACCGCCGCACTCCACGCGGATGCCGGTGGCTCGACGGTCACGATCGTCACCAAGAGCGCGCTCGCCGAAGCCAACACACGGTACGCGCAGGGCGGCATCGCGGGCGCGCTCTCCCCCGGCGACCGGACGATCGACCACGCGCACGACACCCTCGTCGCCGGGGCGGGACTCGCCGATCCGGGCGCCGTCGACGTCCTGGTCACGGAAGGCCCCGATCGCATCCGGGACCTGATCGCCGCCGGCGTCCGGTTCGACCGGGACGCCGACGGGACGCTCCGCGCGGGCCTCGAGGGAGCGCACTCGTTCCCCCGCATCCTGCACGCCGGGGGCGACGCGACCGGGGCGGAGATCGAGCGCGCCCTCGTCGAGCAGATCCGTCGGAGCGGCATCCGCGTCCTCGAGCACACGTACGTGACCGACCTGGTCCGCCGGGAGGGTCGCGTCGCCGGTGTGGAGACCCTGGGCGGCGGGCGCATCGAGGCGGACGCCGTGATCCTCGCGACCGGTGGCGCAGGCCGGCTGTTCGCCCACTCCACCAACCCTGCCGTGGCGACCGGTGACGGGATCGCCCTCGCCGTCCGGGCGGGCGCTGCCGTCCGAGATCTCGAGTTCGTGCAGTTCCACCCCACGGTGCTCGTCACGGGCGACGCCTTCCTCGTCTCGGAGGCCGTGCGCGGCGAGGGCGCTGTCCTCCGCGACGAGAGCGGACGCCGGTTCGCCCTCGACGTCCACCCGGACGGCGAGCTGGCGCCCCGCGACGTCGTCGCCCGTGCGATCACCGCCGCGATGGCGCGCCAGGGCGGGCGTCCCGTCCTCCTCGACGCCACCGCGGTGCACAGCTCCGACCCCGACGAGCGATCACGGTTCCTCGCCGCCCGGTTCCCGACCATCGACGCCGCCGTCCGCTCGCGCGGGCTCGACTGGGCGCGCGAGCCGATCCCCGTGACGCCGGCCGCGCACTACCTGATGGGCGGCGTGGTCACCGACCTCGACGGCCGCACCGACGTCCCGGGCCTGTACGCGGTCGGAGAGGTCGCGCGGACCGGCGTCCACGGGGCGAACCGTCTCGCCTCGAACTCCCTCCTCGAGGGCGCCGTGTTCGGCGCCCGCGCCGGTGATGCCGCGGCCACGGACGGCGCGGCGTGGCCGGTGCCCGCCGGCACCCCCGCCGTCGTCGGAGCGGCGCCCGACGGCATCCCGCACCCGCCCTTCACCCGGCGCGCGCTGCAGGAGCTCATGTGGGCGGATGCCGGGGTGACGCGTGACGGCGACGGCCTCCGCCGCGCGGCCCGCACCCTCGCGGCCTGGCGCACCTCCGCCACGCCGCCGGTGTCCCTGGCGGAGCACGAGGACGCCAACCTCCTGCTCGTCGCGGAGCTCACGGTCGCCGCCGCGCTCGCGCGGACGGGCTCGGTGGGTTCCCACCAGCGCACGGACGAACCGGCCTCCGCCGACGTGCGCGTCCGAACCGACCTGGAAGGGGCTGCGTGATGCTCTCACCCGCCGTCATCGAGACCACCGTTCGCGCAGCCCTCCTCGAGGACGCCCCGTGGGGTGACATCACGAGCGAGGCGCTGATCCCGGCATCCGCCACCGCGACGGCCGAACTCGTCGCGCGCGAAACCGGCGTGTTCAGCGGCGGAACCGTCTTCTCCGCCGCGTTCACCCTCACGGACCACCGGGTCGAGGTGGACGTGCGTGCGACGGACGGCGCCCGCTTCGCGCCGGGGGACGTCCTCGCGGTCGTGACCGGCCCCGCCCGCGCGATCCTGACCGCGGAGCGGATCGGCCTGAACTTCGTCCAGCGCATGTCGGGTATCGCGACCGTGACCGCCGCATATGCGAACGCGGTGGCCGGGACGGGCGTGCGCATCGCCGACACCCGGAAGACGACACCGGGCCTGCGCGCCTTCGAACGCCACGCGGTCCGCAGCGGCGGCGGCGCCAACCACCGCCATTCGCTGT
This sequence comes from Microbacterium sp. MDV22-iso44, assembly GCF_058629135.1. Taxonomy (NCBI): domain Bacteria; kingdom Bacillati; phylum Actinomycetota; class Actinomycetes; order Micrococcales; family Microbacteriaceae; genus Microbacterium; species Microbacterium sp. MDV22-iso44. Next base: position 703,832 of record NZ_JBZVWS010000001.1, read on the forward strand.
CGGATGCTGTCATGGCAAAGGACAACCACCTCGCCGTCCTCACCCGCTCGGGGCTGTCGGTCACCGAGGCGATCCTCGACGCCAAGACCCGCCTGCCCCACACCGCCCACATCGAGGTCGAGGTCGACCGTCTCGACCAGATCGAGGCGGTGCTCGCCGCCGGCATCGGCACGATCATGCTCGACAACTTCACGCTCGCCGACCTCCGGACGGGAGTCCTCCAGGTGGCGGGGCGGGCCACGGTCGAGGCGTCCGGCGGGGTCACGCTCGACACCGTACGTGCGATCGCCGAGACCGGGGTCGACGTCATCTCGGTCGGTGCGCTGACACATTCCGCGCGGGCTCTCGACCTGGGACTCGACGTCCGCATCGACGAGGCCTGAGGTGCTCTACCTCGATCACGCGGCGACGGGCCCCGTCCGTCCCGAGGTGCGGGAGGCGATGCTGCCCTTCCTCGGAGAGCGCTACGGCAACCCGTCGAGCCACCACACGGTCGGAGAGGACGCCGCTGCCGTCCTCTCCGATGCGCGACGTCGCGTTGCGGCCGTCCTCGGGATGCGGCCGGGCGATGTGATCTTCACCTCGGGCGCGACGGAGGCGAACAACCTCGCGATCAAGGGTGTCGTCCTCGCGGGACTCCTCCGTCACGGCCGTCCCGGGCACGTCGTGACGAGCGCCGTGGAGCACGAATCGATCCTCGCCTCCGTCGACTACCTCGAACGGGTCCACGGCACGGCGGTCACACGACTCCCGGTCGATGCGGACGGCCTCGTCTCCCCCGGTGTCCTCGCCGACGCGCTGCGCGACGACACGGCGCTCGTGTCGCTCGGCTACGCGAACAACGAGATCGGGACGGTGCAGGATGCCGCCGGCCTCGCCGCCGTCACGGCGAACGCACGCGTCCCCTTCCACCTCGACGCCGTCCAGGCCGCCGGTTGGCTCCCCCTCGCGGGAACCGGCGCCGACGCCCTGTCGATCGCCGGCCACAAGATCGGCGCACCGCAGGGCATCGGAGCACTCGCGATCCGCGGCCGCATCCCCCTGGAACCGCTCCTCCACGGGGGCGGACAGGAGCGCGATCGCCGCAGCGGCACGCAGAACGTCGCGGGCGCCGTGGGACTGGCGGTCGCCCTCGAGCTCGCCGAACGGGAACGCGGAACGTCGTCGGAGCGGGTCTCGGCGCTGCGACAGGCTGTCACCGAGCGCGTGCTCGCCCTCGTCCCCGAGGCCCGTCTCACGGGGCATCCGTCGCGCCGGCTCCCCGGGACGGCCAGCTTCACCTTCGCCGGGGTCAGCGGAGAGGCGGTCCTCCTCGAGCTCGAGCGTCGCGGTGTCGTCTCTTCGAGCGGATCCGCGTGCGCGGCCGGCAGCGACGAGCCGTCGCACGTGCTCCTCGCTCTCGGCGTCGCCCCCGAGGTCGCGCAGACGTCGGTCCGGTTCAGCTTCGGGCACCGCGCCGAGATCGACCCGGTGCCCCTCGCCGACGCGGTCGCCGCATCGGTCGCGGCGGTACGATCGCGGTGATGAGCACCCCGACCGTCACCGTGATCGTGCCCGGACGCGACGTCGGCGCGTTCGCCGAGGAAGCCCTCGCCTCGCTGCGCGCACAGACGCGTACGGATTTCCGCGCCCTCCTCGTCGACGACGCCTCCCGCGACGCGACGGCGGAGATCTTCGCCGCCACCGCCGCCGACGACCCGCGCTTCACGCTCGTGCGCCACGAGGTCGCGCAGGGACTCGGCGCCTCGCGCAACGAGGCGCTCGCGCTCGTCGACACCCCCTACGTCGGGTTCTTCGACGCCGACGACGTCATGACCCCCGGGGCGCTGGACCTGCTCGTCGGCAGCCTCGAGGACTCCGGCAGCGACATCGCCGTCGGCGCCTACGTGCGGTTGCGCGCGGATGCCGCCGGTCACTACTCCCCCGGTGTCGTCCAGCCGTGGGTCGCAGCATCCACCTCCCCCGGCCGGCGACGCACGACCCTCGCAGACCACCCCGACGTGTCGGGGAACATCGTCGCCTGGTCGAAGGTGAGCCGCATCGACCTCTGGCGTCGCGCGGGACTCCGCTTCACCGAGGAGCGCGCCTACGAGGACCAGGTGGTCGCCCAGCAGATGTACGTCGCCGCCTCGGCGATCGACGTGATCCCCGACGTCGTCGTCCATTGGCGCGAGCGCGCCGACGGCACCTCGATTACCCAGCGCCGTCACGCCGTGTCGGTGCTGCGGGACTACCTCGATGGGATGCGCGGCGGGATCGACGTCCTCGACACCGCCGGACACCCGGCCGCCGCTCGCGCTCGCGTCCGCCTCATCCTCGACATGGACGTCCCGGGCCTCGTCCGGGTCGCCGAGCATCACCCCGACGACGCGTACCGGCAGCTGCTCGGCGCCTTCACTCGCGATCTCGCCGATCGCGCCGCGCGCGAGGGCGTGACGGTCGACGAGGCATCCGCTCCGCTCGTGACCGCCGCGAGCGGGTGGTGAGCGCGCTCTAGCCCGCGCCTTCGATCCTGCCCGCGGCGACCTGCTGCGCGGCCAGCTCTGCGTAGAGACCGCCGGCGGCCAGCAGCTCGGCGTGGGTACCGGATTCGACGATGCGCCCCGCCTCGACGACGTGGATGACGTCGGCGGCGATCACGGTGGACAGTCGATGCGCGATCGACAGTGTCGTCCGGCCCCGGGCCGCTTCGTCGATCGCCTCTTGGACGACCCGCTCCGAGACGGTGTCGAGCGCGGAGGTCGCCTCGTCGAGCAGCAGCACCGGCGGGTCCTTCAGCAGCACGCGGGCGATCGCGATCCGCTGCTTCTCGCCGCCCGACAGGCGGTATCCGCGCTCGCCCACGACGGTGTCGTACCCGTCCTCGAAGCCGGCGATGACGTGGTGGATGTTGGCGGCGATGCACGCCGCCTCGATCTCGGCATCCGTGGCGTCTGGCCTCGCGTACCGCAGGTTGTCGCGGATCGTCGCATGGAAGAGGTAGGTCTCCTGCGACACGATCCCGATGCGGTCGATCACCGACGCCTGCGCGAGCGAGCGCAGGTCGGCTCCGGCGAACAGGACCGTCCCCGCGGTGGGCTCGTAGAGCCGCGGCGCCAGGTACAGGATCGTCGTCTTGCCGGCACCGGACGGCCCCACGAACGCGACGTGCTGCCCCGGCTCGGCGACGAAGGACACGCCGTCGAGCGTTGCCGGGCTGTCAGGCCCGGCATCCGGATACCGGAACGAGACGCCCCGGAACTCTATCCGGCCGACCGGGCCGGGTGCGTCCGCGACGTCGGCCGCGGCCGCGGTGTCGGCGATCGCCGGTCGCAGGTCGAGGTACTCGAAGATGCGGGCGAACAGCGCGCGGGAGGTCTGCACGTCCAGCGCGACGCGCATGAGCCCCATGAGCGGCATGAGCAGGCGCGCCTGCACCGTCGTGAAGGCGACGACCGCGCCCGCGGTGATGGGCACGGCGTCCCCCGTGATGAAGAAGCCCGCGACGAGGTAGATGATCGCCGGGACCGACGACATGATGATCTGCACGACGGCGAAGAAGCCCTGCCCGCTCATCGCCTGCCGCACCTGCAGTCCGATCTGCGTGCGGTTCTCGGCGGCGTAGCGGTCGGACTCGGCCCGCTGGCGGTTGAAGGACTTCGACAGCAGGATGCCGGAGACGCTCAGGGTCTCCTGCGTGATGGCGCTGAGCTCCGACAGGGACTCCTGCGTCTGTCCGGCGATGCGGGCGCGCACCTGCCCGACGCGTCGCTGCACGAGGATCAGCACGGGCATCATGACGACGGCGATGAGGGTCAGCCGGACGTCGATGAGGAGCATCGCGACGAGCGCGGAGATCACCGTGACCGTGTTGCCGAGGATGCTCGTGACCGTGTTGGTGAGGACGCCGGACACCCCGCCCACGTCGTTCTGCAGCCGCGACTGGATGACGCCCGTCTTCGTCCGTGTGAAGAAGCCGAGGTCCATCGCCTGCAGGTGGGCGAACATGCGCACCCGCAGGTCTCCCGTCACCTGGTTGCCGACGGTCGAGGTGAGCCAGGTCTGCGCGATCCCGAGCGCCGCGCCGAGGACGAACAGCCCGATCATCGAGAGGACGAGGACGCCCAGGAGCCCAAGCTGCGGCGCGGACCCGTCGACGGGGAAGAGCGCGTCGTCGAAGATGCGCTGGACGAGCAGCGGCGGGATCACCCCGACCGCCGCACCGAGGACCACGAGGATCGCCGTGACGACCAACCGGCGACGGTAGGGACGGAAGAGGGCGACCACGCGTCGACCGAGATCCGGGATGCGGGGAGCCGACGCGTTGCGCTCTCGCTGCGCCGCCTCGTCGACAGCGCGGAACCCGCCGCGACCGCCTCCGGGTCCGCCCATGCTCATCCCGTCACCCTAGCCCCGCCGCGACACCACCGGCCGCGCGGGAATGCGCGGCGGTGCGCGCCGGTTAGGCTGAACGACCCGCGTCGCATGCGCTCTCTCGCGCCAGCTGCCCCGCCCCTCTGTCGAAGGACTCACGTGCCCCTGTCGGACACCGCCTCCACGCCCACCCTCTCGTCCGAGTCGGCTCCGCGCCGGACCGGGCCGGTCATCGCCCTGCTCGTCGTCGCCGCCTTCGTCGTCATCCTGAACGAGACGACCATGAGCGTCGCCCTGACCGACATCGTCGCCGACCTCGGGATCACCGTCGCCACCGGCCAGTGGCTCACGACGGGCTTCCTCCTGACGATGGCGGTCGTCATCCCGCTGACCGGTTTCCTGCTCGAGCGCTTCCCCCTCCGCACGGTCTTCTTCACAGCCATGAGCCTGTTCGCGGCGGGCACTCTGATCGCCGCCCTCGCCCCCGACTTCGGGTTCCTCCTCGCGGGGCGCATCGTGCAGGCGAGCGGCACCGCGATCATGATGCCGCTGCTGTTCACGACGGTCCTCAACATCGTCCCGCCGTCTCACCGCGGCCGGATGATGGGCACCATCACCGTCGTCATCGCCGTCGCCCCCGCGATCGGACCCACGGTCTCGGGTCTGATCCTGTCGACGCTGACCTGGCACGCGATCTTCTGGGTGATGCTCCCCATCGCCCTCATCGCGATCGCCCTCGGCGCGGTCTGGGTGAAGAACGTCACCGAGACGCGCGCCGACGCCCGCTTCGACGTCCTCTCCGTTCCGCTGTCCGCACTCGGCTTCGGCGGGCTCATCTACGCCTTCAGCGCGATCGGCGAGTCCGCGTCGGGGCACGCTCCCATCCCCGTCGCGATCCCCCTCGCGGTCGGCGCCGTGGCCCTCGTCCTGTTCGTGCTGCGTCAGCTTCACCTGCAGAAGACCGACAGTGCACTCCTCGACCTCCGCACGTTCCAGACCCGGACCTTCTCGCTGGCGGTCGTACTGGTGGTCGTGGTCTTCGCGGCGCTGTTCGGCTCCATCGTCCTGCTGCCGATCTACCTGCAGCAGGTGCTCGGCCTCGACGTCCTCGGCATCGGGCTCATGCTGCTTCCCGGCGGCATCCTGATGGGTGTCATGGCGCCGTTCGTCGGCAACGCCTTCGACCGTTTCGGCCCCACGCCCCTCGTGATCCCGGGCATGATCATCGCGGCCGCCGCCCTGTGGGGCATGACGCTGTTCGACGTGAACACCGGGGTGCCCTTCGTCATCGCGGTGCACCTCGCCTTGAACCTCGGACTCGGCCTGACGTTCACGCCACTGCTGACCTCGGCGCTCGGCTCACTCCCCCGCCGCTTCTACCCGTACGGGTCGGCGACCGTGGGGACGCTCCAGCAGGTCGCCGGCGCTGCCGGGACCGCTCTCTTCGTGACGATCATGACCGTGACCACCGCCGCGCGGATGGCGGACGGGAGCGGTGAGGTGCTCGCGAAGGCGGACGGCGTCCACGCGGCGTTCGTGGTCGGGGCGATCGTCGCGACCGCAGCGGTCGGGCTCGCCCTGTTCGTCCGCAAGCCCGCCGAGACCGACGCGGACGGAGCCCCTGCGCTCGCGCACTGACCGCGGCGAAGCGAGGCCTCAGGCCGAGGCACCGCGGGTCAGTTGGTGCTGCAGCAGCCCCCGCCGCAGCACGATGCGCCCTCGTCCAGGAGTTCGAGGGCGTCCGTGTCCTCCGTCGCGTTCGACAGCGTCGAGATCGGCTGCAGGGACGGGGTCGGCAGGTTCGAGGTGGCCATGCCGTCCATGCTACGCCGCGTAACCGGCGCCGGCTCAGGGGTCAAGGGCCTGAACCTCCCGCGCCGCGCCGCTTAGCGTCGAGGGCATGAGCACCCTCACCGGAAAGCGCGTCGCCTTCCTCGCGACCGATGGATTCGAAGACAGCGAACTGACCTCCCCCTGGCAGGCCGTGACGGATGCCGGGGCCGCAGCGATCATGATCGCTCCGGACTCGGGCAGCATCACCGGCAAGAACGGGCACGAGCAGCGCGTCGACGTCACCTCCGACGACGCCGACGCAGCCGAGTACGACGCGCTCGTCCTCCCCGGAGGCGTCGTGAACGCCGACGACCTCCGACTGGATGCCTCGGCCGTGCGCTTCGCCCGCGACTTCTTCGCCCAGCACAAGCCGGTCGGGGCGATCTGCCATGCGGCGTGGCTGCTCGTCGAGGCGGACGTCCTCGGCGGTCGCACGCTCACGAGCTACCCGAGCCTCCACACCGACCTCGTCAACGCCGGGGCCACCTGGCACGACGAAGAGGTCGTCGTCGACGCCGGGCTCGTCTCGAGCCGCACGCCCGACGACCTGCCGGCCTTCAACGCCAAGCTGGTCGAGGAGATCGCCGAAGGACGTCACGCGGCGCAGACCGTCTGACCCCCCGCACCCGACGCCCCCGGCCGCGACTCAGTCGCGCGACGGGGGCGTCGTGCGTCGACGGGCCACCGCGATCGCGACGACCACCGCGACGACGACCACGACGACGATGCCGCCCACGACGAACGGCACCACAGAGATGCCGTCACCACCGGCATCCGGGGTCGCCTGCGAGGACTGCAGAGGCGTCGCGTCGCCGACCGCGAAGGGGATCGTGCCGCTGATCGGGTGACCGTCGCTGGAGACGACCCGCCACTCCACGAGGTACCCCGCCTCGGGCATGCCCGAGGCGACGGGGACGGTGAGCGTGTTCGTGTCGATGGCGGGGTCCCCGTCGGTCCAGTCCTTGCCCGAGGCATCCAGCACGACGATCTCGGCCCCCTCGTGCAGGATCGCGGCGGAGTAGGTGAGGACGACCGATGTGGGGGCCGTGCTCAGCTGCTCGTTCGGCGAGGGCGTGCTGCCGAGGAGTTCGTCGTGCGCGGACGCGGGGCCGGCGACCGTGAAGATGAGGAGTGCCGCGAGACCGGCCGAGAACGCGGCGATACGGGACCACGCGGATCGAACGGACGTCGGAGGCGGCGAGGCGACGGGCATGCGTCCAGCCTGCCATCCCCGCCTGTGCGTCGCCTGCCTCGCGGCGGCTTACCCGGGGTCCCGGTCCGGAGCAAGCCCCGAGCACCGCCTCGGCGCGGCATCTATCGTGACGACCGAACCACCGGAAGGACACCGAGATGGACACGACCGACAGCGGACCCGAAGACCTCGCCCCCGACGTGGAGGGTCCCGAGGACCGGGGCGCCCCCTCCGCCGAGGCGCATTATCTGGTGACGGAGCACGATGGCGTCACCCGGGTCGACATCGCCGACGATGCCGCGTTCCGTCCGGGACCCGGACAGGGGCAGCCCGAAGCCGACGCGGAGTAGGGCTGGAGCGTCAGACGCCGAGCAGATCCTCGGGGCGGGTGCCGTACGCGGCCAGGTGATGCCGACGGAGCCCTTCCTCCGTGAACCCCCACCGCGACGCGATCTCACTCAGATCGTCGACCGACCCCATCGCGGTTCCGACGATGTCTGCGTGGGCGGCGTCCAGTCGGACGGCCGTGAGGTGTTCCAGCGGAGAGCGCCCCGCGACAGAGTGCGCCCGGAATGCGCGTCGGAGCGCACCGCTTCCGACACCGGCCGCCGCCGCCGCGTCGTCGACCGTGATCGGGAGTGAGGCGTTCTGCTCGAAGAACGACACCGCAGCGCGGTAGGCCCGCTGCTGCTGGGCGACGCTCTCCACGCGCTGGGCGCGATCGCCGATGAGCGGGAACGCTTCGAGCGTCGACACCGCGATCGAGCGGAACATGGAGGCGCGCGCGAGATCGTTGTCGAGAGTCGCCTCGGCGGAGAACGCCAGAGCGGACGCCGATCGCCAGGCACGCAGGAGCGTCGGGTCGGCGGGACGCGTGCCGTCGAAACGCACCGTGAGGGTGTCATCGTTGTAGACGGTCCGGGCGAGGTCCGTCAACGCGTCCATCGGCAACGCGACCACCTGCACGCGAGTGTCCTGGAGGCGGCAGGCGAGGGTCGATCCGGGTTGGAAGAGGACGGGATCCGCCGCGTCGCCGCGTTCGCCGTCGATCTCCCACTCGTACCGTGCGTCGCTGTGCACCACAATGATCGCGTCGAGGTCGCACTCCGCGCTGTATCCGCCACCGATGTTCAGACGCCGCAGCGCGAATCGCTCGTCCCCGACGCTCGATTCCTCGAACGTGAGGTCTTGTGCGTCGAGATCGACACTCCCGTAACTGCGGGTGATGTAGGCCTCCGCCTCACCGAGATCGGCGGAGCGAAAATGCTCACGGAGCGCGGGCACGCTGTCCTTCTCTCCCCTGTCGACTGCGGTCCGACGGGACCCTCGTTCCCAGGGTACGTCCCGCGGTGCCCCTCGGGACGCCTCTGATACTGCGTATTACGGATGATGTGCGCATAATGGATATCACGAACGCCGAAAGGACCCCGTGGGCAAGTTCATCTACAACGACCGCATCCGAGCCGACTTCGAGGATCGCCTGCTGGCGCACCTGCAGCTGGTCATCACCACGAAGTTGCGCCGCGGCGAAGCGTTCACATTCATGTGGCGGAACGATCAGAGCCTCGGCGACGGGCGTCAGGTCGTGTGGCTGCATCCTGGTGCAGACCTGCACTGGCAGTACTTCGGCAGCCGACAGCCTTCGCTCAACCCCGCCTGGCTTGACGCGCTGAGCCACGTCGCGAACTCCCCGACGGGCCTGTACGTCGTGCCCGAGCCGCAGGGCGCCTCGGTGCCGGCATCCAGCGGATCCATCTGATGAGGTCGAGAAGATGAGGCATGCCAGCTGACGGCGCCTCCCGCGTCCTCGACACGACGCGCGAGGCGTTCGACATCAAGTCCGCCGGAGAGGCGCTCCGTCATGTCGCCTCGGGCGTGACCATCCGCGAGGCGGATTCGGCCTTCTCACTGCATCAGCGGACCCTCGGGGACGACAGGCTCAGGCTCACCCGGCTCCGCACCACGGGCTTCCTCCACGCGCACGTCGACGTGTCGGGATACGTCGCCGTCGGTCGCGTCGCCAGCGGCGGGGTGCGCGCCGTGAGCAACGACTCGCCTCTGGACGTCAGCGCCCCCTTCCTCCTGACGCCCGGCTCAGCCGAGACATGGTCCTCGACGGCCGATGCGGAGGCCATCGGCCTCGATCTCGCGGCGCTCGGAGCGTTCTCGGGCCGTGACCTCAGCTCCGCCGGACGCTTCCCGCATCGGGGCGCCCTCACGTCGGACCTGCAGGACCACTGGGAGGCGACGATCGCTCATGTGAGTCGGATCTTCGACGACGAGACCCTCCTTCGCAACGACCTGATCCGACAGGCTGCCGTCGACGCCGTCTTCGCCGCGACGGTCAGCACCTTCGGCATCGACGCCGAAACGGGCGAGTCGACTGGCGGCTCCGCGGCCGTCACCCGTGCGACGGACTTCATCGACGACCACCTCGGCGAGCCGCTCAGCGTCGCCGACATCGCCGCCGCGGCCCGTCTCAGCGTCAGGGGCCTCCAAAGCGCCTTCCAGCGGACGCTGGGCGTGACGCCCGCGTCGTACGTCCGTGCGGCTCGGCTCGTGGCAGTGAACCGCGACCTGACGTCAGCGGATGCCGAGGCGATCACCGTCGCAGAGATCGCCCGACGGTGGGGGTTCGCCCACCTCCCGAGGTTCGCTCAGCACTACCGGGCGGAGTTCGGGGAACTCCCCCACGAGACGCTTCGCCGCTGACCGGCGCCGCGGCCGTCAATCCCAGCCGAGGTAGTCCTCGATCTGGAACGCCGTCTCACCGGGATGCGTCATCGGGAACAGGTGTCCCGCATCCGGCAGGCGGACGACGCTCGTCCGGTCTGCCGCGGTCGCCTGGAGGTCGTCGCCGTTCGCGGGCGGCGTGATCGGGTCCACGGCGCCCTGGATGATGAGGATCGGCAACGACGAGGCGAGGCTCGCCCATTCGGCGACCGGTGTCGAGGCGAGCGCGGCGCTCTGGAGTTCCTCGACGTCGAGGTCGCGCGACCGCGCGAAGACATCCCACGCCACCGGGATGGAGATCCCGGGTCCGACCAGGGCGCGGACGGCGTCGGTGTCCGGCGCGTCCACGGGGGCGGAGAAGGCGCTGTGCAGGGCACGGGCCGCGTCGTCATCGAGGGCGCGGGCCGCTTCGACGCCGAGCAGGAGCACGCCGCTGGCACGACCAGGGTGATCCAGCGCCACGGTGCGAGCGACGGCGCCGCCGAACGCGTGACCGCCGATCCACGCGGAGCCGACCCCGAGGTGGTCGAGGACGTCGACGACATCCTGCGCGAGATCGTGCATGGACGCCGCGGCGCCGCCGGGACGGCGGGAGCCGATGCGGACGATCCGGAACCCCTCCTCCTCGAGGATGCTCGCGAGGCCGCCGAGGTAGGCGACGTCGAGACCCTGCGCGGGGATGAGGACGAGAGCGGGACCCTCTCCCTCGTCGATGAACGGGATGGCACGAGCCTCGGCGTCGAACACCTGGCGCTGAATCTGTGTCATGGGAGGATCCTCAGTTGTTGAAACGGAACTCGACGACGTCGCCGTCCTGCATGACGTAGTCCTTGCCCTCGAGGCGCGCCTTGCCCTTGGCGCGGGCCTCCTGGACCGAGCCGGTCGCGACGAGGTCCTCGAACGAGATGACCTCGGCCTTGATGAAGCCCTTCTCGAAATCGGTGTGGATGACGCCCGCAGCCTGCGGCGCCTTCCAGCCCTTGCCGATCGTCCAGGCGCGGGCCTCCTTAGGGCCGGCCGTCAGGTAGGTCTGCAGGCCCAGGGTGTCGAACCCGACACGGGCGAGCTGGTCGAGACCCGACTCCTCCTGACCGGTCGACGCGAGCATCTCCGCGGCGTCCTCCGGGTCGAGCTCGGCGAGCTCGGACTCGATCTTCGCGTCGAGGAAGACGGCCTGAGCGGGCGCGACCAGGGCGGCGAGTTCCGCCTTGCGGGCAGCATCCATCAGGACGGCCTCGTCCACGTTGAAGACGAAGATGAACGGCTTGGCGCTGAGCAGGCCGAGCTCGCGGATGGGGGCGAGGTCGATGCCGGATGCGGCGAGGAGCTCACCGCGCTGGAGGGCGTCCTGCGCGGCCTTCGCGGTCTCGAGCACCGAGGGGTCGAGCTTCTTGCCGCGGACCTCCTTCTCGTACCGCGTGATCGCCTTCTCGAGCGTCTCGAGGTCGGCGAGCTGGAGCTCCGCGTTGATCGTCTCCATGTCGTTCTTCGGGTTCACGGCCCCGTCGACGTGGACGACGTCGTCGTCGGCGAAGCCGCGGACCACCTGCGCGATGGCGTCGGCCTCGCGGATGTTGGCGAGGAACTTGTTGCCGAGGCCCTCACCCTCGCTCGCACCGCGGACGATACCGGCGATGTCGACGAACGAGACCGTCGCGGGGAGGATGCGCTCCGAGGAGAAGATCCCGGCGAGCACGTCCAGACGCGGGTCCGGCAGGTTCACCACGCCGACGTTCGGCTCGATCGTCGCGAACGGGTAGTTCGCCGCGAGCACGTCGTTCTTGGTGAGAGCGTTGAAGAGGGTGGACTTGCCGACGTTGGGCAGTCCGACGATTCCGATGGTGAGAGCCACGGGCATCCACTCTACGCGGCGGGCGGGCCGCCGCCGTGCGGTCCGCCGGTCCGGACCGGCGGCGGCGCGCCTCCGCATCCCCGTCGGGATCGGCGGTGAAGGTGGATCACATGGGCCTGGACTTCACCGCGATCGACTTCGAGACGGCGAACTCCTCGAACGCCTCGGCCTGCGCGGTGGGGCTCGCCCGGGTCCGCGACGGCCGCGTCGTCGCCTCCGAGGGCTGGCTCATCCGCCCTCCCGCGGGTCACGACCGGTTCTTCGAGATCAACGTCGGCATCCACGGCATTCGAGAGAGCGACGTCGCATCAGCCGCGACGTGGGTCGAGCAGTTGCCGCGCCTCCTCGACTTCGTCGGCGACGACATCCTCGTCGCCCACAACGCGGGGTTCGACATGCGGGTGCTGCGCAGCGCCTGCGAGGTGACGGGACACGTCGCCCCGCCCGCGCGCTACCTGTGCAGCCTGCACGTCGCACGGAAGACCTACGACCTGCCGTCCTATCGCCTGCCGTTCGTCGCGGCGGCCGCCGGTCACCTCGACTTCGCCCACCACGACGCGACCGCCGATGCCCTGGCGTGCGCGCAGATCGTCATCGATGCGGGCGCGCGAGCCGGTGCCGGCGACCTCGTCGAGCTCGCGATGCTGCTCGGCGTCCGCATCCCGCAGATCCCGCAGCCGGTACCCGCCCCCGCCTCCTGAGGCCCTGCCGCCGCGCGGCGACGGCGCGATGTCCGACCCCTCGGGCACGATGAACGTCATGGATGCCGCTTTCGCCACCGTGCTCGCCGTGATCTGCCTGATCGCCGGCGCCCTGGCCGCCGGCGCGTTCGTCGCCGCTCGTGAAGCCAACCGCCGCACGGACCTGCAGGCGCGCGCCTCGGCCGCCGAGGCGGCCCGTGACGCGCTGCAGGCCCAACTGGACCAGCAGCGGGCTCTTCATCGCGAGGTCACGAGCCGCGTGCACGCCGAGCAGGCGGCTCGGGACGAGCGGGAGCGTCGCGAGCAGACGGTGCTCCGCGCCCTCGCCCCCGTGCAGGAGACCCTGACGGCGATGCAGCAGAAGGTGGATCACCTCGAACGCGACCGGCAGGAGCAGTTCGGCTCGCTCGCCGAGCAGCTGCGACGGTCGCAGGAGTCGGACGAGGCGCTGCGAGCCACGACGGAGTCGCTGGCGGGCGCCCTCCGCTCCAATGGGACGCGCGGTGTCTGGGGCGAGACGCAGCTGCGCCGCATCGTCGAGTCCGCCGGCCTCACCCGCTACGTCGATTTCGACACACAGGCCTCGATCTCCTCCGACGCCGGCAGCGGTCGCCCCGACCTCATCGTGCGCCTCCCCGGCGAGAAGGCCCTGGCCGTCGATGCGAAGGCGCCGTTCGACGCCTATCTCGAAGCCAGCGCGATCCCCGTCACGGCGGTGGGCGAAGAGGGTGCACGGCGCAGTCGCCTGCTCGCGAAGCACGTCGCCGCGGTTCGCGCCCACATCGACGCTCTCGCGAAGAAGCGCTATTGGGCGGGGATGCCGTCGAGCCCCGAGTTCGTCGTCTGCTTCATCCCGAGCGAGTCCCTCCTCGCGGCGGCCCTCGAAGAGGATCCCGCCCTGCTGGAGTACGCGTTCGGACGGAGGGTCGCGCTCGCGTCCCCCGTGAACCTCTGGGCGGTCCTCAAGACGGTGGCCTACACATGGACGCAGCAAGACGTGTCGACCGAAGCGCGCCGGCTGTTCGATCTGGGCAACGAGCTGTACCACCGGCTGGGTTCGCTCGCCGGCCACGCCGACGATCTCCGCCGCGCCATCGAACGGACCGTCGACAGCTACAACCGCTTCGCAGGCTCCCTCGAGACGCGGGTGCTCGTCAGCGCACGGCGGTTCCCCGGCATCGACGACACCCAACTCGACACGCTGTCGACACCGCGTCCCATCGAATCCACCACAAGACGGCTGACCGCCCCCGAACTCCTCGACGGAGTCGAGCGCGGTGACGGTTCCGAGCACACGGCTGCCGACCTCGGAGCTCTCCGCGACCGGCTGACCGACGAGGGTGAGCTCAGGAGGGGAAGAACGTCATGAGGCCGACGACGCCCAGCGACACCGCCACGAACGCGCCGATCATCCACCATGCGCTGATCTCGTGCCCGGGAGGCATCCGTCGGCGCAACAGCACATCCGGACGACGTGCGGGGTCGTCGATCACCGGGATCTGAGCCGTCACCGGACGCGGCCCCGCTGTCGTCTGCCCCACGACCGGGATCTGTCCCGTCGGCGTGACGGGCAGGTGACCGGTGAGCGAGAGCTGACCCGTGCGCGGATCGCTGGATGCGGTGGACATGTGGACTCCTGAGGGGCGGTGGCGAGTGCCGGGGATCTCTGACACCACGGCCCATTGTGCCAGAGGCCTCGTCCGTGATCCTGGGTTGACGCCCGGCGCGTGTCTGCTATCCGGTCGCCCGGCGAGCGATCCGACTCAGAGCCACTTCGAGGTGAGGTGCTCCGACGAGATGCGGCGAAGCGTCCCGGATGCCCCGCGGAGCACGACGCTCTCGGTGTAGACGAAGTCACCCGCGCGACGCACCCCCGCCACGAGTTCGCCGTTGGTGACGCCCGTCGCGACGAAGAGCGTGTTGTTGCCGCGGACGAGGTCATCAGCTTCGTAGACGTGGTCGTCGAGCTTCAGGCCCGCGTCGATCCCGCGCTGCTTCTCGTCGTCGTCGCGCGCCCACAGACGACCTTGGATGTGGCCGCCGAGCGCCTTGATGGCGCAGGCGGTGACGATGCCCTCGGGGCTGCCGCCGACACCCACGCACATGTCGGTGCGCGCGTTGTGGCGCGCGGCGTTGATGCCGCCCGCGACGTCGCCGTCGCTCATGAGGCGCGTGCCGGCACCGGCATCCCGGATCTCCTCGATCAGCCGGGCGTGCCGGGGACGGTTCAGCACCGAGACGACGAGCTCGTCGACGGGCTTGTCGAGCGCCTTGGCCAGGCGGCGGATGTTCTCCGCGATCGGCAGGCGGATGTCGACCACTCCGACACCCTCGGGACCCGTCACGATCTTGTCCATGTAGAAGACGGTCGAGGCGTCGAGCATCGCTCCGCGGTCGGCCACGGCGATCACCGAGAGGGCGTTGTTGCGTCCTTCCGCGGTGAGTGTCGTGCCGTCGATCGGATCGACCGCGATGTCGCACTGCGGCCCCCGCCCCGTGCCGACACGCTCGCCGTTGAAGAGCATCGGGGCGTTGTCCTTCTCCCCTTCGCCGATCACGATGACACCGTCGAAGTTCACCGTGGTGAGGAACGCCCGCATGGCGTCGACGGCGGCGCCGTCGGCGAGCTCCTTCTTCCCTCGTCCGATGAACGGAACGGATCGGATCGCGGCTGCCTCGGTCGCGCGAACGAGCTCCAGCGCGAGGTTGCGGTCGGGATGCAGCGGACTCATGTCGGCAGTCAGGCTCACCATGGGCTCAGCCTAGGACCGTTGCCGCCGCCGACCACGTGTTTCCCGGCCTCGCCTGATGAAGGAATGCGGAATCTTTCCGATCCGGAAGGGAGGCTGTCTTCTGGGCGAGCGTGCCGGCTCGGGAGGGAGCGGCATCCCTTCGATAGAGTTGCGGTGAATCACTGACTTTCCCGAGGAGCTGACATGCCCGTCGCCACACCCGACCAGTACGCCGACATGCTGGACCGCGCGAAGGCAGGCGGCTTCGCCTACCCCGCGATCAACGTCTCGAGCTCGCAGACCATCAACGCCGTCCTCCAGGGCCTGACCGAGGCTGGCTCCGACGGCATCCTCCAGGTCACCACCGGCGGCGCGGACTACTTCGCCGGCCACACGGTGAAGGGTCGTGCGACCGGCGCCCTGGCGTTCGCCAAGTACGTCACCGAGGTCGCAAAGAACTACCCGATCACGGTCGCGCTCCACACCGACCACTGCCCGAAGGACGCCCTCCCCGGCTTCGTGCTGCCGCTCATCGAGGCCTCCGAGGCCGAGGTCAAGGCGGGCCGCAACCCGATCTTCCAGTCGCACATGTGGGACGGCTCGGCGGTTCCCCTCGACGAGAACATCGAGATCGCACGGGACCTGCTCCCCCGGATGAAGAACATCAACGCGATCCTCGAGATCGAGGTCGGCGTCGTCGGCGGCGAAGAGGACGGCGTCCAGCACGAGGGCTCGAACGACGCGCTCTACACGACCGTCGCCGACGTGACCAAGGCCGTCGAGGCCCTCGGTCTCGGCGAGAACGGCCGTTACATCTCGGCCCTCACCTTCGGCAACGTGCACGGTGTCTACAAGCCGGGCGGCGTAAAGCTCCGCCCCGAGCTCCTCGGTGAGATCCAGGAAGGCATCGCCGCGCACTTCGGTACCGGCCCGAAGCCCCTCGACCTCGTCTTCCACGGCGGCAGCGGCTCGTCGGACGATGAGATCGCCACCGCGGTCGCCAACGGCGTCGTGAAGATGAACATCGACACCGACACGCAGTACGCCTTCACCCGCTCGGTCGCCGGCTTCATGCTCGCCAACTACGAGGGCGTCCTGAAGCTCGACGGCGAGGTCGGCAACAAGAAGCAGTACGACCCGCGCGCGTGGGGCAAGGTCGCCGAGTCGGCGATGGCGCAGCGCGTCGTCGCCGCCACGCAGCAGCTCGGCTCGGCGGGCAAGTCGCTCGGCGTCTGACCTCCCTCGTACGACGAAGCCCCGGTTCTCTGCGGACCGGGGCTTCGTCGTGCGGAGCGTCAGTAGGAGGCGGTGCCCAGGACGTCGCGCGGGTAGAGCTCGTAGCGCACCCCGTCCACGGCGAACGCCGTGTGGAGGTGCGGCCCGGTGGAGCAGCCCGTCGAGCCGACCGAACCGATCCGCTGCCCGGCCGCCACGGACTGGCCGGTCTTCACCGAGAACGCGCTGAGGTGGGCGTACACCTGCTCGAAGCGGTGGCCGTCGACGGTCGAGGTGACGACGACCTCCTTCTGCTTCGTCTTGTTCGGAGCCCACGAGGGGCATCCGCTCGTGATCCACACCTCGCGCACCGAGACCGTGCCGCCGCGCATCGCGTAGATCGGCGTCCCCGTGGGAGCGGCGATGTCGTCGCCGCTGTGGCCGGCGTAGGTGGTGAACTTCCCGTTCGGGCGCAGCGGGTACGCCCAGCCGTAGCGCCCCGGGACGGATGCCGCGGCTCCCGTCGCGTCCGGCAGCGCCGCCATCTTTTCGCTCGTCCACACATCGTCTCCGTTGCCGTCGACCAGGCGCAGGACACCGTCGTTGCCGAGCACGGCGCCCGTGGCTCCGAGGCCGGCCGTCCGCGAGCTCCAGAGCACGACGTCGTACTGGTTCAGCAGGAGGAGTTCGCCGTCCTTGGTGAACGAGAGCCGGCCGTCGAAGGCGAACGTGGTCCTCGCGGTCCTCGTCAGTGCGTATCCGCGGGTGAGGCCGACGTTGCCGTCGCCGAGGATGCCGAAAGCGGAGCGACCGTCGGGAGAGGTCAGCTTCACTCCGGGCCGGAGCATCGTCCCCGGGGTCATGGATGTCCCGAGCGACCACGACACGGACCGCGCTGCGGACGTCTTCGTGACCGGCCGATGGTTCGCGCGGTACGCCGTGACCGAGACGGACACCGACCGCCCGGCGACCCCGGTCGGCACTTCCCAGCTCGTGCCCGTCGCACCGTCGACGGGGTTGCCGTCGACGCGCCACTGGACGCCGAACTGCGTCGGCGCAGGCTGCCAGGTGCCGGTGTTCACCCGGAGCACACCGCCCGCGGTCGCGGAACCGGAGATCGTCGGCGTCGGCGTCGTCGTGAAGGAGGCGAGGACAGCGACCCCGCCTGACGTCCGGGACGCGGTCGTGTACCCGGACTTCACGCCCGTCACGCGGACGGACACGGTCGTGCCCGCATCGGCGGCAACCATCCGGTAGGTGCGAGCCGTCGCTCCCGGGATCACCCCGCCGTTGCGCAACCACTGATACCCGACGGTCACGCCCGCGGGCGTCCAGGTCCCCGGGTTCGCCGTGAAGGTTCCCCCGACCGTTCCCGCCCCCGAGATGGTGACGCCCGACGGCGCGCCGAGGACGCGCTCGACCGTGACGCCGCTGCTCGAGCGGACGAGCGACGTGTATCCCGCCTTCGACACGGTCACGCGGACTGAGACCGTGGCCCCGGCATCCGCGGAGACGAGTGCGTAGGTCGACGCCGTGGCTCCCGGGATCGCCGCCGTGCCGCGCAACCACTGATAGGTCAGGACGACCGGGGCGGGCCCGAAACCGGCGACCGCGGCGGTCAGCGTGCGGCCGACGGCGGGAGCACCCGTCACGGCCACGGTGCCGGGCGTCAGCGCGGCGGCTGTCGCTGCGGGGGTGGCGATCGGGGCCGGCGTCGCCGCCGTCGCCGCCGCCGACGGCGAGGCGAGCAGCAGCCCGACGGTGCAGGCCACGGCGATGGCGGTGGAGGCGAACCTCCGGTGTGTGCCGGTCACAGTTCCCCTCCCGAGATGAGCGCGCGAGGGAGAACCCGCAGCAGCCGTAAAAGTATCAGGCAGGGAAGGCGTTCTCCAACCGTCCGGAGCGGCGGTCGGGGCCGCCGGCCTCAGGAGGTGAGCGCCAGTCCGCGGACGAGCCCCGGGTCGCCGAACAGCGGCACGACGAGGCAGACGCTGACGATGACGAACGTCACGATCGCTCCCACGAGCGGGATCCACCAGCTCACTCGCCCGCGTGCGAGCGACCACCACGACAGAACGGCGGTGAGCACCCACCCGACGGCGAACACCGTCGCGCCGACGCCGCCCCACAGCGCGCCCTGCGCCGTATTGGTGAACTCGCCCTCGACGCCCGCGACCTCCATCCACGTCTTCGCGAACGCGGTGAAGTCGACAAGTTGCGGGATCGCGCTCACGACCGTGACGAGCCCGTACACCAGGAGCGCGACGGTGATGATGCGGTCCGCCGTCCGGGTCGGGCGCGCCGCGACAGTGGTGGCGGGCGCCGTCGGCGGATGCGGGGCGTCGACGGGTGCCGGCGCTGCCGGCTCGGGCTGACGGATCGCCGCCCGCTGCTGCTCGGGCGTCGCGTACTCCCCGTACTGCGGTCGCGGTCGGGGTTCCTCGCTCACGAGCGGTTCCGTCCCCCGAGAGCGCGCTCGTCACGGCGACCTTCGAGGTCCTGACGCAGTTCCTTCGGGAGCGAGAACATGAGGTCCTCCTCTGCGGTCTTCACCTCGGCGACGTCGCGATACCCCGCTCCGGCCAGATCCTCGAGCACCTCGGTCACGAGGACCTCGGGAACGGATGCGCCGGACGTGACGCCGACTGTCTCGACACCGTCGAGCCACTCCTGCTTGATCTCGTGCGAGTAGTCGACGCGGTAGGCCGCCTTCGCGCCGTACTCGAGGGCGACCTCGACGAGACGGACGCTGTTCGAGGAGTTCGCCGAGCCGACGACGATCACCAGGTCGGCATCCTGAGCGACCTTCTTGATCGCGACCTGGCGGTTCTGCGTCGCGTAGCAGATGTCGTCCGACGGCGGGTCCTGCAGGTTCGGGAACCGTTCGCGCAGCCGGCGGACGGTGTCCATCGTCTCGTCGACCGACAGCGTCGTCTGCGAGAGCCAGACGACCTTGTCGGGGTCCTTCACGACGACGCGGTCCGCCTCGTCGGGCGAGTTCACGACGGTGACGTGATCCGGCGCCTCCCCCGCGGTCCCCTCTACCTCTTCGTGGCCGTCGTGTCCGATGAGGAGGATCTCGAAGTCGTCGCGGGCGAAGCGGACGGCTTCACGGTGGACCTTCGTCACGAGAGGGCAGGTGGCGTCGATCGCCTGCAGTCCGCGGTCCGCGGCGGCGTTGACGACGGCGGGCGACACCCCGTGCGCGCTGAAGACGACGTGCGCCCCCTCGGGGACTTCGTCGACCTCGTCGACGAAGATCGCGCCCATCGACTCGAGCTCGGTCACGACGTGGATGTTGTGGACGATCTGCTTGCGGACGTAGACGGGGGCGCCGTACCGCTCCAGCGCCTTCTCGACGGCGATGACGGCACGGTCGACACCCGCGCAGTACCCGCGGGGTGCGGCGAGGAGGACGCGCTTGGCGCCCTGGACGGGAAGATCGACGAGCCGCCCGCGGGCTCCCGGGATCCGGGGCATCGGCAGCGAAACGGCAGGTGAGGTCACCCCTTGATTGTACGAACCCCGGGCTGGGTGGGGGACGTGTGCGCCAAGATGGGTCACCGTGACGACTTTCCAGACCGAGGCGGGTGCCGTCCCGCCGCCGGATGCGGTGCACCCGCGGGACTCCTCCCCCGACACCCCGACTTCGGTCTCCCGTCTGAACGAGACCATCCGCGACTTCGTGCAGAAGTGGGGCGCGGTCTGGGTCGAGGGCGAGATCACCGCGTGGAACCTCCGCGGTGGTCACGTCTTCGGACGATTGAAGGATGCCTCGGGCGACGGCATGCTCTCGTTCCGCATGTGGTCCTCCACGCTGCAGCGCACCCCCGGCGACCTGAAGATCGGCGACCGTGTGGTCGCGTGCGTCAAGGCCGACTACTTCGTGAAGACGGGCGATTTCAGCTTCACCGTCTCCGCCATGCGTCACACCGGTCTCGGGGATCAGCTCGAGCGGCTCGAGCGACTGCGCGCGACGCTCCGCTCAGAGGGTCTCTTCGACCCGGCACGCAAGCAGCCGCTTCCGTTCCTGCCCCACGTCATCGGGTTGATCACGGGTGAGCGCAGCGACGCGGAGAAGGACGTCCACCGCAACGCGGAGCTGCGCTGGCCGCACGTCCGGTTCCGGACGATCCATGCGGCCGTGCAGGGCGACCGCTGCGTCCCCGAGACGCTGGCCGCCCTCCGCGAGCTGGACGCCGATCCCGAGGTCGACGTCATCATCATCGCCCGCGGCGGCGGCGATCCGCAGACCCTGCTCGGCTTCAGCGACGAGAGGCTCGTCCGCGCGGTGGCCGCGGCATCCACCCCCGTCGTCTCCGCCATCGGACACGAGAACGACCACCCACTCCTCGACGAGGTCGCCGATCTCCGGGCCTCCACACCGACGGACGCCGCCAAGCGGGTCGTGCCGGACGTGTCCGAGCAGCGGGCCCTCGTGCAGCAGTTGCGGAGCCGCGCTCGCACCCGGCTGACCCAGCGTGTCGGCCACGACATCGCCGCGCTCGCCCAGCTGCGCTCGCGCCCGGTCCTGCGGGATCCGGAGTCCCTGCTGACCGGCCGCGCGCAGGAGATCGTCGCGCTGTCGTCCCGCGGTCGCGACGTGATGACCCGCAGATGGGATGCCGCGGCCCGCTCGACCGCTGAGCTCCGGGCATCCCTCCGCGCCCTCTCCCCCGGCGCCACCCTCGACCGCGGCTACGCGATCGCGCACCTCCCCGGCGGCGGCATCGTCCGCGACGCGGAGCAGGCGCCCGCGGGGACCGACGTCGTCGTGACGGTGGGGCGCGGCTCGTTCGCGGCGCGCTCGGCGGGCGAGATCGCCGAGACGGGGGCGGATGCCGCTCCCTCCGCGATCTAGGATGGGAGGCATGACGAGCGACGCGGGTGATGTCTCGAGCCTCACTTTCGAGCAGGCCCGCGACGAGCTCGTCCAGGTCGTCGCGAAACTCGAGCAGGGGTCGCCCACGCTCGAGGAGTCGCTCAGCCTGTGGACGCGCGGCGAGGCCCTCGCGGCGCGCTGCGAGGAATGGCTGCTGGGCGCCAAGCGGCGGCTCGACGAGGCGCGCCCCGACGGCGGGACCGCGTCCTGATGGCCAAACCCCGCGTCGTCGCCGAGCTCGGCCGGCCCGAAACGCCGGACGAGACCGCAGCCCGCAAGGCCGCGTCGTCGCAGCGCTACCGCTCCAGCAAGACCTTCCGCAACCTGATCGCCGCGCTCATCGTCTGCCTCGGCATCATGGCCGTGGTCTACCTCGGCGTCCCACGGGGCACCCCCGCCGACACCCCCGAGGCGGATGTCCCCGCCGCGGCAGCGGCGGCCGAGAAGACCGTCGGACGCGGTGTGATCGTCCCCGGAGTGCCCGGATCGTGGCGTGCCAACTCCGCGCTCGTCGACGGCGGTGAGTGGCGCATCGTGTACGCCCCGTCGAGCGGTTACGTCGAGGTCACCCAGGCGTTCGACCCGCCCGCGCAGTGGGTGTCGCGAGAGCTGGGCGGCTACGCACCCACCGGCACGTCGACCATCGACGGCATCGAGTGGGACGTCTACGACCTGCCGTCGTCGGTGGAGAAGATCACCTACGCCCTGTCCACGACCATCGGCTCCGACACGGTCGTCATCGGCCTGGCCGAGTCCACCGACCAAGGCGCCGCCACGACGGTCGCCGAGAGCCTCGGCGACCAGATCCGCACCCTGAGAGAGGAGGCGCGATGAGCGAGAACCCCCGCCCGTCCGACGTCTGGTCCGCCATGCTCGCCGGCAACCGCCGATTCGTCGCCGGAGAGCCCCAGCACCCCCGACAGGATGCGGAGCGTCGCCATGAACTGGCGCACGTGCAGCGTCCGACCGCGGCCCTGTTCGGCTGCTCCGACTCCCGACTCGCGGCGGAGATCATCTTCGACGAGGGACTCGGCGATCTGTTCGTCATCCGCAACGCCGGGCAGGTGATCTCCGACTCCGTGGTCGGCAGTCTCGAGTACGCCGTCGCCGTCCTGGGTGTGCCGCTGATCGTGGTCCTCGGGCACGACGAGTGCGGCGCCGTCCGCGCCGCCATCGAATCGACGGCTCCCGACGCGCCCGCCCTCCCGGCCGGCATCTGGCGCCAGGTCGCACCGATCGTTCCCGCCGTCCGCCGCGTCCTGCAGGCCACCCCCGGCTCGAGTGCAGCGTCGGTGGATGCCGAGGAGGTCGGCCGCGAGCACCTGCGCGACACCGTCGCCGGCATCCTTCACTCCTCCGAACTCATCAGCGACGCCGTGGCAGAGGGACGCGTGGCGGTGGTCGGGGCGAACTATCGCCTGGCCGACGGCACCGCGATCCCCGACGTCGTCGTCGGCGAAGCCGGCTGACGCCCCCATCCCCCTTCCGCAGACACGTGAAACGAGGACGTGAACGACATGACTGACGAGACCGACTACCGCATCGAGCACGACACGATGGGTGAGGTGCGCGTGCCGAAGGACGCGCTCTACGCCGCGCAGACCCAGCGTGCCGTCGAGAACTTCCCCATCTCGGGCTCGGGACTCGAGTCGACGCAGATCGCGGCCCTGGCGCGCATCAAGAAGGCCGCCGCGCTGGCCAACAAGGACCTCGGCACCCTCGACGGTTCGATCGCCGACGCGATCGCCTGGGCCGCGGACGAGGTCGTCACCGGCGCCTACGACGCGCAGTTCCCGGTCGACACGTACCAGACCGGTTCGGGCACCTCGTCGAACATGAACATGAACGAGGTCCTCGCGACCCTCGCGACCCGCAAGCTCGGTTCGAGCGTTCACCCGAACGACCACGTCAACGCGTCGCAGTCGTCCAACGACGTGTTCCCCACGTCGGTGCACATCGCCGTCACCCAGGCCCTCATCGACGACCTGATCCCCGCCCTGGACCACCTCGCCGTGGCCTTCGAGGAGAAGGCGCAGGCGTGGAAGAGCGTCGTCAAGAGCGGCCGTACGCACCTCATGGACGCCACACCGGTCACCCTCGGTCAGGAGTTCGGCGGCTACGCGCGTCAGATGCGTCTCGGCATCGAGCGCGTCCAGGCCGTCCTCCCTCGCGTCGGCGAGGTCCCCCTCGGCGGCACCGCCGTCGGCACGGGCATCAACACCCCCCTGGGCTTCCCGCAGAAGGTAATCGAGCTCCTGGCCGCCGAGACCGAGCTGCCGATCACCGAGGCCAAGGACCACTTCGAGGCGCAGGCCAACCGCGACGGTCTCGTCGAGGCATCCGGGGCACTCCGCACCATCGCCGTCTCGCTCACGAAGATCAACAACGACATCCGCTGGATGGGGTCGGGACCGAACACCGGTCTCGGAGAGCTGCACATCCCCGACTTGCAGCCGGGCTCGTCGATCATGCCCGGCAAGGTCAACCCCGTCGTCCCCGAGGCGACCCTGATGGTCGCCGCCCGCGTCATCGGCAACGACGCGACGGTCGCCTGGGCCGGGGCATCCGGCTCGTTCGAGCTCAACGTCGCGATCCCCGTGATGGGTACGGCGCTGCTCGAGTCGATCCGGCTGCTCTCCAACGCCATGCGGGTCCTCGCCGACAAGACGGTGAGCGGGCTCGAGGCGAACGTCGAGCGCGCCGCCGCGTACGCGGGGATGTCGCCCTCGATCGTGACCCCGCTCAACAAGCTCATCGGGTACGAGGCCGCCGCGAAGATCGCCAAGCACTCCGTCGCGAAGGGCATCACCGTCCGCGACGCCGTCATCGACCTCGGCTACGTCGAGCGGGGCGAGCTGACCGAGCAGCAGCTCGATGAGAAGCTCGACCTCCTCTCGATGACCCACCCGGGTTGATAATCGGAGCGTGAACAGCGCCGCCGCACCACCGCGACGGGGCACGCCGGGACTCGGGATCCTTCTCGCGGTCGCCGCAGCGGGCCTCGTCGGCGTGGGCGCGGCGGCGTTCGTCGTCGTGCTGCTGGTCGCCCCGGCCGCCGCCGGGTGGACCGCGCTGATCTGGGCGATCGCCACGGTCCCCGCCCTGGCGGGCGTGGGTGTCGTGGGCTGGGCGGTCCTCGAGCGCCGAGGGCTGGCCGCACTGGCCGCCGGCGACACGGTGGAAGGCGCGTTCGAGGCCCAGCAGCGGTTGCTCGACGATGTGCGTCACGAACTGAAGACGCCCATCACGATCGTCCGCGGCCACCTCGAGATGATGGATGCCGCGGACCCGGACGACGTCGAGGCGATCCGCGCGCTCGGCATCGCCGAGCTCGACCGTATGACCCGCCTCATCGGCGACATCGACGTACTGGCGGCCGTCGAGGGCGGACAGCTCTCCACGGGCGAGGTGGACCTCGCCGCGCTCACCCAGCGGGTCTTCGAGATGGTCGGGGTGATCAGCGACCACGACTGGCGCGTCGAGCAGGGTGCGGATGCGGTGATCCGCGCCGACGGCGATCGTCTGCTGCAGGCGTGGGTGCAACTCGCCGACAACGCCGCCAAGTACTCCCCCACCGGCACGGTGATCGAGATCGGAAGCGCCGTCCACGCCGCCGGAGCGCAGCTCTGGGTGCGCGACCACGGCCCCGGCATCCCGCCCGCCGTCCGCCACCGGATCTTCCGCCGCTTCGACCGAGGAACGGGCAAACGACATGTCGGCGGCTCGGGTCTGGGCCTGGCGATCGTCGACGCGATCGCGAAGGCCCACGGCGGGTACTGCGCCGTCGCCGACACCCCCGGTGGCGGTGCTACGTTCACCCTGGAGATACCCATCGGCACCCGGGGGGCGCTGCCGTCACCCATCCGCGCCGGCGATGTTCTGCTGCAGCGAGAGGCCACTGAATGACCCGCATCCTGATCGTCGACGACGAACCGCACATCGTGTCGCTCGTCTCGCGCGCCGTGCACGCGGAGGGATTCGAGGCGGTCGGCGCCGAGGACGGACCCGACGCCCTCGAGATCGCGCTCTCGGGCGACGTCGACCTCATCGTGCTCGACGTCGGACTGCCCACCATGGACGGGTTCGACGTCCTCCGCGAGCTCCGCGGCGCGGGCCACACGACGCCGGTCATCATGCTCACCGCGCGCAGCGGGACGAACGACACGATCGAAGGATTGGATGCCGGGGCCAGCGACTACGTCCCGAAGCCCTTCGCGGTGGCCGAGCTCATGGCACGCGTGCGGTCCCGGCTGCGCGACAGTGCCGCGAGCGCTCCCACCTCGCTCACGCGCGGAGACGTCACGCTCGACATCCTGTCGCGCCGAGCCACCGTGGCCGGCCGTGAGGTGGAGCTGTCGTCGCGCGAGTTCGCCCTCGCCGAGCAGTTCGTCCGGAACGCGGGCGAGGTCCTCACGCGGGAGGTCCTGCTGAGCCGGGTGTGGGGCTTGGACTTCGACCCGGGATCGAACGTCGTCGACGTCTACGTGCGGTATCTGCGCGCCAAGCTCGGCGCCGACCACATCATGACGGTGCGCGGCGAGGGCTACCGCTGGGAGTGACCTGTCCGACACACGACGCCCCCGGTCCGTCGGCCGGGGGCGTCGTGGCGTGCAGGATGCGGCTCAGCTGAGTTCGCCGGCTTCCAGCAGGTCCGTCACGAGTGCGGCGATCGCCGAACGCTCCGACCGCACGAGCGTGACGTGGCCGAACAGGTCGTGACCCTTGAGGGTCTCGATGACCGACGCGATGCCGTCGTGGCGTCCCACCCGCAGGTTGTCGCGCTGTCCCACGTCGTGGGTGAGCACGACGCGGGAGTTCTGCCCGATGCGGCTGAGGACGGTCAGCAGGACGTTCCGCTCGAGCGACTGCGCCTCATCCACGATGACGAAGGCGTCGTGGAGGGAGCGGCCGCGGATGTGCGTGAGCGGCATGACCTCGAGCATCCCCCGCGCGACGACCTCCTCGAGGACGTTGCCGGTGACGACGGACCCGAGGGTGTCGAACACCGCCTGGCCCCAGGGGTTCATCTTCTCCTGCTGGTCGCCGGGCAGGTAACCGAGCTCCTGTCCGCCGACCGCGTAGACCGGGCGGAAGACGATGATCTTCTTCTGCTGCTGCTGCTCGAGGACCGACTGGAGACCTGCGCAGAGGGCGAGCGCGGACTTGCCGGTGCCGGCGCGTCCGCCGAGCGAGACGATGCCCACCTCGGGATCGAGGAGCAGGTCGATCGCGATCCGCTGCTCGGCCGAGCGGCCGTGCAGACCGAACACGTCGCGATCACCGCGGACGAGCTTGTACGAGCCGTCGCCGGTGACCCGGCCGAGCGCGGATCCGCGCTCGGAGTGGATCACGAGGCCCGTGTTCACGGGGAGACCGCGCACGTCCTCGCTGACGCCGATCTCGCTGTCGTAGAGGTCGCTGACCTCGTCGCCCGACAGGTCGATCGACGCGATCCCCGTCCACCCGGAATCGACCGCCTGCTCGGCGAGGTACTCCTCGGCGTGGAGGCCGAGGGAGGCCGCCTTGACGCGCATCGGCAGGTCTTTGGAGACGACCGTGACGGACTGCCCCTCCTGGCTCAGGTGCATGGCGACCGAAAGGATGCGGGTGTCGTTGTCGCCCAGCCTCATCCCCGCGGGGAGGACGGTCGGGTCGGTGTTGGTCAGCTCGACCCGGAGTGTGCCCTCGTCGCCGACGGGGACGGGGAAATCGAGCCGGCCGTGCTCGACGCGCAGCTCGTCCAGGTGACGCAGCGCCTGGCGGGCGAAGTACCCGATCTCGGGATCGTGGCGCTTGCGCTCCAGCTCGGTGATCACGACGACCGGCAGCACGACGGAGTGCTCGGCGAACCGGAACAGTGCCCGCGGATCGCTCAGGAGGACGGAGGTGTCCAGCACATAGGTGCGGAGGTCCTGATCCTCGGCCCCCTCCATGGACTCGTCCTGGTAACGCTGCTTCTCAGGTGCTCGTGTGGCCACAACCCACTCCCGCCCCGGGTGGGAACCCACCCGGCAGTCACGAGTCGACCAGGGGTCACGAGTCGTGAGAGGCCGACCCGAACGGGCGCTCTGCCCGTTGGGATGAACGTAGGCTCCCCCGGCGACACTCCGGGGCCACGACACGCCGCCTGATGTGTCCGACGTGTGAACTCTCCGTGTCGAGTGCACCGGCGGCATCCGCCCGTGTCGATCTCAGCTGCCGAAGCGCCGATCCCGGTCGCCGAAGTCGCGGATCGCGCGGAGGAAATCGACCTCGCGCAGGTCCGGCCCGAGCGCCTCGACGAAGTAGAACTCGCTGTGCGCGGACTGCCACAGCAGGAAGTCGCTCAGGCGCTGCTCCCCCGAGGTCCGGATCACGAGGTCGGGGTCCGGCTGACCACCGGTGTACAGGTGCTCGCCGATCTGCTCGGGGGTGAGGCTCTCGGCGAGCTCCTCCAGGGAGCCGCCCTTCTCGTTGTGCTTCGCGATGATGCTGCGGACGGCGTCGACGATCTCACCGCGGCCGCCGTAGGCGACCGCGAGGTTCACGTGGAGTCCGGCGTTCTCCCGGGTGCGCGCCTCCGCCGTCCGGAGGCCGTCGGCGAGGTCGGACGGCAGCACCTCGGCGCGACCGACGTGCTTCACGCGCCATCCCGGCTCGTGCGAGAGGGTCTCGGCGAGGTCGGCGATGATCTCGATGAGGTCCGTGAGCTCCTGCGAGTCGCGCTTGACGAGGTTGTCCGTCGAGAGCAGGTAGAGCGAGACGACCTGGATGCCGAGCTCGTCGCACCAGCGCAGGAACTCGTGCATCTTCGCGGCACCGGCGCGGTGGCCGTGCGACACGGTCGTGTACCCGAGCTGGCGAGCCCATCGGCGGTTGCCGTCGATCATCATCGCGACGTGGTGCGGAACCGTGCCCGCCTCGATCTCCCGCCGCAGCCTCGAGCTGTAGAGGCGGTACAGCAGTCCGCGTCCTTGGGTCGAAGGGGCGCGGGTCACAGGGCTACGCTACTCCGGCCGGGCGATCGGAGTGGGAGGGGCGCGTATTCAGTCGCCGGTATGACGGCGCGCGTAGGCTCGGGGACGTGACCCGAAACCTTCCCGACGACGGAGCCGAGATGCCTCAGCTGCCCCTCCTCGAAGCGGCGGCGGTCGACGAGCAGGTCGAGATCAGACCCACCTGGCGCGGGTGGATCCACGCGGGCACATTCCCCGTCGCGATCGTCGCGGGAATCGTCCTGATCGCGCTCGCGCAGGGAGCCCCGGCGAAGTGGGCGGCCGCCGTGTTCATGGCGACCTCGCTGATGCTCTTCGGCAACTCCGCGCTCTACCACCGTTTCGACTGGGGCCCGCGGACCAAGATCGTGCTCAAGCGCATCGATCACGCGAACATCCTCTTGCTCATCGCGGGGACGTACACTCCGATCGCCACCCTCGCCCTCGCCCCCGGTCAGGGGACGCTGCTGCTCGTCCTGGTGTGGTCGGGCGCCCTGCTCGGCATCCTGTTCCGGGTGTTCTGGATCAACGCGCCGCGCTGGCTCTACGTCGCGCTGTACCTGCTGCTCGGCTGGGCCGCCGTCATGTACCTGGGCGACCTGCTGCGCGCGAGCGTCGCGATGATGTTCCTCGTGATCGTGGGCGGACTGCTCTACACCGGCGGTGCGATCGTCTACGCCCTGAAGCGCCCCAACCCGTGGCCGGGGCACTTCGGGTTCCACGAGATCTTCCACGTCTGCACGGTGCTGGCGTTCCTCTGCCACTGGACCGCGTGTCTGTTGATCTCGCTGTCGCCGCTCAGCCCCTCGCTGGGCCTCCCGGCGTGAGGTCCCCGGGTCCGTCCTCGTCGCGGGGCGCGTCCTCTCCACGAGCGGCTGCCTCCTCGGCATCCAGCATCTCGTTGACGTCCGACCGGTACTGAGCACGGCGGATGCGGCGCAGCATGTCGATCGCCAGGAGGACGATCACGATCGCCACCACCGCGATGGCGACGAATCCCGCGATGCCCGGCGTCACCAGTTCGGCGGGCGGTCCGGTCGGGGTGGGAGACGGGGTGGCTGCGAGCCCTCGCAGATCCGGCATGTGACCTCATTCCTCAGCCAGAGCGAATAGCCTGGGATCCCAGCCTAGAACGGATGCCGCATGACCCTGACCGACGTCGACCGCAAGCTCGCCGAGCGGTACGGGCGCACCCGGTCGGCGGCATCCCGCCGCATGACCTGGGTTCTCGTCGGTGTCGTCGCCGTCGCCGCGACAGGTCTTCTCGGCTGGTCGACCGTGTCGAATGCGATCAACTCGGTGGACGCCGACTCGACCGGATTCGCCGTCGTCGACGAGCACACCGTCGAGGTCCGATTCCAGGTGTCGATCAGACCCGACACGAAGGTCGCGTGTGCGCTCGAGGCGCAGGACCCGGATCACGGCATCGTCGGGTTCAGAGTCGTCGAACTGGAGTCCTCGGACGACCACACCCGTGCCCTGACCGAGCGCATCCGCACCACGGCCGAAGCCACGACAGGTTTTGTCCGCTCCTGCTGGATCCTCTAAGCTGGGATTTCTCGCGCCCCGGTGACTTGCCGGGGCGTTTGGCTTACCCATCGACCGCACCGGGAGATCACGTGTCCGAGACGTTCCTGACCCAGGAGGCCTACGACCGCCTCGCCGCCGAGCTCGAAGAGCTCTCGACGACGGGCCGCGAAGAGATCGCCAAGCGCATCGAGGCCGCCCGCGAAGAAGGCGACCTCAAGGAGAACGGCGGCTACCACGCGGCGAAGGACGAGCAGGGCAAGCAGGAGGCGCGCATCCGCACGCTCCAGCAGCTGCTGAAGGACGCGAAGGTGGGCGTCGCGCCCGAATCCGACGGCACGGTCCTGTCGGGAACCGTCGTCACTGCGATCGTCGCTGGCGGCGAAGAGGTGTTCCTCCTCGGCAACCGCGAGATCGGCGCGAACAGCGAGCTCGACGTCTACAGCGAGGCATCCCCCCTCGGCGAAGCCATCATGGGGCTGCGCGAGGGCGAGAAGACGAGCTACACCGCCCCGAACGGCAAGGAGATCTCCGTCGAGATCGTGAAGGTCGAGACCTACACCGGTCAGTGACCGGCTCCGATCAGTTCGGGACGACCGTCGGCGCGTAACCGGCGTCCTGCAGGATCGCGAGAACCTGAGCGCGGTGCTCCTCACCGCGCGTCTCGACGCTCAGCTGCAGGATCACCTCGCTGATCTGCAGGCCCTGTCCGTGGCGGGTGTGCAGCACCTCGATCACGTTCGCTCCCACGACCGACAGCAGCTCGGACACCCGTGCGAGCTGACCGGGACGGTCGGGCAACGGGATCTGCAGGGTCATGTACCGACCGGATGCCGCCAGGCCGTGGGCGACGACGCGCTGCAGCAGCAGCGGGTCGATGTTCCCTCCCGAGAGGATCGCCGCGGTCGGACCCGACGCGACGACCTTGCCGGTGAGGATCGCGGCCACGCCCACCGCGCCGGCGGGCTCGACGACCTGTTTCGCGCGCTCGATCAGTACCAGGATCGCGCGGGCGATGTCGTCGTCGCTCACCGTGACGACCTCGTCCACGAGGTCCCGGATGATGTCGAACGGGATCGTGCCCGGACGCTTCACGGCGATCCCGTCCGCGATCGTGGGCGACGTGTGCTCCGCGTCCAGCGGACGGCCGGCGAGGAGCGAGCCCGGGTATCCCGCGGAGTTCTCCGCCTGCACACCGATGACCCGGATGCTGCGACCCTCGGCGGCGGCGCGCGCCTTCACGGCCGCGGCCACGCCGGCGGCGAGCCCTCCCCCGCCGATGCCGACGACGACGGTCTCGAGCCCGGGGATCTCATCCATCAGCTCGAGGCCCAGGGTCCCCTGTCCGAGGATGATGTCGTGGTTGTCGTACGGCGGGATGAACACGGCGCCGGTGCGCTCGGCGAACTCCTGCGCGAGGCGGAGCGGCGTCTCGACCGTCGCCCCCTCGAGGATGACGTCTGCGCCGTACCCGCGCGTCGCGAGGAGCTTGGGTACCGGCACGCCCAGGGGCATGAAGATGGTGGCACGGATGCCGAGGGTCTGCGCCCCGAGGGCGACCCCCTGCGCGTGGTTGCCGGCGGACGCGGCGACGACGCCGCGGGCCCGTTCCTCCTCGGTGAGGCGGGAGAGCCGGTAGGTCGCACCGCGGATCTTGAACGAGCCGGTGCGCTGGAGGTTCTCGAGCTTCAGGTGCACGGGAGCGCCGAGGACTCCCGACAGGAAGTCGGAGCCCTCCACGGGGGTGCGCGAGACGACACCGGCGAGCTCGGTCGCGGCGGCCTCGAACTCCGCCAGGGTGGGGGCGGCGATCTTCGCCTGTTCGCTCACGCGGTCATCCTCCTGCTTCGCGGCACGGTGCTCCAGATGAGGTCGTCAGGACCGGCATCCACGGGCTTCTCCCACCCTCGCCGCGAGAGGTAGAGCCAGACCACGTTGACGAACGCCGCCAGCGGGACGGCGAACACCGCACCCGCGATCCCGGCGATCATCGCTCCCCCTGCCACGGCCAGCACGACGGCCAGCGGGTGGACCTTGACGGCTGCCCCCATCAGGAGCGGCTGCAGGATGTGGCCCTCAATCTGCTGGACGCCGAGGACGATGACGAGCATCCAGAGGGCGATCCACGGCCCGTTGTAGACGAGGGCGAGGAACACGGCGAGAGCGCCCGTCAGCACCGCTCCCACGAAGGGGACGAACGCGCCGAGGAAGACCAGTACGCCGATCGGCGCCGCGAGCGGCACCCCGAGGAGGGCCGCGCCGACGCCGATGCCGATCGCATCGATCGTGGCGACGAGCAGCTGCGTGCGGGCATAGGTGATCACCGTGCGCCATCCGGCCCGCCCGGCGCCGTCGACGGCGTCACGGGCGCGCTGGGGGAACAGCCGCACGACCCAGCGCCAGATGCCGCCCCCGTCGGCGAGGATGCAGATGAGGATGAACAGCGTCAGCAGGATGCCGGTGGCCACATGCCCGATCGTCGACCCGATCGCCAGCGCACCCGACCACAGCAGCTGCGCTTGCTCCTGGAGCATCCCGAAGCCCTGCCGGACGGCGTCGTCGATCTCGCGCCCGGTGAGGTGGAGCGGACCGTCGATGAGGTAGTCCCGGAACTGCCCGATCCCCGCGATCGTGCGGTTGCGAACGGATGCCGCATCCTGCGTGATCTGCCAGATCGCCACCCAGAGGAGTCCGCCGATGATGGCGACCGTGACGAGCAGGGTGATGATGAGCGCGAGCCAGCGCGGTAGACGCCGCAGCAGGAGGGTGAACATCGGCCACACGAGAGCGGTGATGAGGATCGCGGCCAGGAGCGGGATGATCAGCAGCCGCAGCTGGATGACGATCCAGACCATGACGGCGATCGCCGCCGCCAGGACGAGGAAGCGCCACGCGTAGGCAGTCGCGATCTTCAGGCCGCGCGGGACCGTCCCCGACACGTCGGTGGACACCGTGCGTGCACGGAGGGAGTCGAAGAAGCCGTTGCGGGGCATGTCGTCGGTGCCGCTCACTGGCTCATCCTAGGACGCCCGGCCATGCGGGACGGCGCGCCTCCGCCCGGCGTCGCAGTCAGAACTGGATCCTCGGCGGCTCGGCGATCGCCGCACCGTCGACGACCTCGAAGAACTCCCGCTCACCGAAACCGAGCCGGCGGGCGAAGAGGTTGTTGGGGAACACCTTGATCTTCGTGTTCAGTTCGCGGACGCCGCCGTTGTAGAAGCGGCGCGACGCCTGGATCTTGTCCTCGGTGTCGACGACCGCCTGCTGGAGCTGGAGGAAGTTCTGGCTCGCCTGCAGCTGCGGATAGGCCTCCGCGACGGCGAACAGCGACTTGAGCGCCTGCTGCATGTGGCCCTCGGCCACACCCGCATCCGCGGGCGTGGACGCCGTGAGCGTCTCGGCACGCGCATGCGTCACGTTCTCGAAGACGGCCTTCTCGTGAGCGGCGTAGCCCTTGACCGTCTCGATGAGGTTGGGCAGCAGGTCCGCACGGCGCTTGAGCTGCACCGTGATGTCACTCCACGCCTCATCCACCCTCACAGCCAGGGCGACGAGGGAGTTGTAGGTGGCCCACAGGTAGACGCCGACGATGACGAGGAGGGCGACGACGACGAGGACCGGGATGAGGTATTCCATGAATCTCCGATCGATAGCCTCATCATCCTAACGACGGGGACGTCTCCTGTGCGGACCGCGAGCGTCTGTTCCCAGGCGTTGCACACGGGATGCGGCTTGTAGGGTCGCAGGTGTGACGGGTCTGCAGACGCATCGCTCCCTCCGCCTCGCCCTCGTCGGGATCGTGGTGGCCATCGCGGCATCCGTCCTCTTCCAGATGGCACAGGACGGCTGGGTGCCGCTCCCCTCGATCAGCGCCTACTTCTACTCCCCCGCCCGAGGCGTGTTCGTCGGCGGCCTCACCGCTGCGGCCGTCGCGCTGCTGGCACTGTCGGGACGCGATGCGGAGTCGATCCTGCTCGACGTCGCCGCCGTCTTCGCCCCGCTCATCGCCATCGTCCCGACCGGCTATCGCGGGAGGGCGTTCGTGCCCGACGACGTCCTGCCGACCGTCCGCAACGGCGTAGGCGTCTACATCGTGATGGTCGCGGCTGTCGTCGTCCTGGGGACCGTGCTCGCCGCCCGGGGTGGGATCGCGCGGCGGCGGGTCGTGATCGTGGGGAGTATCGCGGTGGTCACCGCGGCCTCGCTGGGCGTCCTCGCGTTCACGCCCGGACTCTCCCGGGCCTTTCCCTTCGCTGGGGGCGTCAACCTGCACCTCGTCGCGACCGTCTGCTTCTTCGCGATGTTCGCCGCCGTTCCGCTCGTCACCGTGTTCGGCGGCGGAGAGCGCCCCTCATCCGTCTATCGGCGGGTGTACGCGGCGGTCGCGGTCGTCATGGTGGCGGCGCTCGTCCTGACGATCATCGCCGCGATCCGGCATCCCCAGACCGTCGGAGTGCTCATCGGCGAAGCGATCGCGCTCGGCGCCTTCGCCGTGTTCTGGACGACCCAGACCATCGAACGCTGGCGGGATGCCGATCCCCCCAGCATCCTGGCGGGATGAGACCGTACCCCCACTGGGACTCGAACCCAGACTGAAGCGATTTTAAGTCGCCTGCCTCTGCCATTGGGCTATGGGGGCCCGTGGCCAGGGTATCCCGGCCGCAACGAGAGCGACCCCCGGCCGGCAGGCGCCGGACGGGGGTCGTTCGAAGGGGTCGATCAGCTGGCGACCGTGCCGGTCTTCTCCGCGGCGACCGACTTCGGGTCGATCGGGGGTGTCTCGGGAGCCGCCGGGCGCGGACGCGACGCGAACCGCTCGAAGACCTCGCGCGGGTTCTGCAGCGTCTCGAGCGAGACGTTGTCGCGGCCGAGCCAGAAGTTCTGCCACCAGTCGCCGACGACGCGGAACTTGCGCTCGAAGGTGGGCATGGCCAGGCCGTGGTAGCCGCGGTGCGCGATCCAGGCGAAGAAGCCCTTGACCGCGATCTTGCCGGACTGGAACACGCCGTTGTAGAGACCGAGGCCGGCGACGGCGCCCAGGTTCTTGTGGAAGTACTCCTTGGGCTCCTCGCCCCGCAGCACGGCGACGACGTTCTTCGCGAGCAGCTTGCCCTGGCGGACGGCGTGCTGTGCGTTCGGGACGCAGAAGCCGCCCACACCGCCACCGCTCAGGTCGGGCACCGCAGCGACGTCGCCGGCCGCCCAGGCGCCCTCGACGAAGGCCTCGGGCGTTCCGACGCGGAGGTCGGCCCGCGTGTTGATGCGGCCGCGCTCCTCGACGGGGAGGTCGCTGCCGCGGACGACGGTCGGGTTCGCCATGACGCCAGCGGTCCAGATGATGACGTCGGTCGGGATGACCTGGCCGGTGGAGAGCTCGACGTTGCCGTCGACGGCGCCCTTCACCTGGGTGTCGAGGTGCACGTTCGCGCCGCGCTTGGCGAGGTCCTTCAGGACCCACTCGCTCGTCTTGAGCGACACCTCGGGCATGATGCGGCCCATGGCCTCGATGAGGTGGAAGTGGGTCTCCTCGAACGTGATGTTCGGGTAGTTCTTCAGCAGCGCACTGGCGAAGGCGCGCGTCTCGGCGAACACCTCGATGCCCGCGAAGCCGCCGCCGACGACGACGACCGTGAGCAGGCGGTCCCGCTCGGGGCCGGCCGGGAGGTTCGCGGCGCGGTCGAAGTTGGTGAGGATGCGGTCGCGGATCGCGACGGCCTCTTCGACGGTCTTCAGCCCGATGGCGTTCTCGGCGATGCCGGGGATCGGGAAGGTGCGGGAGACGGCGCCGGCGGTGACGACGATCTGGTCGTACTGCTCCTGCCAGGGCTCGCCGTCCTCGGGGGTGACCGTGGCGGTCTTGCTCGCGTGGTCGATGCCGGTGATCTTCGCCGTCACGACGCGCGTGCGCTTCAGGTGACGACGGAGGCCGACCACCACGTGGCGGGCTTCGATCTCGCCGGCCGCGACCTCGGGGAGGAACGGCTGGTAGGTCATGTACGGAAGCGGGTCGACGATCGTGACCTCGGCCTCACCCTTGCGGAGGTGCTTCTCGAGCTTCCACGCCGTGTAGAAACCGGCGTAGCCGCCTCCGACGACCAGGATCTTGGGCACAGTGGTAGTCACAGTCGGAAGAACTCCTTGATTCAACGGCTCGGCGGTCGCGGGGTGCGCGCCGATCGGATGCGCCGGGCAGCAGCGGTGACCCCGAGCACGACCAGTATAGTCCCCAGGCTGAGAACGACGAGCGGCACCGTACCGTAGCGCAGCGTGTCACTGCTCGGCAGTAAGGGCGACACGGCATCGCTGGGGGGCTCGGCGGCGGGAAGCGGCGCGACCTCATACGGCGTCGGCGTGGCGCTCGGCGCGGGAGAGGACTCGGCGCGACGGTACAGGCGGATCCAGTCGCGCAGGTCGTCCGCGGGGTTCGCCGAGACCGGGGGGACGGACGCCGTCACCGCTTTGGCGGCGTTGATGAGACCGTATCCGTACAGCGCACTGGGTACCTTCTTCACCCGGTCGGAGGGGGTCGCCGTCTTGATGAGCCTGTTGATGACGTTGCCCGCGCTCAGCTCGGGGTGGGCCGAGCGGACCAGCGCAGCGACACCTGCCACGATCGGAGCGGCGCCGCTCGTCCCGTCCCAGATGACGAGGTCGCCGTTGGCGGAGACGCCCAGCAGTTCCTCGCTGGGAGCGGAGATGCCGATCGTGATGCCCTGAGTGGATGCCGTGTTGCTGGCGCGACCCTCGCGATCGACACCGCCGACGGTGAGGACGCCCGGGATCGTCGCCGGGGCGCCGACCTCCTCGGTGCCGCTCTCGCGATTGCCCGCGGCGACCACCACGACCACGTCGTGGTCGAACGCGTAGAGGAAGGCGTCATCCCACGCGCGATCCCAGTCGAGGGTGTTCGTGGTGAAGGAGAGGTTGATCACGTCTGCGCCATGGTCGACCGCCCAGCGGATCGCTTCGGCGACCTGGTCGACGAAGGGCACGCTCGCGTTGTCTCCGAAGCCGATGGACAGCGACAGGAGGTCGGCCTCCGGCGCGACCCCCGTCATCCCCTTGTCGGGCGCGGTGCCGCGACCGGCCGCCAGGGACGCGACCCAGCTGCCGTGGTTGCGGTCCTCGTCACCGACGGGGGTGCGACCGTCGGCCGTGCCCACGCCTGAGAAGTCGGCCCCGCCGACGACGGCACCGTCGAGTTCCTTCGGGCCTCGTCCGATGCCGGTGTCGATGACGGCGATCGTCGTCCCGGCGCCCTTGGTCGTCTTCCAGGCGTCGGCGATGCCGTACTCCTTCAGCCAGTACTCCATGTTCCGCACCGGGTCTATCGGGGCGGGCGACGGGGACGGCGTCGGTGCGGGCGCGGCGGCGGTCAGGAGGATGGACACTCCCACGACCGCGGCGGCGAGGGCGGCGCGGGCTCCCCTCATCCGGTCGTCCTCGGCGTCGCGCAGGTGCAGCGCTCGGGCGACCAGGTGCCGCGGGCGAGGGCGAGATCGCCGATCGGGTTGACCCCGGGCCCGGCGGCGAGCGAATGGGCCGCGAGTGCGTGGAGGCACTTGACGCGGGTGGGCATGCCTCCCGCCGACACACCGGAGATCTCCTCGACGGAGCCGTGGACCTCCCGATCGGCGAGGTACGCGACGTGCGCGGCCATGTACGCGGCTGCGAGATCTTCGTCCGCGGCGAGGTCGTCGTTGAGCTCGCGCATGACCTGCGTGGCCTCCAGCGCCGACATGGCCGCCGTCGCCCCCGGGTGGGTGAGGTAGTAGAAGGTGGGGAACGGCGTGCCGTCGGGGAGCCGCGGCTCGGTAGCCACCACCGTCGGGTTGCCGCAGACGCAGCGCGCCGCGATGCCGATGACACCGCGCATGGGCCGGCCGAGCTGTTCACGCATGGTGTCGTGGTCGGCAGCGGAGGCGGGCGTGAGCGTCGGATGGGGCACCGCTCAAGGGTACCCGGCGTCGCGCGCGGGGGCTGGGCGTCAGCCCGGGGCGACGGTCTTGGCCAGGCCCGCCTCGGTCACCGACCGCAGGAACTGGGTCATCCAGTCGTGCCGGGTCTCCTGCACACTCCCGCTGACGGGGCGCTGCTCGGGCTGGATCGTGTCCGAGGGCAGATCGTCCGCCACGAGGTAGACGACCTCGCCGGGGCGCCGGTAGTACAGCCGCTCGCGCGCCTGCGCGACGATGTACGCCTCGTCACGCCAGCGCTCGCGTTCCGTCTTCAGCTGCGCGATCTCGTCCTGCGTCGCCTTCACGTCGTGCGTCAGCGCGGCGATCTGCTGCCGCTGATCGACGTAGGTGCCGATCGTCGGCACGAGCACGAAGGCCGCCAGGACGACGAGGCCGAGCATGATCCCCATGAACCCCGACATCCGGATGCCGCCGACCCAGTCCCGGACGTCCACGCGACGCGTCGCGGAGCCCCCGTCGCGGAAGCGCCGACCGCGGGAGACACGGGAAGGGGGAGCCGATGGCGTGTCCATGGCTCCCCCTTCTCGTGGATGTCGGTGCAGTGCGCTCGCGGGTCAGGCGGTGAAGCGCGGGAACGCGGCGGCGCCGATGAACTCCGCTGCCTCGCCCAGGTCTTCCTCGATGCGCAGAAGCTGATTGTACTTCGCGACGCGCTCGCTCCGAGCGGGCGCGCCCGACTTGATCTGACCCGAGTTCACCGCGACGGCGAGGTCGGCGATGGTGGTGTCCTCGGTCTCGCCGGAGCGGTGCGAGAGCATCGTGGTGTAACCGGCGCGGTGCGCGACATCGATCGCGTCGAGCGTCTCGCTGAGCGTGCCGATCTGGTTCACCTTGACCAGGAGCGAGTTGGCCGCTCCCCGCTTGATGCCGTCGGACAGACGCTGCGGGTTGGTGACGAACAGGTCGTCGCCGACGAGCTGCACCTTCTTGCCGAGGCGCTCGGTGAGAGCGGTCCAGTTGTCCCAGTCGTCCTCGGCCAGCGCGTCCTCGATCGTGACGATCGGGAACGAGTCGACGAGGTCGGCGTAGTAGTCGACGAGCTGCTCGGCGGACCAGTCCTTGTTCTCGAGGCGGTAGACGCCGTCGTTGAAGAACTCGGTGGCGGCGACGTCGAGGCCGAGGGCGATCTCGCGCCCGGGGGTGAAGCCGGCCTTCTCGATCGCCTTGACGAGGAAGTCGAGGCCCTCGCGGTTGCTGGGGAGATCGGGTGCGAAGCCGCCCTCGTCGCCCAGGCCCGTGGCGTAGCCGGCGGCCTGCAGTTCCTTCTTCAGGACCTGGTAGACCTCGGCGCCCCAGCGGAGCGACTCGGAGAAGCTCTCGGCGCCGATGGGGGCGAGGAAGAACTCCTGCATGTCGATGCCGTTGTCGGCGTGCTCGCCGCCGTTGATGACGTTGAACAGCGGCACGGGCAGGACGCGCGCGTTGGGTCCGCCGAGGTAGCGGTAGAGCGGGAGGTCGGCGCTGTCGGCGGCGGCCTTGGCCACGGCGAGCGAGACGCCGAGGATGGCGTTCGCACCGGTGCGCGACTTGTTCTCGGTGCCGTCGGTCGCGATGAGGATCTCGTCGACGATGCGCTGCTCGCTGGCCTCGACGCCCTCGATGGCGGGTCCCAGCTCGTCGATGACGGCGTTCACGGCCTTGAGGACGCCCTTGCCGCCGTAGCGGCTCTTGTCGCCGTCGCGGAGTTCGTACGCCTCGAAGGCGCCGGTGGACGCGCCGGAGGGGACGGCTGCGCGCTGGACGATGCCGTCGTCGAGCAGAACCTCCACCTCGACGGTCGGGTTGCCGCGCGAATCCAGGATCTCGCGTGCGCCTACTGCCTCGATCAATGCCACGGGGGTTTCTCCTTGCTTGTGGAGGATGGAACGGGAGCGTCGTCGGTCCGTCATCGAGTCTAGTGAGGCGAGGGATGCCGCACAGGACCGCGCGTCACACGAGGAGCGCGATGGCCACGCCGTCCCAGCCCTTGCGGTCGAGGGTCTGGAGCGCCGTCGCCTCGAACCGCGGATCGTCGCGGAGCATCTCGAGTCCCGCCCGGACGCCGTCGACCTGAGCCCCGGCATCCGTCTCGACGACATGACCGGAACGCACGACGTTGTCGACGACGACCACCGTCCCGGGGCGACCGAGCCGCGCGGCCCAGTCGAGGTACAGCGCGTTGGATTCCTTGTCGGCGTCGATGAAGACGAGGTCGAAGGGTTCGTCGCCGGCGAGGGTCGGGAGGACGTCCGCACCGCGCCCTTCACGCACCTCGACCCGGTCGGCGACACCGGCGCGAGCCAGGTTGCGGCGCGCGACCTCCGCGTTGTGCGGCTCGGCCTCGATCGTCACGACGCGCCCACCCTCGGGCAGAGCGCGAGCGAGCCAGATCGTGGAGTACGCGCCGAGGGTTCCGACCTCGAGGACGCGCCGGGCACCGGCGATCCGCGCCAGCAGGTGCAGGAGCTTCCCCGTGAGGGGCGCCACCTCGATCTCCGGCATCCCCTCGTCGGCCAGGGACGCGATCGAGGCGGACAGCGCCTCGTCGGGGGCGACCAGGGTGCCCGTCAGGTACGCGTCGACGTCGCTCCACCGCTCGGCGGTGGGGTCGTGGGGAGAGGGATGCGCCATGCCGCCACTCAATCGCCCCGCCGCCCGGCCGTCAATGCGGCGTAGGCGTTCAGCAGGCCCGCGGCGGTGGCCGCGTCGTCGACGGTGACCGTGAGCGTCTGCCCGTCGCGGCGATGCACGCGGACGCCCTCACCCGTCCGGAGGACGACGCCGCGGCCCTGCGCCGACCGGCGGATGCCCCACCCGCCGAACTCGCCCATGGGAGACACCTGGACGACCTCGGCCGACACGACGTCGTCGATCGGGACGTGGACGCGGGGCCATCCGGCGGCCGACACCGCGGTGAGACCTTCGGGGTCGACGCGCACGTGGTAGCGGAGCGTCACGGCGAACAGGACCGCGAGCACGATGACGACGCCGAGCGAGATCCACGACGCCGCGGGGTCCGCCAGGAGCACGACGGGCACCGCCGCGGCGACCCCGATGACGGTGACGACCGAGAGCACGACGACTCCCGCGCGGGCCAGCGAGACGCCCTGCAGCCAGACCACCCGCTCCCCCGGTCGGACGTCCACCTCGGCGGAGGTGCCGCCCGGGGTGGGGCGCCACGGTGCGTGGGGTTGGATCGCCCACCCCACGGCGCCGGCGGCGAGCGCGGCGATCATGACGCCGGGCAGCAGGAGCGGGGGCAGCACCGCGGCGGCATCCGCTCGTCCCGTCTGGCTGCCGAGGGTCGCCGCCCCCAGCCCCGCCACGAGCACCGCGATGAAGACCGCCACGGCGCCGAGCAGCCGGTACGAGGAACCGTGATCGCCCCGACGGAGACCACCGACGCCTAGGGCGAAGACCGCCACAGGGATCGCGCCTCCGATGAGAGCGGTGACGAGGGGCATCAGCCAGGACGGCGAGAAGCCGTTGGCCCGCCCGGTCCACCCCCAGTGGGTGGCGATGGTCGGCGGGACCTGCGGCAGCAGGACGAGTTGCACGGCGATCGAGGCGACGACGACGACGACCGGGATCACGAGAGCGACGAGGGTGAACCGGCGGCGGACGACGGTCGGGCGGTCAGTGGTCACGAGCAGCCTCCTTGACGAGGGCGGACAGGGTGTCGGGCGAAACGCCGAGGGATCGTGCGCGGTCGACCAGAGCGGTGATCTCCGCCCCGAGGCCGGCGAGGGCCGCACCGGCAGGGGTCACGACGGCGCCCCTGCCGCGGCGGAGGTCGACGAGCCCTTCGTCGCGGAGATCCTGGTAGGCGTGAAGCACGGTGTGGAGGTTCACCCGGAGCGCGTCGGCCACTTCGCGTGCGGCCGGGAGCCGCTCGCCGTCACTCAACCGGCCGGCGGTGATGTCGGCGCGGAGGGCATCGGCGATCTGCGCGAACAGCGGCACCGAGCTCTGGGGGTCGACACGGATCAACATGCACTAATTATAGCGCAACTATAACTATCAAGATGTTCTCCTCGGTTCGGTACGCTCACGCCGTGTCCTCCCCCGCCCTCGCTCGTCGTCTCGGGCTCGCCGACGCCGTGGTCATCGGTCTCGGCGCGATGATCGGCGCCGGGGTCTTCGCCGCGTTCGTCCCTGCGGCGCAGGCGGCCGGGACGGGACTCCTCGTCGGGCTCGGGATCGCCGCACTCGTCGCCTTCGGCAACGCCACCTCGACGGCGCAGCTCGCGGCGGTGCATCCGACATCCGGCGGCGTCTACGCCTACGGGCGCGCGGAACTCGGACCCTGGTGGGGCTTCATCGCCGGGTGGGGCTTCGTGATCGGGAAGACCGCCAGCTGCGCGGCGATGGCCCTGACGTTCGCCGCCTATGTCGCTCCCGCCGGGTGGGAACGCCCCGTCGCCGCGGGGGCGGCCCTCGCCCTCGGCGCGGTGAACCTCTTCGGCATCACCCGCACCGCTCAGGTGGCACGCATCCTCGTGACCATCGTTCTGCTGGTGCTCGGCGTCGTCGCCGTCGCCGGGCTCGCCTCGCCGCCTGCGCAGACCGCGGCGGCGGGCTCGGGGTGGTTAGCCTCGGGGCCGCTCGGCATCCTCCAGGCGGCCGGGCTCCTGTTCTTCGCCTTCGCGGGGTACGCCCGCATCGCGACCCTCGGCGAGGAGGTCCGCGACCCCGCGAGGACGATCCCGCGGGCGATTGTCCTCGCCTTCTCCGGCGCGCTGGTCGTGTACGCCGTGATCGGCGTCGCCGCCCTGCGCGTCCTCGGTCCGGACGGCCTCGCCGCCGCGAGCGCACCCCTCGTCGACGTCGTCCGTGCCGCAGGGTGGGACGCCGCCGCCCCGATCGTCCGCATCGGCGCGGCCGCGGCATCCCTCGGCGCCCTGCTCGCCCTCATCGCCGGGACCGGACGGACCTCGTTCGCGATGGCCCGGGAGGGCGACCTACCGCGGTTGCTCGCGGCGGTCGACCCACGGTGGCACGTGCCGCGGAACGCCGAGATCGCCGTCGTCGCGGTGGTCGTGGTCATCGTCCTGCTCGGCGACGTCCGCGGGGCGATCGGTTTCTCGTCGTTCGGCGTCCTGACGTATTACCTCGTCGCGAACATCGCGGCCTTCCGCCAGCGGGGCGGAGCGCGGCACTACCCGCGCATCCTGCAGGTCCTGGGCGGCGCCGGATGCGTCGCGCTCGTGGTCACCCTGCCATGGCCGTCTGTCCCCGTCGGGATCGCCGTGCTGGTGGTGGGACTGGGATATCGGATGCTGCGTCTT
The DNA here is from genome assembly GCF_058629135.1 of Microbacterium sp. MDV22-iso44. NCBI lineage: Bacteria > Bacillati > Actinomycetota > Actinomycetes > Micrococcales > Microbacteriaceae > Microbacterium > Microbacterium sp. MDV22-iso44. The sequence continues at coordinate 747,072 of NZ_JBZVWS010000001.1, forward strand.
CGACGCCGGGCTGCCTGAGGGCGTCCCTCACGACCGGGACGAGCGCCTCCGCCGTCCGGCGATATCCGAGGGCGCTCGGGTGGAAGCGATCCAGGCTGAACATGCCGTCGGGGTCGATGCGGAAGAAGGGTCCGACGGCCCGTCGCAGGGACACGACCCCCGCCCCCTCCGCGCGGGCACGGTCTGCCTGCGCCGCAGCGAGCTGCTGCGACGCGCGCGACCCGATCGTCCGCAGCGGCTGCGGCACGGCACGGAGCGCGCCGAGGTCGGGGCAGGTTCCCACGACCACCGCCGCGCCCGTCCTCCGGATGCGGCGGACGGCATCGGCGAGGTGTCCGGTCGCCACCGGCACCGGCACGCGGTGCGTGACGTCGTTGCCGCCCACGACGATCACGGCGACGTCGGCGCGGTAGTCCTTGGGGAGCGAGGCGAGCTGCCCGGCGAGGTCGGCCGATTCGGCGCCGACCACGGCGGCCGTCCGCAGTCGGACGGGACGGTCGAGCTCGCCGGCGAGGCCCTTCGCGAGTCGGCCGCCGAGCGTCTCCTTGCGGTGCTGGGCGCCGAGCCCGGCAGCGATGGAGTCGCCGAGGAGCAGGAGGTCGACCGGCTCACCGCCCAGGCCCGGCCGCCACACGCGGTCGGCCTCGGGCGGAGCGTCGCCGAGCGGCTTGCCGATGCGCCGCCGGGCGATCGCGGCTTGCCGCGCCAAGCCGGCACGGGCGCCCAGCAGCAGTGCGCCGGCGACCCCTCCGGCGGAGGCGATCAGGGTGAGTCGGGCCGGAACCCGCGTCGATCGTGGCACCCGCTGAGCACACACCCCGACGGTGAACGTCGCACGACGTCCCGGTGACGAGTCGGGGACGTCAGGCGCTTCCCGGCGAGCGCAGCGTGTCCACGGCGCCGGCGATCCGCTTCTCGCGGGTCTCCGCCTTCTTCGCCTCGACGACGGAGCGCACCATCTCCTTCCGGCGCGACGGCGCCAGGGCCTCGAAGGCGGCGCGGACCTGCGGCTCGGCATCCAGGGCGCGTTCCAGGTCCTCCGGGACCTCGACGGCACGATCCTCGCCGTCGAGGTCGATCTGCGCATCGACCTCGTCGCCGATCTCGACGCCGAGCTCGGCGCGCGCGGCCTTCGACATGCCGATGAGGTTGCGCCCGCCCATGACGCTCAGCCGCAGGCGTGCACGTCGCCCCCCGATCGTGACGACGACCGCGGCGCGCTTGCCGCCGCCGAGGTCCTCGACCTGCGCGTCGGTCAGTTCGATCGCGGTCGCGGGCCCGTTCTTCGGCAGCACCGTGCGGACGTGGAGGGTCATGGCCGCACGCTAGCAGCGCGGACCCGCCGTGTCACCCGAGGGGACGCGTCTCGAGCGCCGACGATTCGGCGCCGGCCGATACGGTCGCGAACGATGTGTAGCCGTCGGCCGCGGAGCGCTCCAGCAGACCCTTGAGGTTCTTCGTGCGCTGCTCGAGGCGCACGCGGGCCCCCTGTGAGACGAAGAAGGCCTTGTGGGTCGCCAGTTCCGCGAGCGGGACGTCGCGGTCGGCGATGAGGACGACGGCAGCGGATGCCGCATCCTCGGCCGCTCCCACGAGATCGACGATCCGCTCGAAGCCGATCGAGAACCCGACGGCGGGCACGTCCTGCCCGAGGAACCGACCGATCATGCCGTCGTAGCGACCACCGCCGCCGAGCGAGTACGACACCGACGGGTGCGCGAGCTCGTAGATCGTGCCGGTGTAGTAGCCCATGCCGCGCACGAGGAACGGGTCGAAGCGCAACGGCACGTCCGTCTCGCCGCGGGCGGCGGCGACGGCCTCGCCGATGCCGACCAGGTGCGCGACCACGTCATCGGGGACCCCGGCGGGCAGCGCCTTGCGGATCTGCGCCTCGCCGAACGGGAGGTACTCGCGAGTCTGCGGGCGGGTCAGGAACGCCTCCAGCGCGGCGACGGCGGGCTCGTCCGCCCCCCGACCGCGGAGCTCGGCGACGACGCCGTCGGCGCCGACCTTGTCGAGCTTGTCGATCGTGATGAGGACGCCCGCGCGGTCGGCATCGGCGAACCCGAAGACCGCGAGCATCGCGTCGAGCGCGCGACGGTCGTTGATCCGGATCGTGCCGCCCTCGAGGCCGAGCGCATCGAGGACGTCCAGGCTCGCGGTGAGGAGCTCCACCTCGGCGCGCGGCGTCGCGTCGCCGATGATGTCGATGTCGCACTGCACGAACTGGCGGTAGCGACCCTTCTGGGGACGCTCCGCACGCCAGACGGGCGCGATCTGGATCGCGCGGAACACCGACGGGAGCTGAGCCCGGTTGGTCGCGTAGAAGCGCGCGAGCGGCACGGTCAGGTCGTAGCGCAGACCGAGGTCGGACAGGGCCGCCGGGTCGCCCGCGGCATCCCGGATCGCGTCGGCGTCGAGACCGCGGCGGAGGACGTTGAACGCGAGCTTCTCGTTGTCGCCGCCGATCCCCGCGTGCAGACGCTCGTAGTCCTCGACGACGGGCGTCTCGATCTCGTCGAACCCGTGGGCGCGGTAGCGGTCACGGATGACGGCCAGGACGCGCTCGCGGCGGGCTTTGTCGGCGGGGAGGAAGTCGCGCATACCGCGCGGCGGGTTCACGGAGGGCACGGGTCCATTCTTCCAGACCGCGACGAGACGTCAGGAGGACTCGGCCGCGCGCACCTCGTCGGAGAGGGCGCGCAAGCGCTGCCGCAGGGCGCGCTCGGCATCCCATCCCTCCGAACGGGCGAAAGCCACGAGGGCGAGGAGCGCGTCACCGAGCTCGGCTTCGCTCGCGAGGGCCGCCGGGGCCGGGGCGGGGACCACGTCCACCTGCGCCGCCTTCCCCAGCATCTTCTGGGCGAGCGCGAGCGACGGCATGTGCGTCGACACCCCGTCGAGCACGCTCGTGCGCGTCTTCTTCTGGGCGGCCTTCGCGGCGTTCCAGTGGACGAGGACCTCCTCGGGCGTGGTGGCGATCGCGTCGCCGAACACGTGCGGGTGCCGGCGGATCATCTTCTCGGCGAGCGCGTCCGCGACGTCGTCGATGCCGAAGGGGTCGCTCTCATCCCGGGACGCGATCTCGGCGTGGAAGAGCACCTGCCAGAGAAGGTCGCCGAGCTCCTCCTTCAGGTCGCCACGCGTCCCCGTCTCGACGGCATCGACGAGCTCGGCGGCTTCCTCCTGCAGGTACGGGACGAGGTCGTCGTGGCCGATCCGCTGCGTCCAGACGCATCGGTCGCGGACGGCGTGCATCGTCTCGGCGGCCCGGCGGAGAGCGTCGCTCGAGGCGGGAAGGGGGTGCGACATGACCGCAACGATACGAGGGATGCCGGGCCGCGGCATCCGTGCACCGCCCGACGTACCCTGGTCCGATGACTTCTCCCGTCTCCACGGTGCCTGCGGCCGGCGGGACCCGCGTCTCGATGTTCACGCTCTCCACGTTCGTCGTGGGATCGATGATCGGCGCCGGGGTCTTCTCGCTCCCCTCGACCTTCGCCGAGTCGACCGGTGTCGCCGGCGCGCTCATCTCTTGGGCGATCGCGGGAAGCGGGATGCTGATGCTCGCCCTCGTCTTCCACCGGTTGGCGCTCCGCCGTCCCGACCTCGACGCCGGGATCTTCAGCTACGCGAAGGCCGGTTTCGGCAACTACCTCGGCTTCTTCGCGGCGTTCGGTTACTGGGCGAGTGCATGCGTCGGCAACGTCTTCTACTGGGTGTTCATCACCTCCACCCTCGGCGGCGTCTTCCCCGCCCTCGGCGAGGGCAACACGGTCCTCGCCGTGGCGGTCTCCTCGGTCGGCATCTGGCTGTTCTTCCTGCTCATCCGCCGCGGTGTACGGCAGGCGGCCTCGCTCAACCGCATCGTGACGGTCGCGAAGGTCCTGCCGATCGTCGTCTTCGTCGTGCTCTGCCTGACGGTGTTCGACCCCGCCGTCTTCGCCGCGAACTGGGGCGGCGGCGACATGACCGGTCTCGGCGAGCAGATCCGGGCGACGATGCTCGTCACGGTGTTCGTCTTCATCGGCATCGAGGGCGCGAGCGTCAACTCCCGCCACGCCCGCCGTCGCAGCGACGTCGGGCGGGCGACCGTCCTCGGGTTCCTGAGCGTCCTCGCCGTCTTCGCCTCCGTGACGATCGTGTCGTACGGCATCCTGCCCCGCAGCGATCTCGCCCGGCTGCGGCAACCTTCGATGGGTGGCGTGCTCGAGCAGGCGGTCGGCGGCTGGGGCGCGGTCTTCGTCGCCGTGGCGCTCATCGTCGCCGTGCTCGGCGCCTACCTCGCATGGACGCTGATGGCCGCCGAGGTCCTCCTGTCGGCGGCGCAGGCCGGCGACCTGCCGGCCTTCCTGCGCCGGACGAACCGGAACGACACGCCCATCGGCGCGCTGACCCTCTCGACCGTGCTCGCGCAGGTGATGCTCGTCGTCGTCCTATTCGCGCAGAACGCGTTCGACGCCGCGCTCGAGCTCACCAGCGCGCTCGTCCTCATCCCGTTCTTCCTCTCGGCGGCCTACGGGCTGAAGCTCGCGATCCAGGACGGTGCGTCCCGCCGTGCGGGCGAACTCATCGTCTCCGCCGCCGCGACGCTCTACACGGCCTACCTGCTCTGGGCGGCCGGGCTCACCTACCTGCTGCTGTGCCTCGTCATCATCGTGCCGGGCACCGTCCTGTACGTGATCGGGCGTCGCGAGCAGAAGGCCCGCGTCTTCACCCCCGTCGAGCTCGGGCTGTTCCTCCTCGCCGCGGCCGGAGCGGTGATCGCCGTCATCCTCATCGCCACCGGGGCGATATCGATCTGATCCGACCGCGGGTCGGCGTCGTGCGCCGTCATGGTGTCAGGAAGCCCCGAGAACCCCCGCTAGCGTGAGACGGTGCACGAACTCACGAACACCGAAGCGATCGACCTCGTCGGACGGTACGAGGCCGAGCAGAAGATCCCCGAACAGATGCGCGCCGACGTGCGCGTCCTCGGCTCGCTCCTGGGCCGCGTGCTCCGTGAGAGCGGCTCGCCGGGCCTGTTCGAGGATGTCGAGCGCCTGCGCATCGCCACGATCCAGGCCTACACCGACGACACCCCCGAGGCGTTCGCGCGGGCGGCCGCCATCGCCGACTCGTACACGCTCGAGCGGGCGGAGGAGGTCGCGCGGGCCTTCACCTGCTACTTCCACCTCGTGAACCTCGCCGAGGAGCACCAGCGCGTCCGCATCCTCCGCGAACGCGGCGGCCGCGTCGAGGAGAAGGACGCGAGCGACTCGATCACCGCCGCCTACCGGAGCCTCGCCGAGGAGATCGGTGAGGATGCCGCCCGCGAGCGCCTCCAGGGTCTTCGCTTTCACCCGGTCTTCACGGCGCACCCGACCGAGGCCCGTCGCCGCGCGGTCTCCTCCAGCATCCGGCGTCTCGCCGAGCTCCTCGCCGACCGCGACACGACCGACGCCGACAGCGCTGACCGCCGCCGCGCGGAGCGTCGCATGCTCGAAGAGGTCGACACGCTGTGGCGGACCGCGCCGCTGCGCTCCGAGAAGCCGTCGCCGACCGACGAGGTCCGTTCGGTCATGGGCGTCTTCGACGAGACCCTCTACACCGCGATCCCGCACGTGTACCGCCGCGTCGACGACGCGCTGCAGGGCGAGGATGCCGGGGCCCGCCCGCCCCTCGTCCGCCCGTTCGTGCGCATCGGCTCGTGGGTCGGCGGCGACCGCGACGGCAACCCGTTCGTGACGGCGAAGACGACCCGCAAGGCCGCCGCCATCGCGAGCGAGCACGTGCTGCTGGGGCTCGAGCGGACGGCGGGCCGCGTCGGACGCACCCTGACCCTGGACGCGACGTCGACCCCGCCGACGGCCGCCGTCCGGGCGCTGTGGCAGAGGCTCAAGGACGCCGATGAAGACGCCGCGGCCGAGATCGCCAAGCGCTCCCCCAACGAGCCGTACCGCCGCATCCTGCTGCTGCTCGCCCGCAAGATCGCGGCGACCCGCACCCGGAACGCCGACCTCGCCTACGCCGACCCGGAGCACCTGCTCGCGGACCTGCGCACGGTGCAGGACGCGCTCGTCCAGGCCGGCGCGCCCCGCCAGGCCTACGGCCACCTGCAGCAGCTGATCTGGCAGGTCGAGACCTTCGGCTTCCACCTGGCCGAGATCGAGGTGCGTCAGCACTCCGCCGTGCACGCGAAGGTCCTCGCCGAGCTCGAGCAGGGCGGGTCCGACCGGTCGGAGCTGGCCGAAGAGGTGCTCGAGGTCTTCCGCACGATCGCGTTCCTGCAGGAGCGCTACGGCCCCCGCGCCGCGGGACGCTACATCGTCTCCTTCACCCGCTCGGCCGACGACCTCGCCGCCGTGCACACGCTCGCGCGGCACGCCGTCGGCCCCGACGGCACTCCCCCGGTGCTCGACGTGATCCCGCTGTTCGAGACGTTCGCGGACCTGCAGGCGGCCCCCGGCATCCTGGCGGAGATCGTGGAGCACCCGCAGTTCGTGTCGCGCCTCACGGCGACGGGACGGCGCCTCGAGGTCATGCTCGGGTACTCCGACTCGTCGAAGGACGTGGGGCCGGTCGCCGCGAACCTCGCGCTGTACGAGGCTCAGGCCGAGATCTCGGCGTGGGCGGTCGCACAGGGCATCGAGCTCACCCTCTTCCACGGTCGCGGTGGTGCCCTCGGGCGCGGTGGCGGCCCCGCGAACTCCGCGATCCTGGCGCAGCCGCCGCACTCCGTCGACGGCCGGTTCAAGCTGACCGAGCAGGGCGAGGTCATCTTCGCCCGCTACGGCGACCGCTCGATCGCGATGCGCCACATCGACCAGGTCGCCGGGGCGATGCTCATGGCGTCGGCACCGTCGATCGAGGAGCGCAACCGGTCGGCCGCCGAACGGTACGCCGACGTGGCCCGGATCATGGACGCGGCATCCCGTGAACGGTTCTTCTCACTCGTCAAGGCGCCCGGCTTCGCGCCGTGGTTCGCCCAGGTCACGCCGATGGAGGAGATCGGGCTGCTCGCGCTCGGGTCCCGGCCCGCGCGCCGCGGCCTGTCGGTCGAGTCCCTCGAGGACCTCCGCGCCATCCCGTGGGTGTTCGCATGGACGCAGGCGCGCATCAACCTCGCCGGCTGGTTCGGCCTCGGCACGGCGCTCGACGCCGTCGGCGACGAGGATGCGCTCCGCGAGGCGTACGAGCAGTGGCCGCTGTTCCGCACCCTCATCGACAACGTCGCCATGAGCCTCGCCAAGACCGACGACCGCATCGCGCGGCACTACCTCGAGCTCGGTGACCGCGACGACCTCGCGGCGCTCGTGCGCGACGAGATGGCCCTCACGCGCGCCTGGGTCGTGAAGCTCACCGGCGGGACCGAACTGCTCTCCAACCGTCCGGTCCTCGGCCGCGCGGTGAAGATGCGGAGCCCGTACGTCGACGCCCTGTCCCTCCTGCAGCTGCGGGCGCTCCGCGGCCTGCGCGACGCGGCGGGCGGCGAGGTCGACCCCGATCTGCAGCGTCTGCTGCTGCTCTCGGTATCGGGGGTCGCCGCCGGCCTGCAGAACACCGGCTGACCCCCCCTGCGATCGACGAACGCCCCGCTCCGACACGTCGTCGGGCGGGGCCTCTCGTTTCAGGCCGTGGTGTCGTCGGCCGGCAGCGGGAAGATCTGGTCGAGCAGCGTGCTCGTCCAGGCGACGAGGTTGGCATCGGGCAGAGCCTCTCCCCCGGCGGTCGGCAGCGGCACGACCATGGCCTCGCCGCCCGAGACGACCTTCGACTTCGGGTGCAGGCGCTGCAGGCGCACACGGATCGAGTCCGCGAGGTGCGCCGGCGCGATCCGGAGGTTCGGTCCCATCGCCACGACGTCGGACAGCCCCGACTGCGCGGCACGGCGACGCAGTCGTGCGATCGCGATCAGGCCGTCGACCTCTGCGGGCGGCGTACCGTAGCGGTCGCGGAGCTCCTCGAGGACGAGGTCGATCGCGTCGGCTCCCGCCGTGACGGATGCCGCCGCGGACAGCTTCTGGTAGGCCTCCAGACGCAGCCGCTCACTGTCGATGTACGACTCGGGGATGCGCGCCTGGACGGGCAGCTCGAGGCGCAGCTCGGTGGGGCCCTCGGTGTCCTCGCCGCGGAAGGTCGCGACCGCCTCTCCGATCATGCGGAGGTAGAGGTCGAATCCGACGCCGGCGATGTGGCCGGCCTGTTCCGCCCCGAGCAGGTTTCCCGCGCCGCGGATCTCGAGGTCTTTGAGTGCCACCTGCATGCCGGAGCCGAGGTCGTTGTTGACGGCGATCGTCTCCAGTCGGTCGGCGGCGGTCTCGCTCAACGGCTTGTTCTCGTCGTACAGGAAGTACGCGTAGGCACGCTCGCGGGCACGACCGACGCGGCCGCGCAGCTGGTGCAGCTGGGAGAGGCCGTACTTGTCGGCGCGGTCAATGATCATCGTGTTGGCATTGGCGATGTCGAGACCGGTCTCGATGATCGTGGTCGAGACGAGCACGTCCGCCCGGCGCTCCCAGAAGTCGTCGACGACCTGCTCGAGCGCGTGCTCGCCCATCTGACCGTGGGCGACGGCGATGCGCGCCTCGGGCACGAGCTCCGCCAGCTGCGCGGCCACCCGCTGGATCGAGGAGACCCGGTTGTGCACGAAGAACACCTGTCCCTCGCGCAGCAGCTCGCGTCGGATCGCTGCGGCGATCTGCTTGTCGCTGCGAGGCCCCACGTAGGTGAGGATCGGATGCCGCTCCTCCGGCGGCGTCGCCAGCGTCGACATCTCGCGGATGCCGGTGACCGCCATCTCGAGCGTGCGCGGGATCGGGGTCGCGCTCATCGCGAGGATGTCGACGTTGGTCTTGAGCTTCTTGAGGGAGTCCTTGTGCTCGACGCCGAAGCGCTGCTCCTCGTCGATGATCATGAGGCCGAGGTCTTTGAAGGCGACCTTCTCGGTGAGGATGCGGTGCGTCCCGATGACCATGTCGATCGTGCCGTCGGCGAGCCCGGCGAGGGTGTCCTTGGCCTCCTTCGCCGTCTGGAACCGCGAGAGCGGACGCACCTTGACGGGGAATCCGGCGAAGCGCTCGGAGAACGTCTCGAGGTGCTGCTTGGCGAGGAGTGTCGTCGGCACCAGCATCGCGACCTGCTTGCCCTCCTGGATCGCCTTGAAGGCGGCGCGGACGGCGACCTCGGTCTTGCCGAAGCCGACGTCGCCCGAGAGCAGGCGGTCCATCGGGATCGGCTTCTCCATGTCGGCCTTGATCTCGTCGATCGTCTGGAGCTGATCCGGCGTCTCGGCGAACGGGAAGGCCTCCTCGAGCTCGCGCTGCCAGGGCGTGTCGGGACCGAACGCGTAGCCCTTCGACGACATCCGCGCCGAGTAGAGCTTGACGAGCTCGACGGCGATGTCGCGGACGGCCTTGCGGGCCTTGCCCTTGGCCGCAGCCCAATCCGACCCGCCCATCTTCGAGAGCTGCGGCGCCTCGCCGCCGACGTACCGCGAGAGCAGGTCGAGCTGATCGGTGGGGACGTAGAGCTTGTCGCCGGGGTGCCCGCGCTTGGAGGGCGCGTACTCGAGGACGAGGTACTCGCGCTTGCTCTTCACGGCGTTCCGCCCGCCCGACGACACCTCGCGCTGGACGAGTTCGACGAACCGGCCGATGCCGTGGGTGGAGTGGACGACGTGGTCGCCCGGCGTCAGCTGGAGCGGGTCGACGACGTTGCGCCGACGCGAGGCGAGCTTCTTCACGACGCGGTTGTCGCCGCCGATCGTCCGACCGTAGAAGTCGCTCTCGGTGAACACGGCCAGCTTCGCGTCGGCGAAGAGGAACCCGGCCTCGAGCGTCGCGACGGTCGACACGGCGATCCCCGCGTCGGGGACCTCGGTGATCGCCTCGGCGGTCCGCGCCGCGAGACCGCGCTCGGACAGGACGTCGCGCGAACGGTCGACGAGCCCCGCACCCGAGGCGGCGACGACGACGCGCCAGCCGGCACCGAGGAGGTTGCCGATGTGCTCGCTCGCCCCCTCGACGTTGCCCTGGAACGACGGGACGGCGGTCGCGGGGATCCGGACCGCGGCATCCGCACGTTCGACGAGGCCTTCGTCGGCCGCATCCGCCGCACCGGAGTCGAAGGTGCTGAGGCTCCACCAGACGCCGCCGCGGGCCGATGCCGCCTCGCGCAGCTCGGGCAGGGTCAGGAAGTCCCCCGCTCCGAGGTCGACAGGGCTGTCGGCTCCCGCCGTCGCGGCGCTCCAGGCGGCCTCGAGGAACTCGCGGTTCGTCTCGGAGAGGGTCATCGCGCGGGTCACGGCACGCTCGGGGTCGACGACCGCGACGGCGGCACCCTCGGGGAGGTAGTCCACGAGCGGCAGGACGGCGTCGGCGACGGCGGGCAGGAGCGATTCCATGCCCTCGACGGGGATGCCCTCGCTCATCTTCTCGAGCATGGTGCCGAGCCCCGGCATCCGATCCCGAAGGCCCGCAGCCCGCTGGCGCACGGCGTCGGTGAGGAGGAGTTCGCGACTCGGGAGCAGGGTCACGTCGCGCACGTCACCCGGCAGCGAGCGCTGGTCGGCGACGGAGAACGCACGGATCTGATCGATCTCGTCGCCGAAGAAGTCGACGCGGTACGGGTGATCGGCGACAGGGGGGAAGACGTCGAGGATGCCGCCACGCACGGCGAACTCGCCGCGGCGCGAGACCATGTCGACCCGGTGGTAGGCGAGGTCGACGAGGCGGTGGACGATGTCGTCGAGCTCGAGGCCGCGCGAGCCGAGCTCGAGACGGACGACACCGGCATCCGTCAGTCCCGCCGCGATCGGCTGCAGCGCGCCGCGGACGGATGCCGTGACCACGAGGGGCGTGCGGCCGTCCCAGTCCGCCGCCTCTCGGAGGACGCTGAGGCGCCGGCCGACCGTCTCGGCGCTGGGGCTCAACCGCTCGTGCGGCAGCGTCTCCCATGCGGGCAGGTGCCGGACGGCGGCGTCGGGGAGGAGGCACTGCACGGCGGCGCCGATGCTCTCGGCGCGGCGCCCGGTGGGTGCCACGAGGAGCAGCACGGGAGGCCGACCCGACGCCACGCGGCGTTCGAGCAGCGCGGCCAGGAGCGGGGCATCGAGGCCCGTCACCGCCGAGAAGTCGACATCCGAGTCGGCGCCGTCGAGGGCCTCCCGGAAGCTGTCAGCCTGTTCGAGGGCGCGCACGATCCCGGGAATTGTCACCGGGGAAGTCTACGCGGCGCATCGGACATCGGATCCGCCGCGGTCGAGGCGCCTCAGGCGCGCGGTGCGTGGTGCCGCTGCTGCGCGGCGAGCAGGCCTTCGTCGACGAGTTGCTCGACGGCATCCGCCGCATCCCCGATGGCGATGGGGAGGTTGGGCCGCTCGACGGCACCGAACGGGTCGAGCACCCAGTCCGCCGGATCCTGACGTCCGGGCGGGCGACCGATGCCGACGCGGACGCGCGGGAAGTCGGGGGTGCCGAGCGCCTTCGCGACGTCCCGGACGCCGTTGTGGCCGCCGTGCCCGCCGCCGACCTTGAGCTTGAGCGAGTCGAACGGGATGTCGAGCTCGTCGTGGACGACGACGACGCGCTCCGGCGGCACGGAGTAGAACGCCGCGAGCGCCGAGACCGGGCCGCCCGAGACGTTCATGAACGAGTTCGGTTTGGCCAGCACGAGCTTCGCCGCCCCCGGACGCAGCCATGTCTCCGCCACCCGCGCGTTCGCCTTGTGCGACCGCAGGGACTCGGAGCGTCGCCGCGCGAGCTCGTCGATCACCATCTGCCCGACGTTGTGACGGGTCGCCTCGTAGCGGGGTCCCGGGTTGCCGAGTCCCACGATCAGCCAGGTGTCGGCCATGGAGAGTCCTTCCGACGACGAAGCCCGTCGCAGCGGATGCGGCGACGGGCTTCGAACGGTGATGTCTTACTCGGCGGATTCCTCGGCGGGAGCCTCGTCGGACGCCTCGGCGTCCTCGGAGCCCTCGGCCTCGTCCTCGACCGGAGCCGGCGGCAGGGCGACACCGACGATGAGCGTCTCGGGGTCGGTCACCAGAACCGCGCCACGGGGCAGCGTCAGGTCGGCGGCGGTGATGTGCGCACCGTCCTCGAGGCCCTCGACCGAGACCTCGACGTTCTGCGGGATGTGGGTGGCCTCGACCTCGAGCGTCACCGTGGTGTTCTCGAGGTTCGCGATGGTGCCGGGGAACGGCTCGCCGGTCACCGAGACGGGGATGTCGACCTCGATCTTCTCGCCCTTCTTCACGACGAGGAGGTCGATGTGCTCGATGATCTGGTGCACGGGGTCCTTCTGGACGTCCTTGACCAGCGTGAGCTGCTGCTTGCCGTCGATCTCGAGCTCGAGCAGCGCGTTGGCGCGGCGGATGAGCAGCGCGACCTGGTGGCCGGGCAGCGCGACGTGGACGGGGTCCGTGCCGTGGCCGTAGATGACGGCGGGGATCTTGCCTGCAGCGCGCAGACGACGGGCGAAGCCCTTGCCGAACTGCTCGCGCAGCTCAGCGACGACCTTGGTGTCGGTCTCGGTCACCATGAGTGTTCTCCTTGCGGGCCTTCTCGGCCCAGTCGATCGGGGCCGGTACGGCCTCGTCTGTCGTCGGGGCCGATGCGGCCCAGACATGGTCTGTGGTTCGACTCGAACGCGTGCGCGTGAGGAAAGCCGCGAAGCCTGCTTCACCGCGTCGATCACGGATGCTGTGCATCCCTCGCCGAAGTTCGGACCGAGTCTACCAGCGCGGTGGATACGATGGAACGTCAGTCCCCCACGCCCGAAACACGGAGGAACACATGGACTACGGATGGATGTCGCACGCACTGCTCTGGTTCGTCGGAGCTCTGAGTACCGCGACCGCCGTCTGCGTTGTCGGCGCCTTCTTCTCCCTCGGCCGCAGCTACAAGGACTGACCCCGTCACACGAGACACCCCCTCCGGGTCAGCGGATACAGTGACCGGGAGGGGCTTCGCCGGTTCCGGCATCCACCCCTGATCCGCTCACAACTCACGCAGACCTGGAGCTACGCATGTCGTCGTCCCCCTCTTCCACCGGACACTCCAACGACCAGGACCAGGCTCCTCACGAAGCCACTCAGCAGCACGAAGGGGCTCCGCAGCCCGAAGAGGTCGACCGTCCCACGCACCCCGAGGCGTCCGCCACGGGCAGCGACTCCGGTGAGGCCAACATCGGCGTCGTCGGTCTCGCGGTCATGGGCTCCAACCTCGCCCGCAACCTCGCGTCGCGCGAGGGCAACACGGTCGCCGTCTTCAACCGTTCGCGCTCGAAGACCGACGAGCTGATCGAGGCCCACCCCGAGGCCGAGTTCGTCCCCGCTTTCACCTACGAGGAGTTCGCCGCGTCGCTGCAGAAGCCGCGCACCGCGATCATCATGGTCAAGGCCGGCAAAGCGACGGATGCCGTCATCGACGAGCTCATGCGCGTGTTCGAGCCCGGCGACATCATCATCGACGGCGGCAACAGCCTGTTCACCGACACCATCCGTCGCGAGAAGGCGGTCTCCGAGGCGGGCTACAACTTCGTCGGCATGGGTGTCTCCGGCGGCGAGGAGGGCGCGCTCAACGGCCCGTCGCTCATGCCCGGCGGTCCCGACGAGGCATGGGTCACGCTCGGCCCGATCCTGAAATCGATCGCCGCCGTCGCGGAGGGCGAGCCCTGCGTCACCCACATCGGTCACGACGGCGCGGGCCACTTCGTGAAGATGGTGCACAACGGCATCGAGTACGCCGACATGCAGCTCATCGCCGAGGCGTACGACCTCATCCGCCGCGGCACCGGCAAGACGCCCGCCGAGATCGCCGACGTCTTCGAGGAGTGGAACCGCGGCGAGCTCGAGTCCTACCTGATCGAGATCACCGCCGAGGTGCTCCGCCAGACGGATGCCACCACCGGCGAGCCCCTCGTCGACGTCATCGTCGACCAGGCCGGCGCCAAGGGCACCGGCGCGTGGACGGTGCAGACCGCCCTCGACCTCGGCGTCCCCGTCTCCGGCATCGCCGAGGCCACCTTCGCCCGGTCGCTGTCGAGCCACCGCGAGCAACGCGACGTCGCAGGCGAGCTCCCCGGCCCCTCCTCCGAGGACTTCACCGTCCCCGACGCGGACGCCTTCATCGAGCAGGTCCGGCTCGCCCTCTACGCCTCGAAGATCGTCGCGTACAGCCAGGGCTTCGACGAGATCCGCGCCGGTGCCGCCCAGTACGGCTGGAACATCGACCTCGGAGCGGTCAGCAAGATCTGGCGTGGCGGCTGCATCATCCGCGCCCAGTTCCTCAACCGCATCGCCGACGCGTACGACGAGCAGGCCGATCTCCCCGTCCTGCTGACGGCGCCCTACTTCGTCGAGGCGCTCGGCCGCACCCAGGATGCCTGGCGCGAGATCGTGCGCGTGTCGGCGGCCGCCGGCATCCCGGCTCCCGCCTTCAGCTCGTCGCTGGCGTACTACGACGGCCTGCGCGCCGACCGCCTGCCGGCCGCCCTCATCCAGGGTCAGCGCGACTTCTTCGGCGCGCACACCTACAAGCGCATCGACAAGGACGGCACCTTCCACACCCTGTGGTCGGCTGACCGGACCGAGGTTGAGGCCGAGGACACCCACTGAGCCGCAGCGATACGGCGCTGCGGGTCCACCGCGTCGCCGCGCGCGTCGTCCTCGCGATCCTCACGGGCCTCTACGCCTGGATGGTCGCGTGGATGACGCTGCGCGCGGCGCCGTACGGCTCCGACATCGCCTCGGGTCTCAACCGGCTCCTGGCGTGGTTCGCCGAGCGGCCGTCGACCGCGTGGATCACGTTCGACCGCGTCGAGTTCGGTGCCAACGTGGCCATGTTCGTCCCGCTCGGGGTGATCGCGGTGCTGTGGTTCGGCGTGCGCGGCTGGTGGGCCGCTCCCCTCATCGGCGCGCTCGCGAGCGCGACGATCGAGACGCTCCAGGCTCTCCTGCTCGATGCGCGCGTGGCGGACGTGCGCGACATCATCGCGAACACCCTCGGGTCGGTCATCGGAATGTGCCTCATGCTGCTGCTCGCCTTCCTCCTCTCGCCGCCGAACCCGCGTCGGTACGAGGAATCCCGAGCGTGACCGAAGCGAAGGCATAGCCCGCTCATAGATATGTCATGAGAATGGAATCATGACGATGCCTGCCCCCCTGCTCCAGCGCCCCGACGGCTCCCCTCTGCGTGTCCTCGTCGTCGACGACGAGCAGATGCTCACCGATCTGCTCTCGATGGCCTTGCGCATGGAGGGGTGGGAGGTCCGCACCGCCGGGTCGGGGTTCGACGCGCTGAACGCCGCGCGCGAGTTCGCGCCCGACGCGATGGTGCTCGACATCATGATGCCCGACCTCGACGGGATGTCGGTGCTGCAGCGCCTGCGCCAGGCCGGCGACGACGTGCCCGTCCTGTTCCTGACGGCGAAGGACTCGGTCAGCGACCGCGTCGCCGGCCTCACGGCGGGCGGTGACGATTACGTCACCAAGCCGTTCAGCCTGGAAGAGGTCGTGGCGCGGCTGCGCGGCCTCATGCGGCGGGCCGGGGCATCCGCCGGCACGGCCGACCCGATCCTCCGCGTCGGCGACCTGACCCTCAACGAGGACTCGCACGAGGTGTTCCGCGGCGACGACGAGATCGAGCTCACCGCCACGGAGTTCGAGCTGCTGCGCTACCTGATGCGCAACCAGCGCCGCGTCCTGTCGAAGGCGCAGATCCTCGACCGCGTCTGGAACTACGACTTCGGCGGTCGCTCGAGCGTCGTCGAACTGTACATCTCCTACCTCCGCAAGAAGATCGACGCGGGCAAGGAGCCTCTGATCCACACCGTCCGCGGCGTCGGCTACATGATCAAAGCGAGCCAGTGAGCAGCAGCCCCCGCCGCCGCCGGCACCGGTGGAGTCTGCAGGCACGGCTGATCACCGCCGTCGTCTCGTTCGTCTCGGTCATCCTCATCACCGTCGGCCTCGGCACCGGGACGGTCCTCGAATCCGTCCTGCGCGAGAACCTCGACGCGAAGGTGACGCGCGCGCAGGACTCGCTCGTCATCGACCTGAACAGCCGCGCCGAGGCCATCCTCAGCCGCAGCCGGCCGGAGCGCGGCACCCTGCTCATCGTCAACAACATCGCCGGGCCGAGCGCGGCGTACATCGACGACGAGGGCGACGTCCGCACCCTCAACATCGGCCGTATCGCCAGCACCCCGCTCGACGAAGCCGGCTGGGCGGACGCGAACGTCGAGGGACTCGGCGACTACCGCCTGCACGTCCAATCGGCACCGTATTCGAGCATGACCACCGGGCTGCCGACCTCCGAAGTCACGAGCGTGAGCGCACGGATCGTCACGACCGTGGCGCTGCTCACGACCGGCGGGCTGCTCGTCCTCGCCGCGATCATCGCGCTTCTCATCCGTCGCGCCCTCGCCCCCCTGCGTTCGGTCGCTGCGACCGCCTCCCGCGTGGCGGCGATGCCCCTCTCTGAGGGGACGGTGCGTATCTCCGAGCGCGTCCCCGACGAGGACACCGACACCCACACCGAGGTCGGCCAGGTCGGTCACGCCCTCAACACGCTGCTCGACCACGTCGAGACCTCCCTCGCCGCACGCCAGCGCAACGAGGAGCGCATGCGGGCGTTCGTCGCGGACGCGAGCCACGAGCTCCGGACACCGCTCGCCTCGATCCGGGGATACTCCGAGCTGTCGCTGCGCGGCATCCGTCAGGCCGAGTCGTCTGGGACGGCGGCTCCCGGCATCGTCGCCGAGACCACCCGGGAGTCGCTCGAGCGCATCCAGGCGCAGTCGCTCCGGATGACGGCGCTCGTCGAAGACCTCCTGCTGCTCGCCCGTCTCGACGAGGGGACGGAGCTCGTCTACAGCGCCGTCGATCTCACCCGCCTCGCCGTCGAGGCCGTCTCGGACGCCCGCGTCGCGGGCACCGACCACGAGTGGGTCCTGGACGTCGCGGACGAACCGGTCATCGTCGCCGGTGACACGGGGCGCCTGCACCAGGTCGCCGCGAACCTCCTGGCCAACGCCCGCGTGCACACCCCTGCGGGCACCCGCGTGACGACGACGGTGGAGACCCGCGACGGCGAGGCCGTCCTGCGCATCCACGACGACGGTCCCGGTATCGACCCCTCGATCGTCGACGACCTGTTCGAGCGCTTCAGCCGCGCGGATTCATCGCGCGCCCGCCAGACCGGCGGGACGGGCCTCGGTCTCTCGATCGCCCGGGCGATCGTCACCGGCCACGGCGGGCGCATCGTCGTGGCATCCGAACCCGGTTCGACGACCTTCGAGGTGCGTCTCCCCGCCCGGCCCGACTCCCCCGCCGACACCGCGGGAGCATAGTCCCCGGCCCGCACGGGGGAAGCAACACGTGAGGTCCCACTCCGGCCGGGAATCGAGACGGCTTTCCCGGCCGGAGTGGGACCTCACGCACGCGCCGCGGGCTCAGTACCCGCTGAACGCGTCGGTCGTGATCGACTTCGCCCGCTCGAGTGCGGGGGTCAGCGTCGCGATCAGGGCGGGCGGGCCCGACACGTACGCGTGACGCCCGGCGATGTCGGGCACCAGGCGCAGGAGGCTCTCGGCGTCGAGTCGTGCCCCGCCGCCCCACGTCCACCCGACGGGCAGGTGAGCGGGCTCGTCGCGGGTGATCACGATGACCGGGATGCCGGCCGCCTCGAGGTCCTCGCGGAACGCGAGCTCCTCGCTCGCAGACGCCACGTAGACGAACACGACGTCGCGACTCTCCTGCGTGAGGCTGATGTGCCGCAGCTGCGACACGAACGGCGTCACGCCGATGCCGGCGGCGACCATGAGGACGGGCGCGTCGGTACGACGCGGAAGCACGAAATCGCCCCAGATGCCCGTGATCGCGAGCTCGTCGCCGGGCTCCACCGTGGCGATCGCCTTCTTGTAGCTCGACTGGGATCCCTCGCGCATCGCGATCTTGACGAGCGGCAGTTCGGCCGGCGAGGAGAGGATGCTGAACTCCCGCCGGGTGCCACGGGAGTCCGCGCGCGCGTGCGGGACTTCGAGCTCGAGGTACTGACCCGGCGCGAAGCGAACGGGACGCTCCGTCCGGAAGCTGTACTCGCGGACGCTCGGCGTCACCGCCGTCCGCTCCACGATCGTCAGCCGGACAGCGGTGCGCATCGCGAAGACGAAGGCGACCAGGTTGCCGAGGAGGAGCGCACGCTCCTGACCGAGCGTGATGGCACCCAGCGAGATCGGCCATCCCGCCAGCACACCGACCACCGCGGCGACGGTGAACTGCTGCCAGCGTCGCGGCGGCAGCGTGAGGGGCTCGGACAGCATTAACGCGCCGAGGAAGAGGAAGGGCGAGGACAGCACGAGGCTCGTGAACGTCATCCCCGGGTCGAGGGCGAAGCCTGCGGCCTGCGCCTGCACGATCGTGCGGACGAGCCCCACCGCGATCGCGATCACGAGGAATAGTCCCACGACGCGGACCTTCTCGGTGCGGACCAGGACCGCCAGTCCCAGCAGCAGCACCGGTACGACGAGCGCGGGGGTCCCGACCCACCAGGCCGATGCACCGAGGTCGGGGGCCCAGATGCTGACGATGGTGAGTGCGGTCGCTCCGGCGGCGGCCGGGTTGAGGATGTGACGTCCCTGCCAGGCGATGACGTACTTCGACAGCGACGCGATCGCGCCGGCGATCACGAGGCCGAGCAACGCCAGCGGCTCGAGCGAGGGCCGCAGGACGAACACCAGGATGAGTGCCGTGATGAGGGCCGACTCGATGCGCCACGGCCGACGGACGATCCGCTGGGCGATCGCGTCGACGGCCGCGATCGACACCGCGAGGACGGCGACCGACACGACGAGCGCGAGGGGGTCGACCGACACGGCGCCGGTGAACGAGAGCACCAGCGCGATGACGGCCAGCGCGGACAGCGCGAGGAGGACCAGGCGGTACATCGACAGCCGGCCGAGGACGCCGAGGAGACTATTCCAGGTGGCACTGAGGGACGAGATCACGAGAACAACTCCGCTTCGCATTGGGGGGACCACTCGACGGAGCCGTCGGTGCGCATCCGCACCCACCCGACTCCCCATTCGGCGGCCAGCTGGGGGCCGCCGTCGAAGAACAGCGCGGTGGCGACGGCATCCGCTGTCATCGCATCGTGCGCCACGGCCCAGGTGGCCGCGTATTGCCGCACCGGCTGGCCGGTGCGCGCGTCGAGGACGTGATGGAGACCCTCGCCCCATGCGCGCCTGTTGACGGCGGAGGCGCAGAGGGCGGCATCCGTCACCGACCAGACCCCGATCGCCACGGAGGCGTCGTACGGGTGCTCGAGGGCGATCCGCTGGGTCGTGCCTCGGATCGCGATGTCGCCGCCCGCATCGACGACCGCGGCGCCGCCGGGCACCCGCGTCAGGACGAGGTCGGCGAGCCGGCCCTTGCCGAGCGCACCGACGTCGAGCAGGGCCGGTTCGGCGAGACGGAGGGTGCCGTCCGACCACGTCACCGATCGTCGCCAGTCGAGCGGAGCCGCCACGGCCCCGCGGTCGACGAGCGAATACGTCGCATCGTATCCGCGGCGGGCGAGGCTCTCCCCCACGAGGGGGTTCACCGCACCGGAGGTGGCGGCGTCAAGGGCGTCGTAGGCGTCGAGCATGGCGGCCGCGTCGGCGGGCGCCGGTACCCCTCCTGCCGTCTGCGACAACCGCGTCACGAGCGAGTCTGCGCGGAAGCGCGACCACTCGCGGTCGAACGCGCCGATGGCGTCCGTGATCTCATCACGGACGCCATCGTCGAGAGGGGAAGCGGCGTCGATGCGCCAGAGCGTCCCGATCGCCTCGAACGCCCAGGAATGGGCGAGGGGCGCGGTCGGGGTCATGACGCGGCTTCGGTCCGGATCTCCTTGACCGCCGCGTTGAACCCGCCGCTGGTGAGCGACGAGCCGCCGACCTTGTCGACCGTGAGGTCGGCGAGCTTCTTGCCGACGGCGACATCCTTGATGCCCCCGATGAACTCGCCCTGGTACCGCTTGGATTCCTGAGCCTGCGGCTCACCGGTGACCTCGACGTCGGTCACCACGTCGGACGCGACCGTCAGAGTGACCGAGATCTTCTCGATGGTCTCGGGGGTCTGGTAGGTGCCGTCGGCCGTGTAGGTGCCGTCCGTGAAGCTGGTGGACCCTGTCGACGAACCGCTGCCGGCGTCGGCCGAGGCGGCCGGATTCTGCGAGGCGGTGCCGGAGTCGGCGGTGGACGTGGTCTGGCCCGCGCATCCGGCGAGCAGAGCGAGGCCTGCGACGGATGCGGCGGCTGCGCCGACGCGGAGCGGTCGGGGTACGGCTGTGGTGCGGATCATGAGTGGTCCTCCTCGGGTCGTGCCCGCCCGGTCTGGAGCGAAGGGCGATGACTCCAGGAAATCGATCCCGGACATGGCGATGCTTGCAGAAGCCTATGCATCGGCTGACAACGAAGGCCGCCCGGTGAACGAGACGCTACCGGACGGCCGACGGATGAGGAAGATTCAGGCTGCGCCGTCGAACATGCTGGTGACGGAGCCGTCCTCGAACACCTCGCGGATCGCGCGGGCCAGCAGCGGCGCGATCGGGAGGATCGTGAGAGCGGGGAACCGCTTCTCGGCGGGCAGCGGGACCGTGTCGGTGACGACGACCTCATCGATGGACGGATCCTGCAGGCGCTCCACGGCGGGGTCGCTGAAGATCGCGTGCGTCGCGGCCACGATGACACGCTCCGCGCCGTTGGCCTTGAGAGCCTGCGCCGCCTTCACGATGGTGCCGCCGGTGTCGATCATGTCGTCGACGAGCAGACACACGCGGCCCTCGACCTGACCGACGATCTCGTTGACCGTGATCTGGTTCGCGACGTTGGGGTCGCGACGCTTGTGGATGATGGCCAGGGGCGCGCCGAGGCTGTCGGACCAGGTGTCGGCGACGCGGACGCGTCCGGTGTCGGGCGACACGACGGTGAGCTTCGCGCGGTCCTCGGTAGAGAGGGTCTTCTCGAAGTACTCGAGGAGGACGGGCTTGGCGAACAGGTGGTCGACGGGACCGTCGAAGAAGCCCTGGATCTGCGCGGCGTGCAGGTCGACGCTCATGACCCGGTCAGCGCCCGCGGTCTTGAACAGATCCGCCACCAGGCGCGCACTGATCGGCTCGCGCCCGCGGCCCTTCTTGTCCTGCCGGGAGTACGGGAAGTACGGCGCGACGACGGTGATGCGCTTCGCGGATGCCCGCTTGGCGGCATCCAGCATGATGAGCGTCTCCATGAGCCACTCGTTGACCGGCGGACCGAAGCTCTGGATGAGGAAGAAATCGCACCCGCGGATCGAGACCTCGAAACGGGTCAGGATCTCGCCGGAGGCGAAAGTGCGGTGCTCCGTGGGCACCAACTGGGTGCCGAGGGCTGCGGCGACCTCGGTCGACAGCTCCTCGTGCGAGCGTCCCGACGCGACGACGAGACGCTTCTTGGTCTTGGCCACCAGTCCCGGCGCGATTCCGCGCTCGGTGTCGAGGTCAACCGTGTGCTGCTTCTTGCGACCCATCGCCAGCTTCCTGTGCGGACCGGACACGAGCGGCGGCTTCTGCCGCTCCCGTTCCCGGTCGATTGTTCTCGACCCACCCCGCGACGTTCCGCTGGGGGGCGATGCTGAGGGCGAGGGCGCCGGCCGGGACATCCTTGCGGATCACGGCTCCTGCACCCGTCTTCGCGCCCTCACCGATCCTAACGGGCGCGACGAACACGTTGTGCGAGCCGGCGTGGACTTCGTCGGCGATCTCGGTGCGGTGCTTCGAGATGTCGTCGTAGTTCGCGGTGATCGCCCCGGCGCCCAGGTTCACGTTGCGGCCGATCGTCGTGTCGCCGACGTACGACAGATGCGGGACCTTGCTGCCCTCGCCGATCGTGGAGTTCTTCGTCTCGACGAAGGTGCCGATCTTGCCGCGTTCGCCGAGCTCGGTGCCCGGGCGGACGTAGGCGAAGGGACCCACGGTGGCTCCCGCGCCGATGACCGCGAGCGTCGCGTCGGTGCGGGTCACGGTTGCTCGCGCGCCGATCTCGCAGTCCACGAGGCTCGTGTCGGGCCCGATCGTCGCACCCTCCGACACGCTCGTGGAGCGGAGGATGTGGGTGTTCGGCAGGACGGTGACGTCGGGCGCGAGGGTCGCGGTCACATCGATCCAGGTGGTCGCCGGGTCGATGACCGTGACCCCTTCGAGCTGCCACCGGCGGACCGTGCGGGCGTTGAGGAGGCGTCCCACCTCGGACAGCTGCACGCGATCGTTGACGCCGTACGTGACGGTGACGTCCTTCGCGACGGATGCCGCGACCCGCCCGTCCGCGCGACGCAGGAGCGCGACGATGTCGGTGAGGTACTTCTCCTGCTGCGCATTGTCGGTGCCGACGTGGGGCAGGTGCTGGCGGAGCGCCGCAGCGGCGAAGACGTACATGCCCGCATTGACCTCGGCGACGGCGGCCTCGTCGGGCGAGGCATCCTTCTGCTCGACGATGCGGGCGACGCTGCCGTCGCTCTCGCGGATGATGCGGCCGTACCCGGTCGGGTCGTCGACGACGGCGGTCATGAGCGTCGCCCCCGCGCGGACGGCGCGGTGTTCGGCGACGAACGCGCCCAGGGTCTCGACGTCGGCGAGCGGGCAGT
Organism: Microbacterium sp. MDV22-iso44; assembly: GCF_058629135.1. Lineage (NCBI taxonomy): Bacteria > Bacillati > Actinomycetota > Actinomycetes > Micrococcales > Microbacteriaceae > Microbacterium > Microbacterium sp. MDV22-iso44. The sequence goes on from NZ_JBZVWS010000001.1 coordinate 769,720, forward strand.
CGCCGCTCAGGACGAGGACGTCGCCGTCGAAGCCGCCGAGCGCGTCGAGCGCGACCTCGACCGCGCGGCCGGTGCCGGGGATCTCGTCCTGGTCGACGACGACCACCTCGGGCGCGACGCCGAGCACGGCGTCGGCGACCAGGTCGCGCTCGTGGCGGACGACGACGACGACGTGCGCGGGAGCGAGGTCGCGGGCGGTGTCGAGCACGTGGCCGACGAGCGGGCGCCCCCCGATGCGGTGCAGCACCTTGGGGAGGGAGGACTTCATCCGCGTGCCCTGGCCGGCGGCGAGGATGACGACGGCGAGGCGCGGATCGAGGTTGTCGGTCATGCTCCGCCGCCAGGATTCGAACCTAGACCTCACAGCTCCAAAGGCTGTCGTGCTGCCATTACACCACGGCGGACCGCAGCCGACCGGGGGTCCGGCGGCCGCCTGACAAGTCTGCCATGCGGCCGCCGTCCCTCCGGGCGCGTCAGCGACGCACCGTCACCGTGAGCGGCGTGCTCGTGCTCGTTCCGGCGGCGTTGCGGAACTCCACCCTGTACGCGTGCGATCCGCGGCTGACGCCGGATGCCGCATAGGTCGCCTGCTGCGCCTTCGGCGTGCGCGCCGCGAGGTCGCCCTCCGCGACGACGCGGCCGTCCTCGAAGACCCGGTAGGAGGTCGCGTTCGTGCCCCACCACAGGTTGGCGGTGACCGTGAAGGTGCCGTCGCCGTCGTGGTTGTCGTGGCTGAGGACGGGGATGCCGGGGGCCGCGGCATCCACCACGACCGTCATCTCGGCGGTGCGGGTCTCACCGCGGGTGTTCGCCAGCACCGCGGTGTAGCGGTAGGTGCCGTCCGCGCGGCCCGTGACCGGGACTCGGGCGGTCTGCGCCCACGTGCCCCGGTACGCAAGGGGCACGGTGTCCAGAAGCCGGCCGTTCTCGTAGAACCGCACCGACGAGGCGTTCTCGCCCCACCACAGGTTCATGGTGAGCGTGTAGTCGCCGTCCTTGAGCCCCGTATCGTACCCGTTGTCGTTCGACAGGGTCGCCGTCCCGGGTCGCGCCGTCGCGGTGTCGGCGTCCGTCCGGACAAGGCCGGCGCGGACGTCGACGAGGAGAGCCCGGGCACGATCCACCTCGGCCGCGGTGGGCCAGGCGGCGGCCACGACGATGCGGGCCTTCTCGACGGCCGCCGGGATCCGCGCCGACGACCACGCGGTGTAGGGGGCCGTGTCGAGAGCCTCGAGGTCGGCGATGCCGGCGGCGAGCTCGCCGGTCGAGACGCGCTCGCCGGTGCGGACGACCCGGATCTGATCGACGGTGCCCCACGCCTCGGCGGGCAGGTCGGCGGCGACGCCGACGGTGAGGATCCCGTCGGCCCCGACCGTGACGGCCGGAGTCGTGCCGGTGCGGAACTGCTGCCAGCCCTCCAGCGGGACGGGAGCATCGACGGTGCGACCGCCGGTCGTCGCGGTCACCGTGAGGGCGCCGTTCCCTTCTCCGTCTCCCTGCTCACCGTCTCCCTGCGCGGTCGCAGAGACGGCATACGTGCCGGGCGTGACACCCGCGATGCGCTGCGTCACGGCGAAGCGGTACGCGGACCCGGACCAGAACGACACCGCACGCGCGCCGGCTGAGGCATCCGTCGTCGCGCCGATCGTGGCGCCGGTGCCGGTCACGGTCCACGGCGACGCGTCCGAGGATTCGAAGCCCCCGTCGCGCACCCAGGCGGCCGCCGTCACGGTGACGGCCGCGGTCACGTCCGTGCCGGCGGCGCGGCCTCTCACCTGATACTCGCCGGGGCCGGTGATCCACGAGACCGCGTCCGACCAGGTCGCGGGTGCGGTGCGGACCGCCCCGTCCCACGCGCGGACGGTCACGGAGGCGGGCAGTCTCACCGGCTCGCCTTCGCCGACCGTCACGGCGACCGGCAGCACGACCGGTGCCGGTGCCTCACCAACGAGCACGAGGCCGTCGAAGGCAGCCGTCAGCGCGGCCTCGGCGGCGGTGACGCGATCAGCGCTCGGCGCGGAGGACGACAGGACGAGACGCGCGATCCGAACGGCCTCGTCGAGCGTCTCGATCGATCCCGTGGTGGCGGCCGAGCGTTCGACGTCGTCCGCGCGGTCCACGAGCGCCCGCAGGCCCGCGGTGTCCACCGCGTCGGCCGCTCTGGTGAGCACGAGGTCGTCGAGCGTGCCCCAGGCGCCGGCAGGGAGGGATGCCGCCACCTCGACGGTCGCGCTGCCGCCCTCGGCGACCGTGACGGCGTCCGTCACGGGAGTCGACCAGGCACGCCAGCCGTCGAGCCCGAAGTCGGCCGAGGCCGCCGCATCCCCGGACGAGACGGTCAGTCGGACGTTCCCGTCGCTGCCCTCACCGTCGCCCTGCAGCGCCCCCGATGCGGAATAGCGACCGGCCGGGAGCCCCGACACGGTCTGACGGAGCGTGTAGGTGTAGGCCGATCCGGAGTAGAAGTGCGCCGATCGCTCCCCCGTGCGGGGATCGTCGGTGGCCCGCAGGGCCAGTCCCTCACCGGTGACGCGCCACATCGACACGTCCGCGTCCTCGAACCCCGGGTTCCGCAGTCCGTTCACGGGACGGATGACGACGGTCACCGTCGTCGCATGGCCGGACGACGTCGTGCCGCCGAGCGTGTACGTGCCGGGCCCGCCGATCCACTCGGCATCCCGCGACCATTCGACCGTCTCGTCGTCGACGGATCCGTCGTTGAAGGTGACGGCGACCGTGGCGGGGAGGACGATGTCGTCCCCATCGGTGAACGAGACGGTCGGGTCCTCGACGTCCACGACCTCGCGCGGGGCGACGGCGCCGGTCCGGGCGTAGGAGAACACGTTGAGGGATTCGAGCGGGGTGCCGTCGGCCGCGAAGAGCGCCTGGTTGTCCCAGGCGGATCCGCCGTACCAGTGCCCGGCGTCCTCGGGTTCGTACTCCCCCGCGAAGCTCGACGCCCACCCCGACCCGTCCCGCTCCCACAGGACCTTGTTCTGCGCGAGGCGGTCGGGCGGACCGACGGGGAGCCAGGCCGGCTCCCAGTAGAAGACGCCGATGCCGGCGTCACCGACGTCCACCACTGCCTGGATGACGTTCCGCACTGCGGTCGCCTGGCCCTGCACCGAGACGGGGTACTGCGTCGCCTCGGAGGGGAGGTCGATGACGTTGCCGTGGCCGTCGGCGTCGTCGAGCGTGTGCGCCCACGACGTCTCGGCGACCATGACCTTCTTGCCGTAGGTGTCGGCCACCTGCCGGAGGACCGAGGTCAGATTCGCCGTGCTGCCGTGCCAGAACGGGTAGTACGACGAGGCGAAGACGTCGTAATCGACGCCGTACGTCTTCAGGTTGGCGGCGTACCCGGCGTACCGGCCCGCCGTCTCGGGGTTCGTGAAGTGCACGGCGACGAGGGCGTCGGGATACACGTCGCGGACGGCGGCCGACCCGGCCGAGAAGATCTTCGCCATCCCCGGCCACCCGGTGACCCCCGCGACGGCGTTGTTGGTCTCGTTGCCCACCTGCACCATGTGCACATCGACGCCGGCGTCGGCGAACTCCCCGAGGGCGTCGGCGGTGTAGTCCCTCGTCTGTGCGGCCTTCTCGTCGACGCTGAGGTCCCGCCAAGCCTTCGGAGCCTGCTGCTTCGCAGGGTCCGCCCAGAAGTCCGAATAGTGGAAATCGACGAGGACCCGCAGCCCCGCCTCGGTGGCACGGCGACCGATCTCGACGGCACGGTCGACATCGACGTCGCCGCCGCCGTACCCGTTGCCGTCGGCGTCGAACGGGTCGTTCCACACCCGGACGCGGACGTCGGTGACGTCGTGGTCGGCGAGGACGTCGAACAGGTCAGCGGGCTCGCCCGCGTCGTCCCGGAACACGACGCCCGAGGCCTCGAGGGAGAGCACGGACGAGACGTCGACGCCGTTGATGAAGTCGGCAGGCAGGCCGTCGACCTTCGGGACGACGATGCCCGCGTCGACGGGTCCCTCGGCGGCCGAGGCGACCGGTGCGGTGATCACACCGGCGCTCAGCATGCCGAGGAGGAGGGCGGTCGTGGCGGTGGCGGCGGTCGTCCGCCGGGCGCGCGATGCAGGCATCGAGGTGATCCTCTTCGATCTCGGCGGTCACGTCATCGCCCGCCCTGTTACCGGTCACAGTAGCAGGCGCTCTGCGATGATGAGGAGATGGTCCCCGAACATGACGAGGTCGACCGGATCGTGAGCGCGTGGGTCGCGCAGCGACCCGATCTCGACTTCTCCCCCCTCGAGGTCCTCTCGCGCGTGGACCGGCTGTCGCGCCATCTCGACCGTGCCCGCCGCGACGCGTTCCACCGCAGCGACCTGGAGCCGTGGGAGTGGGATGTGCTCTCCGCGCTGCGCCGCGCCGGCGAGCCGTACCGGCTGAGCCCGAAGCAATTGCTCCAGCAGACCCTCGTCTCGAGCGGCACGATGACGAACCGCATCGATCGTCTCGTGGAGCGCGGCCTCGTCGTCCGCGCCGCCGATCCCGGTGACGGCCGCGGCGTGCTCGTCACCCTCACCGAAGAGGGACGAAACCGGGTGGATGCCGCGATCACACGACTCGTCGATGCCGAAGCGGAGCTGCTGGGCCAGCTCTCGCGCGCCGACCGCGAACGCCTCGCAGGGCTCCTGCGCAAACTCAGCCTCGGCTTCGACGCCTGAGTCCGCGATGGCGATGCGCGCTCCGCTCCCCGTCCGCGACGGGGTGGGTCCCACCCGGCTCCGAGTACCCCGGACGGGACCATGGGCCACGATCGCGGAGTACGTGACGGGACGGTTCTCGCACATCGACCCGGAGGTCCTCCTCGGCCGGTTCGATCGCGGTGAAGTGGTCGCGTTCGACGGCACGCGGCTCTCGCGGGAGACGCCGCTGGGAGCCGAGGACTTCGTCTGGTACTACCGCGAGCCGCCCGACGAGCCCGCCATCCCTTACGACGTCACGGTCCGTCACCTCGATGACGACCTGCTGGTCGTGGACAAGCCGCACTTCCTCCCGACGACCCCGGGCGGCGGGTTCCTCATGAACTCCGCCCTCGTGCGACTGCGGCAACGGTTCGACAACCCCGACCTGACGCCCATCCACCGACTCGACCGCGCAACCGCCGGTCTCGTCATGTTCTCGGTACGCCCCGCGACCCGCGGCGCGTACCAGACGCTCTTCGCCGACCGCGCCGTCGAGAAGGTCTACGAAGCGGTGACGACGATCCCGGGCAGCGGGATGCCGCCGCTCCCCCTCGTCGTCCGCTCGCACCTCACGAGCACACGCGGAAGCCTCCGCGCGATCGTCCACGAGGACCGCGAACCGAACGCCGAGACGCTCGTGGAGGCGATCCGCGTCGGCGAGACGGCGGCTCACCTCCGGCTGCACCCGCGCACGGGACGCATGCATCAGCTGCGCTCCCACCTCGCCGGGATCGGGCTCGGCATCCTGGGCGACCGGTTCTACCCGGACCTGCTGGACGAGGCGCCGGACGATCCCGAGCGCCCGCTGCAGCTCCTGGCCCGTGAACTGCGGTTCGTCGATCCGCTCAGCGGCGAACAGCGCGAGTTCACCACCGGCCTCGCGCTGCGCGAGGCCGACCGCGTCTGATCAGCCCAGCTCTTCGCTGAGCTCGAACCAGCGGTCCTCCGCCTCGGCGACCTCGGTCTCCATGGCCGCGATGTGCTGCATCTTCTCGCCGAGACCGACGTAATCGCCCTGGTCGTGGTCGGCCAGGGCCGCCCGGGCCTTCGCGATCTGGTCCGACAGCTTCTTGATGCGACGCTCGAGGCTCGTGACCTCCTTCTCCGCCGTGCGACGATCAGCGCCCGACAGAGCGGATGCCGTCGGTGCCGCGGCATCCGCCTTCTGACCGCCGGGAGTCGCCGCACCCGTCGCCTGCGGCTGGCTCGCGCGCAGGCGCAGGTACTCCTCGATCCCGCCGGGGAGGTGGCGGAGACCGCCGCCCATGACGGCGTACTGCTGATCGGTGACGCGCTCCATGAAGTAGCGGTCGTGGGACACGACGATGAGGGTGCCCGCCCAGGAGTCGAGGAGGTCCTCGATGGCCGCGAGCATGTCGGTGTCGAGGTCGTTCGTCGGCTCGTCGAGGATCAGGACGTTCGGCTGGTCGAGGAGGATGAGCAGCAGCTGCAGGCGTCGCTTCTGACCGCCGGAGAGGTCCTTCACGGGGGTGGAGAGCTGCGCCGAGGCGAACCCCATCCGCTCGAGGAGCTGCCCGGGGGTGAGCTCCTGCGCCTTCGAGCCGGCACCGAACGTGTAGGTCGTCCGCAGGCGCGAGACGACGACGCGCACCGGCTCGTTCAGGTGCGGGTCGAGCTCGTCCATCCGCTGCGTGAGGGTCGCGACCTTCACGGTCTTGCCGTGCTTGACCCGTCCGCTGGTCGGCAGGACCGTGCCCGAGACGAGGCCGAGGAGCGTCGACTTGCCGGCGCCGTTGACACCGAGGATGCCAGTGCGCTCCCCCGGCGCGATGCGCCACTCGACGTCCCTGAGGATCTCACGGCCGTCGTAGGCGACACCCGCATCGAGGAGGTCGACGACGTCCTTGCCCAGACGCGCCACGGCGAGGGACTGCAGCGAGACCCGGTCACGGATCTCGGGTACGTCGGCGATGAGCTCGTTCGCCGCGTCGATCCGGAACTTCGGTTTGGTCGACCGCGCGGGGGCACCTCGCCGCAGCCACGCGAGCTCCTTGCGGGCGAGGTTCTGCCGCCGCGCCTCGATCGTGGCGGCCTGGCGGTCGCGCTCGACCCGCTGGAGGATATACGCCGCGTAGCCGCCGTCGAAGGGCTCGACGATGCGGTCGTGGACCTCCCACGTCTTGGTGCACACCTCGTCGAGGAACCACCGGTCGTGGGTCACCACCATCAGGGCACCCGATGACGGCGACCAGCGGCGCTTCAGGTGCTCGGCGAGCCAGGCGATCCCCTCGACGTCGAGGTGGTTGGTGGGCTCATCGAGGGCGAGGACGTCCCAGTCCCCCGTGAGCAGCTGGGCGAGCGCCACCCGGCGGCGCTGGCCACCCGAGAGCGTGCCGATGGCGGCCTCCCAGTCGAGGTCCGACAGGAGACCCGCGATGACGTCGCGCACGCGCGCGTCCCGCGCCCACTCGTGCTCGGGGCCGTCGCCGACGACGGCGCGTCCCACCGTGAGGTCGTCGGGAAGGACGTCGCTCTGCTCGAGGACGCCGATCGTCACGCCGCCGCGCACGGTGACGCGTCCGGAGTCGGGGTCGCGGCGACCGGCGAGCATCGCCATGAGGCTCGACTTGCCGTCGCCGTTGCGGCCGACGATGCCGATGCGGTCGCCCTCGTCGACGCCGAGCGAGACGCCGTCGAAGACCACTTTGGTCGGGTATTCCAGGTGCAGGGCCTCGGCCCCGAGAAGATGTGCCATCACCTCCAGGCTACGCGGCGCCGCCTGACCGCTCGGCGTACGCCGCCCCGCTGGTCCCGACCACGGTCAGTACCAGAAGCTCAGCCGCGGCGGCGTCGTCGCCGCGAAGACGCGTGCGATGCGATGCGGGTCGTCGGTCTCGACGCGTCCCGCGCGAGCGAGAGTCACCGGGGACACGGCGCCGAGGAGCATCGCCGAGAGCTCTTCGACACCGAGACGCACGAGCGGGACCCCGAGGGGCGGGTCATCGACGACGTCGACGCCGGGCGTCTCGCCGGCCGTCAGGACGAAGGTGCCGTCGGCGATGCCGAGCGCATCGGTCACCTCCAGGGCGATGACGTCCTCGACGTCGTAGCTGCGGGCGGCGAGCGTCGCCGGGACGTCGAGCACGCGGAGATAGTGGTGGTCCCGGCTCGTGATCCGCGCGGCTCGCTTGTTGTCGATCATCCACCAGAGCGGCTCGTCGACCGAAAGTTCGCTGGCCCGGACGGTGCCGACCAGGTCGAGGGTCAGCAGGAAGCGCCACAGGCCGGCGTAGGCGGCATCCGTCCCTGCCACCACTCGCGACACCGTGGCGGTCGAGGCAGCCCAGTCGTCGTCGTCCTCGGCGATGCTGTAGGCCGCGACGCCTTCGACCTCGCCCGCCGGCGAGCGGTATTGGACGACGCGCAGCTTGTCGGCCTTCTCGGCGTCGGCGCGCGTCCCGAACGTGCGGTCCCAGTGACCGCCGGGCATGGTGATCTCGCCCGGGGTGGCCAGACGGATCCGCTCGTACAGGTCGGTCGCGGCATCCCGGCCCTGCTCGCGCGTGATGTAGTCGATGCGCCCCGGGGCGACCGGGCCGATCCATCCGGTGCGGCGCGTGGAGATCTCCCACGACGTGGCGGTGACCGCGGGGGCGAAGCCGAAACGGCCGTAGATGCCCGACTCGCTGACGGTGAGGCCCGCGATCGGGAACCCGAGCGAGACCGCGGTGCGCAGTTCGCCGCGCATGAGGGTGCTCAGGATGCCGCGACGCCGGTGCGTAGGCGCGACGGTCACCGCGCTGACGGCGCACATCGGAACGGTCGACCCGCCGGGCAGGGTGAGCTCGGTCCCCCACGACGCGAAGGTCGCGACGGGGACGTCGGTCTGCACGCCGGCGGCGTCGTACACGCCGATCTTGCGGCGGTAACCGTTGCGGGCGAAGGACTCGGTGTACTGGGCCTCGGTGGGCTCCCCGCCCAGGAAGCCGCGGGCCACGGCATCCTGCCAGCGATGGGTGCCCTCCTGATCGTCGTCACCGACGCGCGCTGCGCGGAGGCCGCGCGCGTCCAAGGTGGCGGTCAGGTCGTCGTCGAGAGCGGCCGAGTGGAACTGGTCATCGAGGGAGCTCATCCCCCCAGGCTAGGGGGACGTGCCGACACGGGCGAGGTCAGACCACGCGCGCGCCGGCGACGGGACCCGTCACCGCGTGGACCTCGTGGCCTCGCGCCGCGAGCTGCTCGGCGATCCGCTTCGCGTGCTCCGAGTCCGCGGCGAGGAAGGCCGTGGTCGGCCCGGAACCCGACACCAGCCCGCCCAGCGCACCGGCGTCGAGCCCCTCGTCCAGGAGGACGGCGAGGTCGGGTCGCAGGTGGACGGCGGCGAGCTGCAGATCGTTGCGGATCGCGGTTCCCAGCGCCGCGGCATCCCCTGAGCGCAGCGCTCGGAGGACCGCGGGGTCGACCGACGGCAGGGCACGGTCGGGGGCGATGTCGGCCTCGGAGCGGAGGCGATCGAGCGTCCCGTAGACCTCGGGCGTCGAAAGTCCGCCGCCGTCGGCCACCAGCACCCACGCGAAGAACCCGCGCCCCAGGGCGGGGGCGAGCTCGTCGCCGCGCCCCGTCCCGACCGCGGTGCCGCCGAGCAGGGCGAACGGGACGTCCGAGCCGAGCTGAGCGCCCAGCGCGTGCAGTTCGGTCGAGCTGAGCCCCCCGTCGACGAGCTCGTTCACCGCGACGAGAGCAGCGGCAGCATCGGCCGACCCGCCTCCCATGCCGCCGGCAACCGGTACGCCCTTGTGGATCTCGAGACGGATGCCGCCCTCCCACCCGACGGCGTCCGTCACGAGGCGCGCCGCGCGGAGCGCGAGGTTCGACTCGTCGAGCGGGACGCCCGATACGTCGACGTCGCCGCTCACGGAGAGACTCGTGACGTCGGCATGCGACGCCCAGACGTCCTCGAACAGCGAGACCGCCTGGTAGACGGAGGCGACGTCGTGGTAGCCGTCGTCGCCGACGGGGCCCACCTCGAAGAAGAGGTTGAGCTTGCCCGGCGCGCGCACGTGCACGCGCCGGGACGTGTCGAGGGACAGACTCACGCGTTGGCCGAATCGGCCCACAGATCGACGTCGATCGCGCCCGACAGTTCGTCGATGCGGGCGAGCTCGTCGTCGTCGAACGGCGCACCGTCGACGGCGGCGAGGTTCTGATCGAGCTGCTCGGGGCGCGAGGCGCCGATGAGCGCAGAGGTCACCACCTCATCGCGCAGGACCCACTGGATGGCCATCTGCGCGAGGGTCTGGCCGCGCTGCTGAGCGATGTCGTTGAGCGACCGCAACGTGTCGAGCGCCTTCTGGTTCAGCTGTCCGTCGGGCAGCGAGAAGCGGCTCTGGGCGCGTTCGGCGCGGCCGTCGCCGAGGTACTTGTCGGTGAGCAGGCCCTGCGCGAGCGGGGTGAACGCGATGGCGCCCATGCCGGCCGTCTTGAGCGAGTCCGTCAGGCCGTCCTCGACCCAGCGGTTGAGGATCGAGTACGAGGGCTGGTGGATGATGAGCGGCGTGCCGAGGCTCTTGGCCACGGCGACGGCCTCTTCGGTGCGCTCCGCACTGTAGGAGGAGATGCCGACGTAGAGGGCCTTGCCCTGGCGGACCAGGGTGTCGAGGGCGCCGATGGTCTCCTCGATCGGCGTCACGGGGTCGGCGCGGTGCGAGTAGAAGATGTCGACGTAGTCGACGCTCATGCGCGTCAGCGACTGCTCGGCGCTGGCGATGAGGTACTTCCGCGAACCGTAGTTGCCGTAGGGGCCGGGCCACATGTCGTAGCCGGCCTTGGAGGAGATGATCAGCTCGTCGCGGTACGGTGCGAAGTCCTCGCGCATCATGCGGCCGAAGTTCGTCTCGGCCGAGCCGAACGGCGGGCCGTAGTTGTTCGCGAGGTCGAAGTGGGTGACGCCCCGGTCGAAGGCGTGCCGGAGCAGAGTACGCTGGTTGTCAAAGGGGATGTTGTCCCCGAAGTTCCACCAGAGTCCCAGCGAGATCGCCGGCAGATACAGGCCGCTCGAGCCGACCTGGCGGAAGGCCCCCGCATCGTAGCGGGAGGACGCCGCCTGATAGGGGCGGTGGGTGTCGCCATTGCGCGACGAGGGGAAACGGTCCGCGTAATCGGTCATCACCCCAGGCTAGCGATGCCGGACACCCGAAACGTCGGCGAAACGACCGCCACTTACTCTTGCTCGACCGAATATGCACAACAAGGAGAACATATGGCGCGACTGACTGCACTGCCGTCCGAGGGTGGTTCCTGGACCGCACTCCTCGAACGCGAGGACATCGTCCTCGTCGGAGGCATGCTTCATCTGCGCCATGACGACACCACTCCCGAACAGGCTCGCATCGACGACCTGCTGCTGATCGCCGATGCGTTGTCGGATGCCGGCATCCCGCACCTCCTCATCCGTCACTCCCGCGCCGTCCCCGGTCTCGTCGTTGACCTCGCTCACCGCGACCGCGCCCTCGCGGCACTGACGGACCAAGCCGTCACAGAACCGCTGTACGCGAAGGCCAAGGGCGGCACGCCCGTGCCCTTCGGCGAGCTGCGCCTGCGCGGGTCGGGCCCGTCGTCGCTGCGCGTGTTCCGTCCGCGTATCGCCGGCGAGCTGCGCTACGGCGCCGGCCACGGCGTTCGGGTCGAGTTCTGGCGCTTCGGCGAGGAGCTCGTCGAGGCTCCGCACGCCAACGACCTCACCCGGCGCGCCTTCGCGGCGGAGGACGTCGAGCCCGCGACCGCCCTGCGCTACGGCCGCACGTGGCAGACTCTGCACGGGATGTTCGACCCCCACCCGGGCGAGGTCACCCACGAGATCGACATGGTCTTCTCCTGGGTCGACGGATCGTCGTCCGAGTTCCAGCGCCAGCGCGCGGCCCAGCTGTCGGAGTACGTCGTCGGCGACGGCGACGACGGGCCCGCCCGGTACCGCCACGTCGACGAGCTGCGGTACGCCCTGCGCAGCGTCCACATGTACGCGCCGTGGGTGCGACGCATCTTCATCGCGACCGATTCCCCCGCCCCCGCGTGGCTGCTCGACCACCCGAAGGTGACGATCGTCCGGAGCGAGGAGTTCTTCGAGGACACCTCGGTGCTCCCCACGCACAACTCGCACGCCGTCGAGGCGCAGCTGCACCGCATCGAGGGGCTGTCGGAGCACTTCCTGTACTCGAACGACGACATGTTCTTCGGCCGCCCGCTGTCGCCCGAGCTGTTCTTCTCCCCCGCTGGCGTCTCGTCGTTCGTCGAGTGCGACGTCCGCATCGGCACCGGGCCCCGCCGCGTCGCACGGAGCGGTCACGACAACGCGCTGCGCCTCAACCGCGAACTCCTCAAGGAGCGCTTCGGACGCACGATCGTCCGCGACCTCGAGCACTGCGCGGCACCGCTGCGCCGCTCGGTGATGTTCGAGCTCGAGCAGGAGTTCCCCGAAGAGATCCGGCGCACCGCGGCATCCCGCTTCCGCTCCGCGACCGACGTGTCGGTGACCAACTGCCTGTACCACTACTACGCGCAGTTCACGGGGCGTGCGATCGCGTCGACCGCGCCGCGTGTGCGGTACTTCCAGACGACGCAGGCCGCGTCGCTGCGACGGATGGAGCGCCTCGCCGAGCGCGGAGACGTGGACATGTTCTGCCTCAACGACGGCGGCGACCTCGAGGTGCCCGAAGCGGTGCGCGTGCGCGCGGTGACGGGTCTGCTCGAGCGGCTCTTCCCGGTCCGCGCGCCCTGGGAGGACCCTGCGGTCAGCGCAGCGCCGGCACGCCCGGTCGAGCTGCACGCGTGACGGAGCCGGTGACGCCCGCCTCGCGCAGGCGTCGCTGAGCCTCGGCGGGGTCGATGTACTCCAGCGGCCGCGGCACGTCGATCGGCACGACCGAGTGGACGACCGTGTCGTCGTAGACGTGCACGAGGTTGTACGCCTGCGCGCCGTCCTGCGGACGCGAACCGCCGACGGGGACGGTCAGATCCTGCGCGTAGCAGGTCGACGACGCGACGGACACGGGGATCCCCGCGAACGTCGCGAACGTCGAGTAGTGCAGGTGCCCGGCGATGATCGCGCGGACGTCCGTGCCGCGCAGGACGTCCGCCAGCCGGTTCTGGTCGCGCAGCTCGACGCTCGCCGCGAGCGGGAGGACGCTCGGGACCGGCGGGTGGTGCATCGCGAGGACCGTGCCGAGCGGCGCCGGCGTCGCGAGCACGCCGCGCAGCCACGCGAGCTGGGCGTCGGAGAGCTCGCCGTGGTGGTGCCCGGGCACGCTCGTGTCGAGGGTGACGATGCGGAGCCCGTCGAGCTCGTCGACCCGGTCGTAGGGTGCCGTCGGATCGGCGGGCGTCTGGTCGAGCAGGTGCTCGCGGAAGGCGCCGCGGTCGTCGTGGTTGCCCATGACCCACAAGAGCCGTGCGTCGAGCCGCTCGGCGAACGGCTCGACGAGGGCGCGGATCGCGTCGTACGCAGCGGCCTCGCCGAGATCGACGAGGTCCCCCGTGAAGACGATCGCGTCGGGAGCGATGCCACTGGTTTCGATGGCGTCGAGCGCGGCGGTCAGCGATGCCTCCCCGTCGACGCTCTCGAACAGGCGAGGTCCCGGGCCACGCAGATGCGTGTCACTCAGGTGGAGCAGGATCCGTTCGGCGGCCGGATGCTCGGCGCGGCGCATGGTCACTTCTTCCGTCAGTGCGAGAGCTCGGGTGCCCCCGCCGTGCTCTGAAATGTTACCGGCATGTTTCGGGAACACGGGGTGAATGACGCGCGAAGTCTACGAGAACGGGTGCGGGTGTCGCTTCGAGAGGAGACGACGGATGCCGAGGGCTCAGGCGCGGGCGATGCGGACGAAGTCCTCGATCGTGAGTTCCTCTCCACGCGCGGTGGGCGCCACGCCGGCGCGTTCGAGCACCTCGCTGGCCGCGGCGGACGACCCGCCGAGGACGGCGGACAGGGCCTGGCGGAGCATCTTGCGCCGCTGCTGGAACGCCGCGTCGACGATCGCGAAGGTGCGGAGGCGCTCCTCCTCGGTGCCGCGGGCCGCGGCATCCCGTTCGAAGCCCACGAGGACGCTGTCGACGTTGGGGACCGGCCAGAAGACCTGACGGGAGACGGTGCCGGCGAGGCGCCAGGTGCCGTACCAGGCGGCCTTGACGCTCGGGGCGCCGTAGACCTTCGAACCGGACGGGGCCGCGAGGCGTTCGCCGACCTCGGCCTGCACCATGACGACGCCGCGCTGGATGGTCGGGAAGTGCTCCATGAAGTGCAGGAGCACCGGAACGCTGACGTTGTACGGCAGGTTCGCGACGAGGACGTCGGGGTCGCCCGGGAGCTCGCTCACGCGAAGGGCATCCTGCGCGACGACGGTCAGCGCGCCGTCGGGGACGCCGTGCGCCGCGGCGGTGGCGGGCAGGCGCTCGGCGAGGCGGTGGTCGATCTCGACGGCGGTGACCGGGGCGCCGGTCTCGAGGATGGCGAGGGTCAGCGAGCCGAGACCCGGCCCCACCTCGACGACGCGGTCGGCCGAGGTCACGCGCGCGGCCGTGACGATCTTGCGGACCGTGTTGGCGTCGACGACGAAGTTCTGCCCGAGCTTCTTGGTGGGGGTGACGTCGAGGTCGGCGGCGAGGGCGCGGATCTCGGCGGCTCCGAGGAGGGTGACGGGCATGGGTTCCAGCCTAGTTGCCGGGCTCCCCGGACCCCGCCGCCGTCCGCGCTTCCTGATGATCGGCGGCTCAGCCGCCCTCGCCACCCGGGTCGACGGGAGCGCCGTCCCCGTCCTCCGGAATGTCGCCGCGCTCGACGGGTCCGCCGCGATCATGGCGTCGTTGCACCTCGGCGAACATCCGATCGACCTCCGCGACGGTCGGAGCCCGCAGGCCCGCGGCGGCCTCTTCCAGATCATCCCGAGGTGCGCCGAGGCCGTCGCCGCCGACAATCACCACCGTTCGGCCCTCCTGGACGACGGCGAACTCGTCGATCCCCCCGGCCGACCGGTGCCACGTCGCGCCGTCCTGAATGCAGGCGGCCTCGCCGCCGCCCCACAACTGCTGAGCGGCGCAGCCGGCGGCATCCATCTCCCCCGGATCGGTGCGCACGGTGATCATGTCGCCCGTGCCGGGCTTCGCCCACGTCGCGGTCATGCCGCCCTCGTCCGTCTCGTTCACGGACTGCGGCGCCAGGTCGTATCCCTCGATCGTCGTCGTCACCACGAGCGCGGGGTCGACACCGAGGTGCGAGACCCGTTCGGCGATCTCGGCGGGCGTCGCCGCAGCCGCCGCGCCGCACCCCGAAAGTCCGATCGCCACGAGGGCCGCGGGCAGGGCGAACAGCAGGCGACGAGGCATGCGGCTCACCCTAGCCCCGCGTCCTCAGCCGCGCGCGGCCTTCGCGGCGGCGGGCAGCGCGTCGAGGATCCGGCCGATCGCCGCGTCGTCGTGCGCGGCCGTGACGAACCACGCCTCGAAGGCCGATGGCGGCAGCGAGACGCCGCCCTCGAGCATCGCGTGGAAGAACCGTCCGTAGGCGTCGGCATCCTGCGACGTCGCCGTCGCGTAGTCGGGCACGCCGTTCACGACGGACTCGCCGAAGAAGATGCTGAACAGGGTCCCCGCCCACTGCACGACGTGCGGCACCCCGGCATCCGTCAGCGCAGCGGATGCCGCGTCCGCGACGGTGTGCGCGACGGAGTCGAGCGTGCGGTACACCGCGTCGTCGGCGTGCGTCAGGGTCGCGAGTCCCGCGGCGACGGCGACCGGGTTCCCCGACAGCGTGCCGGCCTGGTACACCGGACCGGTCGGGGCGAGGAGGTCCATGATGTCCGCGCGACCGGCGACGGCGGCGACGGGGAGCCCGCCGCCGATGACCTTGCCGAAGGCGATGAGGTCGGGGACGATGTGCTCCCCCGCCGCATCCAGCACACCGGCGTAGCCCGAGCGCGAGGACCGGAAGCCGGTGAGCACCTCGTCGCTGATGAGGAGCGCCCCGTTGCGGTGCGCGATCTCCGACAGGAACGCCGTGAATCCGGATGCCGGGGGCACGACGCCCATGTTGGCGCCGGCGGCCTCGGTGATGATCGCGGCGATCCGGCCTTCGTGAGCGCGGAAGACCTCCTCGACGGCGGCGCGGTCGTTGTAGCCGATGACGAGCGTCTGCGCCGCGATGGCCGCCGGGACGCCCGCCGATCCGGGCAGGGCGAGGGTCGCGAGACCCGAGCCGGCCTGCGCGAGCAGGCCGTCGGAGTGACCGTGGTAGTGCCCGGCGAACTTGACGAGCAGGTCGCGGCCGGTCGCGGCGCGCGCGAGGCGGATCGCCGTCATCGTCGCCTCGGTGCCGGTCGAGACGAGGCGGATCTTCTCCGCGGCGGGGACGCGCGTGCGGATCTCCTCGGCGAGCTCGGTCTCGGCGGCCGTCGGCGCGCCGAACGAGAGTCCGCGGCGGGCGGCCTCGACGACCGCGTCGATCACGGCGGGGTGCGAGTGGCCGAGCAGGGCGGGCCCCCAGCTGGCGACGAGGTCGACGTAGTCCCGGCCATCGGCATCCGTCACGTAGGCGCCCTGCGCAGACACCATGAACCGCGGCGTCCCGCCGACGGACCCGTAGGCGCGGACGGGCGAGTCGACACCTCCGGGGATCACTCCGCGGGCACGGTCGAACAGCTCCTGGTTGCGGCTCATGCGAGTTCCTTCCCGGCGCGCAGCCAGTGCGCGACCTCGACGGCCCAGTAGGTGAGGATGACGTCGGCGCCGGCCCGGCGGATGCCCAGCAGACTCTCGCCGATGGCCCGCTCGCGGTCGATGAGGCCCGCCGCGGCGGCGTGCTCGATCATCGCGTACTCCCCCGACACCTGGTACGCCCACACCGGCACGTTCGAGCGGTCCGAGACGCGGGCGAGCACGTCGAGGTACGGCATGGCGGGCTTGACCATGACGACGTCGGCGCCCTCGGCGATGTCGACGAGAGCCTCCTCGACGCCCTCCCGCGCGTTCGCGGGGTCCATCTGGTACGTCCGGCGGTCGCCCTGCAGCGTCGACTCGACGGCGTCGCGGAAGGGGCCGTAGAAGGCGGAGGCGTACTTCGCGGAGTAGGCGAGGATCGCGACGTGGGCGAAGCCGGCGGCATCCAGTCCTGCGCGGACCGCAGCGACCTGGCCGTCCATCATCCCCGAGAGGCCGAGCACGTCGGCGCCGGCGCGGGCCTGCGCGACGCCCATCTCGGCGTATACCTCGAGGGTCGCGTCGTTGTCGACCGAGCCGTCGGCGGCGAGCAGGCCGCAGTGTCCGTGGTCGGTGAACTCGTCGAGGCACAGGTCGGCCTGCACGGTGAGACGGCCCGCGGCGGCGCGCGCCGCGACGGCGATCGCCCGGTTCAGGATGCCGTCGGGGTCGGTCGCGCCGCTGCCGACCGCGTCGCGCATGGCGGGCACGCCGAAGAGCATGATCCCGCCTATGCCTGCTGCGGCCGCCTCGTCGACGACGTCGGCGATCGCGTCGAGCGGATGCTGCGACACGCCGGGCATGCTCGAGATGGGCTGCGAGGAGTCGATGCCCTCCTTCACGAACACCGGCAGCACGAGCTGCGAGGGGACGAGGTGGTGCTCGGCGGCGAGACGGCGGAGCGCGGGGGTGCCGCGCAGGCGGCGGAGGCGGCGGGTGGGGAACGAGGTCATGAGGACTTCTCCGAGGGGACGCGGGCGTCGAGCTCGGCGATCAACGCGTCGATGCTCTGGCTCTGGGCGGTGTGACCGACGGTGAAACCGAGGGCCGTGGCGTCGCGGGTCGTGCCGGGACCGATCGAGGCGACGAGGGTGGATGCCGGGAGGGTCCCGACCTGCCTCCGGAGCTCCCGGCCGACGCTCAACGACGTGAGGAGCACGACGTCGATCTCGCCGGAGCGGAGCCCGTCGGCGACGGCGGGGTCGAGGTCGACCCCGACCGTGCGGTAGGCGATGCAGACGTCGACGCCGAACCCGCGGACGTCGAGCTCGTCGCTCACGACGGCCTGGGCGAGATCGCTCCGGACGACGAGCGCGCGGCCCGTCCTCGACGGGGCCCGATCGGCGCACCATTGGGTGACAAGGGCGGTCGCCGAGGAGGCGCCGGCGGGGACGAAGTCGACCTCCCAGCCCGCGTCGGCGACGGCGCGGGCCGTCGCACGACCGACGGCGGCGATGCGGGTCGTCGCGGGGATCGCGACGGCGTGCTGGCGGAGCTGCTCGACGCTCGCGGCGCTCGTGACGAACAGCCACGCGTAGGCACCGTCGGCGAGGGCCGTGAACGCGCGGTCGCGGGCGGCCGTGTCGCGCGGCGGCGCCGACGAGATGAGGGGGGCGACGACGGCCTCCGCGCCCCGGGCGTGCAGGTCGACGCGGACGCGTTCCCCCCACGCCCCGGCGCGAGGCACCAGGACGCGAGCGCCGTGCAGGCCGCCGGTCATCGGGACGACCCAGCCAGGTCGGCGAGGTCGGCGGCACCGCCCTCGAGCAGCTCGGCGACGACGTCGGCCGCAGCCGCATCGACGTCGACGTCCGGATCGAGGAGTCGCGAGGCGGCGACCGAGCGGCGGCCGTCCTCGGCGTAGACGTGCGCGATCAGTGTCACGGTGTCGCCGTGATGCTCTGCGTCGATCGCGACGGGGGCGGCGCAGCCGGCCTCGAGCCGGCGCAGCACGGCGCGTTCGAGGTTCGCGGCGAGGGCCGTGTCGGCGTCCTCGATGAGGCGCACGGCGTCGGCGACGGCGGCATCCCCGTCGCGGATCTCGACGGCCAGCGCACCCTGCGCGGCGGACGTCGGCCAGTCGAGCACCTGCGTGATGGCGGCGTCGCGGCCGATGCGGCGAAGGCCGGCCTCGGCGAGGACGATCGCGTCGTACTGGCCGTCGGCGACCTTGCGCAGGCGACTGTCGACGTTGCCGCGGATGCCCTCGACCACGAGATCCGGGCGCTGCGCGAGCACCTGGGCGACGCGGCGCGGCGAGCCGGTGCCGACACGGGAGCCGGCGGGGAGCTCGTCGAGCGACAGCCCGTCGCGGGAGTGCAGGACGTCACGCTGCGAGGCGCGGACCGGCACGGCGCCCACGACGATGCCGGGGAACGGCGCCGTCGGCAGGTCCTTCATCGAGTGCACGAGGAAGTCGCACTCGTCCCGCAGCAGCGCGTCGCGAAGGGCCGTGGCGAAGACACCCGTGCCGCCCATCTGCGCGAGCGGCCCCGTGAGGACGTCGCCCTCGCTGGTGATGGGGACGAGTTCGACGTCTCGACCGGATGCCGCGGCCACGGCATCCGCCACGTGCTGCGACTGGGTCGTGGCCAGCAGGCTCGCCCGGGTCCCCAGGCGCAAGGTCACGGTGCCACGCCCGACAGCGCCGGCTGGAAGCCGAGCCGCTTGTTCTCGCAGCAGCCGGGACGGCAGACGTCGTACCAGGGACCGAGGTCCGTCACGGCGGGGCGCTCGGCCGCGGGCATGCCCTTCAGGCGCTCCTCGACGAGGTCGACGAGGCCCGCGACATAGGTCGGGTGGGTGCTCGGGGTCGCGGTGCGGACGGCGACGAGGCCGAGCTCCTCCGCGGTCTCCATCGCCTCGGTGTCGAGGTCCCACATGACCTCCATGTGGTCGCTCACGAACCCGAGCGGAACGATGAGGACGGCTTTGCGGCCGCGGCCCGGCAGATCCTGCATCGCGTCGTTGATGTCGGGCTCGAGCCACGGCACCTGCGGCGGGCCGGACCGGCTCTGGAAGACGAGCTGCCAGGCGCCGGGGAACCCGAGCCGCGAGACGATCTCCTCGCCGACGGCGAGGTGCTGAGCGACGTACGCGCCGCCCGGGCCGAATCCGCGCTCGGGCGGACCCGAGCGGTCGGCGTCGGAGGTGGGGATCGAGTGGGTCGAGAACAGGATCTCGACCTCGTTCGCGAGGTCGGTGATGCCGCGCTCGGCGAGCTCGGCGATGCCCGCTCGGATCCCGTCGACGAAGGGCGCGACGAAGCCGGGGTGGTCGAAGAACTGACGCACCTTGTCGATCTGCACGTCGGTCTGGTGACCGGTGGCCTCGACGGCGTCCGCGAGGTCCTCGCGGTACTGCCGGCACGAGGAGTACGAGCTGTAGGCGCTCGTGGCGATGGCGAGGAGCTTCCGCCGCCCGTCGGCGACGGCGGCGTCGATCGCGTCGGTGACGTACGGCATCCAGTTGCGGTTGCCCCAGTAGACGGGCAGGTCGAGTCCGCGGGCCGCGAGTTCGGCATCGAGCGCCGCCTTCAGCTCGCGGTTGTGCTCGTTGATCGGCGACACCCCGCCGAAGTGGCGGTAGTGGTGCGCGACCTCCTCGAGACGCTCGTCCGGGATGCCGCGGCCCGCCGTGACGTTGCGGAGGAACGGGATGACGTCGTCCTGTCCCTCTGGTCCGCCGAAGCCCAGCAGCAGGATCCCGTCGTAGTCGACGGGGATCGTGGCGTGCGGATCGCCCGCCCGCGCGCCCTCGGACGCATTCGGGATGACGGCGCCCTCGGCGACGACCACGCCGTGCGCGCGCGGCGGCTTGGGACGGAACTCCGGGTTCACGGATCCGATGTTCTCTGCACTCATGACAGGACCTCCGCCAGTTCGTCGATCTCCACGCGCCGCCCGGTGTAGAACGGCACTTCTTCGCGGACGTGACGTCGCGCGTCGGTGGCCCGGAGCTCGCGCATCATGTCGACGAGGCTGATCGGGTCGTCGCTCTCGAGCGGCAGCAGCCACTCGTAGTCGCTGAGCCCGAACGTCGACACCGTGTTCGCGACCACGTCGCGGAAGACGGCGCCCTTGCGGCCGTGCTCGGCCAGCATGCGCGAACGGTCCTCCTCGGGGAGCAGGTACCACTCGTAGCTGCGGACGAAGGGGTAGAGGCAGAGCCACCCGCGCGCGTGCTCGCCGCGGAGGTACCCGGGGACGTGGCGCTTGTTGAACTCGGCCTCGCGGTGCACGCCCATCGCGCTCCACACGTTCGTGAAGGAGGCGAGGACGGCGGTCCGACGCAGCTGCCGGAGCGCCTTCTGGAGGGCGGCGGGGTCCTCGCCGTGCAGCCAGACCATCAGGTCGGCTTCGGCCCGCATGCCGGTCACGTCGTAGAGCCCGCGCAGGGTCACTCCGTCCCGAGCGAGCCCGTCCGCGACGGCGCGCAGCGCGTCGAGGTCGCCCGCCGTCGGTGTGCCGATGCGCGGACGCGGTCCCGCGAGGATCGCGAACAGGGTGTAGCCGAGGCCGGGATCAGGCGTCTCGTCAGTGGACATGACGTACTCCTTCGGAGGGGGTGGGAGGGGTGGTGAGGTCGCAGGCGAGGGCGCGCGCGTGCGGGATGACCGAGGCGAGCCCGGTCCCGGCCGCGACGGCTCCCGCGAGACGGATGCCACGCTCCGCCGCCGCGGCGGCGACCGCCTGGCGGACGGGCGGTGTCGCGACGGCGTCGGGCCACGAGACGGGGACGACACGGCGGACGTCCCCCGGCGAGACCCGGACCCCGGTCAGGGTGCGGATCGCGGCGGCGGCACCGGCGGCATCCGTCAGTTCGTCGTGACGGCCCTCGCGAGCGGACAGCCGCACGAGGTGAGACCCGGCGGGGAGCGCTGCGGCGGCCCATTGCCACTTCGCGTCGACGTGGGTCAGGGCCTTCGCGGCGCAGTCGATCTCGGGGGCCGCGATGACGCCCGACCCGATGGGGAAGGCGTCGAACCCGTCCGAGGCGACCTCGGCGACGACGAGTCCGACGGGCGGCGCCGATGCGACGTCGACGCCCAGGAGTTCGGCGGCGGCGGTCGGCCCGGTCGCGATCACCACGGAGGCGGCCGACAGGGTCTCGTGGCCGAGGTCGACGGAGGTCGCGGTCACGGCACGCACCGGCGTCCCCGTGCGGATGACCGCGCCCGCGCGGAGCGCCACCGCCTCGAGCTCGGCGGCGAGACGCCACAGGCCACCCTCGACCCCGCGGACGGCCGACCCCGCACGGACGGCGGGCGCGAGCGCATCGACGGCGGCGGTCAGCGAACCGGCGGCCTGCGCCTTCTCCCACAGCACGGGGTGAAGCGAGGACAGCCGGACGGACTCCGCGCTCTGCGAGTAGACGCTCCGACACAGCGGCTCGACCAACCTCGCCGTGACACGTGCGCCGAAGCGGCTGGTCGTGAGCTCGGCGAGCGACGGTTCGGCGCCGACGGGCATCGGCAGGAGGCGCTCCTGGGCCGCCCGTCGGGCACCGCGACGACCGAGGATGCGCACGACGTCGGCCGCGAGAGGCTCCGCGGGCATGCCCACGAGCGCCCGACGCGGCAGCGGCGCGCGGTCCACCCGGCCGGACCGGCGGCGGAAGGCGACGTGCGCTCCCCCGGGGGCGGGTTCGACCAGCTGCACGGGCAGCCGCGCGTCGGCGACGAGATCGGCGACGCCGGTCGTGCGCGTGGCGAAGGATTCGGCGCCGAGGTCGACCTCGAGGCCCGCGGCCGCGCCGCGGCGCAGCATCCCCCCGGCGTCCTCGGATGCTTCGAGGAGGACGACGTCACGACCGGCCCGCGCGAGCTCCCACGCGATCGTCAGGCCGGCGATACCGCCACCCACGATGATCACGTCATGGGTCGCCTCGTGGGTCACGGCGCCCGCCAGTCGTGGACCGTCCGCACCACCGCCGAGATCGCATCGGGGTCGGCCTCCATGGGAACGCCGTGACCCAGGTTGAAGACGTGGGCGCGCGCGGCGAGGCCGTCCTCGAGGATCCGGTGGACCTCCGCCGTCCGCACGGCCTCGGGGGCGAACAGCAGCGCGGGATCGAGGTTGCCCTGCAAGGTCAGGTCGCGCCCGATGCGCTGACGCGCGTCGGCGAGGCGGACCCGGTAGTCCACGCCCAGCGCGTCGATGTCGGGGGTGGCCATGTCGGCGAGGATCTCGCCGGTGCCGACGCCGAAGTGCACGAGCGGCAGGCGATCGACGCCCTCGGGGAGCGGGAGCGATCGCGCGTGCTGCAGCGCGGCGACGGATGCCGGGAGCACCGATGCGCGGTAGTCATCGGGGTTCAGGCCACCCGCCCACGAGTCGAACAGCTGGCCCGCGCTCGCGCCCGCCTCGATCTGGAGGGCGAGGAAGCGGCCGGTGACCTCGGCGAGCCACATCGTGAGGTCCCGCCATGCGGCCGGGTCCTCATGGATGAGGCGCCGGGCCGCGAGGTGATCCTTCGACGGACCGCCCTCGACGAGGTAGGCGGCGAGGGTGAACGGGGCCCCGGCGAACCCGATGAGCGGCAGCGGCTCACCGCGCTCTTCGGAGAGGTCGGCGAGCATGGCGGTCGTCCGGCCTACGGCATCCGCGATCGCCTCGCCGCGCTCGGTCACGAGCGCGGGATCGATCGCCGTGGTGCGGGCTATGTCGGCGGCGGTCCGCAGCGGCTGGGAGAAGACGGGGCCGCGGCCCGCGGCGATCTCGACGTCGATGCCCAGGAGGGCGAGCGGCACGATGATGTCGCTGAAGAAGATGGCCGCGTCGACGCCGTGACGGCGAACCGGCTGCATCGTGATCTCACTCGCCAGGGCGGGGTCGAGGCAGGCCTCGATCATCGTCCCCTGCGACCGCAGCGCACGGTACTCCGGCAACGAACGACCCGCCTGGCGCATGAACCAGACGGGGGTGATGTCGGGGCGGTCGCCCAGAAGTGCGCGGACGAGCCGCGACTCGCGGGTGCGTGCGGCGACGAGGGGGTGGCTGAGGCCGGGAATGATGAACTCCTCGAATCGGTTAATCGATATACTAGTCGCGATCCAAGGGGGTTCTCCGCACCGTGCTCGTCTGCCTGACCGCGCATCAGCGCTCCACACCGTTCGACTCGCTCGAGCGGCTCTCGACGGTCGGCGACGACCTCGCAGAGCGTCTGTCCGCGGTCCACGACTCGGTGCGCGGCGCCGTGGTCCTCGCCACCTGCAACCGCTTCGAGGCCTACTTCGACCTCGCCGAGGAGCCCGACCTCGCCTCCCCCGTCCCCGCGATGGATGCCGCGATGGAGGCCATCGCCGGCGCCGCCGACATGGACTACCGGGCTCTCCGCGAGAACGTCGACTTCGCCCACGGCAATCAGGTCGCCCATCACCTCTTCACCGTCGCCTCCGGCCTCGACTCGGTCGCCGTCGGCGAGGACGAGATCGCCGGCCAGGTGCGCCGCGCGCTCGAGGCGGCCCGCGGGCGCGGACTGACCACCGCTCCCCTCGAGCACCTCTTCCAGCGCGCCACCGAGACATCCCGCGCCGTGAAGAACACGACGCGGCTGGGTGAATCCGGCCGCTCGCTCGTCCGTCTCGCGGTCGACCTGGTGAGCTCCCGCGTCGACTGGGACACCGCCCGCGTCCTGCTCGTCGGCACGGGTCGTTACGCCGCCGCTGCACTCGCCGCCCTCCGCGCGGTCGGGGCCACCGACATCCGCGTCCACTCCCGGTCGGGTCGTCAGCGCTTCGCGAACCGCGAGCACCTCGTCCACGTGAGCGTCGACGACTACGCGGCCGAGGCCGCCGCCGCCGATGTCGTCGTGACCTGCACCGCGACGACCGACACGTTCGCCCTCGAAGCCTTCTCGCACGCGACCGCCCGCGCCGGCAGCACGGCGGCGCAGGTCGTCATCGACCTCGGCCTCCCCCGCAACGTCGACCCCGAGGTGGCGCTCCTCCCCGGTGTCGAGCTCCTCGACCTCGAGACGATCCGCCTGCACGCCCCCGTCGACGAGGCCGAGACCGTCGGTCAGGCGCGCGAGATCGTCCAGGCCGCGGCCCAGCGCCACGCCGCGGCCCGACGGGTCCACGAGGTCGCGCCGTCGGTCGTCGACCTCCGCGGATTCGTCCACGGTGTCCTCGACGAGGAGCTCACCCGCGCCCGTCGCCGTGGCGACTCCCCCGAGGTCGAGACGGCCCTCCGCCACTTCTCCGGCGTTCTCCTCCACCAGCTCATCGCCCGCGGTCACACGCTCGCGTCGTCGGGGGCGGGTGCCGACTGGGCCGACGCGATCCGCACGGTGCTGCCGGGCACCCGCGAGGGCATCTCCCCGGACGAGGGCGAACAGCCGTGAGTCCGAGCGTCACGCTGAAGGACATCGCGCGCGCCGCCGGCGTGTCGACGGCGGCCATCAGCCAGGCGCTCAACGACCGCGGCAGCATGCGCCCCGAGACGCGCGAGCGGATCAAGGCGCTCGCCGCCGAACTCGGCTACGTCCCGAACCGTCACGCGGCCGCACTCCGGAGCGGGCGGACCATGACCGTCGGTTTCGTCATGGTCGACGACCCTGAGAGCGATCGACGCGGCGAGCTCCAGCGTGCCCGCAAGCTCATCTCGCTCGTCCGCGCCTCAGCGGAGCACGGGTTCACGGTCACAGTCCTCTCGGACTCGAACCCCGACCTCATCTCGGGGACGACCCTCGACGCGCTCTACGTCCCCGACGCCCGCGGCAACCAGCCCCTGCTGCACGCGGCGATCGCCCGCGGCATCCCGATCGTCGCGGACGACCAGTTCGTCGACGGCTCGCGGGGTCTCAGCATCCGCACGGGCTACGACGCGGCCGTCCGGGCGGGGCTCGACGAGCTCGAGCGGGCGGGCGCCCAGCGCATCGTCTTCCTCACCGAGGACGGCCGACAGCCTCGAGACGAGATCGGCCGGGCCGCCTACGAGATCTGGAGCTCGGTCCGCGGGCGCGAGCCCCTCGTCCGGGCGGTGGATGCGTCCCGCCGCACCCTCCCGCGCCTGCTCACGGACGCCCTCGCCGACGGCGCCGACGCGATCTTCGCGGGCGCGGAGGACGGCCCCGACGTGTACCTGCAGCTCGAGGAGATGCGCCTCGTCATCCCCCGCGACGTGCAGCTCGTCGCCCTCTGCACGACCGACTGCGCGGTCAACCGCAGGCTCGGCGTGACGCACGTCTGCATCCGCCCGGACCTCGCCGCCGAGGCGATGTTCGAGACGTTGCCCGCGGCACTCCTCGACGACGCACCACGGGTCGTCGACCTGCCCTGGGAACTCGTGCCGGGGTCGACGACTCGGCCGCCCCTCACGATCGACTCGAGGCGGAAGCCTCGGCCGAAGCGGGCTCAGTCGCTGAAAGCCCCGTAGACCTCGAGCGTGTTCTGCGCGAGCTGCGCGCAGAACTCGTCGACCGGCATCCCCAGCTCGGCCGCCATGAAGCGCACCGTGACAGGCACCAGGTACGGCGCGTTGGGGCGTCCGCGGTGGGGCGTCGGCGTCAGGAAGGGCGCGTCGGTCTCGACAAGGATCCGCTCGCGCGGGGTCACCGCAAGGGCGTCGCGGAGGTTCTGAGCATTCTTGAACGTCACGTTGCCGGCGAAGCTCAGCCAGTACCCGCGCTCGGCGGTGTAGCGCGCCATGTCGGCGTCGCCCGAGAAGCAGTGGAAGACGGTCCGCTCCGGGGCGCCGACGCGCTCGAGGGTCTCGAGGACCGCCCCGTGGGCGTCGCGGTCGTGGATCTGCATCGCGATGCCGTGGCGCTTGGCGATGTCGATGTGCGCCTCGAAGCTCTCGATCTGCGCGGGGATGCCGCTCTCGTCCGTCCGGAAGAAGTCGAGACCCGTCTCGCCCACGGCCCGCACGCGCGGCTGGGCCGCGAGCTCGTCGATGACGGCGATCGCCTCGTCGAGACGGCCGGCCTGCTTGTAGGCGGGCGCTTCGTTCGGGTGGATGGCGACCGCGGCGAGCACGGCGGGGTGGGATGCCGCGGCCCACGCGGACCAGCGGGAGGAGTCGATGTCGCCGCCCGCCTGGACCACGCCGATCACGCCGACCGCGGCCGCGCGGGAGAGCTGTTCGTCGAGACCGCGCGGCTCGTCACCGTCTTCGATCTCGAGGTGCGCGTGGTTGTCGTAGACGGCGACCGGAAGGGGCTCCGGGGCGTCCGGCCAGCGCACGTCCCGGGCGGATTGCTCGCGCTGGCGGACGTAGCCGCTGGGGTCGGTCGGGTCGGTCGTCATGCCGTCTGCTCGACGCGCGGGAACAGCGGCGCGAGGGTCTTCACCCGGCTGCCCGCGGGGAGCTGGCCCCACGTGCCCGCCTCGCGGAGCGGCTGCGCGGTGAGCTCGCCGGGGGCGCCCAGGGCATCCCAGAGCGTCGCAGTCGACTGCGGCATGACCGGCGACAGCAGGACCGCGAGCGCGCGGAGCCCTTCGGCGGCCGTGTAGAGCACGGTCGACAGCCGTTCGCGCTTCGCCTCGTCCTTGGCGAGCGCCCACGGCTCGTTCTCGGTGATGTACCCGTTGAGGTCGTCGACGATCCGCCAGATGGCGGCGATGGCCTCGTCGGGGCGGAACGCGGTCATCGCGGCATCCGCAGCGGTCGCGGCTTCCGCCACCGTGCGCTGCACCCGGAGGTCGATCTCGGTGGGGTCGCCGGCGGTCGGCACGACGCCGTCGAAGTACCGGCCGATCATGGCGACGGTGCGCGAGGCGAGGTTGCCGAATCCGTTCGCGAGCTCGGCCTGATAGCGCGCCGAGAGGTCCTCCCACGAGAACGAGCCGTCCTGGCCGAAGGCGATCGCCGAGAGGAAGTAGTAGCGGTAGGCATCCGATCCGAAGACATCGGTGATCTCGGTCGGCGCGATGCCCGTGAGCTTCGACTTCGACATCTTCTCGCCGCCGACGAGCAGCCAGCCGTGCGCGAAGATCCCCTTCGGGACCTCGAGCCCTGCGGCCATCAGCATGGCGGGCCAGATGACGGCGTGGAAGCGCAGGATGTCCTTGCCGACCACATGGTAGGCCGGCCAGCGGCGCTCGAACTGCTCGGGGTCGTCGCCGTACCCGACGGCGGTCGCGTAGTTCAGCAGCGCGTCGACCCACACGTAGATGACGTGCGAGTCGTCCCACGGCACGCGGATGCCCCAGTCGAACGCGGAGCGCGAGATCGACAGGTCCTTGAGGCCCGATCGGACGAACGAGACGACCTCGTTGCGCGCCGAGTCCGGACGCACGAAGTCGGGCTGTGTCTTGTAGAGCTCGAGGAGCCGGTCCTGGAACTCGCTGAGCTTGAAGAAGTAGTTCTTCTCCTGCAGGAGCTCGAGCGGCTTCGAGTGGATCGCGCACACCTTGAGGCCCTCAAACGGTCCGGTGCCGTCGACGATCTCGGCCTCGGGCTTGAACTCCTCGCAGCCGACGCAGTACAGCGCCTCGTACTCGCCCGCGTAGATGTAGCCGCTGTCGTAGAGCGCCTGCACGAAGGTCTTCACGCGCTCCTCGTGGCGGGGCTGCGTCGTGCGGATGAAGTCGTCGTTGGCGACGTCGAGGGTCCGCAGGAGCGGGAACCACGACTCCTCGACGAGCTTGTCGACCCACTGCTGCGGCGTGACGCCGTTCGCGGTCGCGGCCCGGAGCATCTTCTGCCCGTGCTCGTCGGTGCCGGTGAGCATCCAGGTGTCGTCCCCCGACTGGCGGTGCCAGCGCGCGAGAGCGTCCACCGCCACCGACGTGTACCCGTGCCCGATGTGGGGCAGATCGCTCGGGTAGTAGATGGGGGTGGTGATGTAGAAGGAGCCGCCGGAAGTCACCTGGAGATTCTACGGGCGGCGCGGCACCGGCCGTCGTTCATGACGGGTGCTCGCCCTCAGAGGCTCAGGCGCTCGCGCGCGGCACGAGCGTCGTGGGCAGCACGATCGATCCGCCGGCGCCCCCGTCGACGACGTCGAGGAGGACCTCGACCATCCGGCGCGAGATCTCGGTCCACGGCTGACGCATCGTGGTGAGCGGCGGGTCGGTCGTCGCCGCGAGTCCCGAGTCGTCGAATCCCGCGACCGCGACGTCCTCGGGCACGCGCCGTCCGGCCTTGCGGAGAGCGGCGATCGCGCCCACGGCCATGACGTCGGACGCCGCGAACACCGCGTCGATGTCGGGAGCGCGCCCGAGGAGACGGGTCATGGCGGCCTCGCCTGCGACGCTGGAGTAGACGTCCTGCTCCACGAGGGCCGGGTCGAACTTCTCGCCCATCTCCTCGCGGAACCCCACCAGCCGGTAGCGACCGCCCGGAGTGTCGTCGGGTCCCGTGATGACGGCGATGCGCTCGTATCCGCGGTCGAGGAGGTGGCGGGTCATCTCCCGTGCCGACCCCTCCTCGTCGACCGACACCGTCGGGACGTGGGCACGGTCCCCGAGCGGGACCCCCGAACACACCGTCGGCACCCCGGCCGCCGTCAGGGAGGCGAGGAGCGGGTTGGACTCGTGCGACGAGATGAGGAGCACGCCGTCGACGTGCCCCGCGCGGACGTACCGCTCGATGTTGGCGTACTGCGAGGGGTGCTCCGCGATGAGCAGCACGAGGGTCATGTCCCGAGCGGCGAGGGCTTCGGTCGCGCCGCGCAGCAGCAACGCGAAGGTGGGGTCGGCGAACAGGAGGTGCTGCGGCTCCGTCAGGAGGAACGCGACCGAGTTCGCCCGGCCCGTGGCGAGCGCCCGCGCGGCATGACTGACGGTGTAGCCCGTGGCCTGGATGGCGGCTTCGACCGCGAGGCGGGACTCCTCCGACACCCAGCGACCGCCGTTGATGACCCGCGAGACGGTGCCGTGCGAGACGCCCGCGACCTCCGCGACGTCGCGGATGGTGGGACGCCTGCGCTCGGAGGGGAGGACCACGCGCCGACTCTATACCCCGGGCGCCCTCCGCCCGGACGGGGACTGGGACCGGTCACAATCCGGTAACGGGGGCCGGTCTGGCCGCGGCATCCCGCATAGACTCCGTGACGAACCTGTTACCGGTCCCAGCCGCCTCTCGGAGGCGCGACGGGGACGGAGCCCGATCGATGAGGATGGCTCTCGCACCATGACGACCCCCGCTTGGCCGCACCTGGACGGCATCGCCTACGGCGGTGACTACAACCCGGAGCAGTGGCCCCGCGAGGTGTGGGACGAGGACGTGCGCCTCATGCGCGAGGCCGGCGTCACCATGGTGAGCATCGGCATCTTCTCGTGGGGTCTCCTCGAGATCCGCGAGGGCGAGTTCGACTTCGCGTGGCTCGACGACATCATCGCCCTCCTCCACGAGAACGGCATCGCCGTCGACCTCGGCACCCCGACCGCCTCCCCCCCGGCGTGGTTCTTCGCGCAGTACCCCGAGGCCCGCACCGTCACGAAGGACGGCGTGCCGATGGGCTTCGGCGCCCGCGGCATGGTCTCGCACTCGGCGCCCGAGTACCGCGCAGCGATCGCCCGCATCGCCGGCGCTCTCGCCGAGCGCTACGGCGATCACCCGGCCGTCGTGCTGTGGCACATCCACAACGAGTACGGCGTGCCCGTCGGCGAGGACTTCTCCCCGCACTCCGTCCGGGCCTGGCGTCTCTGGCTGCAGGCGAAGTACGGCGAGATCGCCGGCCTCAACGCCGCATGGGGCACCGCGTTCTGGGGGCAGCACTACGAGGAGTGGGACCACGTCGGCGCACCCGCCGCCGCCCCGTCGACCATCAACCCCGCGCAGAAGCTCGATTGGGCGCGGTTCACGGACGAGATGCTGCGGGAGTGCTTCCGCATCGAGAAGGCCGCGATCCGTGAGCACGCCTCGCAGCCCATCACGACGAACTTCATGGCCAACCAGCACCATGGCGTCGACCTCTGGGCCTGGGCGGACGAGGTCGACATCGTCTCGGACGACCACTATCTGTGGGCGGCCGACGAGGAGGGCGAGATCGGCCTCGCGATCGCCGCCGATCTCAGCCGCTCCGTCGGAGCCGGCAAGCCCTGGATCCTCATGGAGCACTCCACCTCCGCCGTCAACTGGCAGCCGCGCAACGTCGCCAAGCGCCCCGGTGAGATGACGCGGAACTCGCTGAGCCACCTCGGGCGCGGAGCCGACGGCATCCTCTTCTTCCAGTGGCGCGCGGGACGCTCCGGCGCCGAGAAGTTCCACTCCGCGATGCTGCCGCACGCCGGTACCGAGTCGCGTGTCTTCCGCGAGGTCGTGGACCTCGGAGCGAAGCTCGGCCGTCTGGCCGAGGTACAGGGCTCGCGCGTCGAGGCCGACGTCGCCGTCCTGTGGGACTTCGAGTCGTTCTGGGCGCAGGACCTCGAGTGGCGCCCGTCCGAGGATGTCAGCCACGACGAGCGCATCAGGGCTTTCTACGAGCGGCTCTGGCGCGACGACATCACCGTCGACTTCGCCCTCCCCGGGCACGACCTCTCGCGCTACCGTCTCGTCGTCGTCCCGTCGCAGTACCTGCTGACCGCAGCGGATGCCGCGAACCTCACCGCCTACGTCGCGCAGGGCGGCACCCTCGTTGTCTCGTTCTTCTCCGCCGTCGTCGACGAGAACGATGCCGTCCACCCCGGCGGCTACGGCGCCGTGCTGGCGGATGCGCTCGGCGTCCGCGTCGAGGAGCACCTGCCCCTGCGCGAAGGACACGTCACCGGCATCCGCGTCGACGACCACGTCTTCGCCGCCGACATCTGGCAGGAGGATCTCGTCCTCACCACCGCCGACGTCCGCGCGACCTACACCGCCGGGCCCGCCGAGGGCCGTCCCGCCGTGACGCGGAACGTCCACGGTGACGGTGTCGGCTGGTACATCAGCACCCGACCGGATGCCGACGGCCTCCGCGCGATCATGCGCGAGGTCTACGCCGACGCGGGTGTCGACGTGCCCGGCACGCCTGACGGCGTGGAGACGATCGTGCGCCGAGGAGCCGACTCCGACTACCTCGTCGCGATCAACCACGGCACCGAACAGGTGTCGCTCACGACCACCGGAACCGACCTGCTCACGCAGGCCGACGTCCGGGACACGCTGGTGCTGGCAGGAGGCGACGTCGCCGTCGTCCGCCTGGCGCACACAGCCCACCGGGGCGATCGATGACCGATCGACTCGCGACGGGACACCGTCGAACGCACTGAGAGAGAAGCCGTCGCAGCCACCCGGCCGCGACGATCACACACCGGTCGTGACGGCGCGACCTCGCCAGAGGCCCGCCGGATCGACCACACCCGGAAGGAAGATCCATGCGCAAGATGGGTATCGGCATCGCCGCATTGGCGGCGGGCTCCCTCCTGCTGGCCGGTTGCGCCGGCGGCAGCAGCACCACCACCCCGGCACAGTCGGAGTCAGCGGCTCCGATCGACGCAAGCGGCGTGACCCTCACCGTCTGGACCGACGAGAACCGCGAGCCCGCCATCACGGCCGCCGCGAAGACGTTCGAGGAGGAGACCGGCGCGAAGATCGATCTCGTCCAGAAGAACTTCGGTGACATCCGCAACGACTTCACCAACCAGGTGCCCACGGGCGAGGGGCCCGACATCACGATCGGCGCGCACGACTGGCTCGGCGGTTTCGTGCAGGCGGGCGTCGTGGCGACCGTGGACCTCGGCGAGAACGCCTCCAAGTTCGAGAAGGTCGCGACCGACGCGTTCACGTACGACGGCCAGACCTACGGCCTGCCCTACTCGCTCGAGAGTGTCGCACTCGTCCAGAACACCGACCTCGTCGGCGAGGACGCACCCGCGACCTTCGACGACATGATCGCGGCGGGCAAGGAGTCGGGCGCCGAGCGTCCGTTCGTCATCAACACCGAGACCTCGAAGGGCGACGCGTACACGATGTACGGCCTCCAGACCTCGTTCGGTGCGCCGGTGTTCGTGCAGGACTCGTCGGGCTCGTACACGAAGGACGTCGGCATGGGCGGCGAGCCCGGCACCGCCTTCGCCACGTGGCTCGGTGAGCACGGCGAGAAGGGCTCGGGCGAGATCTCGACCACGATCGACTACGACACCAACAACGAGCTCTTCGCCTCGGGTAAGGCCGCCTACACGATCCAGGGCCCCTGGGCCGTCAAGGCGCTGACCGATCAGGGCGCGAAGATCAAGGTGAACCCGATCCCGTCGGCCGGCGGCGAGACGGCATCCCCGTTCGTCGGCGTGCAGGGCTTCTACATCAGCGCCCAGAGCGCGAACGCCCTCGTCGCGCAGGAGTTCGTCACCAAGTACCTCGCCACCTACGAAGCGCAGAAGGCCCTCTATGAGGCTGACCCGCGCATCCCGGCCTGGTCCGACCTGGCCGAGGAGGTCTCGTCCGACCCCGTGATCGCCGGCTTCGCCGCCTCGGCGAAGAACGGTGTGCCCATGCCGAGCATCCCCGAGATGGGTTCGGTCTGGGACCTCTGGAACGCCGCTCAGGTGCAGGTCATCAAGGGTGCGGACCCGAAGGGGACCTGGACCAAGATGGTCGCCGACCTCGAGAAGACCATCGGCTGACACGCTTCCGGGGGCGGGGCTGCGACGCCTCGCCCCCGGAGACCACTTTCCTCGAGAGGGAGACGACATGACGGCTCTGCAGAGCCCCACCCTGCCGGAAGACGCGCCGCCGGCCGCGGAGTCCCACGCCCGGCGCTGGTCAGGCCTCGGCTGGGGGTTCCTGGTCAAGCTGGTGCTGATGGGCCTCATCAACGCGGTGGGCCTGATGGGCATCATCGCCGCGTTCCAGGCGCAGTCCTGGATCGTGTTCGCCGTCGCCGTCGCCCTGCTCCTCGCAGCCGACGTCGTCTACTTCACCAAGCGGGCGCTCCCGCTGAAGTACCTGCTGCCGGGGCTGTCGTTCCTGCTCGTGTTCCAGGTGTTCATCTTCCTGTACACGGGGTACATCGCCTTCACGAACTACGGCGCCGGCCACATCGGGTCGCAGGACCAGGCCGTCGCCGCCTCGCTCGCCCAGGGTGAGCGCCGCGTCGAGGGCGCTCCCACCCTCCCCCTCACCGTCGTCGAACGCGGCGGCGACCTCGGCTTCGCCGTCGTCGAGGACGGCCAGCTGCTGGCGGGCTCCGCCGACGACCCGCTCAGCGCGGTCGGACCCGCTCCTGCCTCGGGCGCCGCGACCGAGGTCCCCGGCTGGTCCGTCGTCCCTCGCAACCAGATCATCGGCGACCAGGCGACGCAGCAGGCCGTCATCGACCTCCGCGTCCCCGTCTCGGACGATCCCAACGACGGCTCGATCCGCACTCGCGACGGGTCCAGCGGCGCGGTGTACCAGTCCACGATGACCTGGGATGCCGAGACGCAGACGATCACCGACAGTGCGACGGGTCTCGTCTACACCGCGAGCCCCACCGGCAACTTCGTCGCCGACGACGGGACGACACTCCCCACCGGGTGGGTCGTGAACGTGGGCTTCGACAACTTCGTGAAGCTGTTCACCGACCCGACGATCCTCGAGACGCTGGGACTCGTCA
The DNA here is from genome assembly GCF_058629135.1 of Microbacterium sp. MDV22-iso44. NCBI lineage: Bacteria > Bacillati > Actinomycetota > Actinomycetes > Micrococcales > Microbacteriaceae > Microbacterium > Microbacterium sp. MDV22-iso44. Next base: position 803,592 of record NZ_JBZVWS010000001.1, read on the forward strand.
CCGGCTGGACCTTCGTCTGGGCGGTGCTGTCGGTCCTCATCCCGTTCGCGATGGGGCTCGTCTTCGCGCTCATCTTCAACGACCCGCGGGTGCGCGGCCGGAAGATCCTCCGGACCCTGTTCATCCTCCCGTACGCGTTCCCGGCGTTCATGTCCGCACTGCTGTTCCGCGGCATGTTCAACGCGGAGTTCGGCGTCATCAACGAACTCTTCTTCGGCGGCGCGAACATCGACTGGCTCGGGGATCCGTGGCTCGCGCGCGGCGCGGTGCTCTTCGTGAACGTCTGGCTCACCTACCCGTACTACTTCCTCGTGTGCACCGGCGCCCTGCAGGCCCTTCCGCAGGATGCCCTCGAGGCGGCGTCGATCGACGGGGCGGGCCGGTTCCGCCAGCTGCGGGCGATCATCCTGCCGCTCGTGCTCGTGTCGACGGCGCCGCTGCTGATCTCCTCCTTCGCGTTCAGCTTCAACAACTTCACGATCATCTACATGTTCAACGCCGGCGGGCCCGCGATCCCCGGCGCACCGTATGCACTCGGGTACACCGACATCCTCATCTCGGCGATCTACGACATCTCCGGAGTCTCGGGGGGCAAGGCCGACTACGGCCTCGCGAGCGCCCTGTCGATCCTCGTGTTCGTCGTGGTGGGCGCCGTGTCGGCGCTCGCATTCCGTCAGACCAAGAAGCTCGAGGAGTACCAGTGATGTCCGCTCCCTCCCCCGCCGCGACCACCGCGACGATCACGACCGGTTCGTCCGCGACTCGCACCGCCGCCCTGCGTCCCGCGCAGCGCAAGCGCTGGGTGCTCGAGGTCGGCTGGAAGTACCTGATCGCCGCGGGGCTCCTCTTCTACGCGATGTTCCCGCTCGTGTACGTCCTGTCGGCGTCGTTCAATCCGAACGGCACCTTGTCGGCGGCGAACGCGTTGTTCTCCGTCATCGACATCGGCAACTACGCCGCCCTCGCCGACACGAGCTACTGGGCCTGGTACGGCAACACGCTCCTCGTCGGCGGCGCGTCCGCGGCGGGAGCGGTCCTCATGGGCGCGGCGGCTGCTTACGCCTTCTCGCGATTCCGGTTCTCCGGCCGGCGGATCAGCCTGACGGCGCTCCTGATCGTCCAGATGTTCCCGCAGGCGCTCGCGTTCGTCGCGATCTTCCTGATGCTGCTGACCCTCGGCGAGGTGTTCCCGGTCCTCGGGCTCAACTCGAAGATCGCTCTCATCTGCGTGTACCTCGGTGGCGCGCTGGGCGTGAACACGTTCCTCATGTACGGCTTCTTCAACACGATCCCGATGGAGATCGACGAGTCGGCCAAGATCGACGGCGCCACCCACGCCCAGATCTTCTGGCGCCTCATCATGCCGCTCGTGACCCCGATCCTCGCCGTCGTCGGCCTCCTCGCCTTCATCGCGGCATTCGGCGACTACATCATCGCGAAGATCGTCCTCGTCTCGGAGGACAACTGGACCCTCGCCGTCGGCATGTTCCAGTGGGTCTCGAACCAGCTCGCCAGCAACTGGGGTCTGTTCGCCGCCGGGGCCATCCTCGCCTCGATCCCCGTGCTGGCACTGTTCCTGTCGCTGCAGCGCTACATCGTCGGCGGCTTGACGGCCGGCTCGGTCAAGGGCTGAGCGGCTTCTTCGCCGCGACGGCGGCACGGTAGAGGTCTCGCGAGGGCAGTCCGGTCTCTCGCGAGACCTCGCCGGCGGCATCCTTCAATCGGATGCCGGAGGCTACGAGCGCCTGCACCTGGGCGACGGCGTCGTCCTCACTGACGGCACGGACGCTCGCCCCCTCGACGACGACGACGATCTCGCCGCGGACGCCCTGGGCGGCCCACTCCGCCAGCTCGCCGAGCGGGCCGCGGACGACCTCCTCGTGCAGCTTCGTCAGCTCGCGGCAGACGGCCGCGCGACGGTCCACCCCGAACGCCTCGGCCATCGCGGCGAGCGTGTCGGCGAGGCGGGACGGCGCCTCGAAGAAGACCATGGTGCGCGCCTCGGAGGCCAAGGCGCCGAAGACCGTCCGCCGCTCCCCCGCCTTGCGGGGCGCGAAACCCTCGAACGTGAAGCGGTCCGTCGGGAGGCCCGCGAGGGCGAGCGCGGTGATCACGGCGCTCGGACCCGGGAGCGCCGTCACGTCCACGCCCTGCTCGACGGCGGCCGCGACGACCGCATAGCCGGGGTCGCTGACCGTCGGCATCCCGGCGTCGCTCAGCAGCAGGACGTCCTCGGTCGCGGCGAGCGCGACGAGCTCCGCGGCGCGCTGCTTCTCGTTGTGGTCGTGCAGGGCGATGAGGCGCGGCCGATTCTCGATGCCGAGGGCCTGCAGCAGGCGCTGGGTGGTGCGGGTGTCCTCGGCGGCGACGATCGTCGCGTCCTCGAGGGCGGTGCGCAGGCGCCCGGTCGCGTCGCCCAGATTTCCGATCGGGGTCGCGGCGAGGATCAGCACCGCCCCAGCATAGGCTGGTCGCCGTGAGCTCGACCGCGGAACCGTTGCTGCCCGCGGCCCCGCTGCGGCCCCGCCTCGACGTCCGCATCGATGCCTGGCGCGGCCGGATCCTCCGTCATCCGGCGGCCCGCTGGCTCGCCCCCCTGCTCGTGACGCTGCTCGCCGGCATCCTGCGGGTGTGGAACGTCGGCCACCCGCACGCGATCGTCTTCGACGAGACGTACTACGTGAAGGATGCCTGGAGTCAGTGGAACCTCGGCTACGCCGCCACGTGGCCAGACGGCGCCGACCAGCGCTTCGCCGACGGTGAGACCGGCATCTACACGCGGGAGCCGAGCTTCGCGGTGCATCCGCCGCTCGGCAAGTACCTCATCGGTGCGGGCATGGCCCTGTTCGGCCCGACCTCGTCGTTCGGCTGGCGCTTCGCCGTGGCCCTCGCGGGCACCCTCGCCGTCCTCGTCCTCTATCTGATCGCGTGGCAGCTGACCCGGTCGATCGCGTTCAGCACGGTCGCGGCGGGGCTGATGGCGATCGACGGGCTCGCGATCGTCATGAGCCGGGTCGCGATCCTCGACATCCTGCTCACGTTCTTCGTCCTCCTCATGGTGTGGTTCGTCCTCCTCGACCGGCGGCGTCACCTCGACCGCCTCGCCCGGGCCATGCTCCGACGGGATGCCGCGGGCCGCGTCTCGTGGTGGGGTCCGGTCCTGTGGGGCCGGCCGTGGCTGGTCGCCGCGGGTATCGCCGGCGGTGCGGCGTGCGGGGTCAAGTGGTCGGGGGCATGGGTCCTCGGGGCGCTCGGCCTGTACGTCGTCGTCAGCGACGCGCTCGCCCGGCGCCGCCTGGGCGTCTACTTCTGGCCGGCGGATGCCGTCCGCCAGGGCGCCGCGTCGTTCCTCTTGCTCGTGCCGGTCGCCGTCGTCGTCTACCTCTCGACGTGGATCGGGTGGTTGACCACCGACGGCGGGTATGGCCGTCACGACGTCGACGCGACCCCGGCGCAGGGCTTCTGGTCGTGGGTCCCGCTGCCCTTCCAGAACCTCTGGCACTATCACGAGACGATCTACACGGCGACGGCCGAGATCACCTCGACGCATCCGTACGCGAGCCCCGCCTGGCAGTGGCCGCTCCTGCTCCGCCCCACCTCGATGTACGTCGGGAACACCGCGAACACCGTCGACGGATGCGCGAGCGCCCGCGGGTGCATCGAGATCCTGTACTCGATGCCGAACCCGCTGCTGTGGTGGCTCGGCGTGCTCGCCGTCCTCTGGATCGCCGTCCACGGGGTCCGCACCCGCGACTGGCGCGCAGCCGTCGTGATCGTCGGCGTCGGCGCCTCGTACGTGCCGTGGCTGTTCTACCCCGATCGCACGATCTTCCAGTTCTACACGGTCCTGATCCTCCCGTTCATGGTGCTGGCGCTGACCTTCGCGCTGCGCGCCCTGTGGGGTTCGCCGGGCCGGATCGATGCGACGGGTCGGATCGTCGCGCGCCGGATCGTGCTCCTCGTCCTGGCGCTCGTCGTCGCGCTGTCGGTGTTCTGGTACCCCCTCTGGGCCGCCATCCGCGTGCCGTACGAGTTCTACTGGCTGCACAACTGGCTGCGCGGATGGGTCTGACCGCGCGCCGTCAGTAGGCTGAGCACGTGTTCCGATACCCCACCCCGACGCTCGCCGCCGAGTCGGGGTACGCCATCGCCGGCGATCGGTTCGCCATCCTCCTCGGATCGGGCGTCACCGAGGGTGTCATCGCGCGGCTGTGGAACTCGGCCGTCGCCGACACGGCGGTCCTCGAGGACGTCCTGAGCGTGCTCGTGGCGGGCGGCATCCACGACCTGCCCGACTTCGCGATCGCGGAGTTCCCCGACGACGACGCGCAGCCGGTGCGCGTGGCCGTCCGCGGCGCCGCCATCGTCGAGACCTCCGATCGCACGCGCGTGTCCGGGGCCGATGCGCGGACCTGGATCGAGACGGCGCTCGCGGGGGCCGTCGGCATCCGTCTCGCCCTCGACGCCGGCGCGACGGGCGGCGACCTGCTGCCCCTCGGGCTCGGGGTCACCCGCGCCGACGAACTGTCGTGGGGGCGCCCCTTCCCCGCGGGCCGCGAGCCCGACGCCGAGGTGACGCCCGCCGCCGAGGGCGAAGAACCCCCCGGCACCCTTGCGCCCGTCACCGTCGCCGTCCCCACGATCACGCCGCCCGTCCGGCCCGCACCCGCAGCGCCCGCTCCGACTCCCCGCGACGAGGAGATCGACGTCCTACAGACGATCTCGGTCGACCGCAGCCTGTTCGCCCGGCTCTTCGAGGACGACGACGAGCTCGAGCTGCCCGACTTCCTGCGCGAGGACGACCAGCGCCACGACGGCGGGGACCTCCCCGACGAACGCACCCTCTTCGGCTCGCGTCGCGCCGCAACCGGGGCGGTCTACGGCCTGCGCCTTCCCGGCGGGCGGACGGTCCCCCTCGACCGGCCCGTGATCCTTGGGCGCGGCCCGCGGCAGGCCGGTCACGCCGGTGCGCGCATCGAACGCGTCTCCTCGCCGCACAAGGAGATCTCGGGCACGCACCTCGAAGTGGTGCTCGACGGGACGACCCTCGTGGTCCGCGACCTCGACTCGACGAACGGGACGATCGTGCGCCCGCCGACGGGAGCCGCGGCGCTCCTGCGCGGCGGCGCGGCCTCGCGGGTGCCGCTCGGGACCGAGCTCGACCTCGGCGACGGCGTGACCGCGGTGTTCGACGTGCTCGACCCCTCGACGGCGGGATGACCGACCGCGTGTCCCACAGGCTTCCGTCCACGCCACCCGGTCTCTCGGGGTTCACGTACGTCCGTCCGCTGGGTGCCGGAGGTTTCGCCGACGTCTTCCTGTTCGAGCAGAACCTGCCGCGGCGTCCCGTGGCCGTGAAGGTCCTCCTCGAAGACGTCGTCGACGAGAACGTGCTGCGCATGTTCAACGCCGAAGCCGATGTCATGGCCCGCCTCAGCGCCCACCCCTCGATCCTCACGATCCACGAGGCATCCGTGTCGGCCGACGGACGCCCCTACCTCGTGATGGAGTACTGCCCGACCTCGCTCACCCACCGCTACCGGCGCGAGGAGATCCCCGTCGCCGAGGTGCTGCAGCTCGGGGTGAAGATCGGCTCCGCACTCGAGACCGCCCACCGCGCCGGGCTCCTGCACCGGGACATCAAGCCGTCGAACATCCTCGTCACCGCCTTCGGGTCGCCCGTCCTCTCGGATTTCGGCATCGCCGCCGCCGTCGAGGCCCGACCGGATGCCGAGGAGGTGTTCGCGATGTCGGTGCCGTGGTCGGCGCCCGAGATCGTCGACGAGCGGGTCTCGGGTTCCATCGCGGCCGAGGTCTGGAGTCTGGGCGCCACCGTGTACTCGCTGCTCGCCGGCCGCAGTCCCTTCGAGCGCTCCGGCCGCGGCCAGAACACCCGCGACCAGCTCAAGGCGCGGATCCGCAAAGCGGTGTACACGCCCGTCGGTCGCCCCGACGTCCCCGCCGAGGTGGATGCCGTCCTCGCCCGCGCCCTGAGCCGGGACCCCGCCGCCCGGCATCCGTCCGCCGCGGCCTTCGCTCACGACCTGCAGCTCATCCAGCACCGGATGGGGCTCCCCCACACTCCCCTCGAAGTCGCCGTCGACGAGTGGGCCGCAGCCGGGGCGACCGTCGACTTCGCCGATGACCGCCTGCGCGGTCCGGTGCGTCCGAGCGTCGCGTACGAGTCGGCCCGGCCCGCGCGTCGCAGGTCCGCCCCTCCCCGTCGCCCCGACGAGGGCACCATCCTCGCGGGCGCCGAGCCCGCGCCGCGGCTGAGTCGCACCGCCGTGATCGCCCTCGCCGTCGGCGCGGGCGTCGCGCTCACCCTGGCGGGCGCCGCCACCACGTTCTTCCTCCTCGGCGGAGCGGGCTGAATGGCAGGCCTGCCCCGGGAGCGACCCCGCATCCGCCGGTCCACGTGGATCGGCGTGGGTGCGGTCACCGCCGTCGTCGCGGTCGTCGGCACCCTCGCGGCCGTCTGGCCGGGATACGACGCGCAGCAGACGCCCGTCGACGATCCGACGGTCTGGGCGCTGCAGACCGGCGCCGGGAGCGGGTACGCCCGGGTCAACCTCGACCTCGGCGAGGTCGACACCGTCAAGCAGGTGGTCAACGGGACGCAGGTGGCGCAGACCGCCGACCGGCTGTTCGTCTTCAGCGAGGGCGGCTCGGCCTACTCCGACGTCGACCTCGCCCAACCCGCCGACCTCACCGGCGAGGATGAGGACGCCTCCTCCCCCACACCGGCCGGAACGGTCGACATCGTCTCGGCGGGCGACGCGATCGCCTACCGGACCGAGGGCGGCGGCGTCTTCGGCGCGACCCTGTCCAGCGGCGGCGCGGTCTCGCCGATCGATCCGTACGCCGACGCGGACCGGGACGCGAACGAGCAGGGTCCCCGCTTCTCGGCATCCGCGGTCGCCGTCGACGCCGACGGCGTCGTGTACGCCTACTCGGCGCCCGAGAAGGTCGTCGTCCGGGCCGAAGCGGCCACGGGGCGCATCCTCGGTCAGGATCCGACCCCGATCGCCCCCGTCGACGCGCAGCTGAGCGCGGTCGGCGGTCGCTGGGTGCTCTACGACGTCGCGACGGGTGACGTCGCCGTGGCGGATCGGGACGACGTCGTGTCGACGACGCCGGCGACCGGGGCGCTGCTGCAACGGGCCGCGACGAGCGGGGACGCGGCCGTCATCGCCGATCCGACCGGGATCACGCGCGTGCCGCTCGACTCCGGCGCCGCGGATCGGCCGCTCGAATCCCCCGGGCTCGGCACACCGGCCGTGCCGACTCCCTCCGGCGGGGCGGTCTCGGCTGCGTGGCTCGGCGACGGCACCGGCGGCGGGACGCTGTGGTCGAGCGCAGCCCCGACGCAGAGCACGCCTCTGGACTACGCCGGCGCCGACATCGGCGACGGCGTCGATCCCGTGTTCGTCGGCAACGGGTCGCGCCTGGCGCTGAACGACCGCGGATCCGGCTGGGTCTGGCGTGTCCCCGACGGTGCGCTCATCCCCTCTTCGCAGCAGTGGCGCGTCGAGGACACGAGCGAGGCCGTCCCCGACACCGACGACCCCGTCGAACGGGTGCTCGACCCCAAGCCGCCCGTCGCGATCGACGACGAGTTCGGGGTGCGCGCCGGTTCCGTGGCGCTCCTGCCCGTCCTCCTCAACGATCACGACCCCAACGAGGACGTCCTCAGCATCGACGCGGGCGGATTCGACGGGGTGGACGCCGCCTTCGGGTCGGCGACGCTCACCGGCGCCGAGCAGCAGATCGCCCTCGACGTCGCCCCGGACGCGACCGGCACGACCACCTTCCGCTACCGCGTCACCGACGGCACTTCGGCCGGCGGGCGCCTCTCGGAGTACGCGACCGTGACGGTGCGCGTCGTGCCCGAAGAGGACAACGCGGCACCGGTCTGGTGCGGGGTGCCCGGATGCCTCGCCACCTGGCCCACGCTCTCGGTCGCCCCCGGCGGCACGGTCTCGGCCGACCTGCTCCGGGGCTGGGTCGACCCCGACGGCGACCCCGTCTACCTCTCCGGCATCGACGGAGCCCCCGCGGTGGGGACCGCGACGACGTCGCCGGAGGGCGAATTCACCTACCAGCATCCCGATCCGAGCGCGACGGACGCCGCCGGCATCCCGGTCGCGGTGGTCGTCTCCGACGCGCGGGGAGCGACGACGACGCAGACGGTGACGGTGCAGGTCACGCCCGCGCCCGAGCTGTCGGCCGAGTCGTTCGCGGTGAACGGTGTGGTCGGCGAGCCGCTCGACGTCGACCTCACCCCCTACGTCACCGGGGCGTCGGGACCCCTCACGCTCGGCTCGCTCGTGGCTCTCGACGCCGACCGCGTGAGCGCGACCCCCAACCCCTCCGCGCTGCGCATGAACGTCGTGGCGAACGAGCCGGGCTCCTACGTCGTGCAGTACTCGGTGCGAGACGGTGTCGGCGAGGCATCCGCCATCGCCCGCGTCACCGTCCGCGCACCCGAGGACACCGTCGTGACGACACCGCCGCTCACCGCGTTCGTCCGTCCCGGCGAGGACGCGACGATCGACGTCGCGTCGGCCGCGGCGAACCCGGCCGGCCTCGTGCTGCTCCTCGACGACATCCGACCCGACAGCGACCCGACCGCGTCGCTCAGCGTCGATCTCGTGGGGCAGAGCCTCCTGCGGGTCAGTGGGACGACCGACGACGGCACACCGGGACGCCTCGGCGTCGTGCGCTACCGCCTGAGCGACGGCGGGACGGATGCCGCCGGTGCCGAGGGCGAGCTGACCGTCATCCTCCTGCCGGCCGGCTCGGCCGAGCAGCCGATCGCCGTCGACGACGCCGTGACGGTCCGCGGCGGGACCCAGGTCGACATCCCCGTCCTCGACAACGACCACACGCCCACCGGGGCCCTCATCGCGATCGACCCGTCGTCGGTGGTCAACGAGACCGGCGGCGGCCTCGCGTTCGCCTCGGGACGCGTCCTGCGCTACCTGGCGCCGCGCGCGGCGGGTACGTACGCGCTGACGTACACGGTGTACCGGTTGGGCTTCCCCGAGGTGACCGACACGGCGCGGGTGACCGTCACCGTCACCGGCGGCGACGAGAACCGCGACCCGGTCCCGCGGACCCTCGTCGGGCGGGTCGTCGCGGGCCAGTCCGTCACGATCGGCTTCGACCGGTTCGCCGTCGACCCCGACGGCGACGACGTGTCGCTCGACGCCATCACGACCCAGCCCGCCGAGGGATCGGCGACCATCTCGGCCGACGGCCAATCGATCGTCTACACGAGTCGCGAGGGCGTCTCGGGTCAGGTGCGCTTCGGCTACCAGGTGAAGGATGCCCGGGGCCGGACGGGCGTCGGCGAGGTGCGCGTCGGCGTCATCGCCCGTCAGAGCGACCCGAGCCCGGTGACCTTCAGCGACTACGTGCAGGTGCAGGCGGGCGCCGAGAGCACGGTCGTCGTCCGGCCCGCGGACAACGACGTCGATCCTTTCGGCAGTCCCTTGGAACTCGGCGACGTCGTCCCGAACGCCCCCGCGGACAGCCCCGAGTACGCGGCGCTGGCCGGCCGGGTGAGCGTCGACGACGGCGCGGTGACGGTCACGGCGGGCACCGCCCTCGGCACCTTCTCGTACTCGTACGAGGTCTCCAACGCGGACGGCGACACCGCAATCGGTCTCCTCGTCGTCAAGGTCGTCCGTGACCCGGTGCCCGATCATCCGGTCGTCTCGGACACGGTGCTGACGATCGAGGACCGCGACCGGTTCACGACCGGCGTCGACGTGCTGACCGGCCATGTCGCGTGGGATGCCGGCGACGTCGCCGGGCTCACCCTGCGGCTCTGGGGCGACCCCGGCGACCTCGAGGTGTCGGGGCGGAGGATCTCGGGCGAGCTGCCGACGCGCACCCGCCTCATCCCGTTCGAGGTCAGCGGCACCGCCTACGACGGCAGCGAGGTGACGACGTACGGGTTCCTGCGCGTGCCGGGGACGGACGAGATCCGCCTCACCCTCCGCGCCGGCGTCGAGCAGCTCCGCGTCGCCGAGGGCGAGAGCGTCGAAGCGGACGTCGCCGACCTCGTGGTCCTGCCCGAGGACGGGGCCCTCGTCCTCGACCGCGACGGCACCAAGGCCGGCGGTGCGCGCAAGGACGCCACCTGCCGTGTCGTGTCGGGCACCGTCATCCGATACACCGCGGGGAAGGGCGCCCCCTGGTCCGATTCGTGCATCGTGGCGGCACGCCTGGCCGGCCAGGACGAGCCCACCTATCTGACGCTCGCTGTCGCCGTCGAGGCCGAGACGCCGCAGCCGTCGCTGCGGAGCGCGTCGCTCGGCGTCCGTCCGGGCCAGACGCAGACGTACGACCTCACCCGGATGGTGCGATGGGCCGGCGTCGCCGACGAGGACGCCCTCCGCTTCGACGTCGCCTACTCCGGCAACCAGTTCGAGGTGACCGCCGACGGCGCCGCCCTGACCGTCACCGCCGTCGACGAGGCCCGTCCCGGACGTGAGGAGGAGGTGACGGTGTCGCTGCCGAGCCACCCCGACGCGAGCGCGTCGAGCCTCGTGCTCACGGTCGGCCCCTCCCCCTCGTCGCTTCCCCGCGGCGGATCCGCGGTGAAGACCTGCTCGCAGTCGGACGGGCAGTCCTCGTGCACGATCGAGGTCGTCGGAGCCGACGGCGAGGTCAACCCGCTCCCCGGCACGCCGCTCCGGGTCGTGGCTGCGTCGAGCGCCGGCAACTGCGACGGCGTCCGGTTCTCCCCCGCCGGCGACCGCACCGTCCGAGCGAGCTGGAGTACGGATGCCGAGGGCGCGGCGCGCTGCGCGGGCACCTTCGTCGTCGAGGACGCGCAGGGGCGCCAGTCGAGCGGCGATCGCAACGGCTCCGTCGTCCTCGACCTGCGCGGTCTGCCGGCGAGCCCCACCCGCCTCGAGTGGACCTCGTACACCGACGACGCCGTGACCCTGCGGGTGACCTCGGATGCCGGTTCCTACCCGGGCGTCGAGGGGTACCGCATCACGACGGGAGGACGCGAGGTCGCCACCTGCCCGGCCTCCGGGGTGTGCGCGCCGATCTCCGCCCCGGTGGGCGAACAGCGCGTCTACGAGGCGCGTGCGGTCAACGAGGTGGGCGCCTCGCGCGGCACCGTGCGGACGACCGCGTGGGCCTACCGTCCGCCCTCCCGCCCCGCCGCCGCCACGTTCACGCCGGTCCCGAACGGACGCGACGGCGGAGTAGCGACCGTCACCGTGACCGGGCTCGACGACACGACCGGCAGCGTCCGCCTGGCCGGCGGAGTCGCCGGAAGCGCGACGCAGGCCGTCCGCGGCGGGACCGCCACCTTCACCGGCTACCGAGTCGGCTCGAACGACCCGAAGACGCTGACGGCGACGCCGCTGACGGAATTCGACCTCCCGCCCATCGCCGGAGGGTCCACCGAGGGGCGATCACTCGAGCTCCGCGCCCACGGCGTCGGTGCCCCGAGTATCGAGCTCTCGCAGACGACCACGACGGACTCGCTGACGGTGACCGCACGGGTGACGGCCGAGAGCGCCGGCACCGTGGCGCTGTTCGGCTTCAGCGAGGTGTCCGCCGCGGAGTGCAGCCCGGACTCGCGGGACGCCCGACGCACCTTCGCGGCGCGCGCGTTCGAACGCAAGACGGTCTACGTCTGCGCGACGAGCACCTTCGACGGCCAGGACGGCTTCGGCGTGACCTCCGACGCGATCACCGCCCGCCCGACCGGGAACGTCGCCGCGCCCGAGCCGATGACCTACACGGTGTCGACGACGCCACGCGGGGATCAGGCCTCCGGGTTCACGTACGCGGCGAGCGCGGCCAGCGACCCCGGCCGGCCGCCGTTCGAGGGAGCGACGCTGCGGTACCGACTGAATGATCAGCTTCGGGACTCCTTCGAGCCGCGCCCCAACAGGCCCGACGACCGGTGGACCGCGGAGTGGTGCGACACCTTCCTCGGCGTCGTCGGTGAGTGCTCCGACCGGACACCCATCGTCGCGGCACGCGGAAGCGCGGGTTGGCCGGTGTACGTGGCCACGGACGACGTGCCGCGGTGCCGGTCGGACGAAGAGGTGTCGGACTGGTTCCCGCGGAACATCGGCACCGACGTCGCGACGGTGCGGAAGACCGTGATCAACGGAGACCTCGGCCCGCAGCGTGTCGAGTACACCCTCGGGTGGACCGGCGCCCTCCGCGCGCTCGATCCGATCACCGTCAGCGTCGACTGCCGTCAGATCACGCCGCCGCCGCCCGAGACGGAGCCGCCGGCATCCCCCGACCCGACCGAGACCACCCCGCCGGCTCCCTGAGCGGCGCGGCCCCGAGACCCCTTCCCCGAGAGGAACACGATGACGATCACCCAGGAGCAGAGCGCCTGGTTCGCCGAGACCTTCACCACGCTCGTCGACAACGTGGAGCAGGTCGTGCTCGGCAAACGGCACGTGATCGAACTCGCGTTCACCACGATGGTGTCCGAGGGGCACCTCCTGCTCGAGGACTACCCCGGTACCGGCAAGACGTCGTTGGCGCGCGCGATGGGGCGATCGGTACAGGGGACGGCATCCCGCATCCAGTTCACCCCCGACCTCCTCCCCGGTGACGTCACGGGCATCACGGTGTACGACCAGCGCCGGGGCGAGTTCGAGTTCCACCAGGGGCCGATCTTCGCGAACGTCGTCCTCGCCGACGAGATCAACCGCGCATCGCCCAAGACGCAGTCGGCGCTCCTCGAAGTGATGGAGGAGGGTCACGTCACGGTCGACGGTGTCACGCGGGACGTACCCGTCCCGTTCCTCGTCGTGGCGACGCAGAACCCGGTCGAGCAGGCCGGCACCTACCGGCTCCCCGAGGCGCAGCTCGACCGCTTCCTGCTGAAGACCTCGCTCGGCTACCCGGATCGCGCCGCCACGATCCGCATCCTCGAGGGCTCCGGCGATGCGACGCGGGAGGTCTCCCCCGTCATCACCCCGCAGGGGATCGTCAGCATGGCCGACATCGCCCGCGGCGGATACCTGAACCCGCTCGTCCTCGACTACATCGCGCGCGTGGTCGACGCCACCCGCCTCGCGCGCGAGGTGCGGCTGGGGGTCAGCGTCCGAGGAGCACTCGCGCTCACGAAGGCGTCGCGCACGTGGGCGCTGGCCCACGGCCGCACCTACGTCACCCCCGACGACGTCAAGGCGCTCGCCGTGCCCGTGCTCGCGCACCGTCTGATCCTCGACCCCGAAGCCGAGTTCGACGGCGTCACGGCCGAGGCGGTCATCGGGCAGGTCCTCCTCGACGTCGTCCCGCCGTCGGGCGAGCGTCTCGACGAACGCGGTCAGCGAGAGAACGTGTGAGTTCCTCCAACGAGTCCCGCCTCACCCGCACCTCGGCCGCGACGGGATACACGCGCACGGGCTACGGCTCGGCGCCCGCCACGACGCGCCTGGCGGTACGGGGGGTGCGCGGATGGCGGCGGCTCCGGCGCGCGAGCGCGCGGGCGGCGCGGGGGTTCGCCGAGACCGTGGCACCCGCGGGGTGGATCGTCCTCGCCGTCGCGGTCGTCGGACTCGCGTGCGGCCTCGCCCTCGGCTGGCTCGAGTTCGCCGTGGCGGGCGGGGCGGCCGTTCTGCTCCTCGCGCTCTCGGTTCCGTTCCTGTTCGGTGCGCGCGCCTACGAGGTGACCCTCCGCCTCGAGCACGACCGCGTCGTCGCCGGGACGCCCGTCGAGGGTGCCCTCGTCGTCACCAACGTCGGTCGGCGCGTCGCGCTCCCCGGCCGGGTCGACCTGCCCGTCGGCGACGGCCTCGTCGACGTCGCCGTGCCGCTGCTGCGCCCTGGCCACGAGACCAGCGAGGATGTCGCGATCCCGACCCTGCGCCGCGGCGTCATCACCGTCGGCCCCGCCCGCACCGTGCGCGGGGACCCCCTCGGCATCCTCACCCGTGAAGCGACCTGGCAGGAGACCCGCACGCTCTACGTGCACCCCGTGACGACGGCGTTGCGGAGCACCGAGACGGGACTCATCCGCGACCTCGAGGGGAGCCCGTCGAGGACGATCGTCGACGCCGACTTCTCGTTCCACGCGCTCCGGCCCTACGTCCCGGGCGACTCACCGCGCCAGGTGCACTGGAAATCCACGGCGAAGACCGGCGCCATGATGGTGCGTCAGTACGAGGAGACCCGCCGCTCCCGCATGATCCTCGTTCTCGGACTCGGCGGCGACGAGTACGCCGACGACGACGAGTTCGAACTCGCCGTCAGCGCGACCGCGTCGATCGGCGTCCGGGGGCTCCGCGACGGGCGGGACATCGACGTCGTCGCCGGCGCGGAGATCCCCGAGTTCGCGCGAGGCCGCATGCGGACGTTCCGCACCCTGACGACGATCTCGTCGCGGACCCTCCTCGACGACCTCGCCGCCATCGGTCGCGGGGAGAACCCGAGCCCGCTCCGCGAGGTCGCCGCGCTCGCGGCCGGGCGCCATCCGGATGCGTCGATCGCCTTCCTCGTCTGCGGATCGACGCTGACGCCCACGCAGCTGCAGAGCGCCGCGCTCGCCTTCGGTTCCGAGGTGGCCGTCGTCGCCCTCGTGTGCGACCCGACGGCGGCTCCCGGCATCCGGCGCCTCGGGAGCATGACCGTCATCTCGATCGGGCTCCTCGACGACCTGCGACAGATGCTCGCGAGGGGTGGGCGATCGTGACCGTCCCCCTCCGCCGCGACGCCCGCCGCCCGCGCCCCGCACCGTCGCGGGCGGGCTTCTTCATCGGCCAGGCGATCGTGCTCGATCTCGTCCTCGCCGTGGGAGCGGTCGCCGCATGGCCGATCTACCGGAGCACCGCGTTCATCGTCGCGGTGACGGCCGGGATCGTCGCCGGTCACGTCGTCGCGGCCGTCGGCACCCGCTGGCGCTGGTCGGGATGGTGGGTCGCCCTCACCGCGCTGGGCGCCTACGTTGCGCTGGGAGTTCTCGTCGGGGCATCCGGTTCGCTGGCCTCCCCGGGTGCGGCGCTCCGCGCCCTCGTCGACGTCGCGACGGCGCCCGTCACCGGGTGGAAGGACCTGCTCACCCTCGACCTGCCGCTCGGCGCCTACCAGGCGACCCTCGCGCCGACGCTCCTGCTCTTCCTCGCCGTCACCGTCACCGCCCTGTCGATCGCGTGGCGCGCGAAGACGGTGTGGATGCCGGCGGTCGCCGTGGCGCTCATCCCGACCGCGTTCGGCGTGGTCTTCGGCGCCCGCACCCTGGCCGCGCCGTTGCTCGTCGGCGCCGTCCCCCTCCAACCCGAGACGCTCGTCGGGGCGGCGTCCGTCGTCGCAGCTCTCGTCGCGGTCGTCTGGCGGACCGCCCACGACCGGCGCCGCGCACTCCGGACCGCGGCCGACGCGACCGGGATGCGTCGGGGACCGACCGCCCGGCGGCGCGGCACCGCCACCCGCGCGGCGACCGCCGCGGGGATGGTCGTCGTCGCGACCGCCGCTGCGGCCGTCTGGGGGCCGTGGGCACTCGCGGGGCAGCCGCGCGAGGTGGCGCGGGCGGCGGTGGCACCGGTGCTCGAACTCGAGCGCGCGCCCAGCCCGCTCGCGGACTACCGCGCGGCGTTCGCGGACGATCGCTACGACCAGGTCCTGTTCACGGTCGCCGCTCCCGAGACGATCGACCGCGTGCGCCTTGCGACCCTGCCGTTCTACGACGGTCGCACGGCGCGCGCGATCGATCCGGATGCCGGCCCCACCGACCCGGCGACGGCGTTCACCCGCGTGCCCTCGAGCCTCGGGGGCGACGGCACGGCGAGCGTCTCGGTCCGGATGGGAGCGGGCGCGGGCATCTGGGTCCCGACCGCCGGCAGCCTCCGCGCGATCGCGTTCGACGGGACCCGGGCGACGGACCTGTCCGATGGGTTCTTCCACAACGCCGCGACGGGCGCCGCGATCGAGCTCGCCGACCCCGGTCTGGGCGAGGGTGACGCGTACCGGCTGTCGGTCGCCCCGGACGGCCAGGCCGAACCGGTGGCATCCCTCACCCCCGCCCGGAGCGGACCGTCCCTGCCCGCCGACGTCGTTCCCGCCTCGCTCGTGGAATGGATCGAGGCGCAGGACGCGGGCACCGGTGGCGCCGCTCTCGACACCCTGGTGGAGCGCCTGCGCGCCCGGGGCTATCTCAGCCACGCCCTGCAGGTGCCGACCGGTGACACCCCGTCCTGGCTGGCGGACCTCGGTGGCAGCGGGTTCCAGTCGTCGCGGGCGGGTCACTCGGCAGACCGCATCGGGACGATGTTCGCGCAGCTGCTGACGCGCGAAGCCGAGGCGCCGGGCCGCTCCGATGCGGAACTCGTCGCCGCCGTCGGCGACGACGAGCAGTTCGCCGTCGCCGCCATGCTGATCGCCGATCAGCTCGGCTTCGAGGCGCGGGTCGTCGTCGGCACCCGTCTCACCTCGGCCGAGGACCTGCCCGTCTGCGAGGACGGCTCGTGCCGCGGCGGCGATCTCGCTGCGTGGATCGAGGTGCAGGATGCCGCCGGCCGGTGGGTCCCCGTCGATGCGACGCCGCAGCACGACAGCTTCCCCTCGCCGGATGTGCAGCAGCGGCGGGACCCCGAGAACCCGACGGACGTCCGCCGCGACGAGGTGGACACGGTGCTCCCGGCCGATGCCTCTCCGTCCGACGGCGACCTGCCGGACGAGCAGGCGCCCGCGGACGAGACCGACCTGTCGGCGGTGTGGGCTGCCGTCCGCATCGGTGGCGTGTCGCTGCTCGCGGTCATCGTCCTGATCGGGCCGCTCGTGACGGTCCTGGCGGTCAAGGCCGTCCGCCGACGCAACCGGCGGCGGCGCGGCGACGTCGCGGAGCGCTTCACCGGCGGCTGGGAGGAGTACGTCGACACCGCGGTCGACCACGGCTACCCCGCACCGGCCCACCTGACGAGGCAGGAACTGGCGAGCCTGTTCGCCGGCGGTGCCGACGAGGCGCCGGGCAGGCGGTTGGCCGGCTGGGCGGATCGGTCGGTCTTCGACGTCTCGCCGCCGAGCGCAGCCGAGAGCGAGGAGTTCTGGCGGATCGTGGCCGCCGAGCGCACCCGGTTCGCCGGGGAGAAGGGTTTCTGGGCGCGGCTCGGGGCGCGGCTGTCACTGCGCTCCCTGCTGCCGCGCAGACGGGCCGCCCGCAGATAGGGTGTGCGATGCGGGACCGAGGGAAGTCGAAGAGGGACGAGGACAGATGTTGAGCGTGACGACGGCGAACCCGCTGGCCTCGATCGGCGATGCCGCCGGAACTGTGGGAGGCGCCCTCGCGGTGTCGCTCCTCGGCGTGCTCGTGCAGCTCGTCCTGCTCGCGGCCGTGTACGTCTGGACCTCGCTCGCCCTGGCCGCCGTGTTCCGCAAGGCCGGTCTCCCGAGCGGTCGCGCCTGGGTTCCGGTGCTGAACATCTGGATGCTCTTCGAGCTCGCCGGCATGAAGGGGTGGTGGGCGGCGGTCATCGTGGGCGGCGGCCTCCTCACCGCCGTCATCGCCTCGGTCGCAGGATCGCTCCTGCTGCAGTCCGCTCAGGAGGCCGCGTTCGGCGGCGGCGGCGATGGAGCGGGCGCGATCCTGGCGGCATCCGTCGTCCCGACCCTGCTGTTCCTCGTCTTCCTCGCCGGCGTCGTGATCCTCCTGGTGCGGATGATGGGCCCCCTGAACCGCGGTTTCGGTCGCGGCGGCGGGTTCGTCGCCCTCGGTGCACTGCTGCTGCCCGTCTGGGCCTCGGTGATCGGGTGGGGAGCGGCGCGCTGGCAGGGGCTGCCGCAGAAGGGCCTGCCCCCGACGCCGTTCGCAGCGGAACCTGTCGCCGTCGACACCCGCGGCGTTCCCGCCGACACGTCCGCGTTCGCGCCCCCGGCCCCGACCTCAGCACCGGGGCCCGGGACGCCGGCCGCGGCATCCGTCCCGGTCCATCCCTGGTCGCCGCCTCCGCTGGCTCCGGTCGCCGCACCCGTGACGGCGCCGGCCGCGCCCGCCGCTCCCCCGGCGGCGCCCGCGGTGGCCCCGGGCGAGCAGACCGAGCTCGAGGAGCACACGGTCCTCGCGGCGCACCGCCGCCCGGCGGCGTCCTTGCGTCTGCCCACCGGACAGACCGTCGCCCTCACGTCCGACACCATCGTGCTGGGCCGCAACCCCGCACCGCCGTCCGATGCCCCCGAGGCCCAGCCGATCGCGATCGACGACACGACCCGGACGGTGTCCAAGACGCACGCGCTGCTGCGGCGGACCGGCGACGCCTGGACGATCACCGATCTCGCCTCGACCAACGGCGTGGTCGTCGGCACGAGCGACACCGAGATCGCCGTCGGCACCCCCGTCCCCCTTGCCGGCCGCTTCCTCCTCGGCGACGCGGAGCTCACCCTCGACGCAGGATCGCGATGACCCCCACCACTGGGCCGCTCCCTCCCTTCGACGTCATCAGCGGCGCTCTCACCGACACGGGCCTGCGCCGTCGCGTGAACGAGGACTCGCACCTCGCGAGCTTCCCCGTGTTCCTCGTCGCCGACGGCATGGGCGGCCACGAGGCGGGCGATCTGGCATCGGCCGCGGTCATCGACGCGTTCCGGGGCTTCGTCGGTCGGAGCGATGTGGCACCCGAAGAGGTCGCCGAGGCCGTCCAGGGCGCGCACCGGTCGGTGCAGGAGATCGCCCGCGGCACGACGCGCGGCGCCGGATCGACGCTCACAGGCGTCATCGCCGTGCAGCAGAACGGTGAGAACCGGTGGCTCGTCGTGAACATCGGCGACTCCCGCGTCTACCGCCTCCTGTCCGAGCGCCTCGAGCAGCTCACGGTCGACCACTCGATCGCGCAGGAGATGGTGGATGCCGGTCGCCTCGCACGCGAGGACATGGCGACCTTCGAGGGGCGCAACGTCATCACGCGCGCCGTCGGCGGCGAGCGCAGCCCGGCCGACTTCTGGCTGCTGCCGGTCGTCACGGGAGAGCGTCTCCTCATCTGTTCGGACGGCCTGTCGGGAGAGATCACCGACGAGGCGATCCGCGCCGGACTGCTGACAGGCGCCTCGCCCGCCCAGACGACGGGAGCGCTCATCGCGCAGGCGCTCGCGCACGGCGGCAGGGACAACGTCACCGCCATCGTCATCGACGTGGTGGGCGGTGGCATCCACCCCCGCCTGGAGGACACGACGGGCGGTCTCGTCACGAGCGAACCGGCCACGGGCACGATCGAGGTCGAGACGGTCCCCTCGCGCCGGAGGCGCCATGACTGACCCGATCGACGACCCCACGCGTCGCGCCGAGCCCGACGACCTGACGCGCTTCGCCGCGCGTCGGGTGCCGGACGATGAGACGCTCCTCGCGGCACGCCGCGCCGACGACGACACACGCCTCGCCGAGCGGCGGGCGGACGAGACGCTGGTGGCCGA
The DNA here is from genome assembly GCF_058629135.1 of Microbacterium sp. MDV22-iso44. Lineage (NCBI taxonomy): Bacteria > Bacillati > Actinomycetota > Actinomycetes > Micrococcales > Microbacteriaceae > Microbacterium > Microbacterium sp. MDV22-iso44. The sequence continues at coordinate 822,993 of NZ_JBZVWS010000001.1, forward strand.
ACGCCGCACGGGCGAGGGTACCCGCGTGACCGAGCGCCGTGTCGTGCGGGATGCCGGGTCCCCGGCGGTCGCGCACGGGCGGGCCGACACGCCCCGCACGGCCTCGTCGCCGGGCACCCTGGTCTCCGGCGCCGTCTACGCACCCCGACGTTCGGAGCCGGCGCCGCAGGTCGTCCGCGCCCCGCTCTCACCGCCGACCGGGCAGGATCGCAGGACGCGCCGACGTGCCCGACGGGGCGGCGTCGTCGCCGTCGTGATCGGCGGAGCCGCCGTGGTGGCGGGCGCCGTGTGGGGAATCATCGTGATCGTCCAAGGGGGAATGTGATGGCGGAAGACATAGAGATGACGGCCGAGACCGACGCCGCCGAGCTCGGCATCGAGTTCTGCGGCGAATGGTTCCACCCGACGCCCGGAGAGACCTTCTCGATCGGACGGGACGCCGACCTCGTCATCGACACGAACCCGTACCTGCACCGTCGCCTGCTCGAGATCGAGTCCTCGCAGGGCATGTGGTGGCTCACGAACACGGGCCGGTCGATCTCGGTGGCCCTCGCGACCTCGGATGGGGCGTACCAGGCGATGCTCGGACCGGGGACGCGCGTGCCGCTCGTCTTCCCCGAACTCGTCGTCATGTTCACCGCCGGCGCGTTCACGTACGAGTTCACGATCCGCAACGGCGCCGCGCGCTTCACGGGTCGCGCGGTGGAGCTGGACGGCGACAGCACGGACGGCGGGACGACGATCGGGGCGGTCCCCCTCACGGCCACCCAGCGCCTGCTCCTGATCGCCCTTTGCGAGCCGATCCTGCGCGGCGGGATGATGGGCTCGAGTCAGATCCCGACCTCCGCGAAGGCGGCGGAGCGGCTCGGCTGGCCGCTGACGACCTTCAACCGCAAGCTCGACAACGTGTGCGACAAGTTCGACCGCGAGGGGGTGCAGGGCCTGCGCGGCGGCGCCGGGAAGCTCGCCACCAACCGCCGCGCGCGCCTCGTCGAGCACGCGGTGCTCTCGCGTCTCGTGACCGCAGCGGACCTGCCGCTGCTCGACGAACCGCAGAACTCCGACCGCTGAGCCGCACCGCCGGCGGGGCCGGGCGACCGCCGGCATCCGCCCGCGCGATACCATCGAAGGCTGTGTCCGCACCCGCCCCCGTCATCTCGTATCCCCCGGAGCTGCCCGTCAGCGCCGCGCGGGACGAGATCTCGCGCGCCATCGCGGAGAACCAGGTCGTCATCGTCGCCGGTGCCACCGGCTCGGGCAAGACCACCCAGCTGCCGAAGATGTGCCTCGAACTCGGCCGCACCCGCATCGCCCACACCCAGCCCCGCCGCATCGCGGCCCGGTCGATCGCCGAGCGTCTCGCGCACGAGGTGCAGGTGCCCCTCGGCGGCGCGATCGGCTACAAGGTCCGATTCACCGACGAGGTGACCGAGGCCACGCAGGTCACGCTGATGACCGACGGCATCCTGCTCAATGAGATCCACCGCGACCGACTGCTCCGCCGCTACGACACGATCATCGTCGACGAGGCGCACGAGCGGTCGCTGAACGTCGACTTCCTGCTCGGCTACCTCGCCCGCATCCTGCCCGAGCGTCCCGACCTCAAGGTGATCATCACCTCGGCGACGATCGACCCCGAGAGCTTCGCCGCCCACTTCGCGGCGACAGGCCCGGACGGCGAGCGCGTCCCCGCCCCGATCATCGAGGTCTCCGGCCGCACGTACCCCGTCGAGATCCGCTACCGCGCGCACGACGAGGAGTCCGAGGACGACGTCGACGGCCTGCTCGCCGCCCTCCGCGAACTCGACCGGGAGCCCGACGGCGACGTCCTCGTCTTCCTCCCCGGCGAGGCCGAGATCCGCGACGCGATGGATGCCGTCCGCGGCCTCTACGCGAAGGACGCCCGCCCCACCGAGGTGCTGCCGCTGTTCGGCCGACTCTCCTCGGCCGAGCAGCACCGCGTGTTCGAGCCGTCCGCTGTGGCCGGCGTGAGGCGGCGGATCATCCTCGCCACGAACGTCGCCGAGACGAGCCTCACGGTCCCCGGCATCCGCTACGTCGTCGACACCGGCACGGCGCGCATCTCGCGCTACAGCGTGCGCTCGAAGATCCAGCGGCTGCCGATCGAGGCCATCTCCCAGGCCTCCGCGCAGCAGCGCTCCGGACGCGCAGGTCGAACGTCGGCGGGCATCGCGATCCGTCTGTACGGCGAGGACGACTTCGCCGCGCGCCCCGAGTTCACCGAGCCCGAGATCCTCCGCACCTCGCTCGCCTCGGTCATCCTGCAGATGCTGTCGCTCGGCTTCGGCGACGTCACCGAGTTCCCGTTCCTCACGAAGCCCGACAGCCGCGGCGTGAAGGCGGCCGTCGAGCTGCTCACCGAGCTCCGCGCCGTGGGCGGGCGCACCGGCGCCCTGCGCCTGACGAGCCTCGGCCGCCGCATCGCGCGCCTGCCGATCGATCCGAGGTTCGCGCGGATGCTGCTCGAGGCCGAGAAGCTGGGCGTCTCGCGCGACCTGCTCGCGATCGTGTCGGGACTGTCGATCCAGGACGTCCGCGAGCGTCCCGAGGAGCGCCGCGAGGAGGCCGACCGTCTGCACGCGCGCTTCGTCGACCCGACGAGCGACTTCCTCACCCTGCTGAACCTCTGGAACCACCTGCGCGAGCAGCAGCGAGAGCTCGGCTCGAGCGCCTTCCGGCGCCTGTGCCGCAGCGAGCACCTCAACTACGTCCGCGTCCGCGAGTGGTTCGACGTGCACCGTCAGCTCTCGACGCTCTCCCGTTCCGGTTCGCCGAAGGATGCCCCTCGTCAGGCGGCGGGAGCCGCCGACCCGGACGCTCTGCACCGCGCGATCCTGTCGGGACTCCTCTCGCACATCGGCATCCTCGACACCCGCTCCGTGACCACCGACCCCGCGAAGAAGAACGCGCGCAAGCCCTTACCGCAGTACCGCGGCGCCCGCGGCGCCTCGTTCGCGGTATTCCCCGGCTCGGGCCTGCGCAAGGCCTCCCCCGACGCCGTCATGGCCGCCGAGCTGGTCGAGACGTCGCGCTTGTTCGGTCGCACCGTCGCTGCAATCGACCCCGCCTGGGCGGAGGACCTCGCCGGCGACCTCGCGAACCGCAGTCTGAGCGACCCGCACTGGTCGAAGGATGCCGGCGCTGCCGTCGCGGCCGAGAAGGTGACGCTCTTCGGTGTGGAGATCATCCCGCGCCGCCGGGTGCAGCTGGCCCGACGGGACCGCGACCTGGCGCGGGAGCTGTTCCTTCGTCACGCCCTCGTCGAAAGCGAGTGGAACAGTCAGCACCTCGACAAGCGCCTCACCGCGTTCGAGCGACGCAACGGCGAGCTCCGCCGTCAGCTCGAGCGCATCGAGGAGCGGGAGCGACGCCGCGACATCCTCGTCGGCGACGAGGCCGTGTACGCCTTCTACGACGCGCGTGTGCCGCACGACGTGTTCGACGTGCGCTCGTTCGAGACATGGTGGCGCGAGACGCAGCCCGCCACCCCGAAGCTCCTCGACATGACCGAGGCCGACCTGCTCGGCGAGTCCGCCCGGACCGACGAGCACGACTTCCCGACGCGCTGGCGTCAGGGCGACCAGGTGCTCTCGCTCGCCTACCGCTTCGAGCCCGGCGCCCCCGACGACGGCGTCAGCGTCGTCATCCCGCTCGCCCTGCTCGCGCAGGTGCGCCCCGACGGGTTCGACTGGCAGGTTCCCGGGATGCGGGACGAACTCGTCACGGGGCTCATCAAGGCCCTCCCCAAGGCCATCCGCCGCCACGTCGTGCCCGCGGCCGACTGGGCGACGACCCTCGGCGACGAGATCCGCGGGTCCGGCCCGGAGGACACCGACGGGCTCCCGGCATCCACTCTCCGCGCAGCCCTCGCCGCACGCATCCAGCGCATCGCGCATCAGCCGGTCACCGAGCGCGACTTCGACCTCGAGAGGGTGCCCGCCCACCTGGGCGTCTCGTTCCGCGCCGTCGATCAGCGCGGACGCACCGTCGGGTCGTCCCGCAACCTGCGCGAGCTGCAGGACCGACTCGCCGGCCGTGCCCGCGAGTCGGTCGCCCGCTCGCTCGCGCCGAAGCGCGGGCCGCAGCCGGCGGCATCCCCGACCGCGGCCGTCGCCGCCGCGAGCGCTCCGATCGAGCGCACCGGCATCACGACGTGGGACGTCGGGGACCTCCCCGAAGTCGTCGACACGAAGGTCGCCGGCGGTGTCGTCCGCGGCTACCCGGCCCTCGTCGACGCGAAGGACGGGGTATCGCTGCGCATCGAGGCGACCGCCGAACGCGCCGCCGAGCTCACCCGCGCGGGCGCCCGGCGTCTGCTGCTGCTCGCGGTGCCCTCTCCCACCGCGTACGTCATGGACCACCTGACGGCGCCCGAGAAGCTCGCCCTGGCAGCATCGCCGTATCCGTCCGCCAAGGCGCTCATCGAGGATGCCCGGGTCGCCGTCGCCGACGCTGTCATGGGCGACGCGGTCATCCGTACCGAGGCTGCGTTCACCGCCGCTCGCGACGCGTTCTCCGCTCGGGTCGTCGACGAACTGTTCCAGACCGTGTCGCTGGCCGCCCGCATCCTCACCCTCCAGCGCGACGTCGAGCGCGCGGTGAAGAACCAGAACTCCATGACCCTGCTCGCCGCACTCGGCGACGTGAAGGGCCAGCTGGCCGGCCTCGTCCAACCCGGGTTCCTCTCGCGCACCGGGGCCGCACGCCTCACGCATCTCCCCCGCTACCTGCAGGGTGCGAAGGAGCGCGTGGACGGACTCGCGGACAACCCGGGCCGCGACCGGCAGCGGATGACCGAGTACGAGCGCGCTGCGGCCCTGTTCGCGGATGCCGGGGGCACCCTCCCGTTGCCGGCCGGCGCGCCCGCACGCCTCGAGCACGCCCGCTGGCTGCTCGAGGAGTTCCGGGTGAGCCTGTTCGCCCAGCGCCTCGGCACCGCCGAGCCCGTGTCGCTGCAGCGGATCTCGAAGGCGCTGGCGGGCTGAGTCAGCTCTTCCGCAGCAGGTCGCGGTAGAACCCGATCCCTCGCAACCACGAGCCCACGCGGATCCGCTCGTCGTGCGAGTGCAGCGCCTCGCGTTCGCCGCGAGTGAGGTGGAACGGCGTGAAGCGGTACACGTGGTCGCTGATCGCCGTGAACCACCGGCTGTCGCTCGCGCCGAGCTGGATGTAGGGCGTCGGGAGGACGTCGTCGCCGAGCGCCGAGCGGGTCGCGGCGACCAACCGATTCCATGCGGGACCCGACCACGGCGACACCGGCGACGGATCGGATGCCGAGACCACCTCCACCTCGACGAGCGGATCGCCGACGACCCGGCGGATGCGGGCTTCGGCCGAGGCTGCGGTGTCGCCCGGAAGCAGGCGCACGTTGACGCTCGCCCGCGCCGACGTCGCGAGGACGTTCGCCCCCGTCGCCCCGGAGAGCTCGGTCACGACGGCGGTGGTCCGCACCAGCGCATTGAGCTCGGGCCCGAGACGCGGGAAGACCTTCACGAGCAGCCGCCCGGTCAGCCCGATGCTCGCGAACACCCGGCGGAGCGGTCCTGTCGTGTGCGGCGCGACCGTCTCGAACATCGCCCGCACCGGCGGCACGAGCCGCGTCGGGAAGGGACGGCGGTGCAGGCGCAGCACGGCCCGCGCGAGTCGCGCGGTCGCGGGATCGCGGGGCGGCGTCGAGGCGTGACCGCCGAGCTCGCGGGCGGTGAGGTGGACGGTCATCACGCCGCGCTCGGCGACGCCGATGACGGCGGTCGGGACGGTCACTCCCGGCAGGGCTCCCTCCACGACGGCGCCGCCCTCGTCCAGGACGAGCGAGGGGCGGATGCCGCGGCCCCGCAGCACCTCGACGATCGCCTGCGCACCGTCGCCGGCCACCTCCTCGTTGTGCCCGAAGGCGAGGTAGACGTCGCGTTCGGGTGTGAACCCCTCGGCGACGAGGGACTCGACGGCTTCGAGGACGGCCACGAGCGAGCCCTTGTCGTCGACCGCGCCGCGGGCGTGGACCTCGGCCGCGTCGCCGGACCCGACGACCTCCGCCGCGAACGGGTCGTGCGTCCACTCCGCCGGGACGACGGGGACGACGTCGATGTGCGCCATGAGGACGAGCGGGGATGCCGCATCCCTCCCGCGCCAGCGGTACAGCAGGGAGTACTCGGCGACGACCTCGCGCTCGAGCGACGCGTGCAGGTGCGGGTAGAGCCGCGCGACCGCGTCGTGGAAGTGGAGGAACGCCGTGCCGTCCGCATCCGGGGCATCGGGGTCGAGCGACACCGTCGGGATCCGCAGGAGCTCGCGGAAGCGGTCGAGGGCGGCGTCGGGAGTCGTGACCACGAGTCGACTCTAGGTCGGGTGGACCCCACCCGCCGATAGGCTCGGGACATGACCGCACTTCGATGGGGAATCCTGGCCACCGGTGGCATCGCGCACGCCTTCACCGCCGACCTGAAGACAGCCGGCATGACGGTCACCGCCGTGGGCTCGCGCCGCACGGAGTCGGCGCAGGAGTTCGCCGCGCAGTACGGCATCCCCCGCTCCTACGGGTCGTACGACGAGCTCGTCGCCGACCCCGAGGTCGACATCGTGTACATCGCGACGCCGCACAGTCACCACCTCGCGTGCGCGGCCCTCGCCCTCGAACACGGCAAGCACGTGCTCATCGAGAAGCCCCTCACCCTCGACGCCGACCAGGCCGTCGCGATCCGCGATCTCGCCGCCGATCACGGCCTGCTGGCGATGGAGGCGATGTGGACGCGGTACCTGCCCCACATGGTGCGCCTGCGAGAAGTCCTCGCCGCCGACGTCATCGGCGAGGTGCGGGTCCTCAGCGCCGACCACACGCAGAACCTCCCCACCGACCCCGATCACCGGCTCAACGACCTCGCCCTCGGCGGCGGTGCACTCCTCGATCTCGGGATCTACCCCGTCTCCTTCGCCTGGGACGTCCTCGGCGCGCCCGCCGAGGTCCTCGCGACGGCGCAGCTGGGTGAGACGGGCGCGGACACCGATGTGGCGATCTCCGTGCGTCACGCCGCGGGCGGGGTGTCCTCGCTCCTCACGTCCATGCGGGGTGCCGGTGCCAACGCCGCGCAGATCGTCGGGACGAAGGGTCGCATCGAGATCGACGGCGTCTTCTACGCACCGACGTCCTTCCGCGTCTTCGATGTCGACGGCGCACTCGTCGAGGAGTTCCGCACCGAGATCGACGGTCGCGGCATGCAGTTCCAGGCCCTCTACGCCGAACGACTCATCGCCGAGGGGCGCACCGACAGCGACCTGCTGCCGATCGACGAGAGCATCGCCATCATGGGCACACTCGACGAGATCCGACGTCAGATCGGCGTCGTCTACCCGCGTAGCTGACGCGGATCAGGCCGGGTCGCCGAGCTCCCGGCGACGTCGGGCGAGTTCGGCGCGCAACCGCTCCTCTTCGATCTCGCGTTCCAGGTCGGCGAGCTGCTGCTCGGTCGACCGGGCGTCGTGCGCGCCCGTCGGCGCTGCAGGGGGTTCGGTCGCCCACGGCGCGAACTGCGGCGCCCGGCGCACCTCGCGCTGCGGGTACTCCCTGCCGATCGCGAACCACAGCACGGTGCCGAGGAACGGCAGCAGGATGACGACGAACAGCCACACCGTCTTCGGCATGTGCTTCACGAGGCTCTGGTCCCGCGTGATGATGTCGACGAGCGCGAAGATCATCCCCGCCAGGACGAGGAGCGAGAACACGAAAGGCATGGGCCAGAGTCTATGAGTGGGCGGTGAAACGCCGCATCCCCTCTTCCACGGGGGAGAGAGGGGATGCGGGTCGACGATCCGAACGGATGGATCAGCCGGTGGTCAGCGCACCGATCAGGCCGCTGACAACCATATAGATCCCGACGGCGCCGCCGCAGATCCACATCGTGATGCGCGCCGTCGTGACGCGGGGCCGCTCGAGGTCGGACGCGGTGTTCGACGTCTTCGCCATGTCAGTGACCGGCCCGTCGCTTGTTGTAGACATCGAAGGCGACGGCGAACAGCAGCACGAGTCCCTTGACCGCCTGCTGCCAGTCGATGCCGATGCCCATGATCGACATGCCGTTGTTCAGGACACCGATGATGAGTCCACCGATGATCGCACCGCCGATGGTGCCGATACCGCCCTGCACCGCCGCGCCGCCGATGAAGGCGGCCGAGATGGCCTCGAGCTCGAAGCCCTCGCCCGCCTTCGGGCCGGCGAGGTTCAGTCGCGCCGTGAAGATGAGACCGGCGAGAGCGGCGAGGACGCCCATGTTGACGAACAGCCAGAAGTCCACGCGCCGCGTCTTGATGCCCGAGAGCTCCGCCGCGTGACGGTTGCCGCCGATGGCGTAGATGTGGCGGCCGAAGACGCTGCGGTTCATGACGATGCCGTAGACGAGGACGAGGACCGCCAGCACGATGAGCGTGACGGGGATGCCCTTGTACGAGGCGAGGGCGAACGTGAACCAACCGATCACCACGGCGATGAGAGCGAGCTTGACGATGAACCACAGCAGCGGGTCGACGTCCTGGTCGTACTTCTGTCGTCCCAGCCGGGTGCGCACCTGCTGGACGGCAAGGGCGATGATGGCGACGCCGCCGACGACGAGCGTGAACACGTCGGGGTCGGACTCGCCGAACAGACCGGAGAGGAACCCGTTACCGAGCGAACGGTACTCAGTCGGGAACGAGCCGATGTTCTGGTTTCCGAGGACGACGAGAGCAAGGCCCCGGAAGATCAGCATGCCGGCGAGGGTCACGATGAAGGCGGGGATGCCGACGTAGGCCACCCAGAATCCCTGCCAGGCACCCACGAGGGCGCCGATGAGCAGCGACAGGATGATCGCGACGCCCCACGGGAGTCCCATGTCGACGGCCAGGACGCCGGATACGGCGCCGATGAAGGCCGCCACGGAGCCGACGGACAGGTCGATGTGACCGGCGATGATGATCATCACCATGCCGATGGCCAGGACGAGGATGTACCCGTTCTGGACGACGAGGTTCGACAGGTTCTGCGGGCGCAGCAGGATGCCTTCGGTCGTGATCGCGAAGAGGACGACGACGGCGATCAACGCGATGAAGATGCCGTTGCGGCCGAGATCGGACAGGACCGTCGTCACCCAGCGGGTGACCCGGTTCTCGGGCGGATTGATGCCGCCGCCGGCGGCGGTTTCCGGGGTTGTGGTGGTGTTCGACATGTGTGTCTCCTGCCCCGTCAGCGGGGCTTCTCCATGGTCATGAGCTTGAGGACGTGTTCGGGGGTGGCGTCACTGATGGGCACCTCGCCGGTGATGCGACCCTCTGAGAGTGCGTACACGCGGTCCGAGATACCGAGGAGCTCAGGCAGCTCCGACGAGATCACGATGACGCCCTTGCCTGCCGCCGCGAGCTTGTTGATGATCGTGTAGATCTCGTACTTCGCTCCGACGTCGATCCCTCGCGTCGGCTCGTCGAGGATCAGCACCTCGGGATCCGAGTAGATCCACTTCGAGAGGACGACCTTCTGCTGGTTGCCGCCCGAGAGCTTCCCCGTCTTGGCGAGCACGGTCGGCGCCTTGATGTTCATGCTCTTGCGGTACTGGTTGGCGACGGCGAACTCCTCGTTGTCGTCGACCAGCCCCGCTTTCTCGAGCTTCTTCAGGGATGCCACCGAGATGTTGCGCTTGATGTCGTCGATGAGGTTCAGGCCGTAGGTCTTCCGATCCTCGGTCGCATACGCGAGGCCGTTCGCGATCGCCTCCGAGACGGTGCGCGTCCGGATCTCCTTGCCGCGCATGAAGACCTTGCCCGAGATGCGGGTGCCGTAGCTGTGGCCGAACAGGCTCATCGCGAATTCGGTGCGACCGGCGCCCATGAGGCCGGCGATCCCGACGATCTCGCCCGCACGCACCGTGATCGACACGTCGTCGACGACGACGCGGCTCGGGTCCTGCGGGTGGTGGGCCGTCCAGTTCTCGACGCGGAGCAGCTCGTCGCCGATCTGCGGCTCGTGGTCGGGGTAGCGGTGCTCGAGGTCACGGCCCACCATGTCCTTGATGATCCGGTCCTCGGTCACATCGGTCTTCGCGATCGTCTCGATCGTCTTCCCGTCGCGGATGACCGTGACGGTGTCGGCGACCTTCTTAATCTCGTTGAGCTTGTGGCTGATGATGATCGACGTGATCCCCTCCTCACGGAGGCTGAGGATCAGTTCGAGCAGGTGGTCCGAGTCCTCGTCGTTGAGAGCGGCCGTGGGCTCGTCGAGGATGAGGAGCTTGACCTCCTTCGACAGGGCCTTGGCGATCTCGACGAGCTGCTGCTTGCCGACGCCGAGCTGGTTGACCTTCGTCGTCGGGTTCTCGCGCAGACCCACGCGCTTGAGGAGCGCGGCGGCCTGGAAGTTCGTCTGGTTCCAGTCGATCAGTCCGCCGGCGCCTCTGCGCTCGTTGTTGAGGAAGATGTTCTCGGCGATCGACAGGTACGGGCTGAGCGCCAGCTCCTGGTGGATGATGACGATGCCGCGCGCTTCGCTGTCACGCAGGTTCTTGAATTCGACGACGTCGCCGGCGTAGTGGATCTCGCCGTCGTAGGTGCCGTGGGGGTAGACGCCCGACAGGACCTTCATCAAGGTCGACTTGCCGGCGCCGTTCTCGCCGCAGATGGCGTGGATCTCGCCGCGCCCGACGGCGAAGTTGACGTTCGAGAGCGCCTTCACGCCCGGGAACGTCTTGGTGATGCCGCGCATCTCGAGGATGGTCTCGGTCACGATCTCCGACTTCCGTGGTGGGGGGATGGGATGCGTCGGCGGCGGGCGGACCCGCCGCCGACGCAGGTGGTGGTCAGACGAACCGGGTCACAGACCCAGCTCGGCCTCCGTCCAGTAGCCGGTGTCGACCAGCGCGGACTTCACGTTGTCCTTGACGACGGGGACCGGCGCGAGCAGGTACGAGGGAACGACCTTCACGTCGTTGTCGTACGTCTCCTCGTCGTTGACCTCGGGCTTCTCGTCGTTCAGCACGTCGACGGCCATGCCGGCGGCGACCTTCGCGAGCTCGCGCGTGTCCTTGAAGATCGTGGCGTACTGCTCGCCGCTCAGGATCGCCTTGACCGAGTCGACCTCGGCGTCCTGGCCGGAGATGATCGGCCACTCGTCACCCACGTCGTAGCCGGCATCGGCCAGCGCCGAGATGATGCCGCGCGAGATGCCGTCGTAGGGCGACAGGACCGCGCCGACCTTCGTGCCGTCGCTGTAGTTGGCCGTGAGGATGTCCTCCATGCGGCTCTGAGCGGTCTCGCCGTCCCAGCGGAGCGTCGCGGCCTGCTCGATGGTGGTCTGGCCCGACTTCACGACGAGGGTGCCGTTGTCGATGTAGGGCTTGAGCACCTCCATCGCGCCGTTGAAGAAGAAGAACGCGTTGTTGTCGTCGAGCGATCCGGCGAACAGCTCGATGTTGAACGGTCCCTTGGGCGGGTCGGCGACCGGCTTGCCCTCGAGGTCGGTCAGGCCCAGGCCGTTCAGGACGGTCCACGCCTGCTGGTTGCCGACGAGCTGGTTGTCGAACGTCGCGTAGTAGTCGACGTTCTCGGTGCCCTTGATGAGGCGGTCGTAGGCGATGACGGGGATGTCGGCGTCCGCCGCGTTCTGCAGCGCCTCGGTGAGGGTGGTTCCGTCGATCGAGGCGACGATGAGCGCCTCGGCGCCCTTCGTGATCATGTTCTCGATCTGCGAGACCTGCGTGGGGATGTCGTCCTCGGCGTACTGGAGGTCGACCTTGTAACCCTGGTCCTCCAGCGCCTTCTTGACGGCGTTGCCGTCCTGGATCCAACGCTCGGAGCTCTTGGTCGGCATGGCGACGCCGATCAGGCCGCCGTCGCCCTTGCCGCCTTCGGAGCCGCCGCCGGTCGATGCGGTGGAGCACGCGGAGAGCGCGAGCGCGCCGGCTGCGATGCCGACGAAGATGATCCTCTTGAGTTTCACTGTGGTCCCTTTCCCTGGACTTCGGTGTCGTGGTGTTCGGTTGTGCGCATTGCCCCTGGTGAGGGTCTTTCTGAGTGGCCGCGCCCGGTATCGGGCTACCGGCGGCCGTCGGTGATCGTGGACCGGCGTGCGCGAGCACGGCCGGAGAGGTCGGCGATGAGGTCCGCTTCCAGCGGCTCGGCCTCCGACGCGAGGCTCGCTGTCCGGGCGACGCCTTCCAGCACCTGGGCGAGACGCACCGCCTCGCGGGCACTCGCCGCGACGCAGAGCGCGCCGAGGCCGGCGACGAGGATGGCCGGGGCATCCGCCTCACGGAGGGAATCGATGACCGCCGGCGCCGACACGTCCGGACCTGCGATGACGGGCACCGCGCCGCCGAATTCGCGTGCCGCCTGCGCCGTCAGACACGGGATCGCGGCGCCGCGGGCGGCCCACGCCGCCGCATGGCCGGCTTCGAGGTGCACGAGGGCGACGGCGCCGGCATCCTTCAGGATGGCCGCGTACAGCTCCACGTCGTCGGGCAGGACGCCGTCGTCACCGGGGGTGCCCGGGACGGACAGTCCGTCGAGCGAGACGACCATCATGTTCTCGGGAGCGAGTTCGTCGTCGGCCAGGACCGGCCGGGTCACGAAGAGGTCGGCGTCGGGGACCCGCTCGGACAGCGTCGTCGACGCGAGGCCGCGACCGGCGAGATCGACCAGGAGGGATGCCACCCGCTCGCGGATGCGCGCGACGGCGACCTCGGTCTTCACCCCGTTCACGTACCGCTCCGCGTCGTCCTTCGACACCACTTGCCCGACTCCTTCGTCTTGCGCGGTCACCGCCACCGACATCGGGGGCGGTCATGTGACCGTTCACATCGGATGACTATGCACCTCGGACCCGGGCCGTGTCAACACGACGCGCGGACGGCGTCAGACGGACGCTGCGCGCGCCGTCGAGGACCGCACGATGAGGTCCGGCGTGAGCACCGGGGCCGCTGCGGCGGCCGACCCGTCGAGCAGGAGTTCGACGCAGCGCCGGCCGAGTTCGGCGAAGTCCTGGCGCACCGTCGTCAGTGGCGGCCAGAAGTGGCCCGCCTCGGGGATGTCGTCGAAGCCGACGATGCTCACATCGCGCGGGCAGTCCAGGCCCTCGTCGCGGATGGCGTGCAGGAGCCCCAGCGCCATCTGGTCGTTCGAGGAGAAGATCGCCGTGAAGTCCCGGTAACCCAGCAGTTCGCGCCCCGCGTAGTACCCGAAGTCCGCCGTCCAATCGCCGAGGATCGGCGCCGTCGTGGCGATGTCCCAGGCGCTCATCTCCTCCAGGAAGCCGCGCATCCGCGACTCCGCCTCCATCCAGTCCTGCGGACCGGCCAGGTGGTAGATCGAGCGGTGCCCGAGCTCGATGAGATGGCGTGTCGCCAGGCGCGCTCCCGCGATCTGGTCGACCGCGAGGGTGTGGCCGGCGTCGACGTCGGTCGACTGCAGGGTCACGTAGGGCACGCCGACCGCCTGCGCGGCCAGGGCCCGGATCACCCGGACCTGCGGGGCGATGACGACGAGCCCCTCGACGGATTGCGCCATGAGGTACGACAGCCCGTCGGGGATCGACTGGGGGTCCGTCGGGTCGATGTTGGCCGTGGACACCCAGTAGCCCCGCGCCTGCGCGGCGGCCTCGATGGCGGCGATCGACGACGCCGGACCGTACTGCGTCGACGACGCCGCCAGGATCCCGATGGTCCTCGACCTGCTGGTGACGAGCGCACGGGCCGCGGGGTTCGGGCTGTACGACAGCTCCTGCATGGCGGCGAGGACCCGATCGCGGGTCTCGGGCCGGATGCTCGGGTGGTCGTTGAGGACGCGTGAGACCGTCTGGTGCGAGACGTCCGCTCGGCGCGCGACGTCGCGGATGCTCGCCCTCCGGCCGCCGGCATCGTCGCTCATCGGTCCCCCTCGGGCCATGTTCACGGTCACACGGACCGAGGCCCATTATGCACGCCGACCCTTTCGCCGCAGCCGGACGTGCGCGCCGCACCTATGCTGACCGCTATGTCCGACGTGTCGCGCCACCTCCCCCTCAGCAATCGGGAACGCGTCGACGAAGCCGGTGTCACGGGCGATTGGCGCACCGCACTCGCTGACGTCGTGCGACTCGCTGCTCCCCTGGCGCGCACCGCGGATGAGCGTGTCGCGTTCCTGGGGGCCGCCGGTCTCCCCGCATCCGACGACCCGGGGTTCGCCGATGTGGTCGAGGCCATCCTCGCCGGACGCCGCGTGCGCATCCGCTCCCTCGTCGCGGCGACGCGCGCCCTCCTGGACCTCGCGGGCGACCGGCCGGTCGCCCTTTCTGCGACCACCAGCGGCGCCGTCGCGCTGTATGCCGTCACGCGCATGTCTTTCGACCGGCGCGCTGCGGTCGCGGGTTCTTCGCTCCGCGCGAGCGATGACGGCTGGACACTCGGTCATGGCACCGTCCGCTCCGCCCCCGCACGCGACATCCTCGAGTTCGTTCTGGGCCTGCGCGATCAGGTTCCCGGAACATCGGCGGCACGCGAACTGTAAGACTGGGGGGATGCCGGATTCCTCCATCCCCCGCGTCGCGGTCTACCTCGATTTCGACAACATCGTCATGAGTTGGTACGACCGGGTCCACGGTCGCAACAGCTACTCGCGGGATCGGCAACGGATCGCGGCCGACCCCGACGAGAAGGAGATCTCGGAGCGCCTGGCCGCCGCCATGATCGACGTCGGCGCGATCATGGACTACGCGGCATCCTTCGGAACCCTGGTCCTGACCCGCGCCTACGCCGACTGGTCGTCGCCGGTGAACTCGCTCTACCGCCAACAGCTGGTCGCCCGCGCGGTCGACCTCGTGCAGTTGTTCCCCGCGGCCGCCTACGCGAAGAACGGCGCCGACATCCGTCTCGCCGTCGACACCGTCGAAGATCTCTTCCGCCTCGAGGACCTCACCCACGTCGTGATCGTGGCGGGCGACAGCGACTACGTCCCGCTCGCGCAGCGGTGCAAGCGGCTCGGGCGCTTCGTCGTCGCCGTCGGCGTCGCCGGGTCCACGGCCAAATCGCTCGCGGCGGCGTGCGACCAGTTCGACGCGTACGACGCCCTCCCCGGGGTCGCGACCCCCGAGCCCGAACCCGCCCCGGAGAGCACGCCCCAGGCGGGCCGCCGTCGGCGGAAGGCCGTCGACCCCGTCGAACAGCTCCTCTCGCGCGCGCTGCGCCTCGAGCAGGTCCGTACCGACGAGGAGTGGATGCACCTGTCGGCGGTGAAGAACCTGCTCAAACGAATGGACCCGTCGTTCAGCGAGAAGTCCCTCGGCCACCGCTCGTTCTCGGACTTCGTCAAAGCGCACCCGAAGATCGCCGAGCTGGACGAGTCGACGAACATCGTCCGCGTCCGCGCCGTCGACGCCTCCTGACCCGAAGAGCCCCGCCCGCGACCACGCCGCACGGTAGGGTGGCCCCGTGGCTCGCCGGTCAACTCCGCCCGGCTCGCAGTCTTCACTGCGAGAGGCGAATCGTGCACGATTGCTCGATTCGCTCAAGCGGCATGGGCGCTTGACGCAGATCGAGCTCGCAGGCGCGACCGGGCTCTCCCCCGCGACGGTGTCGAACATCGTCAAAGAGCTCACGGCGTCGGGGGTTCTGCACACCTCGTTCACCTCGCGCAGTGGTCGCCGCGCGACCCTCGTCTCGCTCGCCCGACAGGTCGGGCTCGTGGCGGGCGCGCATTTCTCCACGCGGAAGCTCCACGTCGCCATCGCCGACGCGACCCGCTCGGTCGTCGCCGAAACCTCGCTCCCCCTCGCCCCCGATCATCGACACGACGCCGAGCTGGACCGGCTCAGCCTGCTGCTCGGCGACATGGTCGAGGGTCTCGGCGGATCGCTGTCCGACCTCTTGGCGGTCGGTCTGGCGCTGCCGGCCCCCGTCGATCCCCGCACCTCGGTCATCTCCACGCCCGGTCTCCTCCCCGGCTGGGACGGTGTCGACATCGCCCGCAGCCTCTCGGCGCGCATCGGGCGTCCCGTCCATGTCGACAGCGAAGCGAACCTGGGCGCACTCGCCGAGGCCCGCGAAGGCGCCGCCCGCGGGGCATCCTCGTCCGTCTACGTGACCGTGGGGCATTCGATCAGCGCCGGTCTCCTCGTCGACGGTGAGCTCTTCCGCGGGGCCAGCGGACGCACCGGACAGATCGGTCACATGACGATCGACGAGAACGGTGGCCGCTGCCGTTGCGGCAACCGCGGCTGTCTCGAGACGGTGGCCGCCGGTCCTGCGCTCCTGGCCGGTTTCAGCGAGGCCGACGGCATCCATCGCCTCCGTGACCTCGTCACGGCCGCGGGCGACGGCGTCCCCGCCGCGCAGCGCACGATCGCGGATGCCGGCCGCCACATCGGCATCGCCGCGGCGAGCCTGTGCAACCTCATCGACCCCGAGCGCATCGTCGTGGGAGGCGAGCTGGCCCGCGCGGGCGAGATCCTCCTCGCTCCGCTCCGGCACGCCCTGGAGCGCGCGATCCTCGGCGGCGGGGTGCCCGAGATCGTCGCGTCCGCCTTCGCGGAGTGGGCCGAGACGCGCGGCGCGATCGCCCTGGCCCTCGATCACGTGGCCGTCGACGCAGATCTGGTCGCGTTCCCCGCATGAGACGGTTCCTCACGGCCGTCCTGCTCGTGGCGGCGTCTGCTGCCGCACTCTCGGGCTGCGCCCTCCCCGACAACTCGTCGCCGCGCACGATCATCGCGCTGCTCCTCCCCGACAAGAAGACCGCACGCTACGAGACCTTCGATCGGCCCGTCTTCGAGAAGCGCATCGCGGAACTCGGCGACGCGCAGGTGCTGTACACGAACGCCGATCAGGATGCCGCGCGGCAGCAGCAGCAGGCGGAGTCCGCGCTCGCCGCGGGAGCCGCCGTCCTCGTCCTCGACCCCGTCGACGGCCGGGCCGCGGCATCCATCCTCGCGGCGGCGACCGCCGAGGGCGTGCCGGTCATCTCGTACGACCGGATGATCATCGGCGGCGGGAAGCCCGCGTACTACGTGTCGTTCGACAACGAGCGTGTCGGCGAACTGCAGGCGGAGGCCCTCGTGGCAGGCCTCGAGAAGGAGGGTCGCAGCGACGGCGGCATCCTGATGGTCCACGGCGCTCCCACCGACAGCAACGCAGCGCAGTTCCGCGACGGCGCCCGCCGGGTGATCGCCGCGACGGGTCTACGCGTGCTCGCCGAGTACGACACCCCGGATTGGAGTCCCGACAAGGCGCAGGCGTGGGTCTCGGGTCAGCTGGCGCAGTACGGCGATGAGGTGGCCGCCGTGTACGCCGCCAACGACGGCACCGCCAGCGGTGCGATCGCCGCCCTCCGCGCCGCGGACGTCTCGCCGTTCCCCATCGTCACGGGGCAGGATGCCGAGCTCACCGCGCTCCAGCGGATCGTCGAGGGCGATCAGTACATGACCGTCTACAAGGCGATCCGCACGCAGGCCACGATCGCCGCCGACGTCGCCGTGCAGCTCGCCGCCGGCGACAAGCCCGCCGGCGACACGACGATCGACGGCATCCCGGCCACCCTGCTGACTCCCGTCGCTGTCACCGTGGACAACATCGCGTCCACCGTCGTCGCGGACGGCTTCTGGACCGTCGCGGACATCTGCACCCCCACCTACGCCGAGGCCTGCGCCGCCGCAGGCCTGGAATGAGAGCACCGAGCGTGAGCGTCTCCCCCCGTCGCACCGGCGATCACGTCCTGTCGATGCGCGGCATCGATAAGCGCTTCGGCGCGGTCCGCGCCCTGAACGGTGTGGACTTCCGCGTCCGCGAGGGCGAGGTCGTCGCCCTCGTCGGCGACAACGGCGCCGGCAAGTCCACGCTCGTGAAGATCCTCGCCGGCGTCCACCCCGCCGACGCCGGGACGATCGAGCTCGACGGGGAGCTCGTGCAGCTCTCGAGCCCGGCGGACGCGCAGGACCTCGGCATCGCGACCGTGTTCCAGGACCTCGCCCTCTGCGAGAACCTCGACGTCGTCGCCAACCTGTGGCTCGGTCGGGAGCTCATCGAGCGCGGTCGCCTCGACGAGGTGGGCATGGAAGAGCGGACCTGGATGCTGCTGCGCGAACTCGCGGCGAAGGTCCCGTCGGTCCGCGTGCCGGTCTCGACGCTGTCGGGCGGCCAGCGTCAGACCGTCGCGATCGCCCGGTCCCTGATCGGGGAGCCGCGCATCGTGATCCTGGACGAACCGACCGCTGCCCTCGGCGTCGCACAGACCGCCGAGGTCCTCAACCTCATCGAGCGCTTGCGCGACCGGGGCCACGGGGTCGTCCTCATCAGCCACAACCTCACCGATGTGCTCGCCGTCGCCGACCGCATCGTGGTCCTCCGCCTCGGCCGCAACAACGGCGAGTTCGATGCCGAGACGGCGACGAGCGAAGTGCTGATCGCCGCCATCACGGGAGCCTTCGACCCGGTTCGGCCGGTCAGCCCGCCCGACGAACCCCGGGCTCCCGTCATCCCGCTCGCGGATGCTCGACGCCGCGTGGACGGCGACCGATGAACCGGGAGGGCGGCATCCTGAGCCTCGTTCTCACCCGGGTGCGATCCGGCGACGTCGGACGGATGCCGGTGGTGCTGGCTCTCGTCGTGATCGCCGTCGTGTTCCAGGCGCTCAACCCCGTCTTCTTGACCAGCCGGAACCTCAGCGACCTGCTGATGCAGTGCGCTGCGATGGGCACGATCTCGCTCGGGATCGTCCTCGTCCTCCTCATCGGCGAGATCGACCTGTCGGTCGGCTCGATGTCGGGGGTGGCGGCGGCGATCCTGACGGTGGGCGCCGTGCAGCTGCAGTGGCCCTTCGTGCTCGCGATCGGCGCCGCGGTCGCCGCCGGAGGCATCGTGGGAGCCGTCTACGGGCTCTTGCGCAGCACGCTCGGCCTGCCGAGCTTCGTCGTGACGCTCGCCGGGCTGCTCGGCCTGCTCGGCGTGCAGCTGTGGGTGCTGGGCGACGCCGGTTCGATCAACCTCCCCTTCGACTCGTGGATCGTGCAGTTCGCCCAGCAGATGTACCTCCCGCCCTGGCTGTCGTACGTGCTGTCGGCCGCGACCGCGCTGGCCTACACCGCCACGCTCCTCAGCCGGGCCCGGCGACGAGCGGCCGCGGAACTGGAGAGCACGCGCACGGTCATCATCGTGATCCGGGGCGCCCTGCTCCTCGTCGGTCTCGCCGGCGGATCCTGGTACCTCAACCTCTCCCGCGGCGTGGGACTCATGTTCGTCCTCTTCGTCGTCCTCGTCGTGGTCGCGCATCTGGCGCTGACGCGCACCCGCTGGGGCCGATCGGTGTTCGCGGTCGGCGGCTCGATCGAGGCGGCGCGACGGGCCGGCATCCGCGTCGACCGCGTCGTGGTCTCGGTGTTCGTGCTGTGCTCGGTGCTCGCGGCGACGGGCGGCATCCTCGCCGCGGCCCGGCTCGCGGCGGCCAACCAGAGCACCGGCGCGGCGGATACGAACCTCAATGCGATCGCGGCGGCCATCATCGGCGGCGCCTCGCTGTTCGGCGGACGCGGGTCGGCGTTCGCCGCGCTCCTGGGCGTCGTCGTGATCCAGGCGATCTCGTCAGGATTCACGCTCATCAACCTCAGCTCGTCGGTGCAGTACATGGTCACCGGAGCCGTGCTGGTCTTCGCCGTGGCGCTGGATGCCGTCACCCGCCGCAGCCGCCTCGGCACGGGTCGGACCTAGTCCGCACGCTCGCCGCGCAGCGCTTCCTCGGAGGGTTCGGGCCGACCGTCGACGGTGACGAAAGCGTTATGTTCACATCTTGACTTCATTTCGTGAACACATCAAGATCATCGTCAAGCGCGATGTCGCGCTCGCTCGATTTCACTGTCGAAAGGCGAACGATGAAGAAGTCCCTGTCCGTTGCCGCAGCCCTCGGGGCCGCTGCACTCCTGCTCGCCGGCTGTTCCAGCACGAGCACCCCGGCGCCCGCCGGTTCGAGCGGTGGCGCGGCTCCCGCTGAAGCCGGGCGCGCCTGCGTCATCCTTCCCGACGCCGCGTCGTCGCCCCGGTGGGAGAACTTCGACCGCAAGTACCTGGAAGAGGGCCTCACGGGCGCCGGCTTCGAGGTCGACATCCAGAACGCCGGTGGTGACACGTCGAAGTACACGACGATCGCCGACCAACAGCTCACCAAGGGCTGCGGCGTCATGATGCTCGTCGACTACAACGGCGCCGCCGTCGGCGTCGCCACCAAGGCGAAGGCTCAGGGCATCCCGGTCATCGCGTACGACCGCCCCTTCAAGGGCGCGGACTACTACGTCTCCTTCGACAACGTCGAGGTCGGCAAGCTCGAGGGCCAGACCGTCCTCGACGGCCTCAAGGCCGCGAACAAGGACCCGAAGACGGCCGCCGTCTTCTACATGGGCGGCGACCCCACCGACGGCAACGCCGCGATGTTCCTCAAGGGCGCGAAGGAGGTCATGGAAGCGGCGGGCATCAAGCCGGTCGCCGAGCCCCCGGGAGTCTGGGACGGCGCGAAGACCCAGACCAACTTCGAGCAGGCACTGACCGCGAACGGCGGCAAGGTCGACGGCGTCTGGGCCGCCAACGACACCAACGCCGACGGCGTCATCAAGGTGCTCCAGGACCGCGACCTCAAGGGTGTCGCCGTCTCGGGCCAGGACGCCAACGTGGAGGGCCTGCGCAACATCCTGACCGGATGGCAGACGGCCACCGTCTACAAGCCCGTCAAGGACGAGGCCGAGGCCGCCATCAAGGTCGCAACGGACCTCTTGAACGGGTCGACGCCGACGGCCGACCAGAAGCTCGACGACGGCACGCCGTACATCTCGGTCACGCCGCAGCTCGTCGGCCCCGACAAGGTCAAGGACGTCGTCGCCGCCGGTGACGCCTCCGCCTCGGACGTCTGCACCGGCGAGATCGCCGGCGTCAGCCTCGCCGACAAGTGCACCGAATTCGGCGTCGAGTGATCTGACGGGAGTGGGGATGCCGCGATCCGCGGCATCCCCACTCCCCTCTGTCTGCGCGACACCCCTCGACCTCCCTGGAGAACCCGCATGAGCGAACCCATCATCGAACTCCGCCGCGTCACGAAGTCCTTCGGACCGGTCAGCGTCCTCAAAGGCGTCGACCTCACGGTCCGACCCGGCATGGTGACCGCCCTCGTCGGCGACAACGGCGCCGGAAAGTCCACCCTCATCAAGGGCCTCGCCGGCGTGCAGCCCTACGACACCGGCGAGATCCTCGTCGACGGTCAGGAGCAGTCGCTCCGGACCCCCCGCGAAGCAGGCGCCCTGGGCATCGAAGTGGTCTATCAGGACCTCGCCCTCTGCGACAACCTCGACATCGTCCAGAACATGTTCCTCGGACGCGAAGAGGTCATCGGGGGCACGTTCGACGAAGGCCGCATGGAGAAGGATGCCTCGGACACGCTGCGCTCCCTGTCGGTGCGAACCGTGAAGAGCGTCCGGCAGAAGGTGTCGAGCCTCTCCGGAGGTCAGCGTCAGACGGTCGCGATCGCACGTGCCGTCCTCAAGAAGGCGCGCGTCGTCATCCTCGACGAACCCACCGCCGCCCTCGGCGTCGCGCAGACGGAGCAGGTGCTGAACCTGGTCCGGCGCCTCGCGGACCAGGGCGTCGCCGTGGTCCTCATCAGCCACAACCTGGCTGATGTCTTCGCCGTCGCCGACGACATCGCCGTGCTGTACCTCGGCCAGATGGTCGCCCAGGTCCCGACGGCCGAGTCGACCCGCGACGAGATCGTCGGCTACATCACCGGAACCAAGATCCCGCCGGGCGTTCAGCTCGTGGGCACATCCACCATCCCCGTCGGAGGCGACGCATGAGCACCAGCACCCGGACCGCGGCGGCACCCGACCCCGTCGTGAGCGACCTCATCGGCAGCGGCGTCGAAGGGGGCGTCGGCGACCAGATCAAGGCGTGGCTTCAGCGCGTGCGCGGCGGCGAGATGGGCGCCCTTCCCGCCGTCGGCGGCCTCATCCTGCTCGTCATCCTGTTCAGCACGCTGAGCCAGTACTTCTTCACCCCCATCAACTTCGCGAACCTGATGAGCCAGGCGGCATCCCTCGTCGTGCTCGGCATGGCGCTCGTGTTCGTCCTCTTGCTCGGCGAGATCGACCTGTCGGCGGGTGTCACCGGCGGAGTCGGCGTCGCCTCGTTCGTCGTTCTGAACGTGAAGTTCGACATCCCGTGGCCGCCCGCCCTGGCGATCGGGTTCGTGGTGGGCCTGGCCACCGGAGCGCTGATCGGATTCCTCGTGGCGAGGATCGGCATCCCGTCATTCGTCGTGACCCTCGGTCTGTTCCTCGGCTACCAGGGCCTCGCCCTGCTCATCATCGGTGCCGGCGGTCTCTACCCGATCGAGGCGCCTGAGCTGCTGGCGCTGCAGAACGGACGCCTGCCCGTCTGGGGCGGCTGGGTGATGCTGCTGGTCATGCTGCTGATCTCGGGCGGCTTGTCGTACTGGGATCGCCGACGCCGCACCCGCGCCGGCGTGCCCAACCGTCCGATCGCCCTTGTGTGGGCCAAGCTCGCTGTGCTCGCGATCCTCGGCGGAGTGGCCGTTTTCGTGCTGAACCTCAACCGGTCGCAGTCGATCATCCCGATCGAGGGCGTGCCGATCATCGTCCCGGTGGTGCTGACGATCCTCTTCATCGGCACGTTCGTCCTCGACCGCACCCGGTTCGGCCGGTACGTCTACGCCATCGGCGGCAACGCCGAGGCGGCTCGCCGCGCCGGCATCAAGGTGCGCTGGGTGAAGTGGTGGTGCTTCGTCGCCGCCTCGGGCCTCGCCGTCGTCTCACTGCTGTTCAACCAGGCGCGCGTCGGCTCGGTCGACGGAGCCGTCGGTCGCGACATCGTCCTCTCGGGCGTGGCGGCGGCCGTCGTCGGCGGCGTGAGTCTGTTCGGTGGTCGAGGACGCCTCATCCACGCAGCGATCGGCGCTCTCGTCATCGCGGTCATCATCAACGGACTGGGGCTCCTGCAGCTCGACGCGGGGTTCAACCTCCTCGTCACGGGTGGCGTCCTGATCCTCGCCGCCACCGTCGACGCGCTGTCGCGGCTGCGGACGGGCGGGATGCGCACCTGACCCCTCGGCACGAAACGATGCCCTCGACCGTTCACCGGTCGAGGGCATCGTCGTTCGCGGCCGGATCAGTCGCGCGTGGACCAGAGCGCCCAGGCGACGAGCACAGGCTGGAACAGCAGGCGACGCCAGCGCGCGGTGTCGCTGTCCAGCCGGAAACCGTCGCGCTTCTTGAGCGCCTGGTCGAGGTTGCCGGGGAAAATCGCGACGAAGAAGGCGGCGAGGATGACGCCGATGCGGCGCCGCTCCTTCGGGAGGACCACGAGCGCGGCGCCGAGCATCATCTCGACGGCCCCGGAGGCGACGACGACGCCGTCCTTGTCGATCGGGAGGGTGTCGGTCACGAGGTCGGGTACCTGCGCCTGGAACTCCTTGCGCGCCCAGAACAGGTGGCTGAGTCCGGCGAACACCATGGCGCCGGCGAGAGCCCAGCGAGCGATTGTCTTCATCCTCCGAGTATCCCCCCGCCGGGCGCCGGCGGCGCCCTCGCCTACGCTGGTGACGTGCCGAGCCCCACCCCGTTCCCCTTCGACCGGCTCTCCCGTCGCCCCGACGTCGAAGGTCCCGACCTGGTGGCATCGGATGCCGCCGACCGCCTCATCCTGGATGAATCGGCCGGCCTCCGCGCCGACGCACCGGCCGGGTCGATCGTCGCGATCGGCGACACCCACGGCGCTCTCGCCCTGGCGGCCGCGCACGACGGCGCGCGGAACGTCCGTGTGCACCAGGATGCGCTGGCCGGTGAGCGGGCGATCTCCCGGAACGCCGAGGAGCTCGGGCTGAGCGATCGCATCCGGGTCGTCGGTCTCGACGCCGACGCCGTCAGCGACGCGCGGGTCGTGCTCGTCCGCCTGCCGCGCGCGCTCGACGCCCTCCGCGACGTCGCCGCGCTCGTCGCCGCGCACGCCTCCCCCGACGTCGTCGTCGTGGCCGGCGGCCGCCTCAAGCACATGACCCTCGCGATGAACGACGTGCTCGGCGAGCACTTCGGACGGATCGACGTCTCGCACGCCCGGCAGAAGTCACGCGTCCTGTTCGCGCGCGACCCACGCGCGGGCCACGAGCCCGCACCGGCGGCGGGACGCGAGGGCGACCTCGAGATCCGCGCCTTCGGCGGTGCGTTCGCCGGGGCACGGCTCGACAACGGCACGCGGCTCCTGATCGCACATCTGCCAGAGGACCCCGCCGGCGGATCGCCGGAGGACCCGCTCATCGACATGGCGTGCGGGACGGGTGCGGTCGCCGCGCACCTCGCGACGCGGCATCCGGCGGCATACGTCTACGCCTCGGATCAGTCCGCCGCGGCGGTCGCCTCGGCACGGGCGACGGCCGCCGCGAACGGTGTCGAGGGTCGGGTCGAGGTCGCCCGCGATGACCTGCTCGCGGGCCGGCCCGCGGCATCCGCGTCGTTCATCGCCCTCAACCCGCCGTTCCACAGCGGGGCGGCGCTGACCGAGCGGCTCGCGTTCCGCCTGTTCGCGGACGCGGCACGGGTGCTGCGTCCGGGCGGCGAGCTGTGGTGCGTCTGGAACTCGGGGATGCGGTACCGGGGTGATCTCGAGCGCCTCGTCGGGCCCACCCGTCAGGTCGCGCGCGACGCGAAGTTCACCGTGACGGTGTCGACGCGTCGGTGACGCTCACCGTTCTCCGGGAGGACCGACGAGCAGCAGGATGACGTAGAGGGCGACCACCGCCGCCACGATGAGGGCGACCAGGATGCCGGCGTGGCGCAGGAACCAGCGCAGCAGGCGGTCGATCGGACGCCGGTCGCGGGGGTCCGAGGTCTCCTCGAGCCGCCACGCACCGTCGAGGCGCCCGGTGCGGTGCAGCCACCTCTCGACGGGGAGCGTCGCGTACGGGATGACGGCCGAACCCACGGCGAGCACCGAGGTGCCGAGGCTCCACCGGTTGTTCAGAGCGACGAGGATGGCAGTCGCCCCGTACGACAGGAAGACGAAGCCGTGGATGCCGCCGCCGATCGTGACGGCGACGGCAGGACCTCCCACCGCACGGACGATGAGGGCGGCGATGAGGAGGGTCCAGGAGAACACCTCGGCGATGGCGAGGATGCGGAAGATCGAGAGAGGGGTGCGGAACACTCCTTCAGCCTACCTGAAGGATGGCGTCGGTCGCGTCATCGCCGCGTGGCCCACAGCGCCCACAGCACGAGCACCGGTTGGAAGAACAGCCGGGCGAAGCGTTTGGCGTCGGAGTCCATCCCCGGTACGTCGCGACCCGATCGCCAGTGATGGACGTTGCCGGGGAACACGGCGACGAACAGGGCCGCGACGGCCAGACCCACGCGGCGCCGTTCACGCGGCAGCGCGATGAGCGCGACCCCCAACCCCGCCTCCACGACACCGGAGACGACGACGATCGTGTCCTTGTCGGTCCGGAACAGGCGCGTCGCCCAGTCCGGAACGGCGATCCGGAACCCGCGCCGGAGCACCGTCAGGTGCGCGACGCCGGCGGCCGTCAACAGGACCGCGAGGCCGACGCGGGCGATGCTCCGCAGCGCCCCCTCGCGTCGACGGATCGTCGCGGCCCGCGCGCTCACTCGATCACACCCGCTCGGATGCCGCCGAGCGATTCGGCCACCCGCGGCAACGAGTGCGAGAGTGACTCGTCGAGCCGCTCCAGACGGTCCTGCGCGTCCCGCAGGACCTCAGCCCCACGCTCGGTGACGCTCAGGTCGCTCGCCGCTCCGGCCTGCGCCGCCGCGTCGGCGACCAGCCCGTCGTCCACGAGGGCGTGGACGGCGGCATGAGCCGACTGCACCGTGATGCGGGATCTGCGGGCGAGTTCCGAGAAGGAGATTCCGGGCTCCGCGCCGATGTGACCGAGCAGGCCGAACTTGCGCGTCGAGATCCCGAGATCACGCAGCTCGGCCGCCAATTGGGCCTCCCACGAGGCAGAAACGGCGAGGAGCGCGATGACGGGACTGAAGCGCGGTGCATCCTCTGCGGGGGTATCTGCCACGGCAGAAGTCTATGAGTCACGCCGCGCCGCGGTCAGCATCCGCGCCACCGCGATTCGGTAGCGATTTTCCGGCCAGGACGGAAGAGATGAACGAGTTCTCATCTGCGAAACATGTGAGATCCCGCGCGCCCGTATCATCAGCGGTATGCTCCGCGCGATCCATCTGCCGACGGCTGCGCTCGCCGCAGCCGCGATGGTGTTCGCTCTCGGCTCGCACGCCCCCTCCGCCGACGACGAGCGACCGGTCCCGCAGGTCCGCGCCGCCCTGGCGAGCTCCGTCCATCAGCTCACCCTCGACGACATCGCCACCCTCTCGCACGCGCAGTTGACGGCGGAGGTCGCCCACTCCCCCGCCGCCCTGCAGAGCATCCTCGACTCCACCGCGCCGGCCGTCGCCTCGACCTGGTGGGGCGGCCTCACCCTCACCACGCGCGCACAGCTCGTCCACGACGTCCCGGATCTCATCGGTGCGCTCGACGGGCTGCCCGCCGAGGTCCGTGTCGCCGCCAACCGTGTCGGAGCCCGGGAACGCCTGGGACGACTCGACGTCCTCCTGACCGGACTCGTGACGCACGAGGATTCGCCCTCCGCCGGCGACCTCGAAGCGCTGGAACGCGAACGTGCGTATCTCACGAAAGTCGCCCTCGGCCTCGTCCAGCTCTACTTGTACAACCCGGTCCGGGGCTCGATCGTCGAGATGGCGGGGGATCCGGCGGCGGCCACCGGCATCCTCTTCGTCGTGCCGGGGACCAATGCGTCGATCGCGACGTTCATGAACGACGACCCCGTCACGTCCTTCGCGAACTGGCAGGTCCAGCACGCCGATCCTTCGGCGCCGATCCTCGCCTTCACCGTCCTCGCGGCACCCATGCCGCAGATCTCGGTCGATCTCGCCTCGGGCCCGCAGAACAACACGATCGCCACCGCGGCGGGGGCGGACTACGCTCGCATCGTGAAGGGAATCGACGCCGCTTTCCCCGGACTTCCGACGCTGAGCTACGAGCACAGCGCCGGGTCCCAGGTCGGAAGCGCCGCCGAGATGGCCGGGGCACGATTCACCGCCCGGTTCCTCGCCGCGGGAGTCGGCGCCACAGACGGGTACACGACGGTGCCCGGAACGGCTTATTACGCCACGCAGGCCAAGGACGACATCAACCGCTACTACGCCGGATTCCAGATGGGCGACATCGGCTACGGCATCGGCCCCGAGGAGTTCCCCGGCATCACGATCGTCGACCCGGGATTCTCCGAGAAGCCGACCGGCACCGTCACCGCGATGCTCGCCGAGGGCCTCACGCTTCACAACCGCCTCTTCAGCGGCGACGGGTCGGCGAACGGGACGGTGTTGAAGGACGTGCGACTGCTCCTCACCTCCCTCGCCGACGAGAGCAGCGGCTGATGCCCGCCCGGTCCGTCGCAGCAACGGTGCTGGTCGGAACCTTGGCCCTCAGCCTCACGGCATGCGCCCCCGCCGCGGGCCCCACCTTCGACGCGGTGCGCGCGCAGTCCGAGGAGGCGGTGACCGAGGTCGTGGCCGCGATGCCGACGGGGTCGACGTACACGGCGTCGGGCGACCCGACCTCAACGCCCTGCGGCACGGGCTCGGCCACGGTCGACGGCCCCCGCGGGACCGCCTTCGCGACGATCCAGGGGCAGGTGACGCTGCCGGGCGCCGCGGACGCGGCATCCATCATCGCGGACCTGCCCACCGCACTCGGCGACGGCTGGGCCGTCGAGCCCGTCGGGATCGACGTCGATCTCGCCACCGTGCGCCTCAACCGCGCGGGATCGGGCGTGTCCGTCGACATCACCGAGCTCGCTGCCGATGCGCCGGTGGCGCTCGACATCCTCGCCGTGTCCTCCTGCGGCCGCGTCGAGCGCTGAGGCGCTCACGCCCTGGAGGGCGTCAGAGCGCGGGGCAGGAGGATGCGCCCTGTGCGCAGGCCTTCAGTTCGCGGGCGAGCCAGGGGCCGAGGGTGCGCGAGTACGTCCCGCTCAGGTGAAGCCCGTCGAAGTACACCGACACTCCGCCCACGGCGGAGTAGCAGCGCTCGTCATCGCAGAACCGGTCCGTCGGATCGATCGTGAGGAGGTCCGGTACGCGCTTGGCGACCTCGTCGGTGACGCTGCGGGCGACGAGCGCCTTGCTGACGGGGTTGGAGCACTGGCCGTTGAGTTCGAGGCAGTCGGGGCCGTCGCGCCGGGTGGTGATGCCGTCGGTCAGCGGGACGTCGCCGAGCCAGACCACCGTGGCGCCGGCCTCCCGCACGCGCGTGATCGCCTCGACGAAACCGTCGACGCTGCGCGCACCGTCGGCGTAGCCGGCGCGGAGGTCGGACATGACGACGAGGTCGACCTTCGGGGCGAGGGTCGAGACGACCCACTCGTTGCGCTCGGCGCAGCCCTTCTGTTCTTCCTCGGACGTCTTGCGAAGCTCGTTCGGCGGCGGGGTGCCCAGCGTCGCCGGGCATCCGGAGCGCGACGCCACGATGACGTTCCACTTGAGGCGCTTTCCCGCGGCGTCGATCGCGTCGCTCCACGCCGACGCGTGGGAGTTGCCCCACAGCAGCACCGTGCGGGCTCCGTTCGGATCGCCGTAGTGGCAGATGACCTCGCTGAACGGGCCGGTGTCGTCAGAGCAGCGCGGCTTGCGTGAGGCGATCGGCAGGTCGTTGTTGCCGGCGAGTGCTGCGGCCTCGTCGACCGGGGCGAAGGGATCCCCGCATGTGTTGTCGAGCGCGGCGGCGCCGAAGCATTCGTCGGCGGAGGCGATGGTCTGCTCGAACTCCGCGGCCGCGGCCTCGATCCGAGCCTGCCCGCTGGCGTCGAACCTGACGGCGCCGGCGACGATGATGAGGACCGCGACGGTTCCGAGCGCGAGGCTTCGAGGAGACGTCCGCAGCAGCCATCCACGTCGGAACGGCTGCTCGATGAAGCGGTAACTCGCTTCCGACACCACGAGGATGATGGCGAGCAGGCCGAAGGCCTCGAGGATGCTCAGCTCGTGACCGAGCGCGATCGGGACGATGATCAGCAGCGGCCAGTGCCACAGGTAGACCGAGTAGGAGATGTCGCCGAGGTGCTGGATCGGTCGGGCGCTCACGGCGCGGTCGAACGAGAATCGCCCGTCGCGCCCCCCGAGCAGCACGAGGCAGGCACCCACCGTCGGGATCATCGCGGCGATGCCCGGGTAGGGCATGTCCACGTTCAGAACGAAGAACCCGACACCGATCAGGGCGACACCGACCCACGGAGCGAAGCGGATGCCCCGCACGGCGATCAGGGCGACGAGACCGCCGGCGGCGAGCTGCCACATCCGGGTCGGCGTGACGAAGTACGCGGCGCCGGGATCGACATTCGTGAAGATGAACGAGAAGCAGAGGCTCGCCACCAGGACGAGGCCCATGACGATTCCCACGACGCCCCGGCGTCCCAGGCGGCCGATCGGGCCGAAGCGCCGCGCGAACAGGGTGGCGAGCAGGAGCAGCACCGGCCAGACGAGGTAGAACTGCTCCTCGACCGACAGGGACCAGAAGTGCTGGACGGGGCTCGGCGCGGCGCCTTCTGCGCCGTAGTCGACCGCGTCACCGGCGAGGACCCAGTTCTCGATCGAGAGCGCCGACGCGAGGACGTGCCGACCGATCTCGGGCCACTGGGAGGCAGGAACGATGAACCACGAGGCGACCAGCACGAATCCGAGCACAAGGAGTGCGGCCGGCATGATCCGTCGGACGCGGGCGGCCCAGAATCTGGCGGCGAAGCGAAGAGGGCGGTGACGGTCGACGTCGCGCAGGATCTGCCCGGTGATCAGGAACCCCGAGACGACGAAGAACACGTCGACACCGGTGAAGCCACCGGGGAGGAGGGAGGGCCAGAAGTGGTAGACCACGACGGAGGCGACCGCGATGGCGCGGAGGCCTTGGATGTCCGCCCGGACGCGGTGGCGCGGTGCTTCCGGCGACGATGCGGGAGGTGCGTTACGGGGCCCACCCGGGGCGTCGACGAGCTGAGTCACCACGCGAGTCTAAGCGGAATGCGCCGCCCGGCCTCATCGGCGGCCGGCGTCGGTGGCGGCCGCTCGGCGTCGCGCCATGAGCAGGACGCCGGCCACGAGGAGGATCATGGCGACCCCGGCCGAGGCGATGACGGCGGCGCGCGCTCCCCAGAGCGTCACCACGGCGGCCGCGCCGAGCAGCACCGCGATGCGCAGCAGGCTCTCGACGGCCGTGTCGAGACCCTCGACCCGCCCGAGGAACTGGTCGTCGATCGACGTCTGGAATAGGGTCGTGACCGCGATGTTGTACGGCGCGTTGACGAGGGCACTCAGGGCGACGCCGACGAGGAGCACCGTCACGTTCGGCGCGGCCCCCATCACGACCTGGGCGACGGCGAACAGTGCCAGGCAGACCACGAAGACCAGCGGCATCCGCGACCGCCGGACGACGAACCCGACCGTCAGCGCTGCGATGACCGCCACGATGCCGTTCCACGAGAGGACGAGACCCAGGACCTCGCTCGGTAGCCGTAGGTCGTCCGACACGAGGAAGATGAGCGCGTACGCGTTCGTCCCCGCAGTGATCGTCACACCGTACGAGGCGAGCAGCAGTCCCAGCGCGAAGCGGTGGCCGGCGAGGTAACGGGCGGCGGGTGGGATGCCGCGGACGGTCGACGCCAGCGCATCGACGCCGAGCCGGATGCGGGCCCGCCGCCGTGCGGGCGTCGACGACTCGGCATCCGTCGTCTTCGGGAGGATGCGCGCGAACAGTGCTGCGGTGACGAGGAAGGAGACGCCGTCCACGGCGAACGACGGCGCCGGCCCCCACATGGCGTACGAACCGGCGCCGAGGGCTGGTCCGACGCTCGCGAGCGCCCACGTCGTCGATTCGAGGATGCCGTTGGCTCGGGGAAGCATGTCTCGTTGCACGAGCCGCGGGACGAAGACGAACGCCGACGAGGCGAAGAAGACCCCGGCGATCGCGGCGGCCGCGACCAGGACCGTCGAGTGGATGCCGGGTCCCCCGGCCGCAGCGGCGGCAGCCAGCCCGAAGCTCAGGATGCCGCGCAGTGCGGTGGTGACGATGAAGACGGTGCGCAGATCGAACCGGTCGGCCACCGCGCCCGCAACGGGAGCGAGGAACAGGGCCGGGAGTACCGTCGCGAGCAGAAGCGTCAGTCGGGCGCCCTCTCGACCCGCCGTGAGCTCGAAATACCAGAGGTCGAGGGCGAGGACTCGGAACGAGTCGCCAATGTCGGAGAACGCGAACGCCGCCACGAAGCCGAAGAACGTCGCAGGCAGACCGAAGAGGCCGGCGCGCGAGCGGGTGGGGATCACAATGCCCCACCGTAGAGGCGACGACGCCGCGGGACGATCGACTCGCCTCCGATCCGATCCGACGTCCGCTCCGAAGGACGAGATGGCGAGGTGCTCACTGCGGCTTGGGGGCCGCATCTCGCGTTGATCGTGAAGCTCACTGAGGGGATGAGCGAGCACCGTGCGTCCCCGACGTCCGCGCTCGCTCCGAGCCGGCATCGGGATCCCGGAACGCTCCGCACGCAACGGGCAGCGTGCGCCGTCGACCGGGACAGCGAAAGACCCCCGGCGATCGTTCGCGAGAACGGGTCGGGGGTCTTTCAGCGTCGGTGCAGGCCCCAGCGCCGCGACGGCGAGTCGATGCAAGGGATCCGAGACGACACCCCGTCGTACGCTGCCCCGCTCCCGGCGTGTCGCGAGGAACCCCTTGCATCCGTCACCGGGCGCGTGCACGAACGAAGACCCCCGGCATCCGCTCGTACGAGCAGTGCCGGGGGTCTTCGTCGAAGGCTCAGAAGTCCCAGTCGTCGTCCTCGGTGGCGACGGCCTTGCCGATGACGTACGAGGATCCCGACCCGCTGAAGAAGTCGTGGTTCTCGTCCGCGTTCGGCGAGAGCGCCGACAGGATCGCCGGGTTCACGTTGGTGACGCTGGCCGGGAACATGGCCTCGTAGCCGAGGTTCATGAGCGCCTTGTTCGCGTTGTAGTGCAGGAACTTCTTGACGTCCTCGGTCTGACCGATGCCGTCGTAGAGGTCCTGCGTGTAGTGCACCTCGTTGTCGTAGAGCTCGTAGAGCAGCGAGAACGTGTAGTCCTTGAGCTCGTCGCGCTCGGCCTGGCCGAGCGTCTCGAGTCCGCGCTGGAACTTGTAGCCGATGTAGTAGCCGTGCACGGCCTCGTCACGGATGATGAGGCGGATGATGTCGGCCGTGTTCGTCAGCTTGGCCTTCGACGACCAGTACAGCGGCAGGTAGAACCCCGAGTAGAAGAGGAACGACTCGAGCAGCGTCGAGGCGACCTTGCGCTTCAGGGGCTCATCGCCGCGGTAGTAGTCCATGACGATGCGAGCCTTCTTCTGAAGGTTCTCGTTCTCGGTGGACCAGCGGAACGCGTCGTCGATCTCAGGCGTCGAGGCGAGCGTCGAGAAGATCGACGAGTAGCTCTTCGCGTGCACCGACTCCATGAACGCGATGTTCGTGTAGACGGCCTCCTCGTGCGGGGTGATCGCATCGGGGATGAGCGAGACGGCGCCGACGGTGCCCTGGATGGTGTCCAGGAGCGTCAGGCCGGTGAACACGCGCATCGTCGTCTGGCGCTCTTCGGGGGTGAGCGTCGCCCACGACTGGATGTCGTTCGACAGCGGCACCTTCTCGGGGAGCCAGAAGTTGTTGACGAGGCGGTTCCACACCTCGAGGTCCTTGTCGTCCTGGATGCGGTTCCAGTTGATCGCCTGGACCGAGCCGAGGAGCTTGAGGGGTTCGGGGGTCATGTCTTTTCCTCTATCGAATCTCGGACCGGATCAGAGCATGCACGAGACGCACTCGGCCATGTCGGTGCCCTCGAGCGCCATCTGACGGAGGCGAATGTAGTAGATCGTCTTGATGCCCTTGCGCCAGGCGTAGATCTGAGCCCGGTTGATGTCGCGGGTGGTGGCGGTGTCCTTGAAGAACAGCGTCAGCGACAGGCCCTGGTCGACGTGCTGGGTGGCGGCGGCGTAGGTGTCGATGACCTTCTCGTAGCCGATCTCGTACGCGTCTTCGTAGTACTCGAGGTTCTCGTTCGTCATGAACGGAGCCGGGTAGTACACGCGGCCGATCTTGCCTTCCTTGCGGATCTCGATCTTCGACGCGATCGGGTGGATCGAGCTCGTCGAGTTGTTGATGTACGAGATCGAGCCGGTCGGCGGGACGGCCTGGAGGTTCTGGTTGTAGATGCCGTGCTTCTGGACGGATGCCTTCAGCTCGAGCCAGTCCTCCTGCGTCGGGATGTGGATGCCCTCGAAGAGCTCCTCGACGCGGGCGGTCGCCGGCTTCCACTCCTGCTCGGTGTACTTGTCGAAGAACTCACCGGAGGCGTAGGTCGAGTCCCAGAAGCCGTCGAAGACGGTCCCGCGCTCGATGGCGATCCGGTTCGAGGCCTGCAGTGCGTGGAACAGCACGGTGTAGAAGTAGATGTTCGTGAAGTCGACACCCTCCTCCGAGCCGTAGTGGACGTGCTCGCGGGCGAGGTATCCGTGCAGGTTCATCTGGCCGAGGCCGATGGCGTGCGACTTGTCGTTGCCGTCCTCGATGGAACGGACCGAGCGGATGTGGCTCTGGTCGCTGACCGCGCTGAGGGCGCGGATGCTGGTCTCGACCGTGCCGGCGAGGTTGCGGCCGTCCATCGCCAGGGCGATGTTCATCGAGCCCAGGTTGCAGGAGATGTCCTTGCCGATCTGGTCGTACGAGAGGTCCTCGTTGAACGTCGTCGGCGTGTTGACCTGGAGGATCTCCGAGCACAGGTTGGACATGTTGATCCGACCCTTGATCGGGTTGGCCTTGTTCACCGTGTCCTCGAACATGATGTACGGGTAGCCCGACTCGAACTGGATCTCGGCGAGGGTCTGGAAGAACTCGCGCGCCTTGATCTTCGTCTTCTTGATGCGCGCGTCGTCGACCATCTCGCGGTACTTCTCGGTGACGGAGATGTCGCCGAAGGGCACGCCGTAGACCTTCTCGACGTCGTACGGCGAGAACAGGTACATGTCCTCGTCGTTCTTCGCGAGCTCGAACGTGATGTCGGGGACGACGACACCCAGCGACAGCGTCTTGATGCGGATCTTCTCGTCCGCGTTCTCGCGCTTGGTGTCGAGGAACTTCATGATGTCGGGGTGGTGGGCCGAGAGGTACACGGCGCCGGCGCCCTGACGCGCACCGAGCTGGTTCGCGTAGCTGAAGCTGTCTTCGAGCAGCTTCATGACGGGGATGATGCCCGACGACTGGTTCTCGATCTGCTTGATCGGGGCGCCCGCCTCGCGGATGTTCGAGAGGAGCAGGGCGACGCCGCCGCCGCGCTTGGAGAGCTGGAGGGCGGAGTTGATGCCGCGGGCGATCGACTCCATGTTGTCTTCGATGCGCAGGAGGAAGCATGAGACGAGCTCGCCGCGCTGAGCCTTGCCGGCGTTGAGGAAGGTGGGGGTGGCGGGCTGGAAGCGGCCCGAGAGGATCTCGTCGACGAGCTTGTTCGCGAGGTCCTGGTCACCCGCGGCGAGCGCCAGGGCGGTCATGACGACGCGGTCCTCGAAGCGCTCGAGGTAGCGCTTGCCGTCGAAGGTCTTCAGCGTGTAGCTCGTGTAGTACTTGAACGCGCCGAGGAACGTGTCGAAGCGGAACTTCGCCGCGTACGCACGGTCGTGGATCTGCTGGATGAACTCGAACGGGTACGCCTCGATGACGGCGCCCTCGTAGTACTCCTTCTCGACGAGGTAGTCGAGCTTCTCCTTGAGGGAGTGGAAGAACACCGTGTTCTGGTTGACGTGCTGCAGGAAGTACTCCCGCGCGGCACGCTTGTCGGCGTCGAACTGGATCTTCCCGTCCTCGCCGTACAGGTTCAGCATCGCGTTCAGGGCGTGGTAGTCCATGCCCTCGAAGCGAGCCTCCGTCTTGAAGGCCATATCGGTCACTGCAGCTTCCACCAGTCTTCCAATCCGCCGCTCACGCGGTCGACGTCCTCAGGCGTGCCGAATACTTCGATGCGATACAAGTGCGGCACACGACACTTGCGGCTGATGATCTCTCCGGCGAGACAGAAGGACTCGCCGAAATTGCTGTTACCCGCGGAGATGACTCCGCGCAGCAGGCTCCGATTGGCCTCGTCGTTGAGGAAGCGGATGACCTGCTTGGGGACCGCGCCCTTCTCCTCCCCCTTGCCCTGGCCTCCCCCGTAGGTGGGGGTGACCAGGACGTACGGCTCGTCGATACGAAGCGGGCCGTCGGAGGAGTGGATCGGGATGCGGCGGGCCGGCATCCCGAGCTTCTCGATGAAACGGGCGGTGTTACCCGACACGCTCGAGAAGTAGACGAGCAGCGGCACGTTCGTCATGACGGCCGCGCTCATCGGTCAGACCAGGCGAGACGCGAGCTCGTCGATCTTGTCGGGACGGAAGCCCGACCAGTGGTCCTCGTCGGTGACGACGACCGGAGCCTGGAGGTACCCGAGCGACTTGACGTGCTCGAGGGCCGCCGGGTCCTCGGAGAGGTCGAGGACCTCGTAGTCGATGCCCTTGGAGTCCAGCGCGCGGTACGTCGCGTTGCACTGCACGCAGGACGGCTTCGTGTACACGGTGATCGCCATCAGTCGACCCTCTCTTTGCCTCTGGATCCCGCCGGTGCGGGGTCCGTGTGATTCGGTGAAATCTGTCTGCAGGTCACGGGTGTGAGGTACCCGTCCGCCTGGTTCCGAGGGGTTGGGGCCCGCCGGGAGCTCAATACTACATATGGGTACGGACACCCGGAAGCACCACAAGGGGTAGTAGTTACATCTGTGTAGTTTTTCCGCATCTCTCCACAGATACAACACAGGTTGTCCACCGATTCATCCCCAATTCGGGAACCTCCGAGCGGAGACGAAAAGGCCAGGAATCCGGCCGAAACCCCGCGGGGCTCGGCAGGTTGTCCACAGGTCGGACGATACGGCGGGCCTCCGACATCGGATCGGGAGCGAATCCGGCGCCCCGGCGTGTCGTCGGCGTGTCGCCGCGAGACCTCGCCCCCACATCTGGGATGTCGGTCGCCGACGGTAGATTGGAGGGGTGGCGGGATACTCGGAGCTCCTGCGCGCACCGGGTGTCGCGCGCATCATCGCGGCACAGCTGACGGCTCGGTTCCCCAGTGGGATGACGAGTCTCGCGGTGCTCCTCCACGTCGAGCAGTCGACCGGGTCCTACGGCTACGCGGGCATCGTCCTCGCCGCCGTCTCGATCGGCCAGGCGATCTCCGGCCCCGTCACCAGCCGGTGGATGGGCATCTGGGGCATGCGCCGCGTGCTCACCCTGACCGCGGCCGTCTGCGCGGCCGCCGTCCTCGCGCTCGCTGTCAA
The DNA here is from genome assembly GCF_058629135.1 of Microbacterium sp. MDV22-iso44. Taxonomy (NCBI): domain Bacteria; kingdom Bacillati; phylum Actinomycetota; class Actinomycetes; order Micrococcales; family Microbacteriaceae; genus Microbacterium; species Microbacterium sp. MDV22-iso44. The sequence continues at coordinate 859,450 of NZ_JBZVWS010000001.1, forward strand.
TCCGTTCGGGATGCCGGGGTTCATCGTCTTCGGCTTCCTCGCCGGCATCGCCAACCCCCCGGTGCAGCCCGCCGTCCGGACGATCTACCCCAAGATCGTGACGTCCCGTCAGCTGACGCCGCTCTTCTCGCTCGATGCGAGCCTGCAGGAGATCATCTGGATCTTCGCTCCCGTGCTGATCACGATCGTCGCGACCCAGGCGGGCACCGTGCCGGCACTCTTCTTGATCGTCGTCATCCTCATCGGCGGATGCGCGTGGTTCATCGCCTCCCCCGAAGTCGGACGCGTCCGCATCCCCCGCAGCCGTCGTGGTTTCGGGCGCGTGCTCGGCAAGCCCGTCGTCCTGCTCTCGACCGTCACCGGCTTCCTGCTCATCGGGGCGTGCGCGGCCGTCGAGGCCGGCGTGGTCGCCTCGTTCGGACACGAGGGCCTCGAAGCGGGGATCGTCCTGGCCGTCTTCGCGGTCGGGAGCCTCGCCGGCGGCCTGGGCTTCGGCCACATCCCGATCGGACGCTGGGCGATGGCCCGCCGCCTCGCGATCGTCGCCGTCGGCGTCTCGCTCGTCATGATCAGCCTCAACGCCTGGTGGATGGGCGCCTCGCTCTTCGTCGCCGGCCTCGGTATCGCCCCGGCCCTCGCCGTCATGTTCGCCATCACGAGCGCGAGCGTGCGCTTCAGTGAGACGGCGGAGGCCTACGGGTGGATCGGCACCGGTCAGCTCATCGGCGCCGCCGCCGGTTCCGCGGTCGCCGGCTTCCTCATCGACGGCGTCGGCTCGGTCGGCGCGTTCATCGCGGCATCCGGGTTCGCCGTCGCCGGCGCGCTCGTCGCCGCCGTGTTCGTCCGCGGGTTCCCCGACCTGCGCGGCCGCGACGCGAGTCCGATCCCCGACACCGAGCCCGTCCCGCTCATCACCTGAGCGAGCGCGTCACGCGGCGCGGCGGAGCAGGAACAGGACGGCCTGCGCGTACGCGTCGGCGGGTTGCGGGTGCCGGAAGAGGTGGGGGGCGGCATCCACTTCGATCTCGACCTCGTGGATGTCAGGAAGGCGACGGAGCGAACGGAACGTGCCGCGGAGCATCTCGCGCAGCTGCGCCTCGGACGGCAGCCACAGGGCGTCCTCGAGGGCGACCGAATCGAGCGCCCACTCGGTCGTCCCGTTGAAGGCGAGCAGATCGCCGGTGGGGTAGCTGCGAGCCTCGACGGTCATGTCGCTGACGGTGTAGACGTCGGCCTCGAACTCGGGTTCGTCGAGCTGGAACCGGTCGCCGGAACGCGGGCGCCAGATCAGGCCGCTCGCGCGCAGCTCGCGTGCCAGGTCGGTGGAGATCATCCCCCCATCCTGGCCCGGCGCTGACGGGTGGGGCCCGTCCTAGGCTGAGAGCATGCCGTCACCCGTCACTCTCCCCCGGCTGAGCTGGGGCAATCCTCGCAGCGACCGCCGGGCACTCCTCGTCCACGGCGTCGGTTCGAGCGGAGCGCTCATGTGGCGCTACGCCGTCGCCCTCGCCGACGCCGGCTGGCGTGTCGACGCGGTCGACCTGCGCGGCCACGGCACCGCCCCACGCGGCCTGGACTACACGATCGCCGCGTACGCGATCGACCTCGTCCACACGCAGCCCGGCGAAGACGCTCCGTGGGACCTCGTCCTCGGCCACTCGCTCGGCGGCGCGGCCGCGACGGTGGCCGTCGCATCCTCCCCCACCTGGACACGTCACCTCGTCCTCGTCGATCCCGCGATTCACCTCGCCGACGCCGATCGCGACGCCGTCCGCGCGAGCCAGGAGCAGGCGTTCGCCGACACCTCGGTCGACGCCGTCCGGGCCGCGCACCCCGAGTGGCTCGAGCTCGACATCGAGTTGAAGGCGGTCGCCGCGCAGCAGGCGAGCCGCTTCGCCGTCGAGCAGACGGGGCTGCAGAACACGCCGTGGGACGTGCGGGAGGCGGCATCCCGCCTCTCCGTCCCCACCCACGTCATCGCGGGAGACCCGGCGGTCTACTCGATCTTCACGGGCGACCTCGCCGCCGAGGTGCTGCAGAATCCCCGGGTGTCGATGTCCGTCGTACCCGGCACGGGGCATTCGCCGCACCGCGACGCTCCGGATGCCGCGGCCGGGGCCCTGCTCGACGCGGTCCGGACATGGGGGCTGCCGTCATGACGTTCGATCCCGCCGCGCATCTGCCCGACGATCTGCTCGAGCGCATCCGCTCCCGCGCGGCCGCCGTCGATGCCGAGAACCGCTTCCCCGACGAGGACCTCGCCGAGCTCCGCGACGCGGGCTATCTCGCGATCCTCGTGCCGACCGAGCTCGGCGGGGCGGGGCTCGGGCTCCGAGAGGCATCCGTCCTGCAGCAGCGCCTCGCCGGCGCCGCTCCGGCGACGGCGCTGGCGATCAACATGCACCTCGTCTGGACCGGCGTCGCGAAGGTCATGGCAAACCGCGGCGACGACGCCCTCCGCTTCGTGCAAGAGGGCGCCGCGGCGGGAGAGGTCTTCGCGTTCGGCATCAGCGAGGCCGGGAACGACCTCGTCCTGTTCGGCAGTGACACGGATGCCGCGCCCCGCCCCGACGGCTCGTACGCCTTCACGGGCACCAAGATCTTCACGTCGCTCGCGCCCGTGTGGACGCACCTGGGGCTCCACGGCCTCGACACGTCCGACCCCGAGGACCCGCGACTCGTGTTCGCGTTCGTCCCCCGGAGCGACGCGGTCGTGACCCGCGACGACTGGGACACCCTCGGGATGCGGGGTACCCAATCCCGGACGACCGAACTGCACGGCGCCGTCGCCCCCGCGGACCGGATCGTCCGCCGGCTGCCGGTCGGTCCGAGTCCCGATCCACTGGTCTTCGGGATCTTCAGCGCCTTCGAGATCCTGCTGGCCTCCGTCTACACGGGCATCGCCCGCCGCGCCCTCGACCTGGCCGTCCAGACGGCACGCACGCGCACCTCGAAGAAGACGGGCCGCACCTACAGCCAGGACCCCGACATCCGGTGGCGCGTCGCCGACATGGCGCTCGCCTACGACGCCCTCCCGGTGCAGGTCGAGTCCCTCGCCGCCGACCTCGACCACCTCGCCGACCACGGCGCGATGTGGTTCCCGAAGCTGTCCGCGATCAAGCACCGCGCCGCGACGACGGCGAAGCAGGTCGTCGATGAGGCGATGCTCGTCGCGGGCGGGTCCTCCTTCTTCACCCGCAACGAGCTGAGCAGGCTCTACCGCGACGTGCTCGCCGGCGTGTTCCACCCCTCCGACCCCGAGTCGGTGCACAGCGCCCTCGCGAACGCCTGGCTGGGGCCGATCGAACCGTGAGTCGCCCGGGTCGCTGAGGGCCTCCGTGGCAGGATGGCCGAATGGCCCGCATCCCGTACGACTCGCTGAGCGCCGCTGACCAGCAGCGGTACCGCGGGCTCCGCACCATGAAGGCGGTGGCCCTCGGCGCCCTGCTGTTCATGGCGATCGTCTTCGTCATCGCCTTCATCCTCGAGAAGGACCTCTCGGGCTGGGGCTACGTGCGCGCGGCGGCCGAAGGCGGCATGGTCGGCGCTCTGGCGGACTGGTTCGCCGTGACGGCGCTCTTCCGACACCCCCTCGGCATCCCGATCCCCCACACCGCGATCATCCCGAAGCGCAAGGACGAGATCGGTCGCACCCTCGGCGAATTCGTCGAGACCAACTTCCTCGAGGGCGGCGTCGTCCGTCAGAAGCTCGAGTCCACGAACATCGCCCGCACCGCGGGCGCCTGGCTGCAGGACCCGGCTCATGCGAAGACGGTGGCGGCCGAGGCGTCGACGATGGCCTCCGGCATCCTCACCGCCCTCAGCGACGACGAGGTGCAGGACCTCATCAGCGATCTCGCTCACGAGCACCTCCTCTCGCCCTCGTGGGGTCCTTCGCTCGGCACGTGGCTGTCACGGGTGGTGGATGCCGACGCCCACCGCGGCGCGGTCGACCTGGGCGTCGACAGCATCGCCCGGTGGCTCGACGCGAACCGCGAAGCCTTCGACGGGCTCGTCTCTCGCCGTCTGCCGTCGTGGGTGCCGTCGGTCGCGATGCGCCTCGTCGACGACACGGTCTACCACGAGGCCACGAAGTTCGTCGCGGCCGTGCAGCGCGACCCGGAGCACCCGGCGCGAAAGGCCCTCGACCAGTACCTCGAACGCCTCGCCGACAACCTGCAGCACGACCCCGAGACGATCGGCCGTCTCGAGGGTGCGAAGAGCGCCGTGTTCGACAGCCCGCGCGTGCGCGCTCTCGCCGCCGACGCCTGGAACACCGCGAAGGCGGGTCTGCTGCGCTCGCTCGCCGACGAGGAGAGCCCTCTCCGCCGCCGCGTCACCGCCGCCCTCGGCGACCTGGGCGACCGTCTCGCGACGGACACCGCGTTGCAGGAGCGCGTCGACAAGCGCATCGCGGATGCCGCCGTCTTCCTCGTCGACCGTTACCGCCACGACATCGCGTCGATCATCACCGACACGGTGGAGCGCTGGGACTCAGACGAGACGAGCCAGAAGATCGAGCTGCAAGTCGGCCGCGACCTGCAGTACATCCGCCTGAACGGCACGATCGTGGGTGCCCTCGCGGGCCTCGTGATCTTCACCGTCGCCCACCTGCTGCTCCCCTGACATGGCGCTCTCCGCAGACTCCCCCCTCTCCGCAGACCCGCTCTGGCCGCGCGCCGGGGATTGGCCCGCGCCGGACGGACGAGTGGATGCCGCGATCCTCGGCCTGCCGGCTTTCCGCACCTCGCTGTCGCCCACCGGGGCGCACGCGACGCCGGCCGCCGTCCGCGAAGCGCTCCGACGGTTCAGCCCGACGCTGCTCGGGCCTCCCCCGGTCGACCTGAACGACGCGCTCCGGATCGCGGATGCCGGCGACGTCGACGATCCGGACGGTCCCGAGGGCGAGGATCGTGTGCGCGAGCGCGTCCGCGCACTGCAGGCCGACGCCGACCTCGTGATCGCGCTTGGCGGCGACAACTCGGTGACCTACGCGACCGCGCAGGGCGCGGGCGTCACGGGCCTCATCACCCTCGACGCGCACTTCGACCTCCGCGACGGCGTCTCGAACGGATCCCCCGTGCGCCGTCTCGTCGAGGACGGACTCGACCCCCGTCGCATCGTGCAGATCGGGATCGCCGACTTCGCCAATTCGGTCGCCTACGCGACTCGCGCCGCCGACCTCGGTATCACCGTCATCACCGTCGACGAGGTGCGCCGCCGCGGCGCCGAGGACGTCATGATCCAGGCTCTGGCCGTTGCCGGGGCCGGAGGCGACGTGCACCTCGACATCGACGTCGACGTCTGCGACCGCTCCGTCGCGCCGGGGTGCCCGGCATCCGTCCCCGGCGGACTCGAGGCGTGGGAGCTCCGCGCCCTCGTCCGCGCGGCGACCGGCGACCGGCGCATCGTGAGCGCCGACGTCGTCGAGGTCGACGCGACAGCGGATGCCTCGGACGGCCGCACCGTCAGACTCGCCGCGCTCTGCGTCCTCGAACTGCTCGCCGGAAGGGCACTCGCATGATCACCCTCATCCTCATCCGTCACGCCAAGAGCGACTGGGGCACCGGTCAGGACGACCACGAGCGCCCGCTCAACGACCGCGGTCGGCGGGATGCGCCGATCATGGCACGTCGGCTTGCGGCGACGGGTGTGCGGCCCGCGCGCATCCTGTCGTCGACGGCGGTCCGCGCCCGCACGACCGCTCAGGTCTTCGCCGACGCGCTCGGAGTCCCTGTCGAGACCGACGAGGGGCTCTACGGCGCGCCCGGCGCAAAGCTGCTCGCCGCCGCGGCCGCGAGCGGCGTCACCGACGTCGTGGTCGTCGCGCACGACCCCGGCATGACGGTGCTCGCCGAGCAGCTCTCGGACGGGGGCATCGGTGCCATGCCGACGTGCGCCGTCGCGACGTTCGTGTGGGACACCGGCGACTGGGACGTCGCGACGGCGACCCCGCCGGCGCGCTGGAACATCGACACCCCGCGGGACGTCAGCGCGGACTGATCTCCTCGCCGCCGCGGTAGACGCGGTGCACGAGCGGTACGCCGGGGCGATAGGCCAGGTGCCGTCTGCTCGGCGCGTCGAGCACGACCAGATCGGCGCGCGCACCCGGGCCGAGGTGTCCGACGTCGTCGCGGCGGAGGGCACGCGCTCCCCCGGCGGTCGCCGCCCACACCGCCTCGCCGACGGTCATTCCCATCTCGCGCACGGCGAGGGCTATCATGAGCGGCATCGAGCTCGTGAAGCTCGACCCGGGGTTGCAGTCGCTCGCGAGCGCGACGGTCACACCGGCGTCGATCAGCCGCCGTGCATCGGGATACGGCTGCCGCGTCGAGAACTCCACACCCGGCAGGAGAGTCGCGACGGTGTCCGACCCCGCGAGCGCCGCGATGTCGGCATCCGTCAGATGGGTGCAGTGATCGACGGATGCCGCGCCCAGCCGCACCGCCAGTTGCACACCCGGTCCCTCGCCCAGCTGATTGCCGTGCACGCGGACGCCGAGCCGCGCCTCCGCGCCGGCACGGAGGATCCGCTCGCTCTCGGCGTCGGTGAACGCACCGCGCTCGCAGAACACGTCGACCCAGCGCACGTGCGGCCGGACGGCGGCGAGCATCTCGCCGCAGACGAGGTCGACGTACGCCTCGCGCTCGGCCCCCTCGGGGATGACATGCGCACCGAGGTACGTGACCTCATCGGTGACCTCCGCAGCCAGCCGGGCGAGACGCTCCTCGCCGTCGACCGTCAGTGCGTAGCCGGTCTTCACCTCGAACGTGGTCGTGCCCTGCGCGTGCAGTTCGGCGACGAGGTCCGCCAGCCGAGCACGCAGCTCGTCATCGGTCGCCGCCCGCGTCGCCGCCACGGTCCGCCGGATGCCGCCCGCGGCATACGGGGTGCCCGTCATCCGTGCCTCGAACTCGTCGGCCCGGTCGCCGGCGAACACGAGGTGCGTGTGGCTGTCGACGAATCCCGGGATCACGGCGCGACCGCCGAGATCGACGCGCGTGACCTCGACTTCCGACCGCGAGACAGCAGGGGCGGCCCGAGACAGCGGCGAAAGACCGCTGTCCCGGCCTGTGATTGCTGTCTCGGCGTCGGCGGCCGCACCCGACCACGCGACGCGACCCTCGTCGACGAGGAGGGCGGCGTCGGCGATCGTCGCGGTCGGGGCCGCGGCATCCGCGTTCGTCGTCAGTTCGGAGATGCCGGTGAGAAGGGTCGCCACGTCACGCGTCCAGCATCGGGATGTTCAGGCCGCGCTCGCGAGCGACCTCCTTCGCCCGGTCGTAGCCGGCGTCGACGTGGCGCATGACCCCGGTTCCCGGGTCGTTGACCAGGACGCGGGCGAGCTTCTCGGCGGCCAGCGGGGTGCCGTCGGCGACGGTGACCTGGCCGGCGTGGATCGAACGCCCGATGCCGACGCCGCCCCCGTGGTGGATCGACACCCACGCGGCACCCGACGCCGTGTTCAGGAGCGCGTTCAGGAGCGGCCAGTCGGCGATCGCGTCGGACCCGTCGGCCATCGCCTCGGTCTCGCGGTAGGGGCTGGCAACCGAGCCGGCGTCGAGGTGGTCGCGCCCGATGACGATCGGACCGGACAGTTCACCCGACGCGACCATCTCGTTGAACTTCAGCCCCGCGAGGTGGCGCTCCTTGTACCCGAGCCAGCAGATGCGCGCCGGCAGCCCCTCGACCTGCACCTTCTCGGCCGCCTTCTCGAGCCAACGGTGCAGGGCGGCATCCTCGGGGAAGAGCTCCGCGACGGCGCGGTCGGTCTTCGCGATGTCCTCCGGATCGCCCGAGAGCGCGACCCACCGGAACGGCCCCTTACCCTCCGCGAACAGCGGCCGGATGTAGGCGGGCACGAACCCCGGGAAGGCGAACGCACGATCGTAGCCGCCGAGCTCGGCCTCGCGGCGGATCGAGTTGCCGTAGTCGAAGACCGCGGCCCCGGCATCCTGGAATCCGACCATCGCCTCGACGTGCCGCGCCATCGAAGCGCGGGACCGCTCGGTGAAGCCGTCCGGGTCGGCCGACGCCTCGACCTTCCAGTCCTCGAACGCGACGCCCGACGGCAGGTAGGCGAGCGGGTCGTGCGCGCTCGTCTGGTCGGTGACGATGTCGATCGGGATGCCGCGGCGCAGCAGCTCGGGGAAGACGTCGGCCGCGTTCCCCACGACACCGATCGAGCGCGCCTCGCCGGCGTCCTTCGCGGCCAGGGCACGTTCGATCGCGGCGTCGAGGTCGGCGGTCTGCTCGTCGAGGTAGCCGTGCTCGACCCGGCGGCGCAGGCGCGACTCGTCGACGTCGACGACGAGCACGGCTCCCCCGTTCATCGTGACGGCGAGCGGCTGCGCGCCGCCCATGCCGCCGGCGCCGCCCGTCAGGGTGAGCGTGCCCGCGAGCGAGTCCCGGCCGAGCGAGCGGGCGACGGCCGCGAACGTCTCGTACGTCCCCTGCAGGATGCCCTGCGTGCCGATGTAGATCCACGAGCCGGCCGTCATCTGGCCGTACATCGTGAGGCCGAGGTGCTCGAGGCGGCGGAACTCGGGCCACGTCGCCCAGTCCCCGACGAGGTTCGAGTTCGCGATGAGCACGCGCGGCGCCCACTCGTGCGTCCGGAAGACGCCGACCGGCTTGCCGGACTGCACGAGCAGGGTCTCGTCGGGCTCGAGCTCGTCGAGGGTGCGGACGATCGCGTCGTACGCCTCCCACGAGCGTGCCGCCTTGCCCGTGCCGCCGTAGACGACGAGGTCCTCGGGGTGCTCGGCGACCTCGGGGTCGAGGTTGTTCATCAGCATCCGCTTCGCCGCTTCGGCGCCCCAGCTCTTCGCGGTTCGCGTGTTGCCCCGGTCCGCGCGGACGCTGCGGGTGGTCGTGTCGGTCATGCCTGTTCTCCTTCGAACGGTGCGGCGCCCGAGCGGAGATCTGCGCTCGAGCGGACGGATCCGGGGGCATTCGTCCTCGCGGCGGCGGATGTCCGCTCGCCGGCCGGTCCGAACGCGGTGCGGGCGACCTCGCCCGTGACGACGAGCTGCGTCGCGGCCTCGAGATCCGGCGCGACGAACCGGTCGGGCCCGGGTCCCTCGACGACCGTGCGGACGAGATCGCGGACCGAGCCGGTGACCGGCGCGGGCTGCAGCGGGGCGCGCAAGTCGAGGGCGCGGCATCCGGTCACCACCTCGATGGCGAGCACGCGGGCGAGGCCGTCGATCGCGCGGCGCAGCTTGCGGGCGGCAGCCCACCCCATCGAGACGTGGTCCTCCTGCATCGCCGACGACGGGATCGAGTCGACGGATGCCGGCACCGCGAGACGCTTGAGCTCCGAGACGACCCCCGCCGCGGCGTACTGGGCGATCATGAGGCCGCTGTCGACGCCGACCTCGTCGGCGAGGAACGGCGGCAGCCCGTTGCTGCGCGTACGGTCGAGCGCCCGGTCGGTGCGGCGCTCCGAGATCGAGGCGACGTCTGCGACGGCGATCGCGAGGAAGTCGAGGACGTACGCGACCGGCGCGCCGTGAAAGTTGCCGTTCGACTCGACGCGACCGTCGGGCGTGACGACGGGGTTGTCGACCGCCGAGGCCAGCTCACGCTCGGCGACCATCCGGGCGTGGTCGAGGGTGTCGCGCGCGGCACCGTGCACCTGCGGCGAACACCGGAGCGAGTAGGCGTCCTGCACGCGGGTGCAGACAGCCGGATCGCGGTGACTCGCGACGATCGGCGAGTCGGCGAGCGCGTGGCGCAGGTTCGCGGCCGAGACCGCCTGCCCGGACTGGGGACGCAGAGCCATGAGGTCGGCGGCGAAGACGGCATCGGTCCCGAGCTGACTCTCGACAGACAGGGCGGCGGCCAGGTCGGCGGTCGCCAGGAGGGTGTCGAGGTCGGCGAGGGCGAGCGACAGCATCCCGAGCATGCCGTCGGTTCCGTTGATGAGGGCGAGACCCTCCTTCTCCTCGAGGACGAGGGGATGGATGCCGCTGGCCGCCAAGGCGTCCGCGGCATCCATCCGCGCGCCGTCCGCCGTGCGGACCGGACCCTCGCCGAGAGCGGCGAGCGCGATGTGCGAGAGCGGGGCGAGGTCGCCGGAGCAGCCGAGCGAGCCGTATTCGTGCACGATCGGGGTGATCCCTGCATTCAGCATCGCGGCGTACGTCTCGACGACCACCGGGCGGACGCCGGTGCGACCCGTCGCCAGGGTCTGCAGGCGCAGCAGATGGAGCGCCCGGACCACCTCGCGCTCGACCTCCGGCCCCGTGCCCGCCGCATGAGAGCGGATGAGGCTCGCCTGCAGCTGGCGGCGCCGGTCGGGCGCGATGAACGTCGTCGCGAGGGCGCCGAACCCGGTCGAGATGCCGTAGTGCGGCTGCGGGTCGTCGGCGAGCCGCTCGATGAGCGCGCGGGTCTCGGCGGTGCGGGCGAGCGCCGCGTCCGAGACGACGACGTGCGCGTCGTGGCGGGCGACGGCGACGACCTCCGCGGGGGTGAGCGGGGCGTCGCCGAGGGTGACGGTGGTAGGGACGGGCATGAGTCGATTCCAGCGCGCGGCGACCGTGCGCGGGAGGCGGTCGTGGCATCCTTTGTCTGTGATCCCAGACAAGCTGCGGGCGCCGGTCCCAGACAAGCCGAAGGTCCCCGCGGCGGACCAGACGCTCCGCATCCTGAGCTTCCTCGCGCATCAGCGCGGGCCCGTCGCGGCGCAGACGATCGCGACGCACCTCGAGCTGCCCCGTTCGACGGTCTACCACCTGCTCGCGGCGATGGCGGCGCACGGGTTCGTCGTCCACCTCGACGGCGACCGCCGCTGGGGTCTCGGCACCGCCGCGTTCGAGCTCGCCGGCGGGTACGCCCGCCAGGAGCCCCTCGCCCGGCTCGGCCGTCCCATCGTCGCTCAGCTCGCCGACCGCGCAGGCGAGAGTGCGCACCTCGCCGTCATGACCGGGCGCGACGTGCTGTACATCGTCGAGGAGCGGGCGCCGCGACGGCCGACGCTCATCACCGACGTCGGCGTACGCCTGCCCGCGCACCTGACCGCGACGGGCCGCGCGATGCTCGCCGCCCTCCCCCGTGAGCAGGTCCGCGCATTGTTCCCCGACGCGGCATCCCTCTCCGTCCAGCGCACAGGCCGCGGACCGGGTCGGCCCGGCGAGCTGCGGGAACTCCTCCGGCAGGCCCGAGCCGACGGCTATGCGACCGAGGACGGCGAGGTCACGCTGGGATTCCGCTCCGTCGGTGTCGCCGTCCGCGACCACGCTGACTGGCCCGCCGCCGCCCTCGCCATCACCTGGCCCGACGGCACGCCCGCCGATCCGGACCGCCTCGCCGCGCTCGCGACGGACGCGGCGGCCGACCTCTCCCGCCGCATCGGCCGGCGGTAGCCACCCTCAGCCCGGCACCAACCTCGGAGATTCCGCCGTTCGCGGCGCGAGGAGGCCGGTTCCCGCCCGCAGCGACCGAGAACTCCGCGGTTGTCGCCCGGAGCCTCCGGTAGCCGGGCGTGCGCCAGCACCACTCCGGCTCCCGGCGGCGGCACCGATCCGATACCGCCCCCGGCGTCGAACGGCGGAGATCCCCGGCGACGCGCCCGGTGGGACGTCGCCAACCACGGCGTGTCGCCCGGATGTCCGCGGCTCGCACGGCGTTGCGGACCCGGCAGGCTCCGAACCGCCTCAGCGGACCACGAGACGCGGTTGCACGAGCACGTGCCCCTCGCCTGCCCCCGCCGCGCGCCGCTCGATGCGGCTCCCGCCCGCCATCAGCAGGTCGAGGGCGCCGGCGGCGACGAGTTCGGGCAGCTGCTCGACGCTCGCGAGTCCCAGAGCCTCGGCCGCGGGGGTGTTGTCGAAGCCGATGATCGAGAGGTCCGCGCGCTGCGCGGCGACGGCCGCGACATGGGCTCCGACGGCGAGGGTGTCGCTCGCGCACACGACGGCGTCGACCTCGGTCGTCGCGAGCAGCTCGCGGACCTGCTCGCGCGCATCGGCGACCCGCTCCTCGGCCGACAGGCGCAGGTCGGGGCGGGCACCGGCATCCGTCATCGCCTCGCGCCACCCGCGCTCGCGGTCATCGCCCGTGGGCGAGCCCGCGGGCCAGCCGAGAAACGCGATCCGCGGGCCGACGGTGAGCGCGTGCTCGGTGGCGGCGCGCGTGCCCGATGCGCCGTCGACGTCGACCCACAGGTGCGCGGACTCCTCGGGCGACGCCGCATCCCACGGGCGTCCGAACGAGACGAAGGGCACGCCGCGCTCGGTGAGCCAGGCGAGTCGACGGTCGTCGTACCGGGTGCCCGTGACGACGACGGCCTCGACGTCGCCGGCGTGGACGAGGTCCGACATCCGCCGGATCTCTTCGTCCTGATCGGATGCCGCGTACACGAGCACGCGCAGGCCCCGGTCGCCGGCGCTCTCGGTGAGGGCGTGGACGAACCTGTCGAGCACGACGCCCGAGATCCCTCCGGCATACGGATCGAGGTGGATGCCGACGGTCGCGCTCCGCTGCGTACGGAGCCGCCGCGCGGAGGCGTGCGGCGAATAGCCGAGGCGGGAGATCGCCTCCTGCACCCGCTCGCGGGTCGCGGCCTTCACGATGGCGGGCGTGTTCAGCACGTTGCTGACCGTCTGGCGCGAGACGCCGGCAGCGACAGCGACGTCCTCGATCGTTATCGACTTCTCACTCATCGACGCCCCCGCCCCCTTGACAGTGATGGGACCACCCTCTTACCTTGGGCATCATTCCACAATTTGATCGTTCAAAGTCGACCGAGATCAGCACGGTCGGAACGATCGCAGCACCGGGATCGAAGGAGATACGGACATGCGACACAGCAGACGACTCATGGCGCTCGGCGGGGTCGGCCTCGCCGCCACACTCGCCCTCGCAGGATGCGGCGGCTCGGGCTTCGACGACGGCCCCGCGGCCTCGGGCGGGGCGAACGGCACCGACGGCGGTAGCGGCCTCACCTCGTCGGACGACGCCCTCACGATCATGATCGGCTCGTCGGGCGACGCCGAGACGGCCGCGGTCAAGGAGGCCGTCGCAGCGTGGTCGAAGGACTCGGGCGTCGACGCCGAGGTCATCGCCGCCACCGACTTGACCCAGCAGCTCTCGCAGGGCTTCGCCGGCGGCAACCCGCCGGACCTCTTCTACCTCGCGACCGAACTGCTCGCCGGCTACGCCGACAACGGCTCGGTCATCGCCTACGGCGACCAGCTCGAGAACAAGGGCGACTTCTACCCGTCGCTCGTGCAGAACTTCACCTACGACGACAAGTTCTTCTGCGCGCCGAAGGACTTCTCGACGCTCCAGCTGATCATCAACAAGAACCTGTGGGACAAGGCGGGCCTCACCGAGGCCGACATCCCGACCGACTGGGACTCGCTGGCCGCAGCGGCGAAGAAGCTGACCTCGGGCAACACGACCGGTCTCGTCTTCAGCGGCGAATACCAGCGGGTGGGCGCCTTCATGGCCGAAGCCGGCGGGCGCCTGGTGTCGGAGGACGGCACGACGGCCGTCGCCGACAGCCAGGAGAACGCCGACGCCCTCGCCTACGTGAAGGAGCACCTCGCCGACGGCACGTTCGCCTACGCCGCCGACGTGGGTGCCGGCTGGGGCGGAGAGGCGCTCGGCAAGCAGCTGGGCGCGATGACCATCGAGGGCAACTGGATCACCGGCGCCCTCGGCGACTACCCCGACGTCGACCCGCTCGTCGTCGAACTGCCCGCCGGCCCCGCCGGAAAGGGCACGCTGCAGTTCACGAACTGCTGGGGTATGGCCGCTGACAGCCCCAACCAGGAGGCAGCCCTCAGCCTGGTCGAATACCTGACGACCGCCGAGCAGCAGCTCGCCTTCTCGAAGGCGTTCGGCCCCATGCCGTCGGTGCAGTCGGCCGCCGAGCAGTGGACGACCGACAACCCCGACCTCGAGGCGTTCCTCTCGGGTGCGGACTACGCCCAGGGCGTGCCGACCAACGACGGTGTGTCCGACGTCTTCACCGACTTCAACGCGCAGCTGGCGACCCTCAAGGACGGCGACCCCGCCACGATCTTGAAGAGCGTCCAGTCCAACCTCGAGGCGATCGTCGGCTGACATGGCCTCGCCCGTCATCACAGAGCGGGCACCCGAGAAGACCCCTCGCCGAGACCACCGCTCACGCGGTCTGCGTCGCGGCGAGGGTGTCGCCGGGTGGCTGTTCGTCTCTCCCGTCGTCGTGATCCTCGGGGTGTTCCTCTTCCTCCCCGTCCTCATGGCGCTGTGGGTGAGCGTCTCGGACTGGGGCGGCCGTGGCAGCCCTCTCTCGCCGAACGTCAATTTCGTGGGGCTCGACAACTACGGCGAGCTGACCTCGGGGCAGGGGCTCCGCAGCCGCGACTTCGGCACAGCCCTGCGGAACAACGCCTGGTACGTCTTCCTCGTCGTCCCTCTCCAGACGGCGCTGTCGCTGTTCCTCGCGGTGCTCGTCAGCCGCCGGATGATGAAGGCGCGCGGCTTCTTCCGCACCGCCTTCTACTTCCCGTCGGTGACGAGCTCGGTCGCCATCACCGTGCTGTGGATCTTCCTCTTCAGCGCCGCCGGCCCCGTCAACGCGCTCATCGCCGCGGTCACCGGCGGCAAGGGACCGAACTGGTTCAACGACCCCCGCGGCATCGTGCACCTGCTCTTCGGCGTGGTCGGGGTGGATGCCGCGCCCGCCGCGATCTCGCAGCCCGGGTTCCTCGGCCTCTCTGGCTGGGACTGGATCGCCGGACCCTCCGTCGCGATGAGCGCGTTCATCATCATGGCGGTGTTCACGACGAGCGGCACGTTCATGCTCCTGTTCATCGCTGCGCTGCAGAACGTCGGCTACGAGCTGACCGAGGCGGGCATGATGGACGGCGCGAGCGCCTGGCAGCGCTTCTGGCGGATCACGCTCCCCCAGCTGCGCCCGACGCTCTTCACGGTCATCACGCTCGGCCTGATCGGCTGCTGGCAGGTCTTCGACCAGATCTACACCGGCACCAAGGGCCAACCGGGCAAGACCACCATCACCCCCGCCTACCTGTCGTATACGTCGGCGTTCAGCAATCAGGACTGGGGCATCGGCGCGGCCATCGCCTTCATCCTGTTCCTCATCATCATCGCGTTCACGCTGCTCCAGCGGTGGCTCCTGCGGGAGCGCCCCGTCTCGAAGCGCCGCATCCGCGCCTACACGCCGAAGGGGGCACGGTCATGACCGACAGCAGGACCCTCGCTCGCACGAAGACGCTCACCGACGAGCCGATCGACCGTGCACCGCGGCGGCGGGGCCGGCTCACCCCGGCATCCCGCCTCGGACAGATCGCGCTGTACGCGGTCCTCGCCCTGCTGGCCCTCGTCTACATCTATCCGTTCCTCGTGCAGGTGGCGACCTCCTTCAAGAGCGAGCAGGAGGCGGCATCCAACCCCATCTCGTTGATCCCGCAGACCTTCACGACGGCCGCCTACGAGCGGCTGTTCCTGAACAGCGACTTCCCGCTGTGGTTCGCCAACTCGGCGGTGGTCACGATCCTCGTCACGCTCGGACGCGTGTTCTTCGTCTCCCTCGCCGGGTACGCGCTCGCCCGCCTGCGATTCCGCGGGCGCGGTCTGATCTTCGCGCTCGTCGTCGGCGTCATGGCGGTGCCGTCGGTGGTGCTCCTGATCCCACGCTTCCTCGTGCTCAACCAGCTCGGGATGTACGACTCGTACGCCGGTATGGTCCTGCCGCTGCTCGTCGACGCGGCGGGCGTGTTCATCATGAAGAACTTCTTCGAGTCCATCCCTCCCTCGGTCGAGGAGCAGGCACGCATCGACGGCGCGGGCACCTTCCGGGTGTTCTGGTCGGTCGTCCTGCCGATGGCGCGACCCGCGCTGATCACGATCGTGATCCTCTCGTTCCAGGGGTCATGGAACGAGCTGACCCACTTCATCGTCTCTGTTCAGGACCCGGGCCTGTTCACCCTGACGCGCGGTGTCGCGAGCCTGTCGTCCGGGCAGCTGAGTCAGGGCACGCAGTATCCGTTGAAGCTCGCCGCCGCGGCGCTCATGACGATCCCCGTCGCCGTGGTCTTCTTCATCTTCCAGAAGCGCATCATGAACACCTCAGAAGGAGCAGTCAAGGGATGACCGCAGGCCTCCAGCCCTTCCTGTCCGACGCCGTCGTCGTCCTCCGCGCGCCCACCCAGGTGTGGTCCCGCGAGGACGGTGAGATCGGCCCCCATTCGCTCGACACCGCGTCGATCGACGGCGTCTTCCACGGCGACACGCGCTTCATCCGTGCGACCCGCGTCCGCTACGGGACGGATGCCGCGCCCCACGCGCCCGAGTGGATCTCCCGCTCGGCGGCGTCGGCATCCGATGCGCGCTTCGAGGCGTTGCTGCGACGCCTCGACGACCGCACGCCGGACCCGAAGATCCGACTGACGCGGCGTCGCGTCGTCGCCGACGGGCGGATGAGGGAGGAGTTCACCCTCGTCTCGCATCTGGAGGAGGCGGTGGAGCTCGTGCTCGAGGTCGCGGTGACTCCGGACGCGACGCCGATGCAGGACGTCAAATCCGGCACCGTCGGCGCAGCCCCGGTCGAACGGACCTTCTCGGGCGACGCCGTGGAGGTGAGTTCGGGCGACGCGTCGATGCGCCTGCAGGCGCCGGGCGCCGAGGTGACCGCAGGCGGCGACGACCTCATCCTCACGTGGCGCGTGACCTGCCCGTCGCGGTCGACCGCGACGGTGTCCTGGCTCGTGGACCTCGACGACCCGTCGCTCGTCGTCCGGGGCACGACGCGACAGGTCGACTGGGCGCTCGAGCCCGTCGACGGCGTCGATCCGCGGCTGTTCCGCTGGCTCCGACAGGCGCTCGACGACCTGGACGCCCTGCGCCTGACTCTGCCCGGCAACGCCGACGAGTTCTTCGCCGCCGGCGCACCGTGGTTCTTCACCCTGTTCGGGCGCGATTCGCTGTGGGCGGCACGCCTGTTCCTCTCCGTCGACCCGGGGATGGCGGCATCCACTCTGCGCGTGCTCGGACGGCTGCAGGGTTCCACCGCCGACCCGGCGACCGCGGAGGAGCCGGGCAAGATCGTCCACGAGCTGCGCGCCGGCACGCTCACGATGCCGGGCGAGGGCATCTCGCTGCCGCCGCTCTACTACGGCACGGTCGACGCGACCCCGCTGTGGATCACGTTGCTCGCCGAGGCGCACGAGGCCGGGATGCCGGAGGCCGAGGTGCGCGATCTCCTGCCGACGATGCACGATGCGCTCGACTGGGTGATCGCGTCGGCGAACGCGGACGGCTTCCTCGATTACGTCGACGAGACCGGCCACGGCCTGTCGAATCAAGGGTGGAAGGACTCGGGCGACTCGATCCAGTGGCGCGACGGGTCGCTCGCGGACGGCCCCATCGCACTCTCGGAGGTGCAGGGCTACGCCTACGAGGCCGCGGTCCGCGCCGCGGATCTCCTGGACGCTCTCGAAGAGGGCGGCGCCGAGCGGCTGCGGTCGTGGGCGGCGGACCTCCGCACGCGCTTCCGCGAGCGCTTCTGGGTCGAGACGCCGGAGGGCCGGTACCCGGCGATCGCCCTCGACCGCGACGGTCGGGCGGTCGACACCCTGACCTCGAACGCGGGTCACCTGCTGGGCACCGGCATCCTCGACCCCGACGAGGAACGCGACGTCGCCGATCTGCTCGTCGGCCCGTCCATGGCGTCCGGCTTCGGCCTCCGCACGATGTCGATGGATGCCGGGGGCTACTGGCCGCTCAGCTATCACGGCGGCAGCGTCTGGGCGCATGACACGGCGATCGTCGCGCGGGGCATGGCGCGGGCGGGCCTCACCGACCAGGCACGCGTGCTGGTCGACGGAATGCTCGCCGCCGCCGAGGCGTTCGCCTACCGCATGCCGGAACTCCACGCCGGTGACGCCGCGAGCGACGTCACCGTGCCGGCTCCCTACCCCGCAGCCTGTCGGCCGCAGGCGTGGTCGGCGGCAGCCGCCGTCGTCTGTCACGAGATCGCCACGCGGACCGGCTGACAGAACCCCGCCGGTGGGTGGAGACTGACTTCCGACTCGACCCCTCCCGGAGGATGCATGCCGCAGAAACTCGCCTCGATCGCGGACCACGTGGGCAGGATGGGCCGCACCCGGATGGGCGCGCTCCTGCTGCTGCTCGCGACCGTCGCCGCCGTCGTGTGGGCGAACATCTCCTCCGAGACCTACGCCGGATTCTGGGACACCCACCTGATGATCGGGCTGGGCGACATCCACCTCGACTTCACGCTGCACGCGCTCGTCAACGACGCGCTGATGGCGATCTTCTTCTTCACCGTCGGGCTCGAGGTGAGGCGGGAGTTCGCGATCGGCGAGCTGACCAGCTGGTCGCGCGCCGTCGTCCCCGTGATCGCCGCCGTCGCCGGACTCGCCCTGCCCGCCCTCCTGTTCGTCCTCATCGCCGGTCCGAGCGGGAACGCGGATGCCTGGGGTGTCGTCATCTCGACCGACACGGCCTTCCTCGTGGGCGCCCTTGCGCTCATCGGGCCGCGCGGGTCGGGACGCCTGCGGGTGTTCCTCCTCGCCCTCGCCGTCGTGGACGACATCGGGGCGCTCAGCATCATCGCCCTCGTCTACACCGAGACGTTCACACCGATGCCGCTCCTGATCGCCGCGGTCGGCCTCGTCGGCATCTACCTCGTCCGCTACCTGCGCGGCGGACGCGGACCGATCTATGCCACCCTGGCCGTCATCGTGTGGCTCGCATTCCTGGCCTCGGGCGTGCACCCCACCCTGGCCGGCGTCGCGATCGCGCTGCTCGTGCCGGTCTACCGGCCCGACCGCCGCGACGTCGAGCATGCGCTCGAGCTCGCGCGCACGTTCCGGCAGTCGCCGAGCACCGAGTACGCCCGGGCCGCGGCGAACAGCCTGCGCGAGTCGATCTCGATCAACGAACGCCTGCAGACCGCGTACGCGCCGTACGTCGCCTACGTCATCCTGCCGCTGTTCGCCCTCGCGAACGCGGGCGTCTCGCTCAGCCCCGACATCCTGGCCGCCGCCGCGACCTCCCCTCTCACGTGGGGCGTCGTGGTCGGTCTCGTCGTCGGAAAGCTCGCGGGCATCTGGGGGTCGACCGCCGTCCTCAAAGCCCTCAAGATCGGCGACTTCGGTCCGGGACTCTCCCTCGACCGCATCGGCGGTGGCGCGGCCCTCGCCGGCATCGGCTTCACCATCTCGCTCTTCATCATCGACCTGGCGATCGAGGACCCCGACGCGCAGAACCAGGCGCGGGTGGGGGTGCTCGCGGCATCCGTCATCGCCCTGGGCCTCGGCGCGCTCCTGTTCCGGATCGCTGACGCCCGGAGCCCCGAGGAGGAGGTCGGACAGACGCTCGTGCGTCCCGTCGACCCGCGCCGGGACCACATCTTCGGGTCCGCCGACGCTCCCTTCGAGATCGTCGAGTACGGCGACTTCCAGTGCGGGTTCTGCCTGAAGGCGTCCGGGTCGATCCAAGAAGTGATGGACGAGCTCGGACCGAACCTCCGCTACGTGTGGCGGCACGCCCCCCTCACTGTGCAGCACCCCAACGCCCTCGCCGGGGCGGAGGCATCGGAGGCGGCGGCGAAGCAAGGCAAGTTCTTCGAGTTCGAGCGGGGGCTGTTCGCCGACCAGGACAACCAGCTGCCGTCCGACATCGTGCGTCTGGCCGCGCGTCTCGGACTCGACGTGCCGAGGTTCGAGCGCGATCTCACCGCGCCCGACGTGGCGAGTCGCGTCCGCGACGACATGTTCGACGCCGAGGCGATGAACATCCATTCGGTGCCGACCTTCTTCGTCAACGGCCGCCGTCACACCGGCCCGTACGACGCGCAGTCGCTCATCCGGGCACTGCAATCGGAATCCGACGCACCGGTCTCGCCCGCGGGTCGATAGGTTGGGCGCCATGGCGCAAGAAAACGCTCCCATGATCATGGACGCGATGATGTCGCCCGACCTCTCCGACGTGCATTGGCGCCGACTGGTGTCGGCCGCCGTCCCGCAGGACGTCGAGGTCGGCGACTACGTCTTCCGCACCGGCGAGGCGGGCTACGACCTGATCTTCGTCGAGTCGGGAGAGGTCGAGATCGTCCGCGACGCGCTCCGCTGGATCGGCGAAGCGGTCATCACGACGGTCGGTCCCGGGCGGTTCGCCGGCGAGCTCGGCATCCTGAACGGTCAGAGCGCGTTCCTGTCGGCCCGGGTGACGAAAGCCGGCCGCGTGCACCGCCTCTCGCGTGCGGCACTCCGCGAGATCATGAGCGAGGACGACGAGCTCTGCGACCTCATCCTGCACGCGCTGTGGGCGCGGCGCGAGTCGCTCCGCACCGGCCCCGCCGCGATGACGCTGAAATTCGTCGGCACGACGACCTCGAACGACTTCCTGTCGCTCCGGCGCTTCGCCGAACGACTCGACCTCGTCCACAAGGCCGTGGCCCTCGCACCCAGCGACCTCGACACGCTCGACGTGCACGAGGTCGCCGCCGAAGACCTGCCGGTCGCCTACGTCCAGGGCGAGCCGATCCCCCGCGCCACCCCGGGGCTCGTCGCGGAACGCCTCGGTCTCAGCTACCGGGCCGAGTCCGATGAGATCGTCGACCTCGTCGTGGTCGGCGGCGGACCGGCCGGACTCGCGGCCGCCATCTACGGCGCCTCCGAGGGGCTGAGCACCGTGCTGCTCGACGCCGTCGCGCCGGGCGGGCAGGCGGCATCCACCTCGCGCATCGAGAACTTCCTCGGGTTCCCCTTCGGCGTGAGCGGCGGCGATCTCATCGGCCAGGCCGTCCTGCAGGCGCTGAAGTTCGGCGTCCGCGTGTACGCACCGTGCGAGGCGGTCGCGCTCGCACAGGTCGGCCCGGACCTGCTCGACGTCACTCTCTCCGACGACCGCGTCATCCGCGCGCGCAGCGCCATCGTCACCTCGGGGGCGGCCTACCGTCGTCTCGCCCTCGACCGGTGGGAGGACTTCGAGCGCTCCGGCGTCTACTACGCCGCGACCCCGCTCGAGCTCCGCCAGGTGCAGAACAAGCCGGTCGTCGTGGTCGGCGGCGCGAACTCCGCCGGGCAGGCCGCGCTCTACCTCGCGGCCCACGGCTCCCCCGTGCACCTCGTCATCCGCGGCACGGACCTCCGCACCCGGATGTCCAGCTACCTCGCCGACCGGCTCGCCGAGGATCCGCGCGTGCGGGTGCACACGGCATCCCAGGTCACCGCCCTCGACGGGAACGGCACCCTGGAGTCCGTCACGATCGACTCCGCCGGGGCCGTCGACGCGCGCGGGCTGTTCTGCTTCATCGGGGCGGACCCGGCGACGTCGTGGCTGCCCGCCATCGACCGCGACACCGACGGCTTCATCCGCACCGGCACCGACGTGGCCGTGCAGTCCATCGCGCAGTGGCGCGACCTCGGGCGCGAGCCGTTCCCGTTCGAGACGTCAGCGCCGCGCGTGTTCGCTGCGGGCGACGTGCGTCGCGGATCGATGAAGCGCGTCGCCGCGGCCGTCGGCGAAGGATCGAGCGCTGTCGCCTCGGTGCACCGCGCCCTGGCCTACTGACCCATCGAGAGGATGAGATGAGCTCCGACATCGACACCAACGTCGCCCCCTCGGGCGCGGGCTGCGCCGAGTGCGATCAGCAGGACGGGTTCTGGGTGCACCTGCGCCGCTGCGCGGCGTGCGGTCACGTCGGATGCTGCGACACGTCACCCGGCCAGCACGCCACAGCGCACTTCCGCGAGACCGGGCACCGCCTCGTGCAGAGCTTCGAGCCCGGCGAGGACTGGTTCTGGGACTACGTCGACGAGACCATGTTCACCGGCCCCGAACTGGCCGAGCCCACCAGCCACCCCGCCGATCAGCCCGCTCCCGGCCCGCGCGGCCGGGTGCCCCTGAACTGGCGTGAGCTCATCCACACCTGAGCACGCGTCAGACGACCGAGACGACCCGTCCGCCGGTGAGCCGCACGAGCTCATCGAACGTCATCGGGAAGACGGTGTGCGGGGTGCCACCGGCCGCCCAGATCTCGGGGTAGCCGGCGAGGTCCTCGTCGACGAGCGTCTCGAGGGGAGCCGGATGGCCGGTGGGGGCGACCCCGCCGATGACCTGGCCCGTCGCCTCGCGCACCTGCTCCGGGGTCGCGCGGCTGATCTTGCCTCGCCCGATCCGTGCGGCGAGGGCTGCGGTGTCGATGCGGTGGGCACCGCTGGTCATCACCAGCAGCGGCCGCCCGTCGCACTGGAACACGAGGCTGTTCGCGATCGCGCCGACCTCGACGCCCAGGGCGTCGGCCGCGAGCACCGCGGTCGAGGCCGCGTCGGGCAGCACGACGATCTCGCCCGGGATGCCGGCTGCGCGCAGCGCGTCGTGGACGAGGCGGCTGCGTGCGCTGAGGTTCTCCGTCACCGGTCAGCCCCGCGCGAGGATCTCGCCGTGCGGCATGAGCAGCCAGCCGTCGGGAGCCGCGGCCCACTCGCGCCACCCCGCCGAGATCCGCTCGAGGTCGGCCCGGTCGGCGAGGCCCTGCTCGACGGCGTGTTCGGCGTACGAGGAGTGCAGGGCGCGATCGGCCCACGACCCGCCCCACCACGCGCGCTGCTCGTCGGTCTCGAACAGCCACGTCGACGCGCTCACGGCGACGTCGGTGAACCCCGCCTGGCGGGCCCACGCCTTGAGGCGCCGCCCCGCAGCCGGCTCGCCCCCATTGTTACGACCGATGCGCAGCAGCAGGTCGAGCCACTCGTCGAGCGCGGGGACGTGCGGGTGGATGATGATGCCCGCGTAGTCCACGTCGCGCGCGGCGACGAGGCCGCCCTGCCCGGCGAGGCGACGGAATTCGCGCAGGGCATCGACGGGCCGGCCGAGGTGCTGCAGGAGCTGGTGCGTGTGGACGATGTCGAAGGAGCCGTCCGGGGCGTCGACGGCGTAGGCGTCCGCCGTCTCGAAGGAGACGTTCGTGACGCCTTCGGCGGCGGCGTGGGCCTGCGCCTGTGCGACGACCTCCGCCGAGGAGTCGAGGCCGACGACCCGACCGGGATCGAGCCGGCGCGCGAGGTCGACCGTGATCGTGCCCGGGCCCGATCCGACGTCGAGGAGGGACGCGCCGGTGCGAAGATGCGGCAACAGGTACCCGACCGAATTCTCCGCCGTCCGCCAGCTGTGCGCCCGCAGGACGCTCTCGTGATGGCCGTGGGAATAGCGTTCGGTCTGCATGGGCCACAGCCTAGGCGGCGGCCGATATGCGAGGCAGAATGATGACGGATGCCGCAGATCGGCGGCATCCGCACCGCAGTGCCCACAAGGCCCGTCGACAAGGATCGCGATGACGCATTCTCTGCCCCTGCCCGATTTCACCCACGAGCGCGTGGAGGTGATCACGGGCCGGCGGAGCGGCCTCGTCGTCACCGTCGCCCTGCACTCGTCGACGCTCGGCCCCGCTCTCGGCGGCGCGCGCCTGTGGCGTTACCCGCACTGGTCCGACGCGATGGGCGACGCGCTGCGCCTGTCGGCGGCGATGACGCTGAAGAACGCCACCGCGGGATTGGATGCCGGCGGCGGCAAGTCCGTCATCGCCCTGAGCGAGGCGGACACCCTCGACGACGATCGGCGCCGGGCGGCGTTCCTCGACCTCGGCGACACCGTCGAGTCGTTCGGCGGCCAGTACCGGACGGCGGAGGACGTGGGGTCGACGACCGAGGACATGCTCGTCGTCAGCGAGCGGACGGCGCACGTCGTGGGTCTCCCGGATTCGGTGGGCGGATCGGGCGAGCCCGCCGGCCCCACGAGCCGCGGTGTCTACGCGGCGCTCCGCGCGACCCTCGAGCGCGTCACGGGTTCGCCCGATGTCGCCGGTCGCCGCATCACGATCTCGGGACTCGGCCAGGTCGGCAGCCGCCTCGCCGTCCGGCTGTCGGGTGAGGGCGCGATCCTCACCGTGACCGACGTCAACCCTGCGAAGATGTCGCTCGCCGCCGAGCTCGGCGCGACGTGGGTCGAGCCGGGCACCGAGCACCTCGTGCCCGCCGACGTGTTCGTGCCCGCCGGCCTCGGCGGCGTCCTCACCGACGAGGTCATCGACGCCCTCGCGGCGACCGCGGTCTGCGGTCCCGCGAACAACCCGCTCGCCGAACGCTCCGGCGCCGTGCGACTCGCGGATCGCGGCATCCTGTACGCACCCGACTTCGTCGCGAACGCGGGCGGTGTCATCTACCTCGACGTCGAGGCGCGCACGCCCGGGCACCGCGAGGAGATCGCGACCCGCATCGACGGCATCGGCGACACGCTGCGGCGGCTCTTCGACGATGCCGCCGCGCGCGGGGTCACCCCGCTCGACGCGGCCGAGGCCTACGCGGCCGAGCGCCTGTCGACGGGAGCGCGCGTTCCCGCGAGCGTCTGACCCGCCGCCCGGGTCCGCGTCGCTACGGCGGGCGGCCCCGGGCAATGCCGGCCTTCCCGGCGTTACGGGGCCGTGACGTTATTACGAAAGCTCTTTACCTGCCCGGCGTCGACCTCCATACTGAGTGCACTTGTTCATCTGTACAACTCAGTGGAGGCCCCATGCCCGGCGTGATCGTCATCACGGGAGCGAGCTCGGGGATCGGTGCCGGCTTCGCCCGGCGCTACGCCGCGCGCGGCCACGACGTCGTCCTGGTCGCCCGCCGCGCCGAGCGCCTCGAATCCCTCGCCGAAGAGCTCCGCGGGCTGCACCGCGTCGAGGCGACCGTGCTCGCCACCGACCTCGCCGACCCGGCCGCACCGGCCGCGATCGCCGCCGAACTCGCCGAGCGCGGCATCCGTCCCGCAGGTCTCGTCAACAGCGCGGGTTTCGGGACGGCATCCGCCTTCGTCGACGAGGATGCCGCGCGCGTCGCCGCCGAGGTGCAGGTCAACGTCGCAGCCCTCACCCTGCTGACCCGCGAACTGCTCCCGCAGCTGATCGAGGCACGCGGGGTGCTCGTGAACGTGTCGAGCAATGCCGGCCACCAGCCGCTGCCGGGACTCGCGGTGTACGCCGCGACGAAGGCCTACGTCACCTCGCTCACCGAGGCGATCTGGCAGGAGACGCGCGGTACCGGTCTGACCGTCCTCGCCCTCTGCCCCGGTCCGACCGAGACGGAGTTCTTCGCCGCAGCGGGGTCCGAGACGTTCAAGGTCGGCGCGACGAAGACCGTCGACGACGTCCTCGACGAAGCGTTCGACGCGCTGGACTCGTCCCGCCCCTCCCCCGTCCGCACCGTCGGCGCCGCCAATCGCGTGCAGGGCTGGGTGGCGCGCGTCTCGCCGCGGCGCCTCCGCCTGCACGTCGCCGCACGCGCGGTGGGAGGCTCCTGATGCGACGGATGCCTCCCGAAGAGCGCCGCGGCGAACTCATCGCCGCGGCCATCCGCGTCATCGCCCGGCAGGGCGTGGCTGCGGCGACGACCCGAGCCATCACCGCCGAGGCGGGCATGCCGCTCGGCGCGTTCACCTACATCTTCGGCACGCAGGACGAGCTGATGACGGCCGTCATCGACACCGTCATCGAACAGGAGCGCTTCGCCGCCGAGTCCCGCGCGATCGACCCGACGTCCCTGGCATCGGCGATCCGCTCGGGCCTCGAGGGCTACATCGACATGCTCGAGCACGACCCGGCCGACGAGATCGCCCTGCTCGAGCTGGCCCTCGTCGCCCGCCGGCGCGACCCGCAGGGGCAGATGCGCGCGCAGTGGCAGACGTACTTCCGTGCCGCCGAGCAGATGCTGACCTACGCGGCCGAGATCACCGGCAACCGGTGGACCGAGCCGGTCGCCGACCTCGCCCGCCACCTCGTCGTCGTCGTCGACGGGATCACGACGACGTGGCTGGCGGACGGTGATTCGGATGCCGCGCGTCGCACGGCATCGTTCGCCGCCGCCGCGTTCGCCGCGGCATCCGCCCCGCTCGGGGCACCGACCGAAGGGAGTCCCCGTGCTGACGGAGATCGATGAGCGCGTCCTCGCGGCCGTGAACCTGCACGCCGTCCTCGGCGCTCTGCCGAAACTGTCCGAGGTCGCGCCCGACGCGTCGCGCCTGCTCGCAGGGCTCGCGCAGCCGGTGCGTCTGACCGCTCGGGTGATCGGCGGCGAGTCCATGAGCCTCGTCTTCGCTCGGGACGGCATCCGCACCGCGGAGGGCGACCATGGCGGCACGACGAGCGCGACCCTCGTGTTCCGCTCCCCCGCGCACCTGAACGCCGTGCTCGACGGCACGGGGTCGCCGCTGCCGATCGCCGGGCCTGCCGGCATCCGCTTCCTCACGCAGGTGTTCACGCCGATCAGCAACCTGCTCGGCCGATACCTTCGCCCGAGCGACGCCGACCTCGCCGACCCGGCCTTCAGCGATGCGCACCGGGTGCTCCTCCTCGAGGTGGCCGTCGGCGCGATCACGATCGTCGCGAACCGCGACCGGTCCGGGCGATTCAGCGCCGAGCAGATGTCGGACGGCGATCTCGACATCGCGGTGGGCGATGCCCTCCGCCACCGTCTGCGGGTGCGGGAGCACACCCTCTCTCGCGTTCCGGTGACGGATGCCGCGCCCCGCGCCGTCTTCCGGTTCGCCGACCTGCAGACCGCCGGTGACGTGCTCGCCGGCCGCGAGAGCGCGCTCGCGTGCGTCGGCGACGGTCGCATCGCCATCCGCGGCTACATCCCCCTCGTCGACAACACGAGTCGCATCCTCGACCGCGTCGGCCACTACCTCGGAAAGTGAGCTCCTCCGTGTACACCTTCGACAAGAGCCTCGCCACCTTCCGCCGCGCCCAGCAGGTGATCCCCGGCGGCATCCCGGGTCACCTCGGCCCGACCGAGGGCCTGCACCTGCCGAACGACGGCTTCCCCAAGTTCGCCACCCGCGCCGAGGGCACGAGGTTCTGGGACCTCGACGGCAACGAGTTCATCGACTGGATGTGCGGGTACGGGCCGAACATCCTCGGGTACAACGACCCGGATGTGGCCGCGGCCGCTCAGGCGCAGGCGAAGAAGGAGGACGTCGTCTCGCTGCCCTCACCCGTCATGATCGACTTCGCCGAGTTGCTCGTCGACCAGGTCGCCAGCGCCGACTGGGCGATGTTCGCCAAGAACGGCGGCGACACGACGACGCTCGCGATCATGACCGCCCGCGCCGCGACGCTGCGCAAGAAGGTGATCTTCGTGAAGGGGTTCTACCACGGGGTCGCGCCGTGGACGCAGAAGCTCGACTACCCCGGCGTCCTCGAGGAGGACGTCGCGAACAACCTCTACGTGCCCTGGAACGACCTCGACGCGCTCCGGGCGCTGCTCTCCGAGAACCGCGGGCAGGTCGCCGCCCTCATCTCGACGCCGTACATGCACGGCAACTTCGTCGACAACCAGCTGCCCGCCGACGGGTACTGGCAGGCCGTGCGGAAGCTCTGCGACGAGCACGGCGTCGTCCTGATCATCGACGACGTGCGCGCAGGCTTCCGCCTCGACCTCGCCGGCAGCGACCACTACTTCGGCTTCGAGGCCGACCTGATCTGCTTCTGCAAGGCGCTCGCGAACGGCTACAACGTCTCGGCGCTCCTCGGCCGCGAGTCCTTGAAGGAGGCGGTGAGCTCGATCACCTACACGGGCAGCTACTGGATGAGCGCCGTGCCGTTCGCGGCCGGCATCGCGACGCAGAAGAAGCTCCGCGAGCTCGACGCCCCCGCGCTGTTCGAGCGCCTGGGCCGACGGTTGACCGACGGCCTCACCGAGGCGGCCTCCGACGCGGGTTACACGCTCGTGACCTCGGGCGCACCCGCCCTCTTCTACCTGCGGGTGGCCGATCCGGCGGACTCGCTCATGCTGCATCAGGACTGGATCGCCGAGTGCGTGCGCCGCGGCGCGTACCTCACCTCGCACCACAATCACTTCCTCAACGCCGCGGTCACCGAGGCCGACGTCGACCGCACGATCGAGATCGCCGCCGACGCCTTCGCCGCCCTCCGGATGCGCCACCCCGCGGTGGTGTGAGGTGACCGCCACGACGGCACCATCCGCGACGACACCCCGCACCGTCGCCGCGACAGCCGCGGTGTACGGCCTGCAGGGTCTCGGATACTCCGTCATCGTGACGGCGCTCCCCGCCTTCCAGGAACGCACCGGGCTGGATGCCACGGGCATCGCGGCGATCCTGCTGGGAGTCTGCGTGACCGCGGCACTCGGCTCGCTCGTCGCCGACGCGATCGCCCGGCGTGCCAGCAGCCGTCGGGGAGTCGTCGTGGGCCTGTCGCTGCAGGCGGTGGGACTGGTCGCGACGGCGTTCTCGCCGGGAACCGCGATGCTCGCGGCATCCGTCCTGCTCTACGGCCTGGGGCTGGGGCTGATCGACGCGTCCTCGAACATGCAGGGCGTCCTCGCCCAGCGCGGGCGCGCGACCCCGCTGCTCGGACGCTTCTTCGCGACGCTCACGGCAGGGTCGATCGTCGGGGCGCTCGGCATGGCGGGGATCCTCGCCGCCGGGGCGCCCGCGGTCGCCGCGCTGGTCGCCGCCGCGGTCCTGCAGATCGCGTTCGTCGCCTTCGGGGCGCGTCTGCTCAGCCGCGAGCGGGCGGCGCGGAGCGCGGAGTGGAGCGGACCCCGAGGTCCGAGGCTCGACGGACGCGCGATCACCGTCGTCGGACTCGTCATCCTCGCCGCGTACACGGTCGACTCGGCGGTGAGCTCGTGGGGCTCGATCCACCTCGAGTCGATCGGCGCCGCCGTCGCGCTCGCCCCCGTCGGCCTCGCGGCCTACCAGGGCGGCGTGCTCATCGCGCGGATGGTGACGGATGCCGTCGTCCGCCGCATCGGTCGCGCCCGTCTGCTCGCCATCGGCCTCGTCCTCGGCGTCGCCGGTGCGGTCGTCGTGGCCGCGGTCCCCTCGCCCGTCGTCACGATCGTCGCCTTCGCGGTGAGCGGTCTCGCCGTCGGAGCGCTGGTCCCCATCGCGTTCGGGCTCGCCGGCTCCATCGATCCAGCGCGCAGCGACGAGGTCATCGCACGGGTCAACCTCTTCAACTACGCCGGCGCCGTCCTCGGGGCCGTCGGGGTCGGGGTGCTCACCGACGTCACCGGCTCGGGGATCGCATTCCTCCTGCCCGCACTCCTCCTCGTCGCGGCCGTCCCGGCGTGGCGTCGGACCGCCGGCTGAGCCGCTGGGGTGCCCGGCGCTTCACGCACCCCGCTCTTCAGGTACCCAGCGAGGCGCGGAGCGCGCGTTCGAGCTCAGCGAGCAGCACGGCCCGCTCCGGCTCTGGCGCGGCGAAGGCGTCGTGCAGCACGGCGTCCGCCGACGCGAACGCGACCCGGGCGACGGCCGCGCCACGCTCGTCGTCCACGCCGTCGAGCACACCCGCTTCGCGCAGCAGCGTGTGGACGCGATCGGCCATCGCCTGCTTGTGGCGGCGACGCGCGGCATCGGCGTCGGCCGAGATCGCGACCGTGCCGAGCGACCTGGCGGACTGCTCGTCCTGGTAGACGGCGACGACGGCACGGAGCACGCCACCGACGGGGTCCTCGCCGCGCGGGTCGCTGCGGAGACGCTCGATCGCGTCGTCGAGCAGGCGCTCGAGGCGGTCGTGGTACCGAGAGACGATGGCGGCGAGGATCGCCTCACGGTCGGGCAGGTACTGGTACAGCGCCCCCACGCTGACCCCGGCCTCGGCCGCGACGCGCGGCAGCGTGATGACGTCGACGCCCTCTCGCAGCACGATGTCCTCGGCGGCGGCGATCGCCTGCGCGAGCTTCTGGCGCGACCGCTGCTGCGTCGGGGTCCGGCGCAGGCCGAGGGCGGCCCAGTTCTGAGGGGTGTCGTCCGTGGCGTCCATGGAATCAAACTTGACTTTGGTTAGGGGTGGCGGCAACGTTAGCAGCATGACGATGACGTCGCACCATCACGATCTCCGCGCGTCCGTGGCCGCGGCATCCCGCACCCTCGCCGGTCACGGCCTGCTCATCGGCACCGCCGGCAACGTCAGCGCCCGGGCGGGCGAGGTCGTGGCCGTCACGGCGACCGGCGTCGTCCTGGGTGAGGCGACCGCCGACGATGTGACCGTCGTCGATCTGGGCGGTGCCGTGGTCGAGGGAACGCTCGCCCCGACGTCCGAGCTCGCCCTCCATCTCGGGGTCCTGCGCTCCGCGCCGGCCGAGAAGGTGTCGGCGGTCGTCCACACGCACGCGCCCAACGCGACGGCACTCTCGCTCGTCCTCGACGAGCTGCCCGTCGTGCACTATCAGCAACTCGTCCTGGGAGGATCCCTCCGCGTCGCCCCGTTCCACGCGTTCGGGACGCCCGACCTGGCCGCCGCCGTCGGCGCGGCCCTCGACGGCCGTCTCGCAGCCCTCATGGCGAACCACGGCACGGTCGCGCTCGGCGCCGATCTGACGACCGCCGTCGAGCACGCGCTGCTGGTCGAGTGGCTCGCGGAGCTCTACCTGCGCGCCGCGAGCGTCGGCACGCCGCGGGCACTCGACCCCGCACAGCAGCAGGAGGTCGTCGCCCACGCGATGCGCCTCGGGTACGGAACGACGAAGCCGGTGACGGCGTGACCGCGGTCGGCGAGCTCTTGGCGCATGGGCGTTCCGCAGACGTCCACTCCCTGACGACGGCCACCGTCGTGAAAGTCTTCCACGACGACTGGCCCGATGAGGCGATCGGCCGCGAGGTCGAGGACGCCACGGCCGCGTTCGACCTCGGCCTCACGCCCATCCGCTGCCGCGGCAGAGCGGATGCCGACGGCCGCCGCGCGGTCGTCTTCGACCGCATCGAGGGGGTCGCCCTGACCACCGTCGCCGAGAAGAACCCGTTGCGAATGGGGCGCGTCGCCCGCGCGCTGGCGCAGGAGCACGCGCGCATCCACCGGGTCGCGAGCGACCGCTTCCCCGACGTGCGCGACGTCGCGGCGGACCTCGTCGGGACTGCGCCCTTCACCGGTCTCACCGCGCGCGAGCGCGCAGCGCTCCTCGATCACCTCGCGTCGCTCCCCGGCGGCGAGAGCGTCCTGCACCTCGACTTCCACCCGATGAACGTGTTCCGACACGGCGGCGGCATCGCGACGATCGACTGGCAGTCCACCGCCTGCGGTGATCCCGCGGCCGACGTCGCGATGACCCGGCTGCTGTTCACCGAGGCCGAGCTGTTCCCGGGGGCGACCAGGGCGCAGCTGCTCGTCTACGGGGCGGCGCGGGGGGCGATGGGACGCATGTATCTGAAGGAGTACCTCGACGTGACGGGAATGACGACGGCGCGCCTCGACCGGTGGGCGACGGCCGCGCGGGTGCTGCGGCTGGGAATGCTCGACATCCCGAGCGAGCGCGAGCGCCTCCTGCGCGGCATCCGGTCGGTGATCGCCCGATGACGACGACGGTCCGGCGTTCCCTGCCCGGCGAGGGTGAGGTCGTCGACGTCCTCGTCGTCGGCGGCGGCATCACCGGAGCGGCGATCGCCTACGAGGCCGCGAGTCGCGGGCTGTCGGTCGCGCTCGTCGAGAAGGGCGACTTCGGCGCGGCGACCTCGGCCGCGACGGGCAAGCTCATCCACGGCGGTCTCCGCTACCTGAAGAACCTCGAAGTGGGTCTCGTCCGTGAGTCCCTCGCCGAGCGGCGCACCCTGTCGCGCATCGCTCCGGGGCTCGTCTCCCCCATCGCGATGGTCCTCCCCGACCCGGGGCTCATCGAGCACGTCGGCCTCACGGCGTACGACGTGCTGTCGTTCGATCGCAACCGCGTACCGACGAGCCACCGCATCCCCCGTCATCGGAGCCTGAGCCGCGAAGAGCTGCGGCTGCGCGGGCTGGGGCATCTCGAGCACGGGATCCTCTTCCACGACGCGATGATGCTCTCGCCCGAACGGTTGACGTTCGCATTCGTGCGGTCCGCCGTCGCGCAGGGCGCAAGGGTCGCGAACCACGTGCAGGCCGATGGCCTGATCTCCGCGGCCGGACGCGTTCGCGGGGCCCGCGTGACCGACCTCGTGACCGGCACGGCACACGAGGTGCGGGCCCGCGTGACGGTGAACGCGAGCGGACCGTGGGCGTACGACGTGCTCGCCGCCGAGGGCCTGCTGCAGCGCGCTGCCGGCCCCCGCCCCGAGGTGCGGTCGGAGGGCATCTACCTGATCACGAGGCCGATCACCGAGACGATGGTGCTCACCGTGTCGTCGGGCGGTCACTTCAGCTTCGCGCCGTGGCGCGGGCGGACGCTCATCGGTCCGACCGAGACGCCCTACACCGGCGATGTCTCGGACTGGCGGCTGACGCGGGAGTCGATCGAACGCTTCCTCGGCGAGATCAACGCCGCAGGTCGCCTGCCGGTGGAACTGTCGATGTCGGACGTCGTCGCCGCGTACGGCGGCCTCCGGCCGCTCACCGAGACGAGCGGGACCGACACCTACCGCGCCTCGCGCGCGTCCGAGCTCGTCGACCACGCCAAGGACGGCGTCCCCGGAATCGTCACCGCGACCGGCGGCAAGTACACGACCGCGCGCGCGTTCGCCGAGAAGGTCGTCCCCGCGCTCGCACGATCGATCGGCCGCGTCGCCGCGCCGAGCCGCACCGCCGACGTGCCGCTCGACGGCGCGGACCTCGCCGACACGGGGACGGCCGACCTGATCGACCGGCTGTACGGATCGGATGCCGGTGCCCTCCGGGCCGTGGCATCCGAGTCCGACGTCCTCTCACGCGAGGCGACGGATGACGGTGAACTGCTCGCCGGTGTCGCGTTCGCGGCCCGACACGAGGCCGCCGTGCACCTCACCGACATCCTGCTGAACCGCACCGGCATCGGCCGCCGCGGCGACCCCGGCGACGAGGTCCTGTCGGCGGCGGCGGATGTCGCGGGCACCGAGCTCGACTGGTCGCCGGAGCGCCGTGCGACCGAGCTCGACGCCGCGCGCGCGGCGGTCACACTCCCCCGATAACGGCGAAAGACCCCCGCGAACGGGGGTCTTTCCGGTGGTGGACCTGAGGGGATTCGAACCCCTGACCTCTTCATTGCGAACGAAGCGCGCTACCAACTGCGCCACAGGCCCGGAAGCCTCAACATTACCACGACCGATCGGGCCGCTCGAACGCGAGGCGGGCTCCTACTGGCCCGATGCGCGGCGTGCGAGGAGGTCGCGCACGTGCGCTTCGATGCGCTCGTCGTCAGCCGGCCCGGCGAAGGCGACCTCGGCGGCACGGGTGCGACGGGCGGTGTCGATCGACGGCGGCGCGGCCTGCGCCACCCGCTCGCGAAGAGCCTCTTCGACGGCCGCCTGGCGGAGCGCATCGCGGGCGTCCGAGGCGTCGAGCACGGCCGCTGCGCGCGACCCGGCCGACGCGGTGAGCGGACGCGGCAGCGTGCGCGGCGTCCATTCGACACGGTCCGACTCGAGCACGACGTCCTGGAGTGCGCTCGCCTCGCGGACGACCTCGATCTCGACCGAACGGGATGCCGCGCGTCTCGCGACCGTGTTCATCCGGCCGAGTACGAGCAGGCTCGAGAGGGCGACGGCTCCGCCCGCAACGAGCAGAGTCCAGCCGGCGCCGATGGCGCCGAGGTAGCCACCGAAACCGGTGACGCCGAGAGCCAGCACACCGACGACGGAAGCGGTGAGGCGCACCCGGCGACGCGTCCGTGCACGGCGGACGGCGGGAGTGGCGCGGGCGGCGGCGGCCTCGGCGATCGCGCGCTCGCGGGCGAGTGCGGCATCTGCTCGCGCCTTCTCGCGCCGGGCCGCGGCGTCGGCGGCAGCCTGACGCCGCTCGGCCTTGGCGAGTTCGCGGTCGATGGCGGCCTGCGCCTTCGCGGCAGCGAGTTCGGCGCGCGCGGCTTCGAGGCCGACGCTCTCCTTCTCCGCCTGCACGCGGCGTGCGAGCTTCTGCTGGGCGAGGGCGGTGCGCGCGTTCAGCTCGAGGCGGACCTCACCCGGGGTCTCGCTGGTCTCGGCGAGGACGCGCAGCGCCTGGTTGAGCCGGACCGCGTTCCGCTCCGCGGCCTGGTATTGATGACGGCTGTGCCACGACGGCAGAAGGTACAACAGCCACAAGAGGACAGCGACGAGGACGATCACCCCGCCACCCATCACCTGCTCACCCATGTCGCTCACCGTATGTTCCCGAAGCGGTGCGGCCCGGCATCCGCTGGGCGTGTCTGAACCTTTGGTTGAGGGTTAACGGTCCGAGGGCGGGACGGATGCCGCATCCGCCGGCGCCCGCCCGGCCAACCACCGGTTCAGGACGCCCTCGCGGACCTCTTCACGGACGAGCGCGAACGCGTAGTGGTCGCGCCAGTCGCCGTCGATGTGGATGTACCGACGACGCAGTCCCTCGTACCGGAAACCGAGCTTCTCGACGACGCGGAGGCTCTTCGTGTTCTCGGGTCGGATGCAGATCTCCATGCGGTGGAGGCGCAGATCCTCGAAACACACATCGGTGGCGAGGGCGACCGACGTCGGGGTGATCCCCCGGCCGGCGAACCGCTCGCTCACCCAGTAGCCGATGGTGGCCGACGACAGCGAACCGCGAGCGATCCCCCAGACGTTCAGCTGACCGGTCACCTCGCCGTCGTACTCCATGACGAACGGCACGCCCGAGCCGTCACGGTACTGCTGCAGCAGTCGCCGCACCCCGGATCGCATGTCGAGCGAGACCGGACCGTCGGGGCTCGTCGCCTCCCACTGCCGCAGCCACGACCTGTTCTGTTCGAGCTCGGTCTGCAGCGGCTTCGCATCGCGGGGACGCACGAGCCGGATCGAGATCGGCCCGTGCGCGCGCACGACCGGGCCCTCCATGCCCATCAGCGACCCTCCGGGCTCAGAGGCCCGAGGCGAAGTCCTTCAGCCACGGGCGAAGCTCCGCCCCCAGGTCGTCGCGGTCGACGGCGAGCTGCACGATGGCCTTGATGTAATCGGCGCGGTCACCGGTGTCGTAGCGCCGACCGCGGAAGACGACGCCGAGGACGCCCTCGGTCGAAGCGAGCTCCTGCAGCGCATCGGTCAGCTGGATCTCGCCGCCCTTGCCCGGCTCGGTGCGCTCGAGGATGTCGAAGACGCCGGGCGTCAGCACGTATCGGCCGATGATCGCGTAGTTGGAGGGAGCGTCCTCCTTCTTCGGCTTCTCGACGAGGCCCGTGACCTTGACCACGTCGGTCTCACCGGTCTCCTCGACGGCTGCCGCGCCGTACATGTGGATCTGATCGGGCGAGACCTCCATGAGCGCGATCACGGTCAGGCCGGTCTTCTTGTTCTGCTCGAGCATCTTCTCGAGCAGGACGTCGCGCGCGTCGATGAGGTCGTCACCCAGGAGCACGGCGAAGGTGCTGTCGCCGACGTGCGAGCGTGCCCGCAGAACGGCGTGACCGAGCCCCTTCGGCTCGCCCTGACGCACGAAGTGGATGTCTGCCATGTCGGACGAGTCCTGCACCCGCTTGAGCTTCTCGTGGTCGCCCTTCTTGGAAAGGTTCGACTCGAGCTCGGGGACCGAGTCGAAGTGGTTCGAGATGTTGTTCTTGTTGCGCCCGAGAATGATGAGCACATCATCAATACCGGCTGCCACAGCCTCTTCCACGACGTACTGGATCGCCGGCTTGTCGACGACGGGCAGCATCTCCTTCGGCATGGCTTTCGTGGCGGGCAGGAAGCGAGTCCCCAGGCCGGCGGCGGGGATGACGGCCTTGATGCGCTCAGCAGACATGCCCCTCACCCTACAGATGCCGCACGTCTCGCGGAGGACACGTCGGGGCGCGGGCGTGTCCCTTTAGAATCGGACCATGACCGGCCCGTTGGACACCGAGAAGCGCGCCCTGCGCGCCGAGCTCCGCGAACGCCGACAGCAGCGCTCCGCCGCCTCCCTCGAGGAGGCCGCAGCCGGGATCCGGGCCCAGCTCGACGCCCTCGTGACCGAACACGGCGTCCGGTCCATGTCCTGCTTCCTCTCCACCCCGACCGAACCGGGCACGCGCGAGTTCATCGCAGCGGCGGTGGCGCGCGGCATCCGGGTCCTCCTTCCCGTCACCCGTGCGGACGGTCTGCTGGACTGGGCCGTCGCCGAAGAGGAGGGCGACACCGCCGAGGGCATGTTCGGGCTCCCCGAACCCGTCGGCGAACTCCTCAGCCCCGTCGCCGTCAACGACGTCGACCTGCTCGTCATCCCGGCGGCCGCCGTCGACACGACCGGGATGCGGCTCGGCTGGGGGCGCGGCTACTTCGACAAGACCATCGGCTCGATGGAGAAGTGCCCGCCCGTCTACGCCGTCATCTTCGACTCGGAGCTCATCGACTCCGTCCCCCGCGAGGTGCACGACCAGCCCGTCTCGGGTGTCGTGACACCGACCCGCACCGTCCTCCTTCCCACCCGCTGATCCACCGAGGTCTCATGCCCACCTATGCCTATGCCTGCACTTCGTGCGGCCACCGCTTCGACGCCGTCCAGTCGTTCTCCGACGCCGCCCTCACCGAATGCCCCGAGTGCGGCGGGGCACTCCGCAAGCAGTACGGCTCGATCGGCGTCACTTTCAACGGCTCGGGCTTCTACCGCACGGACTCGCGTTCGTCGAGCGGGTCGAAGCCCTCTGGCGAGAGCTCCTCTTCTTCGACATCATCGACATCATCCGGAGCGTCCGCTTCGCCCGCCCCCGCGGGTTCGTAACACCCGGCCCTGCGCCGGCAGAGTAAGGAGCAGCCATGATCAAAGGCTTCAAAGACTTCATCATGCGCGGCAACGTCATCGACCTGGCGGTCGCTGTCGTCATCGGCGCGGCGTTCAGCGCGGTGGTAACCGCGATCGTCGCCAGCATCATCACCCCGCTCATCAGCCTGTTCTTCAAAGCGGACCCGAAGACGGGCGCTTTCGGCATCCAGGTGCGAGGCCTCTACGACGTGGTGACCTTCCCAGTCGGAGGCCTGATCAGCGCGATCATCAGCTTCCTCGCGGTCGCTCTTGTCGTGTACCTCGTGTTCGTCGTCCCAATGAACAAGTGGAAGGAACGCCAGGCCGCGAAGGCGGGCGTTGTCGAGGAGGCGGCGAAGCTCCCCACGGAAGCCGAGCTCCTCATTCAGATCCGCGACCTGCTCGAGCAGCAGCGCGGCACCGCGGCTCCGACGCGCTCGACCGAGCCGCCGTCGCCGTCGATCTGACGCGTCAGTAATGCGGCGGGACGTCGTTCCGCAGACGATCGTCGTTCGGGCCGGATGCCGGGGGTTCCCCCGCGTCCGGCCCGTTCGTCGTATCCGGGGTCGTGTCCGTCCCGGGCGCAGGCGTCAACTTCGCGCGCCGGGAGCCCGGGACCCGCTCGACGCGCTGGCGCTCAGTCGACATCGATCGGCTGGGTGGAACCGGGGGCCGACGGCGTCTCGGGCTGCACGCCGATGACACCGGCGATGCGCAGAGCGACGGCGGCGGGGTCGTTGTAGACCTCGAAGGCGTGCACGCGAACGTAGTGCCACCCGAGGCGACGCAGCAGCTGGGGACGACGACGGAGTGTCTCGCGGAGGCTGTCGTGCGTGCTCTCGGGGTCGAGGTCGGCCACGACGGCCTTGCCCTTGTACTGGGCGACGAGAGGCAGCTGACCACCGCGGTAGTGCACGTCGACCGAGACGCCGAGGCTTCGCAGGTGCTGGGCGAGCGTCAGCGTGAGCGGGTCGGCGAGGTCCTCGAGGCGGGCGTCGCGGCCGCGCGCGGCGATGCGTCCGAGGATCGACATGAGCGTCGCGGCGCCGTGCGTGAGGCGTCCCTCGTCGAACGCGGACGGACGGATGGACGAGACGATGACCATCGACCGGCGGGCGCGCGTCATCCCGACCGTCAGCAGCCGCTCACCGTCGGGGGTGGACAGGTCGCCGAAGTCACTGAGGACGCGCCCGTGCTTCGTGAGCCCGAAGCCGAGCGAGAAGATGACGCGGTCGCGGCTCTCGGCGACGGACTCCTCGAGGCCGAGAACGGCGAACGGCTCGGCCGTCTCGCGACCCACGAAGTCCGTGACGTCGGAGCGTCCCGCGAAGGCGCTCGCGACGGCCGCGCGGATGCGATCGGCGTGGCGCGCCGACGCGGTGACCACCATGAGCGACTCTGCGGGGCGGTTGATCGCGTGTTCGACGACGAGGGTCACGACGCGGGCGACCTCGGCATCCGGACTCTCCACCGCTCCCGTATCGGGATCCGGCGCGCCCGTGCCGCCCTCGACGTAGTCGACGCTCAGGCTGCCGCGGCCGAGGTAGGAACCGGCCCACGGCAGCGAGCTGATCGCTCCCCCGTAGAAGGCGTCGTTGACGAGCTCGGCGAGATCCTCTCCACCCGCGCGGTAGCTGCGGGTGAGTGTCTCGACGGGGAGGAGCTCGCTCAGTCGGTCGAACACGCTCCGGTCGTCGAAGGGCACCTCGGGCGCCTCGAACTCCTCACCGCGACCCGACCAGAGTCGGAACGGGGTCGGCTTCTGCGTGACCGGATCGCCGAAGACGACGATCTGGCGTGCGCGTCGCAGCGCGGGCGTCGCCTCGGCGAGGCAGAGAGCCGCGGCATCCGCGATGATGACGACGTCGAAGTCGGGATGGTCGGGCACGTGCGGCACTTCGTACGGCGAGGCGAGCCACACCGGAGCGAGCACCCGCATGAGGGTCGGGGCCGCCGCGACGAGCTCGTCCGCCGACGCGGTCCCGCCGCGCAGCGCCGCCTTCAGCGATGCGGCCTCGCGCGGTTCGTCGACGATCGCGATGCGCCAGCGCTTGGCGAGCTCCGACGACAGGAGCGGTCCGGACGACGACGCGTGGGCTTCGTCGACGAGACGGAAGTCGCGCTCGAGTCTGTCCAGCACCTGCGTGTTCGCGCCGAGGAGGGCGCGGTCCGACCGCAGCATCGCCTCGAGGGCGGAGCGCCACCAGGCGTACTCGAACTCGCTCGCGACCTCGGATTCGGGCACGTGACGCGTCGAGAGCTCCATGAGCAGCGGCTCGAGCCCCAGCTGGGCGAGTTCGCTACGCAGTGCCGCACGTTCGACGAGGTTGTCGAAGACGTCGGATGCCGCGGCGAGCCCGGCGAGCGTCCGGAGCAGCTGCGGGACGGGCAGCGACGCGAGCCCCTCCGTCCGCCCGAGCGCGCGGTCGAGGTCGGCGAGATCGGCGTTCACGCGCTGCCAGGCGGAGGCGACGTCGTCGAGCCCGATCGGGATCTCGGGCGTCACGCCCGCGTCGACGAGCTGCTGCCACTGCGCACGCTGATTCTGGACCCGCATCAGCGCCTCGTGCATGTCGGTGACGTGCATGCCGGGACGCACGTACTCCTTCGACAGGCGACGCAGCCGGCGCCGGTTCGCGGGGGTCATCTGTGCCGAGTCGCGACGCGACGAGTGGGCGGCGATGAGGTCGGTGAGGGGCCGCTCGAAGACCGTGGGGCTGAAGCGGTCGAGAGACGCGCGGATGCCCTGCAGCAGCTGGACGTACGTGCCCATCTCGGCGATCGTCGTGAACGGCCGCATCCGGGTCTGCCCGATGAGTTCGTACCCGCGCTCCAGGAGCCCGGGCACCTCGGTCCGGTGCAGTCGACCGGCGAGGGCGTGCGCGGCGCGCGCCTCTTCCGTGGTCGAGAACGCGACCCCGTACCAGGGTGAGTCGTCGGGTCCGATGCGGAACTCGCCGAGCCGAGCGGATGCCGCGAGAGCCTCGGCCGCCTCGACGCGACGGGTGGCGAGCCGCTGGACGGTGGCGAGGTCGAAACGGGTCGTCGCGGAGGGCTGCGGCTCGTGCTCGCCGATGCGCGTCAGTTCACGGAGTGCTTCGAGCGGGGAGACGCCGACCGAGGCGTGACGCTGCGTCAGCGCGGCGCGGTAGTCGCGGAGGACCGAGCGCAGGCGCACGAGCGCGTCGTCGACTTCGGCGACCTTGGGCTGCTCGGCCTTCTCGTTGCGACCGATCGCGCGGATGAGGTCGCGGTGAAGACGCGTGGGCGAGACGGCGAGACCCTGCAGTCCGATACCGGTCAGGCGGTGCCGCACCCCGTCGAGGGTCGAGCGGCGCGCGCTGACGACGAGGACGCGCTTGCCCGAGCGGACGAGTTCGCCGACGGCGTTGATGACCGTCTGCGTGCCGCCCGTGCCGGGGAGCGTGTGGACGGCGAGCGACTGCCCCTCCGTGATCCGAGCGAGGACTGCCTCCTGCTCGGCATCCGCGTCGAGGAGCAGCCGGTCGGCGGCGGGCGTGCGGTCGTCGAGACCGATCGACGGGGGCTGCGGCCGGACGAACGACAGGCGCTCGCGGTCGGCGGGGTGGCCGGCGAGTGCGTTGAGGACGGGGTGGTCGAGGTCGACGGCATCCCGTTCCATGTCGGAGGCGACGTCGGCGAAGGTCGAGACGATCAGTCGCGGCTGAACCGTGAAGGTGGGGACCTGCGCCGTGAGGGCGCGGAGGCGATCGATGACCGGCTGCGGCTGGAACACCCCGCCGTCGTAAGCGAGGGCCGCCAGTGCGTCGCCGTCGAGGTCGACACCGAAATGGAGGCGCGCGGCGGTGACGAGTTCGGGGTTCACGCGGAACAAGCCGTGGAGGCGCAGGTCGAAATCGGTGTGGTGCCGGCGGATCGTCAGGGGGCGCAGCAGCACGGGGGCCATGCAGCTCGTGCTGCCGATGCGCCACGATGCCATGCCGATGGCCAGGTGCACGGTGTCGAGCCCGCGCGCGGTGCGCAGCTCGACGTCCTTCGAGGTGATGCGTTCGGCGGCCAACCGCGCGGTGCGCAGGGCGACCTCGTCGCGGAACATGTTGGACAGGAGCGTCGGCCGCCCCGTGATGAACTGGGGCAGGCTGCCCGGGTGCGCCTTGGTGATATCGATGCCGGCATCGCCGTCGTCGCGGTAGTGCAGCAGCGTCGACGCACCGCCGAGCTGCGCCGCTTCTTCGCGCAGACGCTTCCGCTCGGGCACCGCCGCGTGCATGACCAGCACCTCCGGGTCGGACAGCGTCACGTCCGCCGGGGTCACCGAGGGCATCTGCTCGGCCGTCTCGCCGCGCACAGCACCGCTCTCTGCTCGCCACACACGAGAAACACTAGGCGCGTCGCGCTGGGAAAGCGGGATCGACGGCCGAGTTTCGCGGATCGGCTGTCGTGTACGCCCCGTTTCCTCCACATCCGGTCCGGGATGCCGCTCCTCCCCACCCGGCCGCTCCCCCGACGTGCGTCGGGTGACCCCGCGCCATGATGAGGGCATGACGAACGCAACCTACTCGGTGCACCCGACACCGATCGGCGAGGCCCTCCTGGTGACGACCGGCGAGGGCCTCGCCGCGCTGTCCGTCCTGGACGGCCCGGCCTACGCCGAGGTGGCCCGGCTCAGCTTGCTGCTGCATGCCGTGCCCACCGAGGACGACGGTCCGTCCGCCGCCGCCGCGGCCGAACTCGACGAGTACTTCGCGGGCGAGCGTCGGGAGTTCACCGTTCCGCTGGATTGGGGACTCACTGCGGGCTTCACCCGACGCGCGCTCGAGGCGATCGCCGAGGTGCCGTACGGCGAAACGGCGTCCTACGCCGAGGTGGCGATCTCGGCCGGGGCGCCGCGGGCGCATCGCGCGGTGGGGACCGCGTGCGCCCGCACCCCGTGGTCGATCGTGCTTCCCGCGCATCGGGTGATCCGCAGCGACGGGTCGATCGGCGAGTACGGGGGTCGGCCCGAGCACAAGCGGTTCCTCCTCGATCTCGAGGAGCGGGTCGCCTCGGGGACGGGCCGAGCATGACGGAGGCGGGCAGGGACGTGTAGGCCGTCCCTGCCCGCCTCGTCGCGGCATCCGCTCGGTTAGTGATCGACCGCCTTCTCGGCGCCGTATCCGGTCAGCGAGCGGACTTCCATCTCGGCGGCCTTGGTGGCGTCCTCCGCATTGCGCGAGGTCACCGATCCCAGCCAGCCGAGGAGGAAGCCCACCGGGATCGAGATGATGCCCGGGTTGTTGAGCGGCCAGATCGCCGTGCCGACGTTCTTGAACACGCTCGTCTCGGTCCCCCAGAACACGGGCGACAGGACGATGAGCACGATCGCGGTGGCGAGACCGCCGTACATGCTCCACACCGCGCCGCGGGTGGTGAACTTGCGCCAGAACAGGGAGTACAGGATCGTCGGGAGGTTCGCCGAGGCGGCGACCGCGAAGGCCAGTGCCACGAGGAACGCGACGTTCTGCCCCTGCACACCGATGCCGCCGAGGATCGCGAGCACACCGATCACGATGACCGTGCGACGGGCGACCTTCACCTCGCCGTCCGGGGGCACGTTCCCCTTCTTCACGACGTTCGCGTAGATGTCGTGGGCGAAGGATGCCGCCGCCGTGATCGTCAGTCCGGCCACGACCGCGAGGATCGTCGCGAAGGCGACCGCAGAGATGAAGCCCAGCAGGACCGGTCCGCCCAGAGCCGCCGCGAGCAGCGGGGCCGCGGAGTTGACGCCACCGGGTGCCGCCTTGATCGTCTCCGACCCGACGATCGCACCGGCGCCGTAGCCGAGGACCAGCGTCAGCAGGTAGAAGAGGCCGATCAGCCAGATCGCCCAGACGACGGAGCGACGAGCCTCCTTGGCGGTCGGCACCGTGTAGAAGCGCATCAGGACGTGCGGCAGGCCCGCGGTGCCGAGCACCAGGGCGATCGCGAGGGAGATGAAGTCCCACGGGTTCGCGCCGTACTGCAACCCCGGACCGAGGATCGCCTCCTGCGGGTCGGTGGTCGACTTCTGGACGGCCGACTCGAGGAGCGTGTCGAGGCTGAACCCGTTGATCGCGAGCACCCAGATGGTCATGACGATGGCGCCGCCGATGAGCAGGAACGCCTTGACGATCTGCACCCAGGTCGTGCCCTTCATGCCGCCGATGAGGACGTAGACGATCATCAGGACGCCGACGACGGCGACGACGATCGACTGCCCGATCTGCTCGGTGATGCCGAGGAGCAGCGATACGAGTCCACCGGCACCGGCCATCTGCGCCAGCAGGTAGAAGAAGCAGACCGCGAGCGTCGTGATCGCGGCCGCGAGGCGCACGGGGCGCTGCTTCAGACGGAACGACAGCACGTCGGCCATCGTGAACTTTCCGGTGTTGCGCATGAGCTCGGCGACCAGCAGCAGCGCGACAAGCCACGCCACGAGGAAGCCGATGGAGTAGAGGAAGCCGTCGTAGCCGTTGATCGCGATGGCGCCGACGATGCCCAGGAAGGATGCCGCCGACAGGTAGTCACCGGCGATGGCGAAACCGTTCTGAGGGCCGGTGAACGAGCGACCGGCGGCGTAGTAGTCGGCCGCCGTCTTGTTGTTGCGGCTCGCCCGGATGACGATGAACAGCGTCACCGCGACGAACGCGCCGAAGATCGAGATGTTGAGGACGGGGTTGTTCTCCGCAGCGGTGGCGGGTGCGGCAGCGAGCAGGACGGAGGTCATCGCGCCTCCTGACGCTCGAGGTCGGAGCGGATCTCGGACGAGATCGGGTCGAGCGTGCGGTTCGCGAAGGCGACGTAGCCCATCGTGATCGCGAACGTCGTGACGAACTGGCCGAGGCCCAGGAGCAGGCCGATGGTGATGTGGCCGAAGACCTCCTGCGCCATGAAGTCGGGCGCGAAGGACGAGAGCAGGACGTAGACGAAGTACCAGACGAGGAAGAGCAGGGCGAGCGGGAAGACGACGCTGCGATGCTTCTTCTTCAGTTCGACGAAACGCGGCGATCCTTCGACCGCGACGTAGTCGATGGCACTCCCTTCCACGCCTCCGTGGGGGGACTGGGACGACATGTGGCCTCCTTGCCTCATGGGGTGAGCGACAGTGCTCTCACGGGCCGTTCCTGGGAATCAGCCGCGTGGTAGGTTCGACCGTACGAAGGCGGCAGAGGTGCCGTCACCCCCGGAAGTAGGTACGCGTGGGATCGTCGGCAGAGAGCGACGCGGACACGCGGCTCGTCTCCCGAGCCGTGTCGGATCTGGCTCGTCAGACCCGGTTTCCCGTCGTCTTCGGCGGACTCGAGCGCGGCGGCGCCGTCCATGTCACCGCAATCGCCGGGACCCGCACGCGCAGCATCGAGGGTCTCGTCGTCGAAGCGGGCCGGGGCCTCGGCGGAGCGGCGATGCTCGAGA
Source organism: Microbacterium sp. MDV22-iso44 (assembly GCF_058629135.1). Lineage (NCBI taxonomy): Bacteria > Bacillati > Actinomycetota > Actinomycetes > Micrococcales > Microbacteriaceae > Microbacterium > Microbacterium sp. MDV22-iso44. Next base: position 903,506 of record NZ_JBZVWS010000001.1, read on the forward strand.
GGCGTCCACGCCTGGCGCTCGACTACCGCACCGCTCGCACCATCACGCACGACTACGACCGCGCGATCCTCGGCGAGGGTATCTCCACTCTCCTCGCCGTCCCCGTCGTGGTGACCGGCCGTCCGCGCGGCATCGTCTACTGCGGTTCGTGGACCCCGGGGCCGGTCGGCGACCTCGTCAGTCGCCCCGCCTTCCGCGCCGCCGACATGCTGGCGACCGAACTCCGCGTGCGCGACGAGGTCGACCGCCGCGTGGCAGCCCTCCTCCCCGCCGAGCCGGCCCTCCCGGCAGCCGCGCAGGAGGACCTCCGCGAAAGCTATGCGGAGTTGCGGAGCATCGCGGCATCCGTCGGCGATCCCGACCTGCGCGAGCGGATCGCCGCCGTCGAGCGACGACTCGCCGGAATCGCCCGGCCCGCCGCGGCCGACGCTCCGCTCGACGTCGCCCTTTCGCCTCGCGAGCTCGACGTGCTCGCCTGCTGCGCCCTCGGGGCCACCAACGCCGAGATCGCTGCCTCACTGTCGCTGCGGGAGGGGACGGTCAAGTCGTACCTGCAGGCGGCGATGGCGAAGCTGGATGCCTCGACCCGCCACGCGGCCGTCGCCAAGGCGCGCCGGGCCGGCTTGCTGCCGTAGCCGCCACCGGCGCCACTATGCTCAGCGCATGGCCCGCAAAATCGTGCATCAGCTCGTCGACGACCTGGACGGCACCGTCCTCGAGGTCGGCGACGGCGAGACCGTCCTCTTCTCCGTCGACGGCACCGCCTACGAGATCGACCTCACCCACGACAACGCGAACGCGCTCCGGGAGACGCTGGCACCGTACATCGACGCCGCCCGGCGCGTTTCGAACCGCACGTCCGCCGGTCGCCCGGCCGGCTCGTCCGGCGGCGGCCGCGTGCAGAAGCGCTCCGGCCAGCGCGATTACGCGCCGATCCGCGAGTGGGCCGCGAAGAACGGCTACCAGGTGTCGGAGCGCGGCCGCGTTCCCGCGCAGGTGCTCGACGCGTACGACGCCGCGCACTGACGCTCCTCCGCTCCCCTGACCTCACCCGAGGACGAGGGTCACGGCGATGACGAGCATGATCACGGCGATCCCGCCGTCGAGGATGCGCCACGCTCGTTCGGTGCGCAGCAGCGGCGCCAAGTAGCGCGCACCGTAGCCGAAGAGGACGAACCACAGCGTGCTGGCGGTGATGCCGCCGGCGAGGAAGAACCAGCGCGCATCGCCGTGCGTCGCCGCGACGGATCCCAGGACGACGGTGGTCTCGACGAGCGCGTGCGGGTTCAGCCAGGTCACGGCGAGGATCGTCAGGAGCGTCGCCGTCCGGGTGGCCGTGCGCGGCCGGGTCAGGACGGTGCCGCCAGCCGCCGCGGCATCCGTTGCCTGGTCGTCGGGGGCGGCGTCGAGGCTGCCTCCGCCGCGCCAGGCGCGACGCGCGCTGACGATCGCGAAGCCCGCGATGAAGACGGCTCCCGCCCACCGGGCCAGTGTCTCGAGCCACGGGTGAGCGGTCACGAGGGTCGCGACTCCTGCGACGCCGAGCGTCTGGAGGATCGCGTCGCTGACGACGCAGACCAGGACGACGATGCCCACATGTTCCCGGCGCAGCCCCTGCCGGAGGACGATCGCGTTCTGCGCCCCGATCGAAACGATCAGACCCAGACAGAGGCCCAGGGCGGACAGGAAGGCGGCGAGATCGGGAGACACGTTGTCCACGTTAGGGATCCGTGAGCGTGCAGTACAGCGAAAGATTCTTCAGGATCTGAAGCATTCCTTCAGTAGAATGGCGGGCGTGGACATCCCGTTCGAGCACCTGCGCACCCTCGTGGCGGCCATCGATGCGGGCACGCTCGACCGCGCGGCGGCACGCCTCGGCATCACGCCGAGCGCCGTGAGTCAGCGCATCCGTGTCATCGAGCAGCGCGTCGGCCGGCCGGTGCTGCGCCGGACCAAGCCGATCGCCGCCACCGAGGCGGGCGAGCCACTGGTGCGCTTGGCGCGCCAGCTCGACCTTCTCGAGCACGACGCGCGGCGGGCGCTCGGCGACGACACCGACGCTCCTCTCGTGTCGCTCGCCGTCAATGCGGACTCGCTGATCACCTGGTTCCTGCCGGCCCTCGCCGCCGCCACCACGGTGAGGCCGGTCACGTTCGAACTGCACCGCGAGGACCAGGAACGGACCGCACAGCTGTTGGCCGCCGGTACCGTCATGGCCGCCGTGACGTCGCAGCGGGAGCCCGTGGCCGGGTGCGTCGCCTCCCCGCTCGGACGGATGCGGTACACCGCCGTCGCGACGCAAGACTTCGCCGAACGATGGTTCCCGCGGGGGCTCGACCGCGCGGCGCTCGAGAGCGCTCCCCGGGTCGACTTCGACCGCCACGACACCCTGCAGAGTTCGTTCGCACATCGCCACGGCGCACGGCGGGAGCCGCCACGCCACGTCATCAGCGCGTCGGCCGAGTTCGCGCAGGCGATCGTCCTGGGACTCGGCTGGGGGATGCTGCTCCCCGGCCAGTTCGAGGCGGGGATCGCCGACGGATCCCTCGTCGTCCTCGCCGACGACACGATCGAGGTCCCGCTGTACTGGCAGCGGTGGAACCTGTCGTCCGAGCTTCTCGACACGGTGACGGATGCCGTGCGTCAGACGGCAGCCGACTCCCCCGTCCTCGCGTAGCGACCTCGCGGCATCCCGTCAATCCCCTCTGCACCGACCGGAGCCCGGGCGATGGTGGTCCCCTGGGACAGGTGTCGGCCGGGTGCGAGGGACGAGGTGCGGAAGATGTATGTGGATCCTGAAACGCTGCGCGCGCTACCGGCCCGTCGACCGGCGGATGCCGCGACCCGGGCCTCGCGGATCCAGTGGGATCTGATCGGCGACGCTCGCTACGAAGTGCGGATCGGCGGCCAGGTGGCCGGCTTCATCGACGTCGTCGGCGCCGTGTACGTCGTGCTGTCCGGCGCCCGCTACGACCGCGCCGAAGAGGTCGTGCAGACCCTGGTCTGGTCTACCGCGACGACCGCGCTCGATCAGCACCGCTCGCGCAGCTGATCATGTGGACGCCGCCTCAGCGGCCTTCTTCGCCCGGCGGGCAGCATCGCGAGCGGCCGCGCGTTCCTCGGTGAGCTGGGCCGCCTCTTCCTGAACGGCGTCGAGGTCGTTCGCCGTCCGGGCACGCTCGCGGTCGATCTCGGCGAGGCGCTCCTCCAGCGACGCGACCCGCGCCCGGGCGGCCGCCAGCCGATCCTCCGCGCGGGCGAGGTGTTTCTCCGTGGTCTCGGCGTGGCGCCGGGCCTCTGCCGCTGCTCGAGCGGCGTCGCGGGCGGCGCGTCGATCGGCGAGCTCGTCCCCTCCGTCCGGCTCAGCAGAGCCCGCGTCGAACGGACCCGACACCGCGTCGGTCAGATCGGGCCGGTCCATGCCGGTCGCCTCGATGGGACGCAGCAACCGCGCGCTCGCGACGGCGGCCGCGGCATCCGGATCCCGCAGCGCTGCGTCCAGGGTCTGCTCGACCGCGGCGCGGGCGGTGGCACCGACGTCCACGCCGTTGTCGGCCGCGAGGGTGAGGGCACGGTCGACGAGGTCGTGCAGGATGCCGCGGCGCCGCGCCGTGAGCTCCGCGAGCGCGCGTGCGTCACCGGCATCCGCGGCGTCACGGAACGCCTCGGCGAGCTCGACGGCGGGCGCCAGCGCCTGCGGGTCTTCGGCGGCGAGGAGGTTGACCACCCACGCGGCGAGGACGGGCTTCCGCAGGCCACGGATGGCCGCGGCGAGGTCTCGATCCTCGGCATCCTTCGCGGCGGCGGTCCGCTGCGCGACAAAAACACCGGCCGGGGCGACACTGAGCCGCGCGGCGACCTCGATCAGCCGCGTGTCGTGATCGGGAGCGGTCATTCGCCCATCCTCCCGCACGCCCGGCGCCTCGGATCGGCAGGATTCCTTCGACCTCCGGCATCCGTTCGCCTTCGGCGGCGATACCGGCACTCGTATCGTCGGAGGATGCTCGAGATGCGACCCGCCTGCGAATCGTGCGACCGCGCCCTGCCCGCGGCCGCCGAGGCCTTCATCTGCTCGTACGAGTGCACGTGGTGCGCGTCCTGTGTCGTCGGGTTCACGGATGCCGCCTGCCCGAACTGCGGCGGCGACCTCCAGCGCCGTCCCACTCGAGCGGTCCGCACCTGATCAGTTCGCCCAGAAGCCGGCTACTCCGAGAGCGAGGACGCAGACGACCAGCGGGGCGACAGCGCCGGCGCGCCGCCGTATCGCACCGACGACCGCCAGGCCCGCCGAGACCACCGTCACGGCGAGGAAGCCGATCGTCCTCGGCCACCCCGTCTGCGTGACGATGGCGTCGCCGCCCGACGCCGCCGCCCAGGTGCACTGGCGGCCCACGGGCCACAGGGTCGCCTCCGCGGCGAGAAGAGCCGTTTCGGACACCGCGACACCCGCCGGGTGATCGTCCAACCAGCACCGCGCGTCCGCGCTCTCCCGGGTGTCGAGGAAGAGGCCGCCGACGAGGATCAGTCCGGCCAGCACGGCAAGGACGAACATCACCCCCGTGGCGATGCGCACACCGGACCTACAGTCCTTGAGCCACCGCGGCCGCGGCGCGCATCCATGCGTCCTTCGTTCGGGGCTGGAGCGCGTCGTAGCGGATGCGGCCCGCCTTCAGGGAGTCGTCGAAGGGGATGATCTCGACCGCGCGGACGTGGCCCTCGAAGCCCGCCGCGATGCGCTGCGCCGCGCTGATCCCGGCCCGCTCGGACTGCCCGACCACGACGACCGCTCCGTCGGCGAGGCGACGGGAGTGCTCGTCGCGCTTGCGGAGGGCGTCGAGAAGGAGCGCCGCCGACTCCGCCGACTCGGGAGCGGCGAGCGTCGGGACGACGAGCTGGTGGGCGGAGTCGATCATCCGCAACCAGCGATCGGCCGACTCGTCGTTGCCGGAGTCGAAGATCACCATGCGGTAGTAGCGGGCCGCGACCTGAGCGAGCAGATCGAAGTCCGCCGTCGTGATGCGCTGGTCCGCTGCGAGCAGCTCGGGGTTGGAGCGCAGCACGTCGTAACGGTCGACGGACTGGTGATGGACGAAGCGGGCGATGTCCGAGACGGATGCCGTCGCTTCGAGCAGTCTCGCCGCTTCGGGCAGCAGGTCGCGGATCGTCGTGTCGTAGTCGCCCTGCTCGGTGCGCCAGCCGAGCGTCCCGCGGGTGTCGTTGTTGTCCCACGCGAGGACGTTGCCTCCGCCGTGGCGTGCGAAGACCGCGGACAGGACAGCGGTGGTCATCGTCTTGCCGACGCCGCCCTTGCCGTTGGCGACCGCGATGGCGCGGCATCCGGCCCACTGGCGGGAGACGGCCCGCTCGCGCTCGGCGCGCTCGAGCTCGGCCATCGACGGGCGGATCGGGATGCCGAGGCGCACGAAGAACGAGCGCCACCCAGAGACGGTGGCGGGGTGTTCGCCGGCAGGTTCGATGAACGACGGACGCGGACCCTGGGAAGCGGATGCCTCGAAGGGCGTGTCGGCGGCGGGAGCGGCGTCGGTCGTCGGCGGCGCATCGAGCGCGGGCTGCTCGTCCGACTCGAACGACGCGCGCGCGACATCGACCGGGTCGGTGCCGCTGTCGGCGTCGGCGTCGATGGAAGCGGCCGGTGCTGCGGCGGGGATCTCGGTCACCCGGGCGGGGACCCACTCTGCGGGGGTGTCGACGACGTCGTCGTCCAGGTCGTCGTCGTCGCCGTCGTCGTACGCGGCGGGCGCCTCGGAGATCGCGGCGTCGTCGGAGCGGGCCGGCGGGAAGAACGAGGGCACCTCGGCGACAAGGGCGGGCTCGGCCGCGGATTCCGGCTCGACCTCGACCTCTGCCTCGGGCTCCACCTCCACCTCGGCCTCGACCTCAGGTTCAGCCTCGGCCTCCGGCTCCGTGGTCCACCAGGCCTGCTGTCGCAGTTCGGCACGCGTCACGGTGCGGTCGTCGACCTCGACGTCGATGTCGCCCGTCGGGTCTACGAGCAGGTGGTGCTCGCCGCGGTCGCCGCTCGTGACGAGCTCGATGGGCGCACCGGAAGCGACGGCATCCGCTCGCACCCGGTCGATGAGAAGGCGACGGACGGCGTCGACGTCGGCGGCTTCGAGGGTCTCTTCGGCGCCGTCGACCGTCGTGAACCGTGCGGTTCCGCCGGAGACGTGCGCGTACGCGCGTGCCGGTTCACTGCCAGTGCTCATGGGTTCCTTTCGGTGGACCGGCCGCGTGAGCGGACCGATCCGGGGGCCGGCGGCGCGAGCGACGAACTCAGACAGTCGCCGTGCACCGACGGAGTGCGCCTTCCCACGCTATCGCGCGCGGCCCCGAAATCCCCGCTGGACGGGCATGAACAGCTCTCAGGGAGTCGGATCCGGTCGCGGCCCGGACAGCGCGGCGACGAGGACGGCGTTCCGGGCGCGGATGAGCCGCTGCAGATACGGGCGCGGCACGAGCGGTTCGACGATCGGGCCGAACAGCGGCGAGCGCAGCGTCACGACATCCGTCATCACGGTGACGTCCCCGTCGCGCTCGAAGCGGTGCTCGTGGCGGAACGATCGGAACGGCCCCCGCACCTGCTCGTCGACGAACCGACGCGGGTGCTCGAGCGCGGTGATCCGGGACGTCATCGTCCACACGACACCGAAGTGCCGCGCCCGCCAGGTGACCGTCTCTCCCAGCCCTATGGTCCCGCTCGTGACCCCGGCGACAGCGCGCTCACCGGAGCGTGCCATCGACGCGAGATGCGCGTCGATCGACAGCGAGAGGGTGAAGAGCTCCTCCGGCGCGCAGGCCGCGCGGGTGACCTCGGTGAACGTGGCTGTCATGAGGCTCACGCTAACCCCACGCGGCATCCGACCTGCCGCTACCGTAAGACCGTGCGGACGATGCTCGGGATGACGTGGCGCCTCCTCGTGCGCCACTGGCCCGCGCTCGTCGCGTGGTATCTCGCGGGAGTCCTCGGCCGATACATCGGGCTGGAGGCGGCCGGATACGTCGGCGGTTACACGGCGCTCGGCGGCATGCTGATCATCCCCCTCGCGATCCTCGCGAAGCTCGTGAGCCTCGTCGGGATGTTCCTCGTCTTGCGGGACGGGATGACGCGCCTCGGCGCGATCGCGCCGCCTCCGACCGATGGACCCGGCAGACGAGTCGCTTTCCGTGACGCGATGCTGTCGTCCGTCCTCCCCTTCCTGGCGGTGTATGCCGCCCTCGGCTTCCTCAACGAGGACGTCGCGACCTATCTCGACGCCGCGCTTCAGGTCAAGATCGGGAGAATCGCGGAAGGGGCCGTCACCGGCGTGGACGCCGACGTCTCCGGCGCCGTCGACAAGCTCCCGTGGGATCCGATGACGATCACGGTGGTCGTGCTCGCCTTCGTCGGACGGTGGGCGTGGAGCCGTTGGCGTGGGCGACTGCCCCGCTGGAGCTCCCTCGTCGCCACCTACCTCGACGGTCTGTGGATCTTCCTCGCCGCCTACTTCGTCGGCAACGCGACAGGACAGCTGACCGCGTGGGTGCAGTCCCGCCGCGCGATCGCGTGGGTGGGTCAGCTGCGCGAGTCGATCGGCGACTGGTTCGCCCCGTTGGGATGGGTGTGGGATGCCGTGGCGACGGTCACGGCAGAGGCTGTGGGGCTCGTCGCCGTCCCCCTCGCCTGGCTCACCGTCGCCGGCGTCGTCTACGGCCAGGCTGTGGCGCCACGGGGGGTCCAGTGGCGCGGCCGGATCGCCGAGCGGGCCCGGCAGCGGTACGGCAGCATCCCGCAGCGGCTGCGTCGCCGACTCGCCGACATCGGCGCGAGCCTCGGCTCGCGCTTCCAGCCGATCTGGCGCGCGGTCGTCCTGATGTGGCGCGGTGGCCCGGTGCTGATCGGCTGCTACGTCCTCGCCTACGTCCTCGTCCTGCTGGCGCAGGATCTCATCGATTTCGGGGTCACCCGCCTGGTCGGACCGCAGAGCCCCGACGATTTCTGGCGCGCCGGCGGGGCACTGTTCCTCCTCATCGCCCCGGTCATCATCGAACCGATCCGAACTGTGGTGATCGCCGGTGCCTACGACGCGACGGTGGGCGCGCTCATCGGGGCGCCCGTCGTCGCGTCAGGGCACGACGACGAGTCGGACGTAGCCCGGCAGCTCGTCCGGGATCACGAGCTCGACACCGAGCGGGCCCTCGACGTCGTCGGGGACGATGAACGGCACGTCGATCTGGAACGCCCCGCGCGGGAATAGGTCGCTCCGCCGGTCGTTCGGGCACGCCGTGTACCGGCGGTAGTCCCAGTCGACCGTCTTGGACTCGTCCCTCCAGAAGCGGCCCTGTCCGCCCAACTCACGCAACCCCGTGAGCGTGCAGCCGGTCGCCGCGCCGTGACGATCGACGGGAACGCGCACCCAGAGGAACTTCGTCCCCTCGGGAGCCGTCACGCCCAGCAGTGAGACCTCCGTCGCGGTGGCCGGGCCGAAGGTGATGTCGGCGAAGTCCGCGGCGCGGCCCTGCTCGGCCACCGTCGGGAAGGTGGGCTCGTACCGCGCGACCTTCCACCATTCCCACCCGAGGAAGACCCCCGCGGTGAGGGGAACGATGACGACGAGCGCGAGCAGGGCCCGCCGATTGCTGCGCCACCAGGCACTCACACGCCACCCCCCGCGAGCGGGGCGAGCTCGCGTTCGTCGTCCCAGCGTAGGCTGCCGAGATCGACGGTGAACTCGACGACGGAATCGAGACGCCAGTCGCGATCGCTCACGGTGAAGCGGATGACGGCGGTGCCGTCCCGCATCCCCGCCGGGAGCTCGAACGCGACACTCCCCGTCTTCGGCACCCCCACCTGCAGCGCCTTGCCGAGCAGCGACACGGGTCGTTCGCTGGCGCGGTAGGTGTCGCCGTCGATCAGGAGGGTGGCCAGGCCGAGGACGGCGCCCTCCTCGGTGTTCACGGCCTCGACGCTGAGGTCCACGACGACCCACGCCCCGTCGGCGGCCCAGCCGACCTCATCCGAGATCCGCTCGGCTGCGGCGACGTCCGTGACGGTGACGGCCATCTGCCGTCCGACGGCGCGGTCTCCGACGTCGACGGACTGGACGAAGGACGACTCTGTCAACGCTTGGCCTGCGGGGATTTGCGTGACTCCCCACGCCGCGACCAGCAGGACGATGCCCCCGGCCCACACCGTGACGCCTCTCACCGGGATGCCCCCTGACTTGGCTGATTCGCGCCCGCGCCGACATCGGTGAGCGGGACGTCCATCTCGGCGACGACGACCGGGGTGTCCCACCATTCCCCGGTCGCGACCAGCTTTCCCGTGACGAGCGAGAAATCGCGGATCTCGAGCGACAACTCATCGGCATCCGTCAGGTCGTCCTTCTCGATGATCCACCCGACGACCAGCTCGACGGGGACCCCGGGCTGCAACCACGGGCCCGTGTTCCCGTCGTCGAGGCGAGCCACCGCGTCGGGATACCGCCCACCGAGATCACTGGCGATGATCGACCCCGACAGCCCTTTCCCCTGGGCCGCCGCCGGCAGCGCGGTGTCCCAGACGTTCTCCGCCCGCACCACTGCGGCGACGACACGCTCCCCCTTTTCCGGGTCCGCGTACAGGCCGGCGTCCCTCAGCGTGTCGATCAGCACGGCACGTTCGACCGTGATCGACAGCATGTCGTTCACGTGCGTCTCCCCCGGTTCCAGGGTCGCGACCGGCGGGGCGGCGACCGCCTCGAGCCCGCCGAACGCCGCGGCCGCGCCGAGGAACACCGCGGTGAGGATGCCGGGGATCCACGTCGTCGGCACCCGATCCGTCGCCGCGCGCAGCCACCGCGCGTCCCGCGCCCGGCGAGGGCTGCGGGGCTCGTCTGCGGGGCCAGTCACGGCGACAGCATAGCGACGGGGCCGTCGTCACGCCGAGAGCGCGAACTCCTCCGCCGGCGCGACGGGCTCCCGCATGCGCGGAAGGCACAGCGTGATCGTCGTCCCCTCGCCGGGCTCGCTCTCGATGTCCACCTCGCCGGCATGGGCGGACACGATCGACTTGACGATCGACAGGCCGACACCGATGCCCTGGACGGCGTCCTTCCGCACGGCGGTGGCCCGGTAGTACCGATCGAACACACGTCGCTTGTCGTCGGCCGTCATACCCATGCCGGTGTCGCTGATCGCGATGTGGACCTGGTCGCCGTCCGCCACGTGGGTGACCCTGACGGAGACCGACCCGCCGGACGGCGTGAACTTGACGGCGTTCGTCAGGAGGTTCTCGACCGCCTGCTCGATACGACGGGAGTCGAGCTCGGCGATGACGTTCTCGTCGCACTCCAGCGACAACGAGACACCGGCCTGTCGCGCGAGCGGCTCCATCACGGCGACCGTCTCCTCGACGAGCTCCGCGACGTCGACGACCGTCGGAGCGAGGACCATCTTCTTGTTGCCGGCGGTGAGCAGCTGCGACACCCGTTCGAGCAGCACTTCACTGTTGCGCGAGATCGCGCCCAGCGCCGTGCCGATGCCGAGGCGTTCGGCATCCTCGCCCAGGATGTCGATCACCTGCTCGGTGTACCCCACGACGGAGGTCAGGGGTGTCCGCAGCTCGTGCGAGACGGTCGTCAGGAACTCCTCGCGCGCCTCGATGGCGTCGGCGAGGTCGGTGACGTCGTAGGCCGCAACCACCGTGCCGAGCAGCTCGCCGTTCGAGCGGTGCACGCGACCCGAGGACGAGAGGATCGCGACCTGGTCGCCGGGCTGGCCGAATCATTCCAGGTGGTTGCGGATGGCGTCGCCGCGGAGGGCACGCGGGATGATCTGCTCGGCGCACGGAACCGGGGTCTTCCGATCGGCTTTGAACACGTGCGGCCCCGCGTACGGCGCCTCGTCGAAGCGGAAGCCGACGACGCCGGTCAGCTTGTGTGCGGCGCGGTTGGCCAGCACAGGACGACCCTCCGCGTTGTAGAACGCGACGGCCCCGTTCACCGTGTCGAGGACGGTTCGCAGGACCATCTCATCGTCGCGCGACTGTTCGAGGTTCGCCTGCAGGCGGTGCGCGGCATCCTCCACCTCCTGTCGGCTCTTGCGGAAGCTCTTCACGGCGAGGTGGATACCGACCGAGATGCCCGTGGTCAGGAACGGCAGTGTGAGGAGGTTGAGGACCATCAGCGGCGTCGACACGGTCTCGACCTGCAGGACCAGTGGCAGCCCCGCGATGAGCAGCCCACCCAGGAAGACGAGGGCGAGCGCCTGCCAGCGGTACCGCAGCGCGATCCACGCGAAGGGCATGAGGCAGAGGACGCCGACGGTCGGGATGTACGGGAAGAGCGATGCGCGCAGCAGGGCGAGCGCGACGATGTCGACGAGCGGCACCACGATCCCCCAGGGCGTCAGCAGCCATGCGCGCCGCGGCAGGAGGAAGAAGGCGGATGCCGCATACGCGAGACCCACGCCGGCGAGGACGGGTCCGGCGGACCACAGGCTCGGGACGGCGAGACCCGCCGCGATGACGACGAACGTCACCCCGGCGACGAACGGGAGCTGGAGCCGCGAGAACAGCTCCTCGGGTCGCATCGGCTTCCACATCGGACGTTCACTCATGCTCGGGTCCCCCTCCCGCGCCGGGGACAGCCCCCGACGAACCGACGGCGGGGTCCGGATTACCCGCACCGCAGGATCGGTGTCAGAGTACGGGGGTGGCGATTTCCGTTCTTGTGGTTGACGACGACGACGACATCGCTATGCTCCTCGTCTCGAGCCTCGAGCGCGCCGGGATCTCGACCGCACGCGCGGGCAACGGTCGCGAGGGGGTCGAGCGGGTCCGCGCGGACCGGCCGCGGATCGTCCTCATGGACTGGATGATGCCCGGGACGGACGGGATCCAGGCGGCCCGCGAGATCCGGCGGAGCACCGACATCCCGCAGCCGCACATCATCATGCTGACCGCGCGCGTCCACAGCTCCGACCAGGAGGACGCGATCCGCGCCGGCGTCGACGAGGTGGTGGCCAAGCCGTTCCGACCCCGCGAGGTCGTCGGCCACGTCAAGGAGCTCCTCGAACTCGCGAGCTGACGCCTACGCCCTGAGCGGACATCCGCCCGCAGGGGGACGCGGATGTCGGCGGGTGGTGGCACTCTGAGAATATGCTCGGAACCCTTCTGGTTCGGTACCTCCGGACCTACCGCTGGCTGCTGATCGGCGTGCTGCTCTTCCAGTTCGCCTCCGCCATGGCTGCGCTGTACCTTCCCCGCCTGAACGCCGACATCATCGACAAGGGCGTCACGCAGGGCGACGTCGGCTACATCTGGTCGCACGGCGTGCTCATGCTCGTCATCGCCCTCGGCCAGATCGTGGCCTCGATCGTCGCCACCTTCTTCGCCGCGCGGGCCGCCATGGCGGTCGGGCGCGACATCCGCCGCGACATCTTCGACCGCGTCAGCGGCTTCTCGGAGCGCGAGGTCACCCAGTTCGGCGCGGGATCGCTGATCACCCGCAACACGAACGACGTGCAGCAGGTCCAGATGCTTGCGATGATGGGCGCGACCATGCTCGTCACCGCTCCGCTGCTCGCCATCGGCGGCATCGTCATGGCGCTGCAACAGGACGTCGGGCTCAGTTGGCTCATCGGGGTCTCGGTGCCGGCGCTGCTGGTCATCGGCATCCTCATCATCAGCCGGATGGTGCCGCTGTTCCGCAGCTACCAGAAGAAGCTCGACGCCGTGAACCGCATCCTCCGGGAGCAGCTCACCGGCGTCCGCGTCGTCCGCGCCTTCGTGCGCGAACCGATCGAGGAGGAGCGCTTCCGCGGCGCCAACACCGACATCCTCGTCGTCGGCCGCAAGGTCGGGTCGCTGTTCGTGCTGATGTTCCCGCTCGCGATGCTCGTGCTGAACATCACGGTCGTCGGCGTGATCTGGTTCGGCGGCATCGAGGTCAACGAGGGCAGCGTGCAGATCGGCACCCTCTTCGCCTTCATGCAGTACATCGGGCAGATCCTCATGGGCGTCCTGATGGCCACCTTCATGACGATCATGATCCCGCGCGCCGCCGTCTCGGCCGACCGCATCGGCGAGGTCCTCGCGGTCGAGGGCGGGCTGGCACGTCCCGAGAAGCCGGTGCGGGAGTTCCCGCGCCCCGGTGCGGTCGAGTTCGACGACGTCGCCTTCACCTATCCGGGCGCGGATGCGCCCGTGCTCGAGGGCCTCACCTTCGCGGCCGCGCCCGGCGAGACGGTCGCCGTCGTCGGGTCGACCGGTGCCGGCAAGACGACGCTCGTCTCGCTCATCCCCCGCCTGTTCGACGTCACCGGTGGGTCGGTCCGCGTCGCCGGTGTCGACGTCCGCGAAGCCGACCTCGACGAGCTCTGGAAGGGCATCGGCCTCGTGCCGCAGCGGCCGTTCCTGTTCACCGGGACCATCGCGTCGAACCTCCGCTTCGGGCGCGAGGACGCGACCGACGAGGAACTCTGGCACGCTCTCGAGATCGCACAGGGCCGCGACTTCGTCGAGGAGATGGACGGCGGGCTCGACGCCCGCATCTCGCAGGGCGGGACGAACGTCTCCGGCGGGCAGCGTCAACGGCTCTCGATCGCCCGCGCGATCGTGCACCGGCCCGACGTCCTCGTCTTCGACGACTCGTTCTCGGCCCTCGACCTCTCCACCGATGCCCGGCTGCGTCAGGCGCTCTGGCGCGAGCTACCGGAGGTGACGAAGATCGTCGTCGCGCAGCGTGTGTCGACGATCACCGACGCCGACCGCATCGTCGTCCTGGACGCCGGCCGCATGGTCGGTGTCGGAACGCACGAGGAGCTCCTGGCCACCAACGAGACCTACCGAGAGATCGTCGAATCGCAGCTGGGAGTGGACGCATGAGCGCGCCGGACACGCAGATGACCGACGAGGAGAAGCTCGAAGCCGAGCTCGCCGAGCAGGCGCGCCTGAACAGCGGATCGTGGGACTCGGTCGCGCCGGGCAAGGCGTCGCAGTTCGGGCCCAGCTTCATCCGCATGATCGGCCTGCTGGCGCCGTTCAAGTGGATGTTCGGCCTCGTGACGCTCGCCGGAGCGATCGGTGTCGTCCTCGCGGTGATCGCTCCGAAGGTGCTCGGCGAGGCGACGAACATCGTCTTCGAAGGGTTCCTGTCGAACATGCTCGGTGACAACCCCGCGTTCGCCGGGCTGAGCCAGGCTGAGACGGTCGCCGCGCTGCGCGGTCAGGGCCAGGACGACTTCGCCAACATCGTCGCCGCGATGCAGAACTACACGCCCGGCTCGGGCGTCGACTTCGACGCGCTCAAGGTGATCATCACGTGGGTGCTCGTCATCTACGTCGTGTCGGCGATCCTGACGTGGGCGCAGGGCTACGTCATCAACGTGATCATGGTCCGCACGATGTGGCGCCTGCGCGAAGACGTCGAAGCGAAGCTCAACCGCCTGCCGCTGTCGCACTTCGACCGTGTGCAGCGCGGCGAGCTCATCTCCCGTGTCACGAACGACATCGACAACATCACCCAGACGATGCAGCAGTCCCTGTCGGGTGCCCTGACCGCCGTGCTCACGGTGGTGGGCGTGCTCGTCATGATGTTCTCGATCTCGTGGCAGCTCGCGATCGTCGCCCTCATCGCCCTGCCGCTCATGGCGATCATCTTCGGCGTCATCGGCCCGAAGTCGCAAAAGGCGTTCGGGGTGCAGTGGCGCAAAGTCGGCCGCCTCAACGCCCGCGTCGAGGAGTCGTTCTCGGGGCACTCGCTGGTGCGCGTGTTCGGCCGCGAGGCCGACGCCCGCGCCAAGTTCCAGGAGGAGAACGAGGAGCTCTACCAGGCCGCGTTCAAGGCGCAGTTCCTCTCGGGCATGATCATGCCCTCGATGACGTTCGTCGGCAGCCTCACCTACGTCGGCATCGCCGTGCTCGGCGGGCTGCAGGTCGCCAGCGGTCAGCTGCGTCTCGGTGACGTGCAGGCATTCATCCAGTACTCGCAGCAGTTCACGCAGCCGCTGTCCGAACTCGGCGGCATGGCCGCGGTCGTCCAGTCGGGCACCGCGTCGGCCGAGCGCGTGTTCGAACTCCTCGACGCCGACGAGCAGGAACCGGATGCCGCTGACGCGCCGGCCCGCGGCGAAGGGCGTGGCGTGATCGAGTTCGAGCACGTGAAGTTCGCCTACGCACCCGAGCACCCACTGATCACGGATCTGTCGTTCCGCGTCGAGCCGGGGCAGACCGTCGCGATCGTGGGCCCGACGGGTGCGGGCAAGACGACGCTCGTCAACCTGCTGATGCGCTTCTACGAGCTCGACGGCGGACGCATCCTGCTCGACGGGCAGGACATCGCGCAGCTCTCGCGCGACGACGTCCGCTCGCGGACGGGCATGGTCCTGCAGGACCCGTGGCTGTTCGCCGGCACCATCCGCGAGAACATCCGCTACGGCCGCGCCTCGGCGACCGATGACGAGATCGTGGATGCCGCGGTCGCGACGCGCGTGGACCGGTTCGTCCGCTCGCTGCCCGACGGCTACGAGACGCTGCTCGACGAGGATGCCTCGAACGTGTCGGCCGGCGAGAAGCAGCTCATCACGATCGCGCGTGCCTTCGTGGCACAGCCGGCGGTGCTGATCCTCGACGAGGCGACGTCATCCGTGGACACGCGCACCGAGCTCCTGCTGCAGCACGCGATGGCGGCGCTGCGCGAGGGACGCACCTCGTTCGTCATCGCGCACCGTCTGTCGACGATCCGCGACGCCGACCTCATCCTCGTGATGGAGCACGGCGACATCGTCGAGAAGGGCACGCACGAGGAGCTCATCGGTCAGCAGGGCGCCTACTACCGCCTCTACCGCTCGCAGTTCGAGCAGGCGCACGACGACCTGGTCGACGCGGCACCGGCCGAGGAGGGTGCTCCCCCGGCCGAGTGAGAGTGGAGGGGAATACGACCGTGCTGACATGTCGTTGCCCCTCAACATGAGCCTGTACGAATCCGCCGTCTTCGGCGCCCTCGATCTGTCCAACCGTGTCGTCATGGCACCCCTCACCCGCACGCGGGCTGCGGAGGACGGTGTGCCGAACGATGTGATGGTCGAGTACTACCGCCAGCGCGCCGGTGTCGGCCTCATCGTCACCGAGGGCACCTGGCCCGTGGTCGCCGGCAAGTCCTACCCCGGCCAGCCGGGCATCGAGACCGATGAGCAGATCGCCGGCTGGCGTCGCGTCGCCGACGCGGTGCACGCCGAGGGCGGCACGATCGTCATGCAGCTGATGCACGGCGGGCGCGTCTCGCACCCCGAGATCTCGGGCGTCGACCTGGTCGTGGGCCCGAGCGCCATCGCCTCCCCCGGCCAGGGGCGCACGGTGACGGGCGAGAAGGTCGACCTCCCCGTCCCGCACGCCCTCACGACGGCGGAGGTCGCAGAGACCGTCGCGCAGTTCGTGCAGGCGGCGCGCAACGCGATCGCCGCGGGCATGGACGGTGTCGAGGTCCACGGCGCGAACAGCTACCTCGTCCACCAGTTCCTCTCCCCCGAGTCGAACGTCCGCGACGACGTGTACGGCGGATCTCCCGAGAACCGCGCGCGCTTCGGCATCGAGGTGACCCGCGCGGTCGCCGAGGCGGTCGGGGCGGAGCGCACCGGCATCCGTCTCTCGCCGCAGCACCAGATCCCCGGTGTCCTCGAGAGCGATGACGCCGACGCGCGTGCGACCTACACGGCCCTCGCCGAGGGCCTGGCCCCGCTGGGTCTGGCGTTCGTCGACATCCTGCACGCCGACCCGAAGAGCGACATCGTGCAGCACATCCGCCACGCGGCGGGCGCACCCACGATCCTCAACTCGGGCTTCGGGGTCGTCACGACGCGTGAAGAGGCCGAGGAGCTCGTGCTCGAGGGATGGGCGGATGCCGTCGCCGTCGGCCGCCCCGTCATCGCCAACCCGGATCTGCCGACCCGGTGGGAGCAGCGCGCCGAGCTGAACGAGCCGCGACCGGAGTACTTCTACACCGGCGGAGCAGAGGGCTACACCGACTACCCGTCGCTCGCGGACGTGCGTTCGGAGCGCTGAGCGCCCCGCCCGCCCCGATCAGTCGCCGGCGACGAAGTCGAACTCCTGGAAGTCGCGGACCTCGTGGCTCCAGCGGCTCTCGACGAAGGCGACATGGTCGGGGTGGGCGCTGTACGCGTCGTAGGCGGCCTGGTCGTCGAACAGCATCGTGAACTGCCACCGCAGGTCGCTGCGCGGGCTGATCTGACGGTTGACGCGGAACTGCTGGACGCCGGGGATGGCCGAGAGGGACCGCTGCGCGTCCGTCAGGAACGTCTTCTCTTCGGAGGAATCCTCCGCGTGGTGCAGGGCGAAGATGACGGTGTGCTGGATGGTCATGGTGATCAAGGCTAACCCCGGGCCACCAGCACGTGCTCAGCCGGCGGCGATCTGACGGCGGACCTCGTCGATCGTGGCGAGCACCGACACGACCTCATCGTGCGGGTGGAGCGGGGACTCGACGAGCCCGGCTCCCACGAACGAGGCGACCGCGGTCGCCTGATAGCCGAGCCCGTCGTGCACCTGCGGCAGGGTGTCGTCGCGCCACTCCTCGACCTGTCCATCGACGCTGAGGCGCAGCCCGGTCGGCCCGTAGAACGGGCTGAGGACGTCGAGTCGGCCGCGGGAGCCGAAGACGGATGCCTCGATCGGGGTGACCGCTCCGAAGGTCGTCGCGAGGGCGGCTTGGGCCCCGGCATCCGTCTTCAGGGCGATCGTGGCGCTGTCGTCGACACCGGTCGGCGCGAGGGTGCCGACGGCGCGGATCGTCGTGGGCGGTCCGATGATCGACGAGGCGAACGCGACGATGTAGACGCCGAGGTCGAGCATGGCGCCGCCTCCGAGCGCCGGGGCGAACATCCGACTCGCGGGGTCGAAGGGGACGAGCGAGCCGAAGTCGGCGCGGACGAGGTCGATCTCGCCGAGGGTCCCCGCCTCGAGCAGCTGGCGGATCACGTCGGCCTGCGGCAGGTAGCGGGTCCACATCGCCTCGGCGACGAGCACGCCTGCTGCGCGTCCGGCGTCGAGGATCTCGCGCGCGTCCGCCGCGGTCATCGCGATCGGCTTCTCGATGAGCACGTGCTTTCCGGCGGCGATGGCGGCGAGCGCCTGCTCGCGGTGGAGCGGATGCGGCGTGGCGACGTAGACGACGTCGACGTCGGGGTCGGCGACCAGCTCACCGACGGAGTCGTGCGTGCGCGCGATGTCGTGCCGCTCTGCGAAGGCGTGGGTCTTCGTCGTGTCGCGTGCCGTCACGGCCACCGCGCGCTGCGTCGTGTGGGTGTGGATAGCGTGCACGAACTGGTCGGCGATCCCGGTGCCGATGACACCCCACCGCAGGGCGGGGACGGCGGCGGGGTCGATGAGGCGCGGGGCGGGGAGGAGAGGCATCCCGCCATCTTGGCGCAGGTCGTCAGCGCGTGGTCAGCAGACCCGCGGTGTCGAGCGCCTGCCGCACCGCCGGCGCGATGTGCTCGGCGTATTCGACGGTCAGGTGGGTCTGGTCGTACTTCGTCGGGATCGACCCCGCGAAGGGCGGGCAGACCTCGTCGGCGCATGTGAACGGGAGCGACGACATCGCATGGTCGCCGGCGTCCCTGGCGGCGCGCTCCGAGAGGGCCTCCATCGTGCGCCACGTCCCGTCGACCGCGCTGTCGCACGCCCGGGGCGACGACGTCGGCGTGTAGCAGGCGGCGAGGCTCACGCCCTGGGGCGGCGGGGCGAGGTGCAGCATCCGCTCGCCCATCCCGTAGGTGTCGGCCTCGCGTCGCTGTGCGGCGATGAGCTTGTCCGCCGACAGGTCGGTGCCGTCGGCTGTGCGGCCGAGCGTGAAGGCGTTCGACATCACGACGAGGTCGGGCTTGTCGGCGAGGATCGCCCCGCGCGCAGCGGCCTTCCGCTCCTGACATCCCGCCATCACCTGCGGGTCGTCGTTCTCGACGAGGACGTCGGTGAAGCGGCATCCGTACATTCCCATGGCCGAGACGCGGATGCCGCCGGCACTGTCGTCCGCGATGCGGCGGAAGGCAGGCGCGTAGGCCATGGCGGTCGAGTCGCCGACGAGCCAGATGTGCACGGGCGCATCGCCGCTCCCCCACCCGCAGGCCGTCGTCGCGCCGGGCGAGAAGCAATCGTGCGCGGGGTTGGCTCCCGACGATGCCGCCATCACGCGATCGAGCGACGGGGTGAGGTCGGGCCACGCGTCCGCGGTGACGGCGGCGGCCAGTTCCGCCTGCAGATCGGCGGTGGGGTCGCCCGAGACCGTGGGCGCCGACGCCGCGGGGGCTAGTTCGGGCAGACCGAACCGGGGACCATGACCGGATGCTGTCACCGCGAGCGCGCCCGCGAGTGCGACGACCACGAGTCCGGCCGTCGCGAGGAAGACCTGCGCGGCGAAGCGCTCGCGCCATGTGGCCAGCGCACTCCCGCGCGGCTCGGTGGCCGATTCGGCGACGACCGGCTCGGCGACGGGGATGGGCGCCGCCGCGATCGCGGCGGGCTCGATGCGCGGAGCCGCCGGCCGGGATGATCCCGGGAAGTATCGCGTCCCCGGCGTCCACCCCGCGGGGCGGGTCGTCGCGACCGCAACGACAGGCACGGGGACGGGCTCCGGCTCCGGTTCGGGTTCAGGGGCCTCGGGGCGCGGCATCCCGCCGAGGAACGGCGCGTAGCGCAGGGGCTGCTCGACGATCAGGTACGACGCGAGGCCGAGGACGACGCTCGCGCCCAGCACGATCCAGACATGCCACTCGGATGCCGGGAGCAGCGCTGTCGCGAAGACCACCACCGGGAAGTGCCACAGGTACAGCGAGTACGAGGCGTCGCCGACGAAGACGGACGCCGGGTTGGCGAGCGGGAAGAGGTGTCGGTGCCGCGGGTCTCCCCCGACCCCGCCCGCGATCGCGAGCGCCGTGGCGGCCACGGGCGCCGCCGCCCACGGGGCGGGGAAGCCTCCCCCGGTCGGGTCGATGAGCAGCAGCGACGCGACGATCCCCGCGACGCCCGTCCACTGCATCACGCCTCCGAGCGCGCGCGGGATGCGGCGCAGCAGGGGGACGAGAACGGCGATGAGCGCGCCGAGGCCGAGCTCCCACGCGCGGGTCAGCGTGGAGAAGTACGCGACGGTCGCCTGCGAATCGGACTGGACGAGCGCCCAGCCGAACGACCCCGCCACGACCGCTGCCGCGAGAACACCCGCGACGATCCTGACCCGCGTGCGGCCGACGAGGGCGACGACGATCAGGAGCAGCAGCGGCCAGACGAGGTAGAACTGCTCTTCGACCGACAGCGACCAGAAGTGCTGCAGCGGCGAGACGGCTCCGGTGTCGGCGAAGTAGTCGGTGCCTTGCGCAGCGAAGTTCCAGTTCGATGCGAAGACGGCGGCCCAGGCGGCATCCCACAGCGTCTGCTCGCCGCGGGTGCGGTTGAAGAGGAACCAGCCGGCGACCCCGACGGCGATCAGCACGGTCAGCGCCGCGGGCAGCAGGCGGCGCGCTCGGCGCGCGTAGAACGAGCCGAGCGCGAGTCGGCCGGTGTCACGCGCTTCGCGCAGCAGCATCCCGGTGATGAGGAATCCCGAGATGACGAAGAAGACGTCGACGCCCATGACCCCGCCCGCCGGCCATCCGGCGGCGTGTGCGCCGATGACCGCGAGGACGGCAAGGGCGCGAAGGCCTTGGATGTCGCGGCGCGGTGGAGCGGGGGTGTGGATCGGAGAGTGCATGGGGAATGCCGACGAAGAGTCTATGGGATCGCTCCCAGGCGGTCAGTTCCGGTCGGCGACGATCTCGTCCCCCACGTGCACCGTGCCGCCGTCGCCGACGGGCAGCAGCAGGATGCCGAGGGTCGCCTCGCTCTGACCGAACTCGGTCGTGAGCACGCGCAGCAGTCGCGCATCGCGCTCGCCGGTGTCGGGATTCGCGGTGATCGCGGCGCATCGACCGATGGGGCGTTGGACCTCGAACTCGACGTCGCCGATGCGGACGCGGCCCGACCAGTCGAGCTCCTCCCAGGGCGCAGTGCCCGACACCACGATGTTGGAGCGGAAGCGGCGGTCATCGACGGATGCCGGGACCGCGGCATCCACCTGCGCGACCGTCGACTCGCCGTGGAGCGAGACGTAGCCGCGCGCGCGATCCTGGAACCGTGACGTGACACCGTCGCCGATGAGCCGGAGGGGCAGGACGCCCTCGCGCTGCAGGAGTCTCGCCTCGGAGGACCGCGCGACGAAGGCGGTGGCGGCGTCCTCGAGTTCACGGCGACCCGTGTCGTCGAGCCCCGCCTCGACCAGCAGCGTGCCGTCGTCGCTCATGCGCACGATGCCGTCGTCGACCTCGACGTGCAGGCGGGCGATGGAGGGGAAGTCCATGAGCGCGAGGCCGCGGCTCTTCGGCCAGAAGTCGAGGCCGTCGTCGTCCTCGGGAGCCGTGGCGTCGGCGAAGCGGAACGCGAGCACGCGGTCGCCGGCAATACGCCCGTCAGCCTGCACGACGAGTGCGGTGCGGGGTTCGGGCGTGAAGCCCTTGATCGGATACCGGTAGAGCGACGAGACAGCAGCCATGGCTCTAGCGTGCACCACCGGCAGGCGTAGCCCCGGTCAGACCTTCTTCTTGGCGGCGCTCCGTCGGATGAAGCCGAACACGAGGGTGCCGACGAAGAGCACGATGCCGATGAGGCCGAGCCAGAAGAGACCCTCGAACGCGAAACCGACGATCGACAGCACCACCCAGATGATCAACAAGATGATGAGAACTGTCCACATAGTGCTCACCGTACGCGGGATCAGGTGAAGAAGATACGGTCACGCCTGCCGATAGTGACGGACCCGCTCGTCGCGCTCGATGAGGAACTCGTCATCCTCCGGGTAGAACACCGCACGCTCGATGTCGTCGCCCGCGAAGGCCGCGATCACGGCGAGGTTCTCCCACCGCGACAGGGTCGTGATCTCCGTGCGGCCGTCGCCGAGGTCGCGCGTCAGCAGCCACGCGCCGAGGTTGCCGGGGGTGGCGCGATACGCATCCATGCCGGTGCGCTCCACGTACCGGATGTAGCGGTCCGCATCCTCGGCGCGCACCACACCGGTCCACATCCGAACGACGGGTTGACCACTGAAATGCGTCACGCGCCCACCCTTGCAGAGGTGGACGCGTGACGCCAGGGATGCCGGGGCTCAGCTGCCGAGCTTCGAGAGTTCCGCGAACTCCTCGTCGGTCAGCTCGATGACGGCGCCCTGGAGGTTGTCCTCGAGGTGGGCGACGCTCGACGTGCCCGGGATCGGGAGCATGACGGGCGAGCGCTTGAGCAGCCATGCGAGGGCGACCTGGGCGGGGGTCGCGTTCTTGCGCTCGGCGATGTCGGTCAGCGGCGAGTCGGGGCCGGTGAGGCCGCCGGTCGCGAGCGGGAACCACGGGATGAAACCGATGCCCTGCTCCTCCGACCAGTCGAGGAGGTCCTCGGCGTCGCGGTGCTGCAGGTTGTAGAGGTTCTGAACCGTGACGATCTCGGCGATCTCCTGAGCGGCCTTGACCTCGTCGATCGAGACCTCGGAGAGGCCGATGTGGCGGATCTTGCCCTCGTCCTGCAGCGCCTTCAGCTCGCCGACCTGGTCCGCGAGGGGGACCTTCGGGTCGATGCGGTGCAGCTGGAACAGGTCGATGCGCTCGAGGCCGAGGCGCCGGAGGCTCATCTCCGCGCCCTGACGCAGGAACTCGGGGCGTCCGAGCGGCGGCCAGACGTTCGGGCCGGTGCGGGTGAGGCCGGACTTCGTCGCGATGACGACGTCGTCGGCGTAGGGGTGGAGGGCTTCCTTGAGGAGCTCCTCGGCGACGTAGGGGCCGTACGACTCGGCGGTGTCGAAGAAGTTCACGCCGAGCTCGACGCTGCGACGGAGGACGCGGATGGCCTCATCGCGATCCTTCGGCGGACCCCAGACGCCGGGGCCGGTGAGCTGCATGGTGCCGTAGCCGAGGCGGTTGACCTCGAGATCTCCGCCGATGCGGAACGTGCCGGACGACTGCGCAGGCTTCGTGTTGTTCGTCATGGGGTGTTCCAGCGCACGAGCGCGCCGGAACATTCCCGTTCGTCAGCTTTTCGCGCCGGTGAGGGCGAGCGCACCGCCGAGCCCGATCATGAGGAATCCCCCCGCACCCGACAGCGTCGCCAGGCGCCCCGGCGAGCGCCCGAACCAGGTGCGCGCCGTGCCGGCGGCGACCGCCCACGTGCTGTCGCAGACGAGGGCGATCGCCTGGAACACGAGGCCGAGGAACAACAGCTGCGCCCAGACCGGTCCGGCATCCCGAGCGACGAACTGCGGGAGCACGGCAACGAAGAACGCGATGGTCTTCGGGTTGGTGAGCCCGACGATGAACCCCTGACGCAGCAGGGTGACGACGGATGCCGATGCTCGCCCGTCCCGCTCCGCTCGGTGCTTCCGGTGCCGGATCGCCTGGACGCCCAGGTAGACGAGATAGATCGCGCCGATGACCTTGATCGCCGTGAACGCGATGACCGACGACGCGACGATCGCCCCGACGCCGAAGGCGACGAGCAGGATCGCGGGGATGTTGCCGAGCGAGTTCCCGAGCACGCTGAGGACGCCCGCGCGGCGGCCGAGCGCGATGGATCGGCCGATGACGAACAGGACCCCGGGACCCGGGATGACGATGATCACCATCGACGCCAGGGCGAAGGCGAGGAGGTTCTCGATCGGGATCACGAAGGAACGCTATCGCGACCGGCGGCCGGCTTATTTAGCACAGTCGTGCTACTTTGATCGGACTCGTTCGGACGAAAGGAATCCCCGTGATCCTGGTGGCGATCATCGCCTGCGAAATCGGCTTCTGGCTCGCGATCATCGCGGGTCTCGTCGCCCGCTACGTCTTCCGTCGCCCGCGTCTGGGAGCGATGCTCCTGCTCGCGGCTCCGGTCATCGACCTGATCCTGCTCGTCCTCGTCGGGGTCGATCTCCTGGGGGGCGGTACCGCGTCGTGGCATCACGGCCTGGCCGCGCTCTACATCGGCGTCTCGGTCGCGTACGGACACCGGATGGTGGCGTGGGCCGACGCGAAATTCGCTCAATGGTTCCGGGGCGCGGCGCCGCGCCCCGGACGGTACGGCTGGGACTACGCACGCGCCTGCTGGAAGGACGTGCCTCGCACCCTGCTCGCCGCCGCCATCGCGGCGGCCGTGCTGGTCGGGCTGATCCTGCTTGTCGGGGCTCCCGAACGCACGTCGGAGCTGCTGCGGTTCTTCCCGATCCTCGGGGTCGTCATCGGCATCGACGTCCTATGGGCGCTGGGCTACACCGTCTGGCCGAAGAAGGCACCCGCCGTCGCGGCATGATGGAAATATGCCGCGACTGATCGACCACGACGAGCGCGACCGTGCGATCGGGGACGCCGCGATGCGCGTCCTCGCCCGTGACGGACTCGCCGCACTCTCGGTGCGGAAAATCGCGGATGAGGCAGGGCTGGCGACGGCATCCCTCCGCCGCGCGTTCCCGACCCAGCTCGCGCTCCGCCGGTACTGCGTCGACCGGATCCACGACGCCGTCGCCGCACGCGTGACGGGGTTGACGGGTGAGGGGATGCCGCTGGCGATCGCCGTCCTGCTCGAGCTGCTGCCGCTCGACACGACCCGCCGGGTCGAGCTGATCGCGCAGCTGCAGCTGGGGAGTCTCGCACTGACGGACGCGACCCTGACCGAGAGTGTGCGCGACCTGCATGACGGTGTCGGGTTGATCTGCGGCGTCGCACTGGGTCAGCTCGACCTGCCCGACGAGATCGACATCGCGCTCGAGATGCTCCGTCTGCAGGCGCTCCTCGACGGGCTCGCGCTGCACCTGCTGTGGGCCGATCCGGCGGATCCCGAGACGCACGCGCGCCGTCTCCTGGAGCACCATCTGACGAGCCTGACCGCCCGGTATCCGCTCTGATCTGCGACCATCGAGGTATGCACTCCATCACGACGGCGCAGCTGGCCGAGGCCTCCCCCGCGAACATCATCGACGTCCGCGAACCCGACGAGTTCGCGGCGGGTCACGTGCCCGGCGCGCGCAACATCCCCCTCGCCACGGTGCCCGACCACGTGGACGAGCTGCGCGAGCTCGACGACCTGCACCTCATCTGCCAGGCCGGCGGACGCAGCGCGCGGGCGGCGGCGTTCCTTGAGCACCACGGTCTCGAGACGACCAACGTCGAAGGCGGCACGGGTTCCTGGATCGCGGAGGGCCGCGAGGTCGAGAAGTGACCGGGCCTTGCGTCAGCCGCGCTGCATGAGGCGCTCGGGCGTCGGGTACGGCTCAAACCCGAACTGCTCGTAGAGTCCGTGCGCGTCGGCGGTGACGAGGAGCGTCCGCTTCAGGCCCATCGGCTCGAGCGTGTCGACGACGGCGCCGACGAGCGCCTTGCCGACGGCCTTGCCCCGCGCTCCCGGGTCGACGTAGACGTCGCAGAGCCACGCGAACGTCGCGGAATCGGTGACGACGCGGGCATAGCCGAGGGGCGTCCCGTCGTCGTCCCGGGCGAAGAAGTTCAGGGAGTTCTGCGCGGCGCGCTCGACGACGTCACGGCTGCGGCCGAGCGCCCAGTACGCGCCCTCGGACAGCCAACGGTGCACGACGTCGAGCTCGATCTCGGCGAGGTCGGTCGCGATCCTCATGCGCGCGCCCCGCTGGCCGGCCAGGTGACGGATGCCGCTGGCCACGAAGACCTGCGAAGGTCGGCGAGCGCGTCGCGCTGACTCTGCACGGCCTGCAGTGAATCGGTGCGGAACGCGGTGGCGATGATGACCTCGCGCCAGTACTCGTCCCAGCTGCGGTAGGTGGCGAACGCCTTCTCGGCGAGCGGCTCGAGCAGCGCCCACGTCTCGTCGGCGGTGAGGTAGCCGGCGACGTACGCGTAGCGGATGCCGCCGATGCCGCGTTCGATGTCCGCGGCCAGCAGCAGCCGGGCGGGGTGCTCCTCCGTGCCGCGAGCGAGGTCCTGGATGTCGAAGACGGGCATCTCGGTGAGCCCGGCGACGCGCGTCATCATGTGCTCGCCGCCGTCGCTGTGGACGACCTCGGCGAAGCGCTGCGAGTTGAGGCCCATGGTGAGCGTGTCGGCGACGAGCAGCTCGGCATCGGCTTTAGTGACGATCTTGAACTGCTCGTCGAGGGCGCCGCGCAGCTGCTTGAGCGACCCGACGGGCAGCGAGAACCAGGGCGACCCCTTCTCGCCGTCCTGGTGCTTCGTTCGCAGCTCCCGCGGGAGTTCGGAGTACGTGGGCGTGAACGCGAGCGAGCCGTTCCAGCCGCGAGCGGCGAAGTCGCTGGCGCAGTCGAGCGCGAGGATCTGCTGCTGCCGCGTCGTGAGCGGCTGTCGACCGGATGCCGCGATGTAGGCGAGCTGGGCTCGGCGCGGAGCACCGGCATCCCGGCGCGCCAGGATGATCGAGGCGACGAGGAGACCGACCGCCATGCCGACAGCGAAGGCGAAGAAGTTGACGATGACGTCGTCGACCTGCCACACGAACGAAAGGACGAAGCCCGTGATGCCGAACGGGGCGGCGATGAGGGTGACGGGCAGAGCGCGTCGGCGCATCTCGGCGGGGTCGGCCTTGCGCTTGGCTTCGAGCACGCGGGCGTACCTGCGACGGGACCGGACCGGGTACTCGACGTCACCGGGATGGTTCTGGAGCGCGTTCACGTCAGGGGCCACCGGACCATCCTGGCACCGCGGCGGATCCGTTCGTGTCAGGGTGCGTCGGCGACGATCTCGGCTTTGGCTCCGGCTGAGTTCTCGAGCCACCCCGCGTAGTGATCGGGGCCGCCGGCGTGTGGGTACCGCTCCTGGTAGAGGGCGCGCCAGCCGTGGTCAGGCGCGGCGGCGATGATCGCGTCGACGTCGGCGCGCGATCCGCCGGAGAAGGCGATGTGGTTCACCCCGGGAGCGCGCCGGTCGTGCACGGTCGTCGACAGGTTCGGCGACGTCGTGAGGGTCAGGTAGGCGCCGCCCGCTGCCCACGACTCCCCCTCGGTCCACACGCTCTCGCGGGCGAACCCGGGCTCGGCGAGCAGCCATCCCCATTCGGCCTGCGCAGCGGAGAGGCCGGCGACCCAGAGTTCGACGTGATGGAAACCGGCCATATCGACAGTCTCTGGTATCTCAGGCATCTCAGGCAGGAGCGAAGGCGACGGCCGGTGTCGGTGCGTCTTCGCGATACGTTCTGCCGAGGGGTGAGGTCCATTCGAGGACGCCACCCCCGAGTTGTCGCACCCGCCATTTGGTGAACTGCTTCATCGAATGGTGCCGTTGGCAGAGGTGACCGAGGTTGGTGACCTCGGTCTTGCCGCCGAGGGCGTGATCGTGCGTGTGATCGACCTCGCAGCGGATGGCGGCCATGCGGCATCCGGGGAATCGGCAGTGCTGGTCGCGGGCCTGCAGGTAGCGCCGCATGGCGAGCGGCACACGGTACGTGTCGACGGCCAGCACGGTGCCCGAGACCGGGTCGGTGACGAGACGTTCCCACGATGGGGCGCCGCCGGCGAGGCGCCGGGCGGTGTCGGCGTCGATGGGCGAACGCCCGACGAGGTCGCACGCGGGGTCTTCGCCGGCGAGGGCGGTCGCGGGGACGACGACCTGCACGCGAGCACGAATGGCGCCGAGCGGACCGGCGGTCGTGTCGCGGGTGTCGTCGAGCGCGGGCGCTCCCGCGAGCAGCAGGTCGGCGAACACGTCGGCGCGCACCTGGTCGGTGGTCCGCTCGTCTGTCGCGACGGCGTCGATGCCGCCGCGCTCCTTGCGGGTGTCGATGATCGCGCGGGCCTGCTGGGTGAGCCGGTCGTGGATGCCTTCGGCGAGCACGGTGGGCAGGTTCGCGATCAGCTCGGACATGCCGTCCTGGCCGGGCACGATGCGCACGGACCGGCGGGCCGCGGCATCCTGATGCCGTTCGGTGAAGGAGCGCGGGTGCATCCGGTGTGCCAGGATCTCGATCTCGGCGCGCACCCGATTGGGGGTGTCGTGGCGGCACCGCTCGACGGCGATCGCCTCGAACATGGGGCGCGCGTCGTCGGGGAGGTTCGCGCCAGCGTCTGTGATCACGCGGACGTGCGCACGCGTGATGCGACCCAGCTCCCAGGCCTTCAGGGCGGCGGGATAGTCCTCCACGATGGTGCGGGCTTCGTCGATGCGACGCTGCATGACCCGATCGGATGCCGCGACTGCTCCCCCGAGCTCTGCGGCGATCTCGCGCAGCGCCATGTCGCGCTCGTTCGCGCTGCCCGCCGCGTTCGCCTCGGCGAGCGCGCTGGCCCGGGCGAGGACCTTCACCTTCACGACCTCGAGGTGCGACAGCAGCCGCTCGACGCTGACCGCGTCGTGCACGACACCGGCGAGCAGCGTCACGTGCTCGTCGATGCTGATGCGGGGCCGTTCGGTCATACCTCCATTGTGGTGAGGGCCTCCGACATCGCTCCGGCAGTCGCCCGGTAGCCTGAGGAGCAGTCGACAAGAGAGGGAGCGATGTCCCAGCTACCGAGTCGGTCCGAACCGGACCGCCGGGCGTCGCCGCCCCTCCCCACGAACGCGCAGCCGAAGAAGGGCCTCGCCGTCGCCGCCCTGGTCGTCGGGATCGTCGCGTTCCTCACCGGACTCGTCCCGTGGCTGGGCCTCCTCCTCGGCCTGACGGCGTTCGGCCTCGCGATCTACGCGCTCACGCGCGGCCAGTCGAAGATGATGGCGCTGGTGGGCGGTTCGCTCGGATCGATCGCCGCGATCACCGGCTTGATCTCGACGAGCGCCTTCATGATGTTGGTCATGGGCGGCAACGCCTGACGCGCTGACCCCCACACGAAACACACCTCGGGCAGAATGCCTGGCGTGACATCTGATCGACCGGGCTCGGAGAAGAGCGCGCTGGCGAGCTTCCTCCGCGCGCGACGTGCTGCGCTGACACCGGATGCCGTCGGCATCCCTCCGGAACCCCGTCGCCGCGTGCGTGGGCTGCGGCGGGAGGAGGTCGCGCGGCTGGCCGGCATCAGCGCCGAGTACTACCGGCGGCTCGAGCAGGGCAGCGGACACCAGATGTCGCTGCAGGTGTGCAACTCGCTCGCGCGCGCACTGCACCTCGACCGAGCGGGGACGGCGTACCTGCAGCGCCTCGCCCTGCCGGATTCCGAGGCGCCGTACGAGGTGCATCAGGGCGAGGAGCCGCCGCCGGACCTCGTCGAGATGATCACGCACTGGGAGCACACGGCGGCGTACATCATCGACCGCAACCAGGACATCGTGGTCGTCAACGACCTCATCCGAGCGGTCGCCCCGGGGTACGTCGAGGTGGGGAACAACCTCGCGCTGATGCAGTTCGAAGCGCCGCCCGAGGTGCGTGCGCTCGACTCGTGGCAGGACGGCGCGCGCACGACGGTGTCGCGGGTGCGGTACTACGGCAACCCGTCGGATCCGCGGTGGCAGGAGATCATAGGGCTGCTGCGGGAGGATGCCGATTTCGCCGAGATGTGGGAGCAGCACGAGGCGCTCCCCCTCACCTCGGGCACGGCGCCGAACCACTTCCCCGAGCACGGGTGGGTCGACATGAAGTGGCAGATCCTCGAGGCGCATCCCGGGCTCTACACGGTGATCTGCTACGGGATCCCGGGGACGGTCGGGGAGCGCGCGCTCGTCGATCTCCGGGCGAATCTCATCGCCGGCACGGTGACGATTCCGGCCTCTGACACGGATACGCCGACCTCGGGCAGCCGACTGGCGAAGCACCGGGGTGCGACGCGCTGAGACGTGTACTGCGAGGGCCACGACAGCGGCAGGTAAGCGCTTTAGCGTGACGAGCATCCCCCTTCCGAAAGGATGCCCGCCATGGCTTCACCCACCGTCGTTCTGGTCCACGGGGCATTCGCGGATGCCGCGAGTTTCGCCCCCATCACGCGGTTGCTGCTCGACCGCGGCTTCCGGGTCCAGGTGCCCGCCGTGCCGAACCGCAGCCTCCTCGGCGATTCGGCGTACATCCGCTCCGTCGTCGAGGAGATCGACGGTCCGGTGCTGCTCGTCGGCCACAGCTACGGCGGCGCGGTGATCACCGTCGCCGGGGTGGCCGAGAACGTCGTCGGTCTCGTCTACCTCTCGGGCTACGCGCTGGACGAAGGCGAGAGCCTCGGGCAGCTGCAGGGCGGCTTCCCCGACTCGGATCTCGCCGCGAACCTCATCTACACGCCGTTCCCCGTCGACGGCGGCGAGCCCGGCACCGACGTGTCGGTGAACGTCGACGCGTTCCCCGAGATCTTCGCCGCCGGGGTCGATCGGGAGGTCGCGGAGGTGCTGGCGGTGTCGCAGCGTCCGCTGGCGGCTCTCGCGTTCGGCGAGCCGGCGCCGATCGCGGCGTGGAAGGTGAAGCCCGCCTGGGGCGTCGTCTCGGCGGCGGATCGCACGATCAACCCGGACGTCGAGCGGTTCGGGTACGAGCGCGGCGGCTTCCGCTCGGTCATCGAACTCGACGCACCGCACCTCGTGATGCGTTCCCACCCCGACGAGGTCGTGACGGTCATCACCGACGCGATCGCCGACCTCGGCTGAACCGCCCCACCCACACAAAGGAGACACGCCCATGCCTTTCATCACCACCGACGACGGCGCCGAGATCTACTTCAAGGACTGGGGCGACAAGAGCGCCCAGCCGATCGTGTTCCACCACGGGTGGCCGCTGTCGTCCGATGACTGGGACGCGCAGATGCTGTACTTCCTCGGCAAGGGGTTCCGCGTGATCGCGAGCGATCGTCGCGGTCACGGCCGGTCGTCGCAGATCGCGACGGGTCACGACATGGACCACTACGCGAGCGACGTAAGCGCTGTCGTCGAGCACCTCGATCTGCAGAATGCGGTGCACATCGGTCACTCGACGGGTGGCGGTCAGGTCGCGCGGTACGTCGCGAAGTACGGCGAGCCGCAGGGCCGGGTGGCGAAGGCGGTGCTGGTCGCGGCTGTGCCGCCGCTGATGCTCCAGACCGACTGGAACACCGAGGGCACTCCCCTGTCGGTGTTCGACGGGTTCCGTGAGGCGCTCGCGGCGAACCGTGCCGAGTTCTTCGAGGCCGTGGCATCCGGTCCGTTCTACGGCTTCAACCGGGAGGGCGTCGAGCCGTCGCAGCCGGTGATCGACAACTGGTGGCGGCAGGGCATGACAGGCAGCGCGCTCGCGCACTACGAGGGCATCAAGGCGTTCAGCGAGACGGATCAGCGCGAGGACCTCGCCGCGATCACGGTGCCGGTGTTCGTGATCCAGGGCGACGACGATCAGGTGGTGCCGTACAAGGCGGCGGCGCTGCAGCAGGCCGAGATGCTGCAGAACTCGACGCTGAAGATCTACGAGGGGTACCCGCACGGCATGCTGACGACGCATGCCGACGTGCTGAACCCCGACATCCTGGCGTTCATCCAGAGCTGACGGATGCCGCGCGGCGTGGCCCTGGGGGGGGTCACGCCGCGCGCGTCTGCGGCGGCAGGTCAGGTGCCGCTGTGGATGAGCCGCACCTCGACGCCGCCGTCGCTCCGGATGGCGGGATTCGTCGCCGCGATCGCGAGCGCCGCGTCCTCGTCGTCCGCCTCGATCACGTACACACCCGCGACGACCTGTGCGGAGTCGACGAACGGGCCGTCGCTCGCGCCGTCGACGCGGACGGATCGCGCGAGCGCGCGCGGCGTGAACGCGTAGGCGGCGCGCAACGCTCCCGACTGAGCGAGCTCGTCGCCGTGCGCGTTGGGCTCGGCGAGCTGCTCGTCCGACGCGTCGAGCGCGTGGGCCGAGTCGTCGGCGTAGATCAGGACGGCGTACTGCGGCATGGCGGCATCCTTTCCGTGGCGGCGCTCAGCCGAGCTTGACCATCTCGGCGCTGCGGTCCCACAGCTCGCGCGCGACCTCCTCGTCGGTGGCGAGCTTGTGCGTCTTCGTGACGCGGTCGTTCTCGTAGTACGCGCCGGGCAGCCAGTCGATGCCGGGCTTCCCGTCGGCGAGGAACACGAGGCGCCTGCCGCCCTCGTCGGTCGTCGTCAGCAGTCTCTTGGCGAGAGGGTTGTGGTACATGAACCGGAACGGTCCGGTCAGGTTGCCCGCGAAGCCGGTCGCGACGACGCCGGGGTGGAACGCTCCGGCCGAGATGCCCTCGCTCCCCCACCGGCGCTGAAGTTCGCGGGTGAAGAGGATGTTCGACAGCTTGGCGTTGCCGTAGGCGACGCGTCCGGAGTAGCGGCGTGCACCGTTGAGGTCGGCGATGTCGAACCGCGAGAAGATGCGGGCCGCGGCGCTGGCGGTCTGGATGATGGATGCCTCGCTCTCGACCAGCCGCTCGCGCAGCAGGTTCGTCAGCAGGAACGGGCCGAGGTGGTTGACCTGGAACGTCTGCTCGAACCCGTCGGTGGTGAGCTTGCGCGGACCGAAGATGCCGCCGGCGTTGTTCGCGAGCACGTCGATGCGCGGGTACGCCGCGAGCAGCTCGTCGGCGAGGCGGCGGACCTGCGCCAGGTCGGCGAAGTCGGCGAGGTGGTGCGGCATCCCGAGCTCCTCCGCGACCGCCCGGGTCTTTTCGGGTGAGCGTCCGACGAGGATGACGCGGTGGCCCTTCGAGACGAGCTGACGGGATGCCGCGGCTCCGATACCGTCGCTGGCGCCGGTGATGACGATTGTTCGCATGACGTGAGTGTCACACCCTTCGCTATGTCCGGGGCGACTCTTGACGATGGGCGCCAGCTGTGGCCGGGGCGCGCGCTAGCCCTCCAGCCGCCGCAACCGCAGTCCTGCCATGTCCTGCGCGCGAGGGCCGGACCCGAGCGCACGCTCGGTGACGCGCAGGATGAGGCGAGTCGCCGTCTTCACCGGCAGCCACGAGCGCCGCAGGCCCAGCATCCGTCGAATCCGCGGCGGGAAGGTCGCGACCGCCGCGGCGAACAGCACGCGGTAGGCGACTCCCATGAGCCCTGTGAACGGGGGCTTCTTGAGGAACCGCACGACGTCGTCGACGCGCTCGTCGCGGCGCAGCTCGCCGCGGTCGAGGAAGCCGTCGATCTCGGCGCGCAGGGCGGCCTCGGTCAGCGGCGGGTCGGCCACGCGCATGAGGCGCCCGGCGGTGGCCCAGTCGGCGACGTACGCGTCGGCGCCGCCGGGGATCGAGCCGCCGTACGCCTCGTGGCTGCGCAGGAACGCGTCGGTGAAGGCGAGGTGCACCCAGCGCACGAGGTCGGTGGCTTCGGCGGTATACGTCCGCGCGGAACCGTCACCGGCGACGTACTCGCCCTGCACGCGCTGGTGGAAGCGCCCGACGCGGGCGGTCTCGGCATCCGCTTGCGTCGTCGACCCGTACGTGAGCGTGATCACCCAGCGGACGGTGCCGGCGAGGCGCCCGATCGGGTCGTCGCGGTAGCGCGACCAGTCATGCACGCCGGCGAGGGCGCCCGGATGCAGGGCCTGAAGGAGAAGGGCACGGATGCCGGCGACCAGGGTGCCCATGCCGGCGTGAACCGTCCAGGCGGGACCATTCTCGGCGAAGTAGCCGGCGTCGTCGCCGTCGGCGAGCGCGCGGACGTACGGCGCCATCCCGGTCGGGTCACCGGCGAGGGCGGTGAGCAGCCGGGCGCGGAGTCGGGCGACGCGCGGTGGGGCGGAGGGGGTCACGGTTTAAGCCTGCCACCGGGAGGGAAGGCTGGATCGGAGTAGGCACGTTGATGGGGGCTCCCGACCGCCTAACGTCCAGTCGCCCCTGTCTGACGACTGACTCGCAAAGTGCAGACCCCGAGAACGGTCGCAAACACGACGACGGCGAGAAGATTTGCCCTCACCCCCGACCGCGATCTATAGGTATCCGGCAGGCGGACGGCGTCAGGAATGGCGGGGGTGTCGATCGACAGCCCCTGATCTTTGAACGCCGACGCCGCGATCGAGGTCTTGATCGGCGGAGCGTCAATCGCAGTGTCACGGTCAACGTACGCAACCACCGCTGTGACCAGGAGACTCACCAAACCGAGAACGATGGCCGGCAACAGCTCAGCGACGGAGCGTGAGCCAGCGGTCTGAAGACTCACGAGGACGAACCCTGCAACGACAGCGGCAAACAGGAAAACTGCGATGGCGACCCTCGGATGGCCCCTGACATCGCGGAGTGCCGGGAGGTAAATAGTGAAGACCAAACCCGGAACTATCGTCAACAAAGTACTCGCCCAAGCCGTCCACTCGCGTGGCCCGCTGAACAGAAACAATACTGTGGCAAACCCGACGACAATTGCGCCGAATGCTAAACCCATCCATCGAAGCGCTCGCTTGTCGCGAGCCGATGCCGTCATGTTTGCTCCCCCGAGACGCGTGAATCTTTGAGATTCACGCCATCGTGACGATGGCTTCCGACATCAAGGTGGAGAACACAGGTTCACGGCGCGATGCCAGCGGCCCGGTGAATGGGTCTCACCCGTACACCCGCCTGAGCACCAACCGCTGCCCCAGCGTCCACGTCACCGTCGTCAGCAGATAGATGCCCGCCGCGAGCGGCACGAACATCGCCACGACCGCGGTCATGAACTGCAGCGCCCCGAGCATCGCGACCGGGACCCCCGGCACGCCCTCGCTCGGCGCCATCCGAAACGCCCGCCGCGTGATCTCCCCCACCGCTGCGATCGCAAGCACGAGGCATCCGATCACCAGCCAGGTCGCGAGGTCGGCGGCCCCGGTCGAGACGGCGTGCAGCAGGCTCGTGCCGAGCGGAACGCCGAGCAGGGTCTGCGACAGCAGCTCGTTGGCGTGCCCGGCGATGCTCGCGTGGATGAACACGGAGTACAGCAGGCCGACGATCGGCGCCTGGATGAGGATCGGCAGGCAGCTCGCGAACGGCGACACGTTCTCGGAGCGGTAGAGCTGCATCGTCTCGCGTTGCAGGCGTTCCCGATCACCGCGGTGCCGGGTCTGGATCTCGCGCAGCCGCGGCGCGAGCCGCATCCGCGCCTGGTCGGCTTTGGCTTGTGCGATGCCGGCGGGGATGAGCGCCGCCCGCACCACGACGGTCACGAGCACGATGGTGAGCGCGCCGGCGAAGGCTCCCGTCCGGGGGGTGAGCAGCGAGGTCAGGGCGAGCAGGCCACGCGAGGTGAGGTCGAGCAGGGTGGAGATGACAGGCAGGGTGGTGATGTCCACGGGGTTCCGTTCGTCGGAGCGATCAGGGTCGGCTGATCGGCCGCGAACGGATGCCGGGGCACGAGGTGCCCGGACGGTTCGACGCTACGCGGCCGCAGTCACCTGACCGGGCCCGCGACGGCGGACGTGTCCTGCCGCGTCGGGATCGCTCTGCGCGAGCGGTGCCGTGAGTTCAATGCGACGGGTGGGATGCGGCGCCGCTCCGCGCGTGCCCGCGTGCACGGCGGTCGCGAGGAGCGCGAGCGTGAGGACGGCGAGCGCGAGCAGCGCGACGGTGAGCGCGGATCCGCTCAGCGACGGATCGACGGCGACGAGGAGCCCGAGGACCTCGAGGACGACGCGCAACAGATCGTGGACCATGCTCGCCTCCTGTCGCGTCGTGTGGCCCTCAGGCTAACGGAGCCTCACCCGAGCTGCACCATCTCGGCGCTGCGCTCCCACAGTTCCTGCGCGAGGCGCGGGTCGGTCGCGAGTCGGTGCGTCTTCGTGACGCGGTCGTTCTCGTCCTAGGCGCCGGGCAGCCAGTCCTCGCGCGGGGTGCCGTCGGCGAGGAACACGAGGCGCTTGCCGCCCTCGTCGGTCGTCGTCAGCACGCGGCGCGCGAGGGGCTGTGGTGCATCCACCGCAGCGCACCGCCCGTGTTGCCTGCGAAGTTCGTCGCGACGACGCCGGGGTGGAACGCGACCGCCGAGACGCCGTCGCCCCCCACCGGCGCTGCAGCTCGCGGGTGAAGAGGATGTTCGCGAGCTTCGCGTTGCCGTACGCCCGCCACCCCGAGTGCTGCCTACCTATCTAGCGCGAACCAGCTCATTAGTGCGCCGAGTGCGAGCTCGATCTGGAAGATCGCGAGCAGGGCGAGCAAGACTGTGAGCGCGAGCGGAAGCCGCTGCATCTCCTCGAGAGCTCGTGTTCATCAAACGGATGGACTGTCATACAGTTCCCTTATGTCATCTACCCCCGGCACCCCAGAGGATGCACCTACACAGGAGAGTGTGCAGCGCGAGATCGACGCAGCATACGGTCAGCTCGACACGGATCTTCCAAATTTGGCGTATGTCGTGTACAGCCTCATCACATCTGCTCCAGCCCAGACGCGAGGGGCCCTCTTTCAATATGCCGTAGAACACGACGCGAGAGCGTCCATGTTCGATCAGGGGAAAACCAACTTTTCAACTAAGAGCCTCAAGCTTGATCCCATCCTCACCGAAAATGATGTCGCGGGCTTGAAGGAACGACTCGGCCAGCTTATTGATACGTTCTTAGATGTCATCATCCGGGAGCAACACGATATCCACACATTTTATCAGCAACTCGCGCTTATGCTCGACAATCCCATCCTCCGATCGGATAAGGATCGAGGTTTCGCCTTTTACTGGTGTTACATAGACAAGCGCCTTCCGTACTTCCAGTTGGACGAGGGCTTGTCCCTTTCCAACGATGATTGGCGAGATCTCGGAATTGCTCTCCGGCCAGAAAAAGCCAAAATCCGATACATCCTCGCTACCGAGTGGATAAGTCGCTCCTCGCAAGCTGATCACATTCTTCGAGTCCTTGACGAAAGAAGCGACGTCGAACGAGTCCGCCTGATGGCCTTCCTTATATGGGAGCTGGAGTCTCGCACTCGTGGCGCTGCAGGGGAAGGGCGAGGATAGTGGCCGGGCTGGCAGAGGCGCTTGCAAGCATTAAGTCGAGCGCCCAAAATTTCCCAAACGGTCGCGCGATAAGTCGCCTTTACACCGGGTCGGAGTCTCTTACGCCTCCTCAGACAAGTGAGAGTGTTGGCGGCCCCGAGGGGGACGAGCGGAAGTTTACGGACTCGTCCCACGCGACGTCAGCTACCGCGACCAGTGAAGAGGAGTTCGCGGACCTTGTTGTCGTCGTTGCTCTCCCGAGCCCAGAACTGAATCAAGCGCTGAAAGTGCTTGGTACTTCGTGGCGGAAGATCAGCCGGGATGGCGTCGTCTACAACGTTTGCTCACGACCAGTCGAACAAAGTGACGTGCGTATAGCAGTGGCAGTGCAGAACGATATGGGGCTG
This sequence comes from Microbacterium sp. MDV22-iso44, assembly GCF_058629135.1. NCBI lineage: Bacteria > Bacillati > Actinomycetota > Actinomycetes > Micrococcales > Microbacteriaceae > Microbacterium > Microbacterium sp. MDV22-iso44. The sequence continues at coordinate 940,717 of NZ_JBZVWS010000001.1, forward strand.
GTGCCAGCGGCGATTTTGGCTTCAAAGGCCGTGCGGTCCTGGCGACCCGCCGTTGTCGCAATGATCGGCATATGCGCTGGGGTCAGGGACAAGGTTGAGCTCGGAGACATCGTCGTGGGGAGGCAGATCTTCGATTACGGCAGCGGCAAATTGATACAGGGGAAATTGCACCCCGATTATCAACCCGTAGCCCTCGACGATCACCTGAGTGCCTGTGTTCAAGACCTCGCGCAGGACAAACAACTCCTAGGCAGAATCAAGTCAGAGTGGCCACTTGAGACGGGGGTGCCCGTCACAGAGCTCAGAGCGCACGTAGGCGCGATTGCGTCTGGAGCGGCTGTCGTCGCCGACGAAGCAGTCGTCGAGGGTGTACGCGAGCATAAGCGGGGCCTGCTCGCGATTGATATGGAGGCTTACGGCGTCGCGCGTGGTTCCCTCGCCGCTATCTCACCGCCGCGCCCTCTAATCGTCAAAGGCGTCCAAGACTTTGCCGATGACCAGAAGTCGGACGACTACAGGGAGTACGCAGCGTACGTGAGCGCTCGCTTTCTGCTTGCCTTCATTGAACGCTATTGGTGGCAGCTATCAGCAATAGAGTGATGCGCGGTTCGATGATTGCCGTGGTCGACGTGCTGATCATTCAAGCTGCCTTGCGGCGCGAGCGCCGTAGTCGCGGTTGAGCGGACGCTTCGTAATGACGGTCTCCGCGAGCCGCCCGGTGTTTCGCAACTGAATCGAGCTGAGAGATGCTCGATCAGACCGACGGCAGGATCGACTGAGACCGTCTCATCATCCGGCGAGCCAGCCGACTGCCACAGATGCACTCGCGGCGCGGCGCCTTTCCCCCTCAATAGACCGGGCCAATGACTCACACACGCACCTGAGCACGGGACGCTGCCTCATGGTTGCGCGTTGCATGCGTTCCCGGTTGCCGCGGTATCGGATTTGGAGTTCCCGCTGGCGAGGCGCACGCCCGGTACGGGCTTGGTCGGCAATCGCTTGCGAGATGCCAGCGGAAATTCGCGCCGCCCGCACCACGAGTGTGACGAACACGATGTCATCCCGATCCGAGCACGCCTCGCTGGATCCTCACGTCGAACCTGCCGTTCTCCGGCTGGGGCAGGGTCTTCAGCGACCAGGCCGTCCCCGCCGCGATGATCGACCGGATCGTTCACGACGCCGACGTGCTCACACTCAACGGCGCCAGCTACCGGCTCCGCGGGCGAGGAATCGACAGCCACCCGGGCATCAAGACCAGGATCCGGCAGACTAACGAAACGACAACCAGGTGGCCTCGTTTTCGCCCGTCGCTTTCGCTTCAAGTTGGCTCGTCGTCGCCAGAAGGGCGGAGGTGGGGGCCCGCCGTGGTCGACTTGCCCGCCTGAACGCTATGAGCGATCGAATGGGCGACGATCTGCGCATCCTCATGTTCCCAATAGCGCAGCACTGTCCACCCCGCGGCACGGAGTAAGGAATCAGTCTCCCGGTCCCGCTCGATGTTGCGCCGCAGCTTGGGGACCCAGTACGCCGCGTTGCTCTTGGGGATTGTTGCGTGATCAGGGCACCCATGCCAGAAGCAACCATCGATGAATACAGCAGTGCGTTGGCGCGTGAAGACGATGTCAGCCCGACGTCGTCCGCCAAGCGGAGCGAAGTCGACGCGGTATCGAAGCCCGAGGGCGTGAAGGCTCCGTCGCACTGCGAGTTCAGGGGATGTATCTCGTCGACGGTTGGCGACCATGGATCGCCGAGAGCCTTCACTGCTCGCCCAGGACATATGGGCAACGCTAGCCGCGCTCACGATGAAAGTCCGCGGGCACCACTACTTTGGGTGGGGAGAGAACAAATAGTGGGGACTGGGATGTCGAAGACGACCGAGGCGTGGCGGCCCGATTCCGTGCTTGTTCAGGAGATTGAAGCGCAGTTTGCGAGTGCAATCGCTGCCTACTCCGCCAAGCCGACGCTGATTACCGAGCACGCGAATCACGAGGAGTCGATTCGTACCGGCGGATACTCGAGCCGCACGCTCCTGGAGCTGGTACAAAACGCCGCCGATTCTATGACCGGCGATGCGTCGGACGCAGGTCTGGGTCGTGTCGAGATTGTTCTGGACCCGGACGCGCGGGTGCTGTACTGCGCGAACTCCGGACGCCCGTTCTCAAAGAGCGGTCTTGTGGCGATCACCCATGCGCACCTCAGCGGAAAGCGGGGTGATGAGATCGGTCGATTCGGGCTGGGGTTCAAATCGGTACTGGCTGTGAGCAGCTCTCCGCAGGTCTTGAGCCGATCGGTATCGTTCGAGTTCAACTCCGCCCAAGCACAGGCAGCGATCAAGGGAGTGGGGTCCGCTGATCGTCGACTGCCCGCACTCCGCACTGCGACTCTGCTCGACGCGGACCGACTCTTTGCCGATGACGCAATCGCCAAAGGACTTGCTGAGTGGGCTACGACCATAGTCCGCCTACCAGGTGTCGCGGACCCTGCACGGATTCGGCGCGAGATGGAGACGTTCTCCTCCGAGTTCCTCCTGTTCGTGAGCGCCGTGCGCGAGGTCAGGCTCACGGTGCTGGGAGATGGGGGACTCGCGACTAGTCACATCTCGAAGGAGCTGGGGGAAGGGCAGTTCAAGATCGAGCGACCAGACGGGACAGGCGACGAATGGCTCGTCCGTGAGCGCATGCACTCACCAACACCTGCAGCGCGACGGGAGGTCGGGGAGGCGGTATCTCGAGACGAGATCAAGGTGAGCATCGCGCTGCCAGTTAAGCCTCGCCGAGGAAATCCGGAGGCGGGGGACCCCGGTACCCAGGTCGGGCAGTTCTGGAGCTACTTCCCTCTGCAGGACCGGACCTCGGCCACAGCGTTCTTCAACGCGCCATGGAGCGTTAACGATGATCGGACCACGCTGTTGAGGAACGGGTACAACCGGGAAATTCTCGCAACCCTCGCCGACATGTTCGTTGAGGTCTTGCCGAGAGTCAGCACCCATCAAGACCCCGCTGCCCACCTGGACTACCTCCCCGCTCGGGGCCGGGAGGCGATCTACTTCGGCGACGAAGTGCTGTGTGCACTCGTGCCGCCGTTGGCCGTCACGGCTGCGCTCATCCCGGATGGAGATGGCGTGCTGAGAACTCCCGAAGAGCTCAGGCCCCTCGATCTGACGTGCGAATGGAAGATCCCCGAGGTCGCGCACGAAGCGTGGGTAGCGTCCCCAAACACTGCCAACGACGTGCCGCACTGGCGATGCTACGGATCGAGTCAGCGCGTGGCACGGCTCCGACAGCTATTCGCAGTAAGCGTGGACCCGGACCGGTTCGACGAGGACAGCCGCGACATGAAGCGTGCACTGGAGGTCGTACCCAAGCGGGGTATCCAGTCGTGGCTGCGCGAGTGGGCCGAGGGAGATTACGTCGAGTCCGCGGCCAACGCACTCAAGGTGGTCATGGCCAACCGTGGATCGGATGATGCGGAAAAGGCGCGAGTGATTCCGACCACGGACGGCCCGCGTGCGCTTGGCGACCGTTCGCTCGTGTTCCTGTCGAAGATGGAAGACCTCGACATCGAAGGTGCTGTCTTCGTCGATCCAGCGTTTCTCGCCTACCCGGACATGGAGCGGGTGCTTCGTTCAGCCGGATTCCGCGACCTTGATCCCATTGCGATCCTCCACGCGCGTCTGGCGAAACTCACGACGGATGCAGGACCGGAACAGCAGGAGAGGTTCTGGGACTCGGCCTTGAGCGTCAGCACACGTGACGCCTTGAACGCATTGCGAGCAACGCCCACAGCTCAGGTGCTGGTGCCGACTCGCGACGGGGCCTGGAGCTGGCCGCAACAAGTTCTTGACCTGGATGGTGAGTTGCCGGGTGCGGACGGTGGAGTTCTGCTGGATCGACAGCGATGCGTCCCAGCCCTTGCCCACGAGATCGGTGTCGTGGAGTCGCCGCAACGAGAGTACGACTTCGAAGACGAGTCCGCCGCCGATGAGTACCGAGACTGGGTGATCGAGGAGCTGAACGGCCGTCTGACTCCGGGCGAACGCCCAATCGAGCGGATATCGCTCTACCCGAGCGGTGGCGGTTCGGCGGGACCTTTCTCCGTGCTGTTGATACTGCAGGCCGCGGGGGCGGCGAACCACATTCGGGAGTCTTGGACACGAGGACTTCTCGAGTTCGGAGATGCCCCGTGGGATTGTGAGGACAACGCGACCGGAGTGTCGTATCGCGTGAAATCACCGATGCGGTGGGCTGCCGAACAGGCTGGGCTGCTTCGGACGTCGCGCGGCTTTCAGCCGATCACTCATGCCGTCGCACCGTCGCTCGTCGAGTACCGCGAGTTGTTGCCGCTGTACGAGGGGCCGCGCAGCATCGTTGACACGCTTCAGCTACCGCAGGAGATATCGCGCATCGCTCCCGAAGTGCTCCGGGAAGCATTGGCAACGGAGTTACTTCCGCCTCAACTCACCGACTCCGTGCTCGTCCGGTTCATCCTCGAATCCGCGCCGCGCGCCTACCCGGACGGGCGCCCGCCGGGTGTACCCGCCCGCGTCGGGCGCGTGGTCGAGTCGCGCGCAACCGGGACCGTTTACATAGCGGTTGACGAGGAACAGCGCGACTATCTTGCACAGCACCAACGACCGTACCTTCGCGCTTCGGAGGCCGACGCTGAACGGTTGGTAGAGCTGGTCGGATGCAGACGATTCGAGGATTCGTTCGCCTTCTCGATGAGGATCGACGGCCAGCAGGAAACTGAGCGACTGCTGGACGTCTTCAGTGGTCTCCGGGGCTGGCCGAGCAAAGAAGATCTGGGGAGTACGACTCTCTCGCGCGCCGAGTCCATAGCGAAGTGGGTCACCACGGAAGAGGGCGTCGAAACCCAGTCGCTCGATTCCTATCGTGACGGTGTCAACTTCGTCGTGGCTACGCGGCTCAGCGAAAAAGAATCACTTCGACTCGTCAGCGAAGCTTTCGATCTGGGACTCAACAACGCGGAGGTCGAGCGAGTACTAGAGGTCGGACTCGCCCAGCACCTCGAACTGATCAGGCAGGAGGCTGTTTCGGCAGCGACGAATGCTGACCGACTCGACGTCTATTTCGGTGCCGACGATATGCGAGAGAAGCTTCCGAAGGGACTCTGGCAGGGGCTGGAAGCACAAGGGCTAGTGTCGAAGGCCACGTCTGTCGCTGAGCTCGTACTTTCCGTCTATGGAAAGGACGCCGTCAGCGAGCTGGCCGATCTCTTTCGGCGAGAGGGCTTCCCGGATGTCCCGACCCAGTGGGCCGGCGGTGCAGCGACGATCACGTGGCTGCGGAAGATGGGGTTCGGACCCGAATTCGCAGGACAGCGGACAGTGCGCCAGGCGGCCGAATTCATCGTGCCCGGTGCAACGGTGCTGCCGAAGCTCCACGACTACCAGGCGCGGATCAGCGCAGAACTGCGCTCCACGCTGCTCGAGATCGATGATTCCGGACGTCGAGCCAAAGCCATGGTCGAACTTCCCACCGGGGCAGGTAAGACACGCGTCGCCACCCAGACACTCCTTCAGCTGTTCATTGACGGCGAGCTCGATGGCCCTGTCCTTTGGATAGCGCAGTCGCAAGAGCTGTGCGAACAGGCGGTGCAGACGTTCAGCCAGGTCTGGCGGGGACTCTGCACGGAGCAACAGGTGGACATCCCTCTGACTCTGGGGCGTCTGTGGGAAGGGAACGACGTCCAGGAACCGGACACCGCCCACAGCGTTATCGTCGCCACTGACGCAAAGCTAGAGGTTCTCCTCGACAGAGCTGAGTATCACTGGCTCAGCACCCCCGCCGCCGTCGTGATCGATGAGGGGCACGTTGCCGGTACGTCCACGCGGTACACACGACTCCTCTCATGGCTGGGCGTGGACGGCCGCAGGTTTGAGCGCCCACTGATCGGATTGTCCGCGACTCCGTTCAAGGGCACATCCGTTCAGGCAACAGACCAACTCGCCGCCCGCTTCGGCAGGCGAAAGCTCGCCGCCTTCGAGGAGAACCCGTACCAGGAGCTCGTTGCGCGAGGGGTGCTGGCCCGTGTGAAGCACGCCGTTCTGAAGGGCGCGGTCGTCCGGCTCTCGGACGACGAGGCGCGTGAGGCGAAGCGGACAAACCGGGTCAGCGGGCAGGTCCTTGACCGGGTCGCGGCTGACCATGCGCGCATGGGCATCCTGGTCGACAGCATCATGAACCTGGAATCCGAACGGGCACGATCAGTTCTCGTGTTCACACCCAATGTCCTCTCGGCACAGGTCCTCGCGGCGACGCTGTGCTACCGAGGAGTGGAAGCCGCATCGGTAAGCGGGCAAACCGGTCGTCAGGAACGACGCGACGTCATCCAAAGGTTTAAAGACGGGAAGGTTCAAGTGCTCGCCAACTGCGACCTGCTAACCCAGGGCTTCGACGCGCCAGGCGTGACCGCGCTCTACATCGCCCGCCCCACGTTCAGCCCGAACGCCTACATCCAGATGGCGGGTCGAGGGCTTCGAGGACGCGAGAACGGCGGAAAGGACGAGTGTCTCATCGTGGACATGGAGGACAACTTCGGCAGTACCGACATCAATAACCTTCTCGGCTTCCGAGAGTACGAAGAGCTCTGGCAGGAGCAGCAGTCGTGATTCTCAGCCCAGACCTGCAGAGCATCGAACAATACGTGCAGAGCGATGCCGAGAGGCGTGTCGCGAGACTTCTCGCGCGGATCCAGAAGCACGACGCAGTGGGATTCCATTCGATGCAGCTCCGCAGTCATCCCTCGAAGCAGACATCCGAAGGAGACTTCATCGTTCTGTGGAGAGGGACGATCATCGTCGTAGAGGTCAAGGGCGGCGGTGTAATGAAGCATGAGGGGGCCTGGTACACCAGGAATCGCCATGGCGATTGGAACAAGCTCAAAGAACCGCCGATGACACAGGCGCGCACCGCGATGCATGCGCTGCTCAACATCCTCAGAGAAGACGGTGCTGGCTGGGTCCTGGCTGACGCTGTCGTGATCACTCCCGATGTCGACGCTCCACCGGCGTCGCCTGAATGGAAGTCGACGCATTGGTTGACCAAGGGTGATATGACAGTCGAGCGTCTCACCTCGGCACTGGACGTGGTTGCAGCTGCCATCCCTCCCGGCCCGCCTTCTGCGCGGCCTGCACGCTTCGAGGATCTGCGGACGCGACTGTTCGGAGAGTTCTCCAGGCTCCCCGTCATCGATGCGCAACGCGGAGCTGTCATCGACGAGCAGAACATCGCGACGGCAGACCAAGCCCGTGTGCTTGCAGGCCTGGCGAAGAACCAGCGGATCCTGGTCCTCGGCGGAGCGGGCACAGGCAAGTCGGTCCTGCTGGCGGAGGCGGTCAAACAGGAAGTCGCCGAAGGCCGGTCGGTGCTCGTCACATTCCGGTCACCAGGACTTCGAGCCTTTTTCGCCCCGCTGCTCGACGGTAGAGACGTTGAGATCGCCGAGTTCGCCGCGCTGCGCGACACTCGCAAGTTCGACGTCGTGCTCGTCGATGAGGCCCAGGATCTGATGCACGCCGAAGCGATGGACGTCCTGGATCGCGTCATCGACGGGGGCAGGAGTAATGGGCGGTGGCGCATGTTTCTTGATCCCAACAACCAGGCCCACGTCGACGGTCGCTTCGATCCGGATGTGTTCGAGCTGGTGCAATCAGACGCTGCTGAGTACGACTTGACCAAGAACGTGCGGAACACGCGAGCAATAGTTCATATGGTCCAGGAGTACCTTGCGGCGGATGTCGGGGATCCCGGCATCGTCAACGGGGAGGCGATCAGTTGGGTGAAAGTCGATCAAGGTGAGTCTCGTGCTCAGGCGATCCGGCTCGCCAAGTCGTTCAAACGTGATGGGGTTCGCGCCGCCGAGATCTGGGTAATTCCTGCGCAGGGCGACGCGTCAAAGGATGAGTTCGTCGACGGAATCCGCGTCGTGAGCCCGCGAAACGCAAAGGGCTTGGAAGCCGAGCATGTGATCGTGTGCGACCTTCCCGAGGACTACACGCCCGAGGCGCTTGCGAGCCTGTACGTGGCCGTTACACGAGCCCGCGTGTCCCTGCACATTTCGCTCACGGATCCCGATCGGAAGCGTCTGCAGACGCTTGTTCGGTCGTCGACGGAGGCGCAACGGTGACGCTCACGCCCGCCCAGACCCGCGCTCTGAATCATCTGCGAGCTGCGTACGTTGGACCAGAACACGGCGATGACGAGGTGCTTCTGAATCGACCGTCGCTGCAGTACGCCGTAGGGATGCTATTTCCCGCTGGGGACGAGGCTCCAGCCCAAGGCAGCGTTGCAGCCGGCGAGTCTGATCCCGAACAACTCGTGATGGCAGACGTCGACGAAGGCGACATCGAAGAGGAGGATACGACTTTACCTTTGGCGGAGGACTGGCGGCCCTCATCCGCTGCGATCTCCTTCGTGACGGATGGTCAGGCCGTGCTCTGCGACTTCTCGGCGGCGACGTATGCTCCGATCGAGGACGGAGGACTCCCGAGGTGGCAACGTACCGGCCATCGGTTCGGCGGGATTGCCCTTGCCCGGGGCGCGGCGCAGGTGCGCCAGTTGGACGCTGGCGACGTACCGTTCGAGATCGGGACGCGATGGCGCCCGTATGGACCCAACTGGCTCGTTACGCTTCACGTCCGCTTGCGAACGAGAACAACGGGAGAGGACCGGACCGACATACCCCGGATGCTGTTCCAGGTAGACCTCGAAGGTCGGCCTGCGGATGGTGCGCGCATCTTGGAGTACGACGTGTCGCGTGCGATCGACGTCGACCCGGAGTCGGCGGAGTTGCGACTGCGATACCGAGATCGCCAGACATTTGCCGTCGGGCACGGGATGGCCGCAGGCTGGGACGTCGACGCTGAGGGGCGGTGTGAGCGTGTCCGCCTCGATCCGGTTCCGCACTTCGTAGTGCCGGCGATCGCGCAGACCGGCGGAACGCAGCTCCGGGATAGCGCCCGTCCAGCACTCAACCTCGAATTCCTGGCATCCATTGATTCCGACCCTGACCCTGTGATCGATGCGCTGGGGGCCTTCGTCGAGGCGTTCTCGGATTGGGTCGAGGGGCAACAACGCGATGCGGTCGATTATGGCCGCGTCGCCGAAGCAATCGCCGGGCGCGCGGAGACCTCAGCCAAGCGCATGCGTGAAGGCGTGGACCTCCTCGCGCGCCCTGGCGCGGGCGCTCTCCGACGGTCTTTTGCACTCGCGATGTCGGCCATGCGCCTTCAGATGGCCCAGGCTGCGATAGGACGCGGCGAGATCGATCCAGTTCCGGAATGGCGCCCGTTCCAGCTCGGGTTCTTGCTGATATCTCTAGCGTCGACCGTCGATGAGAAGCATCCCGACCGCTCAATCGTCGATCTGATTTGGTTCCCGACTGGCGGAGGCAAGACAGAGGCGTATCTCGCACTGGCTGCGATCGTGATTTACCTTCGCCGCATTGAGCACGGCCCGGAAGGTGGAGGTACCGCTGTAATAACCCGGTACACGCTGCGACTACTGACTTCACAGCAGTTCCAGCGTGCCGCCTCTCTGATCTGCGCGATGGAGATCCTTCGCGGCCGCGACGAAAGAGCGAAGGGGATGGCCCGCTTCTCGATCGGCCTGTGGGTCGGACGGGATGCAACTCCTCAGACTCGTGCGGACGCGAAGTTTGCCCTTGAACGGCTTCACAAGGCCCAGCATCCGCAGGACGCTAATGAGTTCCAGATCACCGAGTGTCCGTGGTGTCTGGCGGAACTTGTACCCGAGCGGAAGGATGACTCGCGTCAAAGCTATGGCGCTCGCCGGGCCGGCAACGACATCGTCTTTCGATGTGTCAACGCATCGTGCGAGTTCTCCCAACGGGATCTGCCGATGAACGTGGTCGACGAAGTGCTCTACGAGGATCCGCCGACCTTCCTGCTCGCGACCGTAGACAAGTTCGCGCGATTGCAGTTCAAGGACACCGCTGGACGCCTCCTCGGCATAGGCACGCCGTTCCGCCAGCCCTCTTTGATCATCCAAGACGAACTCCACCTGCTGTCCGGGCCGCTCGGAACCACGGTCGCCGTGTTCGATGCTGTTCTTCAGGTGCTCCTGAGTCGAGAAGGAACCGACCCGAAGATCGTCGCCTCAACGGCGACGATTCGAGCCTCGGACGAACAGGTGAAAGGCCTCTATGGGCGCCGTGTCGCGCTCTACCCGCCAGCCGGAATCGACGGCGATCGCACTTTCTTCGCTAGCCCGGTCGCCACGGGTAGGGGTCGCCTGTACGCGGGAATCATGCCGCAGAGCGTGTCTCAGGCAACCGCGTTGGTCGCGGCGGCCTCCCCCATACTCGAGCTGCCGCAGGTGGTCGTCGGAGCCGACGGTATCGGCGACCGCATCGATCCCTACTGGACGTTCGTGGTCTATCACAACAGCCTCCGAGAGCTAGGGCGAACAAGCGCGCTTCTGCTCGACGACGTCAACGGGCGCCTCGAAACGCGCGCCGACAGACTGGGGCTTGCCCTCCGAGCCGTGCGCGCGGATCATGTGCTCGAACTGACGAGTCGACGGGGCCCGGAAGAGCTGCCGAAGGATCTACGGCAATTGAGGGTGAACGCGGATGAGTCCGCGGACGCAGTTGACGCAGTGCTGTCCTCTAACATGCTGTCCGTCGGCATCGATGTTCAGCGCCTTGCGCTCATGCTTATGGTCGGCCAACCGAAGACCACCGCCGAGTACATTCAGGCCACGAGTCGGGTCGGACGCGGGAGCGTCGACGGCATCGTAGTAACGCTGTTCCGGTCCAATCGCGCCCGCGATCGGTCGCACTTCGAGACCTTCCGCGGATTCCACGACGCGCTCTACCGAAGCGTTGAGCCGACGAGCGTGACGCCTTGGTCCCTTTCGTCGCGCGACCGGTCGCTCGCCGGCGCGCTGATCGCGCTCCTGCGACACAGCGTCGCCTCACTCAGTCGAGACGGTGACGCAGGCGCGTTCGACCTATCTGATTCGCGCCTTCGTGTGACCGTTGAGGACCTGGTCGAGCGGTTCATGGTGCCCGTTCGGGAGTCAGATCCGAACGAGCAGCGAGCGGTAAGAGATCAGGTGTGGCAATTGCTGCGTGAATGGGATCGGAAGGCGGCCGAAGCTCGTGCCGCCGGAGACTCTCTTCGGTACGAGCATCATCAACCAGGCGACCGCGCACTGGTCAAGAGGTTTGGGCAAGAAGGCCCCGACTGGCTGGTCGGAGATTCGATGAGGTCGGTCGAGCCGAATGTTGCGGTCGAGGTCCAGGAACCCGAGCAGGAGGTATCGCGTGCAGAAAATCAAGCATGATCTCCGACTGTCGGAGACAGTCTCTCCATTCGGCGTCGGCGCGATCGTGGACGTTCGGGGAGAGTCGCTTATCGCGCCCGACACTTCCTGGTGGGCGAAGAGAACAGCTCCCGAGATCCACTGCGATCGGTTGGTCGACCAACTCGTGCAGCGAGGGCGTCCTCGCCCCGTGCTTCGGCAAGCTCCAGCGCACGCGGGCCGTTCTGGACGCGACACGGCAAGTGTTCCGTACTGGCGATTCCCAGCGTGGCGATTCTGCGAACGGTGCCTGAGACTCTCAAAGCTGACTGGAATAGTGAAGGGACGGTTCCGTAACAGGTGTGATTGTGGTGGCGCGCTCGTCCCGATGCGCTATGTCGCGGTCTGTAAGTCCGGAAGCCACGTGCAGGACGTGCCGTGGTTCAAATGGGCGCACCGAGGCCACGACAAGGGAGTGACCGAGGAAGTACGCGTGTGTCGCGCCTACAAAGAGCTCCTCTTTGTGCGATCGAGCACTAGCGGTGAAGGTCTCGCCTCCCTTCGTGTGGTCTGCGACGGGTGTGGACGAGCGCGCCCTTTGTCGGAGCTGGTCGGGCAGAATTCACTCCAACGCGCTGGCATCCGTTGCGCAGGACATCAGCCCTGGCAGATCGAGGATGCTGCGCGCAGAGTCTGCGACGCCGATCTTGTGGCCGTTCAACGCGGCGCGACTGGCAACTATCTCGCTGAACGCGTCTCCGCGCTCGACATACCCGAGGAGAAGACACGATCGCAGGAGACCATCAGCAGCGTGCGCGGTCATGACTACTTCCGGCGTCTTGTCGACGATAACGGCGGCCCGAAGTCCGAGATGATCGCGGGCTGGATCGCCGACGAGCTCGACGTTGCGGTAGAGGACGTTCTTTCAATCGCTCTCACCGACGAGAACGAGACCGCTAGCGACAACGGCGTCGGTGTGCTCAAAGATGGCGAGTGGGCGGCGTTCGTGAAGAAGATCACGGCAGGCAAGGACAAGGCCCTCGGCAACTTTGTCGTCGATGGCTGGGCTGGGGACTGCTTCGATGACGCGCCAGCCGAGCTCAGCCGCGTACTCGCGGGCGTCGGCCAGGTTCACCGGGTCCGCGAGGTGCGGGCGCTGAAGGGATTCCGAAGGCACCGCGCAGACGCGGACTTCGTATCCGCGGACCTTGGCCAAGATCCAAATCAACGCCCGGTGTTTCCAGCGCTCGAGCTCTTCGGTGAAGGAATCTTCCTCCAGTTCGACGAAGCGGCGATCGAAGCTTGGGAGCAGCTGCCGGATGTGCAGGCTCGCGCCCGAATACTGAGGGAACGCCGCGAGCAGATGGACTGGGCCCGCTCCCGCCTGGATGACCCTGAGCCACGATTCATCGCCCTGCACACCATCGCTCACCTGCTCATCCGTCGGCTGGCTTTCGCTAGCGGCTACGCGTCGGCGTCGTTGCAGGAGCGCGTCTATGCCAGCTCGGATCGTCCCGACAAGACGTCCGGGGTACTCATTTATACGGCTGCGGGAGACGCGCAGGGAACCCTTGGAGGCCTGGTCAGGCTCGGTGCACCGCGACTGCTCGTACCTCTGCTCCTATCCGCCCTCGATGATGCCGACATCTGTTCGAATGATCCTGTATGTATCGAGAGCGATCGTCAGGGGTCGTCCCAACTGAACCTTTCGGCCTGTCACGGATGTGCTCTCATCAGCGAGACCTCCTGCGAATCGGGCAACCGGCTGCTGGACAGACAGCTGGTGCTCGGCGGAGGCGATGTAACTGGGCTGCTTGCGGGCGTGCTTCCCGAAGTGCGGGCAACGCTCGGGGCGGGCTCGTGAGCGTGCCGGCGCGCCGGACGAGCCCGACCTCAATCGGTGTCTACGATGACGAGGTGACCCGCGAGATCAAAGTTCTGGACCTCTTCGCCGGTGCTGGGGGGCTTACTGCAGGACTCCACGCGGCCTCCAGTCGCTTTAGGACAGTGGGTGCGGTCGAAATGGACCGTGCTGCAGCCGCATCGTATGAGGCAACCTACGGCGAGAACATCGTCTACGCGGGTGACATAAAGACATGGCTTGCCGAGGAGAAAGTACCTAGGGCGGACGTGATCATCGGCGGCCCTCCCTGCCAGGGATTCTCGAGCCTTGGGAAACAAAACGTCGAGGACGAGCGCAACTCTCTCTGGGAGGAGTATGCGAAGACGATCCGGCGAGCGCGACCAAAGTACTTCATCGTCGAGAACGTCGCCGAGTTCAAGAAGTCCCCGCAATACCGCCAATTCAAGGATGCGACCTCCGACGGAGGATTGCTCGATGAGTACGACTTTCAAGCAGAGGTGCTGAATGCTGCGGCCTACGGTGCCGCGCAGTCGCGCCGGCGCACCGTGATTGTCGGGTACCGACGCGAGCTCGGATTCCCGGGATTCCCAGCTCCCACGCACTCCTCCACTCCCCAAATCGATGGACTGAAGCCGTTCGTCACGGTGAAGGATGTGCTTGGTCGGTTACCTCGGGTTCCCGACCGCGATGACGTGTTCAATAGTCGTCAAGTCGAATTTAGGGGCACGCGGTACGCGGGGGCCTTCTCCGTGCGCGATCTTCACTGGAGCAGGAAGTACACCGATCTTTCACTGAGGCGATTCGCCGTAATCCCGGCGGGGGGCAACCGCCGAAACCTCGAGCCCTACCCGGATCTCATGGCGCCGTGTTGGGTGGCTCACAAGACCGGGTCGGGGGATGTCATGGGCCGACTCCACTGGGGTCGTCCGGCCGTGACGATTCGCACCGAGTTCTTCAAGCCCGAGAAGGGGCGCTACATCCACCCTGAGGAGAACAGGGCGATCACCCACTATGAAGCCGCCCTACTCCAAGGTTTCGGCCCCAATCACCGATTCGTTGGGTCCCGCACCGACATCGCGCGACAGATCGGAAATGCCGTGCCCATAGCGCTCGGCGCCGCGATCGGCCGATTGCTCGCAGCGAGGTTCTGAAGTCCCTCGCGGTGCTTATCCCCGAGCGGCTGGTAATCGGAGCGCCAGTCCGGAAACTGAGGAGTGAGCGGCGAGAACGAAGGCGCGACCGACCGCCGCGCTCTCGACGTTGGAGGGAGGCGCCCCTCCAACTCAACGCCAGTTGACGACGTCCTCCGACATCTGTGGTGCAACCGCCCGTCAACACGCGGTTAGAGGTCGCCATGGACTCGCCTGGGTCCGCGAAATGGTCTCCCCAGCTGACAGATGTCGGGCCGGCAAGTAACCTTGACCTGTGACCATCGCTACCGAGACCGTGCCCAGCCGGATCAAGTCCACCGATCCGCTGCACGAGCCTCGGGAGCTGACCGCAGAGCAGCGTGAGGTGTTCCGCGTCCGGGCGCGTGAAGCGCGTCTGGCGAAGATCGCCGCGGCCAGCGGCGTAGGGGAAACGCCGCTTCATGAGGTCAACGTGCCAACCTTCGACCCGGACGAACTAATGCCTCAGCTTCCGTCCAACGGGATCACGACGCTTTCGCTTTTTAGCGGGGGCGGAGGGCTAGACCTCGGCTTCGACCGCGCCGGATTCGTACATCGTGGCTCGTGGGAGTGGATGTCCGACGCGGCTGCGACCATCAGGGTCGCTCGCCCCGAGTGGGATGTTTACGGCGGCACCGAACTGGGGGACGTGCGCAACGTTAACTGGCGGGCTTTTCGGAATCAGATCGACGTTATTCACGGCGGCCCTCCCTGCCAGCCCTTCAGCAACGCCGGAAAGCAGCGCGGCGCTCAGGACCCTCGTGACATGTGGCCCGAGTTTGTGCGCGCCGTCCGGGCCGTCCGACCACGCGCCTTTATCGCGGAGAACGTTGCGGCGCTTGCTTCGGCGACCTTCTCGGACTATGTCGAGGAGCACATCCTCGCCCCATTGCGCGGCGCGTACGAGATTCACCGCGTTCTCCTGCAGGCATACGAGTTCGGAGTTCCGCAGGTGCGCCGCCGCGTCTTCTTCATTGGATTTCGTACAAAGACGATGGCCAAGAAGTGGAGAGCTCCGTCGGCCAAATTCCGGCGCATCGACGACAGCGAATCAAACTTGCCCGTCGTGACGGGCGTGCGCAAAGCTCTGGGTCTGCCCGACATCGGGTACGACGGAATCTCGCCAACGATCCGTAGCGGTTTGTCTGGACCGCGCCACACCACGTCGATCCTGAGCAGCGTCTCAGCCCAGCGCAAGTTCGAGGCTCTCAACGTTTGGCCAAACGGAGTGGCAGCGAGTCGAGAAGCGGCTAGTGCGTACGTGACGAAGAACGGTCACTTCCGACTGTCGGTAGCGGATGTCGCCTTGCTTCAAGGCTTCCCCGAAACATGGCCGTTCCAAGGTGCGACCTACATGCAGCTCGGCCAAATCGGAAACTCGGTCGTGCCGCCCGTTGCTTACGCCGTAGCATCCTCGGTCGCCGAAGCTTTCAAGTAGTCCCGAATCAGCTCACGCAGCTTCCCCGCGTGCTCGGCCTCGATCCGGTCAAATTTCTTGAAGAACTTCGCCTCAATGTGTGGGTTATTGAGTGTCGAGCCGCGGCCAAGCACGTAGCGTGCTCGTGCCTGGAGGATTTCGGTCATTCGCGCTAGTGAGTACCCGGACTCAACGTCCTGACGAGCGACATACTCAGCCTTTGTCCAGCGCCGCTTCATCAGGGACCGCGCCTCGTCGATCGAGTAGACGTCTTTTGCCCCGAACAGCGCGACGACATGTTCAATAGTTGCCGCCTCGACGCCGCTGTCACGGCTGTGCGTCAGTATCTCCGCCATGCGCTCGCGGGTATACCCGGCGACATGATCCTCGTTGGCGGCGTAGTCGTCTGCACTCCATTGGTTCTTCATGATGCTTCGAGCGTCTGCGCGTGAGTACACAGTCTTATCTCCGAGGCTCGCTTTGATCTGCGCGGCCGAGACGTAACTCGGTAGGTCCGCGGCGAGAGCGACGTCGGGAGCGATGTACTTCTCCTTCTCAGCGATCCAGCTCTCCATGTCGGCGGGCGACGCATAGATGCAGTACTTCAGAGTGTCGCCGCTCTTGTCGTAGAAGGCAAAGATCCAGTGCAGGCCGTCGCGCCACTTCGAGATGTGGTCGGGTCCAAAGTCGCGAACGGTCGAGACGCTAGAGCCTGTCGAGGATTTCAACTCAAAGTTGATCTTGTGACCGTCGACTATGAGGTAGGCATCAATCTCAGAGCGTTTCCGGTCCGGATCCGCTATCAAATTGAAGAGGCTGCGCATCTCGCGTTCGCGAGCATCGTCCTGGACCGGCATGTCCCCGATCCTGTCAGGGTGCGCCTCTTCCGCGCCAATCCGCGAGCTTGCGACGCGGCAGCGATCTGTCCGTGCGGGATGGCGCGCGCCCGTGCTCCTTCAGTCCGGCAATCAGCCCGTCGAGCGATTGGGCGCGGCGCAGTGGTCGCCGTCGAACGGCTGCTAAGCGACGCGCGCCAGCGCAAAGTCTGCAAGGAGTGAGCGCCGAGAACGGAGACGCGACCGATCGCTACACTCTTGGCGTCGGAGGGAGGCGCCCCTCCAACCCAGCGCCAGTTGACGACGTCTTCCGCCATCTATCCACATCTTCCATCGGCTGCGTTGACGTGATCCAACGAATGTCCGACACTGGCCCGATACTGGCCGTCGAGCCGGCACGAGCGGAGATCCGAGATGGGCACCATCACCCCGTACGAAACGGCGAAGGGCCGCCGCTACCGCGTGCGCTACCGCAAGCCTGATAGCACCGAAACGCAGAAGCGCGGCTTCACGACGATGCGCGAGGCGAAGCTCTACCTGTCCATGGTCACCGTGTCCAAATCGAAGGGCGAGTACATCGATCCCGTGGCATCGCGGATGCCGGTCCGGATGTTCGCCGACAGCTGGCTCCGGTCGAAGCAGCCGCCTATGTCGAAGCCTTCGTACTACATGACGCTCGAGCGGGCGTGGAAGAACCACGTCGCTCCAGTCTGGGCAGACAGGGAGATCTGGTCGATCCGGCGGTCTTAGGTTCAGGACTGGGTATCAGAGCTCGCGACGCAGAAGTCGCGCACGGTAGTGCTTCGCGCGCTGGGAGTCCTCGCAGGTATCCTCGATGTCGCCATCGATGATCGTCGCCTTGCGAACAATCCGGCGCGACACATCCGCAATCTCCCTCGGAGCGGACCAGGCAAGCGCCGCGTCTATCTCTCGCACGACCAGGTGGCGACGTTGGCGGCATGCTCGGCGTATCCGACGATGGTCCTGACCTTGGCATACACCGGCCTGCGCTGGGGTGAGGCGACGGGGCTGCGCGTGCGGAGTGTGAATCGACTGCGTCGGCGCTTCGTGATCGAGGAGAACGCGGTGATGATCGCGTACGAGATCCACGTTGGCACGCCAAAGACGCACGAGAAGCGCTCGGTGCCCTACCCCGCGCGGCTCGCTCCGATGATCGAGCAGGCGTGCGCCGGAAAGGGACCGGAAGGGCTGCTGTTCGGCGACGGCATCAACCACATGCGCAACTCCGGCGCACAGGGATGGTTTGCGAACGCGGTCCGCCGTGCGCAGGCTGTGGACCCATCGATCCCGAGGCTGACGCCTCACGACCTCCGCCACACCGCCGCATCGCTGGCGATCAGCTCGGGCGCAAACGTGAAGGCTGTGCAGCGGATGCTCGGCCACGCGTCGGCCGCGATGACGCTGGACACCTACGCCGACCTCTTCGACGACGATCGGGATGCCGTCGCATCGCGCCTCAACGACGCGATGCCGCTCGTGGCGCTGCCGTCAGGTCCCCAGACCCGCTACGCCCGACCGACGTAACGACGGAGAGCAGACTGCTCAACTTTTCGACGAGGCTCAGGACGCCCGAAATGCTCGATTTCGTCGTTCTCAGGCGTCGAACGAGGCTCCGTGAAGGGCGTCGAATCTGCCTCGTCTTCGGCTCACACGTTTCTCAAATGCGGCCAAAAAGCGGCCAAAAAGGCATTTTAAGTGGCCTGACCATAGAAGAAATACCTGGACCGAGGCGAAAAGAAACTGCGCCCCTGGAGGGACTCGAACCCCCAACCGTTTCCTTAGGACGGAACTGCTCTTCCATTGAGCTACAGAGGCTGGCCCGTCGAGTCTACCGATCCCCCGGCGTCCGGTAGGTTCGCGACATGACCGTCCGGCGCGCACTCCCCCTGCTCGCCGCGACTGCGTTGCTCCTCGCCGGGTGCGCTGGCCAGGAGCCGCCGCCACACGACCCACCCGCTGGACCGCAGCTTCCATCCGCCGGAGGCCAGCTCGATTACCAGCTCGGCGGCGCCTACGACCCACCCGACGGCGTCGACCTCGTCGTGCGCGATCGGGCCGCAGCATCCGTCGATGACCTCTACTCCGTCTGCTACGTCAACGGTTTTCAGACGCAGCCAGGTGAGCTCGACGCCTGGCCCGACGATCTCCTGCTTCGCGATGACGACGGCCAGCCCGTCATCGATCCGGAGTGGCCGGACGAGGTCATCCTCGACACCCGTAAAGCGGACGAGATCGCGAAGATCGTCGGGCCGTGGATCCGCGACTGCGCGTCCGACGGGTTCGACGCCGTCGAGTTCGACAACCTCGACACCTACACCCGCACCGACGGCGCCCTCAGTCGCGATGATGCACTCGACCTCGCGACCCTGCTCGTCGACACCGCCCACGACGTCGGACTCGCCGCCGGGCAGAAGAACGCCGCCGAGGATGCGTCCCTTCTCCGCTCGCGCGCGGGCTTCGACTTCGCCGTCGTCGAGGAGTGCGCGGCCTACGAGGAGTGCTCCGCCTACGGCGATCGCGTACTCGCCATCGAGTACACCGACAACCTCCCCCGCCCGTGGGACGAGGTCTGCGCCGACCCGGAGACACCGGCATCCGTCGTTCTGCGGGATCGGGACCTCGTCACACCGGACGACCCGGCGTACGTGTTCGAGACCTGCGGATAGAGCGGCCACCCGGTTACGTTGGAACGAAGAGGGCGCGATGGCTGAATGCCACCACCCCACCCAGACCACACCGGCGGAAGCACCTCGCCACCAGGAGGCCACCCCACCATGACCACGGACCCCACCCCTGCGGCATCCGCCCCCACCACTCCGGACACGCGCGGAACCACCACCGTCCCGTGGATCGCCGTCATCGCGTTCACCGTCATCGCGTGCGGACTCGCCTGGCTCGTCACGCTCCCCCTCTGGACGGGTGACGGCCTCGCCACCCCCATCGCACCGCTGATCCTGCCTGTGATGATGTTCACGCCGGCCGTCGCCGCGCTCATCGTCACCCTGTTCCTGCGCCGCACCGCCGGACGGCGGGCCTGGCGCATGCTCGCCCTCGTCCCGATCAAGCCTCTCGGTCGCTTCTTCGGCCTGCTCGGCATCGGACTCGCCATCGCCGTCCTCGTGCCGGTGCTCGCCACGTTCATCGCCGCCGCGACCGGCGCGCTGCAGCTCGACCTCGTGAACTTCTCGGGCTTCGCCGCGGCCCTCGACGCTCAGCTTGAGGCGGCCGGCACGCCGGACATCGAGATCCCGGTGGCGGCGCTCGTCATCACCCAGCTCGCCTTCATCCCCGTCGGCGCCGTGATCAACTCGTTCCTCGCGTTCGGCGAAGAGCTCGGCTGGCGCGGCTGGCTGCTCTCCGCGCTCCGCCCCCTCGGCACCTGGCCGGCCTTGCTCATCAGTGGCGTGATCTGGGGCCTCTGGCACGCGCCGATCATCCTCCTCGGCTACAACTTCGCCGAGCCCAACCTCTTCGGCGTCGCCCTGATGGTGATGGGATGCCTCAGCTTCGGCGTCCTCCTCGGCTGGCTGCGCCTGCGATCCGGCAACGTGTGGCCCGCCGTCCTCGGCCACGGCGCGTTCAACGCCGCCGCCGGGTTCGCGTTCCTGGTGTCGACGCCCGACTTGCAGCCCCTCGCGGCGTCACCGCTGAGCTGGCCCGGCTGGCTCGCGTGCGCCGCGGTCATCCTCCTGCTGCTGGCGCTCGGCCAATTCAAGAAGTCCCGACTGCCGCAGACCGGCGCCTGACGCGCTCAGGCGTCGGGCGACGATCCCGACGGCGGCTCGTCGCTCTCGCGCTTCTTCCCCCAGCCGGTTTCGCGCCGCAATTGCACGAACCCGGCGGAGATGAGCACCAGCGCCACGACGATGAACAGCACCCGCACCCAGGCATTCAGGCCCGGGAACAGCAGGTTCGGCAGGGCACCGGCGAAGGTCGCGCCGATGAAATACCAGACTGCGACCGGGGTCTCGTTCTTCGGTTCAGCCATCGCGTGCTCCTTCCGTCCTCAACGACGGTAGGCGGCGGGCACAGCGGCACGCCTCCCCCGCGCGGCGGAGATCGCTACTCGGCGAGCTTCTGCTCGGTGTGGGCGATGCGCTCGCGGCGCCACTCCGCCGACGACACGTGCAGATCGCTGAGAGATGCCCGGCGGAACACGGCCTCCGCGGCGCTCGCACCGACTCCGAGCAGCGACTCGATCGCCGCGACCGCATCGTCCTCCGTCGTCGTGCCCGCGATCGCCGAAGCGATCTCGGGGAGGCGAGGGCCGGCATCCAGAATTGCCCGCTGCTCGAGGAGATCCGCCGCCAGAGCCGCCCGGTTCTGGTCCGATCCCTCCCAACGCTCGTTCGCCTGGGCATTCTTGACGGACTCCGCAGTCACCTGAATCTGCAGCGGCTCGGCCACCACCCGAAGCGGAACCAGCCAGGCATGCAACGTGTTCTCGCCCGGCACGACCGCCGCCCACGCATCCTCGTGGATATTGACCGGCACGCGCGCGTACTCGCCCGGGTCGAGCGGCACCGCCGGCATCCCGCCCGACGCCGACCAGGTCATGAGCACCCTCGACTCGTGCGCACCGGTCACGGAGCCGACCACCTGGAACGAGTCACCGTCGGGCTCCCAGCGCTGACTGCCGGTGTTGACGACATCGATCACGAAACCATCCGGACCGGCATCCGGCCGGGCCACCGACGGCCACCGCAGAGCGAGGCCGCGACGGCGCTCGGCGTGACTGGCCCGCAGCCGCTCAGGACTGTCGACGAACCACACCTCCTCCCCCGGCCGCAGGTACGCAACCCACCACGATGTCCGCTCGGCATCCAGCGGAGCTCCGACGACCGCCTCGTCGCCACGTTGCCGCAGCACCCGCCACCCGTCCGACACCGGCGCCTCGACGGGCCCCACTCCAAGCCGGGCGGCAAGCTCGGCGAAGGGTTCACCCCCGCCGGCCACAGCAGCAGGATCTACAGCGGAATGGCCGATACGCGGGAGCTCGTCGTCCGGGTTCATGCGGCCATGCTCGCACGGCCGGTGCTCAGCCCACCGGCACCCGCCGCCGCGCCCCGACGCAGACGCCGATCGCCGCGATCGCCAGCACCCCGACGCCGCCCCACACCCAGCCGGCGAACGACCTCCCGGCGGGCGGCGCGGCATCGCGGACGGCCTGCGCTGTCCTCTCCGAGACCAGCGTCGCGACCTCACCGACAGGCGTCCCCGCGCGGATGTCGGAGAACGTCGCTGAGCCGACCGGTGTCACGACGTCGTCCCACACCGCGTACCAGGCAGCGACCGTCGGGTCCGAGACCAGTGCGGCATCCGCGTCGACATCGACGATCGCGGCGGCCGTCGCAGCATCCCCGTCGACACCTGCGAACTCGGCCACGCTGTCCGGAGACTCACGCCACACCCGGTAGATCGCCAGCGCCTCACCTGAGGACGACAGCACCGGCGCCACCCACTCGTCGAGCGCCGTCACCGGATCGCCGGCGTCTCCGGCGATCAGAGCGTCACTCCAGCGATACACCCGGTGCACGGGACCGAAGGATGCCGCACCCTCGAGCTCAGGCAGGGTGCCGGTGTCGACGGCCATCTCGATCGACAGGGCCGCCCGCACGTCGGCGGGCGTCTCCGGCTCCGACGCCTGCGCGGCAGCCGCCCCACCGACGACCAACGCCGCCACGATCGACGCCATGAAGCGCCACCGACGTTTCGTCATGCGGTCCCCCCTTTCGCTGAACGTAGCGCTCACGGTCACGGCTGTGGGTCACGATCCGGTGGCGATCGCCGCCGTCAGCGACACTGGTTGCAGATCAGCAAGTAGCGACCTAGCGTGGTCGGACGGCCGGAGACAGGAGGATGCATGGATGACGCACGGCGGGCGACCCTCGCAGATCTGCCCTCAGCCCCAGCCTGGCGGTGGACCGCCTCGGAGATCACTTTGATCGTCGGCATCCCTCTGATCGCCTACATCGGCGGCGTCGCTGCCGCAGCCGGCTCGACACCCGGATTCGTGCTCGTCTGCTTCGCGGCTGTGGCAACGGTGACGCTTCAAGCACTGCGGGTGATCCGCCGCAACCAGCCACGCGTACCGGCCTACACCGCCCCGGTCGCCGTGTTCGTCGCAGTCGTCACCATTCTGACCGGCTGGAACCTCTTCCAGTTCGCCCCGCATACATCACTCGCGACGTGGTTGTGGCCCGCCATTCCGGTCGCCCTCTTCATCGCGCTCGTCGCACTGATCCGGCGGGGTCGCCGATGACCGAAGCCGCGACGGAGCGGGAACTGCTCGTGCTGCCGCGGTTCAAAGTCCTCGGATTCCTGTGCCAGGTCGACGAGTCCGACTACCGGTCACTCGAGGAGTTCACCGGCCTGAGCATCCCCGACATCTCCAAAGCCGTCGGATTCCTCGACGATCGCTCACTCGTCCAGGTGCGCAAGGAACGTATCGGCCGGTACGCGCACACGGTCGTGCGGGCGACACCCCTCGGGGTACGGACCTTCCGGAACCTGCTCGACGGCCTTCGCAAGTACGGGATAAGCTGATCGAAACCTAAAGGGTGTAGGTTAACTCCTCGTGCCCCGCGCGAACCTCTCCCCCGACGCTCTCACCCGGGCGGCGCTCGACCTCATCGACGCCGACGGGCCCGACGCGCTCTCGATGTCCGCACTAGCCCGCCGCGTCGGCGTGCAGACCGCCAGCCTCTACGCGCACGTCCGCGACCTCGCCGCGCTCCGCAGCGCCGTCCAGGCCACCGTCTTCACCGAGCTCGCCGACACCATCGGCGAGTCCCCCACCCTCCGCGACCTCGCGGACGCACAACGCGCCTACGCCTTCGCGCACCCGGCACGCTGGGCGATGATCTCGCGGCCCGTCGAGCACAACGAGATCACCGGGCCGGCGGCATCCCGCATCTCCGCGCTCGTCGTCGGCTCGCTGGGCGACTACGCCCTTCCCGCGAGCGAGACCGTGCACGCGGTCCGCTTCGCGAGCGCCACCATCGCCGGCTATCTCGCCCTCGAAGCCGCCGACTCGTTCGCCCACCGCGACGAGACCACCGACGCGTCGTGGAACCGCGCCCTCGACGCCCTCGACCGCGCCCTCCGCACGTGGACTCCGAAGGACCCCGCATGATCGACATCACCCTCGACACCACGACCGTCCGCGGACTCGCCGAGCTCGAACCCACGAGCCGCGGCCTGCGGCTGCACCGCCTGCCCGCATGGGTGCGCACCCAGTACCCCGAGCCGCAACTGCTCGGCGTCGAGGCGCAACCCGCCGGCGCACGCATCGCGGTGCGCACCGCGCCATCCCGCCTCGACCTCGACCTGCACTCGACCCGCGCCACCCTGCGCGGACTCTCCCGCCCGCGCGGACGCGTCGACGTCCGCATCGACGGCGCCCTGCACGACAGCATCGAGCTCGACGGCGGCGACACCGTCGACATCGATCCGGCCACCGGCATCCGTCAGCTCGTCGAAGGACCGGTGCAGCGCATCACGATCGACGGACTCGCCCCGCGCGACAAGCTCGTCGAGCTCTGGCTGCCGCACAACGAGACGATCGAGCTCATCGCGCTGCGCGCCGACGCGACCCCCTCCCCCGACGCGACCGAGCGCCCGCGCTGGGTGCACCACGGCAGCTCGATCAGCCAGGGCTCCAACGCGACGCAGCCGAGCTCCACGTGGGTCTCGCTCGCCGCGCGCCGCGCCGGGCTCGACCTGCGCAACCTCGGCGTCGGCGGCAGCGCGCAGGTCGACCCGTTCATGGCGCGCATCATCCGCGACACCCCCGCCGACGTGATCAGCGTCGCGCTCGGCATCAACGTCGTGAACGCCGACGCGATGCGGCTGCGCGCGTTCGTCCCCGCCGTCCACGGCTTCCTCGACACGATCCGCGACGGCCACCCCGACACGCCCCTGCACCTCATCACGCCGATCTGGTGCGGCATCCACGAGCAGACGCCCGGCCCCGGCACCATCGACCCCGAGTCCTTCGCCACCGGCACCCTGCTGTTCGGTGCCGCGGGATCTCCCGGCGACACCGCCGGCGGACGCCTCACCCTCGAGGTCATCCGCGACGCTCTTGCCGATGTCCACGCCCGCCGGAACGACCCGAACCTGCACCTCGTCGACGGCCTCACCCTCTACGGCGAAGCGGATGCCGCCACCCACCCGCTCCCCGACCGGCTGCACCCGAGCCCCGAGGCGCACCGCCTCATCGGCGAGCGCTTCGCGGCGATCGCGTTCTGACTCAGGCGAAGGCCGCGATCTGCAGCAGGTTCCCGACCGTATCGCTGAGCACGGCGGTGGTCACCGGTCCATGGTCGATCGGCGGCTGCGTGAACTCGACACCGAGCCCCTGCAGCCGCTCGTACTCGGCCTGCACGTCGTCGACGCCCAGCACGAAGAACGGGATGCCGTCCTCGAGCAGCGCGTCGGTGAACGGCGGCACGGCGGGGTGGGCCTTGGGCTCGAGCGACAGCTGGGTGCCCTCGCGCGCCGCGGGGTCGACGACCGTCAGCCACCGGAACTCCCCCATCGGCACGTCGGCGGCCACGGCGAAGCCGAGCTTCTCGGTGTAGAACTCGAGCGCGCGCTGCTGGTCGTCGACGAACACGCTCACGGTCTGGATCTTCATGACTCTCCTGCGGGAAGGGGCCAGCGCTCCGAGATCTGAGCGAGCGGCCGGGTGTCGATGGTGTGGAACTTGAACTTTCCGCGACGCTCACTGTGCACGAGGCCCGCCTCTTCGAGGACCGCTAGATGCTGCGACACCGCCTGCCGCGAGTGCGTTACGCCGCGATCGGCCAGCCGTACGCACAGCTCGAACAGGGTCTGACCGTCACGCTCGGCGAGGTCGTCGAGGATCGTCCGACGCGTCTCGTCGGCGAGAGCCTTGTAGACGTCGCCCATGCGGGAAGTATAGGCAAGCACCCACTTGCCTATCAAGGCTGCGACTGGCGAGCGGCGTCCCTCGTCGATAGCGTGCGGGGATGAGCGCTTTCCCGCCCCCGTCCGGACGGCGCCCCGCGTCGGCGAGAAGCACGACCACCCTCCTCCTGGCTCTTCTCGGAGCGGCATCGCTCGCCGGCTGCACCGTGAACACCGCGGAGCCCTCTCCGCCGCCGCCCGCGCCGACGGTGGAGACGGCACCAGTCGAGGAGACCGATCCTGCGCCGGCGCCGGCCCGTCTACCCGAGGCCTGCGCGTCCTCCCCCGCACGCGCTGATCTGGGCTCGCGCGACGGTGCGAACGGCGAGGTCTATGAAGAGGACGCGAACGGCCTGGCCACCGTCTACGCCGTCGCGTACAACGACACGTTCCAGGACATCGCAGGCCGCTTCTGCCTCGACAAGGATGAGTTGCGCCTGACCTACAACCACGGCGACGAGCTCATCGCCGACGAATACATCGCCCTCCAGCCGGAGTCGCGCGCCGACGCGCGCCGCGCCTCGGGATACAACTTCCCCGCGTGCCCGGTCTCCACGAACGACAATCCGCTCGTCGCTTCGATCAGCTGGTGGGCCGACGACGAGTCGGACAAGACGTATCAGGCGAACGTCCAAGGGTCGCCGCGCGACACCGGCGCCGCCCGCGGTGCAACGGGCGACGCTCGCACGGATGCCTCGGGCGACCTGGTCGACTACACCGTCGCCTCGAACGACACCTGGCGCGGCATCCGCGACCGGTTCTGCTTCGACTATTACTTCATGTGGTCGCTGACCGGGACCGACGAACCATCCGTTCTCCACCCCGGCGATGTCATCCCGTTGAAGCCGCAATTCCTCGAGCGCCCCGTGGACTGAGCTCGATCACGATCCCACCGGATAGTCGACGTACGCGAAGCGCGATCCGTCCGAGGTCCAGCTGTTCACGTTGATCGTGCCCTGACCGCCGAACACCGTAGCCACCGTCTCGGGGTGGTGCCAGTGCCCGTTCCGCACGAGGCGCAGCTCGACCTCGACATCCGCCGGATGCCCGTTCGTTCCGGGCGGGAAGCTGATGTACACGGCGTCGCGGCCCGTCGGCGACGGGTGCGGAAACCAGTTCACCCGATCGTCGAACGTCAGTTGCTCGAGACCCGAACGGTCGCGACGCATCCGCGCGATCTGCGCATGCCCCGGCGTCTGGGAGAACTCCTCGGTGTTCAGGTAGATCCACGATCCGCCCGGCGACCACTCGCTGCCGTCGGCGACCTGACCCGTCGTCAACGGCACATCCTCCGACCCGTCGATCCGCGCGGTCCGCAGGTCGGCCGACAGCACCTCGCCGTCCTCGATCGAGAGCGCCGTGTACGCGATCCACGCGCCATCCGGGCTCACCCCGTGCAGGAAGTGCATGAACGGGTCGTCCGGATTCGTGATCCGCACGCCCTCACCGCCGGTCCGCGGCGCCCGGTAGATCTGTCCGTCATTCGCGGACAACAGGATGTCGCCCGACTTCGGCACCAGCACGTGATCGTTGTTGATGGGCGGGATGCCGGTCAACGGCACTTCGACGAAGTCAGCACCGCCGGCATCCGCGTCGATGGACCACAGCAGCCCGCCGCCGTTCAGCAGCAGACCTTCCGGCGCCCAGTTCGGCGCCTCGAGCAGGACCTCATCGGTCTCGAAGATGACCCGGTCGGTGCCGGTCACGACGTCGTAGACGTGGACGCGGCATCGCTGCCCGTCGAGGGCGAAGTCGCGCGGCGGGAAAACGGTGATGGCCATGCCTCACCGTATCCGGCCGTCAGTGGTCGGCGTCGAACTCTTCGTTATGCGTGCGCATCTGCTGGATGTGCGCCTTCGTCATCTGATCCTTCGGCGTGCCCTGCGTCAGCGACCACTCCGGGTTGCTCTCGGGCCCGCCGAGCACGCACTCCTGGTAGTACTGGCCGAACTCGTTCTCGGCGAGGATCGTGACATACCAGTGCGGCGAGACGGACCGCTCGTACACGGTCGGCTGGCCGATCTGCGTGTCACCCGCGCTCTGACCCGTGCGGTGCTCCTTGGCGCACAGCGTCCCGGCCTGGCCTGCGGTCATGCCCGCGGCATCCGGATCGCCATCCGGATCGGTGCCGTTCGGGGGTTCGACGGGACGCGTCGCGGGCGGACCGGCCGGCGGCGTCGTCGGCGAGACGCCCGGACTCGGGGTCCCCGGCGTCGGTGTACCGCTCGGCGTCGGGCTGGGAACCGTCGGGCTCGGCGACGACGCACGCGGCGACGGCGATGAGATCGTCGGCGTCGGGGACGGCTCGGGAGCGCACCCCGCCAGCATCAGCGCCGCGATCGCCAGCGCACCCGCCACCAGAGTCGTCTTGCGTGCCACGGTGTCCTCCGTCTCGTCGACAGGACAACCATCTCACCCGCGGCGGGCCGCCGACGACCGCACCGCCGATCACCCCACCCGCGCCGCCACGATCCCGCCGTCGATGCTGACCACCTGACCGTGCACGTACGCGGACTCGTCCGACGCGAGAAAGCGCACGGCGTGCGCGATGTCGATCGGCCGCCCCGGCTCCCCCGCCGGCGAGACCGCCGTCATCATCTTCAGGATCTCGAGCGCCGCCGCGTTGCCGGGGGTCAGGATCGCGCCCGGCGCGACGGCATTGACCCGCACGCCGCGGGGCCCGAACTCCGCCGCCCACGCCTGCGTCAGATGCTCGAGCGCCGCCTTCGTCGCCGGATACAAACCGACGTTGGGCGTGCCGATGTGCGCCATCCACGAGGTGATGTTCACGATGACGCCCGACCCCTGCGCGACCATCCCGGGAGCGAGCGCGCCCACCAGGTCGTGCGGCACGCGCACGTTCGTCGCGAGGAGTGCGGCCACGTCGTCGTCCGACAGATCCGGCGTCGGACCGATCGGGAAGATCCCCGCATTGTTCACGAGCACGTCGACACGGCCGCCCAACGCCTCGGTCGCCTGCGCCGCGAACGCCCGCGCGGCGGCGGGACTGTCGGCCAGGTCGCCCGTGACGACGGATGCCGCGCCCCCGCCGTCCGCGATGGCCGCGGCCACGGCTTCGGCACGACCGACGTCGCGACCGTGGACGACGACGTGCGCGCCCGACGCGGCGAGCACATGCGCGATCGCCTCGCCGATGCCGCTCGAGGATCCGGTGACGATGGCGGTGCGACCGGCGAGGCGCTGGTCGCGAGGAAGGGTGAGGAGGTTCGTGGTCATTCCTCCACCGTGACGGACCGGCGCCCGACCAGGTTGCCTGATCCGGTCGGATGCTTGCCGGTTCCCGGTCACGGCGACCCTGCCCGAGCCGGGAGGCCCGGCATCCGCTTCAATGGGCACATGGACGAGCGGACCCGGACGAGCCTCGACCGCGCCGCGGACCGCGTGCGACGGCACATCGACCGCGTCGCCGCGGCCGAGTCGCTCGGGCTGATCCTGGGGCGCACGACCGCGCCGAGCCCGACGATGTTCGTGCAGTACAAGCCGTGCGTCTCGGTCGTCCTCACGGGGCGCAAGGTCTCGGGCGACGACTCCGCGGCGGGTGAGGAATGGGGTCCCGGGCGCTTCCTCATCACGCCCGTCGACCTGCCCCTGTTCGCCCGTGTGACCGAGACCGGGCCTGAGGGCGACTTCGTCTCCGTCAACTGGCGGATCGACCCCGCCGTCGTCGCCGAGATCGCCGGACAGCTGCCCCTCCCCGCTGCGTCCGAAGCGCCAGAGCGGCTCGGCACTATGACGGCGGAGATCGCCGACGTCGTCGATCGGATGCTCGCGCTCCTCGACGCCCCCGCCGAAGCCGGCGTCCTCGCGCCGCTGCTGAACCGCGAGCTCATCGTCCGCCTCCTGCAGAGCGACCAGGCCGCGCGCGTGCTCGCCGCGGCGACCCACGCGAACGCCGACATCGTCACCGCCGTGATCACGACATTGACCCGCCGGCTGGCCGAGCCGTGGACGCTCGACGCGATCGCGGCATCCGTCGGCGCCAGCCCGACCACGGTGAGCCGTCGCTTCCGCGAACTCACCGGGCTCACGCCCATGCGGTACCTCAAGCGACTGCGCCTCGGCGAGGCGCGACGCCTGCTGATCACCGACGGCGACACCGCCGCGCAGGCCGGCGCCGCGGTCGGGTACGTCAGCGCATCGCACTTCTCGCGCGACTACCGCTCCGCGTACGGGCGCTCCCCGGCATCCGACGCGACCGACCTGCGGGAGCGGATGCGGGCGAGCTGACGCTCACGCATCGGCGGGCGTCTGCCCCTTCTCGGTCGCATTGAACCAGCCCAGCCAGCCGGCGTCGGTCCTCACGACCTCGTACGGTCCGCAGACGAACACGGTCGCCGGCAGCGGCTCGCCGAGGCTGCCGTAGCGGCTGTCGAAGGGCAGACCACGGCGGTCCATCTCGGCGCAGTCTTCGAGTTCTCCGCCCTCGACCGCGATGACGGCGTTCGTCTCGTTGGTCGTCGCGGTGTTCTTCACGGACGTCGCGTCTGCCGGGATCCACGCGGGCATCTCGACGCCGACCCACCCCTCCGCAGCGGCGGCGCGATCGGCGAACTCCTCGGAGTGCACCTTCTCGAGGGTGTCCATCGGGTTGCAGGCGGCGAGCGCGAGCACGAGCAGAGGGGCGACGAGGCCGGCGGCGGCAGCGAGACGGAGACGAGTGTGGGTCATGACTCGAGTCAAGCCGTGCGGCCTCACGGGCGAATCGGCCCGCATGATGATCCGGGGTACGCCGCGGGGATGATGTGCGAACCTCCGTAAGCCGTGTGAGTGCGCGGGAATGGTGTGTCAGCGGTTGCGGCGGCATCCGATTCTCGGCATCGTTGCCCGCTCACGCCCGCAATCCACGGAAGGGAGCATCATGCTCACTCTCACCGAGAACGCCAGCACCGCCGTCAAGAGCCTCGCCACCCAGATCCCCACCGAGACCGGTGGACTCCGGATCGCCGAGGCCGCAGACCCGCAGAACGGGTACGCACTGTCTCTCGCTCCCGCTCCGGCCGACGGCGACACCGTCGTCGAAAGCGATGGAGCTCGCGTGTTCGTCGCGCCGACGGCGAGCGTCGCGCTCGACGACCGCATCCTCGACGCCCGTCTCGAAGAGGACGGATCGGTCGGCTTCGCGCTCGCGCAGGCCGTCTGACACAGACGCTTCTCGAAAGCCTCGGACCCGAGAGGTCCGGGGCTTTCGTGCGTTCAGGGGCCTGATGCGCCCGGCATCCCGCGTCTCAGAACGAGGCGCCGATGCGCTTCTGCAGCTTTCGGAGGTTGGTCGATTCGGGGATGGTCCACTCGGCGGCGCCGCCGTCGAACTCGATGCGGACCACCTGAGCTCCCTGCTGAATGTCCTCGAGGTACGACATGCGAAGCGGCTGCGGCGCGATGGCGACGCCCGTGAGGGTCACGTCGTTGATGGCGATCGTGCGATGGTCGATCGCCACCTCCCCGCCCACGTCCTCCCGCGACGACAGACCCTCGATCTCGCCGCGTGTCAGCCGGATCCGGCTGTGCACGTGCCGCGGACCCCGCCGAGCATCGCCGACGGCCACGAGCGCGTCGCCGAGTACCTCGAAGATCTCAGCCAGCATGCGACGATCATGGCACGTCGCTCCGCGCGCGTCAGGCCATGCGCTCGACGCGCTGCTTAGCCTTCGCCGGCGCCCGAAGCGTCCGCACCGACGCGGCGATGCACGCGCCCGACAGGAGCAGCACGGCCACCGCGCCGATCAGCATCAGTACCCCGAGGACGATGACGGGCCGCGGGTTCGTGATGAACAGCACTCCGAGGATCGCGAAACCCGCCGCGACGACGAGGAACACCAGGCTCATGAAGATCGCGATGAACGCGCCCGAGCCCATCTGCTTGCGCTGGACCGCGTCGTTCCGCTGCGCCTGGTTCGTCATGATGTCCTCCGACCGGTGAAAGTCCTCCCACGGTAATCGCGCCCATCGGCTTCTCCCCAGGGCTTGCGCAGCGCGGTCCACCTCGCAAGGGCACCTGCCCCTGCCACAATGGAGCCGTGCGTCCGTCCCGAGTCTCCCGCGTCGCGCGCGGTGCACTCGCGGCATCCGTCG
The DNA here is from genome assembly GCF_058629135.1 of Microbacterium sp. MDV22-iso44. Classification (NCBI taxonomy): domain Bacteria; kingdom Bacillati; phylum Actinomycetota; class Actinomycetes; order Micrococcales; family Microbacteriaceae; genus Microbacterium; species Microbacterium sp. MDV22-iso44. Next base: position 972,339 of record NZ_JBZVWS010000001.1, read on the forward strand.
CCACCTGGGCGGCACTGTTGTCGCACGTCGCCGGCGGCGGACAGGTCCCCGGCTGGCTCGGCATCGCCGTGCCCTTCGCCCTGTCGCTCTTCGTCTGCACGGCGCTCGCAGGGCGACGCCTCTCGCTCCCCCGCCTGGCGCTCGCGGTCACCGGCAGCCAGCTGCTGTTCCACACGCTCTTCGTGCTCGGCACGATCACCCCGTCGGCGACGCCGCACCAGCACGGGATGCCCCTGATGACGGATGCCGGGGGCACCGCCGCGGCGATCTGCGCCGACCCGCTCATGTGGGCCATGCACGGCCTCGCCGCCGTCCTCACCATCGCGCTGCTGCACCGCGGCGAACGCGCGGCGCAGCGCCTGCTCGCCGTCGCGGCCGAGATCGCCCGGTGGGTGCGCCGCCGAATCCTCACCGCCGTCCTCGCTCTCGAGGCCGTCGACCGTCCGACTCCGGCACCCGCCTCCAGCGACGTCCCGGTGCTGCGATCGGTCGCCGTCCGTGTCGCGGCCGGCCGCGGTCCCCCTCGCGTGCTCGCGATCTGACGCGCGCCGCCGGTCCGCTCTCGACGAGGGATGCCGCGGTGCGCCGCGCCGTGTCATCGGCGCGCCCTCTTGCCGCACCCTTCTTCTCGAAAGCAATCATGACCGCCACCCTGCCCACCCCACCCGCCACCGCCCGACCCGCCCGACGACCGGGCTGGTTCGGCGCCTTCCTCGTGCGTCTGCACTTCTACGCCGGCATCCTCGTCGGACCGTTCATCCTCGTCGCCGCGCTCAGCGGCGCCCTCTACGCCCTGTCCCCGACGATCGAGCAGGCTGTCTACGCGCGGCAGCTGCACGCGCCGGTCACCGACATGCAGCTCAGCCTCGGCCAGCAGGTCGAGATCGCCGAGGCGCACGTCGGCGACGCTGCGACGCTCTCTGCGGTCCGGCCGGCTCCCGAGCCAGGCGATACGACGCGCGTCATGTTCTCGCAGGACGGCCTCGGAGAGAGCGAGTCGCGTGCCGTGTTCGTCGACCCCGGCACCGGTGAGGTCCGCGGGGACGAGACCGTTTACGGCACGAGCGGATCGCTGCCGCTGCGCACCGCGATCAGCAACATCCACCGCAGCCTCGGGCTCGGCGACCCGGGCCGCCTGTACAGCGAGCTCGCCGCATCGTGGCTCGGCATCGTCGTCGTCGCCGGGGTGATCATGTGGGTCATCCGCATCCGCACGGCACGCACGAAGAGGGACTTCGTCCGGCCGGCGCGCGCCTACACCGGGTATCGACGCTTCTTCAGTTGGCACACCTCGCTCGGAATCTGGATCGCGCTCGGCGCGGTGTTCCTCTCTGCGACGGGGATCACGTGGTCGACCTACGGCGGACAGAACGTCACGAACCTGCGCGCCGCGCTCGACTGGACCACGCCCGCCGTGTCGACGAGCCTCGGCGGAGCGGCCGGCGGCGGGGATGAGCACGCGGGGCACGGCGCGGCATCCGCTGCACTCACCGTCGACCCGAACACGTTCGACGACGTGCTCGCGGCGGCACGCAAGGTCAACATCGATACGGGGATGGTGCAGATCACGCCGCCCGCCGCGGCCGATCAGGCGTGGAAGGTGCAGGAGATCGACCGCGGCTTCCCCGGCCATCTCGATGCCGTCGCGATCGACGGCACGACGCTGCAGACCGTCGACCGTGTCGACTTCGCCGACTTCTCGCTGCCGGCCAAGCTCGCCTCGTGGGGCGTCGCGATCCACATGGGCGTCATGTTCGGACTCGCGAACCAGATCGTCATGTTCCTGCTCGCCCTCTCGATCGCCGGCATGGTCGTGCTCGGCTACGTCATGTGGGTCAAGCGGCGACCCATCAAGACCGCACGGGTCGGGATGCCGCCGCGCCGCGGCGTGCTCGACGGTGCCCCACGGTGGGGTGTCACGGCTGTGGTCGCGGGCGGCGTGCTGCTCGGACTCGCGTTGCCGCTCGTCGGCTGGACCCTCGCCGCGTTCGTCGTGGTCGACGTGATCGTGGATGCGGTGCAGCGGCGGCGCGCCGCGGCGGGGTAAGTCGCGGCCCCGAGATCAGCGGGTCAGTACCAGGTGACGCCGGCCCAGCACGCCGGGCCGGCGTCAGCCTTGGCGGCCCTTGAACCGCGGGTTGAGCTTGTTGATGACGAACACCCGCCCGCGTCGGCGGACGACCTGCGCGCCGGGTTGCTTCTTCAGGGACTTCAGGGACGCTCGGACCTTCATGACACACTCCTAATTGAGAACGGTTATCATCAAGGGTACACACGCCGGGATGGAATGAGGTGTCGGATGATCGAGACGGACGTGATCGCCGTGATGGGAGCATGCGGTCCCGAGCGGGCGCGCTACGCGGCACGATTGAGCCAGGCGACGTCGAGGCCCCTCCTCGCGGCATCCCGACTCGCCCCGCAGGACCCGGCGTCGAGCGCAGCAGCCTTTCTGCCGTGGCTCGACGTCGGGAGCGGTGTCGTGGCCGAGTTCCCGTCGGATGCCTCGATTCTCGACGTCATCGGGACGCTCGCCGAGCGCGGCAGCGGGCTGCGCCTGCGCGGCGTCGTGTGCGTCGTCGATGCGCCCCACCTCCTCGACGACCTCCGACGCGAGACCTACGCGGGATCTGCCGAGGTCGACGACAGCGGGATGCCGCGCACCCGCTACACGGCTCACGCCCTGCTCGCGGTGCAGCAGCTCGAGTACGCGTCGACGATCATGCTCGTGAATTGGTCGGGACTGTCGACTCCGGACCTCTCGATCACGATGGCGCTGGTCAGCCACCTCGCCCCGTCCGCGCGACTGCGTCTGCATCAGCCGGCCGTCGATCTGCTGCCCGTCGCACCGATCCCGATTCGCTCCCACCAGGACGCGCCCGGATGGGTGCAGCTGCTGAACGGGGAGTTCGCGCCGCACATGACCGACCCGCGGATCAGCGCCCTGCGGTACGAGAACGTCCGCCCGCTGCATCCTGGACGCCTGAACACTCTGCTCGACGAACGGATCGAGAGCGGGGAGTTCGGCTCCGTCATCCGCTCGGCGGGGTTCTGCCGCTTCGCGACCCGCTCGAACGTCATCGCGCAGTGGGATCACGTCGGGTCGATGATCGCCTTCTCGCCCGTCCAGGTGGACGACGGGATGCCGGAGGCTGAGGGGCTCCTCGCCGTCGGCGAGGACATCGCCTTCATCGGCCTGGACCTGCACCACCGCGCGCTTCGCGCCGCCCTCGACGACACCGCGCTCACCGACGACGAGCTCGCGGCGGGACCGTCGGCATGGGCGACCTTCGAGGATCCGTTCCCGACGTGGCAGGTCTCCCGCAGCAGGGAGTGACCAGACAGCGAGGCGGCGAGACTCCGAAGAGCCTCGCCGCCTCGCTGTGATCCGGCGGTTCGCTGTGGTTCAGCGCTTCGCTGTGGTTCAGTGCTCGTCGTAGTGGTCGCCGTGTTCGGCGTGCTTGTGACCGTCGTGCAGGTAGTCGACGTGACCGTCGTGCTCGACCGTCTCGTGACCGCAATCGGCGCCGTGGGCGTGCTCGGCGACGGTGTGCTCTGCGTGGACTTCTTCTGTGCTCATGTTGTCTCCTCGGGTGTGTTCCGGCGCGTCGCGTCGGGTTCCGTGACGTGGGTGAGGGCGTCGGTGATGACGTGCACCACGTGCTCGTCGGCAAGGCGGTACTCGCCCGTCCTGCCGTCTCTCGTCACCTCGACCAACCCCGCCTGCCGCAGCGTCCGAAGATGCTGCGACACGAGAGGCTGAGTCATTCCCGTCGCCTCGACGAGGGCGCCGACGACTAAGGGACCGTCGGCGAGGGCGACGAGCAGACCCAACCGGGATTCGTTACCGAGCACCCGGAACAGATCAGCGGCCGCTGCGATCTCGTTCGCCACGGGTCAACACTCCCCTATACATAGTGACATTGCAATGTGTTTATACAACTGGGGACGATTCTCATCGTCGCGTGTCGCGCTCGAGTTCATTCGCGGCGCGGCTGCCGACGCGTGCGCCGTAGAGGACGCAGGCGAGCACCACGACGGATGCCCCGATCACCACGATCGAGAGGGACTCGGTCGGCACGGGCAGGAACGCGCAGAGCCCGGCGACCAGGGCAGCGACCCCACCCCAGACCGTGGGACGCTTCGCGCGGATGTGGGCGGCGAGCCATGCCTCGTCGCTGGCCATCGTGCTGGGGATGCGGATCCCGGCGATGTGGTTGCGCGTCAACCGCCCCGACGCTGCTGCGGTGGCGACCCAGATGAGCAGGACCCCCATCGCCGCCAGCAGGATCAGAATCGTGAATCGAATGCCCAGGTCGTCCATCACGACAGCCTAGGCAGGTCACTGGAAGTCCCTCGACCGGTGCGTCACCCCCACCCGCAGGTCCTCGAACCCGTCGGCGACGAGGTTCGTCACACCCTCGGGCGAGCGCTCGAGCATGCCGCGCGCGATGAGCGCGGGACTGTCGCGCAGGATGCGCCGGTATCTGTTCCATACCCCGACCGAGCAGATCACGTTCATGACGCCGTGCTCGTCCTCGAGGTTCAGGAAGGTGATCCCGGATGCCGTCGCCGGTCGCTGCCGGTGTGTCACCAACCCCGCGACCTCGATGCGCCGGCCGATCTCGTGCTCGCGCATGCCGCGCGAGGTGATCACCCCGCGCGCGTCGAGCTGCGAGCGGTAGTGCGTCAGCGGGTGGTCGTCGGCCGACACCCCCGTCGCCCACAGATCGGCGGCGAGCACGTCGTAACTCGACTGGTCGGGGAACAGCGGTGGCTGCACCGACACCAGCGATCCCTCGAGGAACTCCTGCCGGTCCTGCGCGGCATCCCCCGCCAACCAGATGCCTTCGCGCCGCGTGATCCCGAGGCTCTCGAACGCGCCCGCCGTCGACAGCGCCTCGAGCTGCGCCGCCGTCGCGCCGGTGCGCCGCACGAGGTCGCGCAGATCCCGGTACGGACCGGATGCCTCCCGCTCCGCCACGATCTTCGTCGCCAGCGGCACCCCGATACCCGTGACCGAGGCGAGCCCCAGCCGCACCGCGAAGTTCCCGTCGCGCCGATGCGCCGCCGATTCGTCAGGCAGCGACCGGTCGAACTCCGGCACAGGCGGCTGGATGCGGTCGGTGCAGGAGTCCCGGCCCGTCGGGGCGCGGCGGTGTCCAGCCCCGGGCTCGGCAGTGGCTGGCCCCGATCCGGCATCCCGGCCCCCGGCATCCCTGCTCCCGAGCGGAGATCTGCGCTCCCGAGGAGGAATCCCGCCCGAAACGTCCTCGCGACGGCCGATCCCCGCGGCAGCGCCGCGCTCGGCGCCCCCGCCCCCGGCCTCCCGACCCCCGGCATCCGCCGCCGCCGAGAACCGAGGAGATGACGCTTCCCGAGGAGCGAAACCCCGCAAACCCTCCTCGGGAACCGACATCTCCTCGCGAGGCGACACCGGCTCGAGCCCCGCCTCGACCCCCGACGCGTGCAGGTCGGGCCGGCGCACCTCGACCCCGTGCCGTCGCGCGTCGGCGGTCAGCGTCGCGGGCGAGTAGAAGCCCATCGGCTGCGCTCGCAAGAGCGCCGCGAGGAACGCCGCCGGGTAGTGCAGCTTCAGCCACGACGACGCGTACACGAGCAGCCCGAACGACAGCGAATGGCTCTCGGCGAAGCCGAAGTTCGCGAACGCCTGGATCTTCACGTAGATGTCGTCGGCGGCCTTACCCGTCAGGTTGTTGCGGGCCATCCCCTCGTACAGCTTCTTCTTCAGCGAATCGATCCGCTCGATCCCGCGCTTCGAGCCCATCGCGCGGCGGAGCAGATCGGCATCCTCCCCCGACAGATCGCCGATCGCCATGCCCATCTGCATGAGCTGCTCCTGGAACACCGGGATGCCGAGAGTCCGCTCCAGCACCGGCTTCAGCTTCGGGTGCGCGTAGGTGACCTTCTCGTCGCCGAGCTTGCGACGCACGAACGGATGCACCGCGCCGCCCTGGATCGGCCCCGGTCGGATGAGGGCGATCTCGACCACGAGGTCGTAGAACTTCCGCGGCTGCAAACGGGGCAGGAGCCCCATCTGCGCGCGGGACTCGACCTGGAACACCCCGATCGAATCGGCGCGGCACAGCATGTCGTAGACGGCTGCCTCTTCCTTCGGCATCACATCGAGGCTCCACCGCTCCCCCGTCGCGGCCTCGATCATGTCGAAGCAGTACTGGAGTGCGGCGAGCATCCCGAGCCCCAGCAGGTCGAACTTCACGAGCCCCATCCACGCGGCGTCGTCCTTGTCCCACTGGATGACGGTGCGGTTCTCCATGCGCGCGTGCTCGATCGGCACGACCTCGCCGACCGGACGATCGGTCAGCACCATTCCGCCCGAGTGGATGCCGAGGTGTCGAGGCGCCTTCAACAGCTCACCCGCGTACGCGATCACCCGATCCGGGATGTCGTGGTCGCCCGGGGTGTCGAGCGTCGCGCCCCACCGCTCCACCTGCTTCGACCAGGCATCCTGCTGACCCGGCGAATGCCCGAGCGCCTTCGCCATGTCGCGGATCGCGTTCTTCGGCCGGTACTGGATGACGTTCGCGACCTGCGCCGCCCGCTCGCGCCCGTAGGTCTCGTAGACCCACTGGATGATCTCCTCGCGCCGGTCCGAGTCGAAGTCGACGTCGATGTCGGGCTCCTCGTCGCGGAGGGCCGAGAGGAACCGCTCGAACGGCAGGTCGTAGAAGATCGAGTCGATCGCCGTGATGTCGAGCAGATAGCAGACAGCGCTGTTCGCGGCGGACCCCCGCCCCTGACACAGGATGCCGCGGCGCCGCGCCTCTTGCACGATGCCGTGCACGATGAGGAAGTACCCCGGGAAGTCCTTCTGCTCGATGACGCCGAGTTCTTTCTCGATGCGCGCGCGGTTCGCGTCGGTGGCATCCGGGTACTTGCGGGGCACGGCCTCCCACACCAGGTGCCGGAGCCACGTCATCGGCGTGTGCCCCTCGGGCACCTGCATCTTCGGCAGCGCGGGCTTGGCCCGTCGCAGCGGGAACGCGAGCGCGTCGGCGAGCTCGACGGTGCGCTCGACCGCGCCCGGATACCGCCGGAACCGCCGCGCCATCTCGGCCCCCGACCGCAGGTGCGCGCTGGCGTGCGACGGCAGCCACCCGTCGAGCTCGTCGAGCCCGCGGTTCGCCCGCACCGCCGCGACCGCCGCCGCGAGGTGCACCTTCTCGGGCACGGCGTAGTGCACGTTGTTCGATGCGACGACCGGAAGCCCCCGCTCGGCGGCGAGCGCGGCGAGCACGTCGTTGTCGCGCGAATCCGTCGGTGCGCCCTGATCGATGAGCTCGACGTCGACCCGCTCGGGCCCGAACAGGTCGACGAGCCGGTCGAGCTCGTACGCCGCCGCGGCCGGCCCGTCGACGGCGAGCGCCTGCCGGACGGCGCCCTTGCGGCATCCGGTCAACACCTGCCAGTGCCCGCCGGCCCGGTCGGCGAGGTCGTGCAGGTCGTAGACCGGGCGCCCCTTCTCGCCGCCCGACAGCTGCGCGCGCGTGATGGCGGCGGCGAGCCGGTGGTAGCCCTCCTCACCGCGGGCGAGCACGAGCAGGTGCCGCCCGTGCGGGTCGGGCTCGCCGTTCTGCGGACCGGGGAGGCCCAGCGACAGCTCCGCCCCGAACACGGTCTGCAGCTGCAGGTGCTCGGCCGCCTCGGCGAAGCGGACGATGCCGTAGAACCCGTCGTGGTCGGTGATCGCGAGGGCGTGCAGGCCCAGGCGCTCGGCCTCTTCGACGAGGTCCTCGGGCGAGGACGCCCCGTCGAGGAAGGAGAACGAGGAGTGCGCGTGAAGTTCGGCGTACGGCACGGCGTCGCGCGGCCGCTCGATCTCGGGCGTGCGGTACTTTCCGCGCTTGTGCGACCACGCCGGACTGTCGCCGCCGTCGGTGCCCGCCGGTGCCCCCTCGGGTCGCCGTCGGTCGCTGAGGATCCGTTCCATCTCCGACCACGAGACCGACGGGTTGTTGCCCCACCCCATCAGTCGTACCTACCCTCGGCGTGCCAGACGCCCTCCTCGCACACCAGCAGCCACGCGGTCTCGGCCTCGTCGACCACCTGGAACCGGTGCGCGCGACGGGTGCGCGCGGCATCCCACCCCCGCTCCATGACGGGCCAGGGTCCTGCCCACGAGGCGATGCGACGCGGATGCCGGGGCCTCCGCGCCCCCGATGCGTCCGGCGCTCCCGGCAGGATCAGCGCGATCGGCTCGGCCGTCAGCTCGCCGCGCCCGTCGACGGCGACCATGTCGTCGTCCCGGTCGATGACGGCGACCGGCACCGGCTCGGGGAAGACGGTCGCCGGCAGCGGGTCGGGCAGGCTCCCCGGCCACGGCCGCGCCCGTTCGGCGATGACGGCACGGTCTCCCCACGGCACGAGCACCTGCCGTTCGGCGAGCCACCGGCCACCGCCCACCTGCGGCGTCACGACGCCGGTGTGCCCGAGCATCGCCTGCACGCGCGAGAGCGCCGAGTGCACGCGTTCCTCCGGCCCCGAGCCGAACAGCCCCGTCACGTGATGGGATGCCGCGTCCACCTTCTCGGGCACGATCCGCACCTTCGCGACCGCGCTCTTGAGCCCTCGCTCCGCGAGTTGCCACCGCACCCGGTCGACGACCGCGGCCGCATCGAACGCGCCGGGATGCAGCCACACCCGCTCACTGTGGTCGCCGCGATCCCCGGTCAGCGCAACGCGCAGCTCGGTGCAGACGAGGTCGACGGCGCCGAGCCCCGAGATGAACTGCTCCGCGGCGAGACGGATGCCGAACGCCACCTGATCGGCGATCTCGAGCGGCGGCTCGAAGCCGACCTCGCGCTCGAGCTCAGGCGGCGGCGTGCGCGGCTGCACGGGCTGCGAGTCGAGCCCCGACGCGAGCGCGTGCAACCGCGCCCCGCGGGGTCCGAGCCGTTCGACGAGCCGCGCGGGCGGCAGCGCGGCGAGCTGACCGAGGGTGTGGATGCCGAGACGCGCGAACAGGCTCGCGACCGACTCGTCCTCGAGCGCCGTCACCGGCATCGGCGCGAGGAACGCGGCCGCCGCCCCCGGCGGCACGATCCGCATCGGGGCGTCCGGGCCCGTGGTGCGGGCGGCCTGCTCCGCCGTGAACGGACCATCCCCCACCCCCGCGCGCACATCGTTCACGCCGAGCTCGGCGAGCGCGCCGGTGAGCGCCGTCGCCGCACCCGCCTCGCCGCCGTAGAACCGCGCGGGGCCCTTCACCCGCAGGGCGCACAGCCCCGGCTCGCGCAGCTGCACACCCGGGGCGATCTCCTCGAGCCGGGCGATGAGCGGGGCGAACGTGCGGTGGTCGCGCGCGTCGTCGGCGTCGACGACCTGGAGCTGCGGGCATCGCGCCTGCGCGTCGCGGCGCCGCATCCCCCGTCGCACGCCGTCCGCCCGCGCAGCGGGCGAGGTCGCGGCGACCATCCCCTTCGCGAAGACGGCGATCGGCCCCTCGGCCTCGGCGAGCCCCTCGAGACCCAGCGCGACCACCGGCCAGTCGGGCACCCAGACGACGAGGCTCCGCACCGGCTCGATCCCGGTGTCGACGAGTGCGGGATCCATCAACTCACCGCCCGCATCGGCAGGTCGACCACCGGGGCGATGGGCTGCTCGCGCACCGCGATCGCCCCATCGGGGGCGGGCAGCAGCATCCGCGACGACCGCGGCACCGGAAAACGCCGGCTCGTGACCGTCACTGTCAGCTCCCGATCCGACAGCACGCCGTAGCCGTCGCCGAGGCCCGACCACCGGGCATCCGTCACATCGATCATCGCCTCGGTCTGCGGCCACGGCCCCTGCACGAGCAGCACCACGCCGCGCTCGCGCATGCGGGCCGCGAGCCGCGAGATCTCGGCATCCTTCGCTCGCGACGGTGGACGCACCGCGACGACCGGCAGCACGTCGGCGATCGTCGCGGTGACCGCGAGCCAGCGCGGACCCGGCTCGGGGATCAGCACGAGGTGCGACAGGTCGACGCCCGCCTTCTCGGCCGCTTCGGCGCCGAACCCCGGCATCCCGACCACCCCGCACCAGCTGCCCGTCTGCGACGGCTGCGCCAGCAGCCCGAACAGCAGCGACATCGAGCCGCCCAGCGAATACGACGATCCCGGCCGCAGCCCCCCGCCCGGCAGCAGCTCGGCCAGGGCAGGATGGGTGGGAAGGGGCGGCGCCTCGAGCTTGCGCCCCTGGATACGAGCCATCTGCGCGCGCAGCCGCTGCACCTCTTGGGCGGTAGCGGTGTCGCGCACGATGGATCTCACCTCGACATGGTAGAAGCTTTGTTCGAACGACTCAAGCCGTCTATGTCGAAGATACGCACGGGTTCCGACATCGCCCGCGCCCGCTGCGCACGAGCCCGGGGCTCAGCCCGCGTCGCGGGCGAACGCTCCCGGCGCTACACCGAACCGGCGCCGGAACGCGCGCGCGAAGGTGTCCGGATCGCGGAAGCCGGCACTGTACGCCGCGGCGGCCACCGGCATCCCGTCGCGGAGCAGCCCCTGCGCGCTCCCGAGCCGGTACTCGCGGATCAGCGCCGCGGGGCTCTCCCCCTCACGCCCCAGCACGGCCTGCGCCGTCCGCACGGACACGTGCGCATCCCGCGCGAGCACGTCGACGCAGAACTCCGGGTCGCGGTGCCGCGCGGCGATCTGCGCACGCAGAGCGGATGCCGACGGCACCCCGCGCCTCGCCGGAACCTGCGCCTGCGGCTCGAACGACAGCAGTCGATGCTCGGGCAGGGGCAGTTCCGCCACCCGCCACGCGACGTCGAGCGGCCGTCCCGCGCGGGTGACGAACACCTCGTTGCCCCGCGGGTCACCGCCGTGATCCGCCGCGTGGACGATCGGGCACTCGTGCGCGGGGTAGGCCGAGCCGTCTGCGCGATGCCCGTGCAGCACCTCGTGGCTCGGACCTCCCACGACCCGGCGGGGATCGGAGTATCCGAGCAACCGCCCGGCGGCCTCGTTCAGGTGGGCGACGGCGCCACCGCGTCCGATGACCCACAGCGGCTGCGGGACGGCATCCACCACCGCCTGCATCCACCGCTCGATCGCCGCCATGGGCCCACGCTAGGCACCGAGGTTTGCCCTGGCGCGTCGCGCGCGTTTCGACCGTGTCACACGTGCGCACAACGACGGCATCCGTGCGCGTTCTTCCTGCCGCCTCACGCTCCGGGACTGGTCCGATGGAACGAACCGACGAGAGGACACGTCATGACGCTCCCCCAGATCATCAGCAAGCAGGCCGCCGGTGCCGCCATCGACGAGGTGCGACGCAAGAGCGGACTCTCGTGGGACGCGGTGAGCGAGCTCATCGGCCGTCCGCCGGTGTGGACCGCCGCGGCCGTTCTCGGGATGCACGCCCTCCCCCCGGCCGAAGCGGAGCGCCTCGGCGACGCCCTCGGACTCGACGCCGCGCTCGTCGACGCCCTCACCCGCCAGCCGAACCGCGCCGCCGAGGCAGATCTCTCTACCGACCCGACGATCTACCGCTTCCACGAACTCGTGCAGGTCTACGGGCCCGCGCTCAAAGCCCTCATCCACGACCGTTTCGGCGACGGCATCATGAGCGCGATCAACTGCAGCATCTCTCTCGACCGCGTCGCACACCCCGACGGGGACCGCGTCGTCATCACGATCGACGGCAAGTTCCTGCCCTACGCCTGGGTCGAATCCGGCGTCTGACCTGGGCGCTACGCCGCGAGCGCCAGGTACGGCTCCCACGCCGGATCGGCGCGCTCGGTGCCGCGAACGCGCCAGCCGGCTCCGCGCGGGGGCTGCGGCATCCATCGCAGCTCCCAGTTCATCTCCTGCGGGGTGCGGTCGCCCTTGACGTTGTTGCAGCGCAGGCACGCCGCGACGAGGTTCTCCCACGAGTCGGCTCCGCCGCGCGACCGCGGCAGCACGTGATCGATCGTCGACGCGCTCTTGCCGCAGTACGCGCACCGGTGACCATCACGACGCAGCACGCCCCGGCGGGTGACCGGGACCCGCCGGCCGGCCGGGATCCGCACGTAGCGGGTCAGCACGATGACGGCCGGGCGGTCGTACACGTCGCGGGTCCCCCAGACGGGGTCCTCTTCGACGCGTTCGACGATGGTGGCTTTCTCGGTCATGACGAGCACGAGGGCTCGCTTGAAGGAGATGACGGCCAGGGGTTCGTAACCTGCATTCAGCACCAGGGTGCGCATAGGGGTGTCCTCTCGAACGGCCGAGACGGCTTCACGGCCTTCCGTGTCGTCGACGCGGTGCGGGTCGAGAGGGGTGCGGGTACGAAAAAAGGCGCCGTCATCAAGACAGCGCCTTATTCGCACGACCGACGTCGTGGCAATCGTGCACACGATGCCGCAGCACATGCCGACCTAGCGCATTCCGGTTGCGAATGCGGGGTTGGATGTCCATACGGCTCCCCTCGGCTCGAACGAGCGTCGGGGTCAGGGTATTACACGCCGGGATGCCCCAGGGCGAACATCAGCAGAACGATGACTGTGTGTCTCGTCAGCCGGCGTTGGCCTGCAGCCAGGACTCGGCGTTCGTGTACCCGTTGTTGATGCGGATCTCGAGGTGGAGGTGGGTGCCGTTGGCACGGCCCGTGGAACCGACCTGGCCGATCAACTGGCCGACCGAGACCTTGTCGCCGACGGAGACGCGACGCGTGCCCCAGTCCATGTGCGCGTAGAGCGAGGTCACCCGCACACCGCCGATGTTGTGGGCGATCTTCACGTACACACCCCAGCCCGGTCCGGACTCGGAGGACGCGACGACGGTGCCGTCGGCGACGGCGTAGATCGGCTCGCCGCGTCCGACCATGTAGTCGGTGCCCTTGTGGCCCGCGTAGGGCGTGCCGAAGTTGTTGAAGTGCGCGAGCGGACGGCGGACCGTGCCCGAGCCCGGCGACACGAGCGGGACCGAGGACGAGAAGCTCGACGAGCTGCGCGACGACGATGACGAGGACGAGGCTGACGCGAGTCGGGCTGCGAGCGCGGCCTTGGCGGCCTTCTCTGCGGCCTCCTTCGCCTTCGCTGCCTCGATCTCCTCGGGGGTCGTGGCGGAGTACCCACCGCGTGCGAGGGTCTCGGGGCTGCCTTCGGATGCGACGACGAGCGATTGTGCGTCGTCGGCGGAGACCTGCTGCAGCGTGCGCGCTTCGGCGACGTCGCCCCGATCGGCGGCGGCGAACGCCGGGATCGCGACGGTCGCGACCATGCCGGCGACGGCGGCGACGGTCAGGAAGCTGCGGACGGGGTGAGGGCGAGGGGACGTCGAAGGAGTGGCGGGCGCCGCGGCGGCGACACGTCGGCTCAAGCGACCTTTACGGGGGGCCGTCGATGCCTCAGAAATCTCGTTCGACGGGTGGAACTCTTCAGCCAAGCTGTCCTCCAGCGCCTCCGCATCCGCGGGTGAGGATGCTGGCTCGTCGGCACTCCGTGTCGGGCACGGATGTAGGGGACACCAGGCGAATGACGAGCCGGAGAGGCAACTCGCGAGGCGGTCCGTGGCGGGCTTCTCGCCTATGGACCCTCCGAGGCTACCGGAAGGTAACGAATAAGTCACGCTCCCGCTCTTGTGAGCGGGGCCGCGGCGACGGCTCAGATCTCGCGCGCGTCGACGATGAAGATGTGCGAGGCGACCTCGACGGGGAGCTCGAGCGCCTCGTCGACACCGTCCATCTCGACGAGGACGTACCCCTCGTTGAAGCGGAACGAGCCGGTGCGCCCGGGGACGACGCCCGCGTCGCGCAGCTGGGTCAGGAGCTCGGGGTCGACCTGCATCGGCTCCGCCAGACGACGGATGCTGCCCGTCACCGGCCCGCCGGCGTCGTTCAGCCGACGCACGAGGCCGACCACGCCGTTGTCGAACGCGTTGGCCGGAACGTCGCCCAGCTGGTCGAGGCCCGGGATGGGGTTGCCGTACGGGGACTCGGTCGGGTGGTCGAGGAGTTCGATGAGCCGACGCTCGACGAGCTCGCTCATGACGTGCTCCCAGCGGCACGCCTCTTCATGGACGTATGCCCAGTCGAGGCCGATGACGTCCGACAGCAGGCGCTCGGCGAGACGGTGCTTGCGCATGACGTCGACGGCCTTCTGCCGGCCCGGGTCGGTGAGTTCGAGCTTGCGGTCCTCTGAGACGACGACGAGACCGTCGCGCTCCATGCGGCCGATCGTCTGCGACACCGTGGGGCCGGAGTGGCCGAGGCGCTCGGAGATGCGCGCACGAAGGGGCGTGATGCCCTCTTCCTCGAGTTCGAGGATGGTGCGCAGATACATCTCGGTGGTGTCGATGAGGTCGGTCATGAAGGCCTTTTCGCGCGGGAGACAGTGCGTTCCCAGCCTATCCGGCATCCGGTCGCGGAGCGTCATGGAACCGGAGCCGCCGGGGCCTGCGCCTTAGACTTCTCGCCATGGCGACTGTGACCCTTCCCCGCGAGATCCTGCCCGTCGACGGACGATTCGGCTGCGGCCCGTCCAAGGTCCGTGCCGAGCAGCTCGAGGCGCTCGTCACCCAGGGGGCATCGCTCTTCGGCACCTCGCACCGCCAGGCACCCGTGAAGGACCTCGTCGGCCGCACCCGCTCCGGTCTCGCCGAGCTGTTCCGACTTCCCGAGGGGTACGAGATCATCCTCGGCAACGGCGGATCGACCGCGTTCTGGGACGCTGCGGCCTTCGGGCTCATCGAGAAGCGGGCGCAGAACCTCGTGTTCGGCGAGTTCGGCGGCAAGTTCGCCGCGGCTGCCGCCGCCCCCTGGCTCGAGGCCCCCGATGTGCGCCGCGCCGAGCCCGGCACGAGCGCGAAGCCCGAAGCCGTCGACGGCGTCGACGTCTACGCCTGGGCCCACAACGAGACCTCCACAGGTGTCGCGACGGCGATCTCGCGCGTCCACGGCGACCCGGGCGCCCTCACCGTGATCGACGCGACGAGCGCCGCCGGCGGCATCGACATCGACATCGCCGAGGCCGACGTCTACTACTTCGCGCCTCAGAAGAACCTCGGCTCCGACGGCGGCCTCTGGTACGCCGCGGTGTCGCCGGCCGCCATCGAGCGGATCGAACGCGTCGCGGCATCCGGTCGGTACATCCCCGAGTTCCTGAGCCTGAAGAACGCGCTCGACAACTCGCGCCTGCAGCAGACGCTCAACACCCCCGCCATCGCGACACTGCAGCTGCTCGACAGCCAGCTGCAGTGGATCAACGGCAACGGCGGCCTCGCCTGGGCGGGCGCCCGGACGGCGGAGTCCTCGGGCGCCCTGTACGAGTGGGCGGATGCCGCGTCCTTCGCGACCCCGTTCGTCGCCGACCCGGCCGACCGCTCCCCCGTCGTCGTCACGATCGACTTCGACGATTCGGTCGACGCGGCCGCCGTCGCGAAGAGCCTCCGCGCGAACGGCATCGTCGACACCGAGCCGTACCGCAAGCTCGGTCGCAACCAGCTGCGCGTCGCGACGTTCGTCTCGATCGAGCCCGACGACGTCCGTCAGCTCATCCGCGCCATCGACTACACGGTCGAGCACCTCGCCGATTGACCACGCACGACGAACGCGGCCCCGAGGAGTGATCCCCGGGGCCGCGTTCGTGTGAGAGCGGATGCCGCGCGTCAGTACTCGCGCAGCACCTCCGCATTCTCGTCGTCATCGTTCTCGTCGTCATCGTCATCGTCGTCGTCCTCGTCGGACTCGTCGTCGTCCTCGTCGGACTCGTCGTCGTCTTCCGACTCGTCGAGCTCGTCGATGTCGACGCCGTCGACGTCGCCGGCGTGAAGGATCGGAGAGCCGTCGCTCTCGAAGTCGCCGGCGTCGAGGTCCTCGCCGTCGGCGTCATCCTCGTCGGCGTCTTCGTCTTCGTCCACGTCATCGTCGTCGTCCTCGTCGGACGTGTCTTCGCCCGACGCGGCCTGAGCCGCCTGGTATTCCGCGAGCCGCTCGGCCCACGGCAACCACTCGGGAGCGAGCAGCGCGCCGTCGCCGGGCATCAGCTCCACCTCGAGGACGGTCGGGTCGGATCCCTCGACGACGGCGACGCTCACCGTCCAGAACCAGCCGGGGTAACCGGCCATCCGGTTCGCGAAACGGAGCGAGACGACACCTCCGTCTTCGAGCTGATACCCCGCGGCATCGCCCACGGTCGCCTCGGGAGTCACCTCGAGAAGCGCCGCGCGCGCGAGGTCGTGCGCCTCGAACAGGCGCGGGTCGGTGGGGGCGGATGCCTCCGTCTGCTCGACACGGGCGTCAGCCGACTCGACGGACGCGGTGTCCGGTTCTGCCGGTTCGGTCGATTCAGGCATCGAGGTCATCAGCGACCTTGCGGAGCACAGCGGCGACCTTCTTGCCGTGCGCGCCGCTCGGGTACCGCCCGTGGCGCAGATCGCCGCCGATGCCGTCGAGGAGCTTCACGAGGTCCTCGATGATGACGGCCATGTCGTCGGCGGGCTTGCGGTTGCGCTTGCTGAGGCTGACAGGGGCATCGAGCACCCGGACGGCGAGCGCCTGCAGACCACGGCGACCGTCGGCGACGCCGTACTCCAGCCGGGTGCCGGGCTTCATCGTCGTGGTGTCGGCGGGGAGCGCGGTCGCGTGCAGGAAAACGTCCTGACCGTCGTCGCCGGTGATGAAGCCGAATCCCTTCGCCTCGTCGTAGAACCTGACCTTGCCGGTGGGCATGTGTCGAACCTCGCTGCTCGAGCCCGCGTGCGGGCATGGAAAAGTGGGACCGTCTCAGCCCCACCCTCCACCCTAAGCCACCGCGGCGAGCCGCTACTCTGATCGGATGAGCACTCCGCCCCCGGCCGGCGACCTTCCCGTCCGTCGCATAGACCGCATCCTGGCGTTCATGTCCCTGGGTCTGTTGGTGCTCTCGGTCGTCTGCTTCTTCTCGATCATCATCGCGTCGGGTCCGGGTGGACTGGAGCAGGCCGACTTCGCCTCGGGCATCTGGCCGGTGGTGAGCCTCATCGTCTACGTCGCGCCGCCGGTCGCCTTCGCACTGCTGCTCGCGCTGCTGATCATGACCTTCGTGCGACGGGGACGGGCCAACAAGGGCCGTTGACGTGACAGCTTCCGATGCTCGTGCCCTCGCGACCCGCCTCGCGACGCTCGATCCGGATGCCCTCGCCGCGGTGTTCGATGCCCGCCGCATCGCCCCGAACACGTCGTGGACCGACTTCTTCGACGCGGCCGATGCGCTGCTCGACCCCGCGCAGCTGAGCCGGGCTCTCGCCGACGTCTCCGACCTCGAGGCGGCCGCGCTCCGTGACGCCGTCGACGCCGATGCGGCAGTGACCCCCGGTCTTCGCGCCGGTCTGGTCTCACGCGCCCTCGCCGACGAGGAGGGCCGGCCCTACGCCGCCGTGGCTGCGGCCCTCGGCGGAGCCTCCCCCGTCGAGTCGCCGGTGATCTTCGAGGGCGGGCCCGAATCGGATGCCGCTAGTGCCGAGCGCGCTTTCGACGCCGTGGCCTCGCTCGCCGACATCCTCCACGTGGCCACCCGCACCCCGCTCGGCCGCATCGGCTCCGGTGCCCTCGGAGCCGGTGACCGGCGACGACTGGTCGAGGCGGGAGCGGCGGCGACCTCCGACGCAGCCGACACCCTCGTCGCGATCGCCGCCGAGTCCGGCCTGCTCGCGGGGTCGGAACGCAACTGGAGCGTCACCGAGTCGGGAACGGCGTGGCTCGGCATCCGCACCGTGGAGCGGTGGATCGAGGTCGCCCGTCGCCTGCGCGACCGGCTGCCCGCCGCGCTGCGGGACGCCTCGGGCGGATGGCGCGACCCGTCGCAGTGGCCCGGTGTGTACCCGTTCGATCCGGCCTGGCCCGATCGCGTCCGCCGCCTCGCCGCGATGCTCACGCAGTGGGCCGTGCTCACCCCGGCGGGCACGACGCCGCAGTGGGCCGCGGGTCTCGCGGCCGGGAAGGACGTCGATGTCGCCGCGCTCCGCTCCCTGCTGCCGCACGAGGTGGACAAGGTCTACCTGCAGAACGACCTGACGGCCATCGCCCCCGGCCCCCTCGAACCCCAGCTCGACCAGCGCCTGCGGACCACCGCCCGCCGCGAGTCCCGCGCGCAGGCGGCGACCTACCGCTTCACCGCCGACACGATCGGCGCGGCCTTCGCGGGCGGCGAGACCTCGGCATCCCTCACGGCGTTCCTCACCGAACTGTCGCTCACCGGCGTGCCCCAGCCGCTCGCCTACGAGATCGAGCGCGCGGCCGCCCGGCACGGCACCCTGCGGGTCGGCGTCGACCGGCTCGGATACACCCGCGTATCGGGCGACCGCGACCTGCTCGATGCCATCAACGTCGATCAGGCGCTGCGCCCCCTCGGACTCGTGACCGACGGTGACGACCTCGTCACCCGCACGAGCGCCGACACGACCTTCTGGATGCTCTCCGACGCGCGCTACCCCGTTCTGGCGGTGGATGCCGACGGTGCCCCGCGGGCTCCGGGCCGCCACGAGGTCGCTGAGAGCGCAGCGCCGGAACCGACGGCATCCGATCGATACCGCCCGCTGATCGAGACCCTGCGCGCCAGCCTCTCCGACGACGCGGATGCCGCCTGGCTCGAACGCGAGCTCGACCAGGCCGTCCGCACCCGCGCGACGATCGAGATCACGGTCCGCATGCCCGACGGATCGAGCCGGGACGTCACCCTGGAGGCCGCGGGTCTCGGCGGTGGTCGCCTGCGCGGTCGCGACCGCGCCGCCGACGTCGAGCGGACGCTGCCGCTGTCGAGCATCGTCAGCGTCCGGCCGGTGTGACCGGCGGGGCCGGTAGACTTGCCCGTTATGGCTGACGGCCCCCTCATCGTCCAGAGCGACCGAACCGTGCTGCTCGAAGTGGCGCATCCCGACGCGGAGAACGCGCGACACGAACTCGCGATCTTCGCCGAGCTGGAGCGCGCCCCCGAGCACATCCACACCTACCGCGTGACGCGGCTCGGGCTGTGGAACGCCCGCGCCGCCGGGCACGACGCGGAGGACATGCTCGCCACCCTCGAACGCTGGGCGAAGTTCCCCGTCCCGCCGTCGGTCTCAATCGACATCCGCGAGACCGTCGGCCGCTACGGCCGCCTCATCATCGAGCGCGATGACGAGGGGACGCTGATCCTCCGCTCCACCGACAAGCCGGTGCTCGCCGAGATCGCGCGGAACCGCCGCATCCAGCCCCTGCTCATCGCCCACCCGACACCCGATACGTATGTCATCGACGCGTGGGCGCGCGGTCAGATCAAGCAGGAACTGCTGAAGATCGGCTGGCCCGCCGAGGATCACGCCGGCTTCACCCCGGGCACCCCCCACGAGATCGAGCTGCACGAGGACGGCTGGTCGCTCCGCCCCTATCAGCGGAAGGCCGTCGACATCTTCAGCGAGGGCGGCTCCGGCGTCGTCGTCCTCCCCTGCGGCGCGGGCAAGACCCTCGTCGGCGCGGCGGCCATGGCCGACACGAAGACGACGACCCTCATCCTCGTGACGAACACCGTTAGCGCGCGCCAGTGGCGAGACGAGCTGCTCAAGCGCACCTCGCTCACCCCCGAGGAGATCGGCGAGTACTCCGGTCAGTCCAAGGAGGTCAAGCCGGTCACGATCGCGACCTACCAGATCCTCACGGCGAAGCGGAAAGGCGAGTACGCGCACCTCGCTCTCCTCGACGCGCTCGACTGGGGCCTCATCGTGTACGACGAGGTGCATCTGCTGCCCGCACCGGTGTTCAAGCTGACCGCCGACCTGCAGGCGCGGCGCCGCCTCGGCCTCACGGCGACCCTCGTGCGTGAGGACGGCCGTGAGGGTGATGTCTTCAGCCTCATCGGCCCCAAGCGTTTCGACGCCCCGTGGAAGGAGATCGAAGCGCAGGGCTTCATCTCCCCCGCCGTCTGCTACGAGGTGCGCATCGACCTGCCGGCATCCGACCGGCTCGAGTACGCGGCGTCGGCGGACGACGAGCGCTACCGCCTCGCGGCGACCGCGCACGCGAAGATCGATGTCGTCCGCGACCTGGTCGCCAAGCACGAGGGCGAGCAGATCCTCGTGATCGGCCAGTACCTCGACCAGATCGACATCCTCGCCGAAGAGCTCGGCGCGCCGAAGATCACGGGGTCCACTCCCGTCGACGAGCGCGAGGTGCTGTTCGACGAGTTCCGGCACGCACGCATCCCCGTGCTCGTCGTCTCGAAGGTCGCCAACTTCTCGATCGACCTGCCCGACGCGTCGGTCGCGATCCAGGTCTCGGGATCGTTCGGGTCGCGGCAGGAGGAGGCGCAGCGCCTCGGCCGTCTGCTCCGTCCGAAGTCCAACGGGCACAAGGCGAGCTTCTACACGCTCATCGCACGCGACACCGTCGACCAGGACTTCGCGCAGAACCGCCAGCGGTTCCTCGCCGAGCAGGGCTACAGCTACACGATCCTCGACGCGGACAACCTGCTCGCCGCCTGACGAGCGTCAGCGAGCGTCAGTCGGACGAGGACGATCCGGACGAGCCGCCGTCCGATCCGCCGGTGCCCCCGGCATCCGATCCCATCGACCCGGAGCCACCGTCGGACGGCGACGGGGAGTCGGGCGTCGGGGTCGCGTCGGGAGCGGGCGCGTACTCGCCCCACCGCGGCGCCTGGTGCGGCTGCAACGGCGGTCCGTCGTACGGCTCGGGCGTCGGTGTCGGATCGACGAGCGGCTGTCCATACACAGGGGGCTGCCCGTACACAGGGGGCTGCCCGTAGACCGGCCCGTACACCGGCGGCTGCCCATACACCGGCGGCTGGCCGTAGACCGGCGGCTGGCCGTAGACAGGCGGCTGGCCGTATACCGGCGGGTATGCGTAGGCGGCGGGAACGTGCACCGGCTCCGGCGGCGGCGTGAGGCGCACGGTGCGGCGCCCGTCACCGCGGCGCCACAGCCACTCGACGACACCGACGAATGCGGCGATCATCACGGCGGAGGACACCAGGCTGACGATGCTCGTGTCGGTCGCCGCCGCATCGCTGAGCCCGAAGACCGAGAACCCGAAGGCGGCGAGGTTGTTCACGATGTGCAGGGCGATCGCCGCTTCGAGCCCACCGGTCCGCCAGGTCAGCCAGCCGGCGGCGATCGCGAACACCGCCACGCTCGCCTGCCCGGCCCAGTCGTAGATGTGCCCCAGCACGAACAGCGGGACGGGGAGCAGGATCGCCCATGCGGGGTGCTTCAACCACCGCCCGACCGTCTGCATGAGGTACCCGCGGAAGATGAACTCCTCCGCGGCCGCCTGGAAGGGCACCAGCAGGAGGACGACGAGAAGGGATGCCACGAACGCCGGGTTGTCCGCGGGCGCGACGACGTTGCCGCTCCCCTCCTCTGCCGGGAGCAGGAAGGACAGGGCCGAGATCACGATGTAGACGACCACCGCGGCACCCATGCACAGGAGGAGCCACTTCCATCGGAGCCTTCCGGCGACCGAGGAGATGTAGCCGACCCGTCGACCGTTCACGACGAAGGACGACAGCAGGTAGATCGGCCACATCACCGCGAGCGACAGCAGGATGATGGCGAGTCCGATCGGGTCGCTGACGTCGATCGTGAGGAGCCGGTCCGTCAGCGCGAAGATGTCGACGGAGGGATCGGTGGCGAGGACGACCAGGCCGAAGACGAGACCGATGACGGTGCTGACGACGAGGTAGAGGACGACGCCCATGGCACCGGTCGCCAGCGGCGTCCACCACCCGCGGCGCTGCCGTGCGAACACCAGCCGATTGAAGGCGGCACCCGGACCGGTGACGTCGGCCGGCAGTGTCGGCGCGGGTCGGGGCGGAACGGGGGCGGGATGCGGGACGGTCACCGTTCCATCCTGTCTCACCGCGCGCGGGGATCGTACTCCGGAGCGACCCGGGAACGGAATGTCCAGCAAACCGATGGATTCCGGTGCCAGTATGGGCTCATGACCGCTGCGCGCATCCTCGTCGTGGACGACGAGCCGAACATCCGGGACCTGCTGGTCACCAGTCTCCGGTTCGCCGGATACCAGGTCCGTGCCGTCGCGAACGGCGCCCAGACCATCTCGGCCGTCCTCGAAGAAGAACCCGACCTGATCATCCTCGACGTCATGCTGCCCGACATGAACGGGTTCAGCGTGACCAAGCGGCTGCGCGGTGCGGGCTACACGGCCCCCATCCTCTTCCTCACGGCGAAGGATGCCACCGAGGACAAGATCGAGGGCCTCAACGTCGGCGGCGACGACTACGTCACCAAGCCGTTCAGCCTCGACGAGATCGTCGCTCGCATCCAGGCCATCCTCCGCCGCACGATGCAGGCCGACGAGGACTCGATCATCAAGGCCGGCGAGATCACGATGGACCAGGACACCCACGACGTCCAGGTCGGTGATGTCTCGATCGACCTCTCGCCCACCGAGTTCAAGCTCCTGCGGTACCTGATGCTCAACCCCAACCGGGTGCTCAGCAAGGCGCAGATCCTCGACCACGTGTGGGAGTACGACTTCAACGGCGACGCCGGCATCGTCGAGAGTTACATCTCCTACCTCCGCCGCAAGATCGATCCGCACTCCTCCGAGCCGCTCATCCAGACCAAGCGCGGGTTCGGATACATGCTGAAGGCCGACCGCACCGCCTGAACGGAGGCGCCCCCTGGGCCCGACGGCATCGCAGGACCGCGTCACCCATTGGTGGCGCGGTCTCAGCCTGCGCACGAAAGTCACCGGCGTGACGGTGAGCATCCTGGCATTCGGGATGATCGCCGCCGGCGTCGGCACCATGATCTTCCTGCGGAACGCCCAGCTCGGTGCCGTCGATCAGTCGCTGACCCAGACGGTCACGACCGACATCGCGAGCAACCTCATGAACGTCACGCTCGACGACGGCGAAGCCACCTTCACCCCGATCGCCGCGGCGCCGACCGACTTCTCGGTCGCGGTGTACAGCGGTAAGGGCAAAGGCGAGCGTCTGGCCGTGGCGGGCGGTGACGACACCCTCTCGCCGCCCGCCTTCCCCGAGACGTTCTCGCTCGATCAGACGGTGCTCGACGGAACGGCGCCGTTCGATCTGCCGTCGGCCGACGGGACCGTGCGCTACCGCGCCAGTGTCGACACCCTCCCGATCCCGGGCTCGCGGGAGTACTACACGCAGCTGGTCGCCCTGCCGCTCAACGACGTGAACCGGACGGTCGCCAACTACATCGGCATCTACACCGCCCTCGCCCTCTTCACGATCGTCTGCAGCGCGATCCTGACCCGCGGACTGGTGACCCTGGCGTTCCGCGGCCTCGGCCAGGTCGAGTCCACCGCCATGACCATCGCGCAGGGCGATTTCAGCCAGCGCATGAGCGACATCGCGCCGGGCACCGAGGTGGGCCGCCTCAAGACCGCGATCAACGTCATGCTCGAGCGGATCGACGAGGCACTGGGCGAACGGGACTCGACGGTCGATCGGATGCGGCGGTTCATCGGCGATGCGAGCCACGAACTCCGCACGCCGCTCGTGACCGTCCGCGGCTACGCCGAGCTCTACCGCATGGGCGCCATCCAGGACCCGGAGCAGACGGCGCAGGCGATGGAGCGCATCGAGAAAGAGGCGATCCGCATGGGTGCCCTCGTCGAAGACCTCCTCGCCCTCGCACGGCTCGACGAACAGCGCGACGTCGCCGTGGTGCCGGTCGACCTGCGCCCGATCGCCCGCGATGCCGCACTCGACGCGCGCGCGGCATCCCCCGATCGCGACGTCTCGTTCCTCGGCCAGACCTCGACCTCCCCGGTCCCGATGGCGGTCTTCCCCGCGCAGGACCCCTCGCCCAAGCGGCGAGGCGGCGCCATCGCGGGAGCCGGCCGGCTCCTGCGCCGTCGGAATCGAGCGGATGCCGCGTCCCCCGACCAGGCGACCGAGCCGATCCTGCTGCACCTGCCGCAGCCGGTCGTGCCGATCGTCCTCGGTGACGAGAACCGCATCCGCCAGGTCGTCGCGAATCTGCTCGGCAACGCCCGCCGGTACACCCCGGCAGGATCGCCGATCGAACTCTCCGTGGGAGCGGACCTCGAGACCGGTCGCGGCTGGATCTCGGTCGCCGACCACGGCGAGGGCGTCCCCCAGCAGATCCGCAGCAAGATCTTCCAGCGCTTCTGGCGCGCCGACTCCTCGCGCACGCGCGAGACGGGCGGCTCCGGGCTCGGCCTGTCGATCGTCGCGTCCATCGTCGCGACGCTGCAGGGCACGATCGAGGTCACCGACACCGCCGGCGGCGGCGCGACGTTCACGGTGTCACTCCCGCTCGCGACGGATCGAGCGACCGCCGGGGCGGCTCTCGACGTCGCGACGCAGCCGCTCCCGCGGACACCGCGCAGCGAGAGCTGAACAGCCTCCTCCCCAGCGCACGACGGGGCGGATGCCTCTCCCCAGGCGGCGAGGATGCGCGAAGGGCCCGGCGCGGGTCTTTAGCGTGGCGGCATCCCATTCGAAAGGAACCCGTCATGACCGCCTTCACCGTCGACAGCGACGCCGTCCTCGCCGCCACCACCACGATCCGTGCCACGGGCGACCGTGTGCAGTCCGAGACCGCCGCGATGCTCGGTCATCTGACCCAGCTGCAGGGTTCGTGGACGGGCAGCGCGTCGGTCGCCTTCCAGGGCGTGGTCGAGCGCTGGCGCGCCGCACAGCGGGAATTGGATGCCGCCCTCGGCGACATCAGCACCGCGCTCGCCACCGTCGGCCAGCAGTACGCGCAGACCGAGATGGCCGCCGCGGGCATGTTCCGCTGACGCGTCCGCGAACGACGAAGGGCCCCTCCCGGAGGAGGGGCCCTTCGTGCTGGCTGTCAGCGCTGGATCAGAAGTCCATGCCGCCGGTCGGGTCGCCGGCCGGAGCCGCCGCCTTCTCGGGCTTGTCGGCCACGACGACCTCGGTGGTGAGGAACAGGCCGGCGATGGACGCCGCGTTCTGCAGCGCCGAGCGGGTGACCTTGGCCGGGTCGATGATGCCGGCGGCGAACATGTCGACGTACTCGCCGGTCGCCGCGTTGAGGCCCTGGCCCGCGGGGAGCTCGGCGACCTTGTTCGAGACGACACCCGGCTCGAGGCCGGCGTTGAGGGCGATCTGCTTCAGCGGAGCCTGGATGGCGACCTTGACGATGTTCGCACCCGTCGCCTCGTCACCGACGAGCTCGAGCTTTGCGAACGCCTTCTCGCCGGCCTGGATGAGCGCGACGCCACCACCGGGGACGATGCCCTCCTCGACGGCTGCCTTCGCGTTGCGGACGGCGTCCTCGATGCGGTGCTTGCGCTCCTTGAGCTCGACCTCGGTCGCGGCTCCGGCCTTGATGACGGCGACGCCACCGGCGAGCTTCGCGAGGCGCTCCTGGAGCTTCTCGCGGTCGTAGTCGCTGTCGGTGTTGTCGATCTCGCGGCGGATCTGGGTCACGCGACCCTCGATCTGCGCTGCGTCACCGGCACCCTCGACGATGGTGGTCTCGTCCTTGGTGATGATGACCTTGCGCGCGCGGCCGAGCAGGTCGAGGGTGGCGTTCTCGAGCTTGAGACCGACCTCCTCGGTGATGACCTGGCCACCCGTGAGGATCGCGATGTCCTGCAGCTGGGCCTTGCGGCGGTCGCCGAAGCCGGGAGCCTTGACGGCAGCCGACTTGAAGATGCCGCGGATCTTGTTGAGCACGAGCGTCGCGAGAGCCTCGCCCTCGACGTCCTCGGCGATGATGAGGAGCTCCTTGCCGTCCTGGATCACCTTGTCGACGACGGGCAGAAGGTCCTTGATGTTCGAGATCTTCTGGTTCGCGATGAGGATGTAGGGGTCCTCGAAGACGGCTTCCTGACGGTCGGCGTCGGTGACGAAGTAGGGGTTGATGTAGCCCTTGTCGAAGCGCATGCCCTCGGTGAGCTCGAGCTCGGTGCCGAAGGTGTTGGACTCCTCGACGGTGACGACGCCTTCCTTGCCCACCTTGTCGATGGCCTCGGCGATCAGGGCGCCGATCTCGGGGTCGGCAGCCGAGATGGATGCCGTCGCCGCGATCTGGTCCTTGGTCTCGATCTCCTTCGCGCCGGCGAGCAGCTCGTCGGAGAGAGCCTTGACGGCCTTCTCGATGCCCTTCTTGAGCGAGATGGGGTCGGCGCCGGCTGCGACGTTGCGCAGACCTTCACGCACGAGCGCCTGGGCGAGGACCGTAGCGGTCGTCGTACCGTCACCGGCGACGTCGTCGGTCTTCTTGGCGACCTCCTTGACGAGCTCCGCGCCGATCTTCTCGTACGGGTCGTCGAGCTCGATCTCCTTGGCGATCGACACGCCGTCGTTCGTGATCGTGGGGGCGCCCCACTTCTTCTCGAGCACGACGTTGCGGCCGCGGGGGCCGAGCGTCACCTTGACGGCGTCGGCCAGGGTGTTGAGGCCGCGCTCGAGGCCGCGGCGGGCCTCTTCGTCGAAAGCGATGATCTTTGCCATAAGTGTGTCGTCCCTCCCGGACGTGAGGTTCAGTACCGTGCCCCCAGGGGCTGGGAGCGGGATCGTTCTGGCACTCAGGATGAGTGAGTGCTAAATCATTCTGGCACTCGACCATAGGGAGTGCAAGCCGTGAGGCCGCGACCCGCGCTACCGTGGTCGGCGCCGCGCCGATGCCGACGACGGCGTCCGATGCCCGGGGTGCCGAACGGGTTCAGACCTACGAGAGGGGATCGTTCCGTGAACCGTGACGACGTGCGACGGGCGCTGCGGGAAGCCACTGTCGCCGCCTTCGACGAGACGATCGAGACCCTCACCGGCGATCGGGTGTACGCGGTCGCCCTGACCACGGACGACGGGGCGATGAGCGCCGGGCTCTGCATCACCACCGTCGAGCACTACCAGTCGAAGAGGTCGAAAGCGGATGCCGCCGGCGACCTCGCCTCCCCCGGGTACGACGCCTATTTGCGGTGGGACACCGCCGAGTGGCGCGACGAGCTGGCGGGCTGGGAGCACTTCGCACTGATCTCCCGGGTGCTCGAGGACTCGTCGGACGACGCCGACGGCTGGTTCGAGGAACACATCGATGCGCTGATCGCCGCCCTCGCGCACCTGCGGGCCGAGCGCGCAGAAGCGCTTGCCGGAGTCACCCTCTTCGTCTCCGTCACCGACAGCGACGAGACGGAGGCCATCGAGAACCGCTCCGCCCGAGAGCTGAATCCGCCCGAGCTGAGCGGACGCTTCCTGAGCCGATACGAGACCTGACAGGCGTCAGGCGACGACGCGGACGGACTCGGCCTGCGGGCCCTTCTGCCCGGCGCCGACGGTGAACTCGACGGCCTGCCCCTCCTCGAGGACCCGGAAGCCCGACATGTCGATGTTGGAGTAGTGGACGAAGACGTCCTGTCCGTCACCGAGGGTGATGAAGCCGAAGCCCTTCTCGGCGTTGAACCACTTGACGGTTCCCTGGGTCATGCGAATCTCCTGAAGCTGTGGGACATCGAAATGCTAGCCACGGCTCCGCGCTCGCAGACGCCGTTCGGGACTTTGTTGACGCCCCCGAACCGAAGTGTTTACGGCGTCGAAACACGCCGCCGGGAGGGCGACGTGTGCTCCGTCATTCGCTGCCGAAGTCGAGGCCGACCACGACGACCAACTGGGGCCGGCTCGCGCCGTCCGCCGCCGTCGTCTCGGGCGGCGCGACGACCTGATACGTGTCGTCGAGCGACACCTCGGCGCCGCCGATCGCGTCCGCCAGTCCGCGGGCAGCCGCTTCGTCCGCTGGTTGCGCGTAGTAGACAGTGGTCGTCGGGAAGTCGGTGGAGCTCGCGTTGCTCACCTCGACGTCGGCGTCGGCCCAGCCCGCGGCGATGACCTGATCGCGGATCCGGGCACCCAGGCCCGTCTCGGCCGTCGCGTTCAGCACGAGGACCTGGTACGAGGTGTCGACCTTGGGAGCGACGACCTGGGAGGTGCCGCTGGGCCCGGCCGCCGGCCCGAAGGAGAGGCGTCCTGTCGAGAGCAGCGTGCCGAAGACACCCGCGGCGACGATCGCGACGGTCGCGACGGCAGACCAGAAGACGATGAGCCCGATCCGGAGCCGGGGGTTCTCGGCGCGGTGCGCGCCGACTCGCGACACGTTCGGGGAGACGTCGTCGAAACGGTCGGTGGCGGCGGGACGACCCGTCGAGGCGGAGAGGGCCGTCGGGTCGGGCTGCTCTTGCTCAGGCGGGGATGTCGGAGACGGCACCCGAGGATCCTATCGGGCGGAGGCCGGGAGGATCCTGGCGCGGCTGCGGCGCTCGCGCTCCTGGTCGGCGTGGAGACGCCGGAGGCGGTGCACCAGGACCGGATCGTGGGCGACGGCATCCGCGGACTCGAGAATGCGTCCGAGGAGCTGGTAGTACCGCGCGGGCGTCAGCGAGAGCTCCGCTCGGAGTGCTTCCTCCTTGGCCCCGGAGTGACCGTGCCACCGCGCCTCGAAGTCGAGGACGGCTCGGTCGCGGTCGGAAAGGGGCACTCTCCCACCGTACGACCGTCATCGGGCGACACCGCGGAACATCCGGGCGGTTCGTCCGGTTGAATAGGACGAGGGAAGGAAGAACACATGAGCTATCGCGTGGAGAAGACCGACGAGCAGTGGCGTGAGGAGCTGACGCCCGAGCAGTACGCCGTCCTGCGCCAGGCCGGCACGGAGCGCGCCTGGACCGGTGAGCTCCTCGACGAGGAGCGGGCCGGGTTCTACACCTGTGCCGCGTGCGGGTCGGAGCTGTTCCAGAGCGGCACGAAGTTCGACTCGCACTGCGGGTGGCCGAGCTTCTACGAGTCCGTGCGCCCCGAGGCGGTCGAACTCATCGAGGACAACAGCCACGGCATGGTGCGCACCGAGGTGCGCTGCGCCAACTGCGGATCGCACCTGGGGCACGTGTTCCCCGACGGTTTCGGCACGCCGACCGGTGACCGCTACTGCATGAACTCGCTGTCGCTGTCGTTCACCCCGAAGGGCGACGGGGCCTGATCCGTCGCGGCGCTCAGCGCCGCACGCGCCAGAACGCTGCGACCGACACCGACGCGAGACCGATCACGACCGTGATCGCCTCGACGAGGAGACCGGGCCCGGCGGGCGCAGGCCAGAGGGCGTCGAGGACCAGCGAGGCGACGAGCTGGCCCGAGACGGCCGCCAGGCCGAACAGCAGGACACCGGTCCGCGCCACGATCGCGGCCGACATGACGATGTATGTCACACCCAGGACGCCCCCGAGGTAGAGCCACGGCTCACCCGGGGGCGTTGCGGGTGGTCCGCCTACGAGGGTAACGATGACCGCCAGTACCGTGAGGATGACGGTGCCGACGACGAAGTTGACGAGCGTCGCTGTCAGGGGCGTACCCACGCGGGCGCGCAGCCTGCCGTTGGTGGCCTGCTGCCACGCGAGGCCGACACCCACGAAGACCGGCAGGATCACCATCCACACCGGTACCCCGGCCAGTCCGTCCCCGGCGATCAGCATGACGGCCACCGCACCGAGCGCGAGCACCCCGCCGACCACGCGCGGTACTGTGACGGCCACGACGCCTCCCGGGCCGAAGCCGATCCGGTCGAAGACCAAGCCGCCCACCGTCTGCCCGGCCACGATGCCGACGGTGAACAGCGACACGCCGACGATGCCGACCGCGAAGCTCTGCGTCCCGACGGTGAACGCGCCGGCTGCGCCGCCCACCAGCATCCACCAGGGGATCGTGTGATCACGGATGCCGCGAGCCAGGGCACCGGCGCCGCGCCTGCCCGCGGGGGTGAGCACGCTGATGAGCGCAATCAGCAGCAGTCCGCTCGCGAACGAGATGACGGCTGCGGCCATCGCGTGCTCGAGACGGACGCCGAGCTGCCCGTTGATGCGGGCCTGGACGGCGGTGAGCACGCCGACCGACACCGCCCCAGAGAGGGCAGCGGCGACGGATGCCGGGGCTGAAGAGGACGCAGTCGTCACGCGGACCGGCTCAGCCGAACAGCGCGGCGGCTTCTTCGTAGCGGTGCGGCGGAACCGTGTGGAGGGACCCGAGGGCCTCGGCGAAGGGGACGCGCACGATCTCGGTGCCCTGCATCGCGACCATCTGACCCCATGCGCCGTCGACGATCGCGTCGGCGGCGTGCAGGCCCAGTCTGGTGGCGAGGACGCGGTCGAAGCCCGACGGCGATCCGCCGCGCTGGATGTGACCGAGGACGGTCGAGCGGGTCTCGATGCCCGTGATCCGTTCGATCTCGGGCGCGAGGATCTCGCTGATGCCGCCGAGACGCGGGCGGTTGAACGCGTCGAGACCCTTGTCACTGAAGGCCTCGTCCATGCCCGTGAGCTTGAAGCCCTCCGAGACGACGACCAGCGGCGCGCGGCCGCGGTCGTGGGCCTTGGTCACCTGCTCGGCGATGTCGTCGATCGACATGGGCTGCTCGGGGATGCAGATGACATGGGCGCCCGCCGCGATACCCGAGTGCAGGGCGATCCAGCCGACGTGGCGCCCCATGACCTCGGCGACCATGCAGCGCTGGTGGGAGTCGCCCGTGGTCCGCAGCCGGTCCATCGCCTCGGTGGCGATGTTCACGGCGGTGTCGAAACCGAAGGAGTAGTCGGTGGCGTGCAGGTCGTTGTCGATCGTCTTCGGCACGCCGAGGACGTTGATCCCGTCCTTGTGCAAGCGGTCCGCCGCGGCGAGCGTTCCCTCGCCGCCGATCGCGACGATGCCGTCGAGACGGTGCCCGTACATCGTCTTGGAGATGTTCTCGGCGCCGCCGCGCGGCCCCTCGTAGGGGTTGGTGCGGCTCGTCCCGAGGATCGTGCCGCCGACCTTCGACAGCCCCTTCACCTCGTGACGGGTCAGGGGGAAGAAGTCACCGTCGACCACGCCGCGCCACCCGTCGCGGATGCCCACGAACTCGATGTCGTAGGTCGTCGTGCCCTTCAGCACGATGCCCCGGATGACGGCGTTCAGTCCGGGACAGTCGCCGCCGCTCGTGAGGATACCGATCTTCATGGGTGGTCCTTTGGGTGATATCGGGTTGGTGCTGGGGGCGACGCTGCCTCCACGACACTAGCGTCGCGGCGGCATCCCCTGCCAGCGGAGCGACCTCAGGCCGCGCCGAGGGCCTGCCGCAGGAGGTGCATCAGCGCCGACAGCTGCACGGAGTCGCTCGAGGTCGGGTCGACCGCGTCGCCGTCGAGGGCGCGCTGAGCGAGCCCCTGTTTGCTGTCGATGAGCTCGGCGATCTTCGTGTCGATCGTGTGCGCCGCAATGATGCGCCACGCGGTGACCGGCTCGCCCTGGCCGATGCGATGCACGCGGTCGATCGCCTGCGTCTGCTCGGCCGCGGTCCAGCTGAGCTCGGCGAGGACCACGTTCGAGGCGGCCTGCAGGTTGAGGCCGACACCGGCGGCCGTCAGCGAGCACACCGCGATCGCGACGTCCGGCTCGCCGTTGAAGGCATCGATGGCCTGCTGGCGGACGGGCGTCGTCTGGTCGCCGCGGATCGAGACGGTGCGGAGCCCCGCCGACGCGAAGTGCGCCTCGGCGGCATCCATCACGTCGATGTGCTTCGCGAAGAAGACCACCTTGCCGACCGAGCGCTGCAGCTGCACGGCGTAGTCCGCGGCGAGGTGCGCCTTGGCCTGACCGATGCGGCGGACCATCGTGAAGACGTTCTCGGAGCCGCTGCCGGCGGCCTTGGCCTCTTCGAGCTCACCGTGGGCGACGAGTCTCACGATGTCCTCGTCGGCCTCACCGCGGAGAACGCGGTCGCCGCGGGCCTCGATGATCCGGCGGTACTTCGCCGCCAGACGATCGCCGAGCTCGCGCTCGGCGGCACGGATCGACCGGCCGTATTCGTCGTCGAGCTCGACGGGGAGGTCGGCGACGAGCTTGTCGGGCAGGTCGGCGGCGACGTCCTTCTTCTTGCGTCGAACGATCCCCATCGAGATCACGGCGGAGCGCGCCTCGGGGTAGAACGCCTTGTCGGCGGGGGTAAGGCCGGTCTCGTCGAGGCGCGCCATGAGCTCGGGGCCCGGCTTCTCACCGTTCGTCCAGCCGAGGAAACGCCAGATGGCGTCGAAGTCCTCGACGTCGTTGATGAGGGGCGTACCCGTCAGCGCCAGCAGGAGCGGGTCGCGCACCTGCTCGCGGATCCGCGACCCGAGGGCGAGCACGTTCCGGGACCGCTGCGAGGTCAGGTTCTTGATGAAGTGGGCCTCGTCGACGACCATGCCCTGCAGCCCGATCGAGCTCAGCCAGGCGAGGTGACGGTCGAGGATCTCGTAGTTGACGATGAAGACGTCGGCGAAGGCGTCCATCGTCTCGCCGTCGCCCTGGATGACGGTCGCGCGTCGCTGCGGCGTCCACCGCTCGACCTCGCGTGCCCAGTTCATCTTCACGACGTTGGGGACGACGACCAGGAGCGGGTAGGCGTCGGCGACGGATGCCGCGAGCACCGACTGCGCCGTCTTGCCGAGACCCGGCTCGTCGGCGAGCAGGAAGCTGCGGTGTCCGGAGCGCACGGCTTCGAGGAACCGCGACTGGTGCTGCATGACCTCGAGGCCCTTGGGCGAGAGGCGGTCGAACTCGGGCACCGGAGGCAGATCCATCGACGCGGCGCCGCCGCCGGCACCCGTCTCGAAGGCCTTGTACAGCGGGCCCATGAGCTCCCAGCCGTCGAGTCGGCGACGCGGCGTGGGTGCGACGGCGCGGAGCGCGGCGTCCGGGGACAGGAAGGGGTTCGACTCCTTGCGCGCCTCGACCTGCGGCGGCACGACCTGACGGTCGGCGACGCCCTCGGGCACGACGGGGGTCTGCGCGGGCTTCGCATCGGTGATGATCAGCTCATCCTCGGGCAGGTCGGCGCCCGACTCGATGAGCCAGTCGCGACGCATGCGACGGGCGACCGGCGACGTCGCCTGGTCGACCTCGAGCAGCTGGATGAGCGAGGTGTCGCGCGCGGCGGTCTTGGCGAGGATCGTCGCGACGCCGTCGAGCCGCTTGAGCAGCTCGGCTCGGGCGCCGTCGGCGATGTCGGTCGCGGCCTTGACGCGGGCGCGCTCCTCGCGGACGAGGAACGCGATCACCTGGAACTTGACCCGATTGGTCGGCCCCAGCTTTCCGCGCTGCGCCTTGGCTTCGACCTCGCGTACCTTGCGGGCGAGGATCGGGATGAGGGGTGCTTCGTCGTCTCGACGCGACGACGATCCCCGGCGACGCCGAGCGGCGGTCTTGGGGGCGGTGGCTGCCGTGGTCGGCATGCTCCTCCTGAGCGTGACACCGGCGGTGCCGGCGGTGGCCGTCGATGACGACGGTCTTACGGGACCGCGACGGTGCAGTCGCGGTGCGTTATGGTCCCCGGATCCCCCGGCTGCGGGCACTCGCTTCTGCGAGCTGCGGCGACGGAAGGATCCTTCTCCCCCAGTCTAGCGTGTCCTCGCGACCCCGAACGTCGCCTCGCGGGTGGGCGCGTACGCTGGGAACCATGCCCACCGAACGTGAACTCGCCGCCACCATCGACCACGCGATCCTGAAGCCCGAGCTGACCCGGGCCGACGTCGACGCGGAGCTCGACATCGCGGCCGAGTGGGGCGTCTTCAGCGTCTGCGTGCGCCCGAGCGACATCCCCCACGCCGTCGTGCGCCTCGCCGGCACCGGTGTCGCGGTCGGCACGGTCATCGGCTTCCCGCACGGCACGACGTCGACGGTCGCGAAGGTCGCCGAGACCCGTCAGGCCATCGCCGACGGCGCCGCCGAGGTCGACATGGTCGTCAACATCGCCGCCCTCCGCTCCGGGTTCGACGACGTCGTCGTCAGCGACATCCGCGCGGTCGTCGAGGCGGCCGGCGGTCGCGTCACCAAGGTCATCCTCGAGACGGCACTCCTCGACGACGAGCAGATCGAGCGCGGCAGCCGCCTCACCGAAGCGGGAGGCGCGCACTTCGTCAAGACCTCCACGGGCTTCGCCGGCGGCGGCGCGACGGTCCCCCACGTCGAACTCATGCGGCGCACCGTCGGCGCGGGCGTCGAGGTGAAGGCATCCGGCGGCGTCCGCAGCTACGCCGACGCGCTCGCCATGATCGAGGCCGGCGCCTCGCGCCTGGGCACCAGCGGCAGCGCCGTCATCCTCGGTGAAGCACGTCGAGTGGATGCCGGGGCCGCAGCCACCGGCGCCGTCGACGACTCCTCGTACTGAGTCGGTCCGTCAGCGTCGGTTCGTCACCCGCCGGACCGCAGCGCGGCACGGACGTCGGTGACGTCGGCATCCATCTGAGCGATCAGCTTGTCGATGCCCTCGAAGGCCACCATGCCGCGCACACGGGCGACGAACTGCACCTGGACGATGTGCCCGTAGAGGTCGAGGCCGGTCTCGTCGAGGACGTACGCCTCGACCTGGCGGACGGGGACGTCATCGAACGTGGGGTTCGTGCCGATCGAGATGGCCGCGGCGTAACGGGTCGCGGGGGCGTAACCGCCGGCATCCGTCCCCTCGTCGACGAGCCAGCCGGCGTACACGCCGTCGGCGGGGATGAAGCCCTCGGCGTCGGTCGCGAGGTTCGCTGTCGGGTAGCCGAGCTCGCGGCCGCGCTTCAGCCCGTGCACGACCTCGGCCCGGACCGCGTGCGGGCGGCCGAGCAGCCGCGCGGCGTCCTCGACCTGGCCCGCGGCGAGCAGCTCGCGCACCCACGTCGACGAGACGCGACGTCCACCACCCTGCACGTCGCCGACGATGTCCACGGTGAAGCCGTGCCCGCGGCCGAAGTCGACGAGGAACTCCGGCGTACCGGCTCCCCCGCGACCGAAGCGGAAGTCCGCGCCCACCATGACGCAGACGGCACCGAGCGCATCGACGAGGATCCGCTCGGCGAACGTCTCGGGCGCGAGGGCCGCGAGCGCCTCATCGAAGCGGAGGACGAGCACCGCGTCGACCCCCGCGTCGCGGAGCAGGGCGATCTTCTGGTCGACGCTCACGAGGGCCTCGGGGCAGAGCTCCGGGCGCAGCAGGCTCAGGGGGTTGCGGTCGAAGGTCACCGCGACGACGCGGGCCCCGGCATCCGTCGCCGTCACCCGGGCACGGTCGATCACCGCGCGGTGGCCGGAGTGGACGCCGTCGAACTTGCCGATCGCGACGACGCTCGGGCCGAACCCCGCGGGGATCTCGGCGGGGTCGCGGAAGACGATCACGCCGCGCCACCCGTCGTCCGTCCGCGGCGGTGCGCGATGAGCCACCAGAGGCCCAGGAACGGCAGCACGAGCGGGATCAGCACGTACCCGATGCCGTAGCCGGACCAGACCGTCGGGTGGTTGAAGAGCTCGGGGTGAGTCAGCGACAGCGTGCCGACGACGAGGACGCCGACGAGCTCGAACACGATGGCCGCCCAGGCGACGCGGTACCACCGCTCCGACGCGCTGAAGATGAGGGCGAGGGTCGCCAGGATGTAGACGAGGGCCGACAGCGCCGATAGCGAGTACGCGACGGGGGCGTCGTCGAACTCCCGGACGATCTGGACGAACGAGCGTCCCGTCGCGCCCAAGGCCATGATCGCGTAGACGACGACGAGGACACGGCCGACACCGGTCATCCGACGCGGGGATGAGGATGCGGCCGACGGAGCGGGCGGGGTCGGCGCGGTCTCAGGCATGGCATGTCAATCCTACGGCCGCGGCGGGCCGGCCTCGCCGTCGGAGGCGGCGGGGCTCAGGCGACCTGGATCGTCCAGATGACGTTCATCCGCCACACCATGATCGCGATCGCGAACGCGGCGACGCCCATGATGACGGTGCTCCAGCGGCTGCGCTCGATGAGGGCCCAGATGACCGCGGCCGGCGGGATCAGGACCGCCGAGACGAGGTACACCCAGAACTCCAGCAGATCGCCCGACGGCGGGTTGCCCACGAACGGCGCGATGATCGAGATCACGACCTGGACGACCAGGAGGACGAGGATGAGCGCCTGCGTGCCGACCGACAGATCGCTCGGGCGTCGGCCTGCGAGCCCCAGCACCGTGCACAGGAGGCCGGCGATGCAGGCGACGGCGATGAGGACGACGGTGAACCACGCGATCACGGCTGCTCCTCGGGCATGTTCATGAGGCTCTTCACATCCGCCCCGCGCCGTCCGACGATCCCGACGAGCACACCGTCGGGATCGATCGCCGCCGGATTCTCGCCGGTCAGGCGGTCCGCAGCGCCCAGCAGGCGCTTGCCGTGGCGCAGGTCGCGCGCCTCGTCGGCGGTGACCGGGAAGGCGCCGAGAAGGGATGCCGCGACCTCGGCGGCATCCTTCAGCGGCACCTCGGGGGTCAGCTCCACGACGGCTTCGGCGACGTCGAACGGGCCGACGCGCGTGCGGCGGAGCGCGGTCAGGTGGCCGCCGACGCCGAGGTCCGCGCCGAGGTCCCGGGCGAGCGCCCGGATGTAGGTGCCGCTCGAGCAGTCCACGACGACGTCGACGTCGATGACGCGGTCACCGCGGCGGATCTCCCGCACCTCGAACCGGCTGACCACGACGTCGCGGGCTTTCAGCTCGACCTGCTCCCCCGCGCGCGCCAGGTCGTAGGCGCGGCGCCCGCCGACCTTGATCGCCGACACCGTGCTCGGCACCTGCGCCATGGGTCCCGTCAGCGAGCGGATGCCGCGGTGGATCTCCTCATCGGTGACGCCACCGGCATCCGTCGTCGAGGTCTCGACGCCGTCGGCGTCATCGGAGTCCGTCGTGACGCCGAGGCGGATGGTGGCTTCGTAGGTCTTGTCGAGCCCGACGACGTAGGTCAGAAGGCGCGTGGAGTGACCGATCCCGAGGACGAGCAGGCCCGTGGCCATGGGGTCGAGGGTGCCGGCGTGGCCGATCTTGCGCGTGTTCAGCGCGCGGCGGGCGCGCGCCACGATGTCGTGGCTGGTGACGCCGCCGGGCTTGTCGACGAGGAGGATCCCGCCGCTCCCCTGACTCTGGTGCATGGCTTCCAGCCTAGGCTGGAGCGGTGCCCGACCTCGCCCCGCCGCTGATCGCGTGGTACCGCGACAACGCCCGGGACCTGCCGTGGCGACGCGAGGGGTTCGGTGCCTGGGGCACGCTCGTGAGCGAGTTCATGCTCCAGCAGACGCCCGTCGCCCGGGTCATCCCCCGCCTCGAGGAGTGGCTCTCGCGCTGGCCGACACCGGCCGACCTCGCCGCCGCTCCCCCGGCCGACGCCGTCCGCCTCTGGGCGAACCTCGGCTACCCCCGCCGCGCCCTCTGGCTGCACCGCGCGGCGACGGAGATCCGCGACCGGCACGACGGGATGGTCCCCCGGGACGTCGATGCCCTGCTCGCGCTCACCGGGATCGGCGACTACACCGCCCGGGCGGTGGCAGTGTTCGCTTTCGGGGACCGGCATCCCGTCGTCGACACGAACACCCGTCGCGTCCTCGCGCGCGCCGTCGAGGGACGCTCGCAGCCGAGACCTCCCGCGAAGGCGGACCTTGCCGCGATGGCCGCGATCCTGCCCGAGGACGACGGCGACGCCGCGGTCGTCAACGCGGCCGCGATGGAGCTCGGCGCCGTCGTGTGCACGGCACGCACCCCGCGATGCGAGGCGTGCCCCCTCGCCGACCTCTGCGCCTGGCGCGCCGCCGGATACCCCGACACGGGCGACGACCGTCGCAAGCAGGCGCGCTACGAGGGCAGCGACCGCCAGGCGCGCGGAGCGGTCCTGAAGGTACTGCGGGATGCCGACGGCCACGTCGCGCCCGCCGCCGCCGTGATCGCCGAATGGCCCGACCCGCAGCAGCGGGACCGGGCCATCGACTCACTCATCGTCGACGGCCTGGTCGAGGCCGTCGACGGGATGCTGCACCTGCCGCGCTAGCGCGCGTCAGCAGAGGACGTCTCAGTCCTCGTCGCCCTCTTCGCGGGGCTTCACGTACGGGTCCTCGTCACCGGCGTACGAGCCGGATGCCGCGATCCCCGCCACCTGTGCGTCGCGCTCACGCGCCTCGCGCAGGAGCTCCTCGATGTGACCCGCATTCTCGGGGAGCGCATCGAGGATGAACTCGAGGGTCGGGGTCAGACGTGTGCCGAGCTGACGCCCGACCTCGCTGCGCAGCATCCCCGTCGCCGCCTTGAGGGCAGCGGCCGAGTCGGTGCGCGCGTCGTCGTCGCCGTAGACCGTGTAGA
Source organism: Microbacterium sp. MDV22-iso44 (assembly GCF_058629135.1). NCBI lineage: Bacteria > Bacillati > Actinomycetota > Actinomycetes > Micrococcales > Microbacteriaceae > Microbacterium > Microbacterium sp. MDV22-iso44. Next base: position 1,010,438 of record NZ_JBZVWS010000001.1, read on the forward strand.
AGACGGACGCGTGCTGCAGGTCACCCGTCACACGGACGTCGGTGATCGTGACGAATCCGAGCCGCGGGTCGCGCAGCCCCTTCTCGAGGCGCTCCGCGATGAGCACGCGGATGCGGTCCGCCAGCCGTGCCTGCCGTTCTCCGGCCATGTCCTTCTCCTTCTCTACCCGGCCCGCGATACGGCGGGCCGGAAACTGCGGAGGACTCGGATGTCCGTCCGAGGCAATCGGGGCAGGGGCCCCGCTCTTGCCGAGGACGGACATCCGAGTCCGTAGCAACCTGAGGATCAGCCGCGCGGCTTCTCCACCATTTCGGTCGTCTCGATCTCGTCACCGATCTGGATGTCGTTGTACTTGCCGAGACCGATACCGGCCTCGAAGTCCGTACGGACCTCGGTGACGTCGTCCTTGAAGCGGCGCAGCGACTCGATGGCCAGACCGTCGGCGAGCACGACGCCGTCGCGGATGACCCGCGCCTTGGCGTTTCGCGTGATCGTTCCCGAGCGGACGATGACACCGGCGATGTTGCCGAACTTCGAGGAGCGGAACACCTCGCGGATCTCGGCGACACCCGACTGGACCTCTTCGAACTCCGGCTTGAGCATGCCCTGGAGGGACTGCTCGACGTCGTCGATCGCGTTGTAGATGACCGAGTAGAACCGGACGTCCACACCCTCGCGGGCGGCACGCTCGCGGGCCTTCGTGTCGGGGCGGACGTTGAAGCCGATGACGATCGCGTTGTCGATCGTCGCCAGGTTGATGTCCGACTCGGTGACGGCACCCACACCGCGGTGGATGATGCGCAGCTGGACGCTGTCGTCGACCTCGATCTTGAGGAGCGACTCCTCGAGGGCCTCCACGGCACCCGAGACGTCACCCTTGATGATGAGGTTGAGCGACTCGACCTTGCCCTCTTCGAGAGCGCGGGTGAAGTCCTCGAGCGAGATGCGCTTGCGGGCCTTGGCCAGCTGGGCGTTGCGCTCGACCGCTTCACGCTTCTCAGCGATCTGGCGGGCCATGCGGTCCTCTTCGGTGACGATGAACACGTCACCGGCGCGGGGCACGGAGTTCAGACCCTGCACCTGCACGGGACGCGACGGGTAGGCCTCGTCCACGGCATCGCCGTTCTCATCGATCATGGCGCGGACACGGCCGTACGCCGTGCCTGCGACGATCGCGTCGCCGACGTGGAGCGTTCCGGACTGGATCAGCACCGTGGCGACCGAACCGCGACCCTTGTCGAGCTTCGCTTCGATCGCGACACCGCGCGCCGCCTTGTTCGGGTTGGCCGTGAGGTCCAGACCCGCGTCGGCGGTGAGGAGGACGGCATCCAGCAGTGCCTGGATGTTGGTGCCCTGACGAGCCGAGACGTCGACGAACATGACGTCGCCGCCGTACTCCTCGGCGACCAGGCCGTACTCGGTGAGCTGCTGTCGGACCTTCGCGGGGTTCGCGTCGGGCTTGTCGACCTTGTTGACCGCGACCACGATCGGGACGTTCGCCGCCTGAGCGTGGTTCAGCGCCTCGACCGTCTGCGGCATGATGCCGTCGTCGGCCGCGACCACGAGGATCGCGAGGTCGGTCACCTGCGCACCACGGGCACGCATGGCGGTGAACGCCTCGTGACCCGGGGTGTCGATGAAGGTGATCGCACGCTCGATGCCCTCGTGCTCGGTCCAGACCTGGTAGGCACCGATGTGCTGGGTGATGCCACCCGCCTCACCGGCGACGACGTTGGTCTGACGGATCGCGTCGAGCAGTCGCGTCTTACCGTGGTCGACGTGGCCCATGACGGTCACCACGGGAGGACGGATCTCGAGGTCATCCTCGCTCTCCGCCTCCAGCTCGGCCTCGAGGTCGAGACCGAAGCCCTCGAGAAGCTCTTTGTCCTCGTCCTCGGGAGACACCATCTGGATCTTGTAGCCGAGCTCCTCACCGAGGATCTCGAACGTCGCCTCATCCAGCGACTCGGTGGCCGTGGCCATCTCGCCGAGGTTGAAGAGGATCGTCACCAGGGTGCCGGGCTGGACGTTGTACCCGCGCAGGGCCTCGAGCTTGTCGGCGAAGTCCGAGATCGACGCACCGCGACGCAGGCGGATGATCTCGCCGTTGCCCTTGGAGACGTTGACGCCGCCGACGACCGGCGCCGACCGCATCTCGAATTCCTGCCGCTTCGCCCGACGCGACTTACGCTGCTTGGACTTGCCACCACCCTTACCGAAGGCACCTGCGGTACCGCCGCCGGGACCACGGCCACGACCGCCACCGCCGCCGGGACGACCGGCGAAACCGCCGGCGGGAGCACCCGGACGCGCGGCGCCGAAGCCACCGGCGCCGCCGGGACGACCGGGGCCGCCGGGACGCTGCTGGAAGGGTGCGCCGGGACGACCGCCGCCACCGGGACGACCCGCACCGCCGGGACGCGGGGCGCCGGGGCGAGGGGCACCGGGACGCGGAGCCTGGGGACGCGGGATGTTGCCCGGGTTGGGTCGCTGACCCATGCCCTGAGCCGATGCGAACGGGTTGTTACCCGGACGCGGGCCGGCGGGACGCTGGCCCATGCCCTGCGAGCTGGCGAAGGGGTTGTTGCCGGGGCGCGGCGCACCACCCGGACGGGGCGGCTGTGCGCCCGGCTTGCCGGGGGTTGCTGCGGGAGTAGCGGCGCCCGGTGTCGGAGCGCCGGACTCGGCCGCGGCCGGAGCGGGCTTCTCAGCCGCCGGCTCGGCGGGAGCTGCGGGTGCTGCCGGCTCCGGAGCCGGAGCGGGCTTGGGTGCCGACGGGCGCGGTCCGGGCGTTGCGCCGGATGCCGGTGCCTTGGCGGCGGGCTTCGCGGGCGCGGCGGCGGGTGCCTTCACGCCTTCCGCCTCGAGGGCGGCGCGGAGCTTGCGAGCCACGGGGGGCTCGATGGTGGACGAAGGGCTCTTGACGAATTCGCCGAGCTCCTTCAGCTTCGCGAGGGCGACTTTACTGTCGACGCCGAGCTCGGAAGCGATCTCGTGCACGCGTGGTTTTGCCACAATTCTCCTGTCTGGGGCCCGCCCCGGACAGGGCGGACCGTCATTCGCGGACGGGTCTCATTTCGAGCCGTTCACTTTGTGTCCATAGCCGTTCAGCCGTTTCGCTGGAGGGATTCTCTGGTGGTCCGCGCATCCAGCTCCGCTGTGTCCAGCGGAGTGGATGCCCGTAGTGCGCGTCCGAATGCGCGCCGCTTGAGTGCGGTGCTCACGCATCTGTCCGTGTCATGCACCCACGCGCCCCGACCCGGGAGGACGGCCTTCTCGTCGATGACGAGGGCACCGTCCCTGGCCACGATGCGGAGCAACGAGGACCGGGGGGCACGCGCGCGGCATCCCACGCACGTTCGAACAGCTTCCATCCTACCGCGTCAGGACTCGTCGAGAATGCTGTCGGGCTGGATGTCGATCTTCGCGCCGGTCAATTTCGCCGCGAGCCGGGCGTTCTGACCTTCCTTGCCGATCGCGAGGGAGAGCTGGTAGTCGGGGACGAGCGCGCGCACGGCCTTGGTGGCCTGGTCGAGCACGAAGCTCGAGGTCACCTTCGCGGGCGACAGCGCATTCGCGACGAACTTCGGCAGGGTCTCGTCGTAGTCGACGATGTCGATCTTCTCGCCGCCGAGCTCCTCGGTGACGGCGCGCACGCGGCGGCCGAGTTCGCCGATGCAGGCGCCCTTCGCGTTGACGGCCGGGTCGTTGGCCTTGACCGCGATCTTGGTGCGGTGGCCGGCTTCGCGGGCGAGCGAGATGATCTCGACGACGCCCGAGGCGATCTCGGGTACCTCGAGGGCGAAGAGCTTGCGCACGAGCCCCGGATGCGTGCGGGACACGGTGATCTGGGGACCCTTCATGCCCTTCGAGACCGACGTCACGTAGACGCGCAGGCGCGAGCCGTGCGCGTAGCTCTCGCCCGGCACCTGCTCCTCGGGGGGCAGGATCGCCTCGATCGTGCCGAGGTCGACGTGCACCATGCGGGGGTTCGGCCCCTGCTGGACGACGCCGGCGACGATGTCGCCTTCCTTGCCCTTGAACTCGCCGAGCACGGCGTCGTCGGCGATGTCGCGGAGGCGCTGGCTGATGACCTGCTTCGCGGCGAAGGCGGCGATGCGGCCGAAGTCGTCGGGCGTCGATTCCTCTTCGCCGATGATGACGTCGTCCTCATCGCGCAGCGGGATGTACACGGCGACGTGTCCGCTCTTGCGGTCGAGGTGGGCGCGGGCGCCGTCGGGGAGTTCACCGTCGGGAGACGTGTGCTTCGCGTAAGCGGTCAGGATGGCCTGCTCGATGATCCGGATCAGTTCCTCGAACGGAATCTCCCGCTCGCGTTCGACGGTCCGCAGCAGCCCCAGGTCGATGTCCATAGGTGCCTCCCTTTTTCAGTTGCTCAACACGGCGCCGCTCGCACCCGGTGTTCAGGTGCGTCGCGGCATCCCGTCAACGTTACCCGATCCCCCGCGGGGCGACCTGAGAAGATCGAAGGATGACCGATGCCGTGGAGGACGCTGCGCAGAGCGTGCGCCGCTCCCCCATCGCACGGGGACTGGCGCGAGGCGGCTACGCGGCCAACGGCGTCGTCCACCTGCTCTTCGGCGTGATCGTCGTCGTCATCTCCTTCGGCGGGCGCGGCGAGTCCGATCAGGCGGGTGTGTTCCGCGCCATCCTGGACGCCCCGCTGGGCCTGGCGCTCGTCTGGCTGCTCGCCCTGCTGCTCGCCGCGCTGGGCCTGTTCCAGGTGCTGCGCGCCTTCCTCGCGAAGGGGACGAATGCGGCCGCCTGGGGACGGCGATCGTCGGCCGCCGGGCAGGCCGTGGTCTATCTCGCGCTCGCGGCCATCGCCGTCACGGTCGCCCTCGGCGCCCGCCTCGACGGCGACCGGAGTGCACAGCAGGTCGCGCACTGGCTGCTCGAGACCCCCGGAGGGGTGTTCGTCGTGGCGGCGGCGGGCCTCGGGCTCGCCATCGGCGGCCTCGTGTTCGCCTCGATCGGGGTGAGGCGCTCGTTCGACAAGCAGGTCCGCATCCCGCGGGGTCGCATGGGGATCGCCGTCACCGCCACCGGCGTCGTCGGCTACCTCGGCAAGGGCCTGTCCGTCGCGATCGTTGGCGTGCTGCTCATCGTCGCGGCCGTGAAGCAGGAGGCGGCCGCGGCGGGCGGGTTCGACGCCGCCATCGAGGCACTCCTCGAGCAGATGCTCGGCCCGTTCCTCGTCTTCCTCATCGGGTTCGGTCTCGTGGTCTACGCCGCCTTCAGCTTCCTCCGCGCACGCTACGCGAAGCTCTGACTCACCCGCCGAAGTCGCAACGTGCGGCGACCCAGCTGAGGATCCGGCCCCGCTCCTCGTCGGAGACGGGCACGTCGACGACCCCGCTCCTGCCGTCGACCTCGACGTCGAGGGCGAAGACCGTGCCGCGCTTGTCCTCTTGGACCACGTGGGGGTCGCAGCGCTGCGGCTCGATCGGGACCTCGACGAGCGCCGAGCCGTCGGGAACGGCGAATCGTGTCAGCCGGCTTCCGAACTGCAGAAGGGGCGTGGACTGCACCGCGACCACGCGCGCGTCGCCCCCGGTGCCCGTCGGCGTGATCTCCAGAGGGAGGATGCCGAGACCGGATGCCGGGAGCACCGCGTCGCCCCACGACACGCGCAGCGACCCCGCGAGCGCCTTCTCGAGGCAGTCCCGATCGTTCAGGCCGTCGAGGAATCCGAGGGCGTCGGTCAGGATGCCGGTTCGGTCGGCACCGTCGGTGAGGTCGAGCTCCCAGCGACGCTCCGGCGCGCCTCCATCGCAGGTCGATGCGGGCAGGGTGAGAGGGAAATCGAACGAATCCCCCGCGGCGACCCGTCCGCCCTCCACGACAACGACTCCGCTCAGCCGGTCGTCGATGAGGCGGATGCCGGAGATCTCGAGCGCCTGCGGCGAGTCGTTCTCGACGCGCACGGACGCCCGGCGGCGCTGCTCGTCGCCGCGCTGCTGGTGGATCCAGACCTGGATGCCCGGGTCCGACGAGCTCGGCGTCGGCCCTGGCGTCGGCCCGGGTGACGGAGCGGAACAGCCCGACGCCGCACCCCCGAAGGCGATCAGCGCGGCGACGAGCGTCGAGAGCGCAGACAGCCGCGCCCGGTGGTGGGGCCCCGGCGTCCGGCTCATGCGCTCACGATACGGCGTGCGGTTCGATCGGCGGGGTGGCCGGCGGCGCGGATTCGAGCGCGTTGACGGCGCGGATCAGGTGGTGGAGCTCGCCGACGCGGTGCCGGTCGAAGTCCATGAGCAATCGCGGGAGGTCGAGGCGATCGGCGTCCTGCCGCTCACGCCGAAGGGGCGCCGTGCGCTCGATGCGGCCACCGGTGAGCAGGTGCGCGAAACGTGCGGACAGGTCTGCCACCTCGGCATCCGTCGGCTCGGCGCACAGGCGCAGGACGAGTCGCGACCCGATCCAGCGGAGCGAGTCGTAGTTCCGCCAGAAACCCGTGATCTCGGCCTCCGCCGCCGCCACCGAGTCCGTCACCAGGACGCGGTCCAGGTCGTCGGGCGAGATGACGCCGGACGGGATGAGGTGGTCTTCGGCGAAGCGCTCGAGCCCTTGCCAGAACGAGCCGCCCGGAGCGTCGAGGAGGACGATCGGGGTGGGCTCGGCCTTGCCGGTCTGCTGCAGCGTCAGCAGCTCGAAGAGTTCGTCGAGCGTGCCGAACCCGCCCGGGACGCAGACGAACCCGCGGGATTCCTTGACCAGCATGAGCTTGCGGGTGAAGAAGTACTTCATGGCGACGACGCGGTCGGCTTCGGCGATGACCGCGTTCGGCTTCTCCTCGAACGGCAGCCGGATCGAGACGCCGAGGGAGTGATCGGGCCCCGCCCCCTCGGCGGCGGCCTGCATGATGCCCGGTCCCGCCCCCGTCACGACCATCCAGCCGCGGTCGGCCAGCGCGCGTGCGATGTCGGCGGCCGCGCGGTAGAGCGGATCGTTCGGCCGGGTCCGCGCCGATCCGAAGATGGTCACCTTCGGCGACGTGCGATACGGCGCGAACAGCGAGAACGCCGAGCGCATCTCCGACAACGCGGCCGACGCGATCTTCAGATCGAGCCGGTCCGTGCCGTCGACGCCGAGCCCCACGCCCGTGACGAGGATCCGCGCGACGAGGTCGGCATCCTCCTCGACACCCGCATCGGACAGGAGCGTACGGATGGCGTCGGTGACGTCACCGTCGAGGGAGGTGGTGGAACTCGGCGACATGCCTCCAGGCTGTCACGATCCGGCATCCGACGGGTGAACGGCGGGGTTTCCGCCGGTGACGGATGCCGCCGCTCAGGCGGTGAGCGCGGCGACGGCCTCCGCGGCGGCGAGAGTGGTGCGCTCGCCCGAGCGGCGGTCCCAGAGCTCGACCTGCCCCTCGGCGGCGCCGCGGCCGACGATGAGGATCCACGGGACGCCCACGAGTTCGGCGTCGCCGAACTTGACGCCGGGCGAGACCTTGGGCCGGTCGTCGAGGAGGACGTCGCGCCCCGCCGACTCGAGGTCGGCGGCGAGCTTCTCGGCGAGGTCGAAGGCCGCGGCATCCCGCCCCGTGGCGACGACGTGGACGTCGAACGGCGCGATCGACTCGGGCCACATGAGCCCGCGGTCGTCGTTGTTGAGCTCGGCGAGGATCGCGAGGATGCGCGTCACGCCGATGCCGTACGAGCCCATCGTGACGGTGACGAGCTTGCCGTTCTCGTCGAGGACCTTCAGCCCGAGCTTGTCGGCGAAGAAGCGGCCCAGCTGGAAGACGTGGCCGATCTCCATGCCGCGGGCGAGCTCGACCGGGCCGGAGCCGTCGGGGGCGGGGTCGCCGGCGCGGACGTCCGAGACGTCGACGACGCCGTCGGCGGTGAAGTCGCGGCCGTAGACGACGGAGTGCGCGTGCTTCTCGTGCTCGTTGGCCCCCGTCACCCACGCGGTGCCCTCGACGACGCGGGGGTCGACGAGGTAGCGGATGCCGGTGGCCGATTCCTCACCGAGGACCGCACCGTTCGGCGACCAGGGTCCGATGTAGCCCTTCACGAGACCGGGGTGCTTCGCGAAGTCCGCCTCGGTGGCGGCCTCGACGTCTGCGGGCGCGAAGGCGACCTCTGCGCGCTTGTCGTCGATGTCGCGGTCGCCGGGGAGCCCGACGACGACGAGTTCGCGGGTGCCGTCGAGGTGCGTCAGGGCGAGCACGACATTCTTGAGCGTGTGCGCAGCGGTCCACTGCGTCGCACCCTCGGTCGCGGGGCCGGCGATGCCGGGCGCGGGCGCGTCGAGGTGCGCGTTGCTGTGGGTGACGAGGGTCTCGATCGTCGGCGTGCCGGGCGAGTCGAAGACGACAGGGGCACCGCCCGGGATCGGCAGGTTCTCGGGGACGACGGTCGTGAACGCCTCGACGTTCGCGGCGTACCCGCCGGCCGAGCGGACGAAGGTGTCCTCGCCGACGGCAATCGGGTGGAGGAACTCCTCGCTGCGCGCACCGCCCATGAGGCCGTTGTCGGCCGCGACGATGACGTACTCCATGTTCAGACGCGTGAAGATGCGCTCGTACGCGTCGCGCTGCGACTGGTACGAGACGTCCTGGCCCGCGTCGGTGTAGTCGAACGAGTAGGCGTCCTTCATCGTGAACTCGCGACCGCGCAGCAGGCCCGCGCGGGGGCGCGCCTCATCCCGGTACTTGTCCTGGATCTGGTAGATCGTCAGCGGCAGGTCCTTGTACGACGAATAAAGGTCCTTCACGAGGAGGGTGAACATCTCCTCGTGCGTCGGCGCGAGCAGGTAGTCGGCGCCCTTGCGGTCCTGCAGCCGGAAGATGCCGTCGCCGTAGGAGGTCCAGCGCCCGGACTCCTCGTAGGGGTCGCGCGGCAGGAGCGCCGGGAAGTGCACCTCGAACGCTCCCGCGTTCCCCATCTCCTCGCGGATGATCTGCTCGAGCTTCGCCTTCACGCGCAGACCCAGCGGCAGCCACGTGAAGATGCCGGGTGCGGCGCGGCGGATGTAGCCGGCGCGCACCAGCAGGCGGTGGCTGGTGACCTCGGCGTCGGCCGGGTCTTCGCGGAGCGTGCGGAGGAAGTATGTCGAGAGACGGGTGACCACGAGCGTCAAGTCTAGGTGCGCGGAGCCGTCGCGCGTGGCGGCAAGCGGCTTAGCCTGGAGGGATGCCTCCTGTGCTGCTGACTGGATTCGAGCCCTTCGCGGGTGACGGCACCAATCCCTCGGGCGACGCCGTCCGCGCCGTCGGCGAGCGGTGGACCGGGCCGGCGCGCCTCGTCACCGAGGTGCTGCCCGTCACGTTCGACGGTGCGATCGCGCGGCTCGCGGTGCTGCTCGACGAGCATCGACCCGACATCGTCGTCGCCACGGGTCTCGCCGGCGGCCGCACCGCCGTCACCCCTGAGCGGATCGCGGTGAACCTCGCCGACGCCCGCATCCCCGACAACGCCGGATATCGACCGCAGGACGCCGCGGTGGTGGAGGGCGGGCCGGCCGCCTACTTCGCCACGCTCCCGGTGAAGGCGATCAGTGCGGCCCTCGGTGCCGCCGGCATCCCGTCCACCGTGTCGCACTCGGCAGGCACGTTCGTCTGCAACGCGACGATGTACGCCGCGCTGCATGCGACCGCCGGGACGCCGACGCGCGCCGGGTTCGTCCACGTTCCGTGGGCCGCCGGTACGGGTCCCGTCGGCGCGTCAGCCCTGCCGTTCGAGCAGATCGTGGACGCCGTCGAGATCGCCGTCCGCGTCTGCCTCGACACGGACGGCGACATCAGCGCCGCCGGCGGCGACCTGTCCTGACCGGGGAGTCTGATGCGACGGGGCGACCTCAGCGGCCGAACAGGTCACCGAGGCCCGGCAGATCGAACCCGCCGAGGTTCTCCCCGAACCCCGCGACCTGATCGCCGACGCCCGCGATCTGCTCGCCGACACCGCTGACGGCGCCCTCGGCGAGCGCATCGACGTCGAGGCCCTGGGCGAGCGCGTCGAAGTCCACGCCCATGCCCGCAGCCTGGGCCAGAAGCGGGCCGGCGACGGACGTCACGATGGCTCCGCCGGCGACCGCGCCGAGGATCCCGACACCGGCACCCAGGGCGGCGCCGCCGGCGACGCGGGATGCGCCCCCGCCGCGGCTCGCCCGCGACAGCAACCCGGTCATCAGCCCCGGCCGTGAGGCCTCTCCGCGCGCCGCCGCGCGGGCGAGATCGGCCGGAGCCGCGGAGCGGGGTCGTTCGTGGGTCGGCAGTTCCGCCACCATCCGCGCCTGGACCTGCGCGCGCTGATCGGGAGTCAGCCTCGCGAAGGCCTCCTGGTGGATCTGCTCGATCTGCGCGGGATCGGCGGTCTGCATGAGGTAGTCGTAGCGAGCGATCGCCCGACGATCGGCGTCCGTGGCCGGGTGGGCGGATGCCTGCCCGCGGGATGCGGGCGGAGGCGTGAGCGACGCCGACGAGGGGCCCGGCGTCGCTGCCGGTGCGCCGGCAGCGGGGGTGGCGGGTGCAGGAGCCCGCCCGTCGCCCGTCAACGCATCGGCGGCCGAGCGGACGATCCCGCGCCAGTCGCCCGTGCGGGAAGAACTCGGCGAGCCCGACGGCCCGGTGCCACCGGGTTTCGCGTCGAGCGCTTTCGTGGCCATGCCGATCAGTCGGGAGAGCTTGCTCATGCCGCCGACGGTATGCGCCCGCGTTATGGAGCGCCTGGACAGGACCGACGAGTCCGCTGACCGGTCGTCCTACACTGACGGCGTGCCCATCCGTCGCGCGCGTCTCGTCTCCCCCGCCCAGTCGGACCTCCGCGACGCGCTCGCGGCCCTCCGCGTCGAGTTCGACCTCCCCGCGGACTTCCCCGCAGACGTGCAAGCCGAGGCCGAGCACGCCGCCCGCACCGTCCCCGTCGATCCTGCGGCCGCAGGGCTGGCGGACCTCCGCGGCATCCCGTTCCTCACGATCGATCCGGAGGGCTCGACCGACCTCGACCAGGCGCTGCACCTCGAGCGGACCGCCGACGGCGGCGGCATCCTGCACTACGCCATCGCCGACGTCCCCGCCTTCGTGCCCTTGGGCGGGGCGGTCGACGCGGAGGCCCGCCGTCGCGGCCAGACGATCTACGCACCCGACGGGAGGATCCCGCTGCACCCCGCCGTCCTCAGTGAGGATGCCGCCTCGCTCCTGCCGGACCGCGACCGCCGCGCCTACGTGTGGCGCTTCGAGCTGGATGCCGGAGCCCGCCCCACCTCGACGTCGCTGACCCGCGCGGTCGTCCGCTCCCGCGCCCAGTGGTCCTACGTCGATGCGCAGGCCGCGCTCGAGAAGGGCGGCGCGCCCGATTCGATCCGACACCTCGTCTGGTTCGGCGAGGAACGCGCCCGCCGGGAGATCGAGCGGGGCGGAGCGAGCCTCAGCCTCCCCGAGATCCGCGTCGTGACGACGCCGCAGGGATACGCACTCGAGGCCGACGAGGGCGTGCCCCTCGAAGACGCCAACGCGCAGGTGTCACTCCTGACCGGCATGGCCGCCGCTGAGATCATGATCAGCGGCGGGGTGGGCATCATCCGCACGATGCCCCCGGCATCCGACGACGACGTCGCGGCCTTCCGGGCGCAGACGATCGGCTTCGGCCTGCCGTGGCGGGAGGCCGTGCCGTACGGCGACTACCTCCGCGACCTGCCTCGGACGCCCGTGGGGCGTGCGGTCCGGGAGCACGCCGCCGCTCTGTTCCGCGGCGCCGGATACGCGGTCTTCGACGGCGACCTTCCCGAGCTGACGACGCAGGCCGCGATCGCCGCGCCGTACGCGCACGTCACCGCGCCGCTGCGACGGCTCGTCGACCGATGGGCGCTCCTCGTCTGCGATGCCCTCGCCAACGGCCGGCCCGTTCCGGATGACGTCCGCTCCTCGCTGCCGGACCTCCCCGAGACGATGGAGCGGTCCGAACGCGTCGCATCCCAGGTGGATGCTGCGGCGATCGAGCGCGTCGCCGCAGCAGTCCTCACGGGTCGCGAGGGCGAGGAGTTCGACGCTGTCGTCCTGCGGCAGCGGGAAGGCGGGGCGCGCGTGGCGCTCACCCTGCCGCCGCTCGAGACCGTCGTCGCCGACGTGGACGCGGAGCCCGGCGACGTGGTCCGCGTCCGCCTCGTCGCCACGGACGTCGCCCGGGGGAAGAGCGAGTTCGTCTCCGTCTGAGCACAGCGCCCCGATTTGCGCGAGCCTGCCTCCTCGTGTGCAATATATTGCATGCCGGTTCCCGCCACCTCCCTCCCTCCCCGCGGTCTCCTCCGCGATGACGTCCGCACCAAGCTGCGCGACGCGATCGTCGACGGCACGCTCGCCCCCGGCGAGCAGCTGCGCGATGCGGAACTCTCCGCCTGGCTCGGGGTATCACGGACCCCCGTCCGCGAGGCGCTCCTCGACCTCGCCCGCTCGGGTCTCGTCCTCGCTCAACCCGGTCGCTCCACGATCGTCGCTCCGATCGATGGGCGCGCCGAACGCGATGCCGCCTCGGTCGTCGCCGCGATGCACCGCATCGCGGTCGTCGAGTCGACACCGCTCCTCACCGACGACGACATCGATCGGATGCGGCGGGCCAACGAGGCGTTCGTGGCCGCCCACGCCGCCGGGGACACCGCCGCAGCCCTGCGCGCCGATCACGACTTCCACGCGGTCGCCGTCGATCGGGCCGGCAACGAGGCAGTCCGCACCGTGCTGGCCCTCTACGGTCCGGTGCTCGAGCGCGCCGAGCGTCTGCGCTTCTCGTCGGATGACGCGGATGCCTCGGCGGCGCGCCACGCCGAGCTCATCCGGCACTGCGCCGCCCGTGACGCCCAGGCCGCGGCATCCGTCGCCGAAGGCCTCTGGCTCGACCTGCTGACCGACACCACACCCCAGGAGCCCGCATGATCCTCGACCAGTTCCCCCGGCATCCGCTCACCTTCGGGCCGAGCCCCATCCACCCGCTGAAGCGGTTGACCCAGCACCTCGGCGGCGCGCAGGTCTGGGCCAAACGCGAAGACGTCTCGAGCGGGCTGGCCTTCGGCGGGAACAAGACGCGCAAGCTCGAGTACATCGTCCCGGACGTGCTCGCGAGCGGTGCCGACACGATCGTGTCGATCGGCGGCTACCAGTCGAACCACACCCGCCAGGTCGCGGCCGTGGCCGCCCACCTCGGCCTCAAGGCACGGCTCGTGCAGGAGAAGTGGGTCCCGTGGGACGAGCCGGTGAACGACAAGGTCGGCAACATCCTGCTCTCCCGCATGATGGGCGCGGACTCCCGCCTCGACGACGCCGGCTTCGACATCGGCATCCGCGATTCGTGGAAGCAGGCCCTGCAGGAGGTGGAGGATGCCGGTGGCACCCCCTACCCGATCCCCGCCGGTGCGTCCGAGCACCGTCTGGGCGGTCTCGGGTTCGCGAACTGGGCGTTCGAGGTCGCCGAGCAGGAGAAACAGTTCGGCGTCTTCTTCGACACGATCGTCGTCTGCACCGTGACGGGGTCCACCCACGCGGGCATGATCACCGGCTTCGCCGCGCTCGAAGAGCTGACCGGCGTGAAGCGGCGCGTCATCGGGATCGATGCGTCCGCCACGCTGCAGAAGACGCGCGATCAGGTTGCGCGCATCGCCCGGAACACGGCGGAGCTGATCGAGCTCGGCCGCGACCTGCGCGACGACGAGATCCAGGTGCTGGAGGGTTGGGCGGGCGACCTGTACGGCATCCCGGTCGACTCCACGATGTCGGCGATGGCGCTCGGCGCGCAGCTCGAAGCGATGATCACCGACCCGGTCTACGAGGGCAAGTCGCTCGCCGGACTCATCGACCTCGTCCAGAGCGGCGACATCCCGAAGGACTCGACGGTCCTGTACGCGCACCTCGGCGGGCAACCCGCGATCAACGCGTACCACTCCCTCTGGAGCTGACGAGAAGCGGATGCCGGGGGCCCGGCCCTCGGCATCCGTGTCGTGTCAGGAGGTGACGACCTGCGCTGTCCCGAGCGGCGCGTCCGGACCCATCTCGTCGGCGAGACGGTTGGCCTCGGCGATGAGGGTCGCGACGATGTCCTCCTCGGGGACGGTCTTCACGACCTCGCCCTTGACGAAGATCTGGCCCTTGCCGTTGCCCGAGGCAACGCCGAGGTCGGCGTCGCGCGCCTCACCGGGACCGTTGACGACGCAGCCCATGACCGCCACGCGCAACGGCACCGTCATGTCCTTGAGACCCTCGGTGACGTTGTCGGCGAGCGTGTAGACGTCGACCTGGGCGCGTCCGCAGGACGGGCACGAGACGATCTCGAGCTTGCGCTCGCGGAGGTTCAGCGACTGCAGGATCTGGTGGCCGACCTTGACCTCTTCGGCGGGCGGCGCCGACAGCGAGACGCGGATCGTGTCGCCGATGCCCTCGCCGAGCAGGATGCCGAACGCCGTCGCGCTCTTGATCGTCCCCTGGAAGGCGGGGCCTGCCTCGGTCACGCCGAGGTGCAGGGGCCAGTCGCCCCGCTCCGCGAGCATCCGGTAGGCCTTCACCATGACGACCGGATCGTTGTGCTTGACCGAGATCTTGAAGTCGTGGAAGTCGTGCTCCTCGAAGAGGGATGCCTCCCACACGGCGCTCTCGACGAGGGCTTCCGCCGTCGCCTTGCCGTACTTGTCGAGGATCCGCTTGTCGAGCGACCCGGCGTTGACGCCGATGCGGAGCGAGACGCCGGCGGCCTTGGCCGCGGCGGCGATCTGGCCGACGTTGCCGTCGAACTCGCGGATGTTGCCGGGGTTCACGCGCACGGCGCCGCAACCGGCGTCGATGGCGGTGTAGATGTAGCGCGGCTGGAAGTGGATGTCGGCGATCACGGGGATCTGGCTCTTCATCGCGATGATCTTCAGCGCGTCGGCGTCGGCCTGGTGCGGCACGGCGACGCGGACGATCTCGCAACCGGACGCCGTGAGCTCGGCGATCTGCTGGAGGGTCGCGTTGATGTTGGTCGTGGGCGTCGTCGTCATGGACTGGACGCTGACGGGCGCGTCGCCACCGACGAGGACCTTGCCGACCCTGATCTGACGGCTCTTGCGACGAGGCGCGAGGACCTCCGGCACGCGGGGCATCCCGATGTTGACAGCTGGCACGTCTCCAGCCTAAGCCGCCGGAGACCGCTCGGCACGGAAGGAGACCCCCAGGATGCCGCCAAAGCCGCCTGTGGTAGGTTCACCCCATGTTCGTGAACCGCACGTGGTGGCGCTCCGCCTGAGGCGGACGCTGCGAGCATCCCGACGACCGCCTGAGCTGAGAGCCCGGCGGTCGTTTCTCGTTTCACCGGCGACCGCCCCGAACGGAAGAACCCCATGTCCGGTAACGCCCCGATCCTCCTCGCCGACCTGGCCGCCCGCGGCATCCCCTTCGCCCTTCTCGCCCGCGACGGCGAGACCGTCGAGGTCCTCACGGGCGACGTGGTCGACGTCGCCCTCCTCGCCGACATCCCCCTCACCGATGCGACTGGTGCGGCGCGCGAGGTCCTCGCGCTCGTCCCCTTCCGCCAGGTCGTCGAGCGCGGCTTCGCCTGCCACGACGATGCCGCACCGTTGCGGTGCCTCGTCGTCGGCGAGCGTCACGCGCTTCCGCTGGACGATGCTCTCGCGCAGATGCCGACGGATCGCATCCCCCTCGAGGATGCCGGGTTCGACATCGACGACGAGGCCTACGCCGACATCGTCCGCCGCGTCATCGCCGACGAGATCGGTCGCGGCGAGGGCGCCAACTTCGTCATCCGCCGCGACTACGTCGCCGGCGTCGGCGGCGACCCGCTCACGGCCGGGCTGACCTGGTTCCGTGCGCTCCTGGAGCACGAGCGCGGCGCCTACTGGACCTTCCTCGTCTCGACGCCCGGCCACCTCGCCGTGGGCGCGAGCCCCGAAGCCCACGTCAGCGCCCAGGACGGCGTCGTCACGATGAACCCGATCTCGGGGACCTTCCGCCACCCGGCGGGCGGGGCCACGGCCGAGACCCTCACCGAGTTCCTCTCCTCCACGAAGGAGACGGAGGAGCTGTTCATGGTGGTCGACGAGGAACTGAAGATGATGTCGGCCGTCTGCAGCGACGGTGGCCGCATCACGGGGCCGCACCTCAAGGAGATGTCGCGTCTCACGCACACCGAGTACATGCTGCGCGGTACGAGCACGATGGACCCGCGCGACATCCTCCGCGAGACGATGTTCGCCCCCACGGTCACCGGCTCCCCCATGCAGAACGCGTGCACCGTCATCGCCCGGCACGAGCAGAGCCCGCGCGGGTACTACTCCGGTGTCGCGGCACTCTTCACGCCGCGCGCCGACGGAGGGCACGACCTCGACGCCCCCATCCTGATCCGCACCGCCTACGTCGTCGACGGCCGCCTGCGCGTCCCTGTCGGCGCGACGCTCGTGCGGCACTCCGACCCGCACGGCGAGGTCGGCGAGACGCATGGAAAGGCCGCCGGCGTCCTCGGCGCGATCGGGGCGATCCCGCGCGACGTCGTCGCGGCTCCTGCCGATGAGGACGCCCCCGCCGCATCGCGCCCGCTCGGCGACGATCCGGTGATCGCCGAGCTCCTCGCCTCGCGCAACGCGCGCCTGGCTGCTTTCTGGCTCAACCCGCAGGGCGAGCCCGCACGCGGGCCGTTCGCAGGGACGCGGGCCCTGGTGGTGGATGCCGAGGACCGCTTCACCACGATGCTCGCCCACCAGCTGCGCCACCTCGGTGTCGACGTGACGATCGCGCACTGGTCCGAGGCATCCCGTGACGCCGTCGACGCCGCGGACCTCGTCGTCTCCGGGCCCGGGCCCGGAGACCCCCGCGACATCGACAGCGAGCGGATCGCCCGCATCCGCGAGGTCGTCGCCGCGCGCCTCGACGCCGGAGCGCCGCTCCTCGCCGTGTGCCTCAGCCATCAGGTGCTCGCCGACCGTCTGGGTCTCGACCTGGCTCCGCTGGCCAGCCCTCACCAGGGACTGCAGAAGACGGTCGACGTGTTCGGAGCCGCGGCATCCATCGGCTTCTACAACACCTTCACCGCGCGCGTCGCCCCCGGCATCGACCACGTGGGTGCGACCGAGATCGCCGCCGATCCCGTCACGGGCGACGTGTACGCGCTGCGCGGGCCGGCGTACGCGTCGGTGCAGGGGCACCTCGAATCGATCCTGTCCCGCGACGGGCTCATCACGCTCGAGCGTCTCGTCGCCCACGCGCTCGGCACGACGGCGGCGTGACCGCCCGGCTCAGCCGAAGAGCTGCACCGGGTTGACGATGTCGGCCAGGATCAGCGTCCCGCTCATGAGGACCAGCGCGATCACCACGATGTAGGTGACCGGCACCAGCTTGGTCGCGTCGACCGGTCGCGGGGCACGCCGACCCGTCAGCCGCGACCAGACGCGCTTGAGGCCGTCCCACAGGGCGACCACGACGTGCCCGCCGTCGAGCGGCAGGAGCGGCACCAGGTTGAAGACGAACAGGGCGATGTTCAGCGAGCCCAGCAGGGCGAGCATGCCCGAGACACGGTTGAGGATCGGCGCCTCGGTGGCCGCGACCTCTCCCGCGAGACGGCCCGCACCGACGACCGACAGCGGGCCGTTCGGATCACGGCCCGCGCCCGTGAACGTGTCGACCGCGGTCTGGTAGACCCGCGCGGGCAGCTGCCAGATGATCCCGACGACGCGTCCGGTCTGCTCGAGGGCGGCCTGCGGGCCCTCCCAGATCGGCTGCGGCACGAAGCCGACCGTGGCCGACATCCCGACGAATCCGACCTCGGCGGTCTTCGTGGTCCCGTCGGCTGCCGCGACCTCGCGCGTCGCGAGGACGGGCGTGACCTGCAGCGACTCCCGCGCGCCGCCCCGTTCCACGACGATCGGGATGGTGGCATCCGGCGTCTTCTGGATGATGGCGGATGCCTCGGCGAAGGTGTCGACGGCAGTCCCGTCGACCGACACGATGACGTCTCCCGGGCGGATGCCGGCAGCGGCCGCCGGCGAGGCGGGATCACCCGCGGTGCACGACGTCTGGGACGTGCCGGCGGGGAGGACGCACTCGTTGACGGAGGCGATCGTGGTCGTGGCGGTCTGCACCCCGATCCCGGAGAACATGATGGCGA
Source organism: Microbacterium sp. MDV22-iso44 (assembly GCF_058629135.1). Lineage (NCBI taxonomy): Bacteria > Bacillati > Actinomycetota > Actinomycetes > Micrococcales > Microbacteriaceae > Microbacterium > Microbacterium sp. MDV22-iso44. The sequence continues at coordinate 1,028,545 of NZ_JBZVWS010000001.1, forward strand.
ACAGGATGATCGCCAGGATGAGGTTCATCGCCGGGCCGCCGAGCATGATGATGACCCGCTTGTAGACCGGCAGGCGGTAGAAGGCGCGCTCGGCGCCGTCGCCCTGCAGCGTCTCGTCGTTGACACTGCGGGCGTCCTGGATCATCGTCTCGAACAGCCGACGACGGCGCGGCGGACGCCCCTCCGCCGCGGCCTTCTCGGCGGCCTCCGAGGGCGGGTACATGCCCGCCATCGAGATGTAGCCGCCGAGCGGCAGGAGCTTGAAGCCGTACTCGGTCTCGCCGACCCGGCGCGAGAAGACGGTCGGACCGAAGCCGATCATGTACTGGCCGACGCGGACGCCGAACGCCTTGGCGGGGGCGAGGTGGCCGACCTCGTGCAGGGCGATGGATACGGCGAGCCCGACCACCAGCACGACGACGCCGATGATGAATGCGAGAACGGTCACGAGCCCACACGCTACCCGTGCACGCTATGAACCGGCGATGACCTGCCTCGCCGCCGCCGACACCCGGCCGATCTAGGCTGGGAGGGTGATCCCCCGCCTCCTCGACTCGCGCCGCGTGCGGGTCGTCCGCGCAGGCGGGGCTTCGGCGGTCGCGACGCTCTCGGCGGCCACCGCCCACACCCTCGGCGGGGGGACCCCACCGGCCGCGTGGCTCGTGCTCACCGTCGCGTTGCTCGCCTGGCCCGTCGCCCTCGTGATCGTCGGCTCGCGCCCGTCCGCCCTCCGCACCGGTCTCGCTGTCGCCGCCGCGCAGGCGCTCCTCCACGGCGCGTTCGCGCTCGTCGGCGACACCGCCCCCAGCGCGGGCGCGCTCACGGGCCACCACCACGATCTCCTCGCCCTCGGACCGGTCGCCGGTTCCGCCATGACCCCGGACGGGTCGATGCTCGCCGGTCACGTCGCGGCGGCGATCCTCACCGCCGTGGCGGTCTGTCACGGCGAGCGGATGCTGCGCGCCGTGGCCCGCGGCATCCGCTCCCTCCTGCGACCCACCGTCCTGCCCCTTCTGCCGCTCGCCCCGGTCGCACCGGCCGTGGCCGCCGCCCTTCCGGAGCGTTTGCGCCCGCGACTGCTCCTCGCCGATCTCTCCCGCCGCGGCCCTCCCCGCTGAGCCGGCCGCTCCCGCAGCGGCACGACGCTCACCATCCACCCGCGGACACCAGTCCGCACCTTTCAGGGAGACCTCGCTCATGACCCTTCGTCCCGCGCGCCGTTCGGCGCTCACCCTCACCGGCCTCGCCCTCGGCGGCGCCCTCGTGCTCGCCGCTCCGCTGGCGGCATCCGCTCACGTCCACGTCCACTCCGACGATGCCTCCGCCGGCGCGACGTCGCGGCTGGAGTTCTCGTTCAGCCACGGCTGCGACGGCGCGGCGACCTCCGCGCTCGTCTTCGACATCCCCGAGGGCGTCGACAACGTCACGCCCGTCGTCGACGGCGTGTGGAAGGTCAGCCGCGTCCTCGGGCAGAACAACGCGCCCACCCAGCTGACCTACACCGCGGTCACCCCGATCGAAGATGGCTTCGCGGCTTCGGCATCCTTCGACGCGCTCTTCTCGTCGAAGGTCGGCGACACCGACATCGCCTTCCCCGTGACGCAGAAGTGCGTGACCGGGCAGACCGACTGGAACCAGATCGCGAAGGACGGCGAGGACCCCGAGACGCTCGAGTCGCCCGCCCCGGTCGTGGCGGTCGCGCCCGCGTCGGCGGCGACCGCGTCGGACCACGACGACGACGGCGACCACGACGAGCACGCGGCCGCGGCTCCCGCGGCGGCCGAGACCTCCACCGAACCGATCGCGACGTGGCTCGGCGGTGGTGCGCTCATCCTGGGCGCCGCCGCACTCGTCGTGGCGATCCTCAACCGCCGCCGGGCCTGACGCGCGTCCGGACCCGAGCCGGTCGGAGGCCGGGTGCGATGATGGAGGGACCATGCAGAACCCCTCCGCTTTGCCACCCGTCCTCCGGCCGTCGGATCCCCCGACCGTGCCCCTCGTCGACGTCGCAGCCCACCTGGGCATCGCGGCACGGGACGACCTCGACGGTGTCTTCGCCCGCGGAGTGACCCTCGCCACGGCCGACCTCCGCGCCGGCGAGCTGTTCGTCGCCGTCCGCGGCGTCCACCGCCACGGCGCCGAGTTCGCGCCCGACGCGATCGCGAAGGGCGCCGTCGCCGTCGTGACGGATGCCGACGGTGCCGCCCTGCTCGCCGGCGCGGACGTCCCCGTCCTGGTGGTCGACGACCCGCGGGCGGTCCTCGGCGACCTGTCCGCCCTCGTCTACGGGACGGGAGCGGATGCCGCTCTCCCCCCGCTCCTGGCCGTCACCGGCACCAACGGCAAGACCAGCGTCACCCACCTCATGGAGGGGATGCTGCAGGGGCTCGGCGTCGTGACGGGGCTGTCCTCGACGGCCGAGCGGCACATCGCCGGCGAGGTGATCCCGTCGCGGCTGACGACCCCCGAGGCATCCGAGATGCATGCCCTCATCGGGCTCATGCGCGAGCGGAACGTCGACGCGATCCTCGTCGAGGTGAGCGCCCAGGCCCTCACCCGTCACCGAGTGGACGGGCTGCACTTCGATGTGGCCGGATTCACCAACCTGTCGCACGATCACCTCGACGACTACCGCGACATGGCCGAGTACCTCGCCGCCAAGGCCGCCCTCTTCACGCCCGCACGCGCGCGGCGGGCCGTGATCTGCGTCGATCAGCCGTCGGGCGTCGAGATCGCGGCGACCGCGGACATCCCGGTGACGACGGTCGTCACGCCGGCGATCGCGGAAGATCCGTCCGTCTCCGCCGACTGGAGGGTCGAGATCGTGTCGGAGACCCCCACGGGCACGACGTTCACGCTCGCGGGACCTGCCGGCCGGCTCACGACGACCGTCCCCGTCATCGGCCCGCACATGGCCTCGAACGCGGGACTCGCGATCGTGATGCTGCTCGAGGCGGGGTGGCAGTGGTCCGCACTCGTCGACCTCATCGACGGGGAGCGCATCGACGCCCACCTGCCCGGCCGCATCCAGCGCCTGTCGGGCGACCGGGGGCCGGCGCTGTACCTCGACTTCGGCCACTCCCCCGACGCGTTCGCCAAGACCCTCGACGCCGTGCGACGCGTCACACCCGGGCGCGTGATCATGGTGTGCGGCGCGAACGGCGATCGCGACACGACCAAGCGCGCCGACATGGGCGCGGCCGCGGCGCTCGGGAGCGACATCCTCGTCGTCACCGACCAGCATCCCCGCTCCGAGGATCCGGCGACGATCCGTCGCGCACTGATCGACGGTGCCCGCGCGTCGCGGCCCGATGCGGTCATCCACGAGGTCACCCCGCCCGAGGACGCGATCGCCGCCGCCGTCTCGCTCGCGGGAGACGGCGACGCGATCCTCTGGGCAGGACCCGGCCACCAGCACTATCGCGAGATCGCCGGCATCCGCACCCCGTTCGACGCGGTCGGAGCCGCGCAGGACGCGCTGCGTCGCGGCGGCTGGCCCGTCCCCGACTGACGCGGCTCAGCGCGCGGCGATGAGCCGGTCCGCCGTGTCGCGGGCCCACTGCTCGGCGGCGGCGAGCGACTCCCGAGTCAGTTCGCTCGGGCGCTCGTGCGCGTCGACGACCCGCGCGACGGTCTCCACGATCCCGAGGAACGGCAGGGCGCCCTCGTGGAAGGCGTCGACGGCCTGCTCGTTCGCGGCGTTGAACACGGCCGGATACGTGTCGCCGGCCACACCGACCTGCTTGGCGAGCGCGACGCTCGGGAAGGCATCCTCGTCGAGCGGCTCGAACGTCCAGGTCGACGCGGTCGTCCAGTCCAGCGGCTCCCCGACCCCGGCGACCCGGTGCGGCCAGTCGAGCGACAGCGAGATCGGCAGACGCATGTCGGGCGGGGACGCCTGGACGATCGTCGACCCGTCGACGAACTCGACCATCGAGTGGACGATGGACTGCGGGTGGACCGTGACGTCGATCCGGTCGTACGGGATGCCGAAGAGCAGGTGCGCCTCGATCACCTCGAGTCCCTTGTTGACGAGGGTCGCGGAGTTCGTCGTGACGACGCGGCCCATGTCCCACGTCGGGTGAGCGAGCGCTTCGCGCGGTGTGACGTCCTGCAACCGGTCGCGGGAGCGACCACGGAAGGGGCCGCCCGACGCGGTGAGGACGAGACGTCGCACCTCGGCCGCATCCCCCGCCCGCAGGCACTGCGCGATGGCGGAGTGCTCGGAGTCGACGGGGACGATCTGGCCCGGTGCCGCGAGCTTCGTCACGAGCGGCCCGCCCACGATGAGCGACTCCTTGTTGGCGAGGGCGAGGACCGCTCCGGATTCGAGGGCCGCGAGGGTCGGACCGAGACCGACGGAACCCGTGATGCCGTTGATGACCACGTCGGCCTCGACGCTGCGTACCAGGCGTTCGGCGTCGACCGCGCCGAGCGCGGTCTCGGTGACCCCGAACTCGTCGGCCTGCGCCTGCATCCCGTCGCGGTCACGACCCGCGGCGAGGCCGACGACTTCGAACCGGTCGCGGTTCGCGCGGATGACGTCGAGCGCCTGCGTCCCGATCGAACCGGTCGAGCCCAGGATCAGGATGCGTCGCATGGCCTTCACCCTACCGGCGGGCGCCGAAGCGCCCGCCGCGGGGTCATTCGGTTGCGGCGCCGGCGGTCGCCGACTGCGCTCCGAGGATGTCGACGACGAAGACCAGCGTCTCGCCCTTCAGGTCGGCCTCGTTGATCTTGCCCTCGCCGTATCCCTCGGCGGGCGGGATGACGACGAGCACCTGCGATCCGACGGTCTGACCCTCGAGCGCCTTCTGGAAGCCCTTGACGACCTGGGTCGTGGTGAGGGTCGCCGGAGTGTTCTTCTCCCAGGTGGAGTCGAACGTCTTGCCGTCCGACCAGCGCACGCCCGTGTACTGGATGAGCGTGTAGTCGCCCTGCTGGACCTTGTAGCCGTCGCCCTTCTTCAGGGTCGCGACCTCCGTCGCAGTGGGCGGGTCCTGGCCTTCGGGGATCGTGATGGTCGGGGCGCCGTTGTCGGCGAGCTTCACCTTCGGGAGTCCCGCGGGTTCGGCCTGGGGCTCGCCCCACGCTGCGGTCGGCACGGTGCCGAGCAGGTCGAGGACGTAGACCTCGGACTGGGCGGTGTCGCTCGCGGGGAAGGCGGCGACGACGCGCTCGCCGATCTTGCCGCACCCGAAGACCTGTCCGAGGACAGTTGCGGCCGACAGCTGCGAAGGCAGGAACTCGCCCGGCTTGTAGCCGACCGTCGCGAGCTCTTCGCCCGTCTTGGCGTTGTAGGCCGTCATCGCATACGAGACGAAGTCGCCCGGCTTGACGGCGTCGCCCGTGCCCTCGTCCAGGACGCTCACCTGCAGCGCCTTGGGCTCGAGCGGCTTCTCGAACGTCGCCTTGGACGGCTTGCCGACCTCGCCGTCGACCTTGACGGAATCGGATGCCTTGCCCGGCTTGGCTTGCGCGGCGCAGAGATCGGCAGCCGCCGTTCCGGTGGGCTGCGCGGTGCCCTGGCCGGATGCGCACCCGGCCAGCAGGAGGACGGCCACGGCAGCGGCGGAAAGGGCGGCGATGGGACGAAGACGCACGAAAGAACCTCACAGAGATACGGGGTGTCCGTCCATACTCCCCCATGATCTTTTGTCCGGGGTGTGAGTCGGGCGCCGAATCCGGCCGCGACCTGCTGCTCCGTCATGTCCTGACGCGTATGGGTTTGGCAGTACCCTCTTCTGGTGACCGAAGCGCAGACTCCCCCCGAGCCCTCTGCCGAGTCATCTGTCGATGAACTCGCGCGCGCCGGGGCCCTCTACTACCTGGTCCGCTGGGGTTTCGGTCCCCTGGCTCGACTCATCTACCGGCCGCGGATCGAGGGTGTCGGGAACATCCCGCGCACGGGTCCCATCATCCTGGCCAGCAATCACCTGAGCTTCATCGACTCTTTCGTGCTCCCGTTGTTCGCGCCGCGCCCCGTGTACTTCCTCGCCAAGTCGAGCTACTTCGACGGCACCGGCCTGAAGGGCTGGTTCAGCAACCGGTTCTTCCGCGCCCTCGGCGCGACGCCCGTTCAGCGCGGTGCCGGCCAGGCCGCCCTCGATGCGCTCGATCAGCAGCGCCGCATCCTCCAGTCCGGGAAGGCCATCGCGCTTTACCCCGAGGGGACGCGGTCGTTGGACGGGCGTCTGTACAAGGGCCGCACCGGCGTCGCCTTCCTCGCTCTCGAGACGGGCGCCCCCGTCGTGCCCGTCGGCATCGTCGGCACGAACGCGGCGATGCCCGTCGGCGCCAAGTGGCCGCGCCTGTCCCCCCGGGTCACCATCCGGTACGGCGAACCCATCGACCTCTCCCACCACGGCGCGGCATCCTCCGGTCGCGCCCGCCGTCAGGCGACGGACGACATCATGACCGCGATCCACGCGCTCTCCGGTCAGGAACTGGCCGGAGCGTACAACGAGGTCCCCGCGCAGAACCCGGTCGAGCGGCTCAAACAGGTGCTCCCGCACGAGCGACGCTGAGCGGGACCGGTCGGCGCAGCCGGGTCAGGACTCGTGAGGTGCGGCAGCAGTCACCGTCGCCTCGTGATGCACGGGGAAGTTCACGGAATTCGCGATGAAGCACCATTCGCGTGCCTGCCGGTGCGCCGCCTCCGCCGCGGGGATCATCGCAGGGTCGGCGACCGTGACCCGCGGGTGCAGGGTCACTTCGCGGAACGCTCCCCCGCCCTTCCCGTCGAGCACCATCGTCCCGGCCGCGTCGTCCTCGTAGGACGTGACCACGACGCCCGCCGTCACGCACGCGTGCAGGTACGAGAGCAGGTGGCACTCGGACAGCGCCGCGAGCAGGAGGTCCTCGGGGTTCCAGCGCGTCGGGTCCCCGCGGAACGGCCTGTCGCTCGAGCCCAAGAGGTCGGGCTTCCCCTCGACGCGGAGGGTGACGGCCCGGTCGTAGTCGCGGTACCCGCTCGTCCCGGTACCGCGGTCGCCGGTCCACAGGGTGCTCACTCGGTAGTGGTGTTCGTCGCGCACACCGCCAGTCTCGCACCTTCGGACGGCGGTGGCCCCGAGCCCGCTGGGTAGGCTGAACGGGTGCCTGAGACCTTCGCTGTGACGGATGCCGTCGAACTCGCCGTCGTCGAACGCAGCGGATTCGTGGAATCCCGTCACGCGGGATCGGCGATCGTGCTGGATCCGGACGGCGTCGTCGTGTCGACACTGGGCGCGGTGGAGGCGCCGATCCTCCCCCGCTCGTCCCTCAAGCCGATGCAGGCGCTGGCGAGCGTCTCGGCAGGAGCCGCGCTCGAAGGCGCTCATCTCGCCGTGGCCACGGCCAGCCACTCGGGGACAGACCGTCACGTCGCGCTCGTGACGGACATCCTGAACGCCGCCGGCGTCGGCGAGGACGCGCTCCTGTGCCCGCCGGCCTGGCCCGGGGATGCGGCAGCGCGCGACGAGATGACCCGAGAGCTCATCGGCCCGCAGCGCGTACGGATGAACTGCTCGGGAAAGCACGCGGCGATGCTGTTGGCCTGCCACGCGAACGGGTGGGACATGGCCACGTACCTCGAGCCGCAGCATCCGCTGCAGGTCCACACGCGCGAGGTGGTCGAGCGCCTCACCGGCACGAAGATCACGGCGACGGCGGTGGACGGATGCGGCGCCCCGGTGCACGCGATGACGCTCGCCGCACTGGCGCGCGCGATCCATCGCATCGGGGCGTCTTCGGAGCGCTCGCCCTTCGCCCTGCACCGGAGCGCCGGCATGCTGGTGCGCGCCGTCCGCGAGCACCCGTGGGTGATCCAGGGCCCGGGGCTGCCGGACTCGATCGTGACCGAGCGGCTCGGCGTGTTCGCCAAGCACGGTGCCGAAGGGGTCATGGCGATGGTCGCCCCCGACGGCACCACGGTCGTCCTCAAGATCCTCGACGGGAGCAACCGGGCGGGTGTCGTCACCGCCCTCACCCTGCTCGTGCGGGCGGGGGCGTTGCAGGCGGCCGACGTCGCCCGCACCCTGGGCGATCTGCCGCTGACGGTGACCGGCGGCGGCCGCGATGTCGGGGTCATCCGACCCACCGTCTGAGCCCTGTCAGCCGGCCCCCTCCCCCTCACCGGCGAGCAGCACTCGGCGCACGGGCCGGTCGGGAGAGTGCACCCAGGCCCGCGACGCCCCCGGGACGGCGAACGGCGGCAGGTCACGCGTACCGACGAGCGACCGGTACTCGGCGGCGCACGCGGCATCGATGACGAGGTCGCCGTCGGCACGCGCTGCCGCGAGCAGGCGCCACTGTGCGAGCCAGGCGTCCGGTGATCCGATCACGACACCGCCGCGGGCCAGGCGAGCCTCGCCGTCGACCGAATCGACCCGGATCCCCATCCGCTCCCACGCCTCCGTCAACCGACGCGATCGTGGCCCCGCGGGCACCACCACCGCTGCGGGACGCCGGCCGGGCTGCCACACCGGCGGCCCCTCGCTGGGCCCGTGCAACGGCAGCTCACCGGCATCCACCACCTGGACGAGCGTGCGACCGAGCCTTCCGCGTCCGGGTGGCGGGTCCACGACGAAGTCGGCCGATTCCCCTCCCGCCGCGACATGGTCGGCGCGGGATGCCGTTGCCAGGATGAGCCGCCGAGGCACGAGCTCGAGGATCCGCCCCACGCCGCCGCCGACGCGCTGCGTCGTCAGCACGATCCGGATGCCGCGCGCCCGGGCCGCGCGCAGCGCACTCTCCAGTGCCTCCGCCGCGACGGCGCCGTACTCCCCCGGCAGGTCCGACAGCACCGCGTCGAGGTCGTCGACGAGGAGCGTCGTGCCGGCCGGCATCCCCTCGATACCGGTGAGGGTGTCCCACGCTCCCTCGGGGTCCGGCGGCACCACCCGCACGGTCGACTGCGCGGCGACGGCGCGCAGGACGCCGGTCCTGCCGCTGCCGGGGCCGCCGATGACCACCAGGGCGGGATCCTCCCAGATGACCTCGCGCTGGCGCTGCTGCTCGGGCTCGTCGGCGACGCCGAGCAGCACCCCGTCCCGGCCCGGCGACGGCGACAGCGGAATCCGCTCGGGGAGCGCGGGAAGCCACGGGCGCCGCGCACGGTCACCACGACGGCTCTCGACCGTCTCGGCGATGACTGCGCCGTCGCACAAGGCTACCCGGACCGCCTGCGGCGCCGTGTCGCGGCTGCGGCGGACGAGTGCGGTGCCGCGCGCCTCGGGCCGCCCGGAGAGTCGACAGGCGTCGTCGACGCCCAGCACGGCGCGCGAGTCGGATCCGTCAGCCACCCGGAGCGCGATGCGGAGCGGCGCGTTGGCGAGGACCGCATCCCGGAAGACACCGTTCGCCCGCTGCGCCGCGAGGATCAGATGGATGCCGAGCGCCCGGCCGCGCGCCGCGAGGTCGCCGAACACATCGTGGAGGACGGGATGCGCAGCGACGAGCGCCGCGTATTCGTCGACGACGATCACGAGGCGGCCGAGCGCGTCGCCCGCTTCGTCGATGTCGCGGGCGCCTCGCGCGGCGAGGGTCCGCTCCCGATACCTCACCTCGGCGCGGAGGCTCTCGATCGCGCGGACGGTCGTCGGCTCGTCGAGGTCGGTCAGGACCCCCGTCACGTGCGGCAGCGACGCGAGATGGTCGAACGTCCTCCCTCCCTTGAAGTCGACGAGGAGGAGCCCCACCTGCGAAGCCGTGTGCGCGGCGCACAACGACACCACCCACGATGTGAGGAGCTCGCTCTTGCCCGCTCCGGTCATCCCGATGACGACGGCGTGCGGACCGTCATGGACCAGGTCGATCGGGAACACGGCACCGCCGGCCGCGGCGAAGGCTGCGGGAAGCGACCCCGGCCCCGCCGCGGGGGCGCTGCGCATCGCGTCGCGGAGCGTGATCGGCAGGTCGACCGTGTTCCCCAGTGCTCGGGTCGCCCGCTCGGACAGCAGCTCCGCCGCCCGTGCCGCCTGGTGCTCCGACACGACCTCGACGGTCACGTCGCGGGATCGACCGTCGAGGTCGAGGCGTGCCGTCGTGGGGCCGGTGAGCCTGAGGACCGCCCCGCACCGCGGGGGCGGCGGGGCGCCTTCGGGGACGACGACGAGCGGGACGTCGACATCGCCGCCCACCAGACCTCCCTCTTCCAGAATCTGGAGGAGGGGTCCCACCACCGCGGCGCGGTGGGGAGCGGCATCCGTCCACGCCGGCCCGCCGTCGCCCAGCCGCACCCGACCGGGAGCCAGGCACAGGAGGATCTGCAGGGCGAGGGCGCGCGTCACGGCCGCCGCCAGTCGGGGCGGTCCGATGACGGCGACCCCGGTCGTCAGGGGGATCGGCACCGGGACGTCGCTGAGGACGCCGGCGCTGCGACGCAGCGCGGTCGCCGCGTCATCACCGTCGCCGCCCGTGACGCGGAGAGCGCTGGCGTCATCACCGGACCCGACGACCAGCATGGCCTCGCGTTCGGCCACGGAGCGCCAGATCGATTCGGGCCTCGCGAGGAACCGTTGAACGTCCGGATGCGTCGCCCACCGCTGCTCGCGTTCGTCCTCGTGTCTGCGGGCCACCTCGACCTCGGCCTGCGCGAGCTCGCGCCTGAGGGCTGCGGCATCCTTCTTCGCGGTCCGCCTCGACGTGCGCGCGGCGTCCGCGACCGAGGCCACCGCGATCAGGGGTCCGAGCGCTGCGAACAGGAGGGCGTAGGCCGATCCCGTCACCGCCCAGAGGACGACCGCGCCGATGACCGGCACGACGGCGGTCATCAGGGGAAGCGGCGGACGCGGTGTCGGCGCGGGTCGACGCGGGAGGGTCAGCGGGTCATCGGGAGCGAGAGTGGACACGCATCCACTCTCGTCAGACGACACCACCCGCAGACGCGGGAGACGACGGCCTGTGGAGGGAATCCGTCAGGAGGCGACCGGGGAGGAGATCTCGACGGTCGCGGTGTCGTCGTCCGCCGAGAGGAACCGCGCACCCACGACGATGATCGAGACGTTGTCGCGGCCGCCGTTCTCGAGCGCGGCTTCGAGCATCGCGTCGACTGCGGCGGCCGGATCGTGGTGCTGCAGAAGGAAGTGGAGGATGCCGTAGTCGGTGAGTTCTTTGGTCAGCCCGTCGCTGCAGACGACGAAGCGATCGCCGTCGACAACCTCGAGACGGACGTAGTCGGGCACGACACCGTCGCTCGGTCCCACGGCGCGGGTGATGACGTTCCCGTAGGGGTGGTTCTCGGCCTCTTCGGGGCTGAGGCGACCTGCGGCGATGAGTTCCTGGACCACCGAGTGGTCGGTCGTCACCTGAGCGAGGGCGGCGTCGCGGAGGAGATACACGCGCGAGTCGCCGATGTTGAGAGTCACCCAGGTCGGCTCGTCACCCGTGAGGTCGAGGTAGACGCCGGTCACGGTCGTGCCGGTGCCGTCGTCCGTCGTCTCGGAATGCGACGCGATGTCATCGACCGCGCGCTCGAGAGCGTCCTCGATCACTTCGGGAGAGACGGTTCCACGATCGACCGCGGCCGACAGTCGCTCGACGGTCCGAGAGCTCGCGATCTCGCCGCCGATGTGACCGCCCATGCCGTCTGCGACGACGAAGAGGGGGAACGCGGAGAGGACGGCGTCCTGGTTGTTCTCGCGTCGCCGGCCCTGGTGGGTGACCTCGGCCCAGCGCACCTCGACGGAACCCGTGCCGGTGGTGACGACGCGGGATGAGGTGACGACTTCGGGCACGCTCCGCCTTCTTTCCTGATCGGTGCAGCGTCTTCACACTCTAGTGGACACCACCCCCGTCATCTCGCGGCACAAGCCGTTGCCCTGCACTGGTGGAGGGCACTACGGTTTCGCTGAACCGGCGCACGCGCGCCGGACGCCGCGCCCGCGGCGACCCCGACAGGAGGACACAGCGATGTCAGATCCGAATCCCCCGCAGAACGGCGGGCCCACTCCTCCCGCTGGCGGTCCGACGCCGCCCCCCGGGCAGGCGCCCAACGACCACCCGGCACCGCCGCAGCAGCCCTACTCACCGCCACCGCAGCAGCCCTACGGGCAGCAGCCTCCGTCGCAGCCCTACGCCCAGCCGGCGCCCTCGGGTCCGCTTCCGCCCGACCAGGACAAGCAGTGGGCATCCTTCGCGCACTTCGGCGGCGTCATCGGATTCGTTCCCGCCCTCGTCATCTGGCTGATCTTCAAGGACCGGGGACCCCGGACGAACGCCGAAGGCAAAGAAGCGCTCAACTGGCAGATCACGTTCACGATCGCGATGGTGGCGGCCTGGATCCTCACCGTCGTCCTGAGCTGGGTTCCGATCCTCAATCTGCTGATCGGGCTTCTCCCCGCCGCCGTCTGGGTCGTGAACATCGTGTTCTCGATCCTCGGCGGCGTGCGCGTCAACGCCGGCGGAAGCTACCGCTATCCGGTCACGCTCCGCCTCATCTCGTAACGGGAGGCACGACGAGCTCCAGCTCGCCGGCCGCCGATGGGCGCAGGACGATCCCCTCGTCCTGCGCCCATCGCATGAGCCCGGCCGCATCCGTGATGTCGGGCCGGGTCGAGGCGAGGCGGCGGACCAGCTCCCCCTTCGCGTGCTTGTTGAAATGGTTGAGCGCGCGGACAGCGCCGTCGGGCCCCTCGGAGACGACCCGCACGTAGGCCTGCGGGACCTCCGCCGGGACGGGCCCCAACGCGACGTACGCCTCCGACCGCAGGTCGAGCACGAACGACGGCGCCGCAGCCGCGATCGCGGCACCGACGGCATCCGCCCACACCGATCTCATCGACGGCAGACCGGGGAGGCGGATGCCGGCACCCAGCCGGTATGCCGGAAGCGGGTCGAGTGCCCCCACGACGCCGAAGGGCGCCGAGTGGATCGCGACACGGGTCCGCAGCCACTCCCGGGCCGCGTCATCCAGGGTCGACGCGTCGAGGGCGTCGAACAGCACGCCGGTGTACCGGTCCGCGGCGGGGACCGTGGGCGAGGTCCGGAGCGCGGCGTTCACGGCGACCTCCCCCCGCTGCCGGGCGGACAACTTGAGCACCCGGGCCGCGGTGTCCTCGTCGTCACTCAGCGCGACGAGCGCATCGACCACCCGATCGCGTTCGGCGCGGAGGCCCGGGAACGAGAGAGCGTCCGCATGCCACGGCGGTCCGTCGCCGCCGGGGCGCTTCGTCTCGGATGGCGGGAGCAGGATCAGCACGACGCGACCTCCAGGGAAAAGCGCAGCGCCGCCCGGCGAACCGGGCGGCGCTGCGTGAAAGGGGTGTCAGGACTGCAGGGCTGCGTTCCCGGCCACGATGGTGAGCTCGTCGTTCTCCATCGAGAGGAAACCGTCCTCCGCCGTCGCGACGATCTTCTCGCCGTTCGACTGCGTGATGCGGACCTGTCCTTCGGCGAGGATCGCGAGCACGGGCTCGTGACCGGCCATGAAGCCGATCTCGCCCTCGACCGTCTTGGCCACGACGAGGCTCGCCTCGCCGTGCCAGACCTCCGCCTCAGCGGAGACGAGGGTGACGGTCAGCGCCATGTCAGCCGTTCTCCTTCTGGATCTGAGCCCACTTCTCTTCGACGTCGCCGATGCCACCGACGTTGAAGAAGGCCTGCTCGGCCACGTGGTCGAAGTCACCCTTGACGATCGCGTCGAACGACTCGATGGTCTCCTTGATCGGGACCGTGGAGCCCTCGACGCCGGTGAACTTCTTGGCCATGTAGGTGTTCTGCGAGAGGAACTGCTGGATGCGGCGTGCGCGCGACACGACGATCTTGTCCTCTTCGGAGAGCTCGTCGACACCGAGGATCGCGATGATCTCCTGCAGTTCCTTGTTCTTCTGAAGGATCTGCTTCACCGACGTGGCCACACGGTAGTGATCCTCACCGATGTAGCGCGGGTCGAGGATGCGGCTCGTCGAGGTCAGCGGGTCGATCGCGGGGTACAGACCCTTCGATGCGATCTCACGCGAGAGCTCGGTGGTCGCGTCGAGGTGCGCGAACGTGGTCGCCGGAGCCGGGTCGGTGTAGTCGTCGGCGGGGACGTAGATCGCCTGCAGCGAGGTGATCGAGTGACCACGCGTCGAGGTGATGCGCTCCTGGAGCACGCCCATCTCGTCGGCGAGGTTCGGCTGGTAACCCACGGCGGAGGGCATGCGGCCCAGCAGCGTGGAGACCTCGGAACCGGCCTGCGTGAAGCGGAAGATGTTGTCGATGAAGAGGAGCACGTCCTGCTTCTGGACATCGCGGAAGTACTCCGCCATCGTCAGCGCCGACAGGGCGACACGGAGGCGCGTCCCCGGCGGCTCGTCCATCTGGCCGAAGACGAGGGCGGTCTTGTCGAAGACACCCGCCTCTTCCATCTCGGCGATGAGGTCGTTGCCCTCACGGGTGCGCTCACCGACACCGGCGAACACCGACACACCACCGTGGTCCTGCGCGACGCGCTGGATCATCTCCTGGATGAGGACGGTCTTGCCGACACCGGCGCCACCGAACAGACCGATCTTTCCACCCTGCACGTACGGGGTGAGCAGGTCGATGCTCTTGATGCCGGTCTCGAACATCTCGGTCTTGGACTCGAGCTGGTCGAAGTTCGGCGCCTGGCGGTGGATGCCCCAGCGCTCGGTGACCTCGATGGTCTCGCCCGGTGCGGCGTTCAGGACGTCACCCGTGACGTTGAAGACCTTGCCCTTGGTGACGTCGCCGACGGGAACCGTGATGGGACCGCCGGTGTTGCGCACCTCCTGGCCGCGGACCATGCCGTCGGTCGGCTTCAGCGAGATGGCGCGGACGAGGTCGTCGCCCAGGTGCTGGGCGACCTCGAGGGTGATCTCGGTCGACTGGTCGCCGATCACGATCGTGGTCTTCAGAGCGTTGTAGATCTCGGGGATCGAGTCGTGCGGGAACTCGATGTCGACGACCGGGCCGGTGACGCGCGCGACGCGGCCGACGACGGGGGTCTCCGTCTTCTCAGCGGTGAGGCTCATGGCTTCTCTTCTTTCGTGTGGTCTATTTGCCCGACGCCAGCGCGTCGGCGCCGCCGACGATCTCGGCGATCTGCTGCGTGATCTCCGCCTGACGCGCGTTGTTGCGCAGGCGGGTGTAGTCGGTGATGAGCTTGTCGGCGTTGTCGCTGGCGGACTTCATCGCCTTCTGCGTGGCGGCCTGCTTCGCGGCGGACGACTGCAGGAGCGCGTTGAACACGCGGCTCTGCACGTACACCGGCAGCAGCGCGTCGAGCACCGTCTCGGCATCCGGTTCGAACTCGTAGAGCGGGTAGACCTGGCTCGATGCCGTGTCCTCCGCCTCGACGACCTCGAGGGGCAGCAGACGGACCGTCTCCGGCGTCTGCGTCATCATGCTGACGAAGCGGTTGTAGACGAGGTTGATCTCATCCACGCCGCCCTCGCCGCCGCCGAGCTCGTACGCGGCGATCAGTGCCGCCGCGATCTCCTCGGCCGTCGAGAACGCCGGGGTGTCGGTGTCACCGATCCACTCCCCCGCCGTCGCGATGCGACGGAACTGGAAGAACCCGACCGGCTTGCGGCCCACCAGGAAGTAGACCGGCTCGACACTCTGGCTGCGCAGCAGCTCGCCGAGCTGCAGAGCCTCGCGGATGACCTGCGAGTTGAACGCGCCGGCGAGGCCGCGGTCGGAACCGAAGACGACGACGGCGGAACGACGGATCTGCTCCCGCTCGGTGGTCAGCGGGTGCTGCACGTTGGAGTGCGTCGACACGGCGGAGACGGCACGCGTGACGGCCCGCGCGAAGGGGTTGGACGCGCGGACGCGAGCCATCGCCTTCTGGATGCGCGAAGCCGCGATGAGTTCCATCGCCTTCGTGATCTTCTTGGTCGTCTGAGCAGAAGAGATCTTCTGCTTGTAGACCCTGAGTTGTGCGCCCATAGGTTGTGAGTCTCCCGTCGGCGTCAGCCGCGGCGGCCCTTGACGATCTTCTCCTGGTTCACGTCATCGACGTCCGCAGCAGCGACCTCTTCGTGACCCGGCGCGCCGAGTGCCTGACCCTTGCCGCCCTGGAACTCGAGGACGAAGGCGTCTACGGCCTTCTCGAGCTCGCCGGCGGTGTTGTCGTCCAGGACGTTCGAGTCGCGCAGGGTGTCGAGGATCGACGTGTTCCGCTTCAGGTGGTCGAGCAGTTCGCGCTCGAAACGGAGGACGTCCTCCACCTCGATCGTGTCGAGCTTGCCGTTCGTTCCGGCCCAGATCGAGACGACCTGCTCCTCGACGGGGTACGGCGAGTACTGCGGCTGCTTCAGGAGCTCCGTCAGACGTGCACCACGAGCCAGCTGTCGACGCGACGCGGCGTCGAGGTCGGATGCGAACATCGCGAAGGCCTCGAGCGAGCGGTACTGGGCGAGCTCGAGCTTGAGCGTTCCCGAGACCTTCTTGATCGACTTCACCTGGGCGTCGCCACCGACACGCGAGACCGAGATACCCACGTCGACCGCGGGACGCTGGTTGGCGTTGAAGAGGTCGGACTGCAGGAAGATCTGGCCGTCGGTGATCGAGATCACGTTGGTCGGGATGTACGCCGAGACGTCATTGGCCTTGGTCTCGATGATGGGCAGACCCGTCATCGAACCGGCACCGAGCTCGTCGGACAGCTTCGCGCAACGCTCGAGCAGACGCGAGTGCAGGTAGAAGACGTCACCGGGGTACGCCTCACGGCCCGGCGGACGACGCAGGAGCAGCGACACGGCGCGGTAGGCCTCGGCCTGCTTCGACAGGTCGTCGAAGATGATCAGGACGTGCTTGCCCTCGTACATCCAGTGCTGACCGATGGCCGAGCCGGTGTAAGGAGCGAGGTACTTGAAGCCGGCGGGGTCGGATGCCGGGGCCGCGACGATCGTCGTGTACTCCATGGCACCGGCGTCCTCGAGGGCGCCCTTCACCGAAGCGATGGTCGAGCCCTTCTGGCCGATCGCGACGTAGATGCAGCGGACCTGCTTCGTGACGTCGCCCGACTCCCAGTTGGCCTTCTGATTGATGATCGTGTCGATCGCGATGGCCGTCTTACCGGTCTGGCGGTCGCCGATGATCAGCTGGCGCTGACCGCGGCCGACGGGGATCATCGCGTCGATGGCCTTGATGCCGGTCTGCATCGGCTCGTGGACCGACTTGCGCTGCATGACGCCGGGCGCCTGCAGCTCGAGGGCGCGGCGGCCGGTCGTGGCGATCTCGCCGAGACCGTCGATCGGGTTGCCGAGCGGGTCGACGACGCGGCCGAGGTAGCCCTCGCCGACACCGACCGAGAGGACCTCGCCGGAGCGGGTGACCTTCTGGCCGGCTTCGATGCCCGAGAAGTCACCGAGGACGACGACACCGATCTCGTGCTCGTCGAGGTTCTGCGCGAGGCCCTCGACGCCGTTCTCGAAGCGCACGAGCTCGTTCGCCATCACGCCGGGCAGGCCCTCGACGTGGGCGATGCCGTCCGCGGCGTCGACGACGGTGCCGACCTCGGTCGCCGCTGCCCCGGTGGGCTCGTAGGCGGCGACGAAGTCTTTCAGCGCGTCACGGATGACGTCGGGGCTGATGGACAGTTCTGCCATGGTCTTCCTTCTTAGTGAGGTCTTGTGGCGGGCACCTGGCCTGCCGGGTCCGCTCCTCGGTGGAGCGGGAAGAGTCAGCCCGCCAGACGCTGGCGGAGGTCGCCCAGTCGGGACGAGACGGTGGCGTCGATCACGTCGTCGCCGATCTCGATACGGACACCGCCGACGACCGTGGGGTCGAGGACGACGTTCAGCGAGACCTCGGTGCCGTAGCGCGCCGCGAGGGTGCGCTGGAGGCGGGACGTCTGCTCGTCGGTGAGGTCCGCGGCCGCGAAGACGGTGGCCACGGCGCGACCGCGCTGGTCCGCGACGACACGCAGCGCACGGCTGAGCATCGAGCGGACGCGTCGTTCCCGCGGTACCTGGACGAGAGACGACACGATCGCAACCGTCGATGCGGCTGCGCGGCCGTTCAGCAGGCTCTCGATGAGCGCGCCCTTGGCGGATGCGTCACCGAGCCGGCTGCCCAGCGCGAGCTCGAGCTCGGGGTTGGCGGCGATCGTGCGCGCCACGGAGAAGAGCTCGGCCTCGACGTCGACCTGCGGCTCGGCCATGGCGGCGGCGCGGACGCCGGCCTCCTCGATCCCCGAGATCAGGTCCGCCGACGACGACCAGCGCTCGGCGACGGCCGCGTCGAGGACCGACCCGGTCGCAGCCGAGTACCCGCCGAAGACGCGCGAGACGAGCGCACGTCGAGCTTCGGCGGGCACCGAGGCATCCGAGAGCGCGCCGCTCATCTGCGACGAGCCGGCCAGGGTGCGCACCGCGGCGAAGAGCTCGCGGGCGACACCGAGGTCGACGCCCGGCGCGGCCGTGAGGGCCGACGTCGTCGCCGCGAGGGCTTGAGTGGTCGCGCTGCCCATTACTTCGCTGCCTTCTCGGAGGATTCGAGGTCGGCCAGGAAGCGGTCGACCACGGCCTTGGCCTTGGCGTCGTCGGACAGCGTCTCGCCGATGACACCACCGGCGAGGTCGAGGGCGAGGGTGCCCACTTCGCTCCGCAGCGAGACGAGCGCGGTCTGGCGCTCGGCCTCGATCTGGTGGTGCGCAGCGGAGGTCAGGCGTGCGGCCTCGGCCGACGCGTTGTCCTTGGCCTCGGCGACGATCTTCTTACCGTCCTCACGGGCGGTCTCGCGGATCTCGCCGGCCTCCTTGCGAGCCTCGGCCAGCTGGGCCGTGTACTCCTCGAGGGCGGCTTCCGCCTTGCGCTGAGCCTCGTCGGCCTTCGCGATGTTGCCCTCGATGGCAGCGGCGCGCTGGTCGAGCAGGACCTGCATCTTCGGGAGGGCGACCCGCCAGAAGACGAACAGGATCACGACGAAGCAGACCCCGGACCAGATGATGTCGTACCAAGCCGGGATCAGCGGGTTGTGAGACCCGCCCTCTTCGGCTGCGTACGCGACAAGAGCGTTCAGCATCCTGTCTCCTTAGTGATCTGAGTCGCGGTTTACTGGAAGATGAAGTAGGTCGCGATGCCGATGAAGGCGAGCGCCTCGGTGAAGGCGATACCGATGAACATCAGGACCTGCAGGCGACCGGCCAGCTCGGGCTGACGGGCCACGCCCTCGATCGTCTTGCCGACGACGATGCCCACACCGATGGCGGGGCCGATGGCGGCGAGGCCGTAACCCATCGTCGCGACGTTGCCCTCGAGGGCGGCGAGAACCGTAGTTGCGTCCACGGAGGTGTTTCCTTTCGGTTGGATGGCTCGGCGTGCGCCGGACCGCTTAGTGCTCTTCTGCCACCGCGAGCTGGATGTAGACCGCGGTGAGGATGGCGAAGACGTATGCCTGGAGGAAGGCGACGAAGATCTCGAAGATCGTGAAGGCGAACCCGAACGCGAGCGTTCCGGCCGCGAGCGCCGAGAACCAGCCGCCCAGGGTGATGAGGAAGAACTGCGTCGCTGCGAAGAACAGGACGAGCATGAGGTGCCCGACGATCATGTTCATCAGCAGTCGGAGCGTCAGCGTGACGGGCCGGATGATGAACGTCGAGAGGAACTCAAGCGGGATGATCAGGATGTAGAGGAACCAGGGCAGCCCGGGAGGCATCAGCGAGTTGCGGAAGAAGTTCCCGGGGCTCGCCTTGATACCGGCGTAGATGAAGGTGACGTACGCGACGAGCGCGAGGAGGAGGGGCACTGCGACGATCGACGAGCCTGCGATGTTCAGGAACGGGATGACACCCGTGATGTTCATGAACAGCACCATGAAGAAGATCGTGGTGAGGATCGGCAGGAACCGGCGTCCGTCCTTCTTGCCGAGCAGGTCTTCGGCGATGTTGACCCGGACGAAGTCCAGGCCCATCTCGACGACGCTCTGGAAGCGGCCGGGGACGACCGTCATGCGGCGGGTGCCGAGCCAGAAGATCAGGACGATGGCGATCGTCGCGAGGATCTGGATGAGGTGGATCCGGTTGACGACGAGGGGGCCGATCGAGAAGACCGCATCGGGGAAGAACTCCGAGATCGACGGTCCATGGAACTCGTCAGGGGCGTCTTCGGCGGCAGTAGCGATCAGGGTCGCAGCTTGAGTAAACAGCGCTGGCTCCAGCTTCGGGGCGTCGATCTATTGATCGGGCGACGATGGTCGGTGAGCTGACTCCGCAGGCGTTCCCGTCGGGGTTCAGGCGGGCTCGGAAACAGCCTATCAGGCCTCTGGGGTGCTGGTGTCCCCGTGCCGACGCTCCCCCGCCTCCACCTCTGCGGCCTCGACCTCTGCGGCGGTGGGCAGCGTCGTGTCACTGACTGCCGGCATCCGCATGCGCATCATGACGACGACGTCGACGACGAGCGAGGCGATGATGCTCACGATCAGGGAGATGAGGAACACCATCGGCGTGAGCCAGGGCTGGTCGCGGAGGACGAAGAGCACCACGAGGAAGACGACGAACTTCAGGATCCATCCGCCCATGACCGACCCGAAGAAGATCGGGACGAACAGCGGGTCGCCGTAGAAGCGGTTGGCGATGAGGATCGAGACGATCGTGAAGGCGAGGAACACGGCCGCCATGAGGACCGCCACAAGCGCGCTCGACAGTCCCGAGACGCCTGCCACGAGCAGACCCACGACTCCCCCGACGACGGCGAGGACCAGGGTGACGATGCCCGACCACACCAGAGCGGTGCGGAGCATGCGGGTGGAGGACAGGGCGCTCATGAGAGGGCCTTTCGCTCGGGCGCGACCGGACGGGCACGGCGCGCGGGGGGAAGGGTGACGAGGACGCACGCGACGCATCCGATGATCAGGAAGGCGACACCGGGCCAGTACCGCCCCGGCCACCCCTTCGTCGTGCCGATGTACATCAGGAGGACGGAGAGGGAGACGACCGCGGTCCATGCGTAGAACACGAACACGGCGTTGCGGTCGGTGTGACCCATGTCGAGCATCCGGTGATGGAGGTGCTTGCGGTCGGGCGAGAACGGGGACTTGCCCTGCGCCATGCGGCGGACGACGGCGAGACCGAAGTCGACGAGAGGGAGCAGCACGATGACCACGGGGAGGATGACGGGGATGAAAGCACCGAGCAGCTGCGAGCGGCCGAAGAGATCGTTGTCGCTCAGCAGGTTCGGCGGCAGATTGCCCGTCACGACGATCGCGGACGACGCCATCATGAGCCCAAGCAGCAGCGCACCGGCATCCCCCATGAACATCCGCGCCGGGTTCCAGTTGAACGGGAGGAAGCCCGCGCACATGCCGAGCAGCACGATGGCGATGAACACACCCGTGTTGCTCTGCTCGCTGTTGTCGAAATCGCGCACGAGCATGGCGGAGTAGGCGAAAAACACCGCGTTGGCGATGAGGCAGACACCGGCGACGAGGCCGTCGAGACCGTCGATGAAGTTGACCGCGTTCATGACGATCACGATCAGGAGGATCGACAGGCTGATGCTCACCCAGCTCGACACGACGACCTGCTGACCGAAGGGCAGATAGAAGATCTGGATGCCGCCGAGGAACACGACGATCCAGGCGGCGACGAACTGGGCGCCGAGCTTGATCATCCAGTCGAGGTCCCAGAGGTCGTCGGCGACACCCACCACGACCATGAGCGCGGCGGCCCCGAGGAGCGACCACACCATCGACGGCTCCTGCCAGACGATCGCGAAGGCGGGGAGCTGCGAGGACAGGACGAAGAAGCCGAGCATCCCGATGAACATCGCCACGCCGCCCAGCCGCGGCGTCGGGGTCTTGTGCACGTCCCGCTCGCGGATCGCCGGGTGGAGCCCGAATCTCATCGCCACGCGCCACACGACCCACGAGAAGACGAAGGTGAGGGCGCCGGTGATGACGAACGCGAGCAGGTAGTCCCTCACGCGGCGTCGGATTCTTCGGGGTCGACCGGATCGGGCTCGAGGAGGTCGCCGAGGACGTCGCGGAGGTCCTGGCGCGAAACGGCGCCGTCGCGGAGGACCGTCACCGGGCGTCGGTCTCGACCGACGAGGCCGGTCGCATCGATGATCGTCGAGGCGACGCCGGTCTCGACGAGGCCGCCGTCGAGGTACACCGAGACGCTGTCGCGGAGCATCTGCACGGCCGAGTCGATCCCGAGCGCGGCGGGCTTGCCCGTCAGGTTCGCGCTCGACACCGCGAGCGGGCCGGTCTCCTCGAGGAGCTCGAGGGCGAAACGGTCGTTCGGCATGCGCACCGCGACGGTGCCGCGCGTCTCGCCCAGGTCCCACCGCAGCGACGGCTGAGCCGGGAGCACGATCGTGAGCCCGCCCGGCCAGAAACGCTCGACGAGACGCTCGACGGGTTCGGGGACCTCGGCTACGAGGGCGCGCATCGTGTCGGGTCCCGAGACGAGGACGGGGGGCGGCGACTGCCGCCCGCGACCCTTCGCGGCGAGAAGGCGAGCCACCGCCGACGCGTTGAAAGCGTCCGCGGCCACACCGTAGACGGTGTCGGTCGGCATCACGATGAGTTCGCCGCGGCCGATCGCTTGCCGTGCCTGGCGGAGAGCGGGCAGCAGCTGGTCGGCGTCACGGCAGTCGAGAACGGGAGACATATCCGCAGCATTCTACGAGGCGCGCCCCTCCTGCACCTGCGAGAACACGGGAGGAGGGCGTCAGAGGGACGTGGTCGAGGTCAGGGGCGGAGGGCGGTCGTCGCGCGGTCGCGCAGGGTGAGGTCGGGGTGGGTGGCGGCGCCGCGCCACCCGTCGGCGGTCAGGATCTCGCGGATGCCGGGCCCCTGCCACTCGCCGTGCTCGATCACGAGGGTGCCGCCGGGGTGCAGCAGGCGCAACGCGACGCCCGAGAGGACGCGGACGACGTCCAGACCGTCGGCGCCGCCGTAGAGGGCCGCGGGCGGATCCCAGAAGCGGACCTCGGGGTCGCGCGGGACGGCGTCGTCGGGAACGTACGGAGGATTCGAGACGACGACCGAGACGGTGCCGTCGAGCTCGGGGAAGGCGTCGGCGAGGTCGATGAAGGCGAGCCGGGCGTGCGGTGCCTGCTCCGCGAAGTTCTCCTTGGCCCAGATGAACGCCTCGACCGAGTTCTCGGCGGCGTGCACGCGCGCGTGCGGCACCTCGGTGGCCAAGGCCAGGGCGAGGGCTCCGCTTCCCGTCCCCAGGTCGACCGCGACGGGCTCCGGGCCGGGAGCCTCGCGGAGCGCGTCGATCGCGAGCTGGGCGACCATCTCGGTCTCGGGACGCGGGACGAACACGCCGGGACCGACCCGCAGCTCCATGTGCCGGAACGGCGCCCGGCCGGTGAGGTGCTGAAGGGGTTCGCGCGCCGCGCGGCGTTCGACGAACTCGGCGAAACGCGTCGCCTCGAGCTCCGGCATCCGATCGCCCCGCATCATCGCGGCAGCCAGCTCGCCACGGCCGAGCCCGACGACATGGGCCGCGAGGAGTTCGGCGTCCACATCGGCCGACGGGACGCCCGCGGCGGCGAGGCGCGCCGCCGCGGTGCGGACGAGGGGTGCGAGGTCGCTGCCGGCGGGCGCGTCGGAGATCCGTGAAGTCGACATGGGAAAGCCCAGGATACCGCGCGCCGCATCGTCACACAGGGCCACCGGCCGCAGGCGCGCCTTAGGCTGGGGGACGCATCGCGGGCACCTGAACCGCGACCCAGATCTCCATCCGCACGGAAGGCATCCCATGACCGGCATCCACTCCGACATCACCAGCGCATTCGGCAACACTCCCCTGGTCCGACTGAACCGCGTATCGGAGGGCCTGCCCGGGACCATCCTGGCCAAGCTCGAGTTCTACAACCCGGCATCCTCGGTCAAGGACCGCCTCGGCATCGCCATCGTCGACGCCGCCGAGGCCTCGGGCGAGCTGAAGCCCGGCGGCACGATCGTCGAAGGCACGAGCGGTAACACCGGCATCGCCCTGGCGATGGTCGGCGCAGCCCGCGGGTACAAGGTCATCCTGACGATGCCCTCGTCGATGTCGGTCGAGCGCCGGATGCTGCTGCGCGCCTACGGCGCCGAGCTCGTTCTCACCGACCCCTCCCTCGGCATGAAGGGCGCGGTCGGCGAAGCCGAGCGCATCGCCGCCGAGACCCCGGGCGCCGTGCTCGCCAAGCAGTTCGCCAACCAGGCCAACGTCGAGATCCACCGGAAGACGACCGCCGAGGAGATCCTCCGCGACACCGACGGCGCCGTCGACTACTTCGTCGCCGGCATCGGCACGGGCGGCACCATCACCGGTGTCGGTCAGGTGCTCAAGGAGCGGGTGCCGTCCGCGAAGGTCGTCGCCGTCGAGCCCAAGGACTCGCCGCTGCTGACCGAGGGCAAGCCCGGTCCCCACAAGATCCAGGGCATCGGCCCGAACTTCATCCCCCCGATCCTGGACCAGGGCGTCATCGACGAGGTCCAGGACGTCACGTTCGACGACGCGATCGAGACCGCGAAGAAGGTCGCGACGACCGAAGGCATCCTCGTCGGCATCTCGTCCGGTGCCGCCATCTGGGCCGCGCTTCAGGTCGCGGCCCGCCCCGAGGCCGAGGGCAAGAACATCGTCGTCATCATCCCCTCGTTCGGCGAGCGGTACCTGTCGACCGCGCTCTTCGAGGAGTTCCGCGACTGACCCGCACGCCGACACCCGGAAGGTCCGCCGTGCCCCGCACCGCCCCCTCGTTCGTCCGCAGCGTCGCCGCAGCGGCGCGGTCCGTCCGTGAGGACGTGGCCTCCGCGAAGCTGCGCGACCCCGCGGCCCGCGGCGGCGCCGAGATCGCACTGCTCTACCCGGGACTCCACGCCGTGTGGAGTCACCGGGTCGCGCACGCGCTGTGGCGGCGCGGCAGGCGGTTCCCGGCGCGCGCACTCTCGCAGGTGTCCCGCTGGCTGACCGGGATCGAGATCCACCCGGGGGCAACCATCGGGCGACGGTTCTTCATCGATCACGGCATGGGTGTCGTCATCGGCGAGACCGCCGAAGTCGGGGACGACGTCATGCTCTACCACGGGGTGACTCTGGGCGGCCGGACCCGGGACGGCGGCAAGCGGCATCCCACCCTCGAGGACGGCGTCGCCGTCGGCGCGGGCGCGAAGATCCTCGGGCCGATCGTGATCGGGGCGCACTCGGTGATCGGGGCGAACGCCGTCGTGACGAAGGATGCCCCCGCGGACTCCGTCCTGGTGGGCGTACCGGCGCGCGCGCGTCGGCGCACGGCGAACGAGGACACCCGGGCGATCCTCATGGCGCCCGAGTACCACATCTGACCCGGCTCAGGCCTCCGAGCCGACCGCGGCCAGCTGCGCCTCTTCGTCCGCGGCGATCGCGGAATCGATGAGGGGGCCGAGCGCGCCGTCCATCACCTGGTCGAGGTTGTAGGCCTTGTACCCGGTGCGGTGATCCGCGATGCGGTTCTCGGGGAAGTTGTAGGTGCGGATCCGCTCGGAGCGATCCATGCCGCGGATCTGCGATCTGCGCGCATCGGAGGCCGCGGCATCCCGCTCCTCCTGCTGCTTGGCGAGCAGGCGTGCGCGGAGGACGCGCATACCGGCTTCGCGGTTCTGCAGCTGGCTCTTCTCGTTCTGCATCGAGACGACGATGCCGGTCGGCACGTGCGTGATGCGGACGGCGGAGTCCGTCGTGTTGACCGACTGCCCACCCGGTCCGGACGAGCGGAAGACGTCGATCTTGAGGTCGTTCGGATCGATCTGGACCTCTTCGGGCTCGTCGACCTCGGGGAACACGAGAACACCGGTCGTCGAGGTGTGGATGCGCCCCTGCGACTCGGTCGCGGGCACGCGTTGCACGCGGTGCACGCCGCCCTCGTACTTCAGGTGCGCCCAGACGCCCTGCGCCGGGTCGCTGGACGAGCCCTTGATCGCGATCTGGACGTCTTTGTACCCGCCGAGGTCCGATTCGTTGCGTTCGAGGAGCTCGGTCTTCCAGCCGCGGGATGCCGCGTACTGCAGGTACATGCGAAGGAGGTCCGCCGCGAACAGCGCCGACTCGGCACCGCCCTCGCCCGCCTTGATCTCGAGGATCACGTCGCGGGCGTCGTCGGGGTCGCGCGGGATCAGCAGGCGCCGGAGCTTCTCCTGCGTCTCGGCCAGGCGCTGCTCGAGCGCCGGGACCTCCTCGGCGAACGCGTCGTCCTCCTTGGCCAGCTCCCGCGCGGCGGCGAGGTCCTCCTCCGCACCGTGCCACGCGTCGTACGCGGCGACGATGCGGGAGAGCTCCGCGTACCGCCGGTTGACGCGCTTGGCACGCGACGCGTCGGCGTGCACCGCGGGGTCGGAGAGTTCCTCCTGGACCGCGCGGTGCTCGTCGATCAGCGTCTGGACGGATTCGAACACGGCTCGAGGCTCAGCGGATGCTGTTCTCGTGCGCGTGGCCGCCGGCGGCGGGGGCCGGCATCGACTTCTGCATCTGCACGAGGAACTCGACGTTCGACGTCGTCTCCTTCAGCTTGCCGAGGACGACCTCGAGGGCCTGCTGCTGGTCGAGGCCGGCGAGGGCGCGACGCAGCTTCCACGTGATCTTGACCTCGTCGGCCGAGAGGAGCATCTCCTCTCGACGGGTGCTCGACGCGTTGACGTCGACGGCGGGGAAGATCCGCTTGTCGGCGAGCTGACGCGACAGGCGCAGCTCGCTGTTGCCGGTGCCCTTGAACTCCTCGAAGATGACGTCGTCCATCTTGGAGCCGGTCTCGACGAGAGCCGTGGCGAGGATCGTGAGCGATCCGCCGTTCTCGATGTTGCGCGCCGCGCCGAAGAAGCGCTTGGGCGGGTAGAGCGCCGAGGCGTCGACACCACCGGTGAGCACGCGACCCGAGGTGGGCGCCGAGATGTTATAGGCGCGGCCGAGGCGCGTGATCGAGTCGAGGAGGACGACGACGTCGCGACCGAGCTCGACGAGACGCTTCGCACGCTCGATGGCGAGCTCCGCGACCGTCGTGTGGTCCTCGGCGGGGCGGTCGAAGGTCGAGGCGATGACCTCGCCCTTGACCGTCCGCTGCATGTCGGTGACCTCTTCGGGACGCTCGTCGACGAGGACGACCATGAGGTGGACCTCGGGGTTGTTCGTCGCGATCGCGTTGGCGATCTGCTGCAGGACGATCGTCTTACCGGCCTTGGGAGGCGCGACGATGAGGCCGCGCTGGCCCTTGCCGATGGGAGCGACGAGGTCGATGATGCGCTGCGTCAGCTTCTCGGGCGCGGTCTCGAGGCGCAGGCGCTCCTGCGGGTAGAGCGGGGTCAGCTTGCCGAACTCGACACGCGTGGCGGCGTCCTCGACCGACAGGCCGTTGACGGCGTCGACCTTGACGAGCGCGTTGTACTTCTGGCGGCTCGACTGCTCACCCTCGCGGGGCTGCTTGATCGCGCCGACGACCGCGTCGCCCTTGCGCAGGTTGTACTTCTTGACCTGGCCGAGCGAGACGTAGACGTCGCTCTGCCCGGGCAGGTAACCCGTGGTGCGGACGAAGGCGTAGTTGTCGAGGACGTCGAGGATGCCGGCGATCGGGATGAGGACGTCGTCCTCGCCGATCTCGGTGTCGAACTCGTCCCCCGTGGACTGCCCGCGGCGCTTGTTGCGCTGGCGGCCGCGGCCCTGGCCCTGCTCGTCGTCGGAGACCGACTCGGCGGCGGGCTTGTCGGCCGGCGCGTTCTGAGCGTTGCCGTTTTGAGCGTTGCCGCCCTGGCCGTTGCCGCCCTGGTTGCCGTTCTGGCCGTTCTCGCCCTTGTTGCGGTTGCGGCTGCGGCTGCGGCTGCGCGACCGGCTGCGGCCGGTCCCCTCGCTGGAGCCCTCGGAGTCGTCTCCGGATGCCGCGGTGTTCGCGTCGCTCGATGCGGACGCGTTCGCGTCGTCGGATGCCGGCTCGGCGGGTGCCTCGGCTGCGGCCGGGGCGGCGCTGGTCTCGGTCACCGGAGCGTCCGCCGGCGTGGCGTCAGCGGCTGCCGGAGCGTCGGCGGCAGCAGCGGCGTCGGCGGCAGGCGCTGCCTCGGCGGCAGGAGCGTCACCGCTCTTGGCACGACGCGGCGCACGCTTGCGCGGCGCCTTCGCCGGCTTCTCGTCGGCCGGCTTCTCGTCAGCGGATGCCTCGACTGCGGGTGCAGCGTCCTGGCCGACGGTCTCGTCTGCGACGGCCTCGTCTGCGACGGGCTCGGCTGCAGCAGCGGCCTTCTTCGCGGAGGTCCTCCGTGCGGGGCGCTTCGCCTGCACGGGCTCCTCGGCGGGCGCGGCGGCCTCGTCGGTGGACGGCTCGGTCGCCTCGTCCGCGGCGGGCGCGGCTTCGACGGCAGTCGAGTCGGCGGTGTCCGCAGCGGCATCCGTCGTCGCGTCCTGCGCGGCGGCCGTGGTGGTCTCGTCGGCGGCAGCGCCGCCGGTGGCGACGTCGTCGCCGGTCTGGATCTCGGAGATGGACTCCACGAGTTCTCCCTTTCAGATGTGGAAAGTCATAACCGCAGGTGGTTCCGTCCACGACGGATCCGAATCCTCAGCGGGGTGTTCGCGCAGGCACAGAGTTGCGCAGGCCCGTCAGGAGGGGTGTGCGGTGGTTCGCAGATTGCGAGTGGAGGGCAGATTCACGTGATTACGTGGCATCCTCCGTATGGTCCCTCACTGTACCACCCCGCACATCGACGGCCAGCAGCAAGGGTTTCCATGGCGTGTCCGTCGACGTGGCGGCGAAATCGACCGCTTCGAGTCGTCGACCCGGCCCGTCGGCGAGGACGAGGACGCTGGGTCCTGCGCCCGAGACGACGGCGGCGAACCCGGCGGCACGCAGGCCCTGCACGAGTGCATCCGTCGCGGGCATCGCCTGCGCCCGGTACGACTGGTGGAGCTTGTCCTCCGTCGCCGCCATGAGCAGTTCGGGGCTCTGCGTCAGCGCCGCGATGAGCAGGGCCGACCGCGACACGTTGAAGACGGCGTCCTCGCGCGTGACGTGGAGCGGCGCGAGACCGCGCGCGACCGAGGTCGACATCGTGAACTCGGGGACGAAGACGAGCGGTGAGACCCCGCGGTGGACGGCCAGCTTCTTGTGCTGCGGCCCCGTGGAGTCCATCCACGCGATCGTCAGCCCGCCGAACAGAGCGGGCGCCACGTTGTCGGGGTGCCCCTCGAGCTCGGTCGCCAGGCGCAAGAGGGTCTCGGGGCCGAGGGTGACGTCGCCCTCGAGCAGTCCCTGCGCCGCGAGCAGTCCCGCCACGACGGCTGCACCGGAGGATCCCATGCCGCGGCCGTGCGGGATCACGTTGTGCGCGCGCAGACGGATGCCGGGCATCGGCCGACCGGCCGCCTCGAACGCGTACGCCATCGAGCGGACCACGAGGTGCGAGGCATCCGTCGGAACGTCGGCGGCCCCCTCCCCCGAAACCTCGATCTCGAGGCCCGGACCGTCGAGCGCGGTCACGACGAGTTCGTCATGGACGCTCAGGGCGAGACCGAGCGTGTCGAAGCCGGGCCCGAGGTTGGCGCTCGTCGCGGGGACGCGAACGGCGACGGAGCGCCCCGCGAGCGTCATCCCGCCACGCGGGTGAGGTCGAGCGCGGAGGCCACCTCGCTGGTCGCCGCGTCCACGACGATGGGCTCGACCTGCGAGCCGTCGGGGTTGCGGAGCGCCCACTGCGGGTCCTTCAGGCCGTGGCCGGTGACGGTGAGGACGACCTTGGCGCCGTTCGGGATGACACCCGCCTCGGCACGGTCGAGCAGACCGGCGACGCTGATCGCCGACGCCGGCTCGACGAAGACGCCGACGGTGCCGGCGAGGAGCTTCTGCGCCGCGAGGATGCGCTCGTCGTCGATCGCGCCGAACCAGCCGTCGGTGGCTGCGCGGGCTTCGAGGGCGAGGTCCCACGACGCGGGGTTGCCGATGCGGATGGCCGAGGCGATCGTCTCGGGGTTCTTCACGACCTCGCCGCGCACGAGCGGCGCGGAGCCCTCGGCCTGGAAGCCGAACATGCGGGGCACGCGCGTCGCGATGCCTCGCTCGGCCTCTTCGCGGTAGCCGCGCGAGTAGGCGGTGTAGTTGCCGGCGTTGCCGACGGGGATGAAGTGGAAGTCCGGGGCGTCGTCGAGCTGGCTGACGACCTCGTAGGCGGCCGTCTTCTGTCCCTCGATGCGGTCGGGGTTGACCGAGTTGACGAGGTGCACCTTGTACCCGCCGGCGAGCTCGCGCGCGATCTCAAGGCAGTCGTCGAAGTTGCCGCGGATCTGGATGAGCTGGCCGCCGTGGGCGACGGCCTGGCTGAGCTTGCCCATGGCGATCTTGCCCTCGGGGACGAGGACGGCGGCCGTGATGCCGGCGTGCGCGGCGTAGGCGGCCGCGGATGCCGAGGTGTTGCCGGTCGACGCGCAGATGACGGCCTCGGCTCCGTGCTCGACGGCACGGGAGAGGGCGACGGTCATGCCGCGGTCCTTGAACGAGCCCGTCGGGTTCATGCCCTCGAACTTGATGTAGACATCGGCTCCGGTGATGCGCGACAGCGACGCCGCCGGGATGAGCGGGGTGCCGCCCTCGCCGAGCGTCACGACGGTCGAGGCGTCGGTGACGCCCAGTCGATCGGCGTACTCGCGGAGGACTCCGCGCCAGACGTGTGCCATGTCAGTCTCCTTCTACCCGCAGGACCGAGACCACCCGACGCACCGCGCTGGTGGCAGCGAGGCGCTCGACGGTGTCGGCCAGGTCCTGCTCCCGGGCCGTGTGGGTTCCGATGACGAGGTGCGCGACGGCATC
The DNA here is from genome assembly GCF_058629135.1 of Microbacterium sp. MDV22-iso44. Classification (NCBI taxonomy): domain Bacteria; kingdom Bacillati; phylum Actinomycetota; class Actinomycetes; order Micrococcales; family Microbacteriaceae; genus Microbacterium; species Microbacterium sp. MDV22-iso44. Next base: position 1,059,231 of record NZ_JBZVWS010000001.1, read on the forward strand.
CCCGCTGTCCTGGGCGACGGCGCCGCCCGAGGTGGTCTGTTCGACGGTCGCGATGGACACGTTCCCGTCGCTGAGGATGCCGGCGACGGTGGCGAGCACACCCGGCCGGTCATCGACTTCGAGCGTGATCTGGCAGCTCGTCCGGATGCGGCCGATCGGCACGATCGGCAGGCCGCCGCGCGTCGACTCGCCGACTCCGGGTCCGCCCGCGACGTGGCGCCGCGCAGCCGAGACGACGTCGCCGAGGACGGCGGACGCGGTCTGCACTCCCCCGGCACCCGCGCCGTAGAACATCAGGTCGCCGGCGGCCTCGGCCTCGACGAACACGGCGTTGTTCGCGCCGTGCACCGAGGCGAGGGGGTGCTCGCGGGGAACCAGAGCGGGGTAGACGCGGACCGAGATCGCCTCGCCGTGCGGCGCGGCGTCGGGCTGGTCGACGAGACGTTCGCACACGGCCAGGAGCTTGACGACGTAGCCGGCCTTGCGGGCGGCCTCGATGACGCCGGCATCCACGGCCGTGATGCCTTCGCGGTGCACGGCGTCGAGCGGCACGGTCGTGTGGAAGGCGAGGCTCGCGAGGATCGCCGCCTTCTGCGCGGCGTCGTACGCCTCGACATCCGCCGTCGGGTCGGCCTCGGCGTAGCCGAGCCGCTGCGCTTCGGCGAGCACCTCGTCGAAGCCGAGACCTTCGCGGTCCATGCGGTCGAGGATGTAGTTCGTCGTGCCGTTGACGATGCCCATGATCCGTCGCACCCGGTCGCCGGCGAGCGAGTCGCGGAGCGGCCGGATGATCGGGATCGCGCCGGCGACGGCCGCCTCGTAGGCGACGGTGGCCCCGACCTGGTCGGCGGCGTCGAAGATCTCGCTGCCGTGGGTCGCAAGGAGCGCCTTGTTCGCCGTGACGACGTCGGCGCCGGAGGAGAGGGCGTGGAGGATGCGGGTGCGGGCGGGCTCGAGCCCCCCGGTGACCTCGATCACGATGTCGGCGCCCGCGATGAGGGTGTCGGCGTCGGTCGTGAACAGGTCGCGGGGAAGGTCCGCTTCGCGCGGGGCGTCGACATCGCGGACGGCGATCCCGACGAGGTCGAGCGGTGCTCCGGCTCGGTCGGCGAGCTCGTCGGCGTGCGTCAGCAGCAGCCGGGCGACCTGGGATCCGACGGCGCCGGCTCCCAGGAGCGCGACGCGCAGGCGGCGGGGTTCGATCATGCGGACTCCTCGGAGGTGCGGGATGCCGGTGCGACGCCGAGGTCGCGCGCCAGCAGGTCGTTCTCGTCCTCGCCGCGGACGATCAGCCGAGCTGTGCCGGCACTCACGGCCACGACGGGAGGTCGGGTCAGGTAGTTGTAGTTGCTCGCGAGCGAGAAGCAATAGGCGCCCGTCGCCGCGACGGCGACGAGGTCGCCGGGCTCGACGTCACCGGGGAGGTACTCGTCCGACACCACGATGTCGCCCGCCTCGCAGTGGCGCCCCACGACGCGCGTGAGAGCGGGGGCGGAGTCGCTCCGGCGGCTCGCGATGCGCGCGCTGTAGTCCGCGCCGTACAGGGCTGTGCGGGCGTTGTCGCTCATGCCGCCGTCGACGCTCACGTAGAGCCGTTCGAGGTCGTCCGAGACGCGCACCGGCTTCACCGTGCCGACCCGGTACAGGGTCACCCCGGCGCGTCCGACGATGGTGCGGCCCGGCTCGAAGGCGAGCTCGGGCATCGGGATGCCGCGGCTCTCGCACTCGCGCGCGACCGCCGCGACGATGCCGTCGCCGAGCTCCGCGATCGGGGTCGGGTCGTCCTTGGACGTATATGCGATGCCGAAGCCGCCGCCGAGATTCAGGAGGGGAACGTCGCCTCCCTCGCGGAGCCGAGCGTGCAGCTCCACGACACGAGCGGCGGACTCGGCGAAGCCGGCAGTCCCGAAGATCTGCGAGCCGATGTGGCAGTGCAGTCCTGCGAAGCGCAGCGACGGAAGTTCTCGGATGCGGGCCACGGCGACCTCGGCATCCGTCAGCGCGAAGCCGAACTTCTGATCCTCGTGGGCCGTCGCCAGGAAGTCATGGGTCTCGGCGTGCACGCCGCTGTTGACGCGGATGAGGACGGTCTGGACGCGCCCCTGGGACTCGGCTTCGGCGGCGATCCGCTCGATCTCGACGAGCGAGTCGATGACGATGGAGCCGACGCCGACCCGAACCGCGCGGCTGATCTCGGGCAGCAGCTTGTTGTTGCCGTGGAGACCCAGGCGGGCGGGGTCCGCTCCCGCCGCGAGCGCGACGGCGAGCTCGCCGCCGCTGGCGACGTCGACACCGAGGCCCTCGGCGGTGACCCAGCGCACGACGTCGGTCGTAAGCAGAGCCTTGCCCGCGTAGTAGACCCGGGCCGTGCCGCCGTGGCGGGCCGCGGCATCCTGGAACGCCGTCAGCACCTCGCGGGCGCGGGCGCGGACGAGGTCCTCGTCGACGACGTACAGCGGGGTGCCGAACCGCTCGGCGAGGTCCGCCGCGGACACTCCTCCGAAGACGATCGCCCCGGCGTCGTCGCGGACGGATCCCTCCGGCCACACGGCCTCGACGAGCGCGTTCGCGTCATGCGGCTGAGTCAGCCACTCGGGCACGGCGGGACGGTCGGAGGTGGTGGACACGCAGGGGCACCAATCGGGGTGGGAACGGGTACGTCGGGCGGTGTGGCCACGCCCCGACGGTGCCCACAGTCTAGGGCACCGGGGCGGAGCACCCCGGCTCCGTGACGCTAGCGGTCGCCGTCGCAGGAACCGGGTTCCTGCGCGGCCTTGTCGCGGAGGATGGCACTGTCGATCTCGAAGTCCGCGACGATCCCGCGCTCCGCGACGGAGACACCCGTGAGGGTCATCGCCTTCGGCAGGTACTGAGACACGCAGACCGGCAGCTCCTCCAGCATCGAGCCGACGAGCGGACCGAGCTGCTGGCGGAGCGCGTCGGCCGACACATCTGCGCCGCCGAGACGGAACGTCGTGGGCGACAGGACGATCTGGCCGTCGCGGGCGGCGGGCGACAGGGTCACCCCCACGGGGACCGACGTGCCGAGGATCGGGAACGCGGTGTCGAGGGCGACGTCGGGCGGATCGAGCGTCACCGACTCCGCGGGGAAGCCGTCCACCTTCGACAGCAGGGCGCGGGTCTGAGCCTGATCCAACACGACCGTCGCGTTCGCCGACGACCAATCGGCACCGGTGTACATCGGAACGTCGTCCGCTGTCACGTCGACGTCCGCCGTGATGCCGTTGAGCTCGACATCGTCAGCGCTCAGCCTGATCTCGGGCAACTGTCCGACCACGACGAGAGTCAGCAGGAGCGGCGCGGGGATGTCGACGTCGATCTTCTGGTCGGCCGGGAGGCCGACGTTCTGGACGATCTGATCGCGGATGATCTGCGGCGTGACGATGCGTGCCGCGACCTCCGCCGCGACGAGGAGTCCGATGACCGCGAGGACGATGACGACCGCCCAGGTGACCCCTCGACGGGGACGACGGCGAGCAGGCCGGACCTCGGTCACGGTCGCCACGTCACATCCGTTCGGGCGCGCTGACGCCGAGCAGGTCGAGTCCGTTGCGCAGGACCTGACCCGTCGCGTCGTTCAGCCACAGGCGCGTGCGGTGCACGTCCGTGACCTCCTCGTCGCCGAGCGGGGTGACGCGGCACGAGTCGTACCAGCGGTGGTAGAGGCTCGCGAGCTCCTCGAGGTACCGGGCGATGCGGTGCGGTTCGCGCAGCTCCGCCGCGAAGGCGACGAGGCGCGGGAACTCCTGCAGCGCGCCCAGGAGCGCGGACTCGGTCTCGTGCGTGAGCAGCTCGGGAGCGAACGCGTCGCGCGCGACGCCGGAATCGGCGGCGTTCCGGGCCACGTTGTGGGTGCGCGCGTGGGCGTACTGCACGTAGAAGACCGGGTTGTCGTTCGTCCGCTTCTGCAGGATCTCGGGGTCGAGCGTGAGCGGCGAATCGGCCGGGTAGCGCGCGAGCGAGTAGCGCAACGCGTCGGTCCCGAGCCATTCGCGCAGGTCGTCGAGCTCGATGATGTTGCCGGCGCGCTTGGAGAGGCGCGCACCGTTGATGGAGACGAGCTGCCCGATGAGCACCTCGATGTCCTTCTCGGGGTCGTCGCCGGCCGCGCCGGCGAGCGCCTTCAGGCGGTGCACGTAACCGTGGTGGTCGGCGCCGAGCAGGTAGATCTTGTGCGCGAAACCGCGGTCGCCCTTGTTCAGGTAGTAGGCGGCGTCGGCGGCGAAGTACGTGTACTCCCCGTTCGAGCGGCGGATGACGCGGTCCTTGTCGTCGCCGAAGTCGGTGGTGCGCACCCACACGGCGCCGTCGGCGTCGAAGACGTGACCCTGCGCGCGCAGGCGGTCGACGGCCTCGTCGACGAGGCTCGGGCCACCGTCCGCGCTCTTCGCGTGCAGCGTCCGCTCGCTGAAGAAGACGTCGAAGTGGACGTTGAACTTCTCGAGGGATGCCTGGAGCTCCGCAAGCTGCAGTTCGTAGGCCTTGTCGCGGGCCGCGGCCACGCGTGCGTCCTCGGGCAGGTCGGCGATGCCGGGCTCGGCCTCGGCGACACGCGCCGCGAGGTCGTCGATGTAGGCCCCGGCGTAGCCGTCCTCGGGAGCCGGCTCGCCCTGCATGCGGGCGAGCACCGAGCGACCGAACCGGTCCATCTGCGCGCCGGCGTCGTTGATGTAGAACTCGCGGACGAGGGTCGCGCCGCTCGCGAGCAGCAGACGGGCGATCGCGTCGCCGAGAGCCGCCCAACGCGTGTGCCCGATGTGCATGGGACCGGTCGGGTTCGCGCTGACGAACTCGAGGTTGATCGTATTGCCCTCTTGCGAGCGCCCGTGCCCGAAGGCCGTGCCCGCCTCGACGATCGTCTTCGCGAGCGCGCCGGCAGCGGCGGCATCCAGTCGGATGTTGATGAACCCGGGGCCGGCGACCTCGACAGAGGCGATGCCGTCGACGGCGGCGAGCGCGTCGGCGACCTCGGCCGCGAACTCGCGCGGGTTCGCACCGACCTGCTTCGACAGCTTCAGCGCGGCGTTGGACGCCCAATCGCCGTGGTCGCGGTTCTTCGGGCGCTCGACGGGGAAGTCGGCGAGCGTCAGAGCCTCACCGGAGCCGGGTCGTCGCGCCTCCACGAGCGGGGAGACGACGGCGAGAAGGGCTGCGGAGAGGGCTTCTGGAGTCATAGCCCGTCAAGTCTACGTTTCAGGGGGTCCTCACGCCGACGGCAGGACCACCCAGACGCGGGCACCGCCGGAGGGCGACTCGTCGATGCCCATGCGGCCGCCGTGGGACTGGACGATCCGATTGCACGTGGCGAGGCCGATGCCGAAGCCGGGGACGTCGACGTTCGATCCTCGCTCGAGCGGCTCGAACACGAGGTCCCGCTCGGCGACCGGGACGCCCGGGCCGTTGTCGTCGACCGTGATCCGCGTGCCCGCGGCCACTGTTCCGACCGACACCGTGATCGTCGGCGCGCGTCCGCCGGCGCCTGCGAACTTCACGGCGTTGCCGACGAGGTTCTGCAGCAGGACGCCGAGGAGGGTCGGATCGGCGGGCACGGGGACGGATGCGTCGACCGTCACGTCGGCGCCGTTGTCGAGGCCGGCGGTCCTCAGGTCGTCCATCGTCGAGGCGATCAGCGGACCGACCTCGACCGCGGTGCGGCGGATCGGCGCACCGCCGACGCTCGCGTAGTCGAGGAGACGGGCGATCATGCCGGACATGCGGTCGGCGACGGACTCGGCGCGAGCGAGTGCGCGAGACGCCGCGGGGGTCTCGGCGACCTCGGGCACCTCGGAGGCGAGCTCGATGTACCCGGTCAGGGCCGTGAGAGGGTTCCGGAGGTCGTGCGCGACCTGTGCCGCGAAGTTCTCGAGCTGCTCGTTCGACTCGCCGAGTTCCCGGGTCAGGCGGCGCAGCTCGAGGACGTCGACGATCTGATGGGCGATGAGGGCGAGGGCGGCGCTCTCGTCCTCCGGCATCTCGCGGGGTACGTCATCGAAGATGCAGATGGTGCCGATCGGGACGCCCATCGGGGTGATGAGGGGGCTCGAGGCGTAGAAACGCACGTTGGCGACCTCACCGGTCACGAACGGGTTGGCGGCGAAGCGCTCGTCGAGAGCCGCGTCGCTGACGACGGTGTGCCCCGGCTTGCGGAACACGACGGCGCACATCGAATCCTCACGGCTGCAGACAGCCGGCTCGATCCCGACGGCAGCGATCTGATGCTGGAAGCGATCGTCGATGATGTTGATCACGGCGGTGGGGACCCCGCACACCGTGGCGGCCAACTGGACGAGGCCCTGCAGGTCGGGCTCGGGGGCTCCCCCGAGCACGCCGTACTCCTCGATGATGGCGCGTCTGATCGCATCGTCGGCGGTTGTCACGTTCAGCTCCCCCATGTGTTGTGCCCCACCCTAATCATCAGAACGGCCCGAGCCACCGTGCGGCGATGTCCCATGACGCTCAGGCCAGCGCGACGAGGCTCGCGCGATCGTCCCGGAGTGGATCGGATGCCGCCTCGGGGTCCGCGTCGTCCGCTTCGACGCGTGCGTCGACGAACATCCGTCGGAGGCCCAGATTGGCGCCGTAGTAGCTGAGGAACGCGCAGTCGGCGGCATCCCTTCCCGTCGAGATCCGGACGAGGCCCCGACGGTTGGACAGTCGTGTGGCGTCGACGACCAGCCAGCGCCCGTCGATCCACGCCTCCGCGACCGCGTGGAAGTCCATCGGCACGAGGCCGGGCGCGTAGCAGGCGACGTACCGGGCGGGCACGTCCATCGCCCGCAGGAGCGCGATCACCAGGTGCGCGTAGTCGCGGCAGACGCCCGTCCCGCTCGCAAGCGTCGTGACGGCCGAGTCCGTGCCGAGCGACAGCCCCGGCGAGTAGGTGACGGTCTCGGCGACGAACGCCTCGACGGCGGCGAGGAGGTCCGTTCCCCGAAGCCCCCCGAACTGGCGGCGCGCCTGCGCGAACACCGAGTCCGACGGCGCGTACCGGCTGGGGCGGAGGTAGACCGCGGTGTCGAGAGCGCTGGCGGGCTGCGTCGCCGCTCTCCCCACGACGCGGGCGTCGTAGGACACCCGGACCGGACCCGCGTCGACCCGGAGGCGGTGGAGGCGTGTGCCCGCGGCATCCGTCATCACCGTCGGGACGAGCTCGCGGCCGTCCCGCTCGAGGCGGAGATCCTCGTGGACGACCGGCACGCCGTCGGCCACGGCGATCGAGAGGATGAGGTCGAGCTCCCCTTCGACGTCGAGATCGAGTTCGGCTCGGACGACACGCTGCACCGGGCAATCCTCGCACGCGGACGATATGTGTCGGCGAGGTGAACAGTCGTGCAGACATCGCCGATGATCGCTTACCCTCGTCGCATGGGGTCTGACCGTCGCGCGCGCAACTGGGGGCTGAGCATCGTCGCCGGCGGAGTGGCGGCGATCGTCGCTCTCGCCGCATGGCAACCGTGGCGCACGACGCCGAGCGTGGAGGCAGCGACCTCCGTCGGCGCCGTCGCCGAGGTCGAGCCCCTGTCCATCCCCGCCGACGCCGGCGTGCTCGTGTTCGGGGATTCCTGGACGTACGGATCGGCGGCGACCCTTCCGACGGAGGGCTACGCGTATCGCCTGGGCTGGCTGAGCGGCTGGAACGTCACGGTCGACGGCGTCCGCGGATCGGGGTACATGAGGCCCGGCTACGACGGGCCGGACTTCCGCCGCCGCGCCGAGGCGCTCGATCCCTCCGCGGACTACGACCTCATCGTCATCCAGGGGTCCATCAACGACCGCCATCAGGGCGAGCGCGGGTACCGCGAGACCGTGGATGCCACGTGGGACACCTTCGAGCGTCTCTACCCCCGCGCGCAGATCGTCATCTTCGGCCCGACACCCCACGAGTTCCCCGTCGACGAGGGGACCGCGCGCATCGACGCCGACCTCGAGGCCGCCGCGGACGCCCGCCACTGGTGGTACATCTCGCCCCTACAGGAGCAGTGGCTGACCCCGGCGAACTACCTCGAGATGATCGACACCGGCGCGGGCCGCAAACACCCCTCCGACCGGGGCCACGAGTACCTCGCCGAGAAGCTGTTCGCGGCCCTCACCGAGCGCAGTACGACGACGGATGCCGGTGCGACCCGCGACGACGCACCGGAACCCGTCGGCCCCTGACCGCGGGCGGCTCAGGCCCGGATCGCGTCGGCGATCGGCTGGTCGCCGCTGTTGAACAAGATCGTCCGGCCGATCGTGGTCGGATCGGCCAGGGCGGCGGCGATCACGGCGGCGACGTCCGCCCGCGACACCGACGTGCCCTTGTCGGCATCTGCGTCGATCCGACCGGTGGGGTCGTCGAGCGTCAGAGCGGACGGGGCGAGGATCGTCCAGTCGAGGTCCGCACCGCGAAGGTGCTCATCGGCCGCGGCCTTCGATTCCGCATACGCGAAGAAGTCGTCGGAGGGGTCGACGCCGTGGTCGGGTCCGGCGCCGAAGTACGACACCATGACGTACCGGCGCGCCTCGGCGGCGACCGCCGCGTCGATGGAACGGATCGCGGCATCCCGGTCGACCGCATAGGTCCGCTCCGGCGAGCCGCCGCCCGCGCCCGCCGACCACACGACCGCGTCGCTGTCGGCGAGGAGTTCGGTGATGGCGTCGGTGTCGGATGCCGCGACATCGGCGACGAGGGCGGTCGCGCCCGTCCGCTCGACGTCGTCCCGGTGGTCGGGGTTGCGGATGACGGAGGTCACCTGGTGCCCCGCTTCGACGAGGAGAGGGGCGAGCAGCAGGCCGACTTTTCCGTGTCCGCCGATGATCGTGATGGTTGCCATGGGAGGCTCCTTTCGTCAACCCCCGACGCTACGGTGGACGGCCGCAGATGCTCGTCCCCTTGCGCTTGTACCCTCGACGTGGAAGGCGGCACCGTCCGCGTTCCGTTCGCATCGACGAGGGGGATCAAGACGTGAGCGAGACGACGCCAGCCGGCTGGTACCCGGCACCGCATGCCGGCAACGAACTGCGCTACTGGGATGGATCGGCCTGGCACGCGGCGCCCGCCTACCTGCCCGCCTCCCCCGCTCCCGGTGCGCCCGCGCCTCCGCCCGCTGTCCCGCCGTACGCGAACTCGGCGCCCGGCACGCCTCCGGTGTACTCGGGGTATCCCGGCTATTCGATGGCGCCGTATGCGCCGCCGAAGCAGCAGGGGCTGGCCATCGCCGCGCTCTCGATCGGCATCGCGGCGATGATCTTCGCCTGGATCCCCTTCTTCGGGCTCCTGGTCGCGATCACGGGATCGGTCTTCGGGATCATGGCCCTCGTGCGGCGTCAGCCGAAGGGGCTGTCGGTGACGGGGACCGTCCTGTCGGGGCTCGCCCTCGTCTGGTCGGCGCTCGTGACCTTCTCCATCGCGGCGCTCATCTGGTTCCCGGCGACCTCCTCCTCCGAGGACGACTACGGCACCGCGGATCCCCTTCCCGAGGCGTCTCCCTCGGCCCCCGGCATCCAGCCCTACGCGCCCGAGAGCGGTCCCGGTTCGATCGACGATCCCCTCCCGCTCCCCTACGTGTCGGAGTCCTCGATCGGCGAGGAGTACTCGGCCGACATCCGGATCGTCAACGACGACGCAACGAACGAGGTCCTGTCGTGGAACTCGTACAACGGCGCCGCGATCGACGGGCAGCGGTACGTCCTCGTCGAGATGACGGTGACCGGACTCGACCCGTACGGCGTCTCCGCCACCTTCCCGACCTATGACCTGGCCCTGGCCACACCCGACGGCGCGGTGTATCCGAACGCCTTCGTGGTGGGTGACGACGACACGACGCTCCTCCGGGATGCCGGGATGATCGACGAAGGCGAGAAGGTGACCGGCCTGGTCGCCTACCTCGTCCCCGAGGACGCGACCGATCTGCTGCTGACGGACTACGCGAACTACTACGCGTTCTGATCCGGCAGGAGGATCACCCGGTCGCGGTCCCAGGGCTCCGTCCACCCGAGGCGCGAGAACAGGCCGTCGAGGATCATCGCGGTGAACCCCCACACGAGCCTCTCGCCGCGCGCCGTGGGGATGAGGAAGGCGGGGCCTCGGAACTCCCCGCGATCGGTCCTGATGACGGTCACGCCGCGGTGCGCGGGGTCGAGCAGGTCGGCGACGGGTGCGCGGAACACGTCCGCCGACTCGGCTTCGTCGACGACGCCGACGGCGGACGGGCGACGCCACCAGGCGAGCACCGGAGTGACGAGGTGCCGGGAGAACTCGAGCGGGATCGGGTCGAGCGCGCCGAGGATCTCCACGCCGTCGACGTCCAGGCCGGTCTCCTCCCGCGCTTCGCGGAGGGATGCCGCGATGACGTCGGCGTCGCCGGGATCGACGCGTCCGCCCGGGAACGCGACCTGACCGGGATGCGCGCGCAGGGTCTCTGCACGCGAGAGGAGGAGGACGTCCAGATCGCGGGAGATCGCGCCGCCCGGGTGCTCGCGATCGGCAGGGACGTCGTCGAGGACGCCGAAGAGGATCAGGACGGCGGCGGGCCGCGCTCCCGGCACCGCCGGCATCCCGCGGAGGACCTCGAACCCGGGCTGCGGGGCGCCGCTCGCGACCGATGCGACCAGGTCGATCAGCTGCGCCCGCGCGGCGGGGACGGGCGCGGAAGACGTCATGCAGCCAGGCTATGCGACGGGTCGACGGTGGGCGCGAGGGCCGCCGCACCGGTGATAGTCTCGATCGGTACGCCTCCGTAGCTCAGGGGATAGAGCGTTGGTTTCCGGTACCAGAAGTCGGGGGTTCGAATCCCTCCGGGGGCACAGTGAATCGAAGGGGACTCGGCATCAGCCGGGTCCCCTTCGACGTTCCCGCGTACGGATCAGTCGGTCTCGTCGGCGTCGGGATCGACAGGATGACCGAACGGCGGGATGCCGCCGGGCACCGCGCCGTCGTGGGTGGGGAGCTCCACATCGGGCCCCTCGTAGGCGTTGTCGTCGGTGCTGCGCTCGTCGCCTGACATGTCGTCCTCCGTGGTCGGTGTCGTCTGCGTGGAGCCGACGCTAACGTCCCGCGCCGCGCGATCGCTCGGGGTTGACAGCTCGGGGCGTCAGTCCGAGACGAGCTTCAGTCCGACGATGCAGGCGACGAGGCCGAGGACCAGCAATACCTTCACGAGGGAGACCGATTCCGCCCCGGTCACCATCGCCCAGACCACGGTGAGGGTCGCGCCGATGCCGACCCAGACGGCATAGCCGGTGCCGGTCGGGATGTCGCGAAGCGCGAAGGCGAGGCCGCCCATGCTGGCGACGAGCGCCGCGGCGAAGACGACGGTGGGCCACAGCTTGGTGAAGCCTTCGGAACGGCCGAGTGCCGTCGCCCACACGGCTTCGAGGACCCCGGCGATGATGAGAACGATCCATGACACGATCACTGACCCCCTGGCCAGTCTTGTCGCTCACCGGGTACTGAACCCTCGTCCGGGGGCCATGTCGTGGCCCGCTGCGAGTCTACCGATCGACGCTGGACAGGTCCGGTGCCGGTGCGACGGTGCCGCGCCAGGTCGTCACCACCTCGACGGCGCGAGCGTCGAGGTGAGTGCGCAGCCAGGGGTCGAGGTCGAGTCCACGCCACATGGCGCGGAACGCCGATTCCGGGGTGTGACCGAAGCGGGCCAGCACGGCGCGGCGCTCGTCGACCTCGAACGAGCGGGCGTGGAGGTCGGCCATCGTCGGGGCGTTGGCGAACGACGCGAGGTAGTCGCCTGCCGCGGCATCCTCGGTCGCACCGACAGCCTTGAGGAGGACCGCCGCGACCAGGCCGGTGCGATCCCACCCGGCGCCGCAGTGGAACAGCACCGCTCCGTCAGGCGCCTGCGCGATCGCGTCGAGGACACCGGCGAGCCGATGCGGCAGCTCCGCGAGGTGGTCCGCGTAGTAGAGCGGGGTCCCCCACTGACCGTCGCTCTCGCGGGACGCCCAGAAGTCGCGCTCGTCACCGTCGAGATCGACCTGGTGACGGACGATGTCGGCGGGAACCTCGCCGCTCGTCTCTTCGGGCCGGCGCAGGTCGATGACCGTCCGCACCCCGTGAGCGCGCAGGCGATCCCACCCCGCGTCGCTCACACGGTCGAGCGTCTCCGCACGGATGAAGGCTCCGGTCGGGGTGCGCGAGCCGTCTCCCCGTTCGAGGCCGCCCAGCTCTCTCACGTTGGCGAGCCCATCGATGTCGAGTGGTGTCGGCATGGCCCGATCCTGCCATGCCGACGCAACATCATCCCGAAGGATGACGCCCTCGAACCCCAGGGCTGATGCCGACGAACGCGCCGGTTCGTAGCGTCGAGACATGGCTACCGCGACACTCTCGACCACCCCGCACTCCCGCTCGCACGGAGCAACCACGACCCGCGCCGCCGTGCTGTCGGTGCTCGGCACCATCCTCGCGATCGGGATCGCGGCGACGAGCCTGCTCATCGTTCCCGTCGCGCTCGCGGTCGCCTTCGGCCCGTCACTGCTCTCGCACTTCTGATCAGCTGGCAGGATGCCGGAGATGCCCATCCTCCTGCGCCCCTGGACCCCCGACGATGCCGACGACCTCAGCCGTGCCGCTCGCGCCGGCCATGATCTCGCGTCGCAGTTCGGCGGCACCGACCTGACCGATGCCTCTGCGGCGCGGAGCTTCATCGAGCGCTTCCTGCGCTTCGATGACGCCGCGAAGAACTGGGCGATCGAGGTCGACGGCCATGCGGTCGGGAACGTCGCGGCCACCGGCATCGAGTTCCGCCACCAGACGGCGTGGATGTCGTACTGGCTCGCCCCCGCCGCCCGCGGGCAGGGGGTCGCGGCCCGCGCTCTCGTCCGCGTCAGCGAGTGGGCGTTCGACGCCGGGCTCCACCGGTTGGAACTCGGTCACCGGGTGAACAACCCGGCATCCTGCCGCGTCGCGCATGCCGCGGGATACCTCGCTGAGGGTGTCGAGCGCGAGAAGCTCCGCTACGGCGATGAGCGATACGACGTCGAAACCCACGCCCGGTTGGCCACCGACCCGCGCCCGCCGGAACGAGGAACCGCCGTCGCGCTGAGGACCGAGGTCCCCGCACGACGGCGGTCCTGACGTCGGGAGGCTCAGCCGCCCGAGGGGTTCTCGATGGGAGTCCCGTCCTCGTCCGTCGTCACCGGCGGGTTCTCATCGGGCGAGCCGCCCGATGCGGTGTCCGCCTCGGACTGGTCGTCGGGGACACCGTGGGTGTTGTGCTCGTCCGAGCCGTTCGTGTCGCTCATCGCGGTCCTTCCGGTCGCTGTCGGTCACGTGAGGACGACGGTACGCAGGCCGCCGCCGCGGGCAGAGGGCCTTGACAGCCGCATCCGATCAGAGATCGACAGTGTCGTTGCGACCCTCGTAGGGCTCCCCCGTCACCTTCGACTTGACGAGGCTGATGATCGAGGCGACCGCGCCGCCCGGGCTGCTCCAGTACTCCCCCGACGCGGCGTCGATCTTCAGGAGCGTCACGTTCGGGTCCTCCGGACCGTCGGGGAACCACGCCTCGACGGCGGGCGACCAGTACTCGCGCAGACGCTCGAGGTCGTCCACGACCTCGGCGTCGCCGGCGAGCGACACCCAGGCGTCGTTCGTGCTCAGCGCGACGCCGACCGAGGGGCGCGCCGCGACGTGCGCCACGACCGACGAGTCGCGACCGACGATGAACCACAGGTCTCCGTCGAACTCCCGGTCCTGCACCGTCAACGGGCGAGCGACGTGCGCCCCCTCCTCGTTCATCGTCGTGACCATCGCGAAGCGGAACTTCGGCAGCAGGTCGATGAGCGTCGCGTGCGGATCCTTCTCGGTGGCCATGGGGCCCTCCTTCGTCTCCGCGTCAGGCTCGCACCGGCGCGGGCCGCGCCCGCGGGGCTTGACAGCCGTGTCGTCTGGGAGGCCGGATGCGGCGTCGCGGGGGATGTGCCAGGTTTGCCGTATGTCGCTGTCACCGCACCGTACCCTCGTCGCTGCCGTCGGCACGGCCGCCGTCGCGGCGTACGCCGTTGTCCTCGTGCTGCAGATCTGCGTCTGGAACCCGCTGGCCGCCGTCCCCGGGTCATCCCTCGCCGAAATCGGCTCGCAGGCCGCGACGCGAGGTGAGTCGGTCTTCACGCCCGCACCCTGGGTCTTCGCCGCCATCGGGGTGGCCCTCGCCGTCGCCGTCCTGGTCCTCTCCGTCGTCGCGCGCCGCACGTCGACCGCCGGTGTCGCCGCGGGCTACCTCGCCCTCATCGCCGCCGGCGCGCCTGCATACTTCGTGGCGTCCTTCGGTCCGGGGATGGCCTTGGCCGACGCGTTCGGTGGCGATCACGCTCCCGGGGGTTCCGTGCTCATGGTGGCGAGTGGAACCGCCGCGGTCGTACTCGCCGTGTGGGGCGTCGCGCTCGCGACCTCGTCGCGCACCGTCGCGCCCGCGATCAGGGTCTGAGCGCCGACGCGATCAGGGCGCGGGAACCAGGAAGATCGCGTCGAGCAGCCCCGGGTTGTGGGCGTGGACCAGGACGGCGAAGACGACCGCGTCGAACAGCAGGTGGACCGTCACGACGTACGCGAGGGACTTCGTCCGTAGGAAGATGATCGCCTGCAGGAGGGCGAACGGGATCGTCAGCGCCGGCCCCCACGCGCGGTAGCCGAGCTCCCACAGGAACGAGACGAAGACGATCGCCTGGAAGACGTTCGCGGTCGCATCCGCGAAGTGTCGCCGCAGCAGTGCGAAGCAGGTGCAGATGAAGAACAGCTCGTCCCAGATGCCGACGGCCCCGACGCCGACGAACAGGCGGGCGATGAGGTCGGGGGTGTCGACGACGGGCCAGTTCTCGTAGACGCCCGAGGTGATGAAGTAGAACGGCAGCAGCAGCCACCCGAGCACGAGGACGGCGACGAGCCACGCCCACTGCCACCCCGTCCAGCGACCGCCGCCCCGCCACGGGAACCGGATGGCGTGGTCGCGGTAGACGAAGCGCGACACCAGATACGGCACCAGCACCGCCCCGCCGAGGGCGAGCGTGAACCGGATCATGGCCGCGTTGTCGAGCTCCGCCTTCAGCGGGATGACACTGACGATCAGCAGGCCGAGGGCGATGAGCGAGAGGTCGCGGGTGATCGACGGGCCGGATGCCGCGGCATCCCGTCGTTCGATGATCACCGCGACGGCGAGGCCCGCGGCCAGGAGCAGCCAGCCGAGCCAGGGCGTCAGCAGCACGAAGAAGGCGGGCGCCGCGAGGCACACGAGGAGCGCCGGCGCGACGCGCACGTCGACGAGCGGTCGCGCCCCCGTCGCCGCGCGCACCATCACGCCGACCGCGAGCGGCGGCGGTAGGTCAGGTCGCGGATGTCCCGGCCCTTCGCGATGCCCTTCCGCTCGAACGCGGTCATGATGCGGCCGTCGAAACGGTCGGCCCACTCCCCCTCGAACGACGCCTCGAAGTCGGCGGCATCCGCGAGCACGTCGCGCATCTGCAGCGCGTAGTCCTCCCAGTCGGTCGCCAGCCGCAAGGTCCCGCCGTCGCGCAGGGCGCGGGCCGCGAGCGCGGGGAAGCCGTCCGCGATGAGGCGGCGCTTGTTGTGCTTGTTCTTATGCCACGGGTCGGGGAAGAAGATCCAGACCTCGTCGACGGATGCCTCAGGCAGCAGGTGCTCGAGGACCTCGGGCGCGTTCGCCTCGACGAGTCGGAGGTTCCGCACACCCTCCCGATCCGCATCGAGCATCGTGCGGGCCAGTCCCGCCCGGAACACCTCGACCGCGATGAAGTCGCGCTCCGGCGACTGCCCGGCGGCGTGCACGATCGCGTGCCCCTGACCCGAGCCGATCTCGACGACGAGCGGCGCGTCCCGACCGAACTCGGCTACCGGGTCGATCGTCGAACCGGGACGGATGCTGGTGGCCGCGGCATCCCGTTCCACCTCGAGCAGATATGTGCTCGAGAGGTCGTCCCAGGCACGCTCCTGCGCATCGCTCATCCGGCCGCTCCGACGCACGAACGAGACCGGCTTGTCGCGGAAGCGCGGCGCGGACTCGGGCGCGTCGGGATCGGGCATGCGACCAGGGTATCCCGCGGTGTCCGGGGTCCCCGCGGGCCTGCCTCGACGTCGCCCGCTCATGAGGTCACGAAATCGATGAGTTCCTCGACGCGACCGAGAAGGGCGGGGTCGAGGTCGCGGAAAGTCGTGACCGAGCCGAGGATGCGCTGCCAGTTCTCGGCGATGTCGGTCTGGTCCTCGGCCGGCCAGCCGAGGGCGCGGCTGACGCCCTTCTTCCACTCGATCCCCCGCGGGACCTCGGGCCAGGCGGCGATGCCGAGGGCGCGCGGCGTGACGCACTGCCACACGTCGATGTAGGGGTGGCCGACGATCTTCAGGTGCGGGCCGTGCGGCCCACGGAGGATCTGCTCGGCGATCCGCGTCTCCTTCGAGCCGGGGACGAGATGGTCGACGAGGACCCCGTAGCGACGCTCTGCACTCGGCGGCTCGGCGCGGAGCAGGTCCTCGAGCAGGTCGACGCCCTGCAGGTACTCGACGACGACGCCCTCGATGCGGAGGTCGGCGCCCCAGACCTTCTCGACGAGTTCCGCGTCGTGACGTCCCTCGACGAGGATCCGCGACGCCCGTGCGACGCGGGCGCGGGCCTGCGGGTCGGCGAACGAGCCGGATGCTGTGCGCGTGCGGCCGGCGGGAGCGGCGGCGCGCGGGGGGACGAGCTGGACCGGCTTGCCGTCGACGAGGAAGCCGCCGCCGATCGGGAACAGCCGCACGCGGCCGTGCCGGTCCTCGAGCTCGACGTGTCCCGCGGTCACGCCCGTCACCGCGCCGACGAAGTCGTCGAGGGCGACCTCGACGACGAGGCCCCTCTCGGCGGGCACCGTCGTCACCGTCGGCCGTCCCTTGTCGCGCCATCCCGCAGCGAGCACGTCGCCGCCGTACCGATCGTCCACAGGTTCCTCCAAACGCCCGGATACCTCCCGAAACCTCGGGAAGCCTAGATGAGCAACGCAAAGGGAACGCACAGGCGCTCCGACGGCAACCCGGTATCGAGACATACGAGCCGCGGCATAGACTCGCGACAAGCGGTTACGACCGCCGAGTGACTCACCGAGCGACTCCCGGAGGACCCACCGATGCGATCCCGACTGACGTCCGTCGTCGCGGTCTCGCTCGCGGTCCTGGTCGGCTCCCTGGGATTCGCGGTGCCGGCGTCGGCGACCGAGCCCGTCACCCTCGGCGACGGTCGCGTGCGGGATCAGGCCGACGTCCTGACCGACGCGCAGGAGGCGAACCTCGACGCTCACCTGGAACGACTCACGGCTGACACGGGCCTCGACCTCTGGGTCGTCTATGTCGACAGGTTCACCAGCCCGACCAGCGCCGAGAAATGGGCCTCCGACACCGCCGAGCTCAACAACCTCGGTCCGGACCAGTACCTCCTCGCGGTCGCCACCGAGGGTCGCGCCTACTACCTCTCCTCAGACTCATCCGGCCCCGTCTCCGACGACCGGATCACGGCGATCGAGCAGGACCGCGTGCTCCCCGCTCTGCAGCAGGAGGACTGGGCCGGTGCGGGCATCGCCGCAGCGGACGGACTCGCCGATACCCGCTCCGGCGGGGGCGGAGGCGTCATCTGGGTCGTGGTGATCGTCGCCGCGATCCTCGGTGCGCTTCTCGTGTGGGCGCTCGTGCGCAGACGCCGCGCCGCCGCGGGTGGATCGTCCGGCTCGCGACCGGTCCCGCTCGAGGAACTCGAACGGCAGGCCGGTGCCGCCCTCGTCCAGACGGACGACGCAATGACCACGAGTGCACAGGAACTCGGCTTCGCGAAAGCGGAGTTCGGGGATGCCGCGACCGCCGAGTTCGAGCAGGCGATCGCGGCGGCGCGCACCTCTCTGGACCGCGCCTTCGCGCTGCAGCAGCAGATGGACGACGACGTCCCCGACTCCCCCGAGCAGCGCCGCGCCTGGTACGGCGAGATCCTCGACCTCTGCCGGAGCGCCTCGGCGGCCCTCGCCGAGAAGGCCGACGCGTTCGACGCGCTGCGCGATCTCGCGAAGAACGCACCCGAGGCCCTCGCGCGCGTTCAGCAGCTGCGGGCCGATGCGGGCACGCGACTCGAGGGTGTCGACGCCCGTCTCGCGCAGCTGCGCGAGAACTACCGAGCGGACGCCCTCGCCGCCGTGGCGGACAACGCCGCGCAGGCCCGCGATCGACTGAGTTTCGCCGATGCCCGTCTGACCGAGGCCCAGAGCGAGGTCGCGGCAGGCGACGGCGCGGGGGCGGCCGTCGGCATCCGTGCCGCGGAGCAGGCCGTCGATCAGGCGTCGCGCCTGCAGGAGGCGATCGAGAAGCTGGCCGCCGACCTCGCCGACGCCGAACGGGGCGGGGCCGCCCTCGTCACCGAACTCGACGCCGACCTCGCCGCGGCAGCCGCGACCCCCGACCCGGACTCGCGCCTCGCACCGGTCATCGCGTCGACGCGCCAGAACCTCGACGCCGCCCGCGAGAGGCTGACCGGTCGCGCGCGCGACCCGCTGTCCGCCGTCGCCCTCCTCGAACAGGCGAACGCCGCGATCGACGGCGCGCTCGGCGAGGTGCGCGACGCGCAGCAGCGCGCCGACCGTGCCCGCAGCGTCCTGTCGCAGACCCTCCTGCAGGCGAAGGCCCAGGTCTCCGCCGCCGAGGACTTCATCAGCGCCCGCCGAGGCGCCGTCGGCGCCACCGCGCGGACCCGTCTCGCCGAAGCCGGTGCGGCCCTCGTCCAGGCCACGCAGCTGCAGCAGAGCGATCCCGAGCGCGCCCTCGATCTCGCGCACCGTGCCGCCGCGCTGGCCGGCGAGGCGATGCAGCGCGCACAGGGCGACGTCGGATCGTTCGCCGGCGGCGGAAACACTGGCGGCGGGGGCGACTTCGGCGGCATGCTGGGCGGCATCATCCTCGGCTCCCTTCTGGGCGGCGGCGGATCGGGACGCTCCTCCGGTGGATTCGGCGGCGGCTTCGGCGGTTCGTCGTCGCGGCGCAGTGGCGGATTCGGCGGCGGCGGGTTCGGCGGCGGCTCGATCGGACGCAGCAGCGGCGGATCCCGTTCGCGACGAGGCGGAGGTCGATTCTGATCTTCCGGCGCCGCACCTCACAGACCTCGACAGCACGACCTCTCGTATCGAAAGGAAACCCGATGGCAAAGCAGTCCATCTTCGGCCGCATCTCCACCCTCATGAAGGCGAACATCAACGCCCTCCTCGACTCCGCCGAGGACCCGCAGAAGATGCTCGACCAGCTCGTGCGCGACTACACGAACAACATCGCCGACGCCGAGACCGCCATCGCCGAGACCATCGGCAACCTGCGCCTGCTCGAGCGCGACCACGACGAAGATGTGAAGGCCGCCGCCGAGTGGGGCAACAAGGCCATCGCCGCCAGCCGCAAGGCCGACGAGCTGCGCTCCGCCGGGAACACGACGGATGCCGACAAGTTCGACAACCTCGCCAAGATCGCCCTGCAGCGCCAGATCAGCGAAGAGAACGAGGCCCGGGCGATCGCCCCGTCCATCGCGTCGCAGACCGAGGTCGTCGACAAGCTCAAGGACGGCCTCAACGGCATGAAGCAGAAGCTCGACCAGCTTCGCTCGAAGCGCTCCGAGCTGCTCGCCCGCGCCAAGACGGCCGAGGCCCAGAACAAGGTGCACGACGCCGTCAAGTCGATCGACGTGCTCGACCCGACCAGCGAGCTCGGCCGCTTCGAAGACAAGGTCCGCCGCCAGGAGGCCCTCGCCGCCGGCAAGGCCGAGATCGCCGCCTCGACGATCGACGCGCAGTTCAACCAGCTCGAGGACCTCGGCGAGCTCACCGAGGTCGAGGCGCGCCTGGCCGCGCTGAAGACCGGCGGCAACGCCGGCGCGATCGAGCAGTAAGCACCGCACGCGAGACGCGGCGCCGGGCCCACGGGTCCGGCGCCGCCGTGCTCCCCCCGGAGGTACGCATGACCCGATTCCTCGTCGTCCCGCAGTGGCAGGGTTCGCCGTCGTCCCGCGCGATGCGCTTGATCGACGGCGCCGAGGCGATCGCCGAGGATCTACCGCGCTCGGCCGTGACCCGCGTCGAGGTCCCCGCCGAAGCGGGTGAGGCGGTGGGAACCGGCATCCGTCGCTTCAGCACCCTCAGCCGCGTCCGCGACGCAATCGGCGAACTCCTGCAGAGCACGGACGAGCCCGCCGTCGTCATCGGCGGCGACTGCGCCGTCGCTGTTCCGGCGATCGCCGCGGCGGCCGCGCGGCATCCGTCCCTCGCGGTGGTCTGGTTCGATGCCCACGGCGACCTCCACACGCCCGACTCGTCGCCCTCGGGAGCCCTCGCGGGCATGGCCCTCCGCGCCGCGATCGAGGCGGGTCCCTTCGCCCCGACACCGCCTGCCACCCCCGCGCGCACGGTTCTCGTGGGTGCTCGCGCCTTCGACGATGCCGAGGCGGACGCCCTGGCCGACTCGCCCATCACGCGGATGACCGCGGACGCCCTCGCCGACACGGAGGCCCTCGCCGACGCCGTCGCGGCCACCGGAGCGGACGCCGTGTACGTGCACATCGACCTCGACGTCCTCGACCCGGCCGCCATCGTGGGCCTCCTCGAGCCCGTCCCGTTCGGTGCCGACCCGGCTCACGTGACCGCCTCCCTCGCACGGCTGCGCGAGCGGATGCCGCTGGTCGGCGCATCGATCTCCGGTTTCGCGCCGGCGACCCGCGACGCCGCAGTCGAGGACCTCGGCACGATCCTCCGTCTCGTGGGAGCGGTCGCGTGAGCCCCGTCCCCCCGGCAGGATGGGAGGCGCACGCCGCGCGCGCCGTCGAGCGCGGCCGGCGATTCGATCGGTGGATCCCCGGCATCCTCCTCGACTCCCCGATCAGCCGGCTCGGCTACCTCGCCGGGACGGCGTTCGGGTTCGTGTGGGGGACGCTCTGGTCGACGGGCCGCGTCGAGCGGCGCGCGGGACTGTGGGTGTTCCGGGGGATGCCGGGGGTCACGTTCGGCCGCGGCGGTGTCTGCGTCGGGGGGTGCTTCCTCACCGGCGACGGCCCGATCGACGATCGGCTGCTCGCGCATGAGGGCGTCCACCGCGAGCAGTGGCGCCGCTACGGCATGCTGATGCCGCTCCTCTACGCGCTGGCGGGGCGCAACCCGCTGCGGAACAGGTTCGAGATCGACGCGGGGCTGGCCGACGGCCGGTACATCCCGCGCTGACCGGGAGCGTCACTCCACCAGCGCACGACGCAGTCCGCCGATCTCCGCCTCGGTGAGCCCGTGCGCCTGCAGGTAGTCGACCGGTCCGCCGTAGCGCAGTCGCAGGTCCTCGAACACGGCGCGCAGCTCGGCCGCGGGCGACCGGGTGACAAGGTCCTCCAGGTGCCGGGCGTCCGGGTACCTGTGGCGGAGGAAGCGCAGGACGCTCTCGTTCCTCCCGAGCGGCAGGAGCTGTTCGGTGCGCGCGTAGTCGGCGATCACGGCGTCCTCGTCCACGCCCGCGGCGGCGAGGACGAGCGCGACCGACAGCCCGGTGCGGTCCTTGCCGACCGTGCAGTGGACGAGCACGGGCTGCACGTCGAGCACGGCGCGCGCCGCCTCGACCAGGCGCGCCGCCGAGCCGTCGATGAGTGCTCGGTACACATCGGCGAGCGAGAGGTCGTCGTCGAAGAACGACGCGACCGATCCGGCGTACATGGGCAGATGCACGGTGTCGATGCCGAGACCGTCGAGGCGCGACGGTTCGCTGCGACGTTCGTCGTCGTCCCGCAGGTCGACGACGCGACGGATGCCGAGGGCCGCGACCCGCTCCCGCCCCGCCGCCGTGAGGTGACCGAGGTTCCCCGAGCGGAACAGGACTCCGGACCGGGTCCGCCCCGCCCCGGCGGGGAGCCCGCCGACGTCCCGGAAGTTGAAGGCGCCGGGGACGTCGTGGAGGTTCACGTCGTCGGCGGCGCGCTGCGCCGTTCGGGCACGGGGTAGCGTCCGGCGATCGCGATGCGGTTGAACGCGTTGATCGACACGAGGAGCCAGCTGAGGGCAACGTACTCCTCCTCGGACAGGATGCCGCCGACACGGTCGTAGACCTCGTCCGAGACGCCCTCCTCGTGGATGAAGACGAAGGACTCGGTCAGTTCGAGCGCCGCCCGCTCACGCTCCGTGAACACGCTCGATTCCCGCCACACCGGGATCTGAGCGAGGTGGTCGAAGCTCACGCCGGCCTTCGCCGCCCGATCGGAGTGGACCCGGACGCAGTACGCGCAGCCGTTGAGCTGCGAGGCGTGGATGAGGGCCATCTCGCGCAGTCGGGCGTCGATGCCCGCCTCGGCGGCGAGGTCACCCACCGTCGTCGCGAACGCCTCGAGGGCGTCGTAGGCCGGGCGGGCCGCACGGGCCAGGTGCACGCGGTGCTGATCGCTCATGCCGTCACCCTATCCGCGCCCGTCGTGGTCAGCGTCGGAGAGAATGGTCTGCGTGAGCGACGCCGCCTTCGACGAGTTCTCCTACCTCCCCGCGCAGGCCGATGCCCTCGGCATCCCGGTGCCACCGGTGCGCCGGCTGACGCATCGGCTCGGCGACGGGCGCGTGATCAGCGCTCTGCGCTTCGGCGACTCGGGCTCCGCTCCCCCGGTGACGTTCCTCCACGGTGCGGGGCTGAACGCGCACACGTGGGACACGACCGTCCTGCATCTGGGCCTGGACGCGCTCGTCCTCGACCTTCCCGGCCACGGCGA
The DNA here is from genome assembly GCF_058629135.1 of Microbacterium sp. MDV22-iso44. Taxonomy (NCBI): domain Bacteria; kingdom Bacillati; phylum Actinomycetota; class Actinomycetes; order Micrococcales; family Microbacteriaceae; genus Microbacterium; species Microbacterium sp. MDV22-iso44. Next base: position 1,081,979 of record NZ_JBZVWS010000001.1, read on the forward strand.
CTCCTCGTGGCGCGATGACGCCCGCTACACGGGCCGGACCCTGGCCGCTGACATCGAACCCGCGATCCGCGAATGGACCGGTGGGGTGCCGCAGGTGCTCGTCGGACACTCGCTCGGCGGCCTCACGGCGGCGGCGCTCGCGGCGCGGCATCCGGACCTCGTCCGCTCCCTCGTCCTCGTCGACATCTCCCCCGGGATCGACCCGGACGGCGCGGCGTCATCCATCCGCGCGTTCTTCGCCGGCCCCGTCGATTGGGCGAGCCGGGACGAACTCGTCGAACGCGCGCTGAGCTTCGGACTCGGCGGTTCGCGCGACGCCGCCGCACGCGGCGTCTCACTGAACTCGCGGGTCCGCCCCGACGGCCGCGTCGAGTGGAAGCACCACTTCGCCCACCTCGCGAACCGGCTCGCCGCCGACCCTGCGGGGGCCGCCGCGGTGGACGAGGCGCAGCGGGCGAACGCCGGCATCCTCTCCGCCGCAGGGTGGGACGACCTCGCGGCCGTCACCGCACCGGTCACCCTCGTCACCGGCACACGCGGCTTCCTCACCGACGCCGATCGCGAGGAGTTCCTCCGACGGATGCCGCGAACCCGCCGCATCGAGCTCGATTCGGCCCACAACGTCCAGGAGGAACGGCCCGCCGAACTCGCTGCGTGCATCCGCACGGCGCATGACGACCGGTGACCGAACTGCACGCGCGGGACTCTAGGCTGTAACGCGCACCGAGCACCGCGATGGGCCGGCGTCAGTGACGACGCCCATCGACGCCGAAAGGACCCCCCACTCACATGCTTCGCCGCACCGCTTTGGCCGCCACGGCGCTCCTCGCCGCCGGAGCCCTGCTCCTGTCGGGCTGCACCGGTTCGCAGCCCGCTCCGTCCCGATCCGAGGGAACCCCCGACCCTGACGCGACCGTCAACGTGCGTCTCGTGCTCGAGCCCGGCAACCTCGACATCCGCGAGACGGGGGGATCGGCCCTCGACCAGATCCTGATCGACAACGTGTACCAGGGGCTCATCGCCCGCACGCCCGACCAGAAGATCGTGCCGGCGCTCGCCAGCGACTACGAGGTCTCCGGCGACAAGCTCACCTACACGTTCACGCTGCGCGAGGGCGTCACGTTCCACGACGGGCAGCCCCTCACGCCGCAGGACGTCGTCTGGTCGCTCACGCAGGAGCGCGACACCCCGACCTACCGTGACTCGGCACGCCTCGCCAATGTCGCGACCATCGCCGCCGAGGGCCAGAAGATCACGCTGACCCTGAAGGCGCCCGACTCGACGCTGCTGTGGAGCCTGACCGGCCGCGCCGGCCTGATCCTCAAAGAGGGCGACACCATCGACCGCAAGACCGCGGCCAACGGCACCGGTCCCTTCCGCCTCGCCGACTGGCGCGAGGGCGACAGCATCGTCTTCGAGCGGTTCGCCGACTACTGGGGCACGCCGTCGTCCGCCGCCGAAGTCGTGTTCTCGTACGTCAGCGACAACCAGGCAGCGCTCAGCGGCGCCCTCGCGGGTGAGTTCGACGTGCTGACCGGGTTCGATGCGAACCTGAAGGACCAGGTCGAGGCGAACGGCGACTTCACCCTCGAGATCGGCGACTCGACCGACAAGGGCACGCTCGCGTTCAACCAGACCTCGGGTCCGCTGGCGGACGTACGCGTGCGCAAGGCCATCCGACAGGCGATCGACAAGAAATCGATCGTCGAGGCGCTCGGCGCCGGCAAGACGATGTACGGCCCGATTCCGTCGCTCGACCCGGGCTACGAGGACCTGTCCGAGGTCGCTCCGTTCGATCCCGAGGCGGCACGGAAGCTGCTCGCCGAGGCGGGCGCGGAGAACCTCTCCCTGACCCTGACGATTCCCTCCGCGTACGGCACGACGATCCCGCAGATCCTCGTCTCGAACCTGCGGGATGTGGGTATCACTCTGAAGGTGAACCCGGTCGAGTTCCCGACGTGGCTGAACGACGTCTACGGGAACAAGGACTACGAGCTGAGCTTCGTCCTCCACACCGAGGCGCGCGACTTCGAGAACTGGGCGAACCCGGACTACTACTTCACGTACAACGATCCCGAGGTCCAGAAGCTCTACGCCGAGGCCGTCGCCGCGACGGACGACGCCGCAGCCGCCGACCTGCTGAAGCAGGCCGCGCGCATCGTGTCCGAGGATGACGCGGCGGACTGGCTCTACAACGGTCAGTCCGTCCTCGCGGTCGCGTCGAACGTCAGCGGGATGCCGACGGTCAACGTGAACGAGCGCCTCAACGTCGCCGAGCTGGCCAAGAGCAAGGGGTGATCCGGTACGCGCTGACGCGACTGGCCCTGCTGGTGCTGGGCCTGTTCGTCGCCAGCGCGCTCATCTTCACCACCCTCCGGATCCTGCCGGGTGACATCGCGCAGCTGATCGCCGGGGTGAACTCCACCCCCGAGCAGCTCGCCGGCATCCGCGAGCGGCTGGGGCTCGACCGCCCGATCCCCGTCCAGTACGGCGACTGGATCGGCGGCGTCCTCCGCGGCGACCTCGGGTCGTCGCAGCTCACCGGCACCCCGGTCGTCTCGGAGCTGCTGCAGAAAGCGGAGGTGACGGTGCCCCTCGGCATCCTCGCTTTCGTCGTCGCCCTGCTGGTCGCGCTCCCCTTCGGCGTGCTCGCGGCGGTGCGCCGGCATCGGCCGGACGGCGTCGCCGTCTCGGTCGGCGCGCAGGCCTTCGCCGCCGTACCCGTCGTCTGGGCGGGCATGATGCTCGTCGTCGTCTTCGCCGTGACCCTGGGATGGCTGCCGGCCCAGGGTTTCCCCCGGGCCGGCTGGTCCGACCCGGCGGCGGCGTTCCGGGCGCTCGTCCTCCCCGCCGTCACGATCGGCGTCGTCGAGGGAGCCGTGCTGCTGCGGTTCGTCCGCTCGGCGACCCTGCAGGCCATGGGTCAGGACTTCGTGCGGACCGCCGCGGCGAAAGGGCTCACGCGCACGCAGGCGCTCCTGCGCCACGGGCTCCCGAGTGTCGGCCTGTCGGTCATCACGGTGCTGGGCGTCCAGGTGGCCGGGATCATGGTCGGGGCGGTCGTCATCGAGCAGCTGTTCAGTCTGCCCGGGATCGGGCGCATGCTGGTCGAGGACACCGGCAACCGCGATCTCGTCAAGGTGCAGGGGGAACTCCTCGTCCTGACGGGTCTCGTCCTGATCATCGGGTTCGTCGTCGATCTCGTGCACCGCATCCTCGATCCGCGCCAGCGAGAGGCCGAGTGATGCGGCGACTGCAGTGGGCGAGGCGCGTCTGGGCGTCGGGGACCGGCCGCTTCGGGGTGATCGTGGTCGTCGTCATCGCGGCGACGGCGCTCGTCTCCCTGTTCTGGACGCCGCTCGACCCGCAACGCGTCGACATCGCGAACCGCTGGGCGGCCCCCGGGGCCGCGCACCTGCTCGGGACCGACGGGTCGGGACGCGACATCCTGAGTCTCTTGATGGCAGGCTCGCGCACGACGGTGCTCGTCGCTGTGGGTGCCGGGGTCATCGCGACCGCCATCGGCCTCGTGCTCGCCGCGCTCGGTGCGCTCACTCCGCGGCCGGTCCGCGAGGGGGTCACGGTGATCGTCGACATCCTCATCGCCTTCCCGGTGCTCCTCATCGCGATGATGATCTCGGCCGTCTGGGGCGGCTCGCTCCTGGTCGTCATCGTGTCGGTCGGGATCGGGTTCGGCGTCAACATCGCCCGCGTCACGCGCCCCGAGCTGCGCCGCATCCTCCGGAGCGACTTCGTCCTCGCGGGACGCGCCGCGGGACTCTCGCCGTCGCAGAGCCTCTGGCGTCACCTCCTCCCGAACGTCGCGCCCGTCTTCATCGTGCAACTGTCGTGGGGCATGGCCGTCGCCGTGCTGGCCGAAGCGGGCCTGTCGTACCTCGGTTTCGGCGCCCCCGTGACCCAGCCGTCGTGGGGGCTGCTCCTCGCCGATCTGCAGCGCTTCATCAGCGTCCACCCGCTGTCGGTGCTGTGGCCGGGGCTCGCGATCACGCTCACCGTCCTCGGCTTCAACCTCCTCGGCGACGCCCTGCGCGACGCCACGGATCCGACCCTGTCCCGCGGATCCGCTCCGCGCGGCACCGAGCCTCCCGCGGCGGTGACGGCATGACGCTCTCGATCACCGGTCTGACGATCGACGTCGCCGGCCGCCGCGTCGTCGACGGAGTCGACCTCGAGGTCGCCGACGGCGCGCGCGTCGGGCTGATCGGCGAGTCCGGATCGGGCAAGTCGCTGACCGCCCTCGCCGTCCTCGGACTCCTGCCCGACGGCGCGCGGGTCGGCGGCAGCATCCGCTGGGAGGGCCGGGAACTGATCGGGATGCCGGATCGCGACCTCGCGCGCCTGCGCGGTGACGAGATCGGCATGGTCTTCCAGGAGCCGCAGACGGCGCTGAACCCCATCCGCACGGTCGGGCGGCAGATCGCCGAGTCCATCCGCATCCATCAGCGCGGCGTCTCCCGCGCCGAGGCGTGGGCACGGGCGGTCGAGGAGGCGCGTCGGGTGAAGCTGCCCGACCCCGAGGCCATCGTCCGTCGCTATCCGCACCAGCTCTCGGGCGGGCAGCGTCAGCGCGTCGCGATCGCGATGGCCCTCGCGTGCCGTCCCCGGCTGCTGATCGCGGACGAGCCGACCACCGCGCTCGATGTCACGATCCAGGCGGAGATCCTCGAGCTCCTCCACCACCTCGTCGACGAGGACGGCATGTCGCTCGTGTTCATCACGCACGACCTCGCGGTGCTGTCGCAGATCGCGACCGACGCCGTCGTGCTCGAATCGGGTCGCGTCGCCGAGTCGGGGCCGCTTCGGATGCTGCTGCGCTCCCCCGCCTCCCCCGTCACCCAGGCACTGCTCCGCGACGCGACCGCCACCCTCTGGCGACCGGGAGGCCGCGCGTGAGCGACCTGATGCGGGCACGTGGTCTGACGCGCCGATACCGGATGCCGCGGTCCCGGCCGTTCGAGCCGGCCCGGTGGACCACCGCGCTCGTCGACGTCGACGTCGACGTCCGGGCGGGAAGCGCCCTCGGGATCATCGGCGAGTCGGGCTCGGGCAAGTCGACGCTCGTGCGACTGCTCCTCGGTCTCGACGTACCGAGCGCGGGCTCCGTCGAGTTCGATGGACGCCCCGTGGACGGATCGGCGTCGGCGCGCTCGCTCCACTGGTTGCGGCGGCGCACCGGCATCGTCTTCCAAGACCCCTACGGGTCCCTCGATCCTCGGATGAGCATCGGGCGGATCGTGGCCGAGCCGCTCTCGGCCCTCGACATCCCGGGCGATCACCGGGCCCGCGTCCGCGAGGTCCTGGACGACGTCGGCTTGCCCGCCGACGCCGCCGAGCGATTCCCGCACGAGTTCTCCGGCGGACAGCGGCAGCGGATCGCCCTGGCGCGGGCGCTCGTCCATCGCCCCGACGTCCTCGTCGGGGACGAACCTCTGTCGGCCCTCGACGTGACCGTCCGGGCGCAGATCCTCGACCTCATCCGCGAACTCCGCCGGCGTGACGGCCTCACCCTCGTGATGGTCTCGCACGACATCGGCGTCGTGCAGAACCTGTGCGACGACGTGGTCGTCATGACGGAGGGACGCGTCGTCGAGGAGGGCCCGACGGAGAAGGTGCTCCTCGAGCCGCAGGTCGCCTACACGCGGCGCCTCCTCGCCTCGATCCCGATCATCGACCCACGCGATCGGTGAGACCGCCCGTCACCGTGTCGGCGGAGGGGACTAGCGTGGCGGCATGCACGCCATCGTCCCGCCGTACCTGCTCGCCCGCCTCGCGGCCGCTCCGGCCGAACGATTCCCGCACGCCGTCGCCGCGGCCCGTGCCACCCTCGCCGTCCGGCGCGCCTACGCGCCGATGCGCGCCCACCTCGACCTGTCGGTCGACGGCGACGCGCTCGTCGTCTCCGCCGCACCCGACTCCGATCGTCTGATCTCCGACGCGGAGAACCGCGAGGAGTTGCCCGGCACACCCGCGCGCGCCGAGGGCGCCGCTCCGACCGGCGACGCGGCGGTCGACGAAGCGTACGACGGGCTGGGCGCGACCTTCACCTTCCTGTGGGAGGCCTTCGAACGGGTCGGCCTCGACGGGCGGAGCGGCTCCCTCGCCGCTACGGTCCATTACGGTCGCGCCTACGACAACGCGTTCTGGGACGGCGAGCGCATGGTGTTCGGCGACGGCGACGGCGAGGTGTTCGCCGGCTTCACGCGATCGCTCAGCGTCATCGCGCACGAGTTGGGCCACGGCGTGATCGAGTCGGCCAACGGTCTCGATTATTCGGGACAGTCGGGCGCCCTCAACGAGTCGATCGCCGATGTCTTCGGTGCGCTCGCCGACCAGCACCACAAGGGCCAGACGGCGGATGCCGCGACCTGGCTCATCGGCGCCGAGATCTTCACCGACGCGGTCACGGGATCGGCGCTCCGCTCCCTCGCCGCCCCCGGGACGGCGTACGACGACGACGTCCTCGGCAAGGATCCGCAGCCCTCGCACATGCGCGATTTCGTCGAAACCTCGGGCGACAACGGCGGCGTGCACATCAACTCCGGCATCCCGAACAAGGCGTTCCACCTCGTCGCGACGGCTCTCGGCGGCTACGCCTGGGAACGCGCCGGGCCCATCTGGTACCTCACCCTCGTTTCGGGCACCCTCTCGACGGCGGCGACCTTCGCGCAGTTCGCGGCCGCCACCGCCGAGACAGCGGTGTCGGAGTACGGTGAGGACTCTGAGGAGGCCGTCGCCGTCCGCACCGCGTGGGCGAGCGTCGGAGTCGTGGAGGATGCCGCATCCCGTTGATCCGCTGACGATCACCGTCGTCCGCACCGGTGGATTCGCCGGGCTCCGTCGCGCGTGGCGCGTCGAGCTCGCGGGGACCGACGCCGACGCGTGGATGCCGCTCCTCGACGCGTGCCCGTGGGAGGAGCCTGCGGCATCCGCTCCCGGCGCCGACCGGTTCTCGTGGGAGGTCGCGGCCATCCACGGTGCCCACGATCGCCGAGCGGTCGTGGGCGATGCCAGCGGTCCGTGGCGCGCGCTCATCGACCGCGTGCAGGCGGACGGCGCGGCCGTCCGGCCGGCGGACCTCAGCGGGAACGCAGACGCGTGAGGAGCGAGTCCTTCTTCTTCGGGGTCAGGTGCTTCTGCAGGTAGATCGTGCCGAGCGAGCGCCCGAACTTGAACCCGACCTTGCCCATGCGTCCCACCTCGACGAACCCGAGCCGTTCGTGCAGGGCCAGTGAGGCCTCGGCGCCCTTGTCGCTGACGACGGCGACCATCTCGCGGATGCCCTTCTCCTCGCACGCGGCGATGAGCCCCTCCAGCAGCGCCCGACCGAGGCCTTTGCCCGTCGCGGCCTGTCCGAGGTAGATGGAGTTCTCGACGGTGTAGCGGAACCCGCTCTTGCCGGTCCACGGTGAGACGAGGCCGTACCCCAGGATCTGCCCGCTCGGCGACACCGCGACGAGGAAGGGCAGTCCGAGCTTCGCGAGGTAGTCGAACTTCTCGACCCACTGCTTGTGCGTCCACCGCTTCTCGTCGAAGGTCACGACCGAGTTCGCCACGTAGTGGTTGTAGATCTCGCGCACGTCGGCCATGTCGGTGCGGACAGCGGGCCGCAACTCGAACGAGAACTCGCGCTCGGGCTCGGGGCGACGGCGGAGATGACGGGGAAGGCGGCGGCGATCGCGCTCGTACTCGTCCTCCAGCATGCCGCCAGCATACGGCTCAGTCGGGCAGTCGCCAGTCGACGGGAGCAGCCCCCTGCGCCTCGAGCAGGGCGTTCACCCGCGAGAACGGGCGCGAGCCGAAGAAGCCGCGCCGCGCCGACAGCGGGGACGGATGCGCCGACTCGACGCGCGGGGTCTCGCCGAGCATCGGGACGAGGGTCGCGGCATCCTTCCCCCAGAGCACCGCGACGAGCGGCTCGGACCGGGCGACGAGCGTCGAGATGGCGTGGGCGGTGACACGCTCCCAGCCCCAGCCGCGGTGCGAGCCGGCCTCACCGGGTGCGACGGTCAGGACGCGGTTGAGCAGCATGACGCCCTGGTCGGTCCACGCCGAGAGGTCGCCGTGCGCCGCCGGAGGGATGCCGAGATCGGTCGACAACTCGGCGTAGATGTTCCCGAGGCTCCGCGGCAGCGGTCGCACGTGGCGATCGACGGCGAACGAGAGCCCGATCGGGTGTCCCGGCGTCGGGTAGGGATCCTGGCCGACGATCAGTACGCGGGCGGCCGAGAGCGGCCGGCTGAACGCACGCAGGACGTGGTCGCCCGCGGGCAGGTACCCGCGCTCGTCCGCGCGGAGCCGGTCGCCGAGCGCGGCGATGTCCTCGGCGACGGGAGCGAGGGCGTCCGCCCACTCGGGGTGGATGTGCCCGTCGGCCGCGAGGGCATCGAGAGAGCGGCCGCTCATGCCCCGGCGGGGAGGCCCGCATCCTCCTGGACGACCGTCCCGCGGAACGACCACGGGAAATCGATCCAGCGGTCGGTCTCGCGCCACGAGTAGTCGGGCATCGCGATGGAACCGGGCTTCGTGTAGATGCAGACCGAGCGGACATCCGCGCCGGCGTCGCTCAAGAGCTGAACGGCGAGGGCGAGGGTGCGGCCGCTGTCGGCAACGTCGTCCACGAGGAGCACGCGCTTGCCCGGCAGGGCGCTGAGGTCGAGGTCGGGCGGGAGGATCTCGGGCGCGTCGAGGACCGTCCCGATCCCGGTGTAGAACTCGACGTTCAGCGCTCCGCAGCTCTTGACGCCGAGTCCGTACGCGATGGCCCCGGCCGGCAGGAGACCCCCGCGGGCGATCGCGACGACGATGTCGGGAGCGAACCCGTCCGCGACGATGCCGCGCGCCAGGTCGCGGGTCGCTCCGCCGAAATCATCCCAGGTCAGCGTCTCGCGTTCGGCGGCCACCGGCATCCCCTCGTCCATGGATTCCCAGACTACGACCTGCGGGACGGCGGGCTGCTCCAGCGCTAGGCTCGCGCTCGTGACCGGGATCCCGCCCTCCTCCGCGCCGTTGCTGCGTTCGTCCGCCCTGCGTGCATCCACGCTGGGCATCACGGCGGGACTCATCGGGTGGTTCATCGTCGTCGAGCTCGTCAGCGGCATCCTGCAGGGGTTCTACGTCCCCCTGTTCAGCGACATCGTCGTCCAGCTCGGCATCCGCGACGCCGACGTGAACTGGTTCGAGGCCGGGCAGCTTCTGCTGAGCGCCCTCGTCGTCCCGATCCTCGCCAAGCTCGGCGACATGTTCGGGCACAAACGGATGCTGCTCGTCGCCGCGGTCCTCACCGCCCTCGCCTCGTGGGGCCTCGTCTTCGCCGACTCGTTCTGGACCTTCCTGCTGTTCTGGTCGCTGCAGGGGTTCTACGTCGTGTGGCTGCCGCTCGAGGTCGCCCTCATCTTCGAGCGCGGGCGGGAGCAGAACCGCGGCGTCTCGCTCACCCGGCGTGCTGCGGGGCTGCTCGTCGTCGGGCTCGAAGCGGGGGCGATCATCGGCGCCCTCGCCGCGGGACGCATCTACGCGGCGACGGGCGACCTCGGGCTCACCCTCATGGTCCCCGCCATCGCCGTCTCGCTCGTCGTGATCGTCATCTGGCTGTGGGTGCCCGAATCGACCCCCAGCGGCGAGCGCCGCCTCGACACCGTGGGAGTGATCCTCCTCGCCTGGGGACTGCTGCTGGTGACCGGCGCCCTCGCCTGGATGCGGCTCATCGGCGAGCTCGGCCTCGGCGCGGGCACGTGGGCGGGGGTCGCGGCGCTGTTCGTGCTCGGCGTCGGCGTGCTCGTCTGGTTCGTCCGCCACGAGCTGCGCCACCGGCATCCCGTCGTCGACATGCGGGTGCTCGCGCGCCCCGACATGTGGCCCGTGCAGGCGACGGCGTTCCTCATCGGCATCAGCCTGCTCGGTGCGCAGGGGCCGCTGTCGACCTACGCCGGCACCGATTCGTCGCTCGGCTACGGCCTCGGGCTCGACGCCACCGAGCGCTCGTACGTGATCGGCCTCTACCTCGTGTCCCTGATCGTGGGCGCGGTCCTGTTCGCGGTGACGTCGCGGCGGGTCAGTCCGCGTCTCGCGCTCATCGCCGCAGCCGTCCTCGTCGGAGTCGGCTACGCACTGTTCCTGCCGTTCCATCTCGAGGTCTGGCAGGTGCTCCTGAACCTGTCGATCGCGGGCATCGGATGCGGCGCCCTCGTGGGCGCGATGCCCGCTGCCGCCGCGGCGGCGGCGCCGTTCGGCAAGACGGGCGAAGCGTCGGGCATGACGAACACCACGAAGACGATCGGCGGCGCGTTCTCCTCCGCCGTCTTCGGCGTCGTCCTCGCGGCCGGCGCGGGCGCCGTCGCCGGGCAGACGGCGAGCTCGCTGGGCGGCTACCTCACGGTGTGGGCCATCTGCGCCGCGGGCGGATTCCTCGCCGCGCTCCTGCTGCTCCTCGTCCCGAAGGTCGCCTTCGCCGACGCCCCGCCGGAGGCCTGAGCGCGCTCAGCCCTCGATCGTGCGGGGCCGGAGCGGACCGCGCGCGAGCAGGTGCTGCGCGGACTGCGCGACCGGTCGCATCGTGACGAGGTCGAGGTTCACGTGCCCCGGCGCGTTCAGCGCGTAGGCGATGACGTCCGCCACGTCGCCGGCGGTCAGCGGCTGGTCGACGCCGTCGTAGACCTTCTCGGCCGCGGACCGGTCGCCGCCGAGACGATTGAGCGAGAACTCCTCGGTCTGCACCATGCCGGGAGCGACCTCGACGACGCGGATCGGCTCGCCGTTCAGCTCGAGCCGCAGGGCGTGCACGAGCATCGCCTCGCCCGCCTTCGCCGCGTTGTACCCGGCGCCTCCCGGATAAGCGGTCTGCGCGGCGGTCGAGGTGACGTAGACGGTGTCGGCGTGGCCGTCGACCTCCGCCGCGCGGCGCAGAAGCGGGAGGAGGGCAGCGGTCACGAGCTGAGCCGAGAGCACATTGACCTCGAACATCCAGCGCCAGTCGTCGGGGTCGCCGTTCTCGACGCGCTGCGTGCCTCGCGCGCCGCCGGCGATGTGGACGAGCGCGTGGACCGGGCCGGTGTCCTCCAGGTGCGCGGCGAGCGCCGCGACATCCGCCTCGCTCGTCAGGTCGGCCGCATAGGACTGCGATCCGATCTCGGCATCGAGGGCCTCCAGTCGGGCCGCTCGACGCGCGACGCCCACGACGTCCCACCCCGCCGCCCTCAGCGCGCGGACGGCCGCCTCGCCGATCCCCGAGCTCGCACCGGTCACCACTGCACGTCGATTCGCCATGCGCTCAACGCTAGTGACTCCGCGGGCGCCCGCGGACCGCTTCACGTTACGCCGCGTGTCCCGTTCCGTTGTCCCCGTCGGGCGCGACTCGTAACGTCGGTGTCGGGCCCGCGGCATCCGTCGCAGACCACCACCCGACCACACACGCAGGGAGCCATGTCATGTCCGCACCCGAGAACTGGCGCTTCGAGACCAAGCAGATCCACACCGGCGCCGCTCCGGACCCGGTGACCAAGGCCCGCGCCACGCCGATCTACCAGACGACGTCGTACGTCTTCGACAACGCCGACCACGCCGCGAACCTGTTCGCCCTGGCCGAGTTCGGCAACATCTACACGCGCATCCAGAACCCGACGCAGGATGTCCTCGAGCAGCGCCTCGCGGGCCTCGAGGGCGGCACCGGCGCCCTCGTCCTCGCGAGCGGCCAGGCCGCCTCGACCTTCGCGGTCCTCAACATCGCGCAGGCCGGCGACCACATCGTCTCGTCGAGCTCGATCTACGGCGGCACGTACAACCTCTTCAAGTACACGCTCGCCAAGCTCGGCATCGAGACGACGTTCGTCGAAAACCAGGACGACGCCGAGGAGTGGCGCCGCGCCGTCCGCCCGAACACGAAGCTGTTCTTCGCCGAGACGATCGGCAACCCGCAGATCAACGTGCTCGACGTCCGCACCGTCGCCGACGTCGCCCACGCCGCCGGCGTGCCGCTCATCGTCGACAACACGATCGCGACGCCGTACCTCATCCGCCCCTTCGAGCACGGTGCCGACATCGTCGTGCACTCGGTCACGAAGTTCCTCGGCGGTCACGGCACGACGATCGGCGGCGTCATCATCGACGGCGGCTCGTTCCCCTGGTCCCAGCACTCGGACCGATTCCCCGGCCTGACGACGCCGGACGAGTCGTACCACGGGGCGGTGTACACGGATGCCGTCGGTGACGGCCTCGCGTACATCATCAAGGCCCGTGTCCAGCTGCTGCGCGATCTCGGCTCCGCCATCTCGCCGCAGAGCGCGTGGAACCTCATCCAGGGCGTCGAGACGCTGTCGCTGCGCATCGAGCGCCACGTGCAGAACGCGCAGGAGATCGCCGAGTGGCTCGAGAACCATTCCGACGTCGCCTCGGTGAACTACTCGGGCCTGCCCACCTCGCCCTGGTACGCCGCGGCGAACCGCTACGCCCCGAAGGGCGTGGGCGCAGTCCTGTCGTTCGAGCTGAAGGGCGGCGTCTCCGCCGGCCGCGAGTTCGTCAACGCCCTGACCCTGTTCAGCCACCTGGCGAACATCGGCGACGTGCGCTCGCTCGTGATCCACCCGGCATCCACCACCCACTCGCAGCTGACCCCGGAGCAGCAGCTCACCTCGGGTGTCACCCCGGGCCTCGTCCGGCTGTCGGTGGGCCTCGAGAACATCGAGGACCTGAAGGCCGACCTCGAGCAGGCCCTCGCCGTCGCGCGCCGTCACTCCGAGGCCGCCCGCGCCTGACCTCCCCTCCTCAGGAGACCGACACCCCGCCCAGCACTGCCGCGGCGGGGTGTCGTGCGTCCGGCACCGCCATCGACCCGCGTCGGACGCACGACCGGCCGAGGTCCCCGTGCCACACCCTCCTCACCCGTCACCACTTGCACCGCGGGTCGTCCATCCGGCACCGCCCCCGCCATGCACCCGCCCCGGTCCGGCCTGCATAACGCTGCCCGGCCGAACCCCCGCGACCGGGACAGTGGAGGCACCTCGTCCGCTCTGCCATCGGGCGGGCGGGGTATTCAGCGCCCGATGCCCGAAGACCGACAGCGACACCGAGACGCGTCTGGCGGCGGCTTCGTCCCTCTGCCGCTAGAGTCGGGCCATGCCACCGACGCCTGAACCGGAAGAACTACTTCCCTTTCAGCAACTCAATCTGAACGCCCGGAAAGGCCGCTTCGGCGTCGTCTACATGCGAGCGATCGCGGGGCAAGCCGGTTGTGGCCTGAACGAGTCGGGCCCCGGCGAAGACACGCTCGCTGTCGATCTCACGCTGGAGTTCCCAGAGGGGGCCGTCCGCGTTCAGGTCAAGACGACGGCGTCGATGACCATCGACGATGATGACGAGTACCTGTCGTTCAGCGCGACCGACAAGTGGATCGCGAAGTGGGACCGCAACCAGAACCCCGTCTACTTCGTCATCGTCGTGGTGCCGGGTGTCAGTGACTCGTGGTTGGCTCATGATGCGAACGGAACACAGATGGTCCGCACGGCCGCCTACTGGGTTCGCCTCACGCCCGGAACGTTCGCTGAGACGAAGACCATCAAGGTGCCCCGCGCGCAGCGCGTAACGCTTGAAACGATCCCGATGTGGCACACCGACCTCGTCGGCCTGTACACAGCACCCGCCGAGGAGGAGGCAGCGTGAGTGATCACACCGCTGCACGGCGTGACGTCGCGAGTTTTCTGCGTCGAAAGGGATGGCAAGCGGACCCGGCAGGCCCGATCGGTGAGATGTGGCGACTGCCGTCTGACCACGGCGCCCATGCTCTCGCTATTCCGTTCAAGCTTGAACATGGCACGGCCGAGTGGAGCGGCATCGCGGCACGCCTTAGCAAGATCGAGAACGTGCCTCCGCAGGAAGTCGCAGACGCCATTGAGCGCGAGTTTCAGGACATCCAGAACTACCGGATTGGCGACCCTTTCGTGACGGACGACAGCGTCTTACTCGACAGCGCCTCGACAGTTCTCGCATCGGCTCGCCGCATGGTGCGGGCCGCCGCAACCACGGCCCGCAAGTCCCGCCCGCACATCGGCGCCAACTACAGCGCCCCCGGCGACGAGTTGGCGGCGCTAGTCCGCCTCTCTCACACCCGGCGTGGGTCGTTCGTGCTACCGGTGGTGATGCCCGTCGAACCGCCTGAGTTGACGGAAGCGGACATCCTTGGCGACCGCACGGAGATCGAGCCCGGCGAGCGCCGCGTGACCCGTACCCTGGCATCCGCAGTCGCGGCGATCAACGCCATCGCAGTTCAGCCGGAGCGCGAACCGACGACTGACGACGTCGTTCACCTGGTGCAAGCCGGAGTAAGTAGCGAGCTCGTCGCGTCCGTCCGATCGATCGCGGTCCACTCTGGTATCCAGTCGTTTGACATCAGGTTCCAGTGGGCACCCGGGCTCCGCGCACCCGGCGGCATCCCGGACCGAGTCGTGATCCCCGATGAAGCGGCGCCCGTCCTTGCTCGGGTCGAGCGGAAAATGAAGATCACGCGCCAGGAAGTGACCGAGTCCGTGTCGGGACAAATCGTTGAGATCCGACACCTTCCGGACGAGCCACTGGGTGAGATCGCGATCCGCACCATCCGAAACAACCGCAGCGCGGAGATCCGCATCACGACCACCGAAGCCGTCATCAGGTCCGCCTACGACTGGGCCAAACAGTCTCGCGCGATCATTGCCAGGGGCAAGGTGATCTCGGCGCCCGGTCGCCCTCTCTCGATACCGCACCCCGAACAGGTCCAAGCCCTAGACGCTCTCTTCAACGAGCAGTCCACGACCTAGGGCGTGTTGCTAAAGGCTTCGGTCGGCGCGATAGCTTGGCCGTGTGCTTCGCGATTCGGTGACGGTGGTGGCGGACATTGATGCGTCCATCGACGTTGTCTGGCGATTCCTGACAGCTGAACGAGGCGCATGGTGGCCTGAGATGCGGTTTGAGGCCTCCGTCGGCTCGCCGCTCGTCGAGACCTGGGTCGAGGAAGACCGTCAGGTAAGTGCGACGGGGAGCGTCACGCGATGCGACGAGCCGCATGTTCTCGGATTCAGTTGGACCGAACAGGGCTGGGATCACCCTCTCGATGTCGTGATCGAGTTGGTAACCCACGGGCAGGCGACCTTGGTCACGCTCACCGAGGCAGGATTCTCCGGCGCTGGAACTCTGGACTCGTTGTCTGCGGAACACGAAGAGGGGTGGCGACACCACTTGGCACGACTAAAGCGGACGAGCGAGGGTGAAGCAGTCGACGTCGATGCTTAGGTAACGCGGCTGGTGAGCCAGTGGAGGGTCGCGGCGAGGCAGAGGCCGGCGTGGTAGTTGCGGGCGGCCTTGTCTGAGCGCACTCCCAACCCGGAGGTAGGTCAGTTCCAGGGCTTCATCTACGCGTCCAAGGGTCGCGCCGGGGCCGGGGTCCATAGGCCCGAACCTATGGCGACCCGCCGACCTCGGCTCAGGGCGCGGACGGTCGCCTGAGGTGCCCGAGGTCGCGAGACGAGCAGCAGTCGACCCGGCGTGATTCGCGGGCTCACATCCCCGCGGACGGCCCCAGGCACGCGAAACCCCGGCCGCACTACCGCGACCGGGCCAGCCCGCTACCTTTGGGCCGATCAGTTCGTGCGAGCGACCACCGCCTCGGATTGGCGGACGATCGGCGCCACCGACTCGAACGCCGCCGCGTCGCTCAGAACATCCGCGACCGCCGACGGATACCGGTCGGCCAGGTCGACTACGCCGAGGGCGCCCTCCGTGATGGACGCGTGTCACAGGGCTTCAGACGCATAGTCACCCGGGCGGGCGTGGAGCCGCGCGGTCGCCGCGCGGATTGTCGAGTCATCGCTCGGCAGTTCGGTCGCTGCCGGTTCAGTCGTGGTCAGCATGTCGGGCCCCCGCACTCGTCCCGGCGCCCGTGCGGCCGCCGGATAGCTTCAGCGTGAGGCCGCGCGAGCACAGGAGCAGGTCGTGAAAGCCCTGTTCAAAGGCAATTTCCAGAAGTTGACTTACGCACTCTGCACCAGCGAACCTGCCCCACGCAGGCACCGGCCCGGCGGGGTGTCGTGCGTCCGGCACCGTAACACTGCGCTGAGCCTCCACCGCGGCCGGGAGAATGGACGCATGGATTGGCAGACCTCGGAGGACACGGTGCCCTCGGCTCCGGTGACCGAGGCCGACGCCCGGCTGCTGCTCGGGCGCCCGCCGGCGACCGGCGCCTGGCGCGACGGCGACCCGGTCGGCGAGCGGAGGTTCGCGCAGTTCGGCGCGTTCGCCACCGAGAGCGGGGCGAGCCTGCCCGGCATCCGCCTCGCCCACGAGACATGGGGCGAGCTCTCGCCCGCCCGTGACAACGCGGTGCTGATCCTGCACGCCCTGACCGGCGACAGCCACGTCCGCGGCGACGCCGTCCCCGGTCACGCGACGGACGGCTGGTGGGGCGACATCGTGGGCCCCGGCGCCCCGATCGACACCGACCGCTGGTTCGTCGTCGCACCGAACATGCTGGGCGGATGCCAGGGCTCGACCGGCCCCGCGAGCATCGCCCCGGACGGCTACGAGTGGGCGTCCCGGTTCCCGTTCCTCACGATCCGCGACCAGGTCGCCGCGCAGGTCATGCTCGCGGACGCTCTCGGCATCGACGTCTGGGCCGGAGTGATCGGAGGCTCGATGGGCGGCATGCACGCCCTCGAGTGGGCCGTGACGCACCCGCAACGGGTCGAGCGCCTGGGCGTGCTGTGCTCGCCGCCGACGACGACCGCTGATCAGGTCGCGCTGAACTCCGTGCAGCTCGCGGCGATCCAGATGGACCCGCGCTTCGCCGGCGGCTCCTACTACGACGCCCCCGACGGCGACGGACCCCACCGTGGCCTGTCGCTCGCGCGGCGCATGGCGCTGTTGAACTACCGCACGCCCACCGAACTCAACCAGCGGTTCCAGCGGTCATGGCAGTCCGACAAGAGCCCCTTCGGCGAGGGTGGACGGTACGCCGTCGAGAGCTACCTCGACTTCCACGGCAACCGCTTCACGCGGCGGTTCGACGCCAACTCCTACCTCACCCTCGTCGAGGCGATGAACTCGCACGACGTCGGCCGTGACCGCGGTGGCGTCGAGGCCGCCCTCGCCCGCGTGACGGCGCGCACCCTCGTCCTCGGGGTCGACAGCGACCGGCTGTTCCCGGTCGAAGGGCAGCACCGGATCAGCCGCGGCATCCGGACCACCATCGACGACGACACGGTCGTCCTCGCGAGCGATTTCGGTCACGACGGGTTCCTCATCGAGACCGAACCCGTCGGCCGCCACCTGCGACGCCTGCTCGAGAGCTGACGCCCGCTACCTCGGCGACAGGTCGGGCGAGATCCGCGTGCCGAACGTGTGGCGGAGCGCCGACCGCGCCGCGTGCCAGCCGGCGAGGCCGTGCACGCCGGGACCGGGGCTCGTCGACGCCGAGCACAGGTAGACCCCGTCGAGGGGGGTGCGCCACGGATCGGGCGACACGACCGGCCGCTTGAGCAGCTGCCACAGCGCGGGCGCTCCCGCCGCGATGTCGCCGCCGGGGTAGTTCGGGTTCTCGGCCTCGACCTCGACGGCGTTCCGGGAGTTCACCCCGACGATCAGGTCGCGGAAGCCCGGGGCGAACCGCTCGATCTGCCGGATGACGGCCTCGGCACGGTCGGCGGTGCTGCCGGACGGCACGTGCGTGTACGTCCAGAGCACGTGAGCGCCCGCCGGCGCACGGGACGGGTCGAACCCCGACGGCTGCGCCACCAGGACGTAGGGCGCGTCCGGCAGACCGCCGCGCGAGATGAGGTTCTCGGATGCCGCCATCTCGGCGCGCGTGCCGCCGACGTGCACGGTGCCCGCCGAGCGGACCTCCTCATTCGCCCACGGGACCGGTCCCGACAGGGCGAAGTCGATCTTCGCGACCGCCCCGCCGTAGCGGAACCGCTCCAGAGCGCCCCGGTACCCGCTGGGCACGTCGTCGCCCGCGATCCGCAGGAAGTCGCGCGGGACGACGTCGAGGAGCACCGCCCGGGCGGCGGGGAGCTCCCGCAGCGACCCGACCTCGTGGTCGGTGACGATTTCACCGCCGTGCGCGCGCAGGTCGTCGGCCATCGCGTCGACGATGCTCTGGCTGCCGCCGATCGGGATCGGCCAGCCTCGCGCGTGACCGTAGGTCGAGAGCGCGAGACCCGCGCCGGCGGCGGCGAGACTCGGCAGGGCGAGGATCGTGTGCGCGGCTACGCCCGTGAGCAGGGCGGGTGCGGCATCCTCCCGGAACCGGGCGTTCCATGCTCCGCTTCCCTGTTCCAGGGTCCGCAGGCCGAACCACACGGCCGCGACGGGATCGGCGGGCACGCGGATGAGCGCGTGGCCCGTGAAGTCCGCGACACCGGACGCATGGTCCACGAGCGGACGCATCAGGCGGGCGTACGCGTCGCCGTCGCGGCCCAGCGTGGCGGCTGTGCGGTCGAGGTCGCGGTAGGCGATCGCCGCGCGTCCGCCGTCGAGCGGCTGCGCGAACGAGGCATCCGGGACGGCGAAGTCCACCCGCCGCCGCAGCCCGAACTCGCGGAAGAACCGACTCTCGAACGCGAGCGGGTGCACCGCCGAGCAGACGTCGTGCCGGTACCCGGGGAGCGTCATCTCCATCGTCCGCGCGCCGCCGCCGATGGTGCCGCCCTTCTCGTACACGCGCACGGCGAGGCCGGCACGGGCCAGCGTGACTGCGGCGGCGAGCCCATTCGGGCCCGCCCCGACGATGATCGCGTCGAGGTCGCTCACTCGCCGACGCCCTCGTCCTCGGCGGTGGTCTCATCGGTCGGTCGCGCGGCACGCCCCTCGGCGAGGTAGGCGAGGCGGTGCAGGGTCTCGGCGTTCCGCAGCTGCAGAGCGACGTCGAGGAGCGCCGTCGGGATGAGGCTTCCGGGTCCGGCGACGGCCTCCTCCTGGATTCGCACGACAGCACCGTCCGGGTGCGGCCTCACCTGGATGTCGACCTGCGCCTCGCCCATCGGCCACCCCTTCGCGCGGAGGAGGATGTGACGCGGCGGGTCGTAGGCCAGCACCTCGGTCTCGTCGTCGATGAGGACCGGCCACACACCGAACGAGTGGTGCAGGTGCGAACCCACCCGAGGCCAGGTCTCGGCGACCTCGCGCATCCGCGACGCGCCGACGACCCACGAGGGGAAGAGCCACCCGTCGGCGAGGACGGCGAAGACGTCGTCAGGGGTGCAGGCGAACACACGCGAGTTGCGGGACATGCCCCGACGCTATCGACTCGCGGTGCGCGCGACGGACGGGGTTGCGCCCTCCCCCGGAGCGTGTCAGCGAACGGCCGGCGTTCGCGCCGCGGTGCGGCGCTCGACCGTGACGCTGACGATCCCGATCACGAGTCCGCCCAGGGCGAGCAGCAGGCCGACCCAGACGGGGGCGGTGTAGCCGAGCCCTGCGGCGATGACCGCACCGCCGAGGGCGGCGCCGACCGCGTTGCCCGTGTTGAACGCGGAGTGGTTGAGCGCGGCGGCGATCGACTGGTTGTCGCCGGCGACGTCCATGAGCCGTGTCTGCACGGTGGGGCTCACGGCCGACGACGCGAATGCCACCGCGAAGACGAAGACGATCACGGTCACGATCCAGCCCGTCGTCAGTGCCAGCAGGAGCTGCGTGACCACGAGGAGGCCGAGGAGGCCGAGCATCGATCGGACGAGGTTGACGTCGGCGAGGTGGCCGCCGACGAGGTTCCCGGCGGTCATCCCGAGTCCCAGCACGACGAGCACGATCGGAACGAGCCAGGCGGGCGCCCCCGCCGCCTCGGTCACGAGCGGCGAGACGTACGTGTAGACGGCGAAGAAGCCGCCGAAACCGATCGCGCCGATCCCGAGCGCGAACCAGACCTGCGGGATGCGGAACACCTTGAGCTCCGCGCGCAGCGTCCGCGACGGCTCACCGGCTCGGTGCGGCACGGTCAGGGCGATCGCGACCGTCGCTGCGGCGAAGATGACGACGACCATGACGAACGCCCAGCGCCAGCCGAGGTTCTGGCCGAGGAACGTGCCGAGCGGTACACCGACGACGTTGGCGACCGTCAGTCCCGTGAGGACGAAGGCGATGCCCTTGGCACGGTTGCCCGGGCCCATGACGTCGGCGGCGACGAGGGCGCCGATCCCGAAGTAGGCGCCGTGCGGAAGACCGGCCAGCAGACGGGATGCCGCGACCAGCTCGAACGTCGGCAGGATCAGCGTCAGCGCGTTGCAGAGCGTCAGCGCACCGGCGAGGAGGATCATGACCCGGTGTCGCGGGTATTTCGCGACGGATGCCGCGATCGTCGGGGCTCCGATCACGACGCCGAGCGCGTAGAGCGTGATGAGCCAGCCCGCCTGGGCGATGGCATCCTCCTGCGATGCGGCCCACGCCGTGGGCAGCAGTTCGCGTGCGATCTCGGGGAGGAGCCCCATGACGACGAACTCCGTCATCCCGATGGCGAAGCTGCCGATGGCGAGCGCCAGCAGCGCGCGGCGGGGGCGGGTGGGAGCGGACGTCACTCCGGGATCGTAGTCCCGCTCCCCTCCTGGGGACGAATCGATTCGAGCGCGGACTCGAGACGCTCGATCTTGCCGTTGATCTCCCCCGTGTAGCCGGGGCGGATGTCGGCTTTCAGGACGAGCGAGACGCGGGAGCCGAACGGCTGCACGGCGTCGACGGCGCCCTTGACGACGGCCATCACCTCGTCCCACTCCCCTTCGATCTCGGTGAACATGCTCGTGGTCCGGTGCGGCAGGCCCGAGGCGCGGACGACGGCGACGGCGGCCGCGACCGCGTCGTGGACGGAACCGTCCGGGTTGCCGTTCCCGGACGGGGCGACGGAGAAGGCGACGATCATGGGGACCTCCGGATCAAGGGATGGAGCGGGCGGGGAGACGGCACAGGCGCACGACCATCCACACCATCAGCACGGCCAGTGCGAGGTTCCGGAGGGTCAGCACACTCACGGCGACGATCTCGGGCGAGACGATGCCGTTGTAGAGAACGGGATAGACGAGCTGCGTCAGCGCGGCGGACGCGAGGACGAGGATGCCGGGTGCCATCCACCGGCGACGGTCCACCACGAGCCCGAAGACGACGATCGCGAACAGCCACGTCTGGAACTGCGGCGAGCCGACCTTGTTGACGACGATGAGGACGGTCGTGAGCGCGAGCCCCAGGGCGGGGAAGAGCCGCACGAACGGCACCTTCCTCCGGACCTTGACGACGCCGATGGCGACGACCGCGGCGGCGGCCAGCACGAGAGCCGGGGTCATGAGCGCCGACACGACGCTCAGCAGCGGCCCGGTGACCTGGAAGGTGAGGATCCCCTGGTCGTAGTAGACCGTCCACCCGTCGGCTCCGAGCAGCGCGCCCCACAGGTACACGGCGCTCACCGGCGCCTCGACCTGGAGCCCTCGCCCGGTCTGCCCGCTGACGAAGCCGAGCGCGTGGTCGGCACCGCCCGCGGCGACGACGATCCCCAGGATGAGCGCACTGACGAGGGCGCCGGCCCCGATGATGACGCTCCATCGACGCACGGCGACGACGGCCGCCCCGATGAGTGCCGCCGGCCAGATCTTGATCCAGGTCGCTGCGGCGAGCAGCGCTCCGGCGATACCCGGTCGGCGCAGCAGCCACAGGCATCCGAGGATCGCGAGCGGAACCGACACGCCGTCGATCCGGTACATCCCGACGGGCCCGAGGGCGACGATCGCGGCGAGCCAGAAGACCGCGGCCGTGAGACGACCGCGCGAGCGTCCGGCGCCGATCAGCACGGCGAAGGCGACCCCGTCGACGGCTGTCACGAGGATCGCCCACCCGACGGTGTAGCTCCCGACGAGCGCTCCGGGCAGGTGTGCGAGGAGCATCGGCAGGAGCGCGAGGTGCGGATAGACCCAGTCCTGCGTGACGCCGACGATCCCGCCGCCCGAGAAGACGGCGCGCGACCAGGGTTCGTAGACCCGGTAGACATCGCCCATGGGCTCGTTCGGCAGCAGGAAGCCGAGAGCGCCGACGAAGAGGTGGACGAGGGCGAACGCGGCCCAGAGCAGCACGCGGTTCGTCACGCCCTCCAGCCTAGGGCGACGCGCCGGCGTCACCCCGCGAGAGCCGCCGCGACGGCGTGCGGCAGGTGCTCGGCGACGTCGAGCGCGACGATCGGTCCGCCGCCGTTCGCTGCGACGGCGAGCGCGGCCGCGTGCCCGTGCAACCAGACGGCGGATGCCGCGGCCCGCTGCAGTGCGCCGAGGTCGGCCGGCGACGTCCCGTGCCCGATGACACCCGCGACCACGGCGCCGACGGTCCCCGCGAGGACGTCGCCCGTCCCGGCGGTCGCCAGCCACGAGGTCGGCGCGGTGATCTCGATCGGCTCGATTCCGGGTGCGGCGACGACGGTGGTCGCCCCCTTCCGGACGACGACACCGCCGAGCGCGGCCGACGTCTCCGCAGGGTCGTCGATCTCCGGGTCGAGTCCCAGCATCTGCCGCAGCCGGGCGTGCTCGCGTCCGTGCGGCGTCGCCACGACGGGCGCCGATGCTCCGGCGGCCAGGTCCAGGGCTCCCGCATCCACGACGACCGGTGCCTCGCCGGAGAGGATGCCCCGGAGCGCCGCACGTTCGCGCGCGGAGCGGTGCGCGGCATCCGTCCCGGACCCGACGACCCACGCCTGCACGCGGCCGTCCGCCGTCACGGTCTCGGGCCGACGGCCGAGGACGTGATCGGCTGCTCGCTCGGGTCCGAGGTAGCGCACCATGCCGACGCCGGTGCGCCAGGCGGCCTCGACGCCGAGCACCGCAGCTCCCGGGAACGCGGCAGATCCGGTCCGCATCCCGACCACACCGCGGGAATACTTGTCGTCGTCGGCCGTTGGCTCGGTGAGGACCGCTGCCGTGTCCGCACCGTTCCACCCCTGCGCCGTCATGGCGCCCACCCTATGCGACGGAGTCCGCTCATGACCCTCCTCTTCCGCCCGCTCGAGCTGTCCGGTACGACCGCCCGCAACCGCCTCTGGGTCTCGCCCATGTGCCAGTACTCCGCCGTCGAGGGCGTGCCGAACGACTGGCACCACGTGCACCTCGCGCAGTTCGCCAACGGCGGCGCCGGGGTGGTCATCGCCGAGGCGACGGCCGTCGTGCCCGAGGGACGGATCACCCCGTCCGACACCGGGCTGTGGAACGACGCGCAGCGGGATGCCTGGGCCCCCATCGTCGCGGCGATCCACTCCCGCGGTGCCCTCGCGGGCGTGCAGCTCGCGCACGCGGGGCGGAAGGCCTCGACGCACCGTCCGTTCGACGACGCTCGCGGCAGCGTCGCCCCCGCCGACGGCGGCTGGACGACCGTCGCCCCCTCCGCCGTCGCGTTCGACGGCTACGCCGAGCCGGTCGCCCTCGACGCGAGCGGCATCGACGCCCTCGTGGTCGCGTTCGGCGACGCCGCCCGCCGCGCGGACGAGGCCGGTTTCGACCTGCTCGAGGTGCACGCGGCGCACGGCTACCTGCTGCACCAGTTCCTCTCGCCGCTGTCGAACGAGCGCACCGACGAGTACGGCGGGTCGCTGGAGAACCGCGCCCGCTTCCTCCTGCGCGTCGTCGACGCGGTCCGGGATGCCGCGCCCTCCCGCACCCTCGCGGTGCGCTTCTCGGCGACCGATTGGGCCGACGGCGGCTGGGGCGTCGACGAGACCGCGACGGTCGCCGGCTGGGTCGGCGAGCGCGGCGCGAGCGTCATCGACATCTCGACGGGCGGACTGGTCGCGCACCAGAAGATCACGACGGGACCGGGGTACCAGGTGCCGTTCGCGGCGACCGTCCGCGAACGCACCGGGCTGCTCGTCACAGCGGTCGGCGAGATCCTCGATGGCCCGCAGGCCGAGGCCGTCCTCCAGGACGGCCTCGCCGATGCGGTCATGATCGGCCGCGGCTGGCTGCGGAACCCGAACTTCGCCCTGCAGGCCGCGGACGACCTCGGCGACGCGGAGGCTGCGACGCTCTGGCCGCCGCAGTACCTCCGCGCCCGCCGGCGCTGAGCCTGGTCAGAGGCGGCGCGTCGCGTCGTGCACTTCGCCGACGAGCTCCTCGATGATGTCCTCGAGGAACAGCACCGCGGTCGTCTCCCCCGCCGTGTCGCGGACCTGAGCGAGGTGCCGACTCGAGCGACGCATGAGCGCGAGCGCGTCCTCGAGGTCGGTGGTCTCGCCGATCGGGATCATGTGGTGGATCCGCTTGGGTTTGATCGGCTGCGCGACGGTGTTCTCGGAGTCGTCCCCCTCGGCCGCGCGCAGCACGTCCTTCAGGTGGACGTAACCGAGCGGCATCCCCTCGTCGTCGACGATCACGTACCGCGAGAACCCGTGCCGGGCGACGGCCCGTTCGATCTCGTCGGGCGTGGTGTTCTCGGGCAGGGTCACGAGCTCCGAGAGCGGAACCGCGACATCCTTCGCCTTCTTGTCGGTGAACTCGACCGCCATCGCAACCGCGCCCGACGCATCGTCGAGCACGCCCTCGATGCGGGACTGGTTGACGATCGTCGCGACCTCGTCGAGCGTGAAGGTCGAGGCGGCCTCGTCCTTCGGCTCGACGCGGAACAGCCGCACGATATGGTTCGCGATCCAGTTGAGCGCCACGATGATCGGGTGGAAGACCCGCGAGACGAACACGAGCGGGGGCGCGAGCAGGAGCACGGCGCGATCCGGCAGCGAGAACGCGAGGTTCTTGGGGACCATCTCGCCGAACACGACGTGCAGGTACGACACCAGCAGCAGCGCGATGACGAAGCCCGTGACGTCGACGACCGCGTACGGCAGGCCGATGGCTTCCAACGGCACCGCCAGCAGGTGGTGGATCGCCGGCTCCGAGACGTTCAGGATGAGCAGCGAGCAGATGGTGATGCCGAGCTGACACGTCGCCAGCATGAGCGTGGCGTGCTCCATCGCCCAGAGCGCGGTCTTGGCCGACCGCGACCCCTTCTCGGCCAGTGGCTCGATCTGCGATCGTCGCGCCGAGATGACGGCGAACTCCGCGCCGACGAAGAAGGCGTTCGCCACGAGGAGGACGACGAGCCACGCGATTCCAGCCCAGTCGTTCATCGCCGCTCACCCCTCTCCGTCTCAGCGCCGACCGGCACGGGAGCGGGCACGAACTTCACGCGGTCGACTCGGCGGCCGTCCATCCGCTGCACGGTGATGGTCCCGTCGTCGAGGGTGATCTGGTCGCCCACGGCGGGGATGCGTTCCAGTGTGGCCATGATGAAGCCGCCGACCGTGTCGTAGACGTCCCCCTCGGGGACGCGGATGCCGGTGCGGTCGAGCACCTCGTCGGGCCGGAGGTCACCGGGGAAGACGATGGACCCCTTGCCGCGGACGACGCCCGCACGGTTGCGATCGTGCTCGTCGAGCACCTCCCCGACGATCTCCTCGACGAGGTCCTCGAGGGTGACGACGCCGGCGGTGCCGCCGTACTCGTCGACGACGATCGCCATCTGGTAGCCGCGGGAGCGCAGCTCCGACATCAGCCCGTCGAGGTGCACCGCTTCGGGGACGCGCAGCGGCTCCTCCGCGATCGCGGCGGCCGGCACGTCGGCGCGTCGCTCGCGCGGCACCGAGACGGCCTGCTTCAAGTGGACGATGCCCGTGATGTCGTCCATCGACTCGCCGTAGACGGGGAACCGGCTGTGGCCGGTGCGCCGGGCGAGCTGGACGACCTCTTCGACGCTGTCGTCCGCGGCGACGGCGTGGACGCTCGGCCGCGGGGTCATGACGTCGGCCGTCGTCAGGCGCGAGAAGGTCAGCGTGCGATCGAGCAGCGACGCGGTGTCCTTCTCGAGGACGCCCGCGCTCGCCGAGCGCCGGACGAGGCTCGAGAGCTCCTCAGCCGTGCGCGCGCCGGAGAGCTCCTCCTTGGGCTCGACGCCCATGGCCCGCAGCACCGCGTTCGCGCTGCCGTTGAGCAGCTGGATCGCGGGCTTGAAGACGGTCGTGAAGACGGTCTGGAACCCCATGACGAGCTTCGCCGTCTGGCGGGGAACCGCGAGCGCGAAGTTCTTGGGCACGAGCTCGCCGATGATCATCGAGAAGATTGTGGCGGTCGCCATGGCGATCACGGTCGAGATGGGGCGGGATGCCGCTTCGGGAAGACCCCAGACGCGGAACACCGGATCCAGCAGGTTCGACAGCGCCGGTTCCATCGTGTAACCGGTGAGGAGCGTGGTCAGCGTGATGCCGAGCTGCGCGCTCGAGAGGTGCGTCGACGTGATCCGGAGCGCGTTGATCGTGAGAGAGAGTCGGCTCTCACCGGCGGCGCGGCGCGCTTCGAGGTCGGCGCGATCGAGGTTGACGAGTGCGAACTCACTGGCCACGAACAGGCCGGTTCCCACGGTCAGGAGCAGCCCCACGCCCAACATGACGTAGTCCATCACACGTCACCCCCGATCATCGGGGAGCAGGGTCGGTGGGGCGAAGGTCTACTGGGAGGGTCGTCCATTGTGGGGACGATTCTACGGCACCGCGCGCCTCGCGCGCGTGCGCTCTTTCACCAGCTGACCGGCAGAGCCCTGCCCTCCTCGTACCCGGCCGCCGACTGGAAGCCGACCGTCGCCCGCTCGTGGAAATCGGGCACGGTCGCCGCGCCCGCGTAGGTGAAGGACGACCGGACCCCCGAGGTGATCATGTCGAGCAGGTCCTCGACGCTCGGCCGGAGCGGGTCGAGGTAGATCCGCGACGACGAGATGCCCTCCGCGAACAGCTCCTTGCGCGCGCGCTCGAACGGGTCGAGGCGGCCGAACCTGCCCTGGACGGCCTTCGTCGAGGCCATGCCCCACGACTCCTTGAACACGCGACCCTCGGCGTCGACCCGGAGGTCACCGGGCGCCTCGATCGTGCCGGCGAACCACGACCCGATCATGACGGATGCCGCGCCCGCCGCCAGGGCGAGGGCGACGTCGCGGGGGTAGCGGACGCCGCCGTCCGACCACACGTGCGCGCCGACCGCGGCGGCGGCCTCGGCCGTCTCGAGCACCGCCGAGAACTGCGGACGCCCCACGGCCGTCATCATGCGGGTGGTGCACATCGCGCCGGGACCGACCCCGACCTTCAGAATGGTGGCGCCGGCCTCGACGAGGTCGCGGACGCCCTCAGCGGTCACGACGTTCCCCGCGACGATCGGGAGGCCGAGGTCCTCCGCAGCGACCGCGCGGAGGGCACGGATCATGCTCTCCTGATGCCCGTGCGCGGTGTCGACCACGAGCGCGTCGACGCCGGCGGCGGCGAGCGCGCGGGCCTTCGCCGCGACGTCGCCGTTGATCCCGACGGCGGCTGCCACGATGAGGCGCCCGTCGGCGTCCACGGCGGGACGGTAGAGCGACGAGCGCAAGGCGGTCCGCCGCGACAGGGTTCCCACGAGATGGCCGTGCTGCAGCACGGTGACGAGGTCGGCATCCGCCGCGATGAGCAGGTCGAAGGCGGCCCGGGCGGAGTCGACGTCGTCGGCGTCGATGGATGCCGCGCGCCCGCGCACCAGGTCACCGAGGCGCGCATCGGGCAGAGCCGTGCCGAGCCGCTCGGCCGGAACGATGCCGAGGATGTCGTCGACGTGGATCCGCCCCGTGGCGGACGTCACGACGACGCCGTGCCCCGAGGACGGCGGGAGAAGGGCAGCCGCGTCCGAGACGAGCGCGTCGGGCGACAGGACGAGCGGCGTGTCCCAGCTCACCGGCTGCTCCTTCACCCAGCGGATGCCGGCATCCACATCCTGCAACGCCATGTCCTGCGGCAGGACGGCGAGACCGCCTCGCCGGGCGAGCGTCGCCGCCAGCCGCGGGCCGGTGACGGAGTTCATGTTCGACGCGACGATCGGGATCGTGGCGCTCGTGCCGTCGCCCGGCGAGAGGTCCACGTCGAGTCGACTCGTGACATCCGATCGTCGGGGAACGAGGAACACGTCGGAGTAAGTCAGGTCGCCTGCGGGCCGCTCGCCGGAGAAGTGCATACACCCACGCTAGGCGACGCGGAACCCCCGCGTCCGAGCCGTCGGCGCGGGTCGGAGGGGGGACAACCTGGGATACCCTTGACGTCTGTGCGCGAGGCCGCGCGAGGCCCGCACAATTTCGAACGTCGACGACGAAAGCAGGCGGAACCGTGTCCAGTCAGGCGACCGGCGTGGGAACTACGAGCGACGGGGAGTTCGGAGCCAACGAATGGCTCGTCGCAGAGCTGTACGAGCAGTACAGCCGGGACAAGAACTCGGTGGACAAGGAGTGGTGGCCGATCCTCGAGGCCTACACCCCCGACGCCCCGTCGACGGGCGCTCCCGCCGAGGCTGCGGCACCGACGGCATCCGCCCCCGCCGCCCCGACGCCTGCGGCATCCGCTTCCGCCGCCGAGGCCCGCCCCGCCGCCACCGGCGCGCAGCCCGTGGCACGCACCACCGCACGCCCGGCGGCACCGCAGCCGATCCCCGCCGAGGCGCCCAAGGCCGCCCCGTCCGCGGAGAAGGCGACCCTCGAGGACACGGTCACCCCGCTCCGCGGCCTGCCCAAGACCCTCGCCGCGAACATGGACGAGTCGCTCACCGTCCCGACGGCGACGAGCGTTCGCACGATCCCCGCGAAGCTGATGATCGACAACCGCATCGTCATCAACAACCACATGTCGCGCACGCGCGGCGGCAAGGTGAGCTTCACCCACATCATCGGGTGGGCGCTGATCCAGGCGCTGAAGGCCTTCCCGACGCAGAACGTCTACTACGCCGAGGTCGACGGCAAGCCGTCGGTCGTCGCCCCCGCTCACATCAACCTGGGCATCGCGATCGACCTTCCGAAGCCGGACGGCACGCGTGCCCTCATGGTGCCGAGCATCAAGCAGGCCGAGACTCTGACCTTCGGCGAATACCTGACCGCCTACGAGGACCTGGTCCAGCGCGCCCGCAAGAACAAGCTGACCGCCGCCGACTTCCAGGGCACGACGGTGTCCCTCACCAACCCCGGCGGGATCGGCACGGTGCACTCCGTGCCGCGTCTGATGAAGGGTCAGGGCTGCATCATCGGCGCCGGCGCCCTCGACTACCCGGCCGAGTTCCAGGGCGCGAGCGAGAAGACGCTGGGCGAGCTCGGCATCGGCAAGACCATCACCCTCACGAGCACTTACGACCACCGCGTGATCCAGGGTGCCGGCTCGGGTGAGTTCCTGAAGATCGTGCACCAGCTGCTGATCGGCCAGGAGGGGTTCTACGACGACATCTTCGCGGCCCTCCGCATCCCGTACTCCCCCATCCGCTGGTCGAGCGACATCAAGGTCGACATCGCCGAGCGCGTCGACAAGACGGCACGTGTCCAGGAGCTCATCAACTCCTACCGCGTCCGCGGCCACATGATGGCCGACATCGACCCCCTCGAGTACGTGCAGCGCACGCACCCCGACCTCGAGATCGAGAACCACGGGCTGACCTTCTGGGACCTCGACCGCGAGTTCGTCACGAACGGGTTCGGCGGCAAGCGCACGATGAAGCTCCGGGACATCCTCGGGATCCTGCGCGACTCGTACTGCCGCACCGTCGGTGTCGAGTACATGCACATCCAGGACCCGACGCAGCGCAAGTGGTTCCAGGACAACCTCGAGGTCAAGTACCAGAAGCCCGGCCACGACGAGCAGCTGCGCGTCCTCGGCAAGCTGAACGAGGCCGAGGCCTTCGAGACCTTCCTGCAGACCAAGTTCGTCGGCCAGAAGCGCTTCAGCCTCGAAGGCGGCGAGTCGCTCGTGCCGCTGCTGGACCAGATCCTCCAGGGCGCGGCATCCGAGGGCCTCGACGGAGCCGCCATCGCGATGGCGCACCGCGGTCGCCTCAACGTCCTCACCAACGTCGCCGGCAAGACCTACAGCCAGATCTTCCGCGAGTTCGAGGGATCGGTGGCCGTCGGCTCCAAGAGCGGCTCGGGCGACGTCAAGTACCACCTGGGCACCCAGGGCACCTTCGTCGCCGACGGCGGCGAAGAACTCCCCGTCTACCTCGCCGCGAACCCCTCGCACCTCGAGACCGTCGACGGCGTCCTCGAGGGCATCGTCCGCGCCAAGCAGGACCGCCTCCCCATCGGATCGTTCTCGTGGCTCCCGATCCTCGTCCACGGCGACGCGGCCTTCGCGGGCCAGGGTGTCGTCATGGAGACGCTGCAGATGTCGCGCCTGCGCGGCTACCGCACCGGCGGCACGGTCCACGTCGTGGTCAACAACCAGGTCGGCTTCACGACCCTCCCGCTCGACGCCCGCACGTCGATCTACGCCACCGACGTCGCCAAGACGATCCAGGCACCGATCTTCCACGTGAACGGCGACGACCCCGAGGCCGTCGTGCACGTCGCCGAGCTCGCCTTCCGCTACCGCCAGGAGTTCAACCGCGACGTCGTCATCGACCTCGTCTGCTACCGGCGCCGCGGCCACAACGAGGGCGACGACCCCTCGATGACGCAGCCCCTCATGACGAACCTCATCGAGGCGAAGCGCTCGGTCCGCAAGCTCTACACCGAGGCCCTCGTCGGACGCGGCGACATCACCGAGGAGGAGTACGACAAGGCGAAGCAGGACTTCCAGAACCGCCTCGAGATCGCCTTCGCCGAGATCCACGCGGCGCAGACCGGCACCTCGCCCGTCGTCAGCGCCGACGCCCCGGCGGAGCCCGCCGTCGGCGAGCCGGACTCCACCGCCGTCAGCCGCGACGTCATCGAGCGCATCGGCGACGCCTTCGTGAACAAGCCCGAGGGCTTCACGGTGCACACGAAGCTCCAGCAGCTGCTCGACAAGCGCCAGGACATGAGCCGCAACGGCAAGATCGACTGGGGCTTCGGCGAACTGCTCGCCTTCGGCTCGCTCCTCGTCGAGGGGTCGAACGTGCGCCTGGCCGGCCAGGACGTCCGTCGCGGCACGTTCGTGACGCGTCACGCCGTCATGCACGACCGGGCGAACGGCCAGGAATGGCTGCCACTCGCCAACCTGAGCGACAACCAGGGCCGTTTCTACGTGTACGACTCGCTGCTCAGCGAGTACGCGGCGATGGCCTTCGAGTACGGCTACTCCGTCGAACGAGCCGACACCCTCACCCTGTGGGAGGCGCAATTCGGCGACTTCGCCAACGGGGCGCAGTCGGTGATCGACGAGTTCATCTCCTCCGCTGAGCAGAAGTGGGGCCAGCAGTCGAGTGTCGTGCTCCTGCTCCCCCACGGCTACGAAGGCCAGGGACCCGACCACTCGTCGGCCCGCATCGAGCGCTACCTGCAGATGTGTGCGCAGGACAACATGACGGTCGCCCGTCCCTCGACGCCCGCGTCGTACTTCCACCTGCTGCGTCGCCAGGCCTACGCCCGTCCGCGCCGGCCCCTCGTGGTCTTCACGCCGAAGGCCATGCTGCGCCTGCGGAACGCGACGAGCTCGGTCGACGACTTCCTCGAGGGCAAGTTCGAGCCGGTGATCGACGACCACCGCTCCCTCGACCGCGAGTCCGTCACCCGCGTGCTGCTGCACGCCGGCAAGATCCACTGGGACCTCGCTGCGGAGCTCGAGAAGAACCCGAACGAGAAGGTCGCGCTGGTCCGGCTGGAGCAGTACTACCCGGCTCCGATCGAGCAGCTCAACGCGGTCCTCGACAGCTACCCGAACGCGGAGCTGTATTGGGTACAGGAGGAGCCGGAGAACCAGGGCGCCTGGCCGTTCATCGCCCTCGAGGTCGTGAAACATCTGCACGGGCGCACGATCAAGCGGATCTCGCGGTCCTCGGCGGCATCCACCGCCACCGGATCGCCGAAGGTCCACGCGCGCCAGCACGCCGAGATCATGGAGCAGGCGCTCGGCTTCTGATCCCGAGTACGAGGAAGGCCCCGCCTCGGCGGGGCCTTCTTCGTATCGACGGTCGAGACGTCAGTGGTGGGTGGCCTGCTCCGCACGCAGACGCGCCAGCACCTGGTCACGCAGATCCTCGGGCGCGGCCTCCTTGCAGGCACGGGCGACGACGGCTGTCAGGGTCGTCGCCACGAGGGCTTCGTCCCGACAGGCGGCGCAGTTCTCGAGGTGCTCGGTGATGTCGGCGTGACGGGTGTTGCAGACCTCGTTGCGCAGGTACTCCTCGAGGTCCTTCTGGGCTTTGTCGCAACCGCAGTCGGTCATTTCGCACTCCTTGTGGCGGGCACCTCGATGCCACGCTCCTTCGCATAGTCGGACAGCAGGTCGCGGAGCTGGCGTCTGCCTCGGTGCAGACGGCTCATGACCGTGCCGATGGGGGTTTTCATGATGTCCGCGATCTCCTGATACGCGAACCCTTCGACGTCCGCGAGGTACACGGCCAGTCGGAAGTCTTCGGGAAGGGACTGCAGCGCATCCTTGACGACGGATGCCGGCATGTGGTCGATCGCTTCGGCTTCGGCCGACCGCGCCGACGACGCCGTCGTCGATTCCGCGCCGCCGAGCTGCCAGTCCTCGAGGTCGTCGATGGTGCCCTGGTAGGGCTCGCGCTGCTTCTTGCGGTACGTGTTGATGTACGTGTTCGTGAGGATCCGGTACAGCCACGCCTTGAGGTTCGTGCCCTGCGTGAAGGACGCCCAGGCGGCGAAGGCCTTGACGAAGGTCTCCTGCACCAGGTCCGACGCATCGGCGGGGTTGCGGGTCATCCGCATCGCCGCTGCGTAGAGCTGATCCATGAAGGGGAGCGCCTGCTCCTCGAACTGGGTACGCGGGTCTTCGACCGCCTGATCGTTCATCGCCCGCAAGTCTACGTCCGCCCATTCGGCGAGTTCGGGCGCATCCACTGTTGCGATCATCGCGCTCCTCTCCCCTGGCGTGCACGTCACCGACATGAAGCTCCAACGAGCACGGGGCTGGGGCTATTCCCAGCTTTCCGTGGAGCTACGGCTCAGCCGACGCCGACGGGGAGCTCGATGCTCACCCGCGTCCCCCGTCCCTCGTGCGAATCGACCGTGACGGTTCCGCCGTGTCGGTCGACGATCGTGCGGACCAGGGCGAGCCCGAGCCCGCTCCCCGGACGATCACGTGCGTTCGAGGCGCGGGCGAGTTCCTGAAGGACGGACGCCACGTCGGCGGCAGGGATGCCACGACCCGTGTCAGCGACTTCGACGACGACGCGACCGGACCGCTCGATGCCGCGGATCTCCACGGTGTCCCCGGGGTCGGAGTACTTCACGGCATTGGCGACGACGTTGTGGACGGCGGTGAACAGGAGATCCGGATCGCCGGTCAGCGACGGCAGCGGCCAGGGCGCCGACGGGAGGGTGACGCGGATGTCCCTGCCATGCGCGTCGCCGACCGTCGCGGCGACATCGGTGACGATCGTGCCCGGGTCGACGGGAACGCGCTCCATCGGCGCAGTCTGCAGTTCGCCGAGTTTCCGGAGGTCCCCGACAAGTCGCGCCATCCGCGTGGTCTGCGCGTCGATCGACGCGAGCTGCGGCGTCGCGGCGTCGCTCACCGCGACGGCGGCGCGGATCGCCGTGATGGGGTTCTTCAGTTCGTGGTCCAGCCGGTCGAGGAACCGGCGGTGCTCCGCGGCCGCGGATCCGGTCGCGTCCTCCTTCGCGCGTGACACCGCCCGACGCACATGCGCGCGCCAGACGAGCGCGACCACCGTGACTGCGGCGACGATGACGGCCGCGACGAGGAGCATCGTGCCGAGCGGCGCCGACACGACGACCGTCCGTCGGTCGACGACGAGCAGGACGACGGCCGCGACGAGCACGACGGCCGTCGGGAGGGCGGCGACGATGACGCGACGCCGATTCACGCGCGGCGCACCGATCGCGTGAATCGGTAACCGACCCCCGAGACGGTCTCGATGTAGGTGGGCGCAGAGGCGTCATCCCGCAGAACGGATCGGAGCTCGGCGATCCGGTTGTCGACGGCGCGCGTGTGGGCGGCGAAGTCGAACCCCCAGACGACGCTGAGCAGCCGTTCCCGGGCGTGCACCTCGCCGGGGCGGGTCATGAGGAACTCGAGCAGCTGGAACGCCTTCGGCGTGAGCGAGACCTCGACGCCGTCCCGCCACACGCGCCGGGCGGGGCGATCGAGTCGGAGCCCCTCCGCCTCGACGAGTCCGGACGAGACGAGGCCGCCGGCGCCCGCCGCGACCCGGCGGAGGACCGCACGAGCACGGGAGACGAGCTCCTGCGGATCGAACGGCTTGTTGAGGTAATCGTCCGCCCCCTCGTCGAGCGCCGCCGAGCGCTCCCCCGATTCGCCGACGTGGGTGAGCAGGATGACGGGAGTCGCGTCCCCCGACCGCCGCAGCCGTCGCAGCAGCTCGCGTCCATCGACCATGGGCATGACGACGTCGCTCACGACGATGTCGGGATGCCGGGAGGCGATCACCCGCAGCGCCTCCGCCCCGTCGGCGGCCACCGCGACGTCGAAGCCGCTGCGGCTCAGGAAGGGCGCGAGGCTGTCGGTGATCGACTGCTCGTCGTCGACGAGGAGCAGTCGCGGCGCCGCTTCGGAGGACATACCGGGATCGTAGCGATCAGGACAGGGGCGTCGTGATGTTGGCGGTGCCCGCGTACGCGATGTCCGGGTTACCGCTCTCCCAGCCCACGACGTTGATATCGGCGCTCTTGTCGAACACGATCTGCGTCGCCGAGGTCATGACGACCGTGGCGCCGTCGCCCTCGATCGTGAGCGTCCCGACGTCGGGGAGGAGGACCCCGCCCGCGCTCGCCAGGATCGTCACCGTTGCGCAGTCACCGGTCAGCTCGACGTACATCCCGTCGAGGTCGCGGCCCACGGTGGCGGAACCGTCGACGCAGGTCAGGTTCTGCGTCACCAGGTCGCGCAGGCGAGCGCGGTCCAGCTTCGCGCGGACGTCGGGGTCCACCTCGGCGCTCGAGCCCGCGTCCGGTGCGGGCGAGGCCTCCGGCGCCGCCGACGCGTCCGGAGCGTCCGGCATCGAACTGCGCGGATCGGATGCCGCGGGCGACGAACTCGACGCGGGATCGGTGACGGCCACGGAGCACCCAGCGAGCAGGAGGGGCGTGAGAAGGGCCGCAGCGAGGACGACGGATCGGATGCCGGTGCGAGAAGTCTGGTGCATGGGAATCACGCTAGGGGGTCGATGTCGCCGTCGTGTCGCGTCGGTGTCGCAGATTCGAGACACCGTCGTGACACCGCTCTCGTCGGCGGCGACGCCCCGTTCAGTAGGCTGGACGCGATGAGCGACGCCCCTTCCTCCCCCGCCACCACCGCCGCGTCCGGGTCGTGGCCGGCTCCCACGCCGACCGAGCCGGTTCATGCGCGCGTCTCCGTCCCGGGGTCCAAGTCTCTGACGAACCGCGAGCTGGTTCTCGCGGCGATCGCCGACGGCCCGAGCCTTGTGACGGGCGCGCTCCATTCCGACGACTCCGCGCGCATGATCGAGGCGCTGCGCGCCCTCGGCGTCTCGATCGAACCCGTTCCGGGGGACTCGCCCTTCGGTCCCGACCTCGACGTCACCCCGCCCGCCCGCTTCACGGGGGGAACGACGATCGACTGCGGTCAGGCTGGGACGGTCATGCGTTTCGTCTCCCCCATCGCCGGTCTCGCGGTCGGGGACGTGCACGTGACGGCGCACCCCACCGCGATGCACCGCCCGATGGGCGCGATGATCCACGCCCTCCGCGAGGTCGGCGCCGACATCGATGATGCCGGAAGCTGGTCCCTCCCGTTCGAGGTCCGTGGCCATGGCCACATCCGCGGCGGCGAGGTGACGATCGACGCGAGCCAGTCCAGCCAGTTCGTCTCGGGCCTGCTCCTGGCCGCGGCCCGGTTCGACGTGGGACTCCGCCTGATCCACGACGGCGAACGCCTCCCGAGCCTGCCGCACATCGAGATGACGGTTGAAGCCCTCGCCCGCCGCGGTGTCCACGTCGAGCACCCGACTCCGAACGAGTGGGTCGTCCCCGCCGGGCCCGTCCGCGGCAAGGATGTCGCGATCGAACCCGACCTCTCGAACGCCGCGCCGTTCCTCGCTGCGGCGATCCTGACGGGAGGGTCGGTGACCGTGCCCGGATGGCCCGCCCACTCGACGCAGCCCGGTGCCCTGCTGGCCGACATCCTGCCCGTCATGGGCGCCCACGTCTCGCGCCGTGCGGGCGCGCTGACCGTCACCTCCGGCGACCGCATCGCGGGCGTCGACCTCGACCTCTCGGCCGCGAGCGAGCTCACCCCGACCCTGTTCGCCCTCGCGGCGTTCGCCGATGCTCCGACGACCTTCCACGGCATCGGACACATCCGCGGTCACGAGACCGATCGCATCGCCGCTCTCGTCGCGAACCTCCGCGAGCTCGGTGGCGAGGCGGAGGAGCGGGAGGACGGCATCCACATCGTCCCCCGCCCGCTCCACGGCGGCGTCTGGCGCGCACACCACGATCACCGCATCGCGACAGCCGGAGCCGTCATCGGGCTCCGGGTGCCGGGAGTCGTGGTCGACGACATCGGGACGACGGCGAAGACCATGCCCGAATTCCCCCAGCTGTGGGCGGACATGCTCGCGTGAGCTGGCTCAACGACGACGACGATGACGACCTCGATTTCGACGAGGCCGACATCCGGATGCGCCCCAATCCGAAGGCCAACCGGCCTCGCACCAAACGCCGACCCGCTCACGCCGATGCCCGGATCGCCCGCGTCCTGGGCGTCGACCGTGGCCGCTACACGGTGCTCGTCGACGAGGACGGCCCCGACGAGCACCAGATCCTCGCCTCCCGGGCGCGGGAGCTCCGCAAGCAGCCGATCGTCAACGGCGACCGCGCCCGCGTGGTGGGCGACACGTCCGGAGACGACGGCACGCTCGCGCGCATCGTCGGCATCGAAGAGCGATCCTCGCTCCTGCGCCGCAGCGCGGACGACACCGACCACATCGAGCGGATCATCGTCGCCAACGCCGACCAGCTGCTCATCGTGGTCGCCGCCGCCGACCCCGAGCCGCGGCCGCGGCTGGTGGACCGCTATCTGATCGCCGCGTTGGATGCCGGGATGCATCCCATGCTCGTCGTCACCAAGACCGACCTCGCCGATCCGACCGCGTTCCTCGGCCATTTCGAAGGTCTCGACGATCTCGAGGTCTTCACGAGCGGTCGCGACGCGATGCCCGTGGATCTCATCGGCGAACGGCTGTCGGGCCACTCGACGGTCTTCGTCGGCCACTCCGGCGTCGGCAAGTCCACGCTCGTGAACGCCCTGGTCCCGGATGCGCTCCGCGCGATCGGACACGTGAACGAGGTCACCGGACGCGGGCGTCACACCTCGAGCTCGGCGGTCTCGCTGCGATACGCGGGTGAGAACGGCCGCGGATGGGTCATCGACACCCCGGGGGTCCGCTCGTTCGGCCTCGGACACGTCGACCCCGCCAACATCCTCCGCGCCTACACCGATTTGGCCGCCATCGCCGAGGAGTGCCCGCGCGGGTGCACGCACCTGCCCGACGCTCCCGATTGCGCGATCGCCGAGGCGGTGGCGGAGGGACGCCTGGGCGAGCGCGGACCGGCGCGGCTGGATTCCCTGCAACGGCTGCTGGCGACGTTCGCGACCTGATCGCCGCGCCTAAAATGGACGGATGCCGCGACTGACCACCGGATCCCCCGCCCCCGACTTCTCCCTCGTCGACCAGGACGGCCGCACCGTCGCCCTCGCCGACTTCCGCGGGACGCGTCTCATCGCCTTCTTCTACCCCGCCGCGATGACGCCGGGCTGCACGACCGAGGCCTGCGATTTCCGCGACAGCGTCGCGCCGCTACAGGCCGCGGGCTACACGGTGGTCGGGATCTCCCGCGACGAGCCCGCCAAACTCCAGGCCTTCCGCGAGCGCGACGCGCTCCCCTACGACCTGTTGAGCGACCCCGACCATGCCGTGCACGAGGCGTACGGGGCCTGGGGCGAGAAGATGAACTACGGCAAGGTCGTCGAGGGCGTCATCCGCTCGACCTTCGTCATCGACGAGGACGGCTCCGTCGCGCACGCGCTGTACAACGTCAAGGCGACCGGGCACGTCGCCCGCGTCCGCAGTCTGCTCAGCGTGTGATCAGACCTCGTCGACGGGGGTGTCGCGGGCCCTCCGGCCCGCCGCTCGTGCGGCGGCGATGAGGACGACGAGTCCGACGATGGCGGGGACGGCGATCGTCGCGGCGAGACGCGTGTCGGCTCCCTCACCCGTGAGGGTGCCGAGGGCGATCGACAACACGAGGAGTTGAGCAACGACGCCGCCGGATCGCCCCCAGGAACCATCGCGCCAGACAGCGACGGCGAACGCCCCGAGGGCCGCCGCGCCGACCGCGGTGAGGACCAGGAGGGCGATCGAACTGCCCACGCTCCCGCTGTCGCCTCGAAGGAGGGCCACGAGCTCCCAGACCACGAGGATCAGGATGCCGAGTGCCTCGAGCGCGAGCCAGCCGGCCGCGATCCTCTCGATGCGAGTGGTCCGCACGATGACTGCTCCTCCTGGCCGCCGGGGCACGGCGAGGCGCCGAAATACTCCGTTAACCCTTGATTCACATGCCCGAGCATGGGAATATTGACGGGCAAGTGTGCTCCCACAGCGGCGTGGGGCGAGCATCTGCTCGCACACCACCCAGGTTAGTCGACGTCGCCCGGCGTCGCATCCCGACTTCCGATCCCCTATTAGGAGCACCGCTATGGATTGGCGCGACAAAGCTGCCTGCCTGACCGTCGACCCCGAACTGTTCTTCCCCGTGGGGAACACCGGACCCGCCGTCGACCAGATCGAGAAGGCGAAGTCCGTCTGCGCCCGGTGCACCGTCACCGAACTCTGCCTGCAGTACGCCCTCGAGACCGGCCAGGACTCGGGCGTCTGGGGCGGCCTCTCCGAAGACGAGCGTCGCGCCCTCAAGCGCCGCGCCGCCCGCGCCCGCCGCGCGTCCTGACGTCGCCGCGCGCGGGCGTCAGGCCCGCGCGCGCTCGATGTATCGCATCGGGATCTCGATCGTCACTTCGGTGCCACTGCCCATCAGGGTGTGCCAGTCGATCGTTCCGCTGAGCTCTCCCTGGATGAGCGTGCGCACGATCTGCGTACCGAGACCGCGGCCGACCTGACCCTCGGGAAGGCCGACCCCGGTGTCGCGCACGCGCACCAGGAGCTGGTCCTCATCGCGCTCGGCGATGATCTCGACCTCGCCCTCCTTGTCGGCGAGGCCGTGCTCCACCGCGTTCGTGACGAGCTCGGTCAGTGCGAGCGCGAGCGGCGTCGCGTACTCGCTGGGAAGAGTCCCGAACGTGCCGGTCTTGACGGTGCGCGCCCTCGTGTTGGGGGCAGCCGCCACCTCGGCGACGAGCTTCAGGACGCGCTCGAAGACATCGTCGAAATCGACGCTCTGCATCAGTCCTTCCGACAGGGTGTCGTGGACCACCGCGATCGCGCTCACGCGCCGCATGGCCTGCGTGAGGGCGTCGCGCCCCTCGTCGGAGTGCGTGCGACGCGCCTGGATGCGCAGGAGCGAGGCGACCGTCTGCAGGTTGTTCTTCACCCGGTGGTGGATCTCGCGGATCGTCGCGTCCTTCGTGATGAGCTCCTGCTCCTGGTGCCGGATCTCGCTGACGTCGCGGCAGAGGACGATGGCGCCGATGCGGTTGCCGTTCTCGCGCAGCGGGATGGTGCGGAGGGACACCGTCACGCCCCGCGCCTCGACGTCGGCACGCCAGGGCGCCCGACCGGCCATCACGATCGGGAGCGACTCGTCGAACTGACGGGATGCCGGCATGATCGTCGTCGCCACCTGCATGAGCGACTCGCCCTCGAGCTCGTCGTCGAAGCCCAGACGGTTGAACGCGGACAGCGCGTTCGGGCTCGCGAAGGTCGTGATGCCGTCGACATCGAGGCGGATGAGGCCGTCCGATGCGCGGGGAGCGCCTCGGCGCGGCGAGGTCGGCGCGGTGAGGTCGGGGAAGTCCGCCGACGCGATCATGCCGAACAGGTCGTCGGCGCAGTCGTTGAACGTGATCTGCTGGCGCGAGGGGGTGCGCGCCTCGCCGAGGTTGGTGTGACGTGTCACCACGCCGATCACCCGCGTCTCGCGACCCTCCCCCGCGCGCTCGCGCACGATCGGCACGGCCCGCACCCGCGTGGGGGTCTCCTCGAACCAGTCCGGGGATGCCGAATCGACCATCCGGACCTGCGTGAACGCGTCCTTGACCTGCGTCCGCCACTGCGGGCGCACGGCGTCGCCGACGATGTCCCGGTAGAAGAGGGTGGCGGCGCCGCTCGGCCGCGTGTGCGCCACCGCGATGAACGAGTCATCGGGTGTCGGCACCCACACGACGATGTCCGCGAACGCCAGGTCGGCGAGCAACTGACCATCCCCTGCGAGGCGGTGGAGCCATTCGACGTCCTCCGCGGTGGAACGGCCTTGGGCGTAGACGAGGTCGCTGAGGGTGGACACGCCTCCACCCTAATCCTCCGCCCGACCTCTCCCCGGTGGCCGGGTCAGGCGGTCCGCGCCAGACGACGCAGCGAGTGACGCGTCGTCGCGGGTTCGTCGGCGGTCCGGGGTGCGAGGGACTCGGCGACGAGTCGACGCACGGCTGCCGGCACCGCCGAGCGCGGCGCGACATGGGCGATGGGCCGCGCGGCGAGCATGGCGGCATCCGTTCCCCGGGCATCCCACGGCACGAAGGACACCTCCGTCACGCCGGTGTAGCGCTCGAGCGTGCGCCGCACCTGCCCGCGTGCGTCGACGCCGAGAGCCGCGGCGCGGATCTTGTTCACCACGACGCGGACGGGGGTGGTGCCCGACGCCGCACGCAGGTCCGGCCAGGCGCGGACGAACCGCGACACCCCGACGGGGTCGGCGGCGACGACGGCGACGACGACATCAGCGGCCTCCAGCGCGGCGTGCGTCGCGGCGTTCCGGCGAGGACCGTCGAACAGGTCGCTCACGATCTCCTCGTCCCGCTCCAGCGGCGCAGCGATGTCCACCACGGTGTCGTCCGCCCACCCTCGACACGCCTCGAGCGCGGAAAGGACGCGCGGGTGCGAGAGCTCCGGCCATCGGCCGGGCCGGTTGAGTCCCGTGAGGACGTCCACGTCCCCGAGAGTGGAAGAGATGCGGCTGAGTTCCGCCACCGTCAGTCCTCCGCGTTCGGCTTGACGGCACGCCGCCGCGAAACCCGGGCCCTCGTCGGCCAGCCCTGTGGCCAACGCCACCGAGGGGGCGTGCGAGTCCGCGTCGATCAGAGCCACCTTGCGCGTCGGGCCCGACAGCGCGCACGCCAGCTCGACGGCGATCGTGGTCCGGCCAGGTGCTCCGTGCGCACCCCACACCGTGACGACGCGGCCGCGGACGGGCTCGACCGGTACCGATGACGACGGCGCGGCGAGGAGCTCGGCCGCCAGCGCATCGGGCTCGTGCGGCACGAGCCCCAGGGAGGCGGCGAGGCGGCGATCCGACGTCCGGGCCGACAGCGGCACGATCCGGACGGACATCCGATCGCAGGCAGCGACGAGCTCGGTGGTCAGCGCTGACGGCCGGCCGTCGACGATGAGGATGTCGGCGCGCGCCAGCTCCGCGAGGAGCTCCGCCGCCTCCGGCGCGGACATGGCGTCGAACGCCGCATTCGCGGGCGCCGAGGCGGGGACGACCGCCCGCACATCGGCATCCTCCTCCCGCAGTCGACGGGCGAGGTCCTCGCCGCGGCGTCCGTCGACGGCGACGACGACTCTCACTGCGCCTCCCCCGCGACCGGCACGACCGACATGTTCGCGCCGTCGGCGAGCGCCGCGAGGCTCTCGGCGACGTCGGCGCGCGGGATGACGATCTCGAGAGACACGTCCGTGCCCGACACGACGGCATCGTCGCGCGTGACGCTGACGACGGTCGCCGAAGGGACGAGGATGCGAGGCTCCCCGAAGGTGCCGCCGTCCTCGGCCGGGGCCGCCCACACCTCGACGACCGATCCCGCCACCACCGAGGCGGAGACATCGCCCGAGGTCCGGATGACGATGGTGGTCGTCGTGGCGGCGTCCGCGTCGTCCACGGCCGCCTGCGGGACGAGCTCCCCCTCGAGGATCGTCCGCGTGGCGATGACACCCGGCGGCAGGGATGCCGGTGACACATAGGTCTCGCCGGCGGATCCCAATGCGACGTCGACCACCCGGAGGTCGTCGGCCGTCACGGTCTGTCCCGGGACGATCGTCCGGGCAGCGGCGAAGACGGGGCCGGTCTGCCGGGCCGACGCGACGACGAGCCAGACGCCTGCGACGGAGGCGATGATCAGCGCGATCCCGAGCAGGAATCGCGCGTCGGCCCAGAATGCGCGCGGCGCGGGCCGGACGGTGTCGGGAGTGGTCATGACGTCATGGTGACCGAGCCGACACCGCCGCTGCCGGGATTATCCACAAGCCGGACAGGCTCCGGATGGGTTCCGCCATCGGGCCCATAATGGCCTCATGCCCGAAGGAATGCCCGCGCGTATGCTGACGCCCTCCCAGGTGGCGGAGATGCTGCAGCTGGAGGTCGACGAGGTCGTCGCCCTC
This sequence comes from Microbacterium sp. MDV22-iso44, assembly GCF_058629135.1. Classification (NCBI taxonomy): domain Bacteria; kingdom Bacillati; phylum Actinomycetota; class Actinomycetes; order Micrococcales; family Microbacteriaceae; genus Microbacterium; species Microbacterium sp. MDV22-iso44. Next base: position 1,124,503 of record NZ_JBZVWS010000001.1, read on the forward strand.
GTGCTCGACGGCCGCCTGCGGGGCGCCCGGCTCGGCTCGCCCGCCTCCTGGCGCATCGAGGCTGCGAGCGTCGAGGACTACCTCGACGACCAGGCGGAGGATGCCCGTCTGCACGCGCTGTGGCGCGAATCGAACGCGGCGAGCTTCCCCGAACTGTGGGGGCGCGGACGCCGCGGCGGCGAGTAGATCCGCACCCGTCAGGCGAGCGCCACGGGCGATTCGAGTCGGATGCCCGCGATCGCCGCGAACGGCACGATCCGGTGGCCGCTCACGAGATCGGCACGCCGCGGTGCGCCGCGATCGTGGAGCGCAAGGTCGAGGTGGTCGGATGCCGCCCGGTCCACCGTGCCGCCGTACTCGCGACCATCCACGGAGTGGATCGTGACCGGGACGCGACGCCGGGCGAGGTCGCGCATGATGAAGCCCAGCGTCATCCGCTCCCGCAGACGACCGGGCGTTCCCCCGCGCGCGCTGCGGAGGAGATCGGCGTGCGAGGGGCCGAACGCGATGACGGCCGCCAGCGGGACGAGGAGGGCGCCCCGGGGAGCGCCGTCGTCGAGGGCGACCCAGTCCGGTCCGGTGGCCATTGGTGTACCGGTGACGGCGGATCCTCCGAGGAGGTCGACGACGATGTCGCCGTCCGTCGAACCGGTCAGAGCGGTCAACCGCTCGAAGAGCGAGAGGCGGGCCAGACGCAGTCTCTCGGCCTCGGTGTCGAGGGCAGCACGCTCGGCCTCCCATTCGGAGTCCAATTGGTCCTCGAGGTCTTCGAAGAAGCGATCCCAGCGCACCCGGCCGACGGTAGACCACCTCGCACACCCGGGCGCACTTTGTCCACAGGTTGGAGTATTCTCATCCACCCGCTGACGAGGGTGTGCTGTACTCATGCCGTTCACCGCTCCGCAGACACCTGTCGCCCGAGAGGAATCGACATGGCCCTCGCCGTCTCTGAAGACCACCGCATCCCGCGGTCGGGAAGCTCCCTCGAGGTAGCCGAGTACTTCGCGCCGCAACGCACGTCGTCGGACGACCTCCCCGATCCCCTCCCGCTCGTGAAGAACCTCACGATCGGGGTCCTGGAAGTCCTCGCCGGCGTCCGCGACGTCGACCAACTCGCCCGGTGGCTGGGTGAGGACGCCTATCGGGCGCTCGTGACGCGAGCGAACCTGTCGGCCCGGGCACGAAGCGCACGCGGGATCGCCGCCGTCCGCCCCGCCCACCGCATCCTCACCGAACGCACCTGCGTCCCCGCAGACGGCGTCATCGAGGCGGTGGTCGTGGTGAGCGGGCCGGTCCGCACCCGCGCCGTGGCGATGCGACTCGAGGGCTGGGACGGGCGCTGGCGCGCGACGTCGCTCGCGCTCCTGTGAGACGCGTTACTGGCGGTATGAGGCGAGGAAGTTGCCGAGTCGCTCGATCGCTTCGGTGAGCACCCGCGCTTCGGGCAACGTGACGATGCGGAAGTGGTCGGGCGTCGGCCAGTTGAAGCCGGTTCCCTGCACCAGCAGGACGTGCTCGGCGACGAGGAAGTCGTAGACGAACTTGGCGTCGTCGTGGATCTCGTGGACTTCGGGGTCGAGACGGGGGAAGGCGTACAGGGCGCCGTGCGGCTTGACGCAGGTGATGCCGGGGATCGCGGTCAGGCCCTCCCAGGCCGCGTCCCGCTGCTCATGGAGCCGACCGGTGGGGGCGATGAGGGCGTCGATCGACTGCACGCCCGACAGCGCCGCCTGCACGGCGAACTGCGCGGGGACGTTGGGGCAGAGGCGGGTGGAGGCGAGGAGCTGGATGCCCTCGAGGAAGCCGGAGGCGTGCTTCTTGGGCCCGGTGATGACCATCCAGCCCGAGCGGTAGCCCGCGACGCGGTAGGTCTTCGACAGGCCGTTGTAGGTGAGGCACAGCAGGCCGGGAGCCAGTGTGGCGAGCGGGATATGGGTCGCATCGTCGAACAGGATGCGATCGTAGATCTCGTCCGAGAGCAGCAGGAGCTCGTGTTCACGGGCGATCTCGACGATCCCCTGCAGGGTCTCTCGCGTGTAGACGGCGCCGGTCGGGTTGTTCGGGTTGATGACGACGATCGCCTTGGTGCGCGGGGTGACCTTCGCCCGGATGTCGTCGAGGTCGGGCTGCCAGCCGTTTTCGCTGTCGGCGAGGTAGTGCACGGGAGTGCCGCCGGCCAGGCTCGTCATCGCCGTCCAGAGCGGGTAGTCCGGAGCCGGGATGAGGACCTCGTCGCCCTCGTCGAGGAGGGCCTGCATCGTCATCGTGATGAGTTCGGAGACCCCGTTGCCGAGGTAGACGTCGTCGGGATCGAATTTGGGGAAGCCCGGCTCCTCCTCGTACCGCGAGACGATGGCGCGGCGCGCGGACATGATGCCGCGGGAATCCGAGTAGCCGTGCGCCTGCGGCACCGCCTCGATCATGTCGCGCACGATCTGGAACGGCGCCTCGAAGCCGAAGACGGCCGGGTTCCCGGTGTTCAGCTTGAGGATCGTGTGACCCTCGTCCTGCAGCCGGTCGGCCTCGACCAGGGCGGCACCGCGGATCTCGTACAGGACGTCCTTGAGCTTGGATGACTGGTCGAGGGTGCGCGGGGTCATCGGTTCAGGATAGCGAAGGCCGACGGGGCCAATGACGAGTCCGTGGACCGCCCGACGCCCGTCGGCCCGCCGTCACTTCTTCTTGCCGGACGCCCGTCGCTGCGCGCGGTTGCCCGCGTCCGTCGGTGCGGAACCGGCATCCATCTGCTGCCCGAAAGCCCCCCGCGGCGCGTCGGCCGGAGCTTCCTGCTCGGCCTCGCGCTGACGGGCCTTGCTGGTCGCGGCTTGCTGCACCTGACCGCGCTCGTTGCGCACCTCGACCTCGCCGGCGTCGTTGGGCGCCGTGTACTGGAGCTTCTGCGCGTCGATGTCGGGCGAGGCGAGACCCTTGGCCTCGATGTCGCCGCCCTCGGTCTGGCGCACCTCGACCTCGAGGTTGAAGAGGAAGCCGACGGACTCCTCCTTGATCTGCGCCATCATCGACTGGAACATCTGGTACCCCTCGCGCTGGTACTCGATGAGGGGGTCGCGCTGGGCCATGGCACGCAGGCCGATGCCGTCCTTCAGGTAGTCCATCTCATAGAGGTGGTCGCGCCAGCGGCGGTCGAGCACCTGCAGCACGACGCGACGCTCGAGCTCGCGCATGGCCGGCTCGCCGAGCGTCTCCTCGCGCGAGCGGTAGGCGATCTTCGCATCCGAGAGCAGTTCGCGCTTGAGGAGCTCGGGCGTCACCTTGCCCTTGCTGCCGCTCTCGGCGACGACCTCGTCGATCGTCACCCCCACGGGGTAGAGCGTCTTGAGCTCGGCCCACATGGCGTCGAAGTCCCAGCTCTCGTTGTGCCCCGAGCCGGTGTGCTCGTCGATGATCGCCGCGATGGCGTCCTCGATGAAGTGCTCGACGCGGGACGAGAGGTCGTCGCCTTCGAGCATCTGGCGACGGTCGGCGTAGATCGCCTCGCGCTGACGGTTGAGGACGTCGTCGTACTTGAGGACGTTCTTGCGGATCTCGGCATTGCGGGCCTCGACCTGCGACTGCGCGCTCTTGATCGCCCGCGAGACCATCGTCGACTCGATGGCCACGTCGTCGGGGAAGTTCGTGCGGGCGAGGATGGCCTCTGCCGCGCCGGACTGGAACAGGCGCATGAGGTCGTCGGTCAGCGACAGGTAGAAGCGGCTCTCGCCCGGGTCGCCCTGACGTCCCGAGCGACCGCGCAGCTGGTTGTCGATACGCCGGGACTCGTGGCGCTCGGTGCCGAGCACGTAGAGTCCACCGGCCTCGACGACGCGGTCGGCCTCTTCCTGGACCTTCTCCTTGACGGCGCCGTAGACGTCCTCCCAGGCCGACTGGTACTCGTCCGGCGTCTCGACGGGGTCGAGGCCCTTCGCCTTCATCTCCGACACGGCGAGGAACTCGGCGTTGCCGCCGAGCATGATGTCGGTTCCACGACCGGCCATGTTGGTCGCGACGGTGACGGCGCCGTACCGGCCGGCACGAGCGACGATCTCGGCTTCGCGCGCGTGGTTCTTCGCGTTGAGGACCTCGTGCTTGATCCCCTTCTTCGCGAGGAGGCGCGACAGGTACTCGCTCTTCTCGACGCTGACGGTTCCCACGAGCACCGGCTGGCCCGACGCGTGCCGCTCGGCGATGTCCTCGACGACCTGCGCGAACTTCGCCTGCTCGTTCTTATAGACGAGGTCGGACTGGTCCTTGCGGATCATCGGCTTGTTGGTGGGGATCGGAACGACGCCGAGCTTGTACGTCGACATGAACTCGGCGGCCTCGGTCTCGGCGGTACCGGTCATGCCCGAGAGCTTCTCGTACAGACGGAAGTAGTTCTGCAGGGTGACGGTCGCGAGGGTCTGGTTCTCGGCCTTGACCGCGACGCCCTCCTTCGCCTCGATGGCCTGGTGGATGCCCTCGTTGTAGCGACGACCGACCAGGATGCGGCCGGTGTGCTCGTCGACGATCATGACCTCGCCGTTCATCACGACGTAGTCGGTGTCGCGCTTGAACAGGGCGAGCGCCTTGATCGAGTTGTTGAGGAAGGAGATGAGGGGCGTGTTCGCCGACTCGTACAGGTTGTCGATGCCGAGGTAGTCCTCGACCTTCTCGATGCCGGGCTCGAGCACGCCGATGGTGCGCTTCTTCTCATCGACTTCGAAGTCGACGCCCGCCTCGAGGGTGCGCGCGATCTTCGCGAACTCGGTGAACCAGCGGTTCGCCTCACCCGACGAAGGGCCCGAGATGATGAGCGGCGTACGCGCCTCGTCGATGAGGATCGAGTCGACCTCGTCGACGATGCAGTAGAAGTGGCCGCGCTGGACGAGGTCTTCGCTCCGCCACGCCATGTTGTCACGCAGGTAGTCGAAGCCGAACTCGTTGTTCGTGCCGTACGTGATGTCGGCCTCGTACTGCTGCCGGCGCACCTCGGGGTCCTGACCCGACACGACCGTGCCGGTGGTCATGCCGAGGGCTCGGTACACGCGCCCCATCAGCTCGGACTGGTACGAGGCGAGGAAGTCGTTCACCGTGATGACGTGCACGCCCTTGCCGGCGATGGCGTTGAGGTAGGCGGGCAGCGCCGCGGTCAGCGTCTTGCCTTCACCCGTCTTCATCTCGGCGATGTTGCCGAGGTGGAGGGCCGCGCCGCCCATGACCTGAACGTCGTAGGGACGCTGGCCGAGGGTGCGGCTCGCGGCCTCGCGGACGGCGGCGAAGGCTTCGGGCATGAGCTTGTCGAGGCTCTCCCCCGCTTCGTAGCGGGCGCGCAGCTCGGCGGTCTCGCCGCGGAGCTCCTCATCGGTGAGGTGCGCGTAGTCCTCTTCGAGGGCCGACACGGCCTTCACGACCTGCTGCAGCCTGCGCAGAACGCGGCCTTCACCGGCACGAAGCAGTTTCTCGAGGGGGTTCGCCACGGAGGATCTCCATCTGTCGATTCGGCATTCCGACGAGCGATGTCGGGATGCCGGTGCGCGGGACGCGCAGACATACACCGCCATGTTATCCGCCCGTGACCTACGAGGTTGCTGGAGGTCGCGGCATCCCCCGCCGAACGCCGCCGCAGTCGGCCTCGGCCCGTAAGATCGGGCGCATGGCGGGATTCTGGGGAAGACGCAAGCGCGAAGACGCGGAGATCGAGGCACAGGATGCCGAACTCAGTCGGAAGGCCGGCGCTGCCCTCGTCGCCGCCGACGAGCGCATCCGCGTGACGGACGACGAACTCGCGTACGCCGAGATCGAGCTGGGTCGCGACGCCACCAAGGACCTCCGAGACGCGCTGGCCGCCGTGCGTCAGCACATGGGTGAGGCGTTCCAGCTGCATCAGCTCAACCACGACGAGATCCCCGACACCCCCGAGGAGCTCCGCACCCGCAACGCCCGCATCGTGCAGCTGTGCGAGTGGGCCGAGGACCTGCTGGACGACCGCACCGAATCCCTCGCCGAAGCCATCGCCCGCGCCCGTCGCGCACCCGAGATCATCGCCGGGATCCGCAGTGACGTGGCTCGACTGCGCGAGCGCCTCCCGGCCCTCACGGCGAGCCTCGAGCGCCTGTCGACGCGCTACTCGGATGCCGCGATGCGGACGGTCCTCGGCAACGCCGCGGAAGCAGCCCAGCTCCTCGACTTCGCCGAGCACAGCTCGGAGGTGTCGGAGCGTCGCCGCGACGCCGGCCAGCGCGAACAGGCCAACCTCGCGCTCGAGACCGCGATCGAGGCGTCACGCCGTGCCGGCACCCTCGTCGAGGCCGTCGACACCTTTGAGATCGAGGCGCTGCGTGCGGAGTCGACGCTCGCCGCGATCGTCGACGACTCCCGGGACGACCTGATCGTGGCGCAGCCGCTGCTGTCGACACCGGCTGTGGCTGCGGCTGCCGCCGACCTCGAGACGGCGCTCCGGTCACTGACGCCCGCCGGCAGCAAGCCCGACCCGTTCGCCGAACTCACCCGGCTGCGCACGGCCAATGCGGCGCTCGACGCCGCCGTCGACAAGGCGCGCGAGCGCGCGGCGCGTCCCGTGCCCTCCGAAGCCCACGTGCACCACGCCATCGACGACGCCGACCGGCAGATCGGCGTCGCACGCAGCGTCATCTCGGGCCACCGCGGCTGGATCGGCGCGGACGCGCGCACGCGCCTCGCCGAAGCCGAACGCGTCCGAGGCGATCTCGTGCGCTACGCGGGGCCGATCGACGAGGACGACCGCGACGAGGCGATGTCGCTCGCCCGCCGCGCCGCTCACCTCGCCGGCGAGGCCCTGCAGCTCGCCCAGCGCGACATCGACTCCTCGCGACCGGACGACTGGGGCTCCGGCGGCGGGTACGGCGGCCGCGGCATGGGCGGTGGCATGGGCGGGGGCAGCCTCGCCGGCGGCCTGCTCGGCGGGCTCGTGATCGGCGGCCTGCTCGACGGCATGTTCGACTGATGACGGCGCTCGACGAGGCGGTCGCCGCCTCGCAGGACTGGGACGTCCCCCACGCCTCGGTCGCGGTCGTCACCGCGGACGGTGCCGTCGCGGCATCCGCCGGCGATCAGGATCGCGTCTACCGACTCGCCTCCGTCACGAAACTGCTGAGCGCCTACGCGGCGCTGGTCGCCGTCGAAGAGGGCGCCCTGGCGCTCGACCAGCCCGCGGGGCCCCCTGGAGCGACCGTCGAGCACCTTCTGGCCCACACGGCCGGGTACGACTTCTCGTCGTCGGAACTCCGCGCCGCGCCCGGCGAACGACGCCTCTACTCGAACACGGGCTTCGAGGTGCTTGCCGACCTGCTCGAATCCGAGACCGGCATCGCCTTCGACGCCTATGCGCACGAGGCGGTGTTCGCGCCGCTCGGGATGTCGCACACGACGATCGGCGATTCCGCCGCGGCGGGCGGTTCCTCGACGAGCGCGGACCTCGCCCTCTTCGCGGCGGAGCTGCAGCGGCCACGCCTCCTCGATCCCGCGACGCTCGACCGCGCGACGGGGGTGTCGTTCCCCGGCCGACGCGGCGTGCTGCCGGGCTTCGGACAGCAGGCGGAGAACGACTGGGGCCTGGGGCTCGAGATCCGCGGGACCAAGAGCCCGCACTGGACGGGATCGCACAACTCCCCCGAGACGTTCGGGCATTTCGGTCAGGCCGGGACGTTCCTGTGGGTCGACCCCAGCGCCGGCGCGGCGCTCGTGGCGCTCACCGATCGCCCGTTCGGCCCCTGGGCGGCCGACGCGTGGCCGCCGTTCAGCGACGGCGTGCTGGCTGCGCTCGCGGCCGACTGAGACTCCCTCCGCACGGAACGAAGAGAGGGTGGATGCCGCGCGGCATCCACCCTCTCTCGTCAGGTCGTGTCAGGTCAGGAGGCGAGCTCCGCCGGTGCGGCCGTGGTGGTCAGGGAGATGACGCCGTAGTCCCAGCCCTTGCGGCGGTAGACGACGCTCGGTTGGTCGGTGCGGGCGTCGATGAAGAGGAAGAAGTCGTGGCCGACGAGTTCCATCCGGTCGACGGCGTCTTCCACCGTCATCCACTCGGGGTCGAACCGCTTGGTGCGGATGACGACGGGTGTGTACTCCTCTTCGTCCTCGGCGCCCGTGATGATCGGCACTTCACCGGTCGCCACGGCGCGGATGACGTCGACCGAGGCGGGCTGCACGTCGATGCCCTGGAGCGTCCCGGTGCCCTTCTCGAGCTTGGCGCCGCGGGGGTGGTTGCGGAGGTCGACGCGCTTCTCCTTCGCCCGGCGGATCTGCTCGCCGAGCTTGGTCATGGCGAGATCGAGAGCGGCGAACTTGTCGCCGTCCACCGCCTCGGCGCGGACGACGGGACCCTTGCCGGTGAGGGTGACCTCGACGGTCTCGTCCTCACGACCACCGTTGTGATAACTGCGATGCGTCACCTTGATGTCGAGCCGCTGGGCCCGGGGGGAAAGGTGCTCGATGCGGGCGGACTTCTCCTCGACAACGGAGCGGAATCGGTCGCTGACGCTCACTCCCACGCCGACGATACTGATCTCCATCGTGACCTCCTTGTTCCGGTCCACCCGGTCAAGGGCGGACCTCGGTTCGCCTTGTGTCCCCCCACCGTAGTGCCGCACCCGCCGCGTGTCACGACCTGATCACGATGAATCGCCACTCAGCCGCCTATGGCGCGGCGGAGGGGCGTCGCGGCGACCGTCACCGCCCCCGCCACCGTGATCCCCCGCACCCTGAGGGCCCGAGCCGCCTCGTCCAGGGTCGCCCCCGTCGTCACCACGTCGTCGATCAGCACGACGGACCGGCCCTCCAGTCGACGCGGCGCACCCGCGCGCACGCTCATCGCGCCCGCCAGGTTGGCCGCGCGCTCGGCGCGGCTGAGCACGCGTTGATCCGCCGTCGCCCGCGCAACCGACAGCAGCGGGAACGGCCGCCAACCGGCCCGGCGGCACAGGAGGTCCACCGGCGCGTACCCCCGCCGGCGGAGCGACGCCCGGCTCGCGGGGACCGCCACCGGCACCGCGTCGACACCCGCCGGCCACGCGCTCCGCAACGCCGCACCGAGCGGCCGGGCGAGCCCGGTCCTGCCGTCCTCCTTGAACGCCCGGATGACGCGGGCAGGGACCCCCTCGAACACGAGGGCGCTCCGCACCTCGAGTCCGCTCGGGAGCCGTCGCGCACGCGGGACGGGGTTCACCTCCTCCCGGCATCCCTCGCAGAGGGTCTGATCGGGCAGGTCGCACCCTGCGCACGAAACCGGGAAGACCACGGAGAGCGCCTCGTCGAGGGCGAGACGCAGGCGAGACGGCGAACCGGGGACGGCGGGATGCGGCATCCCGCCATCGTGCTTCCGGTGCCGGGGCACGAGGGTCCGCCCGCTGCCGCCCGCGGACACGGGTGGCACTGCGGGCGCCTGGGGAGGAGGAGGCGTCAGCCGGGCTGACCCTGCTGCACCGCCAGCACGCTCACGTCGGCGGCGAGCACCTGCCACGATCCACGCTGCACGTACAGGCTGCCGTCCTTCGTGAGCAGCCGGACGCTGCCGCTCTGGTTGCCGCCGGCGATCGCCACGACGCCGTCGGGCGCACGCACCTCGGTGCCCAGCCCGCCGACCGTCTGCTCGCGCACGACGCGCTGTTGACCGTCCGCGAACACGAGAGCCACCGTGGAACCGTCGATCCAGGTGAGGTCGATCCCCCGACCGCCGATGTTCGCGACGACGAGGGGGTCGCCGATGGACGTGGGGGCGCCGTCCTTGTCGCGGATGATCCCAGCGACCCAGACCGACCACCGCCCTCCGGCGCGGACCAATGCCGCCACGCGGGCGCCGTCGCGCGAGACCCGCATCGCCGTCACCCCGGCGGCGCCGACCCAGCCGGCGGGGATCTTCTGCGCACTGCCGTCCCGGCCGTACGCGACGACCTCGGTCGGCTGATCACCCGGGACGGTCCAGATGTATCCGTAGGGGTCGATCGAGGGCGCGGTCATCCCCGCGCGCGTGTCGAGTTCGGTCCGGGTGCCGTCGGAGTCCACGCGGAGGATCGCCCCCGAACGGGTCCGCACCGCCGCCGTCGTGCGCGCGGCATCCGTCTCGACCGCCTCGGCCTCGACCTCGGAGAACGCCTCGCCGAAGCCGGCCACCTCGTCGATGTCACTGCCGGAGAGGAACCCGAACGTGCCGTTCTTCAGGACGAGGGGGCGGGTGTCGACCGCGGTCGACCGGGTCGTGCGTGCGGTCACGTCGAGGGGTTCGTCGCCGACGAGCATCTGCACATCGAGGATGCCGGCCCCCGCCAGACTCGCGTCGAGCTGAGCCTTCATGCGAGCCAGGGTCTCGCGGGAGAGGTCGCGGATGGACGGATCGAACGAGATCTGCGCAATGCCGGACTCGACGGGGACGGACGGCTGGGTGAGTGTCACCTCGCCCGTGAACGCCGAGCGCACGGACTCGCCGAGCCAGGGACTCTGCGTGCCGGAGACGAGCGCCGCGGTGATGCGCGTGGCCGGATTGGTCGAGGGGAACCACCGCACGTCGGGGATCAGCACCCGCCAGGACGGATCGAAGTACGACAGGTCGTAGCTCTGGAACACCGACCCGAAGCGGTTCGCGTCGAGGACGATGCCGTCGGGCGCCTGCGAGATGCGCCACTGCCCCCGCTCCTTCTCGAGCGAGAAGGTGAACGGGATGCGCCCCGCCTCGGCGGGCTGGTAGGAGCCGGTGGCGTCGACGTTGGCGACGGGCTGCACCGTGAAGACGATCTCGTCGTCGGCCGACGAGGAGATCGAGCTCTCCCCGGGGGTGTACACGGTGACGCCCGCCTGCGGCTGCCACTTCTGCTTGAACGAGCTCGTGAGGAACTCCTGGGCGACCTCCCAATTGCCCCGAGGTCCCGAGCCTGCCGCGATGAACCCCTCGACGATCTGCTGGGGCGTCGCGTCGCGCCCGGGCCCGTCGGGGACGTAGGAGAAGTCCGGCGGGCCCTCGACCTCGTCGATCGCCTTGCCCACGTGGACGGGGCCGCCGACGGGCAGACCGGCGCAGGCCGACAGGGCGAAGGCGAGGATCACCGCGACCGCAGTGGCGAGTCCGCGACGAAGGGTCATGGGGTCTCCTCCCGCGGGGGCAGGGTGATCGGCTGGGTCAGTCCGAGGTTCCCGAGCGCTGCGTCGTCGCGCGGGTCGAGCTCGATCGGTGAGCCGCCGGAGAGATGCTCCCCCACGCGGCGCGGCAGGGTGAGGACGAAGTGGCTCCCGCCGCCGAGCTCCGACCACACCTCGAGGGTGCCGCCGTGCAGGCGGGCATCGCCGAGAGCGATCGACAGGCCGAGTCCGGTTCCGCCGATCGTGCGGCGTCGCGAGGGATCCGCACGCCAGAAGCGGTCGAAGACGCGCTCGGTGTCGGCCTCGCTCATGCCGAGTCCGAAGTCGCGCACCCCCAGCGCCACGGCGCGCTGATCGCTGTCGACGGTCACCACGATCGGCCTGCCCTCACCGTGCTCGATGGCGTTGCCGAGAAGGTTGCGGACGATCCGGCGGATGCGGCGCGGGTCCATCTCGACCGGCGAGTAGCCGCCGGGGGCGACGAGTCGGACGTCGCTGCCGTGCTGCTCGGCGAGCTGGGCCATCGACTCGATCGTGTCCTCGGCCAGGTGGGCGAGGCTCGTCGGCTCGACCTCGAGCTGCACCGACCCCGCGTCGTAGCGGCTGATCTCGAGGAGGTCTGCGAGGAGGACCTCGAACCGCTGAACCTGGGCGTGGAGGAGTTCCGCTGCCCGCGCCGTCGACGCGTCGAAGTCGTCGCGCTGGTCGTTGATCATGTCGGCCGCGAGACGGATGGTCGTCAGCGGCGTCCGCAGCTCGTGCGAGACGTCGGACACGAACCGCTGCTGGACGAGGGAGAGCTCGGCGAGCTCCTTGATCTGGCCCTCGATGCTGTCGGCCATCGCGTTGAAGGAGCGGCCGAGCGTCGCGAACTCGTCCTCGCCCCGGACGGGGAGTCGCACGGCGAGATCGCCCGCCGCGAGCTTCGCGCTCGTCTCCGCCGCCTGCGCGATGGGGACCGTCACCGACCGGAGGACGAAGAGCGAGATGCCGCCGATCAGGACGAGGAGCGCGAGCCCGACCACCCAGAGGGTGACCTGGACGAACTGCAGGGTCTGCGCCTCCGAGCCGAGGTCGTACGCGAAGTAGACCTCGTACGCGCCGGCTTCGGGAACGATGAGCTGCTGCCCGACGATGATGCCGGGCGTCTCGCCGCCGTCGGATTCGGGGATGCCGATCGACTGCCACCACTGCCGGTCGGCCGACAGCCGCACGCTCGTCGCGCAGCTCGGGGGAGATCATCGACTCCTCGAGCCCGCCGGACTCGAAGTTCTGCGGCGCGATCGCCGAAGGTTCGTCGTCGATGCGGAAGACCGCGAGCATCGACGTCCCCGCCTGGCGAGACAGGATCTCGCGGCGCACCTCGTCCATGAGCACCTGGAGCGCCACCTCGTCGCTGTCGACGACGGCCGCGTCGAACGTGCTCTGCGCGGCCTGCGTGGCGCGCTGCGCGGCATCCTGCACCTGCTCGGCGCGGGACTCGTACAGATCGGTGAGGATGGCGAGCGACATCCACACGAGCGCGACGAGGATCGTCAGGGCCGTGAGCGTCAGGGTGACCGACAGGGTGCGGAAGCGCAGGGATCGGCGCCACAGGAAGCGGATGCGGCGTTGCCACGACTTCCAGTCCCGCCAGGGCGGGACGACCGTGTGGGTGCCGGTGCGCGCCGTCACCGACACGATCGGATGCTCCGCCCGGTCACACGGCCGCGCCGGCGCGATACCCCACGCCGCGCACCGTCGTCACGATCTGCGGGTTGTCGGGGTCGCGTTCGACCTTCGCCCGCAAGCGCTGGACGTGGACGTTCACGAGACGCGTGTCGGCCTTGTAGTGGTATCCCCAGACCTGCTCGAGCAGCATCTCGCGGGTGAAGACCTGCTGCGGCTTCGAGGCGAGGGCGACGAGCAACTCGAACTCGAGCGGGGTGAGGGCGATGACCCCGTCGGCGCGGCGCACCTCGTGAGCGGCGACGTCGACCGTGAGGTCGCCGATCCGCAGATTCTCGGACTGGGCCTCTGCGGTCGGTCGCAGCCGGGTGCGGATGCGGGCGACGAGTTCCTTCGGGTTGAACGGCTTGACGATGTAGTCGTCGGCGCCCGATTCGAGCCCTCGCACCACGTCGGCGGTGTCGGTGCGAGCGGTCAGCATGATGATGGGCACGCCGGATTCGGCGCGTACCCGCGTGCACACCTCGATGCCATCCATCCCCGGCAGCATGAGGTCGAGCAGGATCAGATCGGGGCGTTCGTCGCGCCACGCGTCGACGGCAGCCGCACCGTCCGCGCAGAAGGCCACGTCGAAGCCTTCGGTGCGCAGCACGATGCCGATCATCTCTGCCAGGGCGGTGTCGTCGTCGACCACCAGGATGCGCGATGTCATAGAGCGGATGTCGTCCTTCAAGGGTGGCGGATGCCGGTGCTCCGCCCACGGGTGAGTCCACAGTAACCGACGGGCGGCCGGTCCCGCCCGGACGACGCACGGCCCCTCCCGTGAAGGAGGGGCCGTGCGTCCTGACGGCAACGCCGGTCAGGCGTGCAGGTCGAACCGGTCGAGCTCGGTGACCTTCGTCCAGGCGGCCACGAAGTCGCGGACGAACTTCTCGCCGGCGTCGTCCGAGGCGTAGACCTCGGCGATCGCGCGGAGCTCCGAGTTCGAGCTGAACACGAGGTCGGCGCGGGTGCCGACGCCGATCTGCGAGCCGTCCGCCGTGGTGCCGCGGAAGGCGTGCGAGCCGGGGTCGAGCGGCGTCCAGGTCGAGCCGAGGTCCAGCAGGTTCACGAACACGTCGTTCGTGAGCACGCCCGGTCGGCCGGTGAACACGCCGTGGGACGAACCGTCCCAGTTCGCGCCCAGTGCGCGCAGGCCGCCCACGAGCACCGTCATCTCGGGGGCGCTGAGGGTCAGCAGGTTCGCCTTGTCGATGAGGTGGTGCTCCGCCGGGAGGAACGCGTTCGGTCCGTAGTAGTTGCGGAATCCGTCGGCGACCGGCTCGAGGTAGCCGAACGACAGCTCGTCGGTCTGCTCCTGCGACGCGTCGGTGCGGCCCGGACGGAACGGCACGGTGACGTCGACCCCGGCATCCTTCGCGGCCTTCTCGACGCCCGCGTTGCCCGCGAGCACGATGAGGTCGGCCAACGAGACCGTGGTGCCGCCGGTCTGCTCGGCGTCGAAGGCGGCCTTCACACCCTCGAGCGCGGCGAGGACGTGCTGCAGCTGCTCGGGGTTGTTGACCTCCCAGTCCTTCTGCGGCGCGAGGCGGATGCGGGCTCCGTTGACGCCGCCGCGCTTGTCGCTGCCACGGAAGGTGGATGCCGCGGCCCACGTCGTCGAGACGAGCTGGGCGACCGTGAGACCGGTGGCGAGGATGCGCTCCTTGAGCGCGGCGGCATCCGCGTCGTCGATCAGCTCGTGGTCCACGGCGGGCACCGGGTCCTGCCAGATGAGCTCCTCCTGCGGAACCTCGGGCCCGAGGTACCGCGCGACGGGGCCCATGTCGCGGTGCGTCAGCTTGAACCAGGCGCGGGCGAACGCGTCACCGAAGGCGACGGGGTCGTCCTTGAAACGGCGCGAGACCGCGTCGTAGGCCGGGTCCATCCGCAGGGCCAGATCGCTCGTCAGCATGCGCGGCTCGCGACGACCGTCGGAGTGCGCCAGCGGCACCATGTCGGCACCGGCGCCGTTCTTCGGGCGCCACTGGTGACCGCCGCCGGGGCTCGTCATGAGCTCCCAGTCGTAGGCGTACAGGATGTGGAAGAACTCGTTGTCCCAGCGGGTCGGGTGGTAGGTCCACGTGACCTCGAGTCCCGACGTGATGGTGTCGTCGCCCTTGCCCGTGCCGTGGTTGTTCTTCCAGCCGAGACCCTGCTGCTCGAGGCCGGCGGCCTCGGGGTTGTTTTCGACGTTCGTGTCGGGGGCGGCGCCGTGGGTCTTGCCGAAGGTGTGGCCACCGGCGATGAGGGCGACGGTCTCCTCGTCGTCCATGCCCATGCGGCCGAAGGTCTCGCGGATGTCGCGAGCGGACTTCAGCGGGTCGGGCTCGCCGTTGGGACCCTCGGGGTTCACGTAGATGAGACCCATCTGGACCGCCGCGAGGGGCTTCTCGAGGTTGCGGTCGCCGCTGTAGCGCTCGTCGGCGAGCCATGTGGTCTCGGGGCCCCAGTACACGTCGTCGTCCGGCTCCCAGACGTCGGGGCGTCCGCCGCCGAAGCCGAAGGTCTCGAAGCCCATGGTCTCGAGCGCGACGTTACCGGCGAGGATCATGAGGTCGCCCCACGAGAGTGCCTGGCCGTAGGTCTTCTTGACGGGCCACAGCAGGCGCCGCGCCTTGTCGAGGTTGACGTTGTCGGGCCAGCTGTTGAGGGGCGCGAAACGCTGCTGGCCGGTGCCGCCGCCGCCGCGACCGTCGGTCGCACGGTAGGTGCCGGCGGAGTGCCAGGCCATGCGGATCATGAGCGGGCCGTAGTTGCCGAAGTCGGCGGGCCACCAGTCCTGCGACGTGGTGAGGACGGCGGCGATGTCGGCCTTCACGGCGGCGAGGTCGAGGCTCTCGAAGGCGGCCTTGTAGTCGAAGTCCTCGCCGACGGGGTTGCCGACGGACGGGTTCTTCTTGAGGATGCGGAGGTTCAGCTGGTTCGGCCACCACACCTGGTTGGCGGTGCCGACGGTGGGATGCGGCTGGCCGCCGTGGTTCGCACGATCGGCGCCGGGTGCCGGGTGGATGACCGGGCAGGCGTCGGCGGTGTTCTCCCGCGGCCGCGTCTCGCCGTCGCCGCGCTCATCGACCGGGGTGTCGATGGGGGTGACGGCGTGGTCGACGTCGGTGGCCTCGGCGCCGAGGGGCTCGGCCTGGGGGTCACGGTCGCTCATGGTGATCCTTCCGTTCGGGGTGGTGAAAGAGGGCGGATGGGTTCAGGCGGCGGCCTCGGCGGCGCACGCGCCGCAGAGACCCCAGTAGGTGACCTCGGCGGAGGCGATCCGGAAGCCGTGATCGTCCGACGGATGCAGGCAGGGCGCGGCGCCGACGGCGCAGTCGACGTCCTGGACGCGGCCGCAGGACGTGCACACGAGGTGGTGGTGGTTGTCGTCGACGCGCAGCTCGAACAGCATGGGCTGACCGGCGGGCTCGATGCGGCGGACGAGCGCGGCATCCGCGAAGTCGTTCAGCGCGTTGTAGACCGACTGACGGCTCGCCTTGGGGAGTTCGCCCGCCACGTCGGCGAACACCGCGTCGGCGCTCGCGTGCGGATGGGCGGCGAGGGCGGCGAACACCGCGAGCCGCGATTCCGTCACCCTGAGCCCGGCATCGCGGAGCGCGACGGCAGGGTCTGCGGCGAGGTCGGTCATGCGATCAGCCTACGCGCTCTTTTGATCCATTCAAAAGAAAATGCGCTCGGGCGTGTCGGCGTCAGTATCGGTAGTGGTCGAGCTTGTAGGGGCCGTCGACGGGTACGCCGATGTAGGCGGCCTGCTCGTCGGTGAGCTGCGTCAGCCGCACGCCGAGAGCCGACAGGTGCAGGCGGGCGACCTTCTCGTCGAGCGCCTTGGGCAGGACGTACACACCGGTCGGGTACGCGTCGGTCTTCGTGAAGAGCTCGATCTGAGCGAGGACCTGGTTCGTGAACGACGCACTCATGACGAAGGACGGGTGCCCCGTCGCGTTGCCGAGGTTCAGCAGGCGCCCCTCCGACAGGACGAGGATGCTGCGCCCGGTCGGCAGCCGGAACTCGTGCACCTGCGGCTTGATCTCGATCTTCTCGACGCCGGGCAGAGCCTCGAGGGCGGCCATGTCGATCTCGTCGTCGAAGTGGCCCACGTTGCCGACGATCGCGAGGTGCTTGAGCGAGAGGAGGTGGTCCACCGTGACGACACGGGTGTTGCCGGTGCCCGTGATGACGATGTCGACCTGGTCGGCGACGTCCTCGAGGCGTGCGACCTGGTAGCCGTCCATCGCCGCCTGCAGCGCGCAGATCGGATCCACCTCGCTCACGATGACGCGGGCGCCTTGGCCGCGGAGCGCCTCGGCGGCACCCTTGCCGACGTCGCCGTAGCCGACGACGAACGCGACCTTGCCGCCGATGAGGACGTCCGTGGCCCGGTTGATGCCGTCGGGCAGCGAGTGGCGGATGCCGTACTTGTTGTCGAACTTCGACTTCGTGACCGAGTCGTTCACGTTGATGCCGGGGAAGAGCAGCTTCCCGGCGGCGTGGAGCTCGTAGAGGCGGTGGACACCGGTCGTCGTCTCCTCGGTCACACCGAGCAGGCCCCTGGCCAGGCGGGTGAAGCGCTGCGGATCGCGGGCGAGGCTCTTCCGGAGCGTGTCGAGGACGATGCGGTACTCGCCCGAATCGCCCGTCGTGGCGTCCGGAACAGCACCGGCGGCTTCGAACTCGACGCCCTTGTGAACGAGGAGGGTGGCGTCGCCGCCGTCGTCGAGGATCAGGTTCGGCCCGTCGAAGCCCTCGTCCGACCAGTCGAAGATGCGATCGGCGAGCTCCCAGTACTGTTCGAGGGTCTCGCCCTTGAACGCGAACACCGGCACGCCGGCGGGCTCGGCGACGGTGCCGCCAGGACCGACGACGACCGCTGCCGCCGCCTCATCCTGGGTGGAGAAGATGTTGCAGCTCGCCCACCGCACCTGCGCGCCGAGGGCGACGAGCGTCTCGATGAGGACCGCCGTCTGCACCGTCATGTGCAGCGAACCGGCGATCCGCGCTCCGGCGAGGGGCCGGGAGTCGCCGTACTCCTCGCGGAGGGCCATCAGACCCGGCATCTCGTTCTCGGCGAGGCGGATCTGGTGACGACCGGCTTCCGCGAGCGAAAGATCGGCGACGACGTGTTCGATGGTCTTCACGGGAGTGGGCACGCGCCCATCCTGCCACGCAGGGTCAGACGCGGAGGGTCTCGTGACGGACGACGACCCAGCCCTTCGGGACCGACATCCGACCGGTGTGGATGGCGCAGAGATCGTGGGCGTGCGGGTCGTTCCCGCCGCCGAGCGGACCGAGGACGGCCATCTGGTCGCCGTAGTCGTAGGTCAGCGTCGTCACGGCCTCGCGGGCACAGCCCACCTTGGAACACAGTCTCTCTCGCATCGCGTCCACGCTAGCCGTGGAGGCGGGCCGCGACACGGAGCCGCGCCGGGCTCAGCGCACCCCGCGGGCGGTGAGGGCGTCGCCGAGATCGTCCGCATGGCGGAGCGCGAGGACGAGGAACGGCACAGCGAAGACACGGATGCCGCGGGCTCCCCGCGCCCGCTGCGCCGCGCGGACCTCGCCCGCGAGGCGCGCGAGGGTGGGAACCGTGCCGAGTGCGACGACGAGCAGGAGCGCCGCGCGGGCGGCATCCACCCCGATCACGCGCAGCGGGCCGAGCGCCCGTTCCGCCACGTCGAGGAGGGCGGTCACCGGGGTGGTCGACGCGAGGAGCCCAGCGAGGGCGACCGCGGCCACGATGCGGACGGTGCCGACGGTCGCCGCCTCGACGCCGAGGAAGATGCACGGGATGCCGAAGGCCACCACGACGAGCCACCGGAGCGACCAGACCTGGCGGGCGAGTTCACGGAGTCCGACTCCCGGCACGAGATGGCAGACCGCGCACACCGCCGCGGTGATCGCGGCGGTCGGCCACGCCGTGGGGAGGAGGGAGACGGCGAGGACGAGGGCGAGCAGGATCGCCGCCTTCGAGCCCGCGGGTATCCGGTGCCACGGCCCCTTCCCGGGCCGGTACAGCGTCAGCATCGCCAGCTCGCGGCGTGGGCGGCCACGACCTCGGGCGCGGGCCCCACCCGGGCGACCTTTCCCTCGTGCATCCGGACCGCGACGTCGCACCGCGCCGCGAGGTCGAGGTCGTGCGTCACGACCACGAGCCGGTGGCCGGAGTCGGCGAGCAGGTGCGCCGAGATCAGGTGGGCGTTCCGTCCGTCGAGGAACGCGGTCGGCTCGTCGGCGACCACGAGGTCCGGCTCGCGGACGAAGGCGCCGCACAGGGCGAGCAGCTGCTTCTGCCCGCCGGACAGCTCGTACGCCGGCCGGTCGGCGAGGGGGGCGAGGGCGAACCTCTCGAGCGCGGCGGCGACGCGGGCATCCCGCTCGGCGCGGGGCAGCCGATCCGCACGGAGCGAGAACGCGACGTCCTCGGCGACGGTCGGCATGATGATCTGGGCGTCGGGATTGCTGAAGACGATCGCGACGCGGCGGCGGAGGGCGGCGGCATCCTTCTCGGCATCGAGGCCGAGCACCTCGACGCGGCCCTGCGTGGGCCGGATGAGTCCGCCGATCAGCCGCGCGAGCGTCGACTTGCCGGAGCCGTTGTCGCCCACGACGGCGATGCTCCGAGCGTTGAGGGCGAGGTCGACCCCCCGGAGGACCTCGACGTCGCCCAGGCGCACCGAGACGTCGGCGAGCCGGAGGGCGCTCGTCACCGGACCGGTGCCGCCTCACGCGCAGCGCCGCGCGGCGCCCACGTGCGACGGAAGGCGCGCGGGTACCCCCGGACCAAGGCGCCCACGACGAGCGTCGCGATCACGGCCTTGACCAGGTCGCCGGGGACGAAGGCGAGGTTCGCGATCAGCGCCTGATCCATTCCGATGCGCATGATGAGACTCTGGACCGGGATGCCGCAGGCGTAGACGACGAGGACGCCGCCGACGACCACGCCGATGAAGGTCCGCCACCACACGGGCCGGCGTCCGCCGAGGTGCACGATCAGTCCGATCACGACGGCGCCCACCAGCCATCCGACGAGGTAACCCGCCGTCGGCCCCACGAACACCGCCGCTCCCCCGCGACCGCCCGCCAGCAGCGGGAGTCCGATCGCGACGAGCGCGAGGAGGGCACCGACCGAGACGGCACCCACGAGAGGGCCGAGCACGGCGCCGGCCAGCATCACCCCGAGCGTCTGGGCGGTGATCGGCACGCCGCCGAAGACGGAGAAGGAGCCGGGAAGGCCGAGGACGGCGATCACCCCGGCGAAGACGGCCGCCCGGGAGAGGTCGGTCGTGTCGAGCCGGGGTGTCGGGCGCGAGCGGGTCATCTCATCCTCCTGAACAGCGTTCACGTGAACACCGTTCAGGTAGGGTAACGCCATGACTGCGCGCGATCCAAACCCGCCCTCCCGGGGTCTCCGGCGCACCAAGGACGACGTCGTCGACGCCGCTCTGTCCGTCCTCGATCGCGTGGGCCTCCCCGACCTGTCGATGCGGCGCCTCGCGGAGGACCTGGGTGTCCAGCCGAGCGCCCTGTACTGGCACGTCGCGAGCAAGCAGGAGCTTCTCGCGGCTGTGAGCGCGCGCATCCTCGCCCCCGTCGCGCTGCGCCCGGGTGACCCGACCGACCTCGGCCGGGCGGCCGTCACCCTGGGGCACCGCCTGCACGACCGGCTCCTCGCCCACCGCGACGGTGCCGAAGTGGTGTCGAGCTCCCTCGCCCTCGGCCTCGTCGACTCACCCGTCCACGACGCGCTGCGCACCGTCGAGGACTCCCCCGCCGCCCGCGTCGTCGCCGACGCCGTGACCCACTACGTCGTCGGCGTCACCTTCCACGAGCAGCAGCGGCGGTCGGCGGATGCCTGGGGCACCGCGGCGTCCGAGGTGTCCCTGACGGCGGCATCCGTCGACTCCACCGACGACGGGGGCTTCGCCGCCGCGCTCGCACTGATCGCGGCGGGGATCGCGGCATGGCAGGAGAGCGCCGGGCGCCCGCTCGACGCCTAGGATGGCGTCATGCTCAGCAAGGTGGACCCGTGAGGCGACGAGCGCGCACGAGTGTCCGCCCCGACCGGCACGGTCGACACGGCCGCCTCGACCGGAGCTCCGTCGTCCGGCCCCCGCTTCCCGCGATCGAGACGCGCGCCGAGAAGTTCGATCTGACGGTCACGACGGCGGTCGAGTTCCTCCGGAGCGCATGGCCGGAGCTGCGTGAGGTCCGTTTCGACATCGGCTGGATGCCGGATGCCGCGGACGACGACGGCATCCCCCGGTGGGCGGTGCAGTCGGAGCAGAAGCGCATCGTCCTGTTCCGACTCCCCATCGAACGGCTCGCGAGACTGCACCGCAACGACGAACTCCACCGCCGGATGATGATCGAGAGCTGCGTGTTCCGCGCCGCCGCCGAATACCTCGACCGCGATCCGTGGGACCTCGGGCCCGACCGGTTCCGATTCTGAGGCGCGTGCGCTTCTGAGCCTCTGTTCGCGCGACGCCCTTCCGTGCGCGATCAGCGCGGACGGACGACCACGGGTGCGGCGGCGGCGTCGGCAGGGGCCACGGCGTAGCCGGCGACCGCATCGGATGCCGTGAAGGTCACGCCCGCGCGCAGTGTGCCCCCCGCGGGGTCGAGCCGGTAGAGCTCGCCGGCGCGCAGGTCGACCGAGACCGAACCGCCCGCGGGGACGCGCACCTCGCGCGGCTCGCCGGCGCCCGCATCCTCGGTCAGGACCGCGGCCACCTCGGAGGCACCGGGGTTCACGAGCGCGAGCTGCGGACTCGGCCCGTCGGCGACCGCGAGGAGGGAGGGCACGCGGATGTCGTCCGCGGTGCCGTACCAGGCGAAGTCGGACCCGGCATCCGATCCCGTCGAGGTGTGGACCGAGGCGACCACCGGTGCACCCGCGTCGACCTCCACGCGATAGCGACCCTGGGGAAGCGTGTCCAGATCCACGTCGACGGGCACGCCGGCCGCGAGGGTGAGATCGGGGAAGGAGGCAGCGGTGGTGCGTCGCCCGACGGGCGACACCGTCACGGTCGCGGTCGTGTCGTCCGAAGGGGCGAGCAGCCGCACCACCGTGTCGGTGGGCTCGTCACCTTCCGCGACGCTCGAGAACGCGGGGATCGTCTGCTGAGCCCTCGGGAGCCCGGTCGCGCCGCCCTGGTCGACGCCGACCGGGACGAGCGTCCGGGTGAGGCTCGACTGCAGGACGGCCTGCACGGGTGCCTGCGTCGCCGAGACGAGCACGACGGGGCTCGCTTCGCCGAGCGCGAGCGAGGCGAGGGGCACGACGCGCTGCTGGCCGGCGGGGATCAGGATGTCCGCACCCGCATCGGGGGCCACGCGGCCGCCCGAGGCGAAGACCGTCAGATCCACGCGGGCCGCGACATCGCCGGGGTTGGCGAGGATGACGAGATCCGCCGCGCCCGTGAGGCCGCTGCCCCCGGCGAGCCAGGTCTCCATGGCGGGCGGGGTGCAGGCGGATGCCGCGAACCCGGCGAGATCGTCGGCGTCGACACGCGACGACCCCGCCGCGGCCAGGTCGGTGCGCATGCGATCGACCGGCTCCGCCGAGAACGACGCGATCGGCGGGGCATCAGGGACCGCGGAGGCGATCTCGCCCGCGACGGGTGCGGGCGCACCGGCGACGGTTCCCGACACCACGTTCTGCGGGGCGGCGACCTGCAGCGCGCCGACGTCCTCGGTATCCCGTCCGACGGCGAGCACCGGGCCCGCGCACGAGAGGAGGGAGGTCGCGGCTTCGGGCCGCGTCGTCAGCGAGAGCGTCGACCGCTCGACGGTCGGCAGGGTAGCGGTCGCGATGAGGAAGGTCCCCGCCACGACGGCGAGGCTCAGGGCGGCGCCGACGCCGCGGCGGATCCGGCGGGCGGTGGTCACGAGGCCGACCTTTCTGCGAGCCCGTCCCGCTCCCCGATGATGCGGGGGTGACGCCTGCCGGCCCGGAGGCTGGCGCGCGTCGGGACCGCGAGCAGCAGCGCGACGGCGATGACGCCGAGCTGCAGCAGGGCGACGCGGACCGAAGTGGGCCCCGAGGCGTCGTCGACGGTGCGCTCGGCGATGGTCCCCTTGACGCCCCACAGGACGCCGCGGGCCGTCTGCCCGACGCTCACGAGATCGGCTCGCTGATTGAGGAGGTTCTGCGCCCCGAGCCGCGCCGCACGGGCGCGGTCGCTCTCGCGGGGGGCCTGTTCGAGGAGGACGTACGCGATGCCGTGCCGACCGAGCTGGGCGACGACGTCGCCGGTCACCGTGGAGACGAGGTCGGCCGTCACGTGGGCCAGCTCGCGGTCACCGGCGGTCAGCTCGGGGCGCGTGGACTGCAGCGTCGTCTGCCCGCCGAGGGTCTCGCTGGCGCCCCAGACCACGGAGGCCGAGTAGGCGGCATCCGCCTGCACGGTCAGGACGAGGGTCGCCGTCTGCTCACCGTCGCGCTCACCCTCGCTGCCGGCGGTCTGGACGTAAGCGGGGAGTGTGCTGGACGGCCCGTCCTGCAGGGCGGAATCACCGCGGACGACGGCCGTGAGGGCCGGAACGGCGCCGACGGCGAGGAAGGCGATCACGACGGATGCCGCGACGGGGACGAGGGCGTCGACCCGGCGGAACCCGTCGAGGCCGGTGACGGCGGCGAGGATGAGGCCCGCCCACGCGAGCGAGAGCGCGCTTCCCGGCCAGATCGAGACGGGCCCGGACATGCCGGCGGTGAGGGCCACGCCCGATCCCAAGGCCGCCGTGGCGACGCCGAGGACGGCGGCGACGAGCGCCACGGATGCCGGGAGCAGCCGCCCGACGACCGGCGCCAGCAGGGCGAGCAGCACGACCGGCGCCGTGAAGGCGGCGACCCACCAGGCCCGCCCGTCCTCACCGAGGAACTGCGTCCAGCCGACGCCGTCGGTCGACGGGTAGCCGAACGCGAACAGGACCTTCGGCAACAACCCGTCGGGGTTTCCGCTCAGCGCGAGCGGCCGGCCCGGGTCGGCGAGGATCGCGAGGGGGTCCCCCGTCGTGAGGTGGTACCACCCGAGGGGCAGGAAGATCGCCACGGACGGGATCATCAGCCAGGCGATGCGCCCGGCTCCCCGCCCGCGTCGCATCGACATGGCCAGGACGATGGCCACGAGCCACAGCACGATCAGAGCGGGTGCCAGCGAGGGCGCGCAGGCGAGCACGACGACGAGGATGATCGAGGCGAGCCCGGCGCTGCTCCACGACCGTCGCGCGGCCGCGGCCGTGTAGATGAGCCACGGCAGCGCGAGGTGCAGGATGACCGCGGTCGGTCGCCCCTCGATCAGTGCCGCGAGGAAGGGAGGTGCCACCGCCCATGCGAAGGCCGCGGCGCAGCGCAGCACGGACCTCTCGGTGACGCGGGTCGCTGCGAACCATCCGCCGAGCGCGGCGAGCGGCAGTGCAAGGAGCCAGAGGATGACGATCGCGCGCGAGGGCGCGAGGGGCGACAGCGAACCGACGAGGGCGACGACCGACGCGAAGGGGTCGGCCGGCCCGACGGTGTCCCAGCCCAGCGCACGCGGGCCGTACGCGGCATCCGTCCACAGCGCCACGACGCCGCTGCGCAGCGGCGCGAGACCTCCCCCGCCGAGCACGGGCCACGCCAGGAGCGCGCTGAACGACAGCGCGGAGGTGGCGAGGGCGCCGAGGACGACCCAGGCGCCGCCGCCGCTGAAGAAGCGGAGGTCCTCGCGCGGAGCCGCTGCGGCATCCGCTTCGTCCTCGAGCCGCTCACGCAGGTCCCGTCGGCCGATCCGCAGCTGCGCCAGGGACAGCCACGAGGCGGTCCGGTTCCGCCGGATGGTGCGGCGCGCGCGCACGACGGCCGCGAACGACACGAGCACCGAGAACGACGCCGCCCACTCGGGTCCGATGCGTCCCGGAGTCTTCGCGACCAGATGGCCGAGGGTGCGCCACAGGGCGAGGGGCAGGAGGGTCAGCCAGTGCAGCAGGACCACGGGAGCCGGGGCATAGGCCAGGCGACGGTGGAGCTCGGCCTTCCGCGCGGCGTAGAGACGGCGGCCGCGCGCGCCGGCCGAGCGTCCCGCCGGGGTTCCCGCGACGCCGTCACCGGCGACGGCGACGAGCGCGGAGGGCGTCAGAGCGACGCGACCGCCGGCGAGGCGGGCGCGGATGCCGAGGTCGAGACCCTCGTCGGCGCCGGCCAGACCCTGGTCGATCCCCCCGAGGGCGTTCCAGACCTGCGAGCGGACGAGGACGCCGCGGATGTCCGATCCGAGGACGTCCTCGGAGGCGTCGTGCTGCCCCTGGTCGAGCTCGCCGTCGGCGAGACCGACCGTGCGCCCCGTGTGGGTGAGCGTGACCCCGAGCGAGACGATCCGACTGGGGTCGTCCCAGGAGACCAGCTTGGGCGCGGCGAGCGCCACCGAGGGGGCGGTCTCGAGCGCTCCGGCGAGGCGTGCGAGCGCGTCCGGAGCGGGCGCGGTGTCCTGCGCGAGCAACCAGACGGCGTCGCCGGTGATACGCCGGCTCGCGAGGCGGAGGGCCTCGGCGAAGCCGGTCCCCCGGCCTGCGACGATGACCGCTTCGGCTCCGGACTCGGACGCGAGCTTCTTGAGGGTCTCGTCGGGTCCGCAGAGGACGACGGTGAGCGCGTCGGCACGCCGCGTCTGGGCGGCGAGCGCGCGCAGGGTGCGGCTCAGGTGGAGATCCGTGGGGCCTCGTCCGTGGGGGCGGACGACGAGGATCGCGTGTACTCGGGCGGGCATGGCCAGGTCAGCCTAGGTCGCGACTCGGGCGACGCGGGGAGGACGGGCGGGGTGGCGCGGATCGCGTCAGGAAGCGCGCCGCTTGAGCTTGCGTCGCTCGCGCTCGCTCAGACCGCCCCAGATGCCGAAGCGCTCGTCGTTCTGGAGGGCGTATTCGAGGCATTCGCCTCGGACGTCGCACGAGGTGCAGATGCGCTTCGCGTCACGCGTCGATCCGCCCTTCTCCGGGAAGAAGGCCTCCGGATCCGTCTGCGCGCACAGGGCGTCGGCCTGCCATGCCAGCGCGGTGTCCTCGTCGGTGTCGACCCGGCGACGGACTCCGGGGACACCGAGGTTCACCGGATCGACGAACCAATTCTCGGGAACGCCGGAACGGTAACCCGTCATCTTGCTCTCCCACCTGTAGACACTCGCCGCGGTGCGGCCGATGCCTAATTACACCCGTGTGATTCGCTCGGGTCAAGTCGCAGATCGTAAACCCTCAACCCGATATTGAATCTTCTTGAGGCTCCCCGGCGTGTCGCGACCTCAGCCCTGCACACCCGGCCGGGCCAGGTAGGCGACCCCGGAGCCGTCCAGCACGAGCTCCGACTCGTCCTGCGCGTAGGCGGCGTTCCCCGGCGTGAGATCGATGCGCCGTCCCCCGGCGGACACGATCACGCGGCCTTCGGTCGCCAGCACGATGGCGGGTCCGTCGAGCCCGACGTGCAACGGCGTGCCGGTCGGTGCGTACCGGGCGAGGCGGAAGTCCGCCACTCCGGCGTCGAACAGCTCCCCCGCATCGGCGGACACGGGGTCGAGCAGCGGCGCCGCGCCGGGCTCGGTGTCGACGATGCGCATGAGCTCCGGGACGTCGATGTGCTTCGGGGTCAGCCCGCCGCGCAGGACGTTGTCGCTGGCCGCCATGAGTTCGACGCCGAGACCGTCCTGATACGCGTGGAGCACCCCGGCAGGGGCGAACACGGCCTCGCCGGTGCGGAGCACGACGAGGTTCATGAGCAGGGCGACCACGATGCCGGCATCCCCGGGGAAGTCGCGCACGACGGCCCGGAGGACATCGACCTCTTCGGCGAAGTCCGGCACGACGGCGTCGGCGAGCGCCGCGGAGACGTCCGAGACGATGTCGTCGGCGCGCCCGCTCAGCACCTCCTCGATCACGGCTCGCAGTGCATCGGCAGGGGCGGCGGCGTCCAGTGCCGCGCGAAGACGTCGGACACCGGATGCCTCGCCGAGGCCGCCGAGCAGGCGCTGCGTGTCCTCGACGGGCCGCAGCCCTACGAGGGCTCGGAACCGCTCGCTCAGGGCGACGATGATCTCGGGCTTGTGGTTGTCATCGCGGTAGATGCGTTCGGCGGCGTCGCGGGGCGCGCCGGACGCCTCCTCCGCGGCGAAGCCGGCCCGCGCCTGCTCGAGGTCCGGGTGCGCCTGGATCGACAGCGACGACGACGCCGCGAGGATCTTCAGGAGGAACGGGAGCGGCGGCGCCCCGGCATCCGTCCTCGCCTGCATCAGCGAGCGGCCGTCGCCGAGGACGGCGGGGCTGCCCGGGTGGTCGCCGAACCAGACCTCGGCCTCGGGCGCTCCGCTGGGGGTCCGCCCCTGGAGGGACGGGATGGCGGTGGGGGAACCCCACGCGTAGTCACGGGGTTCGTTCGAGAGCGTCTCCAGCACGCGAACAGCCTAGGGCGTGGGGCGGAACGCACGGGGCCGCGCGATACCCTTCTGTCACCATGGCCGTCCACTCCTCGCACCCGGTCTCGGCGCCCCCGGCAGCCCCGCCGCGTGAGCGGACGAGCCACATCCTGCTGCGCGGCTGGTGCATCGTCCTGCTGGTCGTCACCCTGTCGGGGACGGCCCTGCCGCTCGCCTTCGGAGTCGGCGTCGCCGCCGCCATCGGCGTCGCGAGCTTCCTCGTCTCGGTGACCCTCTGGCTGACGACGCGGCCGCGGGTGCAGTGGCCCCGACTCCCCTGGTACGCGCTCGCCTATCTCCTGTGGGCCGTCGCCTCGACGATCTGGACCCACTGGATCAACGCGACCCTGCTGACCGTCGCCCTCCTGATCGTCACGACGGTGGGCGCCCTCTTCGTCGGGGCGGTCCTCACCTGGCGCGAGATCGTCCGGGCCCTGGCATCCGCCCTCAAGTGGATCCTCTCGCTGTCGATCCTCTTCGAACTGTGGGTGAGTCTCGTCTGGGACGGCCCGATCCTGCCGCAGTTCGTCCGCCCCGAGGGCCGGGTCGCCGACCCCATCGTGCTGTGGTCGCGCGACAACCTGTTCGACGGCGGCCGCATCCAGGGGATCTTCGGCAACTCCAACGCGCTCGCGTACGTGGCGCTCCTCGGGATCGTCGTCTTCGCCATCCGCATCGCGTCCACGGCCCCCCGTCGCCCCGTCCTGGTCCTCTGGATGCTCCTGGCCGCGTTCCTCTTCGTCCGCGCCGGATCGGCGACCGCCACCGTGTCGGCCGTCGCGGTCGTCGTCGTCCTCATCACGGTCCTCGTCATGCGGACGACCACGCGCGCCGGTGAGAGGACTCGCTACTACGTCCTCTACGGCGTCGTCGCGGTCGGCGGCCTCGTGGCGGCGTGGGCACTGCGCGACCGGGTGTTCACGGCACTCGGCCGCTCGAGCGACCTGACCGGACGCGAATCGATCTGGCAGAAGGTCCTGGAACGCGCCGTCGAGCACCCCGTGATCGGATGGGGCTTCTCGACGCCGTGGATCCCGACCGACCCCGCCTTCGACGGCTGGATCATCGACCACGGGCAGACGGTCATGCAGGCCCACAACATGTGGGTGGACGTCTTCCTGCAGCTGGGCGTCGTCGGGATCGTCCTCATCGCGGCGGCGTACGTCGCGTTCATCTGGCGTTCCTGGTTCTTCGCCGTCGACCGCCCGCGATGGGACCTCGTCTCGGACCGGCCCTACACGGCGGTCACCCTGCTGCCGACCCTCACCGGCGCCATCCTCCTCGTGCAGGGCCTCGCGGAATCGACACCCCTCCTGAACTGGGGGTGGTTCCTGCTCATCCTGTTCGCCTTCAAGATCAAGCAGGCACCCCTGGTGGGACGCGGCCCGTCCGAGGAGCGCCTCATCGGCGAACAGGGCGACAGGCCGTCCGAGCGATGAGCACCCCCCGCGCACTCCCGCGACTGTCGACCGCCCTGCAATCCACCGAGGTCGCCGCCGTCTACTCCCTCGTGACCATCGGCGCGCTCTTCTCGACGCACGCCCTGCGTCAGCTGATGGGCGACGCGGGCTACGGCGCGATCCTGACCGGGCTGTGCGTGATCGGCGCGGGGATGATGCTCGCCCGTCGGGCGGAGCTCCGGGTCATCCATCTCATCCCCACGACGCTGCTGGTCCTGCTGGCCTGGCTGCTGATCACCGTCGGGTGGTCGGGCTCACCCGAGGCGACCCTCTCCGGATGGCTGCAGCTCGCGGCGCCCACCTTCCTCGCCGTCGTCGTCGCGCAGTTCCGCGACACCCTGCAGACTGTGCGCGCCACCGGAGACGTGCTGCGGATGCTGCTCGCCGTCTCGCTCGGACTCGAGATCCTCAGCGGCATCCTCCTCAACCTTCCCATCACGTTCCTCGGCATCGCGGGCAACATCGCCTACGGCGGCCCGATCCAGGGGATCTTCGGCACCCGCACGGCACTCGGGCTCGTGACGATCATCGCCCTGCTCACCTTCCTCGTGGAATGGCGGACCCGGTCGGTGAGCGCCGGCGTGGCGATCGGCTCCGTCGCCCTCGCCGCGACCCTCGCCGTGTTCACCGCGTCGCCCATCGTGCTCGGGATGGTGCTCATCTCGGGGACGGCCACCGGCGCCCTCGCGATCCTCCGGCGCGTCCGCCCGAGCGTCAGACCGGTCCTGCAGGGGGTCCTGTCCGCCGTCGTCGTGGTCGGGCTGATCCTCGTCTACCTCTTCCGCCGCCCGCTCGTGTATTGGCTGAACGCCGAACCCGACTTCTTCACGCGGTCACGGCTGTGGAACGTCATCCTCGACATGTCGGCACTGCGGCCGGTGCAGGGATGGGGCTGGGTCGACACCTGGCCCGACCACCTCTCCCCCTACACCTACATCCGCATCGTCACCGGCCGCTCGCACGCCTCCGCGCTCAACGCGTGGATGGATGTGCTGATCCAGGCGGGCACGGTCGGCGTCGTCCTCCTTGTCGTGTTCGTCGGTCTCGCCCTCGCCCGCGCATGGACGTCGGCGAGCGAGCGCAGGTCGACCGTCTACGTGTGGCCCGCCCTCGTCATCATCGTCCTCCTGACGGACTCGATCGTGACCAGCTCGCTGCTCGGCGGCTCGGGGTGGTTCCTCCTGGTGCTCTGCGCGACGCGGGCATCGCTCGTGCGGGGGTGGCGACGCGAACGCCCGCTCGCCCCGGACGCCTCCATCTCCCCGGACGCATTCGGGCCAGGCGCACCCGCTTAGAATCGACCGATACCCGCCACGATCCAGGAGGTTCATCCGTGCGATTGCTTCGCAGGCGTCTGCGAGGGAACGCCTTCCTGCAGAGGTGGCGGTTCGGACTGTGGATCGCGCTCTACGCGGTCGCGTCCCGGCTCGTCCGCGTGCGGGAGGGCCGCACCCTCTTCCTGTCGGATTCCCGCACGGACTTCTCCGGCAACATCGCGTTCCTGCGCGACGAGATCCGCCGACAGCGGCCGGACGCCCGCATCATGGGGATCTTCAAAGCCGGCCTCGCCGACCGCCGTCCGCTGCAGGACTCGCTGCGCCTGCCGTGGGAGCTCGCCCGGGCGCAGACGATCGTGCTCGACGACTACTACCCGATGATCTACCCCCTGCGCCTGAGGCCCGAGACCCGCCTGCTGCAGGTCTGGCACGCCGCCGGCGCGTACAAGAAGGTCGGATGGAGCCGGGCCGGCCTCCCGGGCGGACCCCTGCCCGGCTCCGTCGCGCACCGCAACTACACGGATGCGACCGTCAGCTCCGAGGCGATCCGCCCCGACTACGCCGAGGCGTTCGCGATGGATGTCGCCCGCGTGCACGCACTCGGAGTCCCCCGGACGGACGTGTTCTTCGACACCGAGCTGATCGAGCGCAGCCGTCGGGACGTACGGGCGCGGCTCGGCATCCGTCCCGACCAGCGCGTCGCGGTCTTCGCCCCCACCTTCCGCGGCAACGGGCAGCTCAGCGCCCACTACGACATCGACGCGGTCCCGTGGTCGGAGCTTCCGGACGACCTCGGCGAGGAGTGGGTCGTCCTCGTCAAGCTGCACCCCTTCGTCGCTCGCAAGGGCGCGGACATCCCCTCGCACGAGCGGATCATCGACGTCTCCGCGGAGCGCGAGCTCAACGAGCTGATGATGGCGGCCGACGTCCTCATCACCGACTACTCCTCGGCCATCTTCGAATTCTCGTTGCTCGGTCGGCCCATGGTGTTCTTCTGCCCCGACGTCGAGGTGTACGCCGCCGAACGATCGTTCTACCACCCGTTCGAGGACTACCTCGCCGGCCCGCTCGTGACCGACGGCGCCGATCTGGCGGCCGCGATCCGCGACGCCCGTGCCGGCGACGACCTCGAGGCGTTCCGCGAGCGCTTCATGTCCGCCTGCGACGGCCACTCCACCGAGCGCATCGTGCGCGAGATGATCCTCACCCCGCGTCAGGTCGACGAGCGCCCGAAGCTGCTCGACGATCCGCCCGTGCAGCCCACGCGCATCGACGGTCCCGTCGGTCGTCACCTGCTCGCCGCGCACGTGCTGCGCACCGCCCTGCGCGCCTGCTACGCACCGCTGAAGCTGCTGCCCACGCGCCGCAAGGTCGTCATGATCAGCCGCGAGCACCCCGAGGAGACCGACGACTTCATCGATCTGCGCACCGCGATCGCCGAGATGGACCCCACCGTGAGGGTCGTCTCGCTCGTCAGGATGGTGCCACCCGGACTCGTGAGGAAGCTCGGCTACGCCGCACACCTGCTCGTTCAGCTGTTCCACGTAGCGACCGCTCGGGTCCTGATCGTCGACACCTATTCGATGGTGGCGAGCATGCTGCGCCACAAGGACGACCTCGTCGTCATCCAGATCTGGCACGCCCTCGGCGCGTTCAAGAAGTTCGGGCTGAGCATCCTCGGCACGGGCGAGGGGCGCGACGAGCGGCTGGCCGACGCGATGCGGATGCACGAGGGCTACGACCTCGTGCTCGCCAGCGGCGACGCGTGCCGTGCGCCCTACGCCGAGGCCTTCGGAACGGACGACAGCCGCATCGTCGTGGCCCCGCTCCCCCGGGTCGACCGGCTGCGCGACGACGAGCTGACCCGGCAGACCCGCGAGCGCATCTACCGCCGGCATCCGCACCTGCGCGGCGCGAAGATCGCGGTCTTCGCACCGACCTTCCGGATCGAGGACACCGCGATGGCCGCGCCCGACGACGTCGTCGCCGCCCTCGAGGCGGTCGGTGTGCACGTCGTCGTGAAGCTGCACCCCCTCATGACCCTGCGCGGCAGCGACGTCGACACCGCCGAAGGCTTCTCGACCCAGGAGATGCTGACCGTCGCCGACGTCTTCATCACGGACTACTCCTCGACGCTGTTCGAGGCGGCGGTGCGGGGGGTCCCCACGTACTTCCTCGCCCCCGACCTCGACGAGTACCTCGCGACCCGCGACTTCTACCTCGACTACCGGCGCGACCTGCCCGGCCCCGTCTGCACGACGGTCGACGAGCTCGCGACAGCCGTCGAAGCGGGTGCCGCGAAGGCGACGGATGCCGCAGCCTTCGCGCGTCGCTGGGTCGCCGAGTCCGAGGGGACCACCGCCCGTCCGTGCGCCGACCGGATCGCCCGCCTGGTGCTCGACCGGATCGACGGACCCGGCCGAGCCGGCGCCCTCTCATAGGAGCAGGGGCCCTCGCATAGGATGGTGCGGGCGTGTCAGCACACGTCCGCACCGACTCACGAGGAGCTCTCGCCGTGACCACACCCCGCACTGTCGCCGTCGTCCTGGCCGGTGGCATCGGAGTCCGGGTGGGCCTCGGCATCCCGAAGCAGCTCATCAAGATCGCGGGCAAGGCGATCGTCGAGCACACCCTCGAAGCCCTCGAGGGCAGTCCGCACATCGACGAGATCGTCATCATGATGAACGCGGCAGCCATCGGCGAGCTCGATCATCTGCTCGACAGCGAGCGCTTCGCGAAGCTGACCCGCATCCTCCCCGGCGGCGAGACCCGCAACGACACGACCCAGCTGGCGATCGCCGCGCTCGAGGGCGACGACACGAAGGTCCTCTTCCACGACGCCGTCCGTCCCTTCATCGACGACCGGATCATCGAGGACTGCGTGCGCGCGCTCGACACGTACGAAGCCGTCGACACCGCGATCCCCTCGGCCGACACGATCATCCAGGTGGATGCCGACCGTCTCATCACCGGCATCCCGGACCGCTCCTTGCTGCGACGCGGCCAGACGCCGCAGGCCTTCCGGCTCGGCACGATCCGCAAGGCGTACGAGATCGCGGCGACCGACCCGTCCTTCCGGGCGACGGACGACTGCGGTGTCGTCTTCGCCTACCTTCCCGAGGTCCCCATCTACGTCGTCGACGGGACCGCCGAGAACATGAAGGTCACCGAGCCGATCGACGTGCACATCGCCGACAAGCTCTTCCAGCTGCAGTCGGCGAGCCTGTCCCTCGAGAGCATGACGACCGTCCCCGACCTCTCGGGCAAGACGGTCGTGGTCTTCGGCGGCAGTTACGGCATCGGCGAGAGCATCGTCCAGCAGGCGACGGATGCCGGGGCCACCGTCCACGAGTTCAGTCGGTCCTCGACGGGGACCGACATCCGCTCCGGCAAGGCCGTCCGCGCTGCGCTCGGAGAGGCCTATCAGCGCAGCGGCCGGATCGACGTCGTCATCGTCACGGCCGGGGTCCTGCGCATCGCGCCGCTCGTCGAGAGCCGCAAGCGCGACCTCAAGGACACGATCCAGGTGAACCTCATCGCGCCGGCCATCGTGGCCCGCGAAGCCCACCCCTACCTCGCCGAGACGGGCGGACAGGTCGTCCTGTTCACGTCGAGCTCGTACACGCGCGGGCGGGCCGGCTACAGCGCCTACTCGGCGACCAAGGCCGGCGTCGTGAACCTCACGCAGGCCCTGGCCGAGGAATGGGAGCTGTCTCGGGTGCGGATCAACTGCATCAACCCGCAGCGCACGCGCACGCCGATGCGGACGCAGGCCTTCGGCGAGGAGCCCCTCGACAGCCTGCTCGACCCCGCCGATGTGGCGCGGGTCACCCTGAACGTGGCGGCATCCGATCTGACGGGTCAGATCGTGACCGTCAACGTCGCCGCGATGCGCAACGCGGCGGGCTGACCCGCCGCGTCACAGCCCGCCTCAGCCGCCGATCTGGTTGCGCTCGATGACGTCGAAGAACGCGCGGCAGATGTAGTAGTCCTCCGCCGTCGTGATCTTGATGTTCGAGCGGGGCCCGTCCACGCGGAACAGGGTGTGCCCGTAGCGTCGGAGAAGGCTGCAGGTGTCGATGGAGTCGTTCTCCCCGTCGGCGACGGCCTGGTCGTAGACGCCGAGGACGGTGTCGAGCCGGCCGCTCTGCGGCGCCTGGGCGACGTAGAGGTGGTCGCGCGGGATGACCTCGTCGACCGCGCCGTCTGCGGAGGTGATGATCGTCTCGTTGAACTTCGTGCTGGTGATCGCGGGGCCGTGGGCGCGGACGGTCTCGATGTTCGCCGAGATGACGTCCGCGTTGATGAGCGGACGCACGCCGTCGTGGAGCAGCACGACGGTGTCGGCGGGCGCCTCGTTCGCCACGGCCCGCAGCGCCCGGTGGCGCGACTCCTGGCCGGTGGCGCCGCCGTCGACGATCCAGTTCACCTTCGTGAGCTCGTACCGTGCGACCAGCCGCGCGAACCGGTCCCGCCACTCGGGCAGGATCGACACCGCGATCCGGTCGATCTCGGGGTGGTCCTGGAAGTGCTGCAGCGTGTGCACGATCAACGGAGTCCCGTGGATCTCGAGGAACTGCTTCGGCAACGTCGCCGACGACATGCGGGAACCGATCCCGCCGGCGAAAATGATGGCGATGTTCACGCGATCTCCTCTTCTGGAACGTCCTTCTCACTGGACTCTGCGGTGTTGGACGAGGACTGCGCTGTCGGCACCGGGCTCTCGGTGATCTTCTCGGTGTCGGGGTTGCCGATGATCAGCCAGTCGATGACGCGATCGGCCGCACCGGTGTCGACCCGGTCGAAGTTGAGGCGTCGGAACTCGGCGACCTTCTCCTGCTCGAACTCCCCCGTGCGGAGCGCGTCGATCACGTCGTCGAAGGTGTCCGCGACGCGACCGGGGGCGGTCTCGCCGTAGTCCCGATGGAATCCTCGCGTCGCGGCGTAGTTCACCCGGTCGGGAGCGAAGAACAGCATGGGACGGTCGAGGAGCGAGAACTCGTAGATGATCGACGAGTAGTCGGTGATGAGCACGTCCGTCGCGTGCAGCAGGTTCAGCCCATCGGGGTAATGGGTGAAGTCGAAGAACCGGTCGCGGTACTGCTCGGGGATCTCGATCGGGTTCTTGACGAAGTGGTGCATGCGGAAGAGGACGACCGTGTCGTCGCCGCAGGCGTCGTAGAGCGCCTCGAAGTCGATCTGGCTGTAGTCGTAGAACGCGGTGTAGATCGAGCGGCCGCGGAACGTCGGCGCGAACAGCACGACCTTCTTGCCGGCGATCTGCGGGTACTCGGCGGCGAAGTCCTCGAGGAACTGGTCACGGCGCTGCGGATCGAGGAACCAGTCCACGCGCGGCAGGCCGGTCGGGATGACGGCGGCCTCTTCGATGCCGAACGCCTCGGCGTACACGTGTCGGAGGTGTTCCGACCCCGTGATGGCGAAGGTGTACTGGCGGTGCGGGTGCCACAGTTTCGGCGATCCCAGATTGCCGAAACGGCTGTAGCCGACGGATTTGAACCCGCTGCCGGCGTGCCAGAGCTGGATGACCTTGGTCCGCGGATCCATGCGCAGGCTCTTGAGGATGCCGAAGTAGTCGTCGAGCAGGACGATCTCGCTGGTCGCCAGCAGGTAGATGATCCGAAGGGTCGTCCCCCACCCACCCGAACGGGGAAGCCGGAACGAGTACTTCATGTCGAAGCGGTCCTGCAGCCCGCGCTCGACGATGCGCTCCTGCACGCGCCGGAGGTTGCCCTCGATGCGGACGCGCTGGTCGGAGGCGAAGAGGATGCGGCCGGGCTTGACCCCGACGGTGCGCGTGATGATCTGGTAGATCAGCCCGGCGTAGCGCTGCTTCGAGGGCGCACCGAGCAGCAGGGCCTTGAGCCGCTTGATCGGCCGGAATTTCTTCGGCTTCGGACGGGAGCGGAACAGGTGGTAGCTCCGCATGAGGAAATCGAGGCGCTCGAGGTCGACCGAGTTCTCCGCTATGCCGAACGACACGGTCGTGACGGCGCGGTTGCCGTCGTAGAGGAAGACCCGTGAGCCTTCGTCGAGTTCGCGCAGGGATCGTCCGTCGAAGCGGGCGGGCGCGACGCGCTCACCGTGGGCGAACATCACGATGCGCCAGGTGCCGTTGGGGATCGCCTGCCGGTCGCGGAACGTCGGGACGTCGACGTGCAGCTCGAACGAGCCGGGGGCCACCTCCGTGAACGGCACGGGGATGCGGCGCTTGCCGTCGATGAGGCGGAAGTCGACGGCGGGCGGCGGGATCTCGCCCCACTCGGGCTCGAGGGGGGTCCACGGGCCGACCTGCTCGACGCTGAGGCGGATGGTGAGCTTGGCGCGCTCCCAGCTCAGCGAGTCGACCGTCACGTCGAACGGCG
Source organism: Microbacterium sp. MDV22-iso44 (assembly GCF_058629135.1). Taxonomy (NCBI): domain Bacteria; kingdom Bacillati; phylum Actinomycetota; class Actinomycetes; order Micrococcales; family Microbacteriaceae; genus Microbacterium; species Microbacterium sp. MDV22-iso44. The sequence goes on from NZ_JBZVWS010000001.1 coordinate 1,160,853, forward strand.
GCCGCGGTCGCACGACCTGCTCCGCCTCGACGGGTTCCACGGATGCCGCGGGCACAGCTGCGTCGGTCACGACCGGTTCCCCTCTCCGCGCTCCTCGTGCCATGCGATGGTGCGGTCGAGGCCGCGGCCGAGTCCCACGTGCGGCGCCCAGCCGAGGCTGCGGAGGCGGGTGTCGTCGAGCCCTTGACCCTTCACCGAGTTGTAGCGACTGTGGTCGACGCCCTCGGCGAAGCGCACCGTGAGGTCCTTCTCGGGCCGCGCCCGGGTGAACGCCTCGGCGAGTTCCCGGATGCTGATGAAGCCGTCGCGGTCGGAGACGTTGTACGCGGTGTCCTCGCCCTGGAGGATCGCAGCGAACATCCCCGAGACGGCGTCGGCAAGGTACGTGTACGTGCGCCGCGCACTGCCGTCGCTGTTGAGGGTGATGTCCCGACCCGCGAGCACGTCGGCGGTGAAGTCGGCCTGGACGCGTCCGTCGTCGAGGGCCATCCCGGGCCCGTAGATGTGGCCGAAGCGCGCGATCGTGATGGGGACGCCGTGCTGCGCGTGGTAGCTCACCGCGATCGTCTCGGCGGCCCGCTTGCCTTCGGTGTACGAGGCGCGCGGGTTGAGGATGTCGACTGAGCCGTACTCGTCCTCGGCGACGAGCGAACCGTCGGACACGCGCTGCCCGTAGACCTCCGCGGACGACATCAGCACGAAGCGCGCTCCCGGCGACGCGACGCAGAGGTCGAGGAGCCCGAATGCGCCGGTGACGTTGGCGCGGATGGTGTCGACGGGGCTCGCGGCGTGCAGCGACGGCCGAGCCGGCGACGCGCCGTGGATGACGAGGTCGACGGGGCGGTCGATCTCGATGGCGTGGCGGACGTCACCGCGGACGAAGAGGAGATCTTCGCGGTCGGCCGCGGCCGCGAACTGACGGCGGGCCTTGTCGACGTCGCGGACGAGGGCGAGGACCGTGATCCCGGCATCCCGCACATCGTTGAGACCGAGGAGCGTGTAGACGGCGTAGGCGGGGATCATCCCGGCCGCGCCGGTCACGAGCACCGTCTTACCCGCGAGATCGTCCCACGGGAGGGGCTGCCCGATGATCTCGGCGACGTCGCCGTCGATGGTCGCACTCCCGGTCACGTGAGGAACCGGCGCGTGGGGTGTCGGTTCGCCGCCACGGGCTGTCTGTTCAGGCATTTTGCCGATTCTACGTCACCGGGCCTGCGAGGCCCTGAGCGACGGACGCCCTCACCGGAGTCCGAACCGGCGGAGGACGCGGCCCACCGTGCGGCGCAGGGTCGGGGCCGGAGTCGGGGCGGGCGCCGGCTTGGACGCCGGGGTCGAGTCCGTCGACGGTCGGCTGCTGCGCTCGAGGATGCGGCGGTCCTTGTCGGCACGCACGGTCCACGCGCCCGGCCCTCCCGGAGCGCGGTCCCCGACGCGGACGTCGATCGTGCCGACGCCGGCGCCGGGCACGATGAGCTGTGCCGCGCCGTCGGCGATGCGCAGGCGAGCCGGGCGATCGGAGAGCTTGGACGCCCCCGCGGTCCACACGCCGACGACGGTCTCCACCTCGCCGGCGCCGTCATGGCGACCCGCGAGATCGAGCACGAGGTCGCCGTCGACGAGAGCGGCGCTCTCGGGCGTCAACCGCCGCACCGCTTCACGCTGGCCGCCGGGGATGATCGTCGCGTTCGTGCTGTCGTTCGGGTAGACGAGGTGCAGCCGGCCGTCGGTCAGCGTGACGGAGGCCGGGATCGTCGACTTCAGAGGACGATCGGTCGAGCTGTTGCCGAAGCGAGCGTGCACGTGGAGGTCCCAGTGCGTGGCCTCCTCGAGCGGGGCGCCCGAGGCGGCCGCGGCGGGGTCGACGGTGAACGACGCGGTCGCCGAGACGCGGACGGTGCCGTCGGGAAGGTCCTCGACGCGCACGTCGCTCTCGAGCGGCAGCGCCCAGGCGATGCGCGAACGACGCGAGCGCACGAGCCCCGAGACGGTGATCCCGTCGACGTCGGCCGTCATGTCGGTCGCCTCGGCGCTCACGAGGTCGCGGACCTCGGCCGGGAGTCCCTTGCGGATCCGGTCGCCGTCCCTCACCAGAGCGGGGACGGTCCCCTTGGAGTCCGCCCAGGTCACGTCGCTCGAGACGTGCAGGATGCCGCCCCGCCATTCCACCGTGGTCGCACGCGCCCACCCGGGAACGGCGGCGTCGGAGACGCAGATCTCCTCGAGAAGGTCCTGGCGATCGGCGCGGAGGAGCTCCGCGCGCACCCGCTTGGAGGAGTTCATGCGTCCCTCGAGACGCGCGAAGTCGAAGTCCCGCTGCAGCTTCTGCGCCTGCTCGAACATGAACCGCCGCTGCTTGGGCGTGCGCGTGACGTACTTGGAATCGAAGACGCCCACGAGACGGTTGCCGTACTGGTGCAGCTCGAGCTGCTCGCGCTGCAGGCGGTTCTCCTCGCCGGGGAGCTCGTCGATGATCGATTGGCAGACCCGCGGCAGCCACCGCCAGAAGTCCTCGCCGTGCTTGACGAAGGTCGAGGACCCGCTCCCCTTGGTCGTCACCCAGTGGTAGTAGGGGACGGAGGTCAGCGTCGAGATCACGCGGGCGTGGCGGGAGACCAGGACGTTGAAGAAGATGTCCTCCCACAGCACACGGGCACCCTCGATGAACCGGATGCCGTGTTCGTTGAGGAATGCGCGACGGTACATCTTGTGCGGGTTCATCGGGATCAGCGGGTGCACGTCCGTCCGGCCGATGGACTGCGGCCGGTCCTCGTCGTACGTGCCCATCCCCCACGACGCCGACGTCGTCCGCGCCTCTTTGCCGTTGACGGCGTCGGCGTTGTTCGCGACTCCGAACTCGTATGCCGCTCGGAGCGCGTCCGGGTACAGCTCGTCGTCGTGGTCCATGAACGCGATGTACTCGCCCTGGGCCAGCTCGATCCCGACGTTGCGGGGCTTGGAAGGCCAGCCGGAGTTCTCGATCGCCTCGACCCGGACGTTGCTGTGCGTCTCCGCGAGCTTCCGCAAGCGCTGCAGGGTGTCGTCCGGGGAGCCGTCGTCGACGAAGATCACCTCGAACTCCGACGCCGGCATCGTCTGCCGCTCGAGCGAGCCGACGAGTCGGGCGATGCCCTCGACGGACGTCTTGTACGTGGGCACGACGACGGAGACCTTGATCACCCGTTCATTTTAGGGGCGGGTCCGCCGCCGACCAGGATTCGCCGTCCGGGTTCTGCGTGTCCCTATGGGACGATGGGTGCCATGAAGGGCATCATTCTCGCGGGGGGCTCGGGGACGCGACTGCACCCGATCACATTGGGCGTGTCGAAGCAGCTGATCCCGGTGTACGACAAGCCGATGATCTACTACCCGCTGTCGACGTTGATGCTGGCCGGCATCCGCGACATCCTCATCATCACGACGCCGCACGACGCGGAGCATTTCGAGCGCCTCCTGGGGGACGGGTCGCAGTTCGGGGTGCGGCTCTCGTTCGCTCAGCAACCGTCGCCGGACGGGCTGGCCCAGGCGTTCACGATCGGCGCGGACCACATCGGCGACGACAAGGTCGCGCTCGTGCTGGGCGACAACCTGCTCTACGGTCCGGGCCTCGGATCGCAGTTGGCCCGGTTCGACGACGTCGACGGAGGTGCGGTGTTCGCGTACTACGTGGGCGAGCCCCAGGCGTACGGCGTGGTCGAGTTCGACGAGGACGGCCGCGCGATCTCACTGGAGGAGAAGCCGGCGGAGCCGAAGTCGAACTACGCGGTGCCCGGGCTCTACTTCTACGACAACGACGTGGTGCAGATCGCGAGGGACCTGAAGCCCTCGCCGCGCGGCGAGTACGAGATCACCGACATCAACAGCGCCTACCTGGCCGCGGGCAAGCTGCAGGTCCAGGTGCTCCCGCGAGGCACGGCCTGGCTCGACACGGGGACGTTCGATCAGATGCTGGATGCCGGTGAGTACGTCCGCACGATGGAGCGCCGCACGGGGCTGAAGATCGGGGTGCCCGAAGAGGTCGCGTGGCGGCAGGGATTCCTCACCGACGACGAGCTCCGCGCCCGTGCCGAGAAACTCGTCAAATCCGGATACGGCACGTATCTCCTCGACATCCTGAACAGGGGCTTCTGACCATGGCACACCTTCTCGTGACCGGGGGCGCCGGTTTCATCGGGTCCAACTTCGTCCACCACGTCGTCGCGCACACCGATCACACCGTGACGGTGCTCGACAAGCTCACCTACGCCGGCAATGAGGCGTCGCTGGCCGGGCTCCCCGAGGATCGGGTCGACCTGGTCGTCGGCGACATCGCCGACGCCGAGCTCGTGGACGGACTGTTCGAGAAGGCGGATGCCGTCGTCCACTACGCCGCGGAGTCCCACAACGACAATTCGCTGCACGATCCCCGTCCGTTCCTGGACACCAACATCATCGGCACGTACACGCTGCTCGAGGCCGCTCGTCGCCACGACACCCGGCTGCACCACATCTCCACCGACGAGGTCTACGGCGACCTCGAGCTCGACGACCCGGCGCGGTTCACGGAGCACACCCCGTACAACCCGTCGTCGCCGTACTCGTCCACAAAGGCCGGCAGCGACCTTCTCGTGCGCGCCTGGGTCCGCTCGTTCGGGGTCCGGGCGACGATCAGCAACTGCTCGAACAACTACGGGCCGTACCAGCACGTCGAGAAGTTCATCCCGCGACAGATCACGAATGTGCTGCGCGGCATCCGTCCCAAGCTCTACGGCAAGGGCGAGAACGTCCGCGACTGGATCCATGCCGACGATCACTCCTCCGCCGTGCTGACCATCCTCGACAAGGGTGAGATCGGCGAGACCTACCTCATCGGCGCCGACGGTGAGAAGGACAACAAGACGGTCGTGGAGCTCATCCTCCAGCTCATGGGGCACTCCCCCGACGCGTACGACCACGTCACCGACCGCGCCGGCCACGACCTCCGCTACGCGATCGACTCCACCAAGCTCCGCACCGAGCTCGGCTGGTCGCCCACCTACCGCGACTTCGAGGCGGGTCTTGCCGCCACGATCGACTGGTACCGGGCGAACGAGGCGTGGTGGGCGCCCGCCAAGGACGGCGTCGAGGCCTTCTACGCCAGCAAGGGTCAGTGAGCGTGACGGATTTCGGTAAAGCGCTCGCGCCCGTCGAGACCGGCATCCCCGGGCTCGTCCTGTGGGATCTTCCCGTGCACGGCGACAGCCGCGGGTGGTTCAAGGAGAACTGGCAGCGCGAGAAGATGACCGCCGCCGGCCTCGCCGACTTCGGTCCAGTGCAGAACAACATCTCGTTCAACGACGCCGTGGGGACGACCCGCGGCATCCATGCCGAACCGTGGGACAAGTGGGTCTCCGTCGCGACCGGCCGCGTCTTCGGAGCATGGGTCGATCTGCGCGAGGGACCCACCTTCGGCACCGTGTTCACGGCCGAGCTCGACCCCTCGCGGGCGATCTTCGTCCCCCGCGGCGTCGGCAACTCGTACCAGACCCTCGAGCCCGACACCGCCTACACGTACCTCGTGAACGACCACTGGTCTCCGGAGGCGTCCTACTCGTTCCTCAACCTCGCCGACGAGACCGCGGCGATCGACTGGCCGATCCCCCTGGCCGAGGTGGAGATCTCCGCGAAGGACCTGGCCCACCCGCGGCTGTCCGACGTCGTCCCGATCCCGCCGAAGAAGACACTCGTCGTCGGCGCCAACGGCCAGCTCGGACTCGCGCTGCGCGCCGCGTACGACGGCGACCCGAGCGTCGACTTCGCCGGTCGAGCCGAGCTCGACCTGACGGGCGACCTCTCCCACGCACGCCGGTGGCGCGACTACGGCACGATCGTCAACGCCGCCGCCTATACGGCCGTCGACGCCGCCGAGACCGATCGCGCCGGCGCCTGGGCGGGCAATGTCTCCGCCGTTTCGCAGCTCGCGCGGATCGCGACCGACAACGGCATCACGCTCATGCACGTCTCGAGCGACTACGTCTTCGACGGCGCAGCGGATGCCCCCTATGCCGAGGACGCGCCGGTCGCTCCCCTGGGCGTGTACGGGCAGACCAAGGCCGCAGCCGATGCCATCGTCGCGACCGTCCCCCGCCACTACGTCATCCGGACGTCCTGGGTCATCGGCGAAGGCAAGAACTTCGTGCGCACGATGGCGACCCTCGCCGAGCGAGGCGTCGCCCCCTCGGTCGTCGACGACCAGATCGGACGTCTGACCTTCACCGACGAGATCGCCCGCGGCATCCGCCACCTGGTCGAGACCGGCGCCCCGTTCGGCACCTACAACCTGACGGGCGCGGGAGACCCCGCCTCGTGGGCCGAGATCGCGGGCGAGGTGTTCGAGCTCACGGGACACGACCGCGACCGGGTCACCGGTGTCAGCACCGACGAGTACTTCGCCTCGGCGACGGGGCCCGTGGCGCCGCGGCCGCGCTGGTCGGTGCTCGATCTCGCCAAGATCGAGGCCACCGGTTTCGCGCCCCGCGAATGGCGCGACTCGCTGCGCGACCTCCTCGGCTGAGCCGGACGGTCGCGCGGCGGATCAGCCCCGTTCGAGTTCGGCGAAGGCGTCGTCGATGGGACCGTCGAACACGACGTTGCCCTTGCGGATGACGACGCCGCGCGAGCACAGGTTCTTCACGATGTTCTTGCTGTGACTGACGATCATCATCGTGACGCCCTGGTCGGCCAGTTCGCGCAGCTTCGCCTCGCACTTCGCCCGGAAGGGCGCGTCACCGACGGACAGCACCTCATCGACGAGGAGGACGTCGAGCTCCACGTGGATCGCGACGCTGAAGGCCAGGCGCATGAACATGCCGGAGGAGTAGTGCTTGACCTCCTGCTCGATGAAGTCGCCGATGCCGCTGAACTCGACGATCTCGTCGTAGCGCTCCTTCGTCTCCTTCTCGGTCATCCCGAGGATGGCGGCGTTCAGGAAGACGTTCTCGCGGCCCGTGAGGTCGGGGTGGAAGCCGGCGCCGACCTCGATGAGACCGGCGACACGTCCGCGCGTGAACACGCGGCCTTCGTCGGGCTCGAGGACTCCGGAGACGAGCTTCAGAGTCGTGGACTTGCCCGAGCCGTTGAGGCCCATGATCGCGACGGACTCGCCCTCCCCGATCTGGAAGGAGATGTCGTTCAGTGCCTGGAACTGGCGCGAGCGCGTCGACTGCCGCTTGACGACGCCGATGAAAGCGTCCTTCAGCGACCGCGCGGAGCGCTTGTTGAACCACTTCGAGACGTGCTCGACGATGATGCGGGGCTGGGCTTCGGTGGCGTTACGAGTCGACATCACAGGTCCTGGGCGAAAGTGCGCTCGGCGCGACGGAAGACGAACTGACCGGCGAACAGCGTCACGAGGATGACACCGACGGAGGCCACGACATGCCACTCGAACTGCGGCGGCCACCCGAGGTTGTCGGGCACCGGCGATGCGGCGTTCACGACGGGGAGCGCCCCCCAGAACGCGTGGTGGAACATCTCCACCGCGACGGCGAGCGGGTTGGACAGCCAGACGTGGAAGAGCCAGCGGAAGTTCTCGGTCCGGTGGTAGACCATCGCCCACGTGTAGAGGACGGGCACGGACCACGTCGCGATCGTCCGGATGATGTCGACCGTGTTGCTCGCATCGCGGAAGCGGACGTTCACCGCCGCGAAGAAGAGGCCGAGACCGGTCACGAAGAGGAGGACGAGCAGCATGCCGAGCAGGACCAGCCCGACGGCGGCGAAGCTCGGCAGCCATCCGAACAGGAGGCTCACGATGATGAGCACGGCCAGCTGCGGAAGGAAGTGCGTGAAGGCGCCGATGATCGCCGCCAGCGGGAAGAGCTCGCGCGGGAGGTAGATCTTGCGCACCAGGGCGCGATTGCTCACGATCGACTGCGTCGCGGCCCCGAGGGTCTCGTTGAACAGGTTCACGAGCACGAGCCCGCTGAACAGGTACAGCGGGAAGGCAGGGACGTTCTTGTGGACCTGGAGGATCTCGCCGATGACGATGTAGTAGACGAGGAACTGCACCGTCGGTCGGACATACGACCAGAACCATCCGAGGACGGAGTTGCGGTAGCGGAGCGCCGTGCTCTTCCCGATCAGCAGCCGAAGCAGGTAGCGGTACTCGAAGACGTCGAGGAGTCCGCGACCACGTCCGGGCGTGTCGAAGGCGCTGTAATCGATCTGTGTCACGGGGTTCCTTGCGAAGGCGGGTACCGCGGAGCGGCGGATGCCGTTCAGGCCGTCGATCATCCTATCCGACGGTTCCTGAGCACCCTCGGATCATCAGCGCAGGAAGTCGCCGCTCACCCAGCCCGTCCTGCCCTGGTAGGTGACCTTGCGCCAGACACCCGAGGTGCCGGTCACGGTCAGTTTCGTCCCCTTCGGGATGACGCTGATCTTGGTTCCGGACGCCGACGGGGTAGCCCGGAAGTTGAGAGCGGCCGTGGTCGTCTTCACGACCGCCGCCGGCGTCGACGACACCGCCTTCAGCTCGGAGTCCCGCATCCAGCCCTTCGTCGTGCCGGCGGTGACCGCGCGCCACGCACCGAAGGTGTCGTAGACGGTGACCTTCGTGCCCGCCTTCAGCGTCGTAAGGACCTTGCCCGAGGCGGACGCCGTCGCCCGAAGCGGCGTGGCCGCGATGCTCTGCTTGCTCTGAACGGAGACCGCCCCCGGGTTTTTCGCCGACAGCTTCGACGTGAACACCCAGCCCGTCAACCCGTCGACGGTGATCTTCGTGCGATCACCCGAGGCAGACAGCGCCTTGACGGTCGTCCCCTTGCGGAGCGTCGCCTGGATCGTCGCCGACGACACCGACGGCGTCATGTTCGTCGTGGTCGCCAGGTACATCGTCTTCACTGCCGGAGCGATCGCGCCGAGCTCGGAGTCCCGCATCCACCCCTTGGTCGTGCCTGCGGTGACGGCACGCCACTGCCCGTACGCGTCGTAGACGGAGACCTTCGTGCCCGCCTTCAGCGTCGTCAGGACCTTGCCCGAGGCGGATGCCGTCGCACGAAGCGGCGTGGCCGCGATGCTCTGCTTGCTCTGAGCGGCCGCGGCGCCCGGGTTCTTCGCCACCAGCTTCGACGAGGTGACCCAGCCCGTGATCCCGTCGACCGTCACCCGCGTGCGGTTCCCCGAGACCGACGAAGCCTTGACCGCCGCGCCCTTTCGGAGTGTCGCCACGATCACCGTCGACGTGGCCGTCGAGGCCACATTGTCGGGCGCCGAGAGGTACTTCGTGGTCACGACCGGCGTGACCGCGCCGAGCTCGGAGTCCCGCATCCAGCCCTTCGCCGTGCCGGCGGTCACCGCGCGCCACGCACCGAAGGTGTCGTAGACGGTGACCTTCGTGCCCGCCTTCAGCGTCGTCAGGACCTTCCCCGAGGCGGATGCCGTCGCACGAAGCGGCGTCGCCGCGATGCTCTGCCGATCCTGGCCGGACGCCCCGCCGGGGTTCCCGACCGAGAGCTTCGACGAGTACACCCAGCCCGTCATGCCGTCGACGGTGACCTGGGTACGGTCACCCGACACCGTCAGCGCCTTGACGGTCGTGCCCTTGCGGAGCGTCGCCTGGATCGCCGTCGACGAGACCGACGGCGTCATGTTCGTCGTCGTCGCCAGATACATCGTCGACGCCGGAGGGGCATCGTTCTTGACGGTCATGTAGTCGCTGTGGGACCAGTAGGTGGCTCCCGAGACCTGGATGCGCCACCAGACGCCGTACACACCGGTGCGCTGGTAAGTCTGCCCCCGGGTGATCGCACGCACGCCGGTCTGGCACTGCGTCGAGGGGGCCTTACGGGCATTGAGGCTGTCGGTGACGACCGTGATCGTGCCGGTCGCCTTCGTCACGCTCGACTCGGCGGGGACCGCACACGCGCCTCCGGCGGGCGCCGGCGTCGACAGGGCGGACTTCGCGACCCACAGGGAGGTGGATCCGCTCGTCACCCGCGCCCACGAGCCGTAGGTGCCCGTGAGGGTCACCTTCGCTGACGCCTTGAGCGAGGTCGCGCCGGTGGTGCAGCCGCTGACCGGGGCAGTGCGCCCCGTGGTCGCGGTCGTGACCGTGGCGGGGCCCGATGCCGGGAGGACGTCGGCGGCCGCCGGCGCGGTGCACGCCTTGACGAGTGCCGCGGCTCCGCCGGGGTTCTTCGACACCTCGGGGGCGAACCACTGCACGTAGTAGTTGTAGAAGTTGCGGTTGCCGTAGCTCGAGCACGAGTCGCCCTGCGCGTACCCGGCGGCGAGCGCCGCCATGTTGGGGCGGTACGGCGTGTAGATGTACAGGTTCGCCGTGGCCTGGTTCTTGATGAGCACCTTGGAGCTGCCGCACGCACTGTTGGGGTGCCACTTGATCGAGTTCACCTGCCCCTTGCGGTAGCTGTACGACCCGGGGTTCTTCGCGTAGACCTGCTGCTGGCGGGCACCGAGGTAGACCTGGTTGACGAACCCGGCGGATGCCGCGCTGCACGGCGCCGTGTCGGGGCAGTTCATGCCCATCGCGGCGCGGTAGCTCCACTCGGTGGGCTTGGTGGAGGTGACGAGGCCCTGCTCCTTCTGGAGCATCACCAGGATCACCTTCGGGCTGATGTTGCACGCCTTGCCGATGGTGGCGATGATCTCCGAGGCGCGGACCTTCGTCTTCGCCGCGACCGCGTTGCAGTAGGCGTCCTTCGACTTCGGCTGCAGGTCGGCGGTGAAGTTCCGCAGGCAGGTCGGCCCTGAGGTCGCCTTGCACGAGGGGACGCGCTTCTCGAGGAACGACTGCGCCTGCGCGGCGGTCATCGATCCTCCGTTGAAGAACTCCCCGTCGCTGATGATGAAGCCGCCGTCGGTGATCGACGAGGGGAGGCGGGGATCGGCCGCCTGAGCCGCCGTCGTGGGGACGACGGCCATGAGGACGCTGAGCGACAGCACGGTCGCCAACACCATCGCCATGCGCCGAAGGGGGTGTCGGGGCACGGAAGATGTGAGGCGCATGTGAACAGTGTTACTGAAGTCACGCCGTGATACCAGTCGAGACGGAAGATGCCTCGTGCGACACGCCGCTGCCACGGCGTTCACAGCCGACGTCAGAGTTCGGCGTGGAGTTGCCAGACGCGTTCCGCCGCGCCCGCCCAGCTGAACGCGCGACCCCGATCGGCTGCCAGGACGGCGAGCCGCTCGACCGTCGACGTGGACGACAGCGTGGCGGCGAGTTCGTCCCCCAGCGAGCCCGGATCGCCGGCGGCGAAGGTAGCCCCGTCGAGCAGAAGCTCTCGGTGGGTCGCACTCTCGGCCGCGACGATCGGGAGACCCAGTCGGAGGGCGTCGAGCGTCCGCCACGGGAACGCGCGCGAATCCGCGGGGGCGAGGTATGCGACGGCGCCGGCCATCACGGCGGCACGGTCGGGCGCTCCGAGGTGACCTCGCACGTGCAGGCGTCGTTCGGGCAATCCGGCCGCAGCGGCGAGCTCGACGATCGCGGGCTCCGCCCCTTCGGGCGCGTCGATGACGACGACGGCGGTGTCCCGTCCGGACCGCACGACCGCCTCGAGCCCCGTCCGGAGCCGATCGGATGCCGCTGCCGAGCCGGCGAGCAGGACGTAGCCGTCGGGGAGGTCCAGCTCGCGGCGACGCCCGACCTCATCCGTGGGGACGCGTAGATCGTCCGAGGGCGCGCCCGCGATCACCCGCAGGCGATCACCGAGCGGGGCGAGCTCGGCCACTCGACGGGCGAGCTCGTGCGTGGGGACCACGACGGCGTCCGCGTGGCGGACAGCTCGGCGCAGCATGGCCCGGGACCAGGCGGCATCCGCTCGCGGAAGCTCGTCGGGCTCGTCCCACGGCCGCACGTCCCAGAGGGTCACGACGGTCTGATCGTGATCGTGGACGCGGTCGTGTCGGACGAGCGGGGCCGCGAGGGTCGCCGAGTGGATGAGCCCGTCACCGGCTCCCGCCCGGAGTCCGCGGCGCCAGAGAGCGGATGCCGCGGCCGATCCGACGGGCAGTCGGTCGGCGGCGGCGACCCCCTGATCCGCCAGCGTGTCGTCGCCGGCGTCGCTCGGGACGATGGCGCGCACCTCGCACCCGCTGGGGGCTGTGGCGACGAGCCCCCCCGCGAGCTCACGGGAGGCGACGACGAGGTCCGGCCCCGTCGCCGGGGCGGACGGGTCGAACACGACGCGGAGCGTGGTCGTCATCGGTGATCCCTCTCGGCCGTCACGGCGCGGTGCTCGGTGCCGGTGTCGGCGGGTGCAGGAGTCCGTCGGCCATCCCCCGGATCTTCTGCCAGTCCGCGGAGGTGGGGTTGTCGGGGTCGATGTTGACGCCCTTCGGGGTGAGCTCGAGGTCCTGGACCTTCTGATCCTTCGCCTTCGCGCCGAGGTCGACGAGGAACGGCAGCAACGAGTCGGGAATGTCGGTCTGCACGAGGTTCTTGCCCGCCGCGACGATCTCACTGAACCGGGTCACGACGGTCGACGGGGTGGCCTGGGCGAGGATCGCGGTCTGAAGTTCGCGCTGACGGCGCATGCGGTCCCAGTCGCTCGTCGTGTAACGGGAGCGTGCGTACCACTGCGCCGTCTGCCCGTCCATGTGCTGCTTCCCCTTCTCGATCCAGCCCGTCGCCCACTCCTCGGCGGGCTGGTCGTGGTACCGGGGACCCGGCCCCTCGGGAAGGCGTTCCTTGACCGTGATCGTCACTCCGCCGAGCGCGTCGACCAGGTCGGCGAAGCCGTGCATGTCGATGAAGACGTGGTACGGGATCTTGATGCCGAGGATCCCCTCGGCGGCGTCCTTCGTCGCCTCGACGGCTGGGGTGGAGTTCTGCGCCGCGGCATCCGGGTAGAGGCTCTTCCCGCGATCATCGCGGCATGTCTCGACGGCGTTCATGAGCTGGTTGATGCCCGAGGACCATCCGCAGGTCTGCCCCGCGTGCCCCTCGAACCCGTTCGGGTAGAGGTCGTGCATCGGGCCGTCGGAGAACGGCACGTGGCGCAGGTCGCGCGGGATGCCGAAGATCGTGACGGCTCCCGATTCGGCGTTCACGGAGACGACCGAGATGCTGTCGAAGCGCATGGAGTCGCGTCCCTGACCGCTGTCGGCGCCGAGGAGGAGGAAGTTGTAGTAGCCGTCCGACGGGGGGACGCTGGGGCCCGACGCGAAGATCGACAGGCCCGATCGCAGCGGCGCGATCACCGACTGCGCCGTGTACGCGGCTGCGGAAGCGGGCACGAGGGCCAGGACGAGCGCCACGACCGTCGCCGCAGCGCGGGTCCGACCGGGGACACGGGACAGCCGGACGAGGCGGAGCGTGTCGATCGTGAGCACGACCCACAGCGCCGCATAGATCCAGAGCAGGATCTGCGCTCCGGTGAGCGTCCACGCCGAGGCCACGATCGACGTCAGCAGCGACCGCCACATCAGCCCCAGCAGCACGGCCGCCGCGAGCAGCCCCCACATCACGATCGTCGCCACGAGGCCGACGCGACCGAGGCGTCGGTTGCCGGCGAGGGTCTGCGCCGAGCCGGGAAGCAGGAAATTGGAGGCCACGAGCCACCACGCGCGCCGCGACATCATCGCGGGCGCCGAGTCGTCGGGGTGACGGAGCGGCCGCTCCTCGACGACGGAGCGTCCGCGCGTCGGACCCGAGGTCGATCGCGGCGGGCTCATGACACTCATCGGAGTACCTCCGCCGCGGTCCGGCTCACAGGGAGTCCTTGAGTCGTCGGTTCTTCTCCTCGACCTGCGACTCCAGGTCCCGGGCGTAGGCGGCGACGCGGTCGCCGACCTCCGCGTCCGTGGCGCCCAGCAGCCGCACAGCGAGAAGTCCGGCGTTCTTCGCGCCGTTGATGGAGACGGTGGCCACCGGGATGCCCGCGGGCATCTGGACGATGCTGAGAAGCGAGTCCAGGCCGTCGAGTGTCGAGAGCTGCACCGGGACGCCGATCACCGGGAGCGTCGTGACCGAGGCGAGCATGCCGGGCAGGTGAGCGGCGCCGCCCGCACCCGCGATGATGGCCCGCAGACCCCGCTCGCGCGCCTCACGCCCGTAGCGGAGCAGCTTGTCGGGGGTGCGGTGGGCGGAGACGACCTCGACTTCGTGCGCGATGCCGAAGTCCGTCAGGATCTGCGAGGCGTCGGACATGATGCGCCAGTCCGAGTCGGACCCCATCACGACGCCGATCAGAGGGGCGGAGGATGAGTGGAGGGGGCGATTCACTCGACCAGGCTAGGCGGGAGAGCTTGGAGAAGCCCGGAACGGCACGGGTCAATCGAGGAAGTAGGCCGCTGCCGCTCGGGCCTCGTAGACGACGGTGTCGAGATCGTCGCCGGCGACGTTGACGTGCCCCACCTTGCGGCCCGGACGGGGGTCCTTGCCGTAGGTGTGGATCTTGGCGGCAGGATGCGCCTCGAGGGCGGCGGGCAGGCGCTCACCGAGCGTCCCCTCGGCCGGCCCGCCGAGGATGTTCACCATCACGGCGTGCGGCGCGCGCAGCGCGGTGTCGCCCAGGGGCAGATCGAGGACGGCGCGCAGGTGCTGCTCGAACTGGCTCGTCACGGATCCGTCCTGCGTCCAGTGGCCGCTGTTGTGCGGACGCATCGCGAGTTCGTTGACGAGGAGCCGCTCGTCGCCCGTCTGGAAGAGCTCGACCGCGAGCATCCCGGTCACCCCGAGGCCCGTCGCAATCGCCTCGCCGATCTCGGCGGCGACGTCGGCGAGTCGGCCCGCCGAGTGGGGGGCCGGCGCGATCGCCTCGGCGCACACCCCGCCCTCCTGAACGGTCTCGACGACCGGGTAGACGATGAGGTCGCCCGACGGGCGCCGCGCGACCTGCTGGGCGAGCTCACGGCTGAAGGAGACGAGCTCCTCGGCGAGGAGCGCCCCGCCCTCCTCCAGCGCATCCAGCCAATCGGCCGCGTCGGCCGCGTCGGCGACGACGCGCACGCCCTTGCCGTCGTACCCGCCGCGCGGGGTCTTGACGACGGCGCGCCCGCCGTGCTCGGCGATGAAGGCGTCGAGGGATGCGGCATCCGCCACCGCGGCCCACTCGGGCTGCGGCATGCCCAGCTCGGCGAGCTTCGTGCGCATGTCGATCTTGTCCTGCGCGAAGGCGAGCGCATCGGGGCCGGGGTGCACGGCGACGCCGGCGGCGACGAGACCGCGGAGCACGTCCTGCGGCACATGCTCGTGATCGAAGGTGATGACGTCGACGTCCTTCGCGAAGGCGAGGACCGTCTCGAGGTCGCGGTAGTCGCCGACGGCAGAGGCTGCGAGTCCCGCCGACATCCCGGGCTCCTCCGCGAGCACCCGGACGTCGATGCCCATCTCCACGGCGGGCGCGATCATCATCCGCGCGAGCTGTCCGCCTCCGACGATTCCGACCTGCAGTGCCATGCCGCTCCTCCTGTCGTCTCCATCCTCGCGCATACCGGTGCCCGGTCGCAGACGGTCAGTCTTCGAGACCCGCGATCGGGATGCTGTGGGAGTCGCGGTGGGCGAGGATCTGGCTGACCTCGACCTGGTCCGACAGCGTCTCGTGCACGAGACGGACCGAGGGGATGTCGATCAGTCGGAGCGGCTCGTCCACGCCGTTGGCGAGGGTCAGCGTGCCGCTCCCCCACATCCGCTGCAACGGACCACGGCGCTCCGAGATCGTGTAGCCCCGGGCGTGGGGGATGTCGGTGCGACGCCGGTTGAGGAGTCCGGCCCGCTCGATGACGCGCCGGGTCGTGACCGTATAGGTGTGGGCGAGCCAGCGGAGGTACGGGAGGACCACGAAGAGGAGGATGACGGCGGATGCGGCGCCCCACAGCATCCAGTCCTCCCACGGTTCGGGGAGGTTCCCGCTCAAGTACCCGGTCGCCCCGGCAGTGGCGATGAGGACGAGCGCGGACCAGGCCAGTCGACGGGCGTGGCGGTGCAGCCGGGCGATGACGAGTTCGGGCGCGGCGGTGCCGGGCGCAGGCGTCCGGGGACGTCCCGGATACGCGGTCGGCTGGCTCACGGCACCATCATGACGCGCCCGGCGCACCGGTCCGCGCCGACGCGCCCGGAGCGCATCGGACGGAGGTCATCGGACGTGCACGACATCGCCTGCGGAGACGACGTGCGTCACGCCGGCGGCCTCGACGACGAGGCGCCCCTCGTCGTCGATCCGCTGCGCCGTGCCGATGAGGGTCGAGCCGTCCGGGAGCGAGACCGAGACGTCCGAGCCGAGCGTGGTGCACACCTCGCGCACCGCCTGCATCGCGGCATCCGCGACCGTCCCCCCGACGGCGAGCGCCGCGACGGCGTCGCGGAGGCCCGTCAGGTAGTCGGCCAGCAGGCGATCCTCGTCGGCCGGGCGGGCGAGGGCGGCGAAGGACGTCGCGGTGGGGACGGGGAGCTCGGCGGCGGTCATCCGCGTGTTGACACCCGCACCCACGACGACCGTGTGGGGGTCTCCGGGCATGACCTCGGCGAGGATGCCGCAGATCTTGAGCCCTCCGACGAGGACGTCGTTCGGCCACTTCAGTCCGACATCGCGGCCCTCCAACTGGTCGCGGACGGCGGAGGTCATGGCCGCGCCCGCCACGAGCGGGATCCATCCGCGGGCGGACGTCGGAACCGCCTCGACGCGGACGAGCACCGAGACGGCGAGCGCGGAGTCCGGCGGGGTCACCCAGGTGCGGTCGAGGCGACCGCGTCCCGCGCGCTGATCACGGGTGAGGACGACCGAGAGGTGGGGATGCCCCTCGGGATCGTCGAACGCATCGGTCAGGAGCTTCTTGTTCGTCGAGTCGACGCTCGGGGCGATGTGGAGGCGCGGGCTGACCGCGGCGGCGCGGGGGTAACCGTTCTCGGGGATCGACATGCCGCCACCCTAGAGTGCGGCGACGGTCAGGCCCCGCGGGTTGACACGCGGGGCTCTGAGGGATGCCACAGCGGATCCGCCGTGCCGTTGTCGCCGGTATCCAACGCCGCCGCGGGCGCGCTCGCTAGGGTGGAACCCGTGACCGATCAGCCCGACCTGTTCACGACCGCCGGCAAGATCGCCGACCTGCGTGCACGCTATGAAGAAGCCGTCGTCTCCGCCGAGGAGACCGCCCGCACCAAGCAGGGCGCGAAGGGGAAGCTCACCGCCCGCCAGCGGATCGAGCTGCTCGTCGACCCCGGTTCGTTCGTCGAGCTCGACGAATACGTGCGGCACCGCACCACCGCGTTCGGCATGGACCGCTCCCGTCCCTACGGCGACTCCGTCGTGACCGGCACGGGCACGATCCACGGTCGCACCGTCGCGGTGTACTCGCAGGACTTCACGACCTTCGGCGGCTCTCTCGGCGAGGTCGCCGGCGAGAAGATCATCAAGGTCATGGAGCTGGCGCTGCGCAGCGGCATCCCGATCATCGGCATCCTGGACTCGGGCGGCGCCCGCATCCAGGAGGGTGTGGTCGCCCTCGGCAAGTACGGCGAGATCTTCCGCCTGAACACCGCGGCCTCGGGCGTCATCCCGCAGATCTCCCTCATCATGGGCCCGGCCGCGGGCGGCGCCGTCTACTCCCCCGCCCTCACCGACTTCGTCATCATGGTCGACAAGACCAGCCAGATGTTCGTCACCGGCCCCGACGTCATCAAGACGGTCACCGGCGAGGACGTCGGCATGGAGGAGCTCGGCGGTGCGCACACGCACAACACCCGCTCGGGAGTCGCCCACTACCTCGCCGAGGACGAGGACGACGCGATCGATTACGCGCGCACCCTCATCGGCTACCTGCCCGACAACAACATGTCGGATGCCCCCGGTTACGAATCGGGCTTCGAGTTCGAGACCACCGACTCCGACCGGGTGCTGAACACGGTCATCCCGGATTCGGCGAACCAGCCGTACGACATCCACGAGGTCATCTCGCACATCGTCGACGCCGGCGACTTCCTCGAGGTGCAGCCCCTGTTCGCCCCGAACATCGTCATCGGCTTCGGTCGCATCGAGGGACGGACGGTCGGCATCATCGCCAACCAGCCGTCGCAGATGGCCGGCACGCTGAACATCGACGCGGGCGAGAAGGCCAGCCGGTTCGTGCGCTTCTGCGACGCGTTCTCGATCCCGATCCTCACCCTCGTCGACGTCCCCGGCTACCTGCCCGGAACCGACCAGGAGTGGACCGGCGTCATCCGCCGCGGGGCGAAGCTGCTCTACGCCTACGCCGAGGCGACCGTCCCCCTCGTGACGGTGATCCTCCGGAAGGCCTACGGCGGCGCTTACATCGTCATGGGGTCCAAGCAGCTCGGTGCGGACATCAACCTCGCCTGGCCCACGGCGGAGATCGCCGTCATGGGCGGCCAGGGCGCGGTCAACATCCTCTACCGCGGCGAGATCAAGCGCGCGGAGGAGGCCGGCGAGGACGTCGCCGCCGTCCGCACCCGCCTCGCGAACGAGTACACCTACAACGTCGCCTCGCCGTTCCTCGCCGCCGAGCGCGGCGAACTCGACGGCATCATCGAGCCGGCGCAGACCCGCGTCGCCGTCGCGAAGGCGCTCCGCGCCCTCCGCGGCAAGCGCGCGAGCCAGCCGGCCAAGAAGCACGGGAACATCCCGCTGTGAGCCTGCCGGACGACGCCGCGACCGCCGCGCCCCTGCAGGTGCGGCGCGGCGACGCGAGCCCTGAGGAACTCGCCGCGGTGATCGCCGTCGTCAGCGAGTCGCTCGCCCGCGAGGAGCAGACGGCCGTCGTGGACGAACCGACCGTCTCGGCATGGCAGGTGTCGGCTCGCGGCGTGCGAAGCGGCCTCCGCCGCGACGTGCCCTGGGGTCGCTGGGCGGGCTGAGCGGCTGCGGCCGGCTTTGTCCCCCAAAGTACCTACAGACACGCTTTTCGCGACCAGGAAGACTAATACCGCTGGAACGCTTCTGCGTTCTGTCGATCCGTATCCCTCAGAGCGCGGATCGGCATGTGCAGGTCGGTTTTCGGGTAACCACCTGCATGGCGAGGGGCGGGCGGCTTCGCCGCCCCTCGCCTCTTCCCTCACCGGGATATCGGCGCGTCAGCGCATGACGCCGCGTCGGGCGTCAGCGCTCGATGGGCGAACGCGGGTGGGCGATCTCGTGCCAGAGATCGACGACCTCGTCCCCGTCGGGATCGTCGCGACGACGCGAGCGGCCGACGACCGTGACCGCCACGCGCGGGTGCGGTGACGTGCGGATGTAGATGCGCTCCGACGACGCCCCCTTGAGCGCCTCGGCCAGGTCGGCGCGGATGCGGTCGAGCGCGCCCGGGGACACGGCATCCAGCCCGCCCTCGTCGAGCACCGTCACGGTGCTGCCGCGCAGACGCGCCTCCTGGAGCCGCCCCCGGACCGCCTCGTCGAGAAGGCGGGGACCGCGGAGTTCGTCTCGGAGCGATCCCTCGGCCAGGCGCGCGCGTTCGCGCTCCTCCGGCTCGAGGTCGCCTTCGGATTCGATCGTGCGGATGAGGAGCGGCCCCGCGACGGCGAGGGCCTGCTGCACCCGGACACGGCGCTCACGGCGCCTGCCCTCCTGGCTCGCGAGCCACTCGAAGGAACGGCGTTGGATGCCGGTGAGTTCGGCGGTGTCGACCGCCGCCCGATCGACGAGTGCCGTCAGCAGCTGCGCGGCGACGACCCAGACGGCCGCCCCCACGAGGCCCAGCGCGAGCGAGGCGAGGACGCCGATCCACAGGGACGAGGACACGCCGAGGAGCACGACGCCGATCCAGGCGATGAGGGGTCGCCGGCGCACGGTGACGATCGTGAGCAGCGCACCGATGCCGCCGAGACTCCAGGTGGCGAACGGCTCCTGGCGTGCGCTCTCGGCGACGGCGGACCACGTCGCAAGCGGGACGAGGATCGTCGTGGCGAGAACAAGCGCACACAGCCACAGCGGGAGCCCGCCCACGCGCGGCGCGGCGCCGCCGGGGGCGGGCTCCACCTGCGGCGCGTCACCGCCCGGCCGTGGGGTGAACCCCCAGAACACGCAGAGCCACGTGGTCACGAGGTACAGCGACAGGGCTGCGATGAACAGGGCGGGCTGCGGCACCGGGGCGGTCCAGACGAGCCCGCCCACCGCCAGGTAGGCGGTGAAGACGACCGCCACGATCGACAATCCGGTCTGGACGCGCACGTTCATCGCGTGTACTCCCATCGCAGCTCGACCGCGGTGCCGCGGCGGGTGCTGCGCACGCGCGCCTGCCCTCCGACGGCGGCGACGCGGGCGACGATCGACCCGCTGATCCCGAGGCGATCCTCAGGCACCGCCTGCACGTCGAACCCGTCGCCGGCATCGACGATCCGCACGACGACGCGGCGGTCGTCCGCCGTCACTTCGGCGTGGAGGCCGGCGCCGCCCGCGTGCTCGATCGCGTTGACGACGGCCTGCGCCGCGGCCAGAGCGAGGGCGCGCGCGACACGACCGGGGAGCGGCTGCGCGCGTTGGTCGACCGCGATCCGCACGTCGATGTCGACGTCGTGCTCGGCGGCGGCGGCGCGGATCCCATCGACGATGAACGTCGGCTCGACGGGTTCGTCGGGCCCCTCTTCGGCCTCGCGATCGGCGTTCGCCAGCCTCGTGAGGGCGTCTCGCGCCATCCCGACGGCCAGGTCGCGCTCGCGGGGGGTCGAGGCACGCTCGGCGGCGATGAGGGCGGCCAGCACGCTGTCGTGCATGAGAGCGGCGACGGAGATCCGTTCCTGCTCGACGGCGTCGGCCGCCGCCGCCGCGGCGTAGGAGCGGACGGCATCCTCGCGGGTGCGATCCAACCGCTCCGCCAGCAGCCGCAGCATCCAGCCGATCATGATCATGACGACGGCGAGGATGATGGCGTACACGACCTGACGCGACACCTGGATGACGCTCGTGACGTCGGCGCCGATCTGGATCAGCCGCACGACGCCGTAGAGCACCGGCACCAGCGCGCACCAGAGGTACTGCAGCAGCAGCGGGAACGCCAGGGCCGTCGCCACGGTCGCCACGTTCAGCAGGTACCAGATCCACGGTTCGGCGGTGGCGGATGCCTCGCGGCCCGCCGTCGCGATCGGCCAGCAGATCAGCACGAGGGGGAAGATGATCGCGAACGCCGCGGCGAGCGGCCGGTAGAACCGCCCCGCGACACCGGCGGCGATCATGAGCACGAGGGGTCCGAACGTGACGAACGTGAGGACCAGGTTCCAGCCGTGGTCCTCCTGGGTCGACCCGATCGCGTGGAACAGGGACTGGAGCCCGAGCACGGCGCACCCGACGGCGATGACGAACGCGAGGATGCGCTCGACGCGCTCGCGGGAGAAGAAGGTCGAATCGGGCGGGATCGTCAGCATCCCGGTCGTCGCGACCTCAGCTGCCACCGGAGTCCTCGTCGACCAGGCCGTCCTCCATCGCTCGGCGGAGAAGATCCACCTTCGTCGGGGCGGGACGGCCCACCTCGACGTACTTGACCCGCACGCGGGTGATGTTCTCCTTCGCCGTCGAATAGGCGACCCCGAGCCGTTCCGCGACGGACTTCAGCGGCAGACCTGCGGCGTAGAGACGCAACACGTCGCGCTCGCGTGACGACAGCTGCGCATCGGCGAACGCCCGGTCGCCGTCGATCGCCGACGCCCATTCGACGTTGTCGAGCGACTCGCCACGGGCGACCGTGTCGACGGCGGAGATGACCTCGTCGATCCGCGAAGCCTTGCTCACCACGCCGGCTGCCCCGGCGACCAGCGCCTCGCGCACCGCGGCGGGGCGGTCGGCCACGCTGTGGATGATGACCGGTGACCCGTCGTGGACGAGGCGCCTGACGTTCTCGGTCACGGTGGCGCCGTCGCCGAGGGTGAGATCGAGCACGACGACATCGGCGGGATGCTGCTGCGTGAGGGTCCGCCAGTCGAGGTATGCCGCGACGCTCTCTCCGGAGAAGACGACGCGCGTCGTCTCCGTACGACTGCAGGCGGCCTCGAGGCCGAGTCGCACGGATTCGTGGTCGTCGATCAAGGCGACGCGGATCATGCGCTCACCCTATCCGTCAGCGCGTCAGCACGACGATCGCCTCGACGTGATGCGAGTGCGGGAACAGATCGAAGGCCCGCACCGACGGCGTCGTGTAGCCGTGCTCAGCGAAGGTGCCGAGGTCTCGGGCGAGCGCGACCGGGTCGCAGGCGACATAGACGATCCGCTCCGGCGAGAGGGCCACGAGCCGTTCGACGACGTCCTTGCCCGCGCCGGCGCGCGGCGGGTCGAGGACGACGGTGCCGCGCGCGAGACGTGCGCGCTGAGCGGGCGTGGCGGTGTCGACGAGGTGGCCGAGCCAGCGGTCCACCCGCGCGGTCTCGGCGCGCGCGCCGATCCACGCCGCCAGGTTCTCGCCCGCGTGCTCGGTCGCCCGCGCGTCGGATTCGACCGAGGTGATCCGGGTGCCGGGGCCGCCCGCATCCGCGACGGATGCCGCGAGGAGCCCGACGCCGCCGTACAGGTCGAGGTGCCAACCCTCCGGATCCACCGATCCGGCCACGGCATCGGCGACCGCGTCATGCAGGGTTCCCGCGGCGAGGCGATGGACCTGCCAGAAACCACCGGCATCCACCTGGAACTCGCGATCGCCGACCGTCTCGACCACGACCTCGCGGGCCGCGGGGTCGACGGGCCCGGGGCGGCGCGAACGGGTCGACTCGGGCCGGGAGATGACACGCACACGGCCGTCCGCCGGCTGGACGAGGTCGAGCCGGCCGGGCGAGCCGCCCTGGCGCCTCGCCATGGCACGGGTGATGCCGGGGGTCGCCAGCGGAAGCTCCTCGACCGGGATGACGCGGTGGCTGCGCGCGGCGAAGGGTCCGATGCGGCCGTCCTCATCGACATGCAGGCTCACCCGCGTGCGCCATCCGGTGCCGTCGGGAGACTCCTCGACGACACGGTCGCCCTTCATCTGCGCCGTCGGCGGCTCGATGGTGACAGGCGCCGAGGAGCCCGCGAACCGCGCGAGGGCGTCGCGGAGGACCTCGGCCTTCAGCTCGCGCTGGTGGCCGAGAGCGATGTGACCGAAGTCCGCTCCGCCGGGGCGATCCTCGGGCGCCGTCGCGACATCGGCGGGCGTCCACACGTGGGGGCGCCGGTGCGGGGAGGCATCCAGGACCTCGACGGTGTCGCCCCGCCAGAACGACGACTTCTTCGTGTCGGTGAGGGCGACGCGCACGCGTTCCCCGGGAATCGCGTCCGAGACGAAGACGACCCGGTTCTCGTGGCGGGCGACGAAGACGCCGCCGTGCGCGACGGCCGTGATGTCGAGGTCGAGGAGGTCTCCGGGTTGCATCCTCCGATGCTGTCACACCGCTCGCGGCTAGCGTGGTCCGCATGCGCGTCTGCCTCGCCTCCACCTCCCCCGCCCGCCTCATGCTCCTGCGCCAGGTAGGCATCGAACCCGCGACGCGGGCGCCGCAGGTGGACGAGGAAGCGGTGATCGCGACGACCGAGGCGGCGGAGGGCCGGACCCTGCCCCCAGAGGAGCACGTCCTCCTGCTCGCGCGGCGCAAAGCCGCCGACGTCGCGCAGACACTCGCTGCCGAGGAGTTCGAGGGGCTCGTCATCGGGGGCGACTCGATGTTCGAGCTCGACGGAGAGATCCTCGGCAAGCCGTACACGCCCGAGGCGGCGCGCGCCCGCTGGCAGTCGATGCGCGGACGCACCGGCGTCCTGCACTCGGGACACAGCGTGTTCCTCGTCGGTCCGGAAGGCGCCCTGACCGAGGCGTTCGCGGTGGCCGCGGCATCCGTCTCGTTCGCGGCGGATGTGACGGATGCTGAGATCGACGCGTACGTGGCGACGGGGGAACCCCTGCTGGTGGCCGGTGCCTTCACGGTCGACAGCCTGGGCGGAGCCTTCATCGAGCGCGTCGAAGGGGACCCGTCGACCGTCGTCGGGATGTCGCTGTCGACGCTGCGGCGGCTGGTGCGCGAGCTCGGCGTGGAGTGGACGACGCTGTGGAACACGGCGGGGACAACCCCGGCGTCGCGGAACACGGCGGGGACAACCCCGGCGTCGTGGAACACGGCGGGGACAACCCCGGGCGTAGTGGACTCCGCCACATGAATCCCGCATGACTTTGTGCGAGTGATCCAAAGAGTCCGGCAGTCACGTGGGTAGGCTCGAAGCCATGCCTGAGAGCGTGAACACTGGAATCTCGAAAGTGCTGATCGCCAATCGTGGCGAGATCGCGGTGCGCATCATCCGCGCCGCACGTGACTCGGGGAAGGCCTCGGTGGCGGTCTACGCCGACCAGGACCGCGACGCGATGCACGCGCGCCTCGCCGACGAGGCCTACGCCCTCGGCGGAGCGACGAGCGCAGAGACGTACCTCTCGATCGAGAAGATCCTCTCGGTCGCCCGCCGCTCCGGCGCCGACGCCGTCCACCCCGGCTACGGCTTCCTGGCCGAGAACGCGGAATTCGCGCGCGCCGTCATCGGTGCGGGCCTCATCTGGATCGGACCGTCGCCCGAGGCGATCGAGGCACTCGGCGACAAGGTCACGGCCCGCCACGTGGCCGAGAAGGTCGGTGCTCCCCTCGCTCCCGGGACGCCCGGCCCCGTCTCCGGTGCCGACGAGGTCGTCGCCTTCGCCCGCGAGTTCGGCATGCCCATCGCCATCAAGGCGGCCTACGGCGGCGGCGGCCGCGGCCTCAAGGTCGCCCGCGAGTTCGACGAGGTCGAGGAACTGTTCGAGTCGGCGACGCGTGAGGCGATCACCGCGTTCGGACGCGGCGAGTGCTTCGTCGAGAAGTACCTCGACAAGCCGCGTCACGTCGAGACGCAGTGCCTGGCGGATGCCGAGGGCAACGTCGTCGTGGTCTCGACGCGCGACTGCTCGCTCCAGCGCCGCCACCAGAAGCTCGTCGAAGAGGCCCCCGCACCCTTCCTCACCGCGGAGCAGAACGAGATCCTCTACTCGGCGTCGAAGGCCATCCTCAAGGAGGTCGGCTACGTCGGCGCGGGCACGTGCGAGTTCCTCATCGGCGCCGACGGCACCATCTCGTTCCTCGAGGTCAACACGCGCCTGCAGGTCGAGCACCCGGTCTCCGAAGAGGTGACCGGGATCGACCTCGTGCGCGAGCAGTTCCGGATCGCCGAAGGCGGCACGCTCGACTACGCCGACCCCGAGCCGGTCGGCCACTCGATCGAGTTCCGCATCAACGGCGAGGACCCGGGCCGCGGCTTCCTGCCCGCCCCCGGCGACATCCACGTCTTCAAGACGTTCGGCGGCCCCGGTGTGCGTCTGGACTCCGGTGTCACCGCCGGCGACAGCGTCTCGGGTGCGTTCGACTCGCTGCTCGGCAAGCTCATCGTCACGGGCCGCACCCGCGAAGAGGCGCTGGAGCGCTCGCGTCGCGCGCTCGACGAGTTCGAGGTCGCCGGGATGCCGACGGTGCTGCCGTTCCACCGCAAGGTCGTGCGCGACCGCGCCTTCACCGGTGAGGACGGCACGTTCGGCGTCTTCACGCGCTGGATCGAGACCGAGTTCGACAACGACATCCCCGCCTGGGACGGCGAGGCTGGCCCCTCGGCCGAGCCGGAGGGCCGCCACACGGTCGTCGTGGAGGTCTCGGGCAAGCGTCTCGAGGTCAGCCTCCCCGACCGCCTCTCCCACGCCCCCGCCGCGGTCGGACGCCCCGTCGCCGTGCCCCCGTCGCGGCGCTCGCATGCGTCGTCCGCCGTCTCGGGCGCGAGCGGTGACGCCGTCGCGTCCCCCATGCAGGCGACCGTCGTGAAGATCGCCGTCGAGGAGGGACAGCAGGTCGTCAAGGGCGATCTCGTCGTCGTCCTCGAGGCGATGAAGATGGAGCAGCCCATCCAGGCGCACAAGGACGGCGTCGTCGGCGCGATCAATGCTCAGGCAGGTGCGACCGTCTCGGCGGGGCACCAGCTGCTCACCATCTCCTGACGGAGTGAGCCCTCGAGGGCCGGAGGCGACCCGATCGGGCCCGCCTCCGGCCCTCAGCTGTAGGTGTCCTCGTCGCGGGCGACCTGGTGCATCGCACGCGTCGCGTCGGTGATGCTGCCGGCCAGCGAGGGGAACACCGCGAAGACACGGGAGAGCTGGTCGACCGTGAGCCGCCGCTCGACGGCGATCGCGATCGGGTAGATCAGCTCGGAGGCGCGCGGAGCGACGATGACACCGCCGATGACGGTCCCCGATCCCTCGCGCGCGATGATCTTCACGAAGCCGTCCTTGACGCCCATCATCTTCGCCCTGGCGTTGGCCGCGAGCGGGAGCTTGTACACGGTGCCATTGACGGCGCCCGACTCGATGTCGCGCTCCTGGCTACCGACGGTCGCGATCTCGGGTGCGGTGAAGATGTTGGCGGTGACGCGCTCCTTCTTGAGCGGGATGACGGTGTCGCCGAGCGCGTGGAAGACCGCCATCCGCCCCTGCATGGCCGCGACCGAGGCGAGTGGCAGGAACGTCGTGCAGTCGCCGGCTGCGTAGATGTTGGGCACCGAGGTCCGCGCGACGCGGTTGACCTGGATGTGGCCGGAGCCGGTGAGCTGGACCCCGGCATCCTCCAGTCCGATGCCCGCCGTGTTCGGGATCGATCCGACCGCCATGAGGCAGTGGCTCCCCTCGACGGTGCGGCCGTCCGAGAGGGTCGCGACGACGCCGTCCTTCGTGCGCTCGACCTTCTCGGCGCGCGACTTGGAGAGCACCTCCATGCCGCCCCGGGTGAACACCTTCTCGATGACCGCGGCGGCGTCGGAGTCCTCACCCGGGAGGACCTGGTCGCGGCTCGAGATCAGCGTGACCTTCGAGCCGAGGTTCATGTACGCGCCGGCGAACTCGGCTCCCGTGACGCCGGACCCGACGACGATGAGGTGCTCGGGGAGGCTCGTCATGTTGTAGAGCTGCGTCCACGTGAGGATGCGCTCCCCGTCGGGCTTGGCGCTGTCGAGCTCGCGGGGCGACGCGCCGACCGAGACGACGAGGGTGTCGGCCTCGACGCGGTCGAAGTCGGTGCCGCCGGGACCGGTCGAGACGACGACGGCGTGCGTGCCGTCGAGGCGGCCGTGGCCCGAGATGATGCGGACGCCCGCGTCCACGAGCTGGGCCCGCTGATCGTCGGACTGCTGGCGGGCGAGGGAGAGGAGTCGCTTGTTGACGGCGCCCAGGTTGATGGCGATCTCGGGCTTGAGCGGCTTGCCGCTGTCGCCGCGTGCGAACAGCTGCACGCCGAGATCCGACGCGCCGCGGATCGCGACGGCGGCGTCCGCCGTGGCGATGAGGGTCTTGGACGGGACGACGTCGGTGATGACGGCGGACCCGCCGATGCCCGCGCGCTCGACGAGCGTCACCTCGGCTCCCAGCTGGGCCGCTGCGAGAGCCGCCTCGTATCCGCCGGGGCCGCCACCGATGATCGCGACACTCTGGGTGGTCTCGAAGCTCACAGACATGTGGATCATTCTTTCAGGCTGACGGGGGTTCGTGCGCCGCGCCGCGGAACGCATCGTGTGGCCGAGCGCGTCGGCGCTTCCTAGAGTGGGAGCATGCACGAGGAGACCCACCCGCTCGACGATCCCGCCACCGACCCGTTCGAGGTCGCTGACACCGCCGCCGCTGACATCGCACGCCTCACCGGTGTGGAACGCCATGACATCGCCCTGACCCTGGGCAGCGGATGGGGGAAGGCCGCCGAGCTCATCGGCGAGACGATCGCGACGCTCGACGCGACGGAGGTCACCGGCTTCAGCAAGCCCGCCCTGGCCGGGCACGTCGGGTCGATCCGCAGCATCCTGACACCCGACGGCAAGCGTGTCCTCGTCATCGGAGCGCGCACCCACTACTACGAGAACCACGGCGTCCGCCGCGTCGTCCACAGCGTGCGGACCGCCGCCGCGACCGGCGCGAAGATCATGGTCCTCACCAACGGCGCCGGCGGGATCAAGACGTCGTGGACGCCGGGACAGCCCGTCCTCATCAGCGACCACATCAACCTCACCGCGGACTCGCCGCTCGAAGGCGCGACCTTCATCGACCTGACCGACCTCTACTCGTCGCGCCTGCGCGACCTCGCGCGCACGATCGATCCGAGCCTCGACGAGGGCGTCTACTGCCAATTCCGCGGGCCGCACTACGAGACCCCGGCCGAGGTTCAGATGGCGAAGGCCATCGGCGGACACATCGTCGGGATGTCCACGGCCCTCGAGGCGATCGCCGCCCGCCAGGCGGGCATGGAGATCCTCGGCTTCTCGCTCATCACGAACCTGGCCGCCGGCATCCAGTCGACCCCGCTCAGCCACCAGGAGGTCCTCGAGGCCGGGCGCGACGCCGAGCCCGTCATCTCGGACCTGCTGGCCCGCGTGATCGGCGTCCTGTGAGCGAGGGCGTGCTCGAGACCGCCCGTGAGTGGCTCGCGCAGGACCCGGATGAGGCGACCCGGGCGGAGCTCTCCGACCTGATCTCGCGCGCCGAAGGGGGCGACTCCGCTGCGACAGCCGACCTCCACGACCGCTTCGACACCCGCCTCGCCTTCGGCACCGCGGGCCTTCGCGGGGCGCTCGGTGCGGGCTCGAACCGCATGAACCGCGTGCTCGTGAGCCAGGCGGCCGCCGGCTTCGCGGCATACCTCCGTGACCGTGCCGGCGCCGAGACGCCGTCGATCGTCATCGGCTACGACGGACGTCGAAACTCCGACGTGTTCGCCCGCGACAGCGCCGAGATCTTCGCCGGTGCAGGGCTCCGCGCGATCCTCCTCCCCCGCCTCCTGCCGACGCCCGTCCTCGCCTTCGCGGTGCGCCACCTCGGCGCCTCGGCCGGCGTCATGGTCACGGCATCCCACAACCCGCCGGACGACAACGGGTACAAGGTCTACCTCGGCGGTGACGACGACGGCGCGCAGATCGTGTCGCCGGCGGATGCCGAGATCGCGGCGCGCATCGACGAGGTCGCGGCGCGCGCGGACCTCGGATCGATCCCGCGCTCGGACGACTACGAGGTCGCCGATGAATCCGTCGTCGACGCCTACGTCACCGGGACCGCCGTCGTCGCCCCCGCCCCGGCGGGTGCGGCGGGACTCAACTGGGTGTACACGGCGATGCACGGCGTCGGATACGAGACGCTCTCTCGCGTCCTCGAGACCGCCGGCTACCCTGCGCCGACGGTCGTGGCTGCGCAGATCGAGCCGGACGGCCGCTTCCCGACCGTCGCGTTCCCGAATCCCGAAGAGCCCGGCGCGATGGACCTCGCGTTCGAGACCGCCAGGGGCGCGGACGCCGAGCTGATCATCGCGAACGATCCCGACGCCGACCGGCTCGCCGTCGCGATCCCGGATGCCGCGGCCCCCGGCGGCTGGCACCGGTTGACCGGCAACGACGTGGGGCTCCTGCTCGGCTGGCGTGCCGCCCGCACCGCGACCTCGGGAACCCTCGCGTGCTCGCTCGTCTCGTCGCCCGGTCTGCAGACGATCGCCGAGCACTACGGCCTCGACTTCACGGCGACCCTCACCGGATTCAAGTGGATCTCCCGTGCCCCGGGCCTCGTCTACGGCTTCGAGGAGGCGCTCGGCTACCTCGTCAACCCGGGCACGGTCCGCGATAAGGACGGCATCTCGGCGGCGGTCGCGATCCTCGGCCTCGTCGCGGAGGCCCGCGAGGAGGGCAGGACGCTCGGCGACCTGCTCGACGAGTCCGCGGCGACCTTCGGACACTTCGCGAGCGGCCAGGTCTCGCTCCGTGTCGACGACGTCTCGGTGATCGGCCGGATCATGACAGCCCTGCGCGCGGCGCCCCCGGCATCCATCGGCTCGGTCGCCGTGGAGCGCATGGAGGACCTGCTCACGGCGCCCGAGGGCTCGCCGCGCGGCGATGTCCTGCGCCTCTGGCTCGAGGACGGGTCGCGCGTCATCGTGCGCCCGAGCGGCACCGAGCCGAAGCTGAAGGCCTACCTCGACGTACGCGGCGAGTCCGCCGAGGATGCCGCTGCGCGCCTGAGCGTGGTCGACGCCGGTGTGCGCGCCGTGCTGGATGCGGCGCAGGCATGACGACCGCACTGACCGAACCGGTCACCCTCCGACACGGCCGGGTCGAGCTCGTGCCGCTCGACTCCTCGCACGCGGATGCGCTGGCATCGGCCCGCGACGGGCTCGAGTACGCCTGGTACACGGCGATCCCGGCATCCGTCCCCGATGAGATCACGCGACGCCTCGCCGAGCGGGACGCGGGCCGGATGAATCCCTTCACGGTCGTCGTCGACGGTCGCCCGCAGGGCATGACGACGTTCTGCGACATCGACGCCGAGAACCGGCGCGTCGAGATCGGATACACGTGGCTGTCACGCGACGTGCAGCGCACCGAGGTGAACACGACGGCGAAGCGGCTGCTGCTCGGCCACGCGTTCGAGGCGTGCGACGCGATCGCGGTCGAGTTCCGGACCTCGTGGCACAACCGGCAGTCCCGAGCGGCGATCGAACGGCTCGGCGCCCGTCAGGACGGCGTGCTCCGCAACCACCGCATCGGACCGGGTGGGACGATGCGCGACACCGTGGTGTACTCGATCCTCCCCCACGAGTGGCCGGGTGTCCGGATGGGACTCGACGCGCGCCTCGTGGGCTGATCAGCCGTCGACGACCGCGACGAGCTCGTCGAGGAAGCCGGCGAAGCTCGTGCCGCGGCGGAGGATCCGCTGCACGCTGTCGCGCTCGCTGAACACTTCGACGAATTGCTCGAACACCGTCTGGAACGCCTCGCGGTCCGACTCCGAGAACGCCACCATCGCGACGACCTGCACGCGCCCGTCGCCCCAGCGGATCGACGGGTCGGCGAGGCCCACGGCGATCGCCGTCCGCGTCGCGGTCATGCCGATCGCGTGCGGGACGGCGAGCGCATCGGTGAACGCGGTCGACGAGATGCGCTCCCGCTCGAGCGTGCGATCGACGTAGTCCTCGGTGATGACACCCTGGGCGGCCAGGAGCCCGCCGAGACCGCGGATGACCGTCTCCTCGTCGGCGTCGGCGGGCAGCCGTGAGACGAACGCATCGGGCGAGAAGTAGCGCTCGAGCTCGGCGCGGAGCCCCGCGAGGCGTCGTGCCCGGCGGGCACGTGCCGCGGCCTGCTGCACGCGCTCGACGTCGGGCTCGGTGAGGAACGGCTGGATCCGCACGAGCCGGTCGGAGGGCGTGGGGGGATCGATCGTGGTCAGCACCAGGTCGGTGTCGAGCCCTGCCCAATCGGGGTCGACGCGCGTCTCGACCGCGACGACCTCGATCTCGCGACCGAGGGCGCGATCGATGCTCGTGCGCAGCAGCTCGTGCATCTCGTAATAGCCCGGGCAGACGAGCGTCGCCGTCAGCAGACGAGCGGACTGGCGCGAGCGCTCCAGTCGGCCGCCGACGTGCATCGCGATGTACGCGATCTCGTCCTCGTGCAGCGGCGCGCCGACGACGACGCGGAGCTGCTCGGCCATGAAGACCGCCACGTCGAAGATCATCGGGTAGCTCGACTTCAGCGACCGGGTGAGGGCGTTGCGCGACCACGCCCGATCCTGGGCACGCTGCCGCAGGTTCTGGACGTGCAGCGCGAGCCTCAGGATGAAATCGTCGTGGTCGATGTCGACGAGGAACTCGGATGCCGCTCGCGCGACGACCGCTCGCACGGCCTCCTCGACGTCGGCATCCAGTCGGTCGCGGATGACGGCGTCGGGCTCCGCGGCACCCGGCGCGACGACGCGGGTCTGCACGAGCGCGGCCAGGTGGTCCCGGTCGCCGTCGCCGAGGTGGACGCCCAAGTGGGTCACGGCGAGCCGATCGAGCAGGTCGGCGATCTCGCCGCGCGCCGCGGAGTCCCCGACCGGCTCGCCGTCGAGCCCGCGGCCGCGACCGACTCGGTCGGCGGCGATCGCGATGTGCATCATCACGTCGCCGATGCCGAACTCGTTCACGAGGTAGCCGAGTTCCCCGAGACCATCGACGAGCTCGGCTTTGAACGCACCCAGGGCGGAGGTCTCGGCGGTGCTCTCGCCGAGGGCACGTCGGAGTGCGCGCAGATCGAAGGCGCCCTGCTCCATCTCGTCGTGGACGAGACGGCTGAGCAACCGGCGCTGGGCCATCTCGGTCCCCGACAGCCGCACGCGTTCGGCGGACCGTTCCAGCGTGAGCTGCGTGCCGCTCAGGAGCGCGCGCACCCGGCCGAGGTCCGCCTCGAGCGTCGCTTCGCTCACGTGGAAATGCTGCGCCGCGGCGTAGACGTCGATCCCCGCGGGTGCGTCGAGCAGGTCCCGGACGAGTCGGTGGAGGCGATCCCGCGGCGTCTCCTCTGCGACCGTCCGCAGCGCCCCTGGGGCTCCGGGCCCCGGGCGGTACCCGGAAGGACCCGACTCGATCGCGTCGCCGCCGGGGACGCGGGCGTTGAGCGCCGCGACGTAGGAGCGGATGCTGCGGGGCGTGACCCCCACGACGTCGGCGAGCTCGCCGGCCGTCCGCCACGCGGCATCCCGGATCAGGAGCGCCATGACCTGGTCCTGTCTCGCCCGGCTCACCCGTCCAGTCAACCACCTGTGCGACCAGGGGGTTTCCTCCCCCGCGGAAGAACGGCTGGTTGTCGCTTCCTGGGAGTCGGATGAGAATGACAAGGAGACAAGGAGGCGGATCGATGAAGATCCTCGTCGTCTGCGGCGCCGGTGCGTCGAGCACGTTCGTCGCCCAGCGTCTGCGGCATGCCGCACAGCGCGAAGGCAGGGACCTGTTCGTCCGCGCCGGAGTGCCCGGCATGGTCGCCACGGAGGCCGACGCCGGCGACGTGGTGCTCGTGGGTCCGCACCTCGCCTCCGCCCTCCCCGACATCGAACGGGATGCCGCCACCCGACAGGCGCGCACCGTGCTGCTGCCGGAGGACGTCTTCGACGACCGTGACGGAATCCGCACGCTCGCCCTGGTGAACGCCGCGACAGCGGCAGACCGCAGTGAAAGGACCCCGCGATGAGCGCACCGGCCAGCCGGACCGTCAGGATCGGCTCCTCCAACGGCCTGCACGCCCGCCCCGCGAAGATGTTCGCGCAGGCCGCGAAGGATTCCGGCATCCCCGTCACGATCTCGAAGGGATCCGGCGGAGCGGTCAACGCCGCCAGCATCCTCAGCGTGATCTCGCTGGGTGCGGAGAACGGCGACTACGTGACGCTCACCGCAGACGGCGCGAACGCCGAAGGGGTGCTCGACGCCCTCACCGAACTTCTGACCACCGACCACGACGCCTGAGGGACACATGACTGAGCTTCGAGGAGTAGGAATCGGCCTGGGCGTGAGCCACGGCCCCATCGCGCGGATGGCGGAGCCGCTGCCCGCGCCGAAGGACGAGAAGAGCGCACGGAGCGCCGACGAGGAGACCGCGCGCGTCCGTGCCGCGATCGAGGCGGTCGCGCGCGAGCTCGAGCAGCGCGGCGAGACCGCGGGAGGTGCCGCGCAGGAGGTCCTCGAGGCGCAGGCCATGATGGCCGAGGACCCGGCGCTCGAAGAAGAGGTCACGAACCGCATCGGCGCCGGCAAGACCGCCGAGTTCGCCGTCTTCGACGCTTTCGCGTCGTTCCGCGACACGCTCTCCGCGATGGGCGGCTACCTCGGCGAGCGCGCCGCCGACCTCGATGACGTCGCTCAGCGCGTCATCGCCCACCTCCGGGGCGTCGCCGCTCCCGGAGTGCCCGACCCGGGGCATCCGTTCGTCCTCGTCGCGAAGGACCTCGCTCCCGCCGACACCGCGCTCCTCGACCTCGACAAGGTCCTCGCGCTCGTGACGACCGAGGGCGGCCCGACGTCGCACACCGCGATCCTCGCCCGCGAGAAGTCCATCGTCGCCGTCGTCGGCGTCCGCGGTGCGGCCGGTCTCGCCGAGGGCGAGACGGTCGTCGTCGACGCCGCGGCCGGTGTCGTCACGACCCAGCCGACCGACGACGACATCGCCCAGGCGGAGCGCCGCGAGGCCGACCGCGCCGCCGCGGCGGACGCCCCCGTCACCCCGGGGGCGCTCGCGGACGGTACCGCGGTGCCGCTGCTCGCGAACCTCGGCAAGCCGCAGGACGCCGCGAAGGCCGTCGAGCTCGGCGCCGAGGGTGTGGGCCTGTTCCGCACGGAGTTCCTCTTCCTGAGCTCCTCGCAGGCGCCGACCGTCGAGGAGCAGACGAAGGCGTACACCGAGCTGCTGCAGGCGTTCCCCGGCAAGAAGGTCGTCGTCCGGGCGCTGGATGCCGGCGCCGACAAGCCGCTCGCCTTCCTGAACGACGCGCACGAGGAGAACCCGGCCCTCGGACTCCGCGGCCTCCGCGCCCTCCGCGCCAGCGAGGACATCCTGCGCGAGCAGCTCACCGCCCTCGCCAACGCGGATGCCGCCACCGAGGCCGACCTCTGGGTCATGGCACCGATGGTGTCGACCGTCGAGGAGACCGAGTACTTCGTCACGCTCGCGAAGGAGTACGGCATCAAGACCGCAGGCGTCATGGTCGAGGTCCCCTCCTCGGCTCTGCTGGCCGACAAGGTCCTCGCCCACGCCGATTTCGCCTCCATCGGGACCAACGACCTGACGCAGTACACGCTGGCGGCCGACCGCCTGCTGGGTTCGGTCTCGTCGTTCCAGGACCCGTGGCATCCCGCCGTCCTGCAGCTCGTCAAGGCGACGGGCGACGGCGGACGCGTCAACGGCAAGCCGATCGGCATCTGCGGTGAGGCCGCGGCCGACCCGATGCTCGCGGTCGTCCTCGTCGGCCTCGGCGCGACCACGCTCTCCATGGCACCGACGGCGCTCGCAGATGTACGCGCCACCCTCTTGCACCACAGCCTCGACGACGCGAAGCGCATCGCCGAAGCAGCCCTCGCCGCATCCGATGCGGCATCCGCCCGAGCCGCGGCCCAGGAAGCCGCAGCACAGCACAAGGAGAACCAGTAACCATGACAACGACGTCTCCGGCACAGACCCGGGGAGGAGCACGCGTCGCCGTTCAGCGATTCGGCACGTTCCTCTCGGGCATGATCATGCCGCTCATCCCCGCGCTCATCGCGTGGGGCATCTTCACCGCCTTCTTCATCGAGAAGGGGTGGACGCCGAACGCCGACCTGGCGAACATCGTCGGCCCGTTCATCCACTACCTGCTCCCCATCCTCATCGCCTACCTCGGCGGCCATCTGGTCTACGGCGTGCGCGGCGGTGTCGTGGGAGCGATCGCGACGTTCGGTGTGATCGCCGGCTCCGACCTCCTCATCGACAAGTTCAACGCCGCTCTGGCCATCTCCGACCCGCAGGCCGACCCCCTGGGCAAGGTGAACATGTTCATCGGCGCGATGATCATGGCGCCGCTCGCCGCCTGGACCATGAAGATGCTCGACCGCCTGTGGGAGGGCAAGGTCCGCGCGGGCTTCGAGATGCTCGTGAACATGTTCTCTGCCGGCATCTGGGGCTTCGTCATGGCCATCGTCGGGTTCTACCCGCTGGCATGGCTCATCAACGGCCTCATGAACGTCCTCAGCACCGCGGTGAACTGGCTCGTCGAGACGAACCTCCTCCCGCTGACGAGCATCATCATCGAGCCCGCCAAGGTGTTCTTCCTGAACAACGCCCTGAACCACGGTGTCCTCACCCCGCTGGGCCTCGACCAGGCGGCGACGAGCGACGCCGGGGGATCGATCCTCTTCCTCCTCGAGGCCAACCCCGGCCCCGGCGTGGGACTCCTGCTCGCCTTCACCTTCTTCGGGATCGGCGCCGCCCGCGCGTCGGCTCCGGGAGCGGCGATCATCCAGTTCTTCGGAGGCATCCACGAGGTGTACTTCCCGTACGCGCTCATGAAGCCGATCCTGATCGTCGCGCTGATCGCCGGCGGCATGACCGGTGTCACCACCAACATGCTGCTCGGCGGCATGCTGCGCGCACCGGCAGCCCCGGGCAGCATCCTGGCAGTGATGGCGCAGGTCGCGAACAACAGCTACATCGCGGTCATCCTCTCGGTGGTCCTGTCGGCCGCGGTGACCTTCATCGTCGCGTCGATCATCCTGCGGGCCTCCCGTAAGCGCGACCTGGCTGCCGCTGAGCTGGGCACGGACTCCTTCTCCGCCGCGGTCTCGCAGACCGAGGCGAACAAGGGCAAGCAGTCCGAGGCCCTCTCCGGCCTGCGCGGCTCCGCCACGGCTCCCGCAGCGACGACGGATGCGGCTGCTGCGGCATCCGCCCCCGCCGAAACCGCCATCGCCGAGCGCGAGATCACGAACGTCGTGTTCGCCTGCGACGCCGGCATGGGCTCGTCCGCGATGGGCGCGAGCGTGCTCCGCAACAAGTTCAAGAAGGCGGGCGTCGAGGGCGTCACGGTCACCAACAAGGCGATCGCGAACCTCGACCCGTCGGCCGACCTGGTCATCACGCAGCAGCAGCTGACCGACCGCGCGCGTGGAGTCACCCCCGACTCCCTGCACGTCTCGGTCGACAACTTCATGAACTCGCCGAAGTACGACGAGGTCGTCGAGATGGTGCGTCGCCAGCGCGGCGACGTCTGATGCACGCCGCTGCGGGGTCGGGAACAATGGTCCCGACCCCGCAGCATCCTTTTTCCCACCCCCTCAGAAGGAGAACGTCATGGCCCGCGAAGTCCTCACCCTCGGCCAGATCCGCATCCACTCCGGCTCCGTCAGCCAGGAACAGGCCATGAAGGAGGCCGCCGACATCCTCGAGGCGGCCGGCGCCGTGACGAGCGCCTACTTCGACGCCATGCAGCAGCGCGAGGTCGCTGTCTCGACCTACATGGGCAACGAGCTCGCGATCCCCCACGGGACCAACGAGACCAAGGAGGCGATCCTCGACTCCGCACTCTCGTTCGTCCGCTACGACGGCGGCGTCGACTGGGGCGGCGAGCACGTGTCGTTCGTCGTCGGCATCGCCGGCAAGGGCGACGAGCACCTCGAGATCCTGTCGCAGATCGCCCTCCTGTTCTCCGAGGACGAGGAGGTCGCGAAGCTCAAGGCCGCCCAGACTCCCGAGGAGCTCTACCAGCTGCTCGCCACGGTGAACAACGCATGAAGGCCGTCCACTTCGGCGCCGGAAACATCGGCCGCGGCTTCGTCGGACTGCTCTTGCACGAGGGCGGGTACGAGCTCGTCTTCTCGGACGTCGCCCCGACCCTCGTCGAGACCATCAACGCGGCATCCGAGTACACGGTCCACGAGGTCGGGCCGGGCGGAGGCGACAAGACCGTCACCGGCTTCCGGGCGATCAACAGCCAGGCCGACCCGGATGCCGTCGCCGACGAGGTCGCTGCGGCCGACGTCGTGACGACCGCCGTGGGACCCAACATCCTGCCGTTCGTCGCACCGCACATCCTCGAGGGACTCGCCCGTCGCTCCGCCGACGCGAAGCCGCTGCAGGTCATGGCGTGCGAGAACGCGATCGGCGCGACCGACACCCTCCGCAGCGAGATCGAGAAGCTCGCCGGTGATGCGTGGGGCGATCTCTCCACGCGCGCCGTGTTCGCCAACACCGCCGTCGACCGCATCGTCCCCGGCCAGCCAGAGGGCGCAGGCGTCGACGTGACGGTCGAGCCGTTCTTCGAGTGGGCTATCGAGCGCGGACCGTTCGGCGACGACCTGCCGAACATCCCCGGCGCGCACTTCGTCGACGACCTCGCCCCCTACATCGAGCGGAAGCTCTTCACGGTCAACACCGGCCACGCCGCCACCGCCTACTTCGGTGCCGCCGCGGGGATCACCCGGATCTCGGACGCCCTGGCGGACCCCGGCATCCGGGGCAAGGTCGAGCAGGCACTCGGGGAGACCTCCGCGTTCCTCGCGGCCGCGCACGGGCTCGACCCCGCCGAGCTCGCCGAGTACCGCGCGACGATCCTCGAGCGGTTCTCCAACGAGGCCCTGCCCGACACCGTGCAGCGCGTCGGCCGTCAGCCGCTGCGCAAGCTGTCGCGTCACGAGCGCTTCGTCGGCCCCGCCTCGGCGGCCGCCGAGCGCGGTCTCGGCGTCGACGGACTCATCGCCGCGATCGCCGCCGCACTCCGCTTCGAGGACGCTGCAGACCCGCAGGCCGTCGAGTTGCAGGAGCGCATCCGGACCGAGGATGCCGCGGCCTTCACGGCATCCGTCACAGGTCTCGAGCCTGCCCACCCCCTGTTCGCACGCATCCAGGAGCAGGTCGCCCAGCGGCAGACCGAGCTCGGCCTCTACAGCGCGTGAGCGCGTCGAAGCGGCCCCGCTCCCGGGCACGGCGCATCGTCTCGATCGTGCTGCTGTCCGTGGCGGGGCTGCTCGTCGCCGGCATCCTCGGCATCGTGATCTGGAGCCAGGTCGGCGTCATGGGCGCCGAGGCCGGCCCGCTCGCCTCGGTGCGCGAGGACGACCGGATCGCCGTGGCCGACACCGGCGGCAACGTCGTGATGTCGCCGTCCTCCGGAGAGAGCACCGTCGGGCTCGTCTTCATCCCCGGGGCGAAGGTCGACGCTGAGGCGTACGAGGCGAAGCTCGCGGGGCTCGTCGCGGAGGACGGGATGACGGTCGTCATCACCCGCCCGTGGCTGAACCTCGCTTTCTTCGACCCCCGGCCGCTGTCGACGTTCACCGATTCCGCGCCCGACGTCGACACCTGGCTCGTCGGCGGCCACTCCCTCGGCGGGGTGCGCGCCTGTCAGCTCGCATCGGATGCCGGCGGCCTCGTACTCTTCGCCTCGTACTGCGCGAACGACCTGTCCGGTTCCGGGCTTCCCGTGCTGAGCATCTCGGGCTCCGAGGACGGGATGTCCACCCCCGAGAAGATCCAGGATGCCCGCGGCATGCTGCCCGCCGACGCCGAGTTCGTCGAGATCCCCGGCGCCTCGCACGCCTCCTTCGGCGACTACGGCCCGCAGGCCGGCGACGGCACCCCCACGATCGACGACCCCGCCATGACGGCCGAGATCACGGCATCCGTCGCGGAACTCCTCCCCCGCCTCTGACTCGCGGTCGAAGTCCCCCTCTGGCCACAGCCGCGGAGGAGCCCGGCTCCCACAGCCCGCACCCATCAACCTCCGCCGCCGCGCTGACTAGCCACAACCGCGGAGAATTCGCGGCTGCCCGCGGTTTCTCACCCTTGAGAGGCCGCCCTGGGGCGGATTTCCTCTGACAGTGCCGCAGGGCGGGCCCGCGAGGGGCAGGCCGGCAACCCCGCCCGGCGAAGGACCTCCTCGGACAGTGCCAACGCCGGTTCCTCCCCGGCGGACCAGATCGTCGCGCTCCTCCCCTATCCAGCGCGCGGGCGGAGAAGGCGGGCACCAAACGGACACCCTCAGGCGCATGTCCGTTCACACGCTCCCGTCCCCTGCCCTCTCACGGCGACAACTCAGCGATGCCGGCCTCCGACGTCGCGACATCGACCGTGCCGTCGCCTCCGGGCGGCTCGTCCGCGTTCGCCGAGACCGGTACCTCCGGGGAGACGCTCACCCCGATCTGATCCGAGCGGCTCGATCCGGTGACCGCCTCGATTGCGTCTCGCTGCTGCGAATGCTCGGCGTGTACGTCCTCTCGGAGACTCGCCTCCACGTCCAGGTCGAGCCGCACCGCAGCAGTCTCCCGCCGGCCTCGCCGGACGTCGTCCGGCATTGGCGACCCGCTTCGCTGCCGGTGAGCGCCACATCGGTCGATATCGTCAGCGCGGTCGTGGCGGCCGTCCGGTGCCAGGAACCGCGCGCGGCCGTCGCCACCCTCGACAGTGCATGGCGTTTGGGTCTCATCGACGAGGTCACGATCGCGGAGATCTTCCGCCGGCTGCCGCACCGGCACCGCAGCCTTCGGACCCTCATCGATCGGTCGGCCGAGTCCGGTCCCGAGACCCTGATGCGGCTGATCCTCCGCTCACTCGGTTGTCGATTCGAGACGCAGGTGAGCATCACGACGGTCGGGCGGGTCGACTTCGTCGTCGAAGGATGGCTGATCATCGAATGCGACAGCCGTGCTCACCACGAGGGGTGGGAGGCGCAGAAGCGCGACCGGCGGCGCGACCTCGCGGCCGCCGCGCTCGGATACACCACGGTCCGCCCGCTTGCGGAGGACATCCAGTACCACCGCGACCACGTCCGCCTGTCGATCAGCCGCGCGCTTGAGCGGCACTGACCGAGGAGAAACTGAGGCCGCCGCGCTCGTCAGGCACCGGATCGCCGCCCGGAGTGCGAAAACTCCGCGGACAGCGCCACCGAGCCCGGGGACGGTCCATGGCGACGCCCCCCTCAGGCCGAGAAGCCCTCGCCGATGAGCTCGATGAGCTCCTCGCGCTCCTCGATCGTGAGGAAGGCCGCCGCCGCAGCGTTCAGCTGGAACGCCTCGAGGTCGTCGAGCGTGTACTCGAATGCGTCGGCGAGGAGCTTCAGCTCGCGGGTCAGCGAGGTGCGGCTCATGGTGCGGTTGTCGACGTTCACGGTGACGGCGAAGCCGAGCTGGTACAGCAGGTCGAAGGGGTGATCCTCGAGCTGCGTTCCCCACGCCGCGATCGCGCCGGTCTGCAGGTTCGACGAGGGCGACAGTTCGAGCGGGATCTCGCGGTCGCGGACCCAGCGCGCCAGGTCGCCGAAGCGGACCTGCACCTCCTCGCCCTTCTCAGCGACGACGTCGAGGTCCTCGGCGATGCGCACACCGTGTCCGAGGCGCAGTGCCCGCCCGTCGATCAGCGCGGAGCGGATCGAATCGAGCCCCGCGGCCTCACCGGCGTGCACCGTGGCGGGGAAGAAAGCGGATGCCAGGTAGTCGAACGCCGGGCGCAGGTTCGACGGCGGGAAGCCCGCCTCCGGACCGGCGATGTCGAACCCGACGGCGCCGCGACCGCGGTGGCGGACGGCGAGCTCGGCGATCTCGAGCGACCGGTCGGTGTGACGCATGGCGGTGATGAGCTGGCCGACACGGATGTCGCGGCCCGATCCCTCGACCGAGTCCTCGCCCTCCTCGATGCCCTCCTGCACGGCTTCCACGACCTCGTCGAGGCTCAGGCCGCCGCCCAGGTGCTGCTCGGGCGCCCAGCGCACCTCGCCGTAGATGACGCCGTCGGCTGCGAGGTCCTCGACGAACTCCTTCGCGACGCGGCGCAGTCCGTCACGGGTCTGCATGACCGCGATGGTCAGGTCGAACGTCTTCAGGTACTCGACGAGCGAGCCCGAATCGGACTGGTCCTCGAACCAGTCGGCGAGGTCGTCGGCCGCGGCTTCGGGAACCTCGACGCCCGCCTCGTCGGCGAGCTCGATGATCGTCTGCGGCCGGAGCGCGCCGTCGAGGTGGTCGTGCAGCGACACCTTGGGGAGCGAGCGGATCGAGACGCCCTCGAGGTTCGCGTCACCGTGCTGATCGATGGCCATTGTGCAGTCCTGTCGTGAGGGGTTCAGGCGGTGATGCGCTCGAGGACGAGCGGGGTGGATGCCGGGGCTTCCGCACCGATTTCCCAGGCGCCCTCGAGCGCCTCGGCGGCCCGCGCGAAGCGGTTCTCATCGTCGGCCAGCAGTGTGAACAGCGGCTGTCCGGCGGTGACCGTGTCGCCCGGCTTCACGTGCAGGTCGATGCCGGCGGCGCGGATGACGGGGTCCTGTGCACGGGCGCGTCCGGCGCCGAGGCGCCAGGCGGCGATCCCGAACGGGAGGGCTTCGAGCCGCGTGACGACGCCGGACTCGGTCGCCGTGACGGTGTGGGTCTCGCGCGCGGTGGGCATCGCGGCATCCGGGTCACCGTCCTGCGCGCGGATCATCCGGCGCCACGAGTCCATGGCGCGCCCGTCCTTCAGGGCGGCTTCCACGTCGGCGTCGGGCTGGCCGGCGAGGGCGAGCATCTCTCGTGCGAG
This sequence comes from Microbacterium sp. MDV22-iso44, assembly GCF_058629135.1. Lineage (NCBI taxonomy): Bacteria > Bacillati > Actinomycetota > Actinomycetes > Micrococcales > Microbacteriaceae > Microbacterium > Microbacterium sp. MDV22-iso44. The sequence goes on from NZ_JBZVWS010000001.1 coordinate 1,202,603, forward strand.
CGCGACGGTCAGCTCGACGACGTCGGCGGGTCCGCCGCCGGCGAGCACCTCGACGGACTCGCGGACCTCGTTGGCGTTACCGATGGCGAGGCCGAGGGGCGTGTTCATGTCGGTGAGCAGCGCCGTGGTCGCGACGCCCGAATCGGTGCCGAGGGCGACCATCGTGCGGGCGAGCTCGCGGGCCTTGTCGACGTCCTGCATGAAGGCGCCGGAGCCGAACTTCACGTCGAGGACGAGCGAATCCGTGCCCTCGGCGATCTTCTTCGACATGATGCTCGAGGCGATGAGCGGGATCGCCTCGACGGTGCCGGTGACGTCGCGGAGCGCGTAGAGGCGCTTGTCGGCCGGTGCCAGGCCGGAGCCGGCGGCGCAGATGACGGCGCCGACATCCCGCATCTGCGCGATCATCTCGTCGTTGCTGAGGGCTGCTCGCCAGCCGGGGATGGCCTCGAGCTTGTCGAGCGTGCCGCCGGTGTGCCCCAGTCCGCGGCCCGACAGCTGCGGCACCGCGACGCCGAAGGCGGCGACGAGCGGCGCGAGCGGGAGGGTGATCTTGTCACCGACGCCGCCGGTGGAGTGCTTGTCGACGGTCGGCTTGCCGAGCCCGCCGAAGCTCATCCGCTCCCCCGAGGCGATCATCGCATCGGTCATGACGCGGATCTCGTCGCGGTTCATCCCGTTGAGGAGCACCGCCATCGCGAACGCGGCCATCTGCGAGTCGGCGACGTACTCGCGGGTGTACGCGTCGATCATCCAGCGGAGCGCATCCTCGGGGACGGCGCCGCCGTCGCGCTTGGTGCGGATGATGTCGACGGCGTCGAACGCCTCGACCGCGCTCATCGGGCGGCCTCCAGGTCGCGGGGGCCGAAGGCGTCGGGGAGGACCTCGTCGATCGTGCGGATGCCCGAGACGGTCTCGAGCAGCATCCCGGGGATCGCGAACTCGTTGAGCAGCTGTCGGCACCGGCCGCACGGCATGATCGTCTCGCCGTCGTTGTTGACGCAGACGAACGCGACGAGCTCGCCGCCGCCGGTCATGTGGAGGTTCCCGACCAGGCCGCATTCGGCGCACAGGCCGACCCCGTAGGAGGCGTTCTCGACGTTGCAGCCGGTCACGATCCGCCCGTCGCTCACGAGCGCCGCGGCGCCCACTCGGTAACGGGAGTACGGCGCGTACGCCTTCTCCATGGCCTCGACGGCTGCCGAACGCAGCTCGTCCCAATCGATGTCGGTCACGACTTCTTCCTCTGTAGATGAGCGGATGCCGCGGGTCGCGGCATCCCGTGTCAGCCCTTGATGTAGGGCTTGCCCGCTGCCGCGGGTCCGCGGATCTGCCCGGCGAAACCGGCGACCGCGAGGATCGTCACGACGTACGGCAGCATGAGCATGAATTCGCTCGGGATGGGGGTGTCCAGCACGGTGAGCTGGTTCTGCAGGTTCGTCGCGAAGCCGAACAGCAGCGCGGCGAGCGTCGCGCGGATCGGGTCCCACCGGCCGAAGATGACGGCCGCGAGAGCGATGAAGCCGAGCCCGGCGGTCATCTCCTTGCCGAACTGCGGCACCGACACGAGCGTGAAGTACGCGCCGCCGATGCCGGCGATCGCACCGGCGAGCGAGACGTTCCAGAATCGCGTCGTGTTGACCTTGATTCCCACGGTGTCGGCGGCCTGCGGGTGCTCACCGACGGCGCGGAGGCGCAGACCCCAGCGCGTGCGGTAGAGGCTCCACGAGACAACGGCGACCGCGACGTACATGAGGTACACGATGAAGGTCTGGTTGAACAGGACCGGACCGATGATCGGGATCTCGCTCAGGAACGGGATCTCGATGCGGCCGAAGCGCTCCGGACGGTTGAGGGTGTCCTCGTTGGGGACGAGCAGCGCCCCGTAGAGGAAGCCCGTCAGGCCGGTCACGAGGACGTTCAGGACGACGCCGACGATCACCTGGTCGACGAGGTACTTGATGGCGAACGCCGCGAGGACGAAGGAGACCAGCACGCCGCCCACCATCGCGCCGATCAGGCCGATGAAGGGGCTGCCCGTGATGCTCGACAGGAGTGCCGCCGAGAAGGCGCCCAGCAGCAGCTGACCCTCGATGGCGACGTTGACGACGCCGACGCGTTCGCCGATGACCCCGCCCAGCGCACCGAACACCAGCGGGACCGACAGCGACACGGCTCCGAAGAGCAGGCTCGTGACGGGGAAGGTTCCTCCGGCGGCGGCCCACACGATGAAGGCGACGACCGCAACGACGGCGAAGACCGAGGTCAGCCACAGCGGCGTCCGGCGGTAGTTCCACGCGTTCCATGCCGCCAGTGCCGCGAGGAGGACGAGGACGACGACCATCGCCCAGCTCGTCGCGCCCGTCGGCACCTCGATGTTCGGGACGGCGATCGACGAGGTCGCGTCGCCGAGGCGGAACGTCGTGACGGCGCCGCGGGGGACGAGGCCGAACAGGAGCGCCATCAGCACGACGACGACGCCGAAGACGATCGGCACCTTGACGTGACGCGCCTTGACGACGGTCAGCTGGATGGTGCCGTCGGATTCGAGTGCGGGAGCCGGAGCGCTCATGCCGCCACCGCCTTCTTCGCGGCCTTGGCTCGCGCCTTGTCCGCCTTCTCGATCTCGGTCTTGGGAAGGAAGAACACGGCGCGCAGCAGAGGCGGCGCCGCGATGAAGAGCACGACGAGCGACTGGACGACGAGCACGATGTCGACCGGGATCCCCTGCGCCTGCATCGAGAACGACCCCGCCTTGAGGGCGCCGAACAGGATGCCGGCGGCGAAGGTCCCCCACGCGCGGCTGCGCCCGAGGAGTGCCACGGTGATCGCGTCGAAGCCGATGCCGGCGTCGATGGTGGCGGCGAAACCGGTCGTGACGTTGCCCTGGATCTGGTTCATGGCGGCGAGACCGGCGAGGCCGCCGGCGAAGACCATGGCGTAGATGTAGATGCGCTCGACGTTGATGCCGCCCGCACGCGCGGCGTGCGGGTTCTCGCCGACGGCCCGCATCCGCAGTCCGAGGCTGGAGCGCTCGATGAGCCACCAGACGAACACGGTCGCGACGACGACGATCACGAAGCCCCAGTCCAGCTGCGGGAACGTCGGGCCGAACAGGTCGGGGAACTGAGCTGTGGCCGGCGTCGGCTGCGACTGCGGCTGGTTGCTGCCCTCTGCCTGCAGGAGACCCGGGGTGCGCAGCATCCACAGCAGCAGGTAGTACGCGACGTAGTTGAGCATGATCGTGAGGATCACCTCGTGCGCACCTGTGCGTGCCTTCAGCAGACCCACGAGACCGCCCCAGATCGCTCCGCCCAGGATGCCGGCGAGCAGGGTGAGCGGCAGGTGCACGAGCAGCGGCAGGTCGAGGTTGAACGCGAAGAAGCCTGCGAACAGGGCACCGACGAGCATCTGGCCGCGCGCACCGATGTTGAACAGGCCGACGCGGAACGCCAGGGCGACGCCGAGGCCGGCGGCGATCAGCGGCGCGGCGAACCCGAGGGTGTTGGTCAGCGGGCGGATCTGCGCCGAGAAGTCGCCGACGCGCGGGTTGAAGACGGCGCCGCGGAAGAGGGCCTCGTACCCGGTGTAGATGGCGTTCCACGCCGCGACGAGGGTGTCGGTGGGACGCGCGAAGAAGTATCCGCTCGTGCGCTGCACCTCTTCGTTGGTCACCGCGATGAGCACGCCGCCGACGATCATGGCGAGCACGAAGGCGAGGATCGTCGTGACGGCGCTGCCGCGCACGAGCTCACGGAAGAAGACGTCGGTGCGCGAAGGCTGCCCCGGCTCCTTCTCCCCCGTCAGCGGGCCGCTCGCGGTGGGCAGCTGTGCAGCGGGATGCGCCGCGTCGGCGGCGCCGGGCGTCGTGCCGCTCATGCAGCCACCTCCGGGTCGGTTGCGCCGGCCATCATGAGGCCGAGGGTTTCGCGGGGAGTGTCACCGGGGACGATGCCCACGACGCGCCCGCGGTACATGACAGCGATGCGATCGGCGAGTGCGGTGACCTCGTCGAGCTCGGTCGACACGACGATCACGGGGATCCCCGCGTCGCGCGTCTCGACGATGCGCTTGTGGATGAACTCGATGGATCCGACGTCGACGCCGCGGGTCGGCTGGGCGGCGACGAAGAGCTTGAGGTCGCGGCTCATCTCGCGAGCGATGACGACCTTCTGCTGGTTTCCGCCGGACAAGGTGCCTGCAGGGGTCTCGGGACCCCGCGTGCGGATGTCGTATTCCTCGATGCGGGCACGCGCGAACGCGTCGAGTTCGGCGCGGCGGATGGTGCCCGCGCGCGAGAACGCCGGGTCGGTGGTGCGGTCGAGGATGAGGTTCTCGGCGACGGAGAAGCCGCCGACGAGCCCGTCTTCCTTGCGGTCCTCGGGGACGAAGCCCACGCCGGCATCCAGGATGCTGCGGACGCTCTTTCCGACGAGCTCCGTGCCGTCGAGGCTGATGGAGCCCTCGGTGCGGGCGGCGAGGCCGACGATGGCCTCGACGAGCTCCGTCTGGCCGTTGCCCTGCACACCGGCGACGGCGAGGATCTCGCCAGGACGGACGTCGAACGACACCTCGTCGACGACGATGGCGCCGCCGGGGGTGAGGACGCGCAGGTCTCGCACCTCGAGTCCGCCGGAGCTCGGCTTGGCCGGCTCCTTCTGGACGGTCAGCTCGACGGCACGACCGACCATGAGGGAGGCGAGCTCGGCGTTGGTCGCCGTCGGCGACGCGGTGCCGACGATCTTGCCGAGGCGCACGACCGTGATCCGGTCGGCGACCTCGCGCACTTCGCGCAGCTTGTGCGTGATGAAGACGATGGACGTCCCCTCGTCGCGCAGCTGTCGCATGATCCCCATGAGCTCGTCCGTCTCCTGGGGGGTGAGGACCGCGGTCGGCTCGTCGAAGACGAGGACCTTCGCGTCGCGGGAGAGGGCCTTGATGATCTCGACGCGCTGCTGGACGCCGACGGGGAGGTCGCCGACGAGGGCGTCGGGGTCGATCTGGAAGCCGAACCGGTCGGCGACGGCACGCACATGGGCGCGGGCCTGCGCGAGGTCGAGCTTGCCGAGGCCGGTCGTCTTCTCGTGGCCGAGCATGACGTTCTCGGCGACGGTGAACACGGGGATGAGCATGAAGTGCTGGTGCACCATGCCGATGCCGGCCGCCATCGCGTCACCGGGACCCCGGAAGTTCTGGACGGCGTCGTCCAGCAGGATCTGTCCCTCATCGGCGCGGTAGAGGCCGTAGAGGACGTTCATGAGAGTGGATTTGCCGGCGCCGTTCTCGCCGAGGAGAGCGTGGATCTCCCCCGGCTCGACCACGAGGTCGATGTGATCGTTGGCGACGAGGCTGCCGAATCTTTTCGTGATTCCGCGGAGCTCGAGCTTCATACGAGAACCCTAACCGGCGGGTGTCTGGAAAGTACCCGCCATAAAACGTTGAGCGAACGGCACTCGGGGCGGACAGCTCTGCGCTGCCCGCCCCGAGTGGATGTCGTTCAGATCACGGCGAGTTCTTGGACTCCACCGTGATGTCACCGGAGATGATCGACTTCTGGAGCGTGTCGAGCTCGTCGGTCAGACCGGCGGGCAGCTTCGACTCGAAGTCGTGGAAGCTCGAGAGCTTGACGCCCTCGTTCTCGAGGGTGCCGACGTACGGCGCGGCGTCGAACTTGCCGGTCGATGCGGCGACCGTGGTGTCGTAGACGGCCACGTCGATCGCCTTCATGATCGAGACCAGCGTGATGTCGGAGACCGTGTCGTCGGCGACGGCGAGGTCGCTGTCGACACCGAGGATGAGGGTGTCGTCACCGCTGTCCTTGATCGCCGCTGCCGCGCTCGTGTAGATCGGACCGCCGACGGGGAGGATGACGTCGACGCCCTGGTCGAGGACCGACTGAGCGGTCTGCTTGGCGGTGTCGTTCGCGTCGAAGCCGCCGGTGAAGGCGCCCTTCTGAGCGGCGACGTCCCAGCCGAAGAGCTTGACGTCGGCACCCTTGTCCTCGTTGTACTTCTCGACGCCGAGGGCGTAGCCGTCCATGAAGACCGCGACCGAGGGGATCTGGAGGCCACCGAAGGTGCCCACCTTGTTGACGCCGGCCTCAGCGGACCACGCGGCGGCGGCGTAGCCACCGAGGTACGCGGCCTCCGCCGTGTTGAACACGAGGGGCTTGATGTTGGGGGCGTCGGTCTTGCCGTCCTGGTCGGTGTCCGCGTAGTCGTCGATGATCGCGAACTGCAGTTCCGGGTTGGCCTTGGCCGCCTCGACCGTCGCCGCGGCGAGCTTGAAGCCGACCGAGACGATGAGGGTGCAGCCCTCGGAGATCGCCGTGGTCATGTTGGGCTCGTAGTCGTTGTCGTTGGTCGACTCGAACTCGAGGGGCTTGATGCCCAGCTCGCCGGCGGCCTTGTCCATGCCGTTCTTGGCCGACTCGTTGAACGACTTGTCGTTCCAGCCACCGGCGTCGGAGACCAGGCAGGGCTTGAAGCCGTCGACGATGTCGCCGCCACCGGCGCCGGCGGACGACGTCGGGTTGGCCTCGGGTGCGGTACCGCAGCCAGCCAGCGCGGCGATGAGAAGCGCGGCACCGGCGATGCCGGCGAGCTTCTTCGGGTTCGAGATGGTCAAGAGTGCCTCCACGGAAGAGAACCCGCGGACTTCGCGGGTGTGCGCAACCGAAGTTACCCACTGTGACGACGACCGGTCACCCTGATGAGCCCGTTCGTCCGAATGGTTACAAAGCCGCAATGAACCCGTCACAGGAGCGGCATCCTGCTCAACGGACGGGGTGTCAGAGGACGTCCCCGCGACCGGTCACCTTCAGCGCGTCGACGACGCTCTTGACCCGCTGGGCGTGCTCGGCGGTGGTCACCAGAAGCGCGTCGTCCGTGTCGACGACGACGATGTCCTTGACGCCGATGATGCTGATCACGCGACTCGTCTGCGAGACGACGATGCCGCTCGCGGCATCCGAGAGCACCCGGGCGTTCTGTCCGAGGATCGCGAGGTCGGTGCGGCCGCCCGAGTTGAGCTTGGCGAGGCTCGCGAAGTCCCCCACGTCGTCCCAGTCGAAGTGTCCGGGGACGACGGCGAGCTTGCCCTTCTCCGCCGCCGGCTCCGCGACGACGTAGTCGATCGCGATCTTCTCGAGGGTCGGCCAGATGCGGTCGACGGCGGGGCCCCGCAGGTCGCGGTCGTCCCACGCTTCGGCGAGCTCCATGAGCCCGGCGTGCAGGGTGGGGTTGTTCGCCTCGATCTCGGCGAGCAGGACGTCGGCCCGCGAGATGAACATGCCCGCGTTCCAGAGGTAGGAGCGATCGGCGACGTAGGCCTTCGCCGTCTCGAGGTCGGGCTTCTCGACGAAGCGCTCGACCAGGGAGGCATCCCGAGCGCCGTCGACGATCAGCTCGCCGCCCCGCTTGATGTAGCCGAACCCGACCGCCGGCTCGGACGGGCTGATGCCGATCGTGCAGATGAAGCCCTCGCGCGCCACCTCGACGGCATCGCGCACCGCGAACTCGAACACGCGTGAGCCGCGGATGACGTGGTCGGCGGCGAAGGATCCGATGACGACGTCCGGATGCCGCCGGTGCAGGATCGCCGCAGCGAGGCCGATCGCGGCCGCGGAGTCACGCGGCTCGGATTCGAGGATGACGTTCTTGTCGGGGATGCCGGGGAGCTGCGCCTCGACGGCGGCGCGGTGCGCGCGGCCGGTGACGACGGCGATCCGATCGGGCCCGGTGAGGGGCTCGAGCCGGTTCCAGGTGTCGCGGAGGAGGGAGTGCCCCGACCCGGTCAGGTCGTGGAGGAACTTCGGGGCATCCGCTCGCGACAACGGCCACAGGCGGGATCCGACGCCCCCGGCGGGGATGACGGCGTAAAAGTCCTCGATGTGTTCGACCATGGTCGGAACCCTACCGGCCGATTAAGGCTCGCCTTCCTCGCCCACCCCTCTCGAGGCCGCTTAGGATGGTCGATGCGCCCGCTTGCGACGATGGGCGACATTCCCTGGGATGCCGCGATCTCGCCGCACGCGCGCGATCCATCTCACTCAAGGGAGGACGACCGTGTCTGCACCAGCACGCGTCACGCCGTCGATCGCTGAGACCACGTCCAAGACCCCGCGCGGCACGCTGTACCGCGGCAACGAGGGCATGTGGTCGTGGGTCCTTCACCGCATCACCGGCATCGCCATCTTCTTCTTCCTGCTCGTGCACGTCCTCGACACCGCACTCATCCGGGTCTCCCCCGATGCGTACAACGCGGTCATCGGCACGTACAAGAACCCGATCATGGGCCTCGGCGAGGTCGCCCTGGTCGGCGCGATCGTCTACCACGCCTTCAACGGCCTCCGCATCATCGCGGTGGACCTGTGGCCGTGGGCCACGCGTCACCAGCGGCAGCTGTGGTGGGGAGTGCTGGCCGTCTGGGCCGTCACCCTCGTCGGCTTCGCCGCGCGCCACCTTCCGAACGTCTTCTCGCACATGGGAGGCGAGCACTGATGACCGCCGACACCCTCGCCGCTCCGCGCACCCCGCAGGGCAAGGCCGCCGTCCGCAAGAAGGGTCCCAACCTCGAGAAGTGGGGCTGGGTCTTCATGCGCGTCTCGGGCGTGCTGCTGCTCGTCCTCATCTTCGGTCACCTCTTCGTCAACCTCATGCTCGGCGAGGGCATCTCGGGCCTCGACTTCGCGTTTGTCGCGGGCAAGTTCGCCACGCCGTTCTGGCAGTGGTGGGACGTCCTCATGCTGTGGCTGGCGTTCATCCACGGCACGAACGGCATGCGCACGATCGTCAACGACTACGTCACCAACGCGAAGGTCCGCCGGGTCCTCGTCACCAGCCTCTGGGTGGTGGCCGGCTTCATGATCCTCCTCGGCACCCTCGTGGTCTTCACCTTCGATCCCTGCATCCCCAACCTCGACGGCAGCGTTCTCGCCGAGGTCTGCAAGGCACAGGGCTGAGCCGGCCGCGCCGGCACGCAAAGCAGAGAACAGAGGCATTCGTCACGTGAGCACTCAGACCGCGGACTCCGTCGTCAAGGACGGCGTCCACTACCACCAGTTCGACGTCGTCATCGTGGGCGCCGGCGGCGCCGGCATGCGCGCCGCGATCGAGGCCGGTCCCGGCGCGAAGACGGCCGTCATCACCAAGCTCTACCCGACCCGCAGCCACACCGGCGCGGCACAGGGCGGCATGGCGGCAGCGCTCGCCAACGTCGAAGAGGACTCCTGGGAGTGGCACACCTTCGACACCGTCAAGGGCGGCGACTACCTCGTCGACCAGGACGCAGCCGAGATCCTCGCGAAGGAAGCCATCGACGCGGTCATCGACCTCGAGAACATGGGCCTGCCCTTCAACCGCACGCCCGACGGCAAGATCGACCAGCGCCGTTTCGGCGGGCACACCGCTGAGCACGGCAAGAACCCGGTCCGTCGCGCCTGCTACGCCGCCGACCGGACGGGTCACATGATCCTCCAGACGCTGTTCCAAAACTGCGTGAAGCTCGGCATCAACTTCTTCAACGAGTTCTACGCCCTCGACCTCATCACGGTGAAGGATGCCCTGGGTCGCACCGGCATCGCCGGTGTCGTCGCGTACGAGCTCGCCACCGGCGACCTCCACGTCTTCCACGCCAAGGCCGTCATCTTCGCAACCGGCGGCTTCGGCAAGATCTTCAAGACGACCTCGAACGCCCACACCCTCACCGGTGACGGCGTCGGCATCGTCTGGCGCAAGGGACTGCCGCTCGAGGACATCGAGTTCTTCCAGTTCCACCCGACAGGTCTGGCGGGCCTCGGCATCCTTCTCACCGAGGGTGCCCGCGGCGAGGGCGCGATCCTCCGCAACGCCTCGGGCGAGCGGTTCATGGAGCGCTACGCCCCCACCATCAAGGACCTCGCGCCCCGCGACATCGTCGCCCGGTGCATGGTCAAGGAGGTCCTCGAAGGCCGCGGCGCCGGCCCGAACAAGGACTACGTCTACCTCGACTGCACGCACCTGGGCGCCGAAGTGCTCGAGACGAAGCTCCCCGACATCACCGAGTTCGCCCGTACCTACCTCGGCGTCGACCCGGTCGTCGAGCCGGTGCCGGTCATGCCGACCGCGCACTACGCGATGGGCGGCATCCCGACCAACATCAAGGGCGAGGTCCTGGCCGACAACGACACCGTCGTCCCCGGCCTCTACGCCGCGGGCGAGTGCGCGTGCGTGTCGGTGCACGGCGCGAACCGCCTCGGCACGAACTCGCTCCTGGACATCAACGTCTTCGGGAAGCGCTCCGGCCAGAACGCGGTCGAGTACGTCCAGACCGCCGAGTTCATGCCGCTCCCCGAGGACCCCGCGAAGGAGGTCCGCGAGCTGATCGAGGGTCTGCGCAACAACGCGGGCACCGAGCGCATCTCCACGCTCCGCAAGAAGCTGCAGGAGGAGATGGACGCCAACGCCCAGGTCTTCCGCACCGAAGAGACGCTCACGAACGTCATGGGCACGATCAACGACCTGCGCGAGCGGTACAAGAACGTCCACGTCGACGACAAGGGCAAGCGCTACAACACCGACCTCCTCGAGGCCGTCGAGCTGGGCTTCCTCCTCGACATCGCCGAGATCGTCGCCTACGCCGCGCGCAACCGCAAGGAGAGCCGCGGCGGTCACATGCGCGAGGACTACCCCGACCGCAACGACGACGAATACATGCAGCACACGATGGCCTACCTCACGGGCGACCCGCACTCCGCGAACCCCGAGGACCACATCCGCCTGGATTGGAAGCCGGTCGTGTTCACCAAGAACGAGCAGGGCGAGTACAACTACCCGCCGATGGAGAGGAAGTACTGATGACGATCGTCGACAGCGGCGCCCCGGCGCAGACGCAGGAGACGAACGACTCCGGCATCCAGTCGTACCTGGTCACCTTCATCATCCGGCGCTTCGACCCCGAGGTGGACGCTGAGCCGCGCTGGGTCGACTACGACGTGGAGATGTACCCGACGGACCGCGTGCTGGACGCACTGCACCGCATCAAGTGGGACGTCGACGGCACGCTGAGCTTCCGCCGCTCGTGCGCCCACGGCATCTGCGGCTCGGACGCCATGCGCATCAATGGTCGCAACCGCCTCGCCTGCAAGACGCTGATCAAGGACCTCGACATCTCGAAGCCGATCTACGTCGAGGCGATCAAGGGACTGCCGCTGGAGAAGGACCTCATCGTCGACATGGACCCGTTCTTCGAGTCCTTCCGCGACGTGCAGCCCTTCCTCCAGGCGAACAGCGCGCCGGAGCCCGGCAAGGAGCGCATCCAGTCGATCAAGGACCGCGCCGTCTACGACGACACCACGAAGTGCATCCTCTGCGCCGCGTGCACGTCGTCCTGCCCTGTGTTCTGGACCGACGGTCAGTACTTCGGCCCCGCCGCGATCGTCAACGCGCACCGCTTCATCTTCGACTCGCGCGACGACGCGGGCGACGTGCGCCTCGACATCCTCAACGACAAGGAAGGCGTGTGGCGCTGCCGCACGACCTTCAACTGCACCGAGGCGTGCCCCCGCGGCATCGAGATCACCAAGGCCATCGCCGAGGTCAAGCAGGCGGTCCTCCGCAGCTGATCCGGCCGGATAGCCTCGAGGCGTGACCTCGGACGACACGACGCCTCCCCTGCGCGAGCGGTGGGAGGCGTCTCGTCTGCGCGAGCGCCTCGATCAGCCGATCGAACGGGCCACCGAGCTGACGCAGCGGACCATCGGTTCGTTCCCGGTCCGGGTGTGGCGCCGCTTCCTGCGGCGGAACGGGTTCCTGCTCGCGGCATCCATCAGCTATCAGTCCCTGTTCGCGATCTTCGCGACGCTGTACACCGCGTTCGCCGCGGTCGGCCTCTGGCTGGGCGGTTCGCAGACCGCCATCGACGGACTCATCGCGGTCGTGAACTCCTACCTGCCCGGATTCATCGCGGTCGGGGGAACGCTCGATCCCGCCGACGTGGCGGGTATCGCGCGCGACAGCGGCAGCCTCCTCGCGGTGACGGGTGCGATCGCCGTCACCGTCGCGATCTGGACGGCGATCGGATTCGTCACCTTCACCCGGCGCGCGGTGCGCGACATCTTCGGTCTGCCGTTCGACACGAGGAGCTTCGTGCTCCTCAAACTCGGGGACCTGCTCGCCGCCCTCCTGTTCGGGCTCGCCCTGGTCCTCGGCGCGGTGTTCGGACTCGTCGCGGGCGGTGTCGTCGCGATCGTGCTCGACTGGGCCCAGGTGCCGTACGAATCCACCGCCGTGGACGTGTCGAGCCGCATCGCGTCGGTCATCGTCAGCATCCTTCTGAACACCACCGCTCTCACCGGACTCATCCGGTTCCTCACCGGGACCTCGCTGCCGGTGAGGTCGATCATCCCGGGCGCCGCCGCCGGCGGGAGTGCCCTGGCGCTCCTGCAGCTCGGCGCCGGATTCCTCGCGGTCTACTCCCCCACCAACCCGCTCCTGGCGACCTTCACCGTCGTCGGGCTGCTGCTCTGGCTCCGCCTCGCGGGGATCGTGATCCTCGTCGCCGCGTCCTGGATCGCCGTCGCCGCGGATGACGCCGACATCCCGCTCGTGGAGATGACCGCCGAGGAGCGACGGGAGCAGGAGCGCCGCGCGCTCCGCGTCGTGGCCGAAGCCGGTGTCCGCGAGGCGCGGCAAGCGCTCGCGGACGCCTCGTGGTGGCGGAAGCCCGGCGCACGGCGTGATCTGCGGCACGCCGAGGACCTCTGGGAACGCACCCGGCGGTGAGTCGATGTCCGCCGCCCTGGATACGCTGGAAGGCGTGCCACGAACACTCCGCATCGCCTCTGTCAACGTCAACGGCATCCGCGCCGCTGCCCGGAAGGGGATGCACGACTGGCTCGAGACCGCGGGGGTCGACGTCCTGACCCTGCAGGAGGTGCGGGCCGAGGCATCCGATCTCGCCGCCGCCCTTCCCGGATGGCACCTGGTGAACGACGAGGCCCTCGCGAAGGGTCGCGCCGGTGTCGCGATCGCGACCCGCGAGCCGTTCGACGTCTGGCGCGTCGAGCTCGGCGACGACACGCTCGATTCGAAGGGCCGGTGGGTCGAAGCCGACATCGAGGTCGACGGCGAGCTGCTCACCGTGGTCAGCGCCTACGTCTTCACGGGCGAGGCGGGCACCGAGAAGCAGGTCGCGAAGTACGCGTTCCTCGACGCGATGGAAGAGCGGATGCCGCACCTCGGCGACCTCGCGCTCATCACCGGCGACCTCAACGTCGGACACCGCGAGTTCGACATCCGCAACTGGAAGGGCAACGTCAAGAAGGCCGGCTTCCTCCCGCGCGAGCGCGCGTACTTCGACCGCTTCACCGGGCCTGGGGGCGAGACCGTCGCGACCGTCGACGGCGAGAGCGGCACCGGACTCGGTTGGGTCGACGTCGGGCGCAGCTTCGCCGGCGAGGTCGACGGGCCGTACACGTGGTGGTCGAACCGCGGCAAGGCGTTCGACAACGACACCGGCTGGCGGATCGACTACCACCTCGCGACCCCCGAGCTCGCGACGCGGGCGACCGACTACCGGGTCGTCCGGGCACCGTCCTGGGACACCCGCTGGAGCGACCACGCGCCCGTCGTGGCCGACTACACGCTCGGCAGCTGAGGCACGGACGCGGGGGCGCGGCATCCGTTCGCGCCTAGGATCGTAGGGTGAGCAAACCCCGCCTGTACTCCGGAATGCAGCCCTCCGCCGACTCCCTCCAGATCGGCAACTACATCGGGGCGCTCCTGCAGTGGCGGGACATGCAGGAGTCCTACGACGCGTTCTTCTCCGTCGTCGACCTGCACGCCCTCACGCAGCCGAACGATCCCGCGGAGCTGCGCGAGAAGACCCGCCGCACCGCCGCGCAGTACATCGCCGCCGGCATCGAGCCGTCGAAGTCGACGCTGTACGTGCAGTCGCACGTGCGCGCGCACGCCGAGCTCGCCTGGGTGCTGTCCACGGTCACCGGCTTCGGCGAGGCCGGCCGGATGACGCAGTTCAAGGACAAGTCGGCGCGCTACGGCACCGACGCCACCAACGTCGGGCTCTTCACGTACCCGATCCTCATGGCCGCCGACATCCTGCTGTACCAGACGGATCTCGTCCCCGTCGGCGACGACCAGAAGCAGCACGTAGAGCTGACCCGCGACCTCGCCGAGCGCTTCAACAGCCGCCACGGTCAGACGTTCGTCGTGCCGAAGCCCGTCATCCAGAAGGAGACGGCGCGGATCTACGACCTGCAGAACCCGACGTCGAAGATGTCGAAGTCCGCCGAGTCGGATGCCGGTGTCCTGTGGCTTCTCGACGATCCGGCGAAGTCGGCGAAGAAGATCATGCGGGCCGTCACCGACTCGGAGGGCGTCGTCCGCTACGACTCGGAGAACAAGCCCGGCGTCTCGAACCTCCTCGTGATCTACGCCGCCCTCACCGGTCGGCAGGTCCCCTCGATCGAGGACGAGTACGCAGGTCGCGGCTACGGCGACTTCAAGAAGGGGCTCGCCGAGGTCGTCGTCTCGGAGTTCGGTCCCGTGCGCGAGCGCACGCTCGAGCTGCTCGACGACCCGGCCGAGCTCGACCGGGTGCTCGCGACGAACGCCGCCCGCGCCGAGGAGGTCGCCGACCGCACCCTGGGCGACGTCTACTACAAGCTGGGGCTGCTGCGTCGTGCCTGATCAGCCGACTCCCGAGCTCGGGCCCGCCCCCGAGACCGTCGCGGCGATCGACGCGGCCGCTGCGGTGTCGATGGCCGCCCCCGACGACCGCGACGCGCAGGAGCGCCTCTGGCGCGCCGTCTTCGCCCTCGAGCGGTGGATCTTCATCGCGCGCGGAACCGATGAGCAGCCCTCCCCCTTCGCCGCCACCACCGAGCAGGGCCCGGCGATCTTCGCCTTCTCGACGCCGGAGCGTGCCGCAGAGGCGGCGGCGGGGTTCGGCATCCCGCCCGGGGAGGTCGACCGGCTGCTCGCGGTTCCGATGCCGGATGCCGCGGGCTGGGTCGCCTCCTACGCCGAGGTCGGCGTGGAGTCCATCGTGTTCGACGCGCCGGTGACCGGCGCGATGGCCCCGCTGGCCAACCTCGCCGCCATGGCCGTCTGGATCCAGCAGCACCCCGAGGGCTGAGCCCGCTGCTACGCGTTCCGTATTCAGTCTGCGGACGCATCCGGCCCTGAGCACCCCGCAGAACCACGCTCCGCCGTCCCGTTGTCGCATCCTTCGGGACTGAATTCGGTTCTGCAGGATTGCTCAGTGGCCAGAACGATGCGAGTCCAGGAGCCCTCGGAGCGCAGCAACGACGAGGTCCGGGCGATAGAGGATGTCCTCCGCCATGAGGCGAAGAACGCTGTACCCGAGTGCAGCCAGCGCGCGGTCGCGGCGGTAGTCGGTCCGCTGCTGATCCCATGAGGAGTGGAACTGTCGACTGTCGCACTCGATCACCAACCACCCGTCGACCAGCAGGTCGACGCGCCCCACGCCTTCAAGGGTGACCTGGAGTTCGACGGAATGCCCAAGGCTCCTCACCATCAGTCGGACCAGAGTCTCGGGACCGGACTCCGCGCGTCCGTCCAGGAGAGGCGCCAGCGCACGATAGCGACGGGGTAGCACTCCGAACAGGTCTCGGATCTCTGCGAGAGTGATCAGCCCGACGTGCGCGGCGCTGTCGAGTGTGGCGATGGCGTGTCGTGCGTCCTGACACCGAACGGCGTCGAGAAGCGCGTCGTAGATGTGAACTGCCCCCGAGCCCGGTGCCTCCAGCCATCTCCGCCAGTGCAGGCTCACCCCATCGCGGTCACCGACAGGCGCGAGGATGGGGCCCGTCGATCCCCGCATCCTGCTGTCGTCTCGTTCCATGTGGATATGGACCTTCGCGTCGTCAAAGGTGAACACGCCGAGGGCGGCCAGCAGGGAAATGCAACCGAGTCGCCCACCGACTCGTGCCGCCGTGACGAGCGCCGGAGGTGCGTCGCCCGACACGTAGTGCCCCTTGCGCGCTCGGATCAACCGCCCGTCGCGGACAGCATCAGTGATCTGTCGCGCTGACGCACCGCTCGACACGAGCTCAGCTCTCGTCCATACCTCGAACATCCCGCCACTGTGGGCCTGCCGCCCCGACTGACGACAGCGACAGCGCCACCTGTGGACGATGCGGCCTTTGCCCAGAATCTGGAGACGACGGTGAAGTTGTCGTCGTTCAGTATTCAGTCTCGGGCGTCGACGCGAGGCGCTCGCACCGCCGAGTCGCGCGAGGGGTGCTCGCGCGTCCGAGTGCCGAGACTGAATACGGCACACGCGGCCGCCGCTAGGGTCGGGGCATGGAACCGGTGACTCTGCGGACCGAGCGGCTCGAGCTGTCCGTCCCGACGGCGGCCGACGTCGACGCGATCACGGCGGCGGCGCAGGATCCCGAGGTGCCCCGGTGGACGACGCTTCCGTCGCCGTACGACCGGCGGCACGCGGAGGAATTCGTCGCCAAGGCGACCGGATGGTGGGGCGACGAGAGCGAGCTCACCTGGGGCGTCCGCCGCGAGGACCGCTGGATCGGCATGGTCGGCCTCCACCGCGTCGAGAAGCAGGGCTCGGCAGAGATCGGGTTCTGGATGGATGCCGCGGCCCGCGGCCACGGCTACCTCACCGAGGCGGCCACCGCCGTCGTGGACTTCGGGTTCGCGGAGCCCCTCGCTCTCACCCGGATCCAATGGCGCGCCGTCGTCGGCAACCACGCGTCGGCGCGGGTCGCGCAGAAACTCGGGTTCCGGTACGAGGGCCTCCTGCGCCAGGGGCTCAGCGATCCGCGCGGCCGTCACGACGGCTGGATCGCCGCGCTCCTGGGCGCGGACGACCGCTCGCCGCAGACGTGGCCGGTGCTCTGACAAGCCGGTCCCGTGACAACCCCCTGACCGCCGTCGCCGCCGGATGACAGGATGACCCCATGCCTGAGATGCCCGAGGTGCAGGGACTGGTCGACTTCCTCCGCGAGCGTGCGACGGGACTGACCGTCACGAAGGTGTCGGTCGCGAACATCGCCGCCC
Organism: Microbacterium sp. MDV22-iso44; assembly: GCF_058629135.1. Classification (NCBI taxonomy): domain Bacteria; kingdom Bacillati; phylum Actinomycetota; class Actinomycetes; order Micrococcales; family Microbacteriaceae; genus Microbacterium; species Microbacterium sp. MDV22-iso44. Next base: position 1,219,645 of record NZ_JBZVWS010000001.1, read on the forward strand.
TGAAGACGTACGACCCGCCGATCGACGCGATCACCGGCGCGACCGTCACCGGTGCGGAGCGTCACGGCAAGTTCGTCGACCTGCAGACGGATGCCGGTGCCCACCTCGTCTTCCACCTCGCCAAGGCCGGCTGGCTGCGCTGGTACGACCAGCTGCCGGCCACGGTCATCCGGCCGGGGAAGACCCCGATCGCCCTGCGAGTCGGCTTCGACGACGGCTCCGGGTTCGACCTGACCGAGGCCGGCACCAAGAAGTCCCTGGCCTACTACGCCGCCCGCTCCCCCGCCGACGTGCCCGGCATCGCGCGCCTCGGCCCGGATCCCCTCGACGCCGCGTTCACGCGCGACACGCTCGCGGAGCTCCTGGCGGGGCGCCGCACGCAGATCAAGGGGGTCCTCCGGGACCAGTCGATCGTCGCGGGGATCGGCAACGCCTATTCCGACGAGATCCTCCACGCCGCGAAGATGTCGCCGTACGCATTGGCTGCGGGGCTGACGGATGCCGAGATCGACAGGCTCTATGCTGCGTTGCGGCAGACCCTCGCCGAGGCGGTGGCCGCGGCATCCGGCAAACCTCCGGCCGACCTCAAGGACGCCAAGCGCCGCGGGATGGCCGTCCACGGCCGACGCGGCGAGGCGTGCCCGGTGTGCGGCGATGAGGTGCGATCGGTGTTCTTCGCCGACAACAGCCTCGAGTACTGCCCCACGTGCCAGACGGGCGGCAAGATCCTCGCGGACCGCCGCCTGTCGAGGCTCCTGAAGTAGGTCAGACGGTTCCGGCGAGGACCCGGGCGTCGTCGTCGACCCAGCCCATCGACTTCGAGACGGCCTTCTCCCACAGCCGGCATCGGCGGTCGCGCTCGTCGGGGTCCATCTGCGGCTCGAACCGGCGGTCCTCCTGCCAGTACCCGCGGAGCGCGTCCTTGTCGGACCACACGCCGACGGCGAGACCGGCCGCGTAGGCGGCTCCGAGCGCAGTCGTCTCGACGACCTTGGGGCGGATGACGGGGATGCCGAGGATGTCGGCCTGGAACTGCATGAGCGTGTCGTTGCGGGTCATCCCGCCGTCGACGCGGAGCTCGTCGAGGTCGCGGCCGGTGTCGGAGATGACGGCGGCGATCACGTCGCGCGTCTGGAACGCGGTCGCCTCGAGGGCGGCGCGGGCGATGTGCGCCTTGGTGACGTAGCGGGTGAGGCCGACGAGGGCGCCGCGCGCGTCGGGTCGCCAGTACGGGGCGAACAGTCCCGAGAAGGCGGGCACGAAGTAGGCGCCGCCGTTGTCCTCGACGCTGCGGGCGAGCCGCTCGACCTCGCCCGAATCGGAGATGATCCCGAGGTTGTCGCGCAGCCACTGCACGAGCGAGCCGGTGACGGCGATGGAACCTTCGAGCGCGTAGTGGGCGGGCTCGTCGCCGATGCGGTAGGCGACCGTCGTGATGAGACCCGCCTCGGAGCGGACGAGCTCGGTGCCGGTCCCGACGAGCAGGAAGTTGCCGGTCCCGTACGTGTTCTTGGACTGCCCGGCGTCGAAGGCGGCCTGCCCGAAGGTGGCGGCCTGCTGGTCCCCGAGGATGCCGGCGATCCGGATGCCGCGCGCAACCCGCGGCTGCGCGACCTCGCCGTAGACCTCCGAGGAGGAGCGGATCTCGGGCAGCATCGCGCGCGGGATGTCCCAGATCTCGAGCATCTCGTCCGACCAGTCGAGGGTCTTGAGATCCATCAGCAGCGTGCGGCTCGCGTTGGTGACGTCCGTGATGTGGATGCCGCCGTCGCTGCCACCCGTGAGGTTCCAGACGATCCACGTGTCCGGCGTGCCGAACATCAGGTCGCCGTTCCGCGCCGCGTCGCGCGCCCCGTCGACGTTGTCGAGGATCCACGCGATCTTCGACGCCGAGAAGTACGACGCGAGCGGCAGCCCCGTCACGTCGGCGAAGGCGTCGACGCCGTGCGTCTCGATCAGCCGGTCGATCGCGGGCTGCGTGCGGGTGTCCTGCCAGACGATCGCATTGTGGATCGGCCGGCCGGTGCGGCGGTCCCAGACGATCGCGGTCTCGCGCTGGTTGGTCACGCCGATGGCGGCGACGTCCGACGGCGCCAGCCCCACCTGGTTGAGGACGCGGGCGAGCACCCATTCCGTGTTCGTCCAGATCTCCACGGGGTCGTGCTCGACCCGCCCGGCCCGCGGGAAGATCTGCTCGTGCTCCCGCTGCGCGGTGGCGACGAGCGCCCCTTCGCCGTCGAACACGATCGCGCGTGTCGAGGTGGTTCCCTGGTCGATGGCGATCACGTGTTCGGCCACGTCTCGTCTCCTCTTCGAGTGCTCGTCGCTGATCGCGACGCGGATGCCGGCGTCAGACAGCGACGGGATCGGCGGCGTGCACCGCGGCGAGCGTCCGGTCGATCTCCGAGCGGCGGGTCGCGGCATCCCAGCCCATCACATCCGAGACGGCGTAGGCCACCTCTTCGACGACCTCGCGGGTCGCCTCACCGCGGAAGCCGATGTTCGTGCGGCGCAGGAAGATGTCGTCGAGGTGCACGACCGACTCGCTGGTCGCCATGTAACGGAACTCTCCCGAGCTGAATCGCGGCAGCGTCGACAGGGGCGCGTCGTCGTCGTCCTGGCGGAGCGCGGTGGCGACGGCCAGCGCGTGCGTGCCGTAGCGGTGCAGCAGACGCGTACCGCGCTCGAGTCCGAAGTCCGAGAGGTGCTGGTGCACCCATTCGTCGCGGTCGGCGTCGGTGCGGGGGAACCCGACGGCGCCGCCGATCGGCAGACCCTTCGTGGAGCGGACACGCTCGCGGCCGATCCGGGTCATCAGCTCGTCGGTCAGTCGCGCGGCGACGGCGCGGAACGTGGTCCACTTGCCGCCGACCAGGCTGAGCACCGGCACGCGGTCCGACCCGGGGAGGATCGCCTCTTCGATGCGGTAGTCGCGCGAGACGAAGCCCGCGGCCATGTCGCCGTGGCCGGGGAGGGGACGGACACCCGAGTAGCGGTGGACGATCTGCGAGCGGTCGACGGGGATCGTCGGGAAGACGTGACCGATGAGGTCGAGGAAGTAGTCGACCTCCTCCTCGGTGCAGACAGCCGGCTCGGACATGTCGTGCTCGAGGTCGCTCGTTCCGACCAGGACTCGACCGTTGAGGGGGTAGATGAGGACGATGCGTCCGTCGGAGTGCTCGAAGAACAGCTCGCGTCCTCCGGTGGCCTGCATGAGCTCGGGGTGGTCGAGGACGATGTGCGACCCCTTGGTGCCGCCCATGTAGCGGGTGGCGTCGCCGAGCGCGCGGTTGGCGAGGTCGGTCCACGGCCCCGCCGCGTTGAGGACGACGGATGCCGCGAACGGGAACTCCTCGCCGCTCTCCTCGTCGCGGAGCACGACCTTGCCATCCTGGACGCCCGCGGCCGAGACGTAGTTCGCGGCGCGAGCGCGGCTGCCGCCGACGGCGATGCCGTCCCGGACGAGATCGAGACCGAGGCGCTCGGGGTCGCGGAGCGAGGCATCCCAGTACGTGGCGGTGTACTTGACGTCGGGGTTGAGGTCGGGCAGGGCGCGGAGCGACCGGCGGCGACCGTGGAACGTGTGGCGGGGGACCTTGCCGCCGCCGCGCGAGAACGAGTCGTAGATGATGAGCCCCACCTTGATGAGGAGGGCGCCGCGTTCGGTCGAGGCCGTCTTGCGATGCAGCACCATGCGGAGCGGTGCCGACAGGAGGCCCGAGAAGGTCGAGAAGATCGGCACGGTGGTGCGGAGCGGTCGGACGTAGTGAGCCGCCGTCGTGAGCAGGTCGTTGCGCTCGGTGACGGCTTCGTGGACGAGTCGGAGCTCGCCGTTCTCGAGATAGCGGATGCCGCCGTGGATCATGTGGCTCGACGCGGCCGACGCTCCGGAGAGGAAGTCGCTCTTCTCGACCAGGGCGACGTCGATGCCCTGGAGGGCCAGGTCGCGGAAGGTCGCGACGCCGTTGATGCCGCCGCCGATGATGAGCACGTCCGCCTGGGGCCGCTCCCGCAGCGCCGCTGTCGTCGATCGGATGTCCGCGTCCACGTCACACACTCCCACTTCTGCCGGGTGTCGACCCGGTCGCCTCAGACCGCCACCGCAGTGGCTGATGGGACCAATGATGACATTCGTGGACGGGATTGCAGTCGCCATGCACATACGTGCACACTGTCATCCGTGGAAGAGACGCTCGATCCCGACGACATCCGTCGCGCCCTCACGGCCGCGCACCTGTACTACGTCCAGGACCGCACGATGGAAGCCATCGCGCGCGAACTCGGGACCTCCCGATCGACCGTGTCGCGCCTGCTGTCGCGTGCCCGCGCGACCGGGATCGTGGACATCCGCATCCGCTCCCCCTTCGCCGCGCCGCAGCTGCTCGAGCAGAACCTCGCGGACCGCTACGGCATCACCGCGCATGTCGTTCCGGTGCCCGACGACGCCAGCGACGTGGAGCGACTCGAGCGCGTCGCGACGGCTGCCGCCCACCTGCTCGGCGACCTCATCGTCGCGGACACCACCGTGGGGATCGCCTGGGGGTCGACGACGGCGGCGGTCAGCCGGCGCCTCGTCCCGAAGTCCGTGCACGGCACGACGTTCGTGCAGCTGAACGGCTCGGGGAACACGCGGACGACGGGCCTGCTGTACGCCAGCGACATCCTCAGCCGCTTCGCCGAGGCCTACGGCGGAAACGCGCAGCAGTTCCCGGTGCCGGCGTTCTTCGACGACCCGCGCACGAAGCACGCGATGTGGCGGGAGCGCAGCACCACTCGCATCCTCGCCATCCAGGCGGCGATGGACCTCGTCGTCTTCAGCGTCGGCGCCGCCGACTCGCGCGTCCCCAGCCACGTCTACTCCGGCGGCTATCTCGAACCCGAAGAACTCGCCGCGCTCGACGGCGAGGGGGTGGTCGGCGACGTCGCGACGGTGTTCTACCGGCTCGACGGCTCCACGCGCGGGATCGAGCTCAACGACCGCGCGACGGGCCCGCGGTTCGACGTGCTCCGCCGCGTGCCGAGTCGCGTCTGCGTCGTCTCGGGCGTCGACAAACGCGACAGTCTGCGCGGGGCGCTCGCCGCCCGCCTCGTCACCGAGCTGGTCGTCGATGAGGCGACCGCCCGCGCGCTGACCGAATGACCTCGGAAGTCAAGAGATGACGCGGGAATGAAACCGGCGAAGAGCGGTTGATTACACTGCAAGAGCAAGAAACGTGCTCCGGGGTCGGTGGGAATCCGAACCGGCGGTGACAGTCCGCGAGCGGGACCCAGGTCCTGCTGATCCGGTGGAAATCCGGAACCGACGGTGATGCGACGAGAGTCGCTAGTCCGGATGGGAGGAAGCACGGTGGATGCGGCGACGCCGTATCCACCTGTCGCGCCCGCGCCCCGGAGAACCCCATCGTGAGGATCCGGATGAGTGTCACCGACGCGGAGCGCAGCGCGCTCCGTCACGCGTTCGCGCTCGCGACGAACGGGCCTCGCGGCCTGAACCCGCAGGTCGGGGCCGTCATCCTCTCGCCCGAGGGCGCCGTGCTCGCCGAGGGCTGGCACCACGGCGCCGGCACCCCGCACGCCGAGATCGACGCGCTGTCGAAACTGGGGCCGGATGCCGCGCGCGGCGCCACCGCCGTCGTGACCCTCGAGCCCTGCAACCACACCGGCCGCACCGGCCCGTGCGCCGTCGCCCTCATCGAGGCCGGGGTCGCACGCGTCGTCTACTCGGCCGAGGACCCGGGTGCCGTCTCGTCCGGAGGCGCAGAGCGCTTGCGCGCCGCCGGTGTCGACGTCGAGGGGGGCGTGCTCCGCGAGGAGGGCGAAGACCTCATCTCGTCGTGGCTGACCGTGCAGCGCCTGGGGCGACCGCATGTCACCGTCAAGTGGGCGCAGTCGCTCGACGGTCGGGCCGCGGCATCCGACGGCACCAGCCAGTGGATCACGGGACCGGACGCACGCGCGGACGTGCACCGCCGCCGCTCACGGGCGGACGCGATCGTCGTCGGCACCGGCACCGTCCTCGCCGACGACCCCGCGCTCACGGCACGCACCGCGGACGGATCGCTCTACGAGGACCAGCCGCGGCCGGTCGTCGTCGGAATCCGCGCGGTGCCCCAGGAGGCCGCACTCCGGCGCCACCCGCGGCCGTTCATGCAGGACGAGGGCGAGGATCTCCGCGACCTGCTCGACAGGCTCCGCGAACTCGGCGCTCACCGCGTGTTCCTCGAGGGCGGCCCGACGCTCGCGGCGTCGTTCCTGCGCCAGGGACTGGTCGACGAGCTCCTCGTGTACGTCGCGCCGACCCTGATCGGCGGAGACCGCGTCGCGGTCGGCGACATCGGAGTCACGACGATCGCAGAGCAGCGCCGACTCGAGATCCTCGGTCTCGACAGACTCGGTGACGACATCCTCGTCACCTTGACCCCCAAGGAGGGCTGATGTTCACGGGCATCATCGAAGAGCAGGGCGTCATCACCGCCATCGATCCGTCCGGCGACGGCGTGCGCCTCGCGGTCCGCGCACCGCTCGCGGTCTCGGACGCGCAGCGCGGCGACTCGATCTCCATCAGCGGGGTCTGCCTCACGGTCACCGACCAGACGCCGGAGGGGTTCACCGCCGACGTCATGAAGCAGACGCTCGACATGTCGACGCTCGGCACGCTCGCCGTCGGCTCCCCCGTCAACGTCGAGCGCGCCCTGGCCGCGCACACCCGGCTCGGCGGTCACATCGTGCAGGGGCACGTCGACGGCACCGGCGAGGTGCTCGAGGTGCGCCCCGGCGAGCAGTGGCGCGTCATCCGCGTCTCGCTGCCCGCAGACCTCGCCCCCCTCGTCGTCGACAAGGGATCGATCACCGTGCAGGGCGTCTCGCTCACCGTCTCGGACGTGTCGGACGCCGACGCGTCGTCGCAGTGGTTCGAGATCTCCCTCATCCCCGAAACCCTCGAGGTGACCACTCTCGGCGCGATGACGCCCGGCGACCGGGTCAACCTCGAAACCGACATCCTGGCGCGGCACGTGCAGCGTCTGCTCCGATTCGCCTCACCCGACGGCATCCCGTCCACAGAAGAAGGAGGCTCCCGATGAGCCTTTCGTCCATCCCCGACGCCCTGGCAGCCCTCAAAGAAGGCCGACCGATCCTGGTCGCCGACGACGAGAGCCGCGAGAACGAGGGCGACATCATCATCTCCGCCGAGCTGGCCTCGCCGGAGTGGCTCGCCTGGACCATCCGGTGGTCCAGCGGCTTCCTCTGCGCGCCGATGCCGGCGGACTGGGCCGACCGGCTCGACCTGCCGCCGATGGTCGAGGTCAACCAGGACGCCCGCAGCACCGCGTACACCGTGAGCGTCGACGCCGCCGACGGCGTCACGACCGGCATCAGCGCGTCGGACCGCGCCCGGACGGCCAACGTCCTCGCGGACCCGACGTCGGTCCCCGCCTCCCTCATCCGCCCCGGCCACGTGCTCCCGCTCCGCGCCGTCGACGGCGGCGTGCGCGAGCGCGCCGGGCACACCGAAGCCGCGGTCGAGCTCATGCAGCTCGCCGGCCTCCAGCCCGTCGCCGTCATCGGCGAAGTGGTCGCTGACGACGGCAGCATGATGCGGATGCCGGGCCTGCTGGAGATGGGCGAGCGCGAAGGCATCCCCGTCATCACGATCGAACAGCTCATCGCGCACGTGAGCGCAGCCGACGGCGACAGCGCCGCCGCACACACCGACCACATCGGCAAGCGTCGCGTGAGCCTGCGCGCGGAGGCGAAGGTCCCGACCTCGCACGGGGAGTTCCGCTTCCTCGCGTACAAGGACCGCATCACCGGCACCGACCACATCGCCGTCGTCTCCGGCGAACTCACCGAGGAGGCGCCGCTCGTACGGGTCCACTCGGAGTGCCTGACCGGTGAGGCCTTCGGCTCGCTGAAGTGCGAGTGCGGTCCGCAGCTCGAGGCCGCCCTGGACGCCATCGAGCAGGACGGCGGCGTCGTCATCTACATGCGCGGCCATGAGGGTCGCGGCATCGGTCTCATCAACAAGCTGCGGGCCTACAGCCTGCAGGAGCGCGGCCTCGACACGGTCGACGCGAACCTCGCACTCGGGCTGCCGGCCGACGCTCGCGACTACGCGGCGGCCGCCGGCATCCTCACCGACCTCGGCGTCAAGCAGATCCGCCTGCTGACCAACAACACCGACAAGGTCGCGCAGCTGCGCGCACTCGGCCTGACGATCGTCGATCAGGTCCCCCTGCTCGTCGGAGTCGGCGCCAACAACCACCAGTACCTGGCGACGAAGGCCGACCGTATGGGCCACATCATCGACGCCGACGAGCTGCGCGAGGCTCTCGCGCACAGTGAGGAGCACAAGGCATGAGCGGACACGGAGCACCCCAGACCGAAGCGGTCGACGCGAACGGGATGTCGGTGGTCGTCATCGCCGGCCAGTGGCACGATGTCATCACCGATGGGTTGATCGCCGGCGCGAAGCGCATCCTCGACGCGTCGGGCGCCTCGTGGCGACTCGTCCGCGTCCCGGGATCGTTCGAGCTGCCGGTCGCCGCCAAGGCGGCACTCGACGCGGGCGCCGACGCGGTCGTCGCCCTCGGCGTGATCATCCGCGGCGGCACCCCCCACTTCGACTTCGTCTCGGCCGCTGCGACCGACGGCCTCACCCGCGTCGCGCTCGACACCGGCAAGCCCGTCGGCTTCGGCGTCCTGACGCTGGACGACGAGCAGCAGGGACTCGACCGGGCGGGCCTGGAGGGCTCGAAGGAGGACAAGGGTGCGGAAGCAGCGGATGCCGCGATCCGCACCGCGCTCGTCCTCCGCGACCTCCGCGTCTGAGAGCTCGAGCCGATGCTGCGCGGGATCTCCACCTTCAGGTAGCCTGAGGGAATGGAGACCCTGCGCAGCATCGTCGTTCTCATCCACCTCGTCGGATTCGCGACGCTCTTCGGTGCGTGGGTGGTCGAACTCGTCGGTCAGCGCCGCGTGACCCGCATCATGCACTGGGGACTCGGCATCGCCCTCGTGGCCGGCCTCGCACTGTCGGCGCCCTGGGGACTCGACCACGACCTCAACTACGCCAAGATCGGCATCAAGCTCGTCATCCTGGTGATCATCGGCGGGCTCCTCGGCGCGGGCGCGGGACGTCTGCGGAAGTCGGGCTCCGTCCCCGCCGGGATCTTCTGGCCCATCGGCATCCTGACCCTCCTCAACGCGGGGCTCGCCGTCATCTGGCGCTGACCGGGACTTCCCGCCGCGATGCGCCGGAGTAGGGTGGAGGTTTGCGTCGACCACTCCGTCGACGCATCGGTGATCCCAGTGCTGTGATGCCCTCGCGTCACCCCTGCGAGCGCATCCGCCGCCGACACGTCCCATGAGGACCCACCGCTTCGTTCCGAAGGTCCCCCGCATGTCATCCGCAGCACCCGCGGCATCCGCCGCACCCGCCAATCCGCGCTCCCGCGTCATCACGGCGAGCCTGATCGGCACGACGATCGAGTTCTACGACTTCTACGTCTACGCGACCGCCGCCGTCCTCGTCTTCCCCATCCTCTTCTTCCCGGCCGGCAACGACACCACGAACCTGCTGCTGTCGTTCAGCATCTTCGGCGCGGCCATGGTCGCGCGCCCCGTCGGCGCCGTCATCTTCGGCCACTTCGGCGACAAGTTCGGTCGCAAGGCCACGCTCGTCGGATCGCTCCTGACGATGGGCGTCGCGACGTTCCTCATCGGCTTCCTGCCGACGTACGGCCAGGTCGGCGTCGTCGCCCCGATCCTGCTGCTCATCCTCCGACTCGCGCAGGGCTTCGCCCTCGGCGGCGAGTGGTCTGGTGCTGCGCTCGTCGCGACCGAGAACGCGCCGAAGGGCAAGCGAGCCTGGTACGGCACGTTCCCCCAGCTGGGCGCTCCGATCGGGTTCATCATCGCGAACTCCGTCTTCCTCGCGATCTATTTCGCGCTCCCCCACCCCGATGGCCCCGCGCAGCGCAGCGAGGAGTTCCTCGCCTGGGGCTGGCGCGTGCCGTTCCTGTTCTCGGCGGTCATGGTCATCGTCGGTCTCTACGTGCGCCTGAAGCTCGTCGAATCGGCGACGTTCGCGAAGGCCGAGAAGACCGGGGCGATCCGCAAGTTCCCGCTGGGTGAAGTCGTCCGACGCCACTGGAAGCAGCTCATCCTCGGCACGTTCATCATGCTGGCGACCTACGTGCTCTTCTACCTGATGACCAGCTTCACCCTGGCGTACGGCACCAAGGCCACCACCGACGGTGCCGCCGCGGCCGCCCAGGCCGCCGGGACGCCCTTCGACGCGGCCACCTATGTGCCCGGCCTCGGGTTCGGGTACACGGACTTCGTCATCATGCAGATCGTCGGCGTCATCTTCTTCGGCGTCTTCACACTGCTGTCCGGCCCCGTCGCCGACTCGATCGGACGTCGTCGCCTGCTGCTGTGGATCACGGGACTCATCGGCGTCTTCGGCCTGCTGTTCAACGTGTTCCTGCTGCCCCAGCTCGACCCGAAGTTCAGCGGTGCACTCGTGCAGGCGTTCCTCATCCTCGGGTTCATGCTCATGGGCGCGACGTTCGGCCCGATGGGGGCCCTGCTGCCCGAGCTCTTCCCGACGAACGTCCGCTACACGGGGTCGGCGATCTCGTACAACGTGTCGTCGATCCTCGGGGCCGCGCTCGCGCCGATCGTCGCGACCGCACTGTGGGCGGCCGCGGGCGGATCGCCCTGGCTCGTCGGCGTCTACCTGTCGGGCTCCGCGGTCCTCACCTTCATCGCCCTGTGGCTGTCGAAGGAGACGAAGGACGTCGAGTACGAGACCAACATCGGACACGCCGAGGCCGTCACCCGCTGACCTCACGCTGAACCGACGGATGCCGCGGCCCACCCCATCGGGAGGGCCGCGGCATCCGTTCTGTCAAGAGTTCCCCTCGGGCACGAGGCGGGTCTATCGTCGGCCTCACAGGCACACGAGGGAGTGGACCATGGCTATCAAGAAGGTCACCCAGGCATCGGTCGTCGAGTACGACCAGACCGGCGGGCCGGAGGTGCTGCATCTCGTCGACCGCCCCCTCGCCGAGCCCCGCCAGGGCGAGGTGACCGTCGAGGTCATGACGATGGGCCTCAATCACATCGACGGTTTCGTCCGCTCGGGCGCCGAGAAGGAATGGGACGACGAGTTCCCGCGCCGTTCGGGCAGTTGCTTCGCAGGCACCGTCATCGCGGTCGGGCCCGAGACGTCCGGCTTCCCCGTGGGCAGTGACGTCGTCGGCCACCTCCGCTCGGGCGCCCAGGCCAGCCACCTCACGATCTCGGTCGACCGCCTGGTCCGCAAGCCCAAGAACGTGACCTTCGAGACGGCGGGCGGGCTGTACCTGGCCGGGACGACGGCCCTCGACATCCTCGACGAACTCAAGGTCGGTGCCGGGGACACCGTCGTCATCTCGGCTGCCGCGGGCGGTGTCGGAAGCGTCGAGGCTCAGATCGCGATGCATCGCGGCGCCCGCGTGATCGGAACGTGCGGCGCCCGCAATTTCGACTATCTGCGACAGCTCGGCGTGAAGCCGGTGCAGTACGGCGATGGGATCGTCGACCGCATCCGTGCGCTCGCCCCCGACGGAGTCAGCGCCTACATCGACAACTTCGGCCAAGACGGACAGGACATCGCCGAGGCGCTGGGCGTCCCGGCAGGCAAGTTCCGCTCGAGCGCCGACCGGCGTGACCGCGAGGTCGCCCTGCTCTCGGACGAGCCCGATGCGGTCGCGCACGGGACGGATCAGCTTCGGAAAGTCGTGGATCTCGCCGAGAAGCGCGCCGTGAACGTGCTCGTCTCGGGCTTCTATCCGCTGGCCGACGTCGCCGAGGCGTACGACGACCTGCTGAAGCTGCACTCCCGAGGCAAGGTCGTCCTCGCGACGCATCCCGTGAATCCGCGTCGCATCCGCAAGGCGCGCGAGGTCATGGAGTCCGGCCGCTGATCCTCAGTCGAGGAACAGTGCGCGCAGGCGCTTCGTCGTGAAGACGAGGCCGATCGCGATCATCACGACGTAGTAGAGGACGTGCCAGAGCATGTCGACCGACAGGATGCCGAGGGTCAGCCCGCGGAGGAGTTCCACGCCGTGCCAGAGGGGCAGTGCCATGACGATCGACTGCACCCACTCGGGGTAGACGGTGATCGGGTAGAACGTCGCCGAGAAGAGGAACATAGGCAGCAGCACGAAGTTGATCCAGTCCATGTGCTGGAACGTCTTCATGTAGCTCGTGATCGCCATTCCCAAGCTCGCGAAGCCGAACGCGATCAGGAGCACCGCCGGAATCGCGAGGATCGCGGTCCAGGCGAGGTTCAGCCCGAGCACCTGCATGACGATCATGAAACCGGTCGCGTAGAGCAGGCCGCGCAGGAGCGCGTAGAGGATCTCGCCGAGGGCGACATCGAGGGGCCCGAGGGACGTGGCCAGCATCCCCTCGTAGAGCTTGCCGTAGTTCAGCTTGAAGAAGACGTTCCAGGTGGAGTCGTAGATCGCGCCGTTCATCGCGGAGACGGCCAGGAGGGCGGGCGCGATGAACGCGGCGTAGCTGACGTCGATCCCCTGCGAGGTCTGGACGTCGCCGATGAGCTTGCCGAGCCCGAGACCCATCGACGCGAGGTAGAAGACCGGCTCGAAGAAACCGGACAGGACGACGGCCCAGCTCGAGGATCGAGCGGCGAGGAATCCGCGCTGCACGACGGCGCCGGGGTTGCCCGCCCAAAGGGCACGCACTCCCCCGACCCGCTCGGCCGTCACAGCGCTCACTTCGCGAGCCTCTCGGTGAAGACCTTCCGACCCCACAGGTAGCCGATTCCCGTCAGCACGATGAGATACCCGAGGTGGACGACGACCATGACCGGCGGCACCGCGGCGCCGTACGTACCCAGGCGACCGAGCTCGGCGCCGTGCCACAGCGGCGAGACCCACCCGATCCACTGCAGCCAGACGGGCAGCGTCTCGAGGGGGTAGAAGGTGCCCGAGAAGAGGAACATCGGCATGAAGATGAAGCGCTGGACGAGCGCGAACTGCCCCTTGTCGTCTTCGATCGAGCCGGCGTAGGCCATGAGCGGGATGCCGAACGCGAGGCCCGCGAGGATGCCCGCCGGGATCGCGATCCACCCGGTCTCGGGGTTCGGCACCGTCGTCCACCCGATGCCGAGGGCACCGAGGAGCCAGATGAAGAGGTAGTACGCCGCGACCGCGAACGTCATGCGGGCGGCCGCGCCGATGATGACGCCGTTGGCGATCTGCGGGCTCGACAGGGCGGACGCGTTGAACCCGAAGAAGTACCGTCGCCACTTGAACCCGGCCATGACGGGGTACGTCATCTCCTCGGAGGCGACGGAGATCGCCGCCGTGACGAGGAGCGCGGGTGCGACGAAGACGAGGTAGTCGACCTGCACGCCGCGGTCGTCGATCGGCGTCCGGATGAGCGCGGCGAGGCCGGCGGCCAAGCCGAGCAGATACAGAACCGGCTGCCCGAGCGCTCCGACCACGATGGTCCAGCCGTAGGCGCGCATCGCCCGGACCATGTGCTCCGTGACGTACCAGCTGCCGAATCGACGGGGCTTGCGCCCCCACTCCATCGCTTCTGCCCGCAGCTCGTCGAGCGTCGGCTGCGCTGCCTGTGTCGTCTCGCTCATTCGATGAGCGACCGCCCCGTGAGGCGGAGGAACACGTCCTCCAGGCTGGACCGACGGACGAGGCTCGTCATCGGCTGCAGGCCCGACGAGGTGACCCGTTCGAGGGCGGCCTCACCGTCGTGGGCATAGACGAGGATGCGGTCCGGCAGCACCTCGAGGCGGTCGCCGATACCCTGCAGCTGGGCGGCGACCTGCTCGTTGCGGTCGGAACCGAAGCGCACCTCGAGCACCTCACGGCTGGAGTGCTCGCGGATGAGGGAGGCCGGGCTCCCCTCGGCCATGATCCGTCCCTTGTCGACGACGACGAGCCGGTCGCAGAGCTGCTCGGCCTCGTCCATGTAGTGCGTCGTCAGCACGAGCGTCGTGCCGCGCTCCTTGAGACGGAACAGGCGATCCCACAGCACGTGCCGCGCCTGCGGATCGAGGCCCGTCGTGGGCTCGTCCAGGAGCAGGATGCGCGGGTCGTTGATGAGCCCGCGAGCGATCGTCAGGCGGCGCTTCATCCCGCCGGAGAGCTGGTCGACCTTGTTCTTCGCCTTGTCCTCGAGCTGGGCGAACGCCAGCAGCTCATCGGCCTTCTCGGCGCACACCTTGCCCGGGAGGCCGAAGTACCGCCCGTAGATGTAGAGGTTCTCGCGCGCGTTGAGCTCGCCGTCCAGGTTGTCCTGCTGCGGGACGACGCCCAAGCGCGAACGGATCTCGGGGCCGTGCCGGTCGGGGTCCAGCCCCAGGATCGACAGGTTCCCGCTCGTCCGGGTCGACACGGCGCCGATCATCTTCATCGTCGTCGATTTACCGGCGCCGTTCGGGCCGAGCAGACCGAAGGACTCCCCCGGTGCGACCTCGAACGACAGTCCGTCGACGGCGACGAAGTCGGGCTTGCCCTTGCTCTTGTAGGCCTTCACAAGCTTCTCGGCGCGGATCACGGGTTCTGGCACCGGACCACACTATCGACGGGCGGGGACACCGTCAGGACGGAGGAAGATAGAGGGATGTCCACGCCTCGCCGCGGTCTGCGCCGCCCCTCGAAGGACGACGGCCCCCGCGCCAGCCTCCGTCAGCTCGTCCCCTTCCTCCTCGAACACAAGCGTGTTCTCGTGGTGGTCGGCGTCCTCAGCGTGCTCGAAGCGGTCGCCACCCTCATCCAGCCGCTCCTCGTCGGGAACGTCATCGGCCGGGTGCAGGCGGGCCAGGCCCTCGGCATCCTCGTCTGGGTCCTCGTCGGCCTCGTCGTCGTGTCCTCGCTCATCGGCGGATTCCAGCACTACCTGCTGCAGCGCACCGGCACCGCGGTCGTCTACTCGAGCCGTCGCCGACTGATCGCCAAGCTCCTGCACCTGCCGGTGCAGGAGTACGACGCTCGGCGCACCGGCGACCTGGTATCGCGGGTCGGCACGGACACGACCCTGCTCTACGCCGTCCTCACGCAAGGGTTCGCGGACTCGATCGGGAACGCCCTCATCTTCGTCGGCGCGATCATCGCGATGCTCATCATCGACCCGATCCTGCTGCTGCTGATCGTCGTCGTCATCGGCGCCTCGGCGACGGTCGTCGTCGTGCTGAGCGGCCGCATCCGTCGGGCCACGCTCGAACAGCAGGAGAAGGTGGGCGCGCTCGCCTCCGGTGTCGAGCGGGCAATCGGCTCGATCCGCACGATCCGCGCCTCTGGCGCGGAAGCCCGTGAGCAGGGCACCATCTCGTCGACGGCCAGCGAGGCCTACGACGCCGGCGTGAAGGTCGCGAAGGCCTCGGCGGTCGTCGTCCCCGTCGCAGGAATCGCCCTGCAGGTCTCGCTCCTCGTCGTGCTCGGCGTGGGCGGGTTCCGCGTCGCATCCGGCGCCATCGAGATCGCTCAGCTCGTCGTCTTCGTGATGTTCCTCTTCTTCCTCGTGCAGCCCCTCGCCTCGTTCTTCGGCGCGATCACCTCGGTGAACCAGGCGCTCGGCGCGCTCGGCCGCATCCAGGAGGTCCTCGACCTGCCGGACGAGACGGCCGAGGATGCCGCGATCGCCGCATCCGCCGCCTCGCCGTCCGCCGACTCGACGGCCGCCATCGAGTTCCGCGACGTGCACTTCTCCTATCCCGAAGCGGTCGTCCGCGCCCGCCGGAGCGCGCAGGACGAGGCGATCAAAACCCTCGCCGACGCCCGCGCGCCCCTCCCCGAGGAGTCGGAGCCCGAACCTGAGGCGACCGTGCTCCGAGGCGTCTCGTTCGAGGTGCCGCGCGGAGCCCGCGTCGCACTCGTCGGCCCGTCCGGGGCCGGCAAGTCGACGACCCTCTCGCTCATCGAGCGCTTCTACGACCCGACCGCCGGCGCGATCCTCATCGACGGGATCGATGCCCGCGCGCTCGACCGCCTGTCGCTGCGCGCCCGCCTCGGCTACGTGGAACAGGACGCCCCCACCCTGGCGGGCACGATCGCCGACAACCTGCGCCTCGCGTCCCCGAACGCGACCGACGCGGACTGCGAGCGCGTGCTCGAGGCCGTGAACCTCACCGAGGTCCTGGAGCGCTCGGCGCTGCGCTTGCAAGCGCCGGTGGGAGAGGCGGGCGTGATGCTCTCCGGTGGCGAGCGTCAGCGCCTCGCCATCGCGCGGGCACTGCTGGCCGCTCCGCCGATCCTGCTGCTCGACGAATCCACATCGTCCCTCGACGGCCTCAACGAGCAGCGCATGCGCGAAGCGATCGACGCGGTCGCCGCGGGTCGCACGCTCGTCGTCATCGCACATCGGCTCTCGACGGTCGTCGACAGCGACCTCATCGTCGTCCTCGATCACGGCCGCGTTGTGGGTCGGGGCACGCACGACGAGCTCGTGCGCGACGTGCCGCTCTACCGCGACCTCGCCGCCCGCCAACTGCTGGTCTGAAGGCTCCCCCGAACGCACCGCGACCCGACGCGAACTGCGACTCCCGGCATCCGGGAACAGCAGTTCTCGTCGGGTCGACGCCTGGTGCGGGAGGCTCAGGCCTCCTGCTGCGCGCGCTGCAGGCGGTAGCGCAGGGCGGCGAGCTCGGCGTAGAGGGCCGGCGGGACCTTGCCGTCGAACGTCCGGTAGAACTCCTCGGTGAGGTCGGCCTCGGCGAGCCAGGATGCCGGGTCCACCGCGAACAGCTCGTCGAGATCGGCCTGCGGCACCTCGATCCCCGCGAGGTTCAGGTCGTCGGTCTTCGGCAGGCGCCCGACGGGACTGTCCACGGCGCCGACCGACCCGTCGATGCGGCGGATGATCCAGTCGATGACGCGGGCGTTGTCGCCGAAGCCGGGCCACAGGAAGCGCCCGTCCGAGCCCTTGCGGAACCAGTTGACCTGGAAGATGCGCGGAGCCCGGTCGAAGCGCAGCTTCTGCCCGACCTTCAGCCAGTGGCCGAAGTAGTCCGCCATGTTGTAGCCGCAGAAGGGCAGCATCGCGAAGGGGTCGCGGCGCAGCTCGCCGACGAGCCCCTCGGCGGCGGCGGTGCGCTCGGACGAGATGTTCGAGCCCATGAAGACGCCGTGGGTCCAGTCGGTGGCCTCGACCACCAGCGGGACGTTGGTGGCACGGCGTCCGCCGAACAGGATCGCGTCGAGCGGGACGCCCTCGGGGGCATCCCAGTCCGCGGCGATCTGCGGGCACTGCCCCGCACTCACGGTGAAGCGCGAGTTCGGGTGGGCGGCGGGACGACCGGATGCCGGGGTCCAGGGCTTGCCCTCCCAGTCGGTGAGCTCGGCCGGCGCCTCGTCGGTCAGGCCCTCCCACCACACGTCGCCGTCGGGACGGAGCGCGACGTTCGTGAAGATCGTGTTGCCCCAGAGAGTGTCGACCGCCGTCACGTTCGTCGATTCGCCCGTCCCCGGCGCGACGCCGAAGAAGCCGGCTTCGGGGTTGATGGCCCAGAGGCGGCCGTCCTCACCCGGACGCAGCCAGGCGATGTCGTCGCCGAGCGTCTCGACCCGCCACCCGGGGATGGTCGGGCGGAGCATGGCGAGGTTCGTCTTGCCGCAGGCCGAAGGGAACGCTGCGGCGACGTGGTAGGCCTTGCCCGCGGGGTCGATGACGCGGATGAGCAGCATGTGCTCGGCGAGCCAGCCCTCGTCGCGGCCGATCACCGACGCGATCCGCAACGCGAAGCACTTCTTGGCGAGGATCGCGTTACCGCCGTAGCCGGAGCCGAACGACCAGACCTCGAGCGTCTCGGGGAAGTGGACGATGTACTTCTCGTCGTTGCAGGGCCACGCCTCGTCCTGCTGTCCGGGAGCGAGCGGCGCGCCCACCGAGTGCACGGTCTTGACCCAGGGCTTGCCGTCGGCGATCTGCTGCAGCACCTCGGCGCCCACGCGCGTCATGATGCCGATGGACGTGACCGCGTAGGCGCTGTCGGTCACCTGAACGCCGATGTGCGAGAGCGGGCCGCCCACGGCGCCCATCGAGAAGGGCACGACGTACATCGTCCGGCCGCGCATGCTGCCCTCGAAAAGGGGCGTGATGGTCGCGCGGATCTCGTCGGGCGCGATCCAGTTGTTGGTGGGCCCGGCATCCTCTTCACGCTCCGAGGCGATGAAGGTGCGACCCTCGGTGCGGGCGACGTCGCTCGGGTGCGAGCGGGCGAGGTAGGACCCGGGACGCCACTCGGGGTTGAGCTTGATGAGCTTGCCCTCATCGACCTGCTGGCGCAGCAGCGCGTCGTTCTCGGCGGCCGAGCCGTCGACCCAGTGGATGCGGGCGGGCTGCGTGAGCGCCGCGATCTCGTCGACCCACGCGTGGAGGGCCGCCATGCCCTCTCCGGTGACGGCGGGACGGATGCCGGTGGGCGCCGGCGTCGAGCGGGCGACGATCGGCGTCGAGCCGGTACGGGTGGGGCGGGTGAACAGGTCTGCGATGGCCATTCGGCGCTCCTCGGTCGGGGTGGGCGTACCTCCACTGTGCGCCCCAACAGCCCACTCTTTTCGCAATTCTCTGCGTCAAGAAGTGCGATTCTTTCGATAGCATCAAGTTCATGGCGACGCCCCTCCAGCTCTCGACCCTCGGCCACCGCATCCGGCATCAGCGGACCGCCCACGGCTTCACGCTCGACGAACTGGGGGCGCTCGTGGGCATCGCCGGGAGCCAGCTCAGCCTCATCGAGAACGGCAAGCGCGAGCCGAAGCTGTCGATCCTGCAGGCGATCGCGACGGCGACGGGCACGGACGTGACCGACCTGCTCTCCACGGAGCCCCCGAACCGCCGCGCCGCCCTCGAACTCGACCTGGAGCGTGCGCAGCGGAGCCCCGTGTTCCGCCGCCTCGGCGTCGCCCCGGTGAAGGTCACGAAGACGATGTCGGACGAGACGATCGAGGGCATCCTCGCGCTCCACCGCGAACTCGAGCGGCGCGAACGCGAATCGATCGCGACACCCGAAGAAGCCCGCCGCGCCAACACCGAACTGCGCCTGCGGATGCGGGAGCAGAACAACTACCTGCCCGACATCGAGAAGCTCGCCGAGAAGAAGCTCAAAGCCGCCGGGCACTCCACTGGCGCCTTGACGCACCGCACGGTCAGCATCATGGCGGAGCAGCTCGGGTTCGAACTCATCTACGCGAGCGACCTCCCCCACTCCGCACGATCGGTCACCGACCTCGAGAACGGGCGGATCTACCTGCCCCCGGCATCCATCCCCGGCGGCCACGGCCTGCGGTCGATGGCGCTCCAGGCGATGGCGCACCGTCTGCTCGGGCACACCCCGCCGACCGACTACGCCGACTTCCTGCAGCAGCGCCTGGAGATCAACTACTACGCGGCGTGCTGCCTCATGCCCGAGACCGCGTCGGTCGCCTTCCTGGCCCAGGCCAAGAAGGACCGGAACCTCGCCGTCGAGGACTTCCGCGACGCATTCGGCGTGACCCACGAGGCGGCCGCGATGCGGATGACCAACCTCCTGACGCAGCACCTCGGCATCCCGCTCCACTTCCTGCGCGTCGACGGGGCGGGCGCGATCAACCGCGTCTACGAGAACGACGGGCTGCCACTGCCGATGGACGTGACGGGATCGGTCGAGGGGCAGGTGGTCTGCCGCAGATTCGCGGCGCGGTCCGCGTTCGCGGAGCAGAACCGGACGACCGAGCACTACCAGTACACCGACACCCCCGGCGGGACGTTCTGGTGCTCGAGCCAGACCGGCTCGACTACGGAGGGCGAGTTCTCGATCACGGTCGGGGTGCCCTTCGACGACGCACGCTGGTTCCGCGGGCGCGAAACGCCGAAGCGGGCGGCCTCGACGTGCCCCGACGAAGCCTGCTGCCGGCGACCCGACGCCGATCTCACCGAACGGTGGAAGGGCAAGGCATGGCCGAGCGCCCGCGTGCACATGCAGATGTTCTCGCCCCTTCCGCGGGGGATGTTCCCCGGCGTCGACGACGGCGAGGTCTACGCGTTCCTGGACCGACACGCCTGAACGCCGTGTTGAGCGCCGCCGGGCGGCGGGTGTACGCTCTCGCGAGTGAGGTTCGCCTAACCTAATCTGCGACGACGTGCAGCAGGTCCCGCGGACGGGCTGCGACGGGGCAGCGGGCACCGGCCTCACTCCCGAACACCCGAAGAGATCCCGTGCTCGCCTCGCTCCTCCCTCCCTTCCTCATCGGCCTCCGCGAAGGCCTGGAGGCCGCGCTCGTCGTCGGCATCCTCGTCGCCTACCTCGTCCGGATCGACCGCCGCGACGTCCTCCCGAAGCTCTGGGCCGGAGTGGGACTCGCGGCAGCGCTCGTCCTCGTCATCGGCGCCGTCCTCACCTTCGGCGCCTACGCCCTCACCTTCCAGGCCCAGGAGCTCCTCGGCGGCCTCCTCTCCCTCCTCGCCGTCGGCATGGTGACCTGGATGATCTTCTGGATGCAGCGGACCGCGCGCACCATGCGCTCCCATCTCGAAAGCGGCATCGATCGCGCACTCGCGATGGGCGGCTTCTGGGGGATCGTCCTGATCGGGTTCGTGTCGGTGGCTCGCGAAGGCATCGAGACGACGCTCTTCCTCTGGTCCATGGTGCAGACCGCCGGCCAGGAAGGCCCGGGCTGGCTCGGCGCCGTGCTCGGCCTCGCCGTCGCCGTCCTCCTCGGATGGCTGCTCGCCCGCGGCGCCGTGCGTCTCGACCTCCGCCGGTTCTTCGCGTGGACGGGCGGCTTCCTCGTCGTCGTCGCCGCGGGTGTGCTCGCCTACGCCTTCCACGACCTGCAGGAGGCGGGCGCCCTCCCCGGACCCTTCTCGGATGCCGCGACCATCGACCCCGTCACCGGTGGCGTCGGCGTCGGCGTCGCCGGGTTCCCGTTCGGCTGGGCCTTCGACCTGAGCGCGCAGCTCCCTCCCGGCAGCGCGATCGCCGCGCTCCTCCAGGCGACCGTCGGCTTCATGCCCGAGATGACCTGGCTGCAGGTGATCGCCTGGGGGCTCTACCTCGCCGTCGTCGGCACGTTCTTCGTCCGAGGCCTGTTCCCGCGCCCGCGTCCTGCGCCTGCGGCATCCGCCGGCACCTCCGCATCCCGTCACGCATCCCAAGGAGCATCATGACCCGCCCCCGCCTCACCACGGCGCATGCCGCCCTCGCCCTCGTGGCCGTCAGCGCCGTCGCCCTCTCGGGCTGCGTCGCGAAGACCGACGCGACGAGCACGGACGCCCTCACGGTGACCTCGACGGATACCTCCTGCGACGTCTCGACGGCGACGGCGAAGAGCGGAACGCTGACCTTCGCGGTGTCGAACAAGAGCTCCCAGGTGAGCGAGTTCTACCTGCTCGCCGAGGACGGGCTGCGCATCATCGGCGAAGTCGAGAACATCTCACCCGGCGCCGAGCGGACCCTGACCGTCGTCGCGCAGCCGGGGAAGTACAAGACGCTCTGCAAGCCGGGCATGGTCGGCGAGGGCGTCGGGCGCGCTGATTTCAGCGTCACCGGCGGGGCGGTCGCCGCCACCGGCGACGACGCCGAGCAGAAGCAGAAGGCCGTCGACCTCTATGCCGCGTTCGTCAAGGACCAGGTCGAGCAGCTCGTCCCCGCCGTCGACGCCTTCACGACCGCCTACGAGTCGGGGCGGGACGACGAGGCGCGCGCGCAGTTCCCGACGGTGCGCGCGTTCTACGAGCGCATCGAGCCGGTCGCCGAATCCCTCGGCGACCTCGACCCGCGCATCGACTACCGCGAAGTGGATGCCGTGGCCGACGGCCTCGAATGGACCGGCTTCCACCGCATCGAGAAGGACCTGTGGGTGCCGGAGAAGGACGCGCTGAACGCCGACGGCGAGACGCCGGCATGGCAGGACTGGGCTCCGTCGACCACGGAGGAACGGGCGACGTACGGCGACAAGCTGGTCGCGGACGTCGGCGAACTCAACGACTACGTCCACTCCGACGCGTTCCAGAAGGCGCTCGACGCCCAGGGCGTCGCCGGGATCTCCAATGGCGCGATCGCCCTGCTCGACGAGGTGGCGACCGGCAAGATCAGCGGCGAGGAGGACTGGTGGTCGGGCACGGACCTGTCGGACTTCGCCGCGAACGTCGAGGGCTCGAAGATGGCGTTCTCGCTCGTGCGTGACTTCGCGTCGGCCGCCGGATCCGATGGGAAGACGCTCTCGACGGAGATCGCGCGGCGCTACGACGACCTGAATGCCGCCCTCGCCGCCCACGGCTCGCTCGAGAAGGGCTTCGTCGCCTACAAGACCCTCACCGAGGACGACAAGCGCGAGCTGACCGACCTGATCAACGCGCTGGCCGAGCCGCTGTCCCGCCTGACCTCCACCGTCCTGCAATGAGCACCGAGGACTCGCCCTCAGAAGAGACCGCCCGCCCGTCGCTCAGCAGGCGCGGCCTGTTCGGTCTCGCCGCAGGAGTCGGCGCCGCGGGCCTCGCGCTCGGCGCGGGTGCGGGCTCCGCGATCGGCGTCGCGGTCGGGCGCGAGCGCGCGGAGCAGGAGGGGGCAGCATCCGTCCACCCCTTCTTCGGGACGCACCAGGCGGGGATCACGACACCGATGCAGGACCACCTGCACTTCGCCGCCTTCGACATGATGGCGGGCTCGAGCCGGGACGACCTGCAGTCGCTCCTGAAGGACTGGAGCTACGCGGCGGCACGGATGACGCAGGGTCTCGACGTGAGTGCCAGCGGCGCCGTCGGAGGGTCGCCCGAGGCGCCGCCGGACGACACCGGTGAGGCGCTGGGGCTGCCGGCATCCGGCCTCACGATCACCTTCGGCCTGGGCCCGACCCTGTTCTCGACCGACAGCGGCGAGGATCGGTACGGGCTCGCCCGGCTGCGCCCGGCGGGCCTCGCGAAACTGCCCGCGTTCCTCGGCGACGACCTCGACCCGTCCGTCTCGGGGGGCGACCTCTGCATCCAGGCGTGCGCCGACGATCCGCAGGTCGCCGTGCACGCGATCCGCAACCTCAGCCGGATAGCCTTCGGGCGTGCGCGGCTGCGCTGGTCTCAGCTCGGCTTCGGAAAGACCTCGAAGACGACCGCCGCGCAGGCGACGCCGCGGAACCTCTTCGGCTTCAAGGACGGTACGGCGAACATCCTCGCGGACGACACGAGCGCCCTCGCCGACCACGTGTGGGTCGCCGAGGACGACGCTCCGGCGTGGCTGGCCGGCGGCTCGTACCTCGTGGCCCGCAAGGTCGCGATGCTCATCGAGACGTGGGACCGCGTGCGACTGTCGGAGCAGCAGCGGATCATCGGACGCGACAAGGCGCAGGGCGCTCCGCTCTCGGGCGGCGTCGAGACGACCGCGCCCGACTTCGGCACCACGGATGCCGCCGGTGCCCCCGCGATCGACCGGGCCTCGCACGTGCGCCTCGCCCATCCCGACCTGAACAACGGCATCCGCATCCTGCGGCGCGGCTACAACTACGTCGACGGCAACACCGACCTCGGCCGCCTCGACGCGGGACTGTTCTTCCTCTCGTACCAACGGAGCCCGGACCAGTTCGTGACGCTCCAACGCGCCCTGTCGACCGACCTCATGAACGAGTACGTGCGTCACATCGCGTCGGGCATCTGGGCGGTGCCCCGCGGCGCGGGGGACGGCTCGTACGTGGGCGCGGAACTGTTCGCCTGACCCGGGCACACGAAAGCGGGGAGCACAGTCCCCGTGTGCTCCCCGCTCGACTCGCGCGCCCGAACAGCGCGAGTGGTGAAGGTCAGTCCTTCTTGAAGGCGTCCTTCACGTTCTCGCCGGCCTTCTTGGCGTCGGCCTTCGTCTGGTCGGCCTTGCCTTCAGCAACGAGCTTGTCGTTGTCGGTGGCCTTGCCGATCGCTTCCTTCGCCTTGCCGGCGATGTCCTGAGCGGCGTTCTTGATCTTGTCGTCGAGTCCCATGAGGGTCTCCTTTCTCTATCGGTGGTGGGGGGGAAACCGGTGCCTGGACCGGTGGTTCGATCGGTGGATCAGCTGACCCGCGCGGCGTCCGAGGCGAACCTGCTGCGCAGGCCGCCGTGGATCGAGATGTAGGCGGCGGTGTCTGCGCCGGTCACGACTGCCAGGCCGTCCATCAGCCGATCGACGTGATCGACGACGCGACGGGGGTCGGCTCCCTGACGGGCCGTGATGCTCACGTGGAGCACGGGCTCGTCGCGGACCGTGTGCGCAGTGACGGATGCCGCGACCACGTCGCCCTCACGGGCGAGGGAATTCTTCACGGCGTCCGCCGCGAAGCCCTCGGTGATCGTGACCCGGCCGAGCGGCGTCTGCGAGCCGCTCGAGCGGAGGACGGTGCGGGAACGCCGGCTCACGAGAGTCGTGAGACTGGCGAAGAGGACGACCGCGATCACGATCGCGATGACCGCCGCACCGATGGCCGCCCAGCTGAGCGCGGTGCCGGGGATCGCGGTGGCGTCGCCCGCGGCGCGGAGTGCGTCGACGGCGGCCTTCCCGGAGGAGGTCCACACGTCGCCGACGGCCGGGAGGGCCGCCGCCGTGGCCGCCGCGCCCCCGCCGATCAGCAGGATCACGCCGACGATCATCAGGACGGTGCGGTTGAGTGCACGGTTGGTGTCGTTCATGCCGCCTTCTCCTCATCGTCGGGGCGCGCGATCCGCACGCGGGTGCGAACAGGGCGCGCCAGCTTCAGCGCGGCGATCTCCGCATCGGCCAGCGAGGTGACCTGGGTCTTGTCGACCGGGATGCCGGCTCCGGGACGGACGGTGACGTCGACGCTCCGGTGGGCGACCCCGACCGTCACACGGTCGCGGGCGACGCCGATCTCGTCGCTCACCCGCTGGGCGAGCGCCGCGGCGAGGACGCCGTTGTCGATGACGGCGACGCGGCCACCGGCATCCACTTCGTGCTTGGACAGACGGCCCGGCGCGACGGCCAGGACCACGAGCCACAGCCCGATCGCGGCCACGACGAGCCCCCCGGCGACACCGGCCGCCACCGGGGCGTTGCCGGGGAGTCCGGCCAGCCACTCCAGCGCCGCCACAGGGCGCACCAGAAGTGCGGGCTGGGCCGCGAGGGCCAGCACGAGCTCGACGGCGACGTACAGGGCCAGGATGATCGCGACCAGGACGACGAGGGCGAAGGCGACGCTGCGCGGCGAGTGGGTCTCGCGGCGCACGACGCGACGCAGCACAGGGGTGGTCATCGCACACGCTTCCTTTCCGGGGTCCGGGCACCGGTCACGGTGACGTCGATTCGGGCGATGTCGCGCCCGAGGAGGTGGGTCAGTCGCTCGCGCAGCTGCTCCTGCATCTGCGAGGCGCGCTCGAGGACGGGGACGGTGCTCCGCACCGCATCCAGATCATCGAGGTCGGGGACGGGGAGAGGGCTCGATACCTTCAGAGCCATGCCGTCCCGTCGGTCGGCGACACCCACGGAGATCTCGCCCCGCGGGACGCCGATGACATCGGCGGACACCGCCCGTGCGATGCCGACGAGCACACGCTCGGCGACCTCGGTACGGCCGGCGACGCCGGGGGCCGCGGCGGCGGGTCGCGAGGACCCGCCGCCCGCCGTTCCGTCGGTGTCGGTACGCATCAGGAGGTGCGCCGTCCCGTGAAGGCGTCGGTCACGGCCCGCACGTCGAGCTTGCCCGAGGCGATGCGGCCCACGACGGCGCCGATCGCCATGAACAGGGCGGTGAGGAGGAATCCCCAGAACCCGAACGCGAGGCCCACGACGGCGAGGATGGCGCCGGTCAGGGCGCCGATCAGCGTGGTGCTCATGAGACGCGCGACTCCTCGTGCTGCTCGTCCTCGTCGCCCGGGATGTGGACGTCGTCGACGGTGACGTTGACCTCCACGACCTCGAGTCCGACGAGGCGCGTGATGGCGCCGGCGACGGCGTCACGGACCTGCGAGGCGACCTGGTGGACGGGGGTCGGGTACTCGACGACGATCGTCAGGTCGACGGCGGCCTGGGTCTCGCCGACCTCGACCTTGACGCCCTGACCGAGGTCCTGGGCGTTGATGGCGTTGCGGATCGCGCCGAGGGCACGTGCTCCGCCGCCACCGAGAGCGTGGACGCCGGGGATCTCACGAGCGGCGATGCCGGCGACCTTGGCCACGACGCCGTCGGAGATGACGGTCGTGCCGGCGGTGGACGACGAGGTCTCGTCGGCCTTCGGCAGCGAACGGTCGACGCGTGCGCCGGGCACGGCGGGGGTGGTGGTCGCGGGGGTCTCGGTAGCCATGGTTCTCCTCTTTCTCGAACGATCTTCCGACGCACCGTGGGTGCGTCGCGGGCCGTTGCTTTCGGCCTCGTACATAAGAGGGCCGGGCGTCCCGATTCGTCACAAAAAAGTTCGGAGAAGTTCTGCGACCGCTCTCGGCGTCAGTGGATCCGGGCGATCTGGATGCTGATCCGCGCGTCGTCCGGGGTGTTCGCGATCAGCGCGTCGGCCACGCGGCGGGCCGCATCCGGGGTGTTGTCCTGCGACGCGGTTGCGATCCGCGCGGCGACCAGCGGCATCCCATCGCGAACGGTCACGGCGACCTCCGCCATGCGATCCCCGTCCGCGCCGGCGGCGGCGGCGATGAGACCGGGGATGCGAGCGACGGTGGAGCGGGGCGAGTAGACGTCGGTGACGCCGTCGACGGCGCGGATGCGGGCGACGAGATCGGGCTGGCCGGCGGACGCGTCGATCGGCTCGTCGGAGGGTTGCCCGATGGGGGGCTGACCGATGGAGGGGACCCGGGTCATGGCGTCACTCCTTCCCTTCTGTGCCGTGGAGCTCCTCGACGGCGACGTTGACAGCGGTGACGTTGAGCTCGGTGTGCTCGGCGAGGACGCGGTAGACGAGCTCGCGAAGGCTCGCCGTGAGCTCGGGGATCGACTTGCCCCAGGCGACGGAGGCGGTGAGCTCTATGCGCACCGGGGCGCCCGGGGTCTCGGCATCGCCCACGATCTCGGTGCGCCCGAGGTAGATCCCGTCGAGCTCGTCGGCACTCGAGCGCACGAGCGAGCGGACGGCCCCCTCGGTGACCGTGATCGTCACGCGGGGGTCGGGGTGGTGGATGGGGAAGCTGCGACCCGCGCGCAACTCGGAGTGGATGACCGAGAGGATCCCCTCGAACCAGCTCTCGGGGGGTCGCGGCATCCGCTCGGCATCGTCGGCGACCAGGTCCCGGGAGAGCTGGCCGACCCGCTCCAGGGCCTCGATGACGTTCAGGCAGTCGGGGCACGACTCGATGTGGGGGTCGCGGGGCGTGCGACCGGACTCGACGTAGCTGCTGAGCTCGTCGACGGAGCGGCCGCACTCGAGAGTGTCGTCGTCGTTCATCGCCACCCCTCCATCTCGATCGCGATGCTCGCCCGGGCCCGTGCGAGCAGTCCCCGAACGGTGCTGTCGGTCATGTTCATCTCTTCTGCGATCTCGGCATAGCTGAGCTCTGCGACTTCACGCAGCAGCCAGCATCGGCGTTGATCCTCCTTCAGTCGGTCGAGCGCCCGCGAGAGGGCCGCGAGGCGGTCGTTCTGGATCGCCGCGCGCTCGGGCTGCGCATGCGAGGACGGCGGAAGGACAGCCTCGTCGAGAGCATCCTCTCGCGATCTCCGGGTCGCGAGGGCGAGCGCCTCCCGGCCGGCGATCCGCATCAGCCACGATTTCACGGCCGACGGGTCGCGGAGCGTCGGGAGCTGCTTCCATGCCGTCACGAACGCGTCCTGCACGACGTCGTCGGTGTCGGCGACCGACCCGACGATGCGGTAAACGTAGGCGCGCACGAGAGAGGAGTGACGCCGGAGGATCTCTCCGAACGCTGCCGTGTCGCCGTCGACGGCACGCTGGACGAGGATCCGGTCCGGCGCATCGCGAAGCGACGAGGTGTCGCGCCGGGGAGAATCGCGCAGCGGGGAGTCGATGATGCACTCCCTCCGACACGGCCGCCAGGATCAGCGGGCTTGAGAGGACGCTAATCGGGCGGAACGGCACGAAGAACCGCTTGCGCCACGGCCCCGCACTCGCTATTGGCGCCCGAAGAAGCCACCCACGCGTGCGAGCGCGTCGCCCACCCCGGCATCCGACTGCCCGTTGAACAGGGTCGCTGCGGGGATGTCGGAGCTCCCCACCGCGAGCGAGAGGCTCCAGGTGCCGACCGCGACACCACCGCGGAGGATGACCGGACGCACCATCCCGTTGACGGTGGGGCCGATGCTCATGCGATCACCGGCACCCATCCCGATCGAGCGGTCGGCGTACGAGAGGACGTATTCGTCGAAGGCCGGGAGCGCGATCGTGCCCGGGAGGGCCGGGGCGGGCACCGCGGTGGTCGGCTCGTCGGGCACGTCGAGGAGCTCCCCGCCGAGGGCCACGACGCGGTCGCCCGCACGCTCGGCGGCTCCCCGGGCCTGCCCCGCCGGAAGCCCCGCCCACCAGGCGAAGTCCGCACCGGTCGCGGGCCCGTGTCCGCGCAGGTAGGCCACGAGGAGATCGACGGCCGGGTCGTCGCCGGCCGGGCCGCGGGGCGGGAGGGCGACGAGGTACTGCTCACGGGCGACTCCCTCGTCGCGCGGGACGACAGGGCCGAGCGCGAGCACCCCGCGGATCGACAGGGCGGTGAGGATGCGCGTGCCCGCAGCGACGGACCCCGCGACGCCGTCCCGCTGCAGGGCGTCGACGAACGCGGCCCTGGTCAGGGGTGCCTCTGCGGCGAGGGCGGACCGGAAGACGCGTTCGCCACGATCGAGCACTCCCGGGTCGATGCCGTACGCCCGCGTCTGCCGCTCCCCCGTCACGTCGAGGATCGCCCCCACCGAACCGGGCTCCACGATGTGGAGGGTGCCGCGCTGCGTCCACGCGCGCACCAGGAGCCCCGCGTCGAACGCGCGATCGACGTCGCCGACGGCGGGGCCGCCGGAGGTGCGGATGCCGAGCGCCCAGCGACCGGCCGCGAAGTCCTGCGCCTGCACGGCGAACAGCCGGCGCGCGACGTCGGGGACGGTCGCGGCGGGCTCGACGAGCAGGTGCGAGCGGAGTCGACGGAGTCGGATCTGCGCGGCATCCATCTGCGGTTCAGTCGGTCGCGTAGGGCTGGAGCGCATCGACGACGCTCGCGGCGAAGTCGGCGCTCGCCCCCCAGTCGAACCGGAACAGGGCGCCCTCCCCTCCCCCGGAACCCCGGAACACGGCCTTCGTGCGACCGGCGAGGTTCTCGAGCAGGACCGTCAGCGACGCCCGACTGCTGGTGCGCATGTAGTACTTCTCGAAGATCAGGAGCGCGGTCTGATGCCCGGCCTCCGTAGCGGTCGCGTGCTGACCCACGCACTCCACCGTCATCCCCGACGACTGCACGTGGTCGAGCACGATCCGGGCGGCGTCGAACGGCGTGAGGCTGATCTCCATCGTCTGCAGCATGACCGCAGTGTGCCACGGACGTCCCGGTCCGCGCGCCTATACTGATCCCCGTCCGGGACCGCGAAGGTCCTGGTGCTCGGAAAAGGGGCACGCAGCCACCCGCATCGTCGCGGAGCGCGAGACATATACGGCATCCGTCGTCATCGTCTCCAGGAGCTCTCATGCCCACCGTCGCCGCCCACGTCGCCTCCGCCCTCGCCGCCCACGTCGATCACGTCTTCGGCGTCATGGGCAACGGCAACGCGCTCGTCCTCGACGCCCTCGAACGACGCGATGACGTCACCTTCACCGCCGTCCGTCACGAAGCCGGCGGTGTCGTCGCCGCCGATGCGCACCACCGCGCCGGGGGCGGCCTCGCCGCGGCGACCTCGACCTACGGTGCGGGCTTCACGAACACCCTCACCGCGCTCGCCGAGGCCGCGCAGGCGCGCGTGCCGCTCGTGCTCGTCGTCGGTGACGAGCCGACCTCGGGCCCGCGGCCGTGGGACGTCGACCAGCTCTCGCTCGCGTCGGCCGTGGGGGTCCGCACCTACACGGTGGGACGGACGGATGCCGCGGCCACGACGGTCATCGCGATCGAGCACGCCCTGTCGTTCCGCATCCCCGTCGTGCTCGCGATCCCCTACGACGTGGGCGGGCGCGACGCGGGCGAGATCCCGGTGACGCCCGATCCCGTCCTCCCCGCCCCGCTCGCCCCGACCGGCCCGCACGCCCTCGCGACGGTGTCCGCCGTCGCCCGCGCGCTCGCGTCAGCCGAACGCCCCCTCCTCCTCGCCGGCCGCGGCGCGTGGACGGCGGGCGCCGGTGGGCAGCTCGGACGCCTCGCCGACGCGGTCGGGGCACTGACGGCATCCACCGCACTCGGCCGCGGCGTCTTCCCGCGCGGCGAGTACGACCTGGGCGTCACCGGCGGTTTCGGGGCGGAAGGCGCGATGGCCGCGATCCGCGAGGCCGACGTCGTCGTCGTGTTCGGGGCGTCGCTCAACCAGTTCACGATGCGCTTCGGCGAGCTCTTCTCGCCGGGCGCCACGATCGCGCAGGTCGACGTGGCGGCCGCGGCGACGCATCCGCAGGTCGGCCGGTACCTGCGAGCGGATGCCGCCCTCGCGGCGCGCGCGATCGCCGACGAGCTCGAGCAGCTCGAGGTGACGCCGTCGGGCTGGCGGGAGGCGGTCGACGTCGCCGGGCTCCGGACCTACGACGTCGGCGACGCTCTCGCACCCGACGGACGACTCGACCCGCGGAGCGCGGCCGCGGCGATCGCGGGACTGCTGCCCGAGGATCGCGTCGTCGTCTCGGACGGCGGGCACTTCATCGGCTGGGCCAACATGTTCTGGCCGGTGGCCTCGCCCGACCGGATGATGATGATCGGCACGGCGTACCAGTCGATCGGCCTCGGGTTCCCGTCGGTACCGGGCGCGGCGCGGGCGCGGCCCGAGTCGACGATCGTCCTCACGACGGGCGACGGCGGCGGCCTCATGGCGATCGCCGACCTCGAGTCGGCCGTCCGGGTGGCGCGCGGGCGCGGCCTCGCCGTGGTGTGGAACGACGGTGCGTACGGAGCCGAGGTGCACCTGTACGGGGTCATGGGTCTCGCGCGGGGGCCGATGGAGATCCCCGAGGTCGACTTCGCCGGGCTCGCGCGGGCCGTCGGCGCGGAAGGGGTCATCGTGCGGACGCTCGACGACCTGCAGGCACTCGCGCGCTGGCGCGATCTCCCCGCCGACGAGCGCCCGTTCCTGCTGCTCGACCTGCGGGTCTCGGGCGCCGTCCGCGCGCCCTACCAGGAGGAGATCCTGCAGGTGAACCTGCGGCGGTGACGTTCGCCCGGGGAGGGCTAGCCGGGCAGCGTCGAGCCGACGCGAACTGTCCCCGTCGTGGCGATGAGACGACACTTCGCGTCGGCTCGGCAACGGTGGCGGCGGGATGAAGCCTGGGCGCTCCTCAACGACGGAACGAGGTTCCGGCAGGTCCTGACTTCGGCGAGGATGGCGAGGTGCGCAAGAAGACCATCCGTCGCAAGCTCCGCGAAGCTATCGGCGGGTCCGATCTCGTCGTCATCGACCGCGTGTCCCGCCCGTCGCAGACGGTCAAGGGCTTCATCGTCAGCGTCGGCAGGCGTTGGGTGCTCGTTCATCAGACGATGGATGGCGGCTTTTTCGACGGACACGTTGCGATCCGGATCAGCGAGGTTCACCGTGTGCGTGGCGATGTGACCTTCGAGTCCGCATTCGCACGCACACAGCCCGAGTGGCCACCTGCGCAACCCCGAAGCGACCGAGATGTGGAGCTCGGCACAACGGCCGGCCTGCTCGCATCGTTGGCGAGTCCAGGGCAACTGTTCGGAGTAGAACGGAACAAGAAGTACGACGCGATGTGGATCGGCGTCCTCGAGGGAGTCATCCCACCCTGGCTTTACATGCGTGAAGTGCGACCGGACGCAACGTGGCACGACGAGCCCCTGGGATACCGTCTTCGCACCATCACTCTGGTGCTCGTGGGAACGCACTACCTTCGGGGGCTCACATCGATCGCCGAACCCGCTCCGATACCTTCCTGAATCGATCGAGCCCTCGACTGCGGCCTGCCCGGGGAGGGCTACCACGTGGCATCGCCCCGCGCTACGGGAGGGGAGAAGCGCGGTGCGCGCACTACTGTTGCCCTCAGCCAAGCGGCGTGAGTGGAGCGCGATGAACGGTAACGATGTGACCCCTCGGGTCGCGCGGCACGACGCCCGAAGAGTCCTCGCCATGTTGCGGCGCTACCGCGTGGCCGAGTCCGACATGCTGACCCGCGCCCGGCGCTCACTCGGTATGAGCGAGAACGAGTTCGCGGCACTCCGTTTCCTGATGCAGCAGCGCGATCACGCCGCGAGGCCCCACGCGCTCATCCAGCATCTGGGGATCTCGTCCGCATCGGTGACCGCCATGATCGACAAGCTCGAACGCACCGGCCGGATCGTGCGGCACGAGGTCGCCGGCGACCGACGGGCCGTCTCGGTCACGGCGACGCCGCTCGCCAAACGGGAGATGCGCACCACGTTCGAGGAGTTGGACGAGCTCATGGAGGCCGCCGTGGAGCGTCTCAGCCCGTCCGAGATCAACCACATCGAAGCGTTCCTCGAAGTGGTGACCGATGCCGTCGAGGGAAGCATCGCAGCCTGACCTCGTTCCTCGCAGGCGCTCCGCGGAGCGGTGATCACTCCGCCGAGGATGACTCGGTCTCCGCGGCGGGTTCCG
Source organism: Microbacterium sp. MDV22-iso44 (assembly GCF_058629135.1). NCBI lineage: Bacteria > Bacillati > Actinomycetota > Actinomycetes > Micrococcales > Microbacteriaceae > Microbacterium > Microbacterium sp. MDV22-iso44. The sequence goes on from NZ_JBZVWS010000001.1 coordinate 1,252,329, forward strand.
GCTCGGAGTGCCCGAGGGACTTCTCCTGGAGGAAGGCGCACAGCTCGGCTGCGATCTGAAGTTCGTGTGTGAGGGCGTTGAGCTCGAAGCTGGTCAGCTCCAGGGTCCGCTCGGCGGGTTGGATGAACACGTGCCAACTGAGATCGTCACCCTCGTCGCGAGGTTCGATCCACACCTGGTTCGGTGCGTTCTCCAGCGGGATCAGAACCAGTCCGGTGTCCTCTCCGCCCGACCCGTCCTGCACGACGACGCGGATCTCCTCCCCGGCGCTTCGGGCTTCGATGAACTCGGCCACCCAGTGCTCGAGCGTGGCCTTGCTGTGGAACACCATGGGTCGTCCTCGGGTAGGTGGTACAGGCGATGCCGGGGCGAGACCGCTCGCTCGATTATCGCGCTCGGGAAGCGCGGCTCACGCCTCGCGGCGCGGCATCCCTGCTCGTCGACCGATCGCGAGCCACGCGGCGGGACCCGCCACCGGGACCAGCAGCACCACGAGGACCCACGCCAGCGCCTGCCTCGAGGTCAACCGCCGCGTCGACCGGGCGAGCGAGACCAGGGCGACGACCATGAGCACGGCCGCGATCAGCGCGATGACGGACCAGACGATGTCGTATCCGGACGGGACCAGCGGGTTCAGGGCGCTCACACCCCGACCCTAGCGGTGCTCGAGCCGACGGTGGGAGCGCCGAGACGTCGCAGATGGTCGGCGGGATGCCGCGCAGGCGACCATCTGCGACGCCTCGGCACCTCGACGCGTCAGCCGGCGGGGCGGAAGGCTCCGGCGAGGAACTCCCCCAGCTCGGCGGTGGCGGTCAACGGCAGGACGGCGGCGACGTACTGGTCGGGGCGGACGACGACGACCGCGCCACGCGGCGAGATCCCGCGCTCGGCGAAGACGTCGACATCCGTCCAGGTCGACGGTCCGGTCGCGTACACCTTCTCCCAGTCCATGAGCCCGAGCGGCCCCGAGTGGGGTCGGAACACGGCGGGCACCGCCGCCATCTCGACGTCCTCGTACCGCCGCGGGTAGATCACCTTCGTGTCGAAGACGGCGTCGGGATCGGCCCCGGCCGGCGTGTGCCGGGCGATCGGGCCGGATGCCGAGGCGAACCACTCCGCCCAGGCCGAGAGGTCTTCGCCCGACGCATCGGCGAAGGCGTACACGCGCCACCGACCGTCGGCCTTGGCATGGTGACCGAGGTGCACGACGTTGCCGTCCGCGACCCGGACGACCTCCGCGGACTTCAGCCGCTTGCCGACGGGGAACCCCGTCGCGAGGTCCTGATGCTCGGCGCCTGCGACGATCGCCGAGGCGCCGTAGTGCGTCATGAACCCCGACGGGAACTCGGCGGTCGCGAGGTAGTACGTCGCGAGGTCTTCAGGGTCGGTGATCTCCTCGGGCTTGCGCGCCATCAGCGACGACCACTCCTTGTCGAAGTCGATCAGCTGCTGCGCGACGGGTCGTCGCTCGGCGCCGTAGGTGGCGAGGAGGGATGCCGGGGCCAGCCCGGTCAGCACGTGCCCGAGCTTCCACCCCAGGTTGAACCCGTCCTGCATCGAGACGTTCATGCCCTGCCCGGCCTTGGCGCTGTGGGTGTGGCATGCGTCGCCGGTGAGGAAGACCCGCGGATCGCGGTCGACGCCCTCGGGAACGTCGTCGAATCCGTCGGTGACACGGTGTCCGACCTCGTACACGCTGTGCCAGGCGACCTGTTTCACATCGATCGTGTAGGGGTGGAGGATCTCGTTCGCGCGGCGGATGACCTCTTCGATGGGGGTCTCGCGGACGCGGTGGTTGTCGTCCGCGGCGACCGCGCCGAGGTCGATGTACATGCGGCTGAGGTACCCGCCCTCGCGAGGGATGTGGAGGATGTTCCCCGCCGAGCTGTTGATGGCGCACTTGATGCGCCAGTCGGGGAAATCGGTGTCGACCAGCACGTCCATGACGCCCCAGGCGTGCTTCGACGCATCGCCGACGTGCACGCGCCCGATCGCCTGTCGCACACCGCTCCGGGCACCGTCGCATCCGACGACGTACCGCGCCCGGACGACGCGCTCCTCCCCCGCGCGGGGGCCGCCGACGTGGCGGACCGTGACCGCGACGGGGGCCGCGGCATCCTCGGGCACCTCGAGGCCGACGAACTCGATGCCGTAATCGGGCACGATCCGTCCGGGGCCGTGGGCGGCGGCCTCGGCGAAGTAGTCGAGCACGCGCGCCTGGTTGACGATCAGGTGCGGGAACTCGCTGATCTTCAGCCCGTAGTCATCGGTCCGCGATGTGCGGCGGATGCGGCTCGGGTCGGCCGGGTCGGGGCCCCAGAAGTTCATGTAGCCGATGTTGTACGCCTCGGCGATGATCCGCTCGGCGAACCCGAACGCCTGGAACGTCTCCACCGAACGCGGCTGGATGCCGTCGGCCTGACCCAGTTCGAGCCGACCGGTGCGCCGCTCGATGAGACGTGTCGAGACCTGCGGGAACTGCGACATCTGGGCGGCCAACAGCATCCCCGCCGGACCCGAGCCGACGATGAGCACGTCGGTCTCGTCGGGGAGCTCCTCGGGGCGGTCGACGCCGGTGCCGGCGGCGGGCAGCACCCGCGGATCGCCCGAGACGTAGCCGTGGTGGTGGAACTGCATGGTTCTCCTCGAACGGTCAGGCGCGGGTGAGGCCGCGGACCGGGCTGACCGCCTGCTCCGCCTCGTGATCGGGGTCGAGCGGGATGCCGCTGCGATCGCGCAGCAGCAGCGTCGCCACGAGGCCCAGCACGGTCATGCCGGCCAGGTACCAGGTGACGGGGGTGGTCGACCCGAAGGCGGCGACGAGCGCGGTCGCGATCGTCGGGGCGAACGCGCCGCCGAGGATCGCACCGATCGCGTACGAGATCGAGACGCCCGAGAAGCGGATCGAGGCGGGGAACAGCTCGGCGTAGAGCGCGGCCTGGGGGCCGTAGGTGAAACCGAGACCGATCGTGAGGATCGCGAGCCCGAGGAAGAGGACGAAGACGTTCCCCGTGTTGACCAGCGGGAAGAGCGCGAACACACCCACGAGCTGCATGATCCAGCCCGCGATGTACGTCGTGCGGCGCCCGAACCGGTCCGAGGCGAAACCGGCCACGAGGGTGGAGAGCAGCCACGTGACGGCCGACCCGGTCACCGCCCACAGCACCGGGCCGCGGTCGAGACCGAGGGGGCCTTCGGGGTTCGTGGCGTAGCCCTGGATGTACCCGCCGGTGGTCATGTAGCCGACGGCGTTGTTCCCGGCGAAGACGAAGGCGGCGACGATCACGAGCACCGCGTGCTTGCGGAAGAGCTCGACGATCGGCATCCGGCTGTGTTCTTTGCGCTCGGCGAGCTCGAGGAAGACGGGGCTCTCCTCCACGCGGCGGCGAACGTACCAGCCGACGAGGATGAGGACGACGCTGAGGAGGAACGGTACGCGCCAGCCCCACTGCAGGAACTGCTCCCCCGGCGCGATCGCCGACATGAGCGCCATGACGCCCGATGCGAGCAGCAGGCCCAGCGGCACGCCGATCTGCGGCGAGGCGCCGAACGCGCCGCGGCGCGTCTTGGGGGCGTGCTCGACGGCCATGAGCACCGCGCCGCCCCACTCCCCGCCGGCGGAGATGCCCTGCAGGATGCGCAGGAGCACGAGGAGGATGGGCGCGGCGAGGCCGATGGACTCGTAGCTCGGCAGGACGCCGATGAGCGCCGTCGCCAGGCCCATCAGGATGAGCGTCCACATGAGCACGACCTTGCGGCCGTACTTGTCACCGAGGTGGCCGGCGAGGAACGCGCCGAGGGGCCGGAAGAGGAAGCTCACACCGACCGTCGCGAACCCGATGAGGACGCTGTCCTTGCCGAGCGGGGCGAAGAAGAGCTGTCCGAACACGAGCCCGACGGCGGTCGCGTAGATGAAGAAGTCGTACCACTCCACGGTGGTGCCGACGACGGTGGCGAACACGACGCGGCGGCGGTCCGCGGCGGTCGCGATGGTCCCGGTGGGGGTGAACCCGCGAGGGGTGGGGGAAGTACTCATGCTGACTCCTGTGTCATCCGACGTCTTCGTCGATTCCCGGTTGTCCGGTGCAGCCCAATCATATACGATTTGAGATACGACGCAAGAGCGAGGGAGCTCACGAGATGCAGAACGACGACACGGTGACGGATGCCGCATCCCTGGACCCGCGCTTCGCCGCCCTCCCGGGCCGCCCCGGCACGATCGTCGCCGTCCATCTGAACTACCGGTCGCGCGCCGCCCAACGCGGACGCACGCCTGCGGCGCCGTCCTACTTCTTCAAGTCCACGGGCTCCGTCGCGGCGTCCGGCGGAACGGTCGAGCGGCCCGTCGGAACCGAGCTCCTCGCCTTCGAGGGTGAGATCGCGCTCGTCATCGGCACGGCGGCCCGCCGCGTCAGCGCTGCCCGGGCGTGGGAGCACGTCGCCGGCGTCACGGCATCCAACGACCTCGGCCTCTACGACCTGCGGGCGAACGACAAGGGGTCGAACGTCCGCTCCAAGAGCGGCGACGGCTTCACCCCGATCGGCCCCGTCGTCCTCGACGCCCGCCGGCTCGATCCCACCCGGCTGCGCGTGCGCACCTGGGTGAACGGGGAGCTCGTCCAGGACGGCAGCACCGACGACCTCCTCTTCCCCCTCCCGCAGATCGTCGCCGATCTGTCGCAGCACTTCACACTCGAACCCGGCGACGTCATCCTCACCGGCACGCCCGCGGGCTCGTCGGTCATCGTCCCCAGCGACGTCGTCGAGGTCGAGGTCGACGCCCCCGACACCGGGGCGACCACCGGCCGGCTCACGACGACCGTCGTCGACGGCCCCGACATCGCGTTCGACCCTGCACTCGGCTCGCTCCCCCAGGTCGACGACACTCAGCGTGAAGAGGCGTGGGGCTCCCGCGAGGCAGCCGGGCTCGCCGCGGCATCCGCTCTCTCCCCCGATCTCCGCGCGAAGCTCGAGCGCGTCCCCGTCGCGGGGCTGTCGCAGCAGCTGCGCAAGCGCGGTCTCGACAACGTCACCATCGACGGCGTCGCCCCGCTCCACCCCGATGCGAAGCTCGTCGGCGTCGCCGCGACGCTCCGCTTCGTACCGAACCGCGAGGACCTGTTCCAGAGCCACGGCGGCGGTTACAACGCGCAGAAGCGCACGTTCGACACGGTCCGCGAAGGCGAGGTCATCGTGATCGAGGCGCGTGGCGAGGCCGGTTCCGGCACGCTCGGCGACATCCTCGCCATCCGTGCGCACGCGCAGGGCGCGGCCGGCATCGTGACCGACGGCGGCGTGCGCGACATCGCCGCGGTGGCCGCGGTCGGCATCCCGGTCTACACCGCGGGCGCGCACCCGGCGGTCCTCGGTCGCAAGCACGTGCCGTGGGATGCCGGGGGCACGATCGCCTGCGGCGGCACGACCGTGCAGCCGGGCGACATCATCGTGGGCGACCGCGACGGCGTGATCGTGCTGCCGCCCGCGCTCGCCGAGGAGGTCGCCGACGCGGCCCTCGCGCAGGAGGACGAGGACGCGTGGATCGCCGACCGCGTCGCGGAAGGCGAGCCGGTCGACGGGCTCTTCCCGATGAACGCCGCGTGGCGGGCGCGCTACGAAGCCGAACGGGGCTCCCGATGAGCGACGTCGCGGCCCCGAGCAAGTCGCAGCAGGCGTACGCGTGGATCAAGGAGCGCATCGTCAGCGAGGCGTTCACCCCCGGCTACCGCCTGGTGCTCGGCAGCATCGCGGGCGAGCTCGACATGAGCGTCGTCCCGGTGCGCGAGGCGATCCGCCAGCTCGAAGCCGAGGGGCTCGTCACCTTCGAGCGCAACGTCGGCGCGCGCGTCGCGATGGTCGACGACTCGCAGTACCGCTTCAGCATGCAGGCGCTGTCGATCCTCGAAGGCACCGCCACGGCACTGTCCGCCCGCGCCCTCACCGAGTCCGACGTCCGGCGAGCGCGCGACATCAACGAGCTCATGATCGAGACGCTCGACCACTTCGACCCGCGTGCGTTCACCCGCCTGAACCAGGAGTTCCACGCGACCCTCTTCGAGCGCTGCGCGAACCCGCGGATGCTGGAGCTCGTCCAGGTCGAGTGGGCACGGCTCGGGCACCTCCGCGATTCCACGTTCAGCTTCGTGCCGGGGCGCGCGCAGGAGTCGGTCCGCGAGCACGAGCAGATCCTCGTGCTCATCGAGCGGAGCGCTCCCCTCAGCGAGATCGAGCACGCCGCGCGGCGACACCGCTCGGCGACCCTCGACGCCTACATGACCCACGAGCACCCCGACCAGGCCCTCGGCCTGCCGAACTTCTGACCCCTCGAACAAGGACGCACGACATGACGGATCCCACGCTGGCGGCGCCGCACACGCCCGCCGACCTTCCCACCCGCATCCAGCACTACATCGACGGTGCCTTCGTCGACTCGGCGGACGGCGACACGTTCGACGTCCTCGATCCCGTGACGAACCGTGTCTACCTGCAGGCCGCGGCCGGCAAGAGGGCCGATGTGGATGCCGCCGTCGCCGCCGCGCGCCGCGCGTTCACCGACGGCCCGTGGCCGCGGATGCTGCCGCGCGAGCGCTCGCGCGTGCTGCACCGCATCGCCGACATCGTCGAGTCGCGCGACGCCCGGCTCGCGGAGCTCGAGTCGTTCGACTCGGGTCTGCCGATCACGCAGGCGCTCGGCCAGGCCCGTCGCGCCGCCGAGAACTTCCGGTTCTTCGCCGACCTGATCGTCGCCCAGTCCGACGACACGTTCAAGGTGCCCGGTCGCCAGATCAACTACGTCAACCGCAAGCCGATCGGCGTCGCGGGGCTCATCACCCCGTGGAACACGCCGTTCATGCTCGAGTCCTGGAAGCTCGGTCCCGCCCTCGCCACGGGCAACACGGTCGTGCTGAAGCCCGCCGAGTTCACTCCCCTCTCGGCATCGCTCTGGGCCGGGATCTTCGAAGAGGCCGGCCTCCCGCAGGGCGTCTTCAACCTCGTCAACGGCCTCGGCGAGGACGCCGGCGACGCGCTGGTGAAGCACCCCGACGTGCCGCTCATCTCCTTCACCGGCGAGAGCTCGACCGGCAAGCTCATCTTCGCCAACGCCGCTCCCTGGTTGAAGGGCCTGTCGATGGAGCTCGGCGGCAAGAGCCCCGCGATCGTCTTCGCCGACGCCGACCTCGACGCCGCCATCGACGCGACGATCTTCGGGGTCTTCTCCCTCAACGGCGAGCGCTGCACAGCAGGCAGCCGCATCCTCGTACAGCGCGACGTGTACGACGAGTTCGTCGCGCGCTACGCCGCCCAGGCGCAGCGCGTGAAGGTCGGTTTTCCGCACGATCCCGCCACCGAGGTCGGTGCCCTCGTGCACCCCGAGCACTACGACAAGGTCATGTCGTACGTCGAGATCGGCAAGGGGGAAGGTCGCCTCGTCGCCGGCGGCGGTCGCCCCGAGGGGTTCGCCGACGGCAACTTCGTCGCCCCGACGGTGTTCGCCGATGTGCCCCCGACCGCGCGGATCTTCCAGGAGGAGATCTTCGGTCCCGTCGTCGCGATCACCCCGTTCGACACCGACGACGACGCCCTCGCCCTCGCCAACGACACCAGATACGGTCTCGCCGCCTACGTGTGGACGAACGACCTGAAGCGAGCCCACAACTTCTCGCAGGCCGTCGAGGCCGGCATGGTGTGGCTGAACTCGAACAACGTCCGCGACCTGCGTACGCCCTTCGGCGGCGTGAAAGCCTCCGGACTCGGCCACGAGGGCGGTTACCGCTCGATTGACTTCTACACCGACCAGCAGGCCGTGCACATCACGCTCGGCGCGGTCCACAACCCCACCTTTGGCAAGAACTGACTCCGCCCACGACCAGCAAGGACGCTGACATGAGCCACCGCGACGGCATGACCAAGACCTCCTCCGGGTTCTTCGTCTCGCAAGAAGCCCCCATCCGCACCGACGACCCGGTGCGGACGCCCACCTCCCCCGCCCCCGACATCCTGCGCTGCGCGTACATGGACCTCGTGGTCACCGACCTCGCGGCATCCCGCCAGTTCTACGTCGACATCCTGGGGCTCCACGTCACCGAGGAGGACGACGACGTGATCTACCTCCGTTCGACGGAGGAGTTCATCCACCACAACCTCGTGCTGCGGAAGGGGCCCGTCGCCGCCGTCGCCGCGTTCTCGTACCGCGTCCGCACGCCCGAGGACCTCGATCGGGCCGTCGCCTTCTACAGCGAGATCGGATGCCGCGTCGAGCGCCGCCCCGAGGGGTTCACGAAGGGCATCGGCGACTCGGTGCGCGTCGAGGACCCCCTCGGGTTCCCGTACGAGTTCTTCCACCAGAGCGAGCACGTCGAGCGGCTGTCGTGGCGCTACGACCTGCAGATCCCGGGCGAACTCGTCCGCCTCGACCACTTCAACCAGGTGACGCCCGACGTCCCGCGCGCGGTGCGCCACTACCAGGACCTGGGGTTCCGGGTGACCGAGGACATCCAGGACGAGGACGGCACGGTCTACGCGGCGTGGATGCGGCGGAAGCCCACCGTGCACGACACCGCCGCGACCGGCGGCGACGGGCCTCGCATGCACCACGTCGCCTTCGCGACGCACGAGAAGCACAACATCCTCGCGATCTGCGACAAGCTCGGCGCGCTGCGACGCTCCGACGCGATCGAGCGGGGACCGGGCCGGCACGGCGTCTCGAACGCCTTCTACCTGTACCTGCGCGACCCCGACGGCCACCGGGTGGAGATCTACACGCAGGACTACTACACCGGTGACCCCGACAACCCGGTCATCACGTGGGACGTGCACGACAACCAGCGACGCGACTTCTGGGGCAACCCAGTCGTCCCGTCCTGGTACACCGAGGCATCCCTCGTGCTCGACCTCGACGGCAACCCGCAGCCCGTCCGCACCCGGGAGGACCGCAGCGAGATGGCGGTCACGATCGGCGCCGACGGCTTCTCGTACACCCGCGAGGGCGATGACGAGGCGATGCCCTCGTGGAAGCAGGGCGAGTACAAGCTCGGGAACCAGCTCTGATGCTGTCCACCGAGGACGTCTCGCGCATCGCGGACGAGCTCGCCGAGGCCGATCGTACGCACGGCGTCATCCCACGGATCACCGCACGCCACCCCGAGGCCACGGTCGAGGACTCCTACGCGATCCAAGGCGTCTGGCGCGACCGGATGGTCGCGTCGGGCCGGCGCCTCGTCGGTCGCAAGATCGGGCTGACCTCCAAGGCGATGCAGCAGGCGACGGGGATCACCGAGCCCGACTACGGGGTCATGTTCGACGACACCGTCTACCGCTCGGGCGACAGCATCCCCGTCGACCACTTCTCGAACGTCCGGATCGAGGTCGAACTCGCCTTCGTCCTCGCGAGCCCGCTCGAAGGCCCCGACTGCACGCTCGAGGACGCCCTCGCGGCGATCGACTACGCCGTACCCGCGCTCGAAGTGCTGAACTCGCACATCGAACTCGAGGGCCGCACGATCGTCGACACGATCAGCGACAACGCCGCCTACGGTGCAATGGTTCTCGGCATCGAACACCGCCGCCCCGACGAGATCGACCTGCGCTGGGTGCCGGGGGTGCTCTCACGCAACGGCGAGATCGAGGAGACCGGTGTCGCGCAGGGTGTCCTCGGCCACCCCGCGACGGGCGTCGCGTGGCTCGCCAACAAGATCCACCAGCACGGCGCACGTCTCGAGGCGGGCGAGATCATCCTCGCCGGCTCGTTCACGCGGCCGGTGTGGGTGTCGCGGGGCGACGAGGTGCGCTGCGACTATGGGCCGATGGGAGTGATCGAATGCCGTTTCATCTGAACCCGACGTTCCGCGAAGCGCTGACGGATGCCGACCGTCCCCTCGCCGGCATGTGGGTGTGCTCCGGGTCGCCGCTCGTCGCCGAAATCTGCGCGGGCGCGGGCCTCGACTGGCTGCTGATCGACATGGAGCACTCCCCGAACGGGCTCGAGTCGGTGCTCGCGCAGCTGCAGGCCGTCGCCGCCGCCCCCGTGACGGCGGTGGTGCGCGTGCCGTTCGGCGACGTCGTGACGATCAAGCAGGTGCTCGACATCGGCGCGCAGAACATCCTCGTGCCGATGGTCGACACGGCGGCGCAGGCGGCGGAGCTCGTCGCCGCGGTGCGGTATCCCCCGCACGGACGCCGCGGCGTCGGGTCCGCGCTCGCCCGCTCCGGCCGGTGGAATCGCGTCGAGGACTACCTCGCCGACGCCGACCGCCACGTCTCCCTGTTCGTGCAGGTCGAGACGGTCGAGGGTGTCCGGAACGCCGCCGAGATCGCCGCGGTCGACGGGATCGACGGGGTCTTCGTCGGCCCGAGCGACCTCGCGGCGTCGATGGGGCTCCTCGGCGCGCAGACGCATCCCGATGTGGTCGCAGCCGTCCTCGACGCGTTCGCCGCCGTCCGTGCGTCGGGAAAGCCCGTGGGCGTCAACGCCTTCGATCCGGATGCCGCGCAACGCTACCTCGACGAGGGCGCGTCCTTCGTGCTGGTCGGCGCCGACGTCACCCTCCTCGCCCGCGGGTCCGAGGCGCTCGCGGCCCGATGGGGTCGCGCCGGCGGCTGAGCCACCGCGCGGTCGTCAGCGGGCGGCATCCCACCACTGGAGGACCCGGAGCGCGAGGAAGGTGAGCCACCGCGACGGCTGACGCTCGGGTGCGTCGATGTCGAACCAGCGCCTGCCCTCGAGCGTGCGTCCCTGGTGCCACGTGCCGTCGGCGTGCCGCGCCGCGCGGACCATCTCGATCGCCTCGGCGAGCCGCGGGTCCGGCGGGGTGCCGGCCTGGAGAGCGGCATCCCGGAAATGATCGAGCGCCGCGAGCGCGCTGTAGCGGTGCCGGTTGGGGTAGACGAAGTCGGTGACGAAGCTGCCGACGACCTCTCCCGTCGACAGCCGGTACGCCAGGCGCCGTTCGAGGAGGTACTCCTCGCCGCGGTGCCGGCTGTCGCGCAGCGCCGTGTCGCCGGTGAACTGCTCGTAGGCGAGCATGCCGCGGACGGCATTGAGCGTCGAGTGGAACGACCCGCGGACCGAGTCACCCTCCTCGGCCTCGCAGTTCCAGCCGGCGTCGGCGAGCTGATGCTCGGGGAACCATGCGGCGAGCGCCGAGACGTCGGCGCCGAGCCACGCTCCCGTCCCGAGCGTGAACGCGTTGATGCAGACGTCCACCTCCCCACCCCAGTACGGCAGGTCGTCGTACTCCCAGCGGCTGTTGCGGTCGAGCTTCGCCGCGGTGTCCCCGAGAGCGGATGCCGGCACTCCCCACTCGCGCAGATCCTTGAGCGTCCAGGTCGTGGCCGTCCACGGCTGGCCGGGCATCTCTGACTCGGGGCTGCCGAAGAACCCGGCCGGGAAGTACGCGCCGCCCTCCCACTGCCCGTCCTCCCCCTGCTGCGCGAGGAGCGTGGCTCCGTTCCCCTCGGTGGTCACGCGTGCCCGCGTGACCTCCCACTGCTCGGGCGGCACGCCCAGGAGATCCCGCTCTACCTGCCACCGCAGTGACGGGTCCGAGTCCCGCAGCCAGTCGAGGATCTCCTGCGCGCGCGTCATGTCGGCATCTTCGCGCGGGCCGCCGACATCCGCCAGGGCTCAGCCGCGCTGCGCGAGCATCTCTCCGTAGCCGTCCTCGAACGTCGGGTAGGCGAGGCCGTCGACGACCTCGGTGAGGCGCGTGCCGTCGAGGATCGTCCCGCGCCGCTCGGCGGGTTCGCCGCGAGGCGGCACCGGCACGCCGAGGCGCTCGGCGAGGAAGCTCACGACCTCGCCGAGCGTCGCCGGCCGCCGGTCGACGGCGTGGAGGACGGCGGGCACCTCGTCGGCCCGCAGCAGCGTGAGGATCGTGCGGACGACGTCGGTCTCGTGGATGCGGTTGGTCCGGCGGTCGTGATCCACCGGGGTGCCGGCGAGCACCTGGCGGATGAGCCGGTCACGTCCCGGTCCGTAGATGCCCGCGGGTCGCAGGATGGTCGCGCCGAACAGCTCGACCGCGCGCTCCTCCCCGTCGACGAGCTGCTGGGCTCGATCGCTGCGCGGCCGCGGCTCGTCGTTCTCGTCCAGCGGCCGCTCGTCGCCGTACCCCTCGAACACCCGCGTCGACGACACCCAGATCGTGCGTGCCGGCCGCTCGGGCAACGCTTCTGCGACGCGGCCGATCGCGCCGGCGAGAAAACCTTGCTCCTCGCCCGGCGGCAGCGTCACGACGACCGCGTCGACCGCCGGCAGCGACTCGGTGAGCGGCCGGGACAGGTCCGCGGCGATGTGTCGCCAGCCGTCCGAATCGGATGCCGCCGACCGCCGCAGCGTGACGACCTCGCCGCCCGCGCGCCGGAGCTCCTCCGCCACCCGCGTTCCGATGCGACCGGAACCGATGAGGAGCGTGCGCGCAGGGATCATCCCCCCATCCTCTCAATCGCCCTGGGGTGACGGGCGTGTAACAAAGCGTCGCCGCAGGACCCGCGGCATCCGTCTGCGCGCGAGAATGATCAGCGGCTCTCCGCGATCACGCGGCGATGCCAACCCGACCCCCTCGTCCGAGCACCCTCGGCGCCCCCGGAGGCCCTCATGTCCCGTCGTCCCGCCCTGCGCACCGCACTCGTCGCGTCCGCCGCGGCCCTCGCCCTCCTCCTCGGAGGCTGCGCCTCGAACGCGGCCCCGGGTGCCGGGTCGTCCGCCGGTGCGACTCCCTCGCCCGACGATTACGTCACCCCCGGCAAGTTCACCGTCGCCACCGGCGAGACCGCCTACGAGCCCTACGTCTACGACGACAAGCCTGAGTCGGGCAAGGGCTTCGAGGCCGCCGTCGCCTACGCCGTCGCCGACAAGCTCGGCTTCGCGAAGGACGACGTCGAGTGGGTCCGCACGAGCTTCGAGGCGGCGATCGCGCCCGGCCCCAAGAGCTTCGACGTGAACCTGCAGCAGTACACGATCACCGACGACCGCAAGAAGGGCGTCGACTTCTCGTCGCCGTACTACTCCGCGAGCCAGTCGATCATCGCCCTCAAGGGCGGCAAGGCCGACGGCGTGACCGACCTCGCCGGGCTCAAGGACATCACGATCGGCGCCATGGCGAACTCGACGAGCGCTCTGACGCTCGACGCGCTCGACCTCGGGCTCACCCCGAAGCTCTACAACTCGAACGAGGACGCCACCGCGGCCCTCAGCGCCGGACAGGTGGATGCCGTCGTCCTCGACACCCCGACCGCCTACGTCGCGGTCACCGCGTACATCACCGACTCCTTCATCGTCGGCGAGCTCCCGAAGGTCGGCGTCGAGGACCAGTGGGGCCTGCTGCTCGCCAAGGACTCGCCGTTGACCCCCGCGGTGAGCGCGGCCGTCGACGCCCTCCGGGAGGACGGCACCCTGGCGGAGCTCGAGAAGGAATGGCTGTCGGGTCTCACCGAAGGCGTGACGAAGCTCCAGTGACGAAGCGCCCGTGAGGACGCGCTAGCGTCGATCCGTGAGTACCAGCATCCCGAGCGCACTCGAGCTCGACCGTCGCGCCTATCGGCGCGGGCGGGAGCGACGGTCCGTGCTCATCGCGATCCTCTCGACGGCCGCGTTCGCGGTGATCGTGTGGGCGTTCGTCATCAACACGGAGGGCTGGGCGAAGGTCCAGCGGGCCTTCTTCGACCCCGCTGTCGCCATCGAGGCGCTGCCGAAGGTGTGGGAGGGCTTCCTCCTCAACCTGACGGTGCTCGGCATCTCGATCTTCACGGTCGGCGGCGTCGCGCTCGTGATCGCACTCCTGCGCACTCTCCGGGGCCCGGTCTTCTTTCCCGTGCGGACCCTGGCGGCGGGCTACACCGATCTGTTCCGCGGGCTGCCGTTCATCATCGTGCTCTACCTCGTCGGGTTCGGGCTGCCGACGATCGTCGGCGAGCGGATCGACGAGCTGTTCCTCGGCATCCTCGCCGTCACGCTCACATACTCGGCCTACGTCGCCGAGGTGATCCGCGCCGGCATCGACTCGGTGCACCCCTCTCAGCGCCTCGCCGCCCGTGCGCTCGGCCTGAACCATGTGCAGACGCTCCGCCGCGTCGTTTTGCCGCAGGCTCTCCGCAAGATGACACCCGCGCTCATGAACGACTTCATCTCGATGCAGAAGGACGTCGGGCTCATCTCGATCATCGCGGGCCTCGACGCGATCGCGCGGGCGAAGGGCGTCGTCGCGACGACCTACAACTTCACGCCGTACGTCGTGGCAGGCATCCTCTTCATCCTCCTGGCGATCCCCACGATCCGCCTGACGGACTGGTACACGGCGAGGCTCCGCGAGCGCGAGCAGTCAGGATCGGTGCTGTGAGCGGGATCTTGACGGCGACCGGCATCCGCAAGTCCTTCGGTGACCGGGACGTGCTGAAGGGCGTCGATGTGACGCTCGGTGCGCACGAGGTCGTCGCGCTCATCGGCGCGAGCGGATCGGGCAAGTCGACGCTGCTGCGGTGCCTGGGATTGCTGGAGCCCATCGACGACGGGCAGATCTTCCTCGGCGACGAGGACATCTCCGACCCGCGGGTCGACGGCAACCGCGTGCGAGCGCGCCTGGGCGCCGTGTTCCAGAGCTTCAACCTCTTCCCGCATCTGTCCGTGCTCGACAACGTCACGCTCGCCTCGCGCGTGGTGCACCGGATGCCGCGCCGCGACGCCGAAGCCCGCGCGGCCGAGTTGCTGGCCCGCGTCGGGCTCGCCGACAAGGCGAAGGATCACCCCGACCGGCTGTCGGGCGGTCAGCAGCAGCGCGTCGCCATCGCCCGCGCGATCGCGACCGACCCCGAGGTGCTGCTCCTCGACGAGATCACCTCGGCGCTCGACCCGGAGCTCGTCGGCGAGGTCCTCGAGCTCGTCCGTGACCTGGCGTCGGAGGGCGCGACGATCCTGATGGCGACGCACGAGATGGCGTTCGCGCGCGACGTCGCCGATCGCGTCGTGTTCCTCGACGCCGGCACGATCGTCGAGGAGGGTCCGCCGTCGTCCGTGCTGCGGTATCCGCAGGAAGCACGCACCCGCGCCTTCCTCGCCCGCTTCACCGCCTGACGCCCCGGCGCGCGCTTCTCCTGTCACAACACGCCGCGCGCCACCGCACATCGCGACAGGCGAGCGGCGGCGCAGCGCCCCCGCGGGCTTCCCCGGCGCAGGGCCCCCGCGGGCTTCCCCTGTCACAACACGCCGCACGCCATCGCACATCGCGACAGGCGAGCAGCGCGGCCGCGCACCCGCGGCGCAGGACTCCCCGCCGGGCTTCCCCTGTCACAACACGCCGCACGCCACCGCACATCGCGACAGGCGAGCGGTGCCCGTCAACGAAGGCGAGGGATGCCGGGCGGCACCCGGCATCCCTCGTTCACAAGCACACGTCAGACGCGCAGGCCCGCAGCGCGCTCGGCGACCTCGACGACGTTGGTCATGAGCAGGGCGACCGTCATCGGGCCGACGCCGCCGGGGTTCGGCGATACCCAGCCGGCGACCTCCGTGACGTCCGGGTGGACGTCGCCGTAGACGCGGCTCTTGCCGGTCTCGGGGTCGTCCTCGCGGGTGACGCCGACGTCGAGCACCGCCGCGCCGGGCTTCACGTGCTCGGCCGTGACGATGTGCTTCACGCCCGCCGCGGCGACGATGACATCGGCTTCGCGCAGGTGCGCGCCGAGGTCGGTCGTGCCGGTGTGGGTGAGCGTGACGGTCGCGTTGTACTCGCGGCGCGTGAGCAGCAGGCCGATCGATCGGCCGATCGTGACACCGCGACCGACGACGACGACGTGCTTTCCGGCCAGGTCGTAGCCGTTCCGCACCAGCAGCTCGATGACGCCGCGGGGCGTGCACGGCAGCGGCGACGTGATCGGGGTGTTGACGTTGAGCACCAGGCGACCGAGGTTCGTCGGGTGGAGGCCGTCGGCATCCTTCTCGGGATCGATCCGCTCGAGGATCCGGTCGGTGTCGAGGTGCTTCGGCAGCGGCAGCTGCACGATGTACCCGTGGCAGGTGGGGTCGGCGTTGAGCTCGTCGATCAGCGCTTCGACCTGCTCCTGCGTCGCGTCGGCGGGCAGCTCGCGCTGGATCGAGTTCATCCCGATCGCCTCGGACTGGCGGTGCTTCATCCCGACGTAGAGCTGGGATGCCGGGTCCGCGCCCACGAGGACGGTGGCGATGCCGGGCGTCACGCCGTGCTCCTTCAGCACCGCGACGCGTTCGGCGAGCTCCGTCTTGATCGCCGCCGAGGCGGCCTTGCCGTCGAGGACCGCCGCGGTCATGATGCCTCCTGTCGTCGCCCCTCGCCCGCGAGACTGCACGGGGAGCTCGAGACTGCGGTCAAGGACCACTGTCTCGAGGCGTGCGTGCAGTCTCGCGGTCGGAGGAGGGGCCGGATGCCGGGGGTCACTGCTGGAGGCCGGGGTAGAGCGGGAACGCCTCGGCGAGCTTCGCGACGCGCGCGCGGAGCGCCTCGTGGTCAGCACCCGGCAGCAGCGCGAGCGCGATGACGTCGGCGACCTCGGTGAACTCGGCGTCGCCGAAGCCGCGGGTCGCGAGCGCCGGCGTGCCGATCCGCAGACCCGAGGTGACCATCGGCGGACGCGGGTCGTTCGGGACCGCGTTGCGGTTCACCGTGATCCGGATGTCGTGCAGCAGGTCTTCGGCCTGCTTGCCGTCGATCGCGGCGTCGCGGAGGTCGACGAGGACGAGGTGCACGTCGGTGCCGCCCGAGCGCACGGCGATGCCGGCGCCCGTGACGTCGTCCTGGGTGAGGCGATCGGCGAGGATCGCGGCTCCCCGGAGCGTGCGCTCCTGGCGCTCCTTGAACTCCGGGGTCATCGCGAGCTTGAACGCGGTCGCCTTCGCCGCGATCACGTGCATCAGAGGCCCGCCCTGCTGGCCGGGGAAGACCGCGGTGTTGATCTTCTTCGCGATGTCGGCGTCGTTCGAGAGGATGAGGCCCGAGCGGGGACCGCCGATCGTCTTGTGCACGGTGGTCGAGACGACGTGCGCGTGCGGGATGGGCGACGGGTGCAGGCCCGCGGCGACGAGACCGGCGAAGTGCGCCATGTCGACCCAGAGGAGGGCGCCCACCTCGTCGGCGATCGCGCGGAAGGCGGCGAAGTCGAGCTGACGGGGGTAGGCCGACCAGCCGGCGATGATGACCTTCGGCTTGTGCTCGATCGCGAGACGGCGGACCTCGTCCATGTCGACGAGCGAGGTCTCGGCGTCGACGCCGTACGCGACGATGTCGTACAGGCGGCCCGAGAAGTTGATCTTCATGCCGTGGGTGAGGTGGCCGCCGTGGTCGAGCGAGAGGCCGAGCAGCGTGTCGCCGGGGCGGGCGATCGCGTGCAGGACGGCGGCGTTGGCCGACGCACCCGAGTGGGGCTGCACGTTGGCGAACCCGGCGCCGAAGAGGGCCTTGGCGCGCTCGATCGCGAGCTCCTCGGCGACGTCGACGACCTCGCAGCCGCCGTAGTAGCGGCGGCCGGGGTATCCCTCGGCGTACTTGTTGGTGAGGACTGAGCCCTGCGACTGCAGCACCGAGACGGGAACGAAGTTCTCGGAGGCGATCATCTCGAGGAACCCTCGCTGACGGTCGAGCTCCCGCTCGAGCACATCGGCGATCTCGGGATCGACCTCGGAGAGGGGGGCGTTGAACAGCGAATGGGTCATGACGATCTCCTGACGACGGCTTTCGGGATGAGGAATCTCGCATCGGCCCAGGCGCGCGGTCGAATGCCGTGTCAATCGCTCCCCGGTGGTAGCCCACCTCAACGCCAGTCGCGACAATGCGAGCATAACGGATGGGGCCGCTGATAGGCTGGCCCGATCGGTTTTGTTAGGACACCTTACAGAACGGCGGTGGCTCCGGTGCCCCTCCCCCTCGTGCCCTTCCCCGCGGACGTCGCCGTCCAGAACGGGCCCGCCTTCGACCTCGCCGGGGCCGGCCTGACGGGCGAGACGGATGCCGCGACCGCCCTCCGCTCCCTCGTCGCCGCGCGCACGGGCCTCGACCTGCCGGACGGCGACGGCATCGTGCTCGACGTGCGGGACGGCGGCCCCGCGGAGTCGTACGTCCTCGAGGCGGCGGCCACCGGCATCCGGATCACGGGAGCGGATGCCGCGGGCCTCTTCTCCGGCGTGCAGACGCTCGGCCAGCTCGTCCGTCGTGACGGCGAGCGCTGGGTGGTGCCGGCCGTCCGCATCGCGGACGCCCCGCGGTTCGCGTACCGCGGGGTCATGCTCGACGTCGCGCGCCACTTCCACGGAGTCGACACGGTGCGGGCGTACATCGACCGCGCCGCATCGCTGAAGCTCAACGTCCTGCACCTGCACCTCTCGGACGACCAGGGCTGGCGGCTCGAGCTGCGCTCGCGTCCCGAGCTCACCGAGAGGGCTTCGACGACCGCGGTCGACGGGGCTCCCGGAGGCTTCTACACGCAGGACGAGTACCGCGAGATCGTCGCGTACGCGGCATCCCGTCACATGACCGTCGTCCCCGAGTTCGACATGCCGGGACACACGCACGCCGTCGCCCTCGCCTACCCGGAGATCGCCGAGGCGCCGGTCACGGACGTCATCACCGAAGGCGCGATCCCCGTCGAGGGCGAGCCGTACACCGGCACCGCGGTCGGCTTCTCGTCGCTCCGCGTCCACGACGAGGCGACGTATGCCTTCATGCGCGACGTCTTCGCCGAACTCGCCGGGCTCACCCCGGGACCCTGGCTGCACTTCGGCGGCGACGAGTCCCACGGGACGACGCCCGAGGACTTCGCGCACTTCGTCACGCGTGCGAGCGCCGTCATCGCCGACCTCGGCAAGACGCCGATCGCCTGGCATGAGGCCGGCGCCGTCGCGGGCCTGGCTCCCGGCACGATCGGCCAGTACTGGGGCTTCGCGACGCCGACGGATGCCGCGCCCCGGCACGCCCGCGCCTTCGCCGAGCGCGGCGGCCGCGTCATCCTCTCGCCTGCCGACGCGATCTACCTCGACATGAAGCCGACCGACGACGCACCCCTGGGTCTCACCTGGGCGAACGGCGCGACGAGCGTCGAGCGCGCGTACTCGTGGGAGCCGACCGCGGTCGTCGACGGTCTCGTCGAGGACGCCATCCTCGGCGTCGAGGCTCCGCTGTGGACCGAGACCGTCGCGAGCCTCGCCGACATCGACGCACTCGCCTTCCCCCGCATCGCGGCCGCGGCCGAGATCGCGTGGTCCGCCGCCACCGGCCCCGAGCGCACGTGGGACTCGTTCCGCGCGCGGGTCGGCGAGCTCGGGCCGCTCTGGACTTCGCTCGGCATCCGCTTCCCCGCCCTCGCGGAGGTCCCGTGGACGACGTGACCCGCATCATCCACTCCGCCCGGCTGATCGACGCCGGCGCGGAGACCCCGGACGCGTGGATCCGCGTCGAGGCCGGACGGGTCGCGGCATCCGGCACCGGGGATTCGTGGCGCTCGCTCGGCGCCGACGAGGTCGTCGATGCGTCGGGCGCGGTGCTCACGCCCGGTTTCGTCGACCTGCACGGGCACGGCGGAGGCGGTCGCGCGCACGAGGACGGCATCGAGGCGATCCGCGTCGCCCGGGCGACGCACCTCGCGTACGGCACGACGCGCGCCGTCATCTCGCTGGTCGCCGGTTCCCCCGCCGACCTCGCGACCCGTCTCGGTGCGATCGCCGAGCTCGCGGAAGCGGATGCCTCGGTCCTCGGCGCGCACCTGGAGGGCCCGTTCCTCGACCCGGCGCACCACGGTGCCCACGATCCTGCCCTTCTCCTCACCCCCACGCCCGAGGCCGTCGCCGCGCTGATCGAAGCGGCGCACGGCTCGCTCGTGCAGGTGACGCTCGCGCCCGAACTGCCCGGCGGGCACGACGCGATCGCCCAGTTCGCCGCGGCCGGCGTCGTCGTCGCGGTCGGTCACACCGATGCCGACGTCGAGGCCACGCGCCGCGCGTTCGACGCAGGCGCCACCCTCCTCACCCACGCCTTCAATGCGATGCCGGGACTCCACCACCGCGCCCCGGGACCGGTCGGCGCCGCGACCGGCGACCCCCGCGTGACCCTCGAGGTCATCGCCGACGGCGTGCACCTGCACCCCGACGTTATCCGGATGCTGTTCGCCGCTGCCCCGGGCCGGATCGCGCTCGTGACCGACGCGATGGCCGCCGCCGGCGCCGCGGACGGGACCTACCTTCTCGGGTCGCTGTCGGTCACGGTCGACGCGGGTGTCGCGCGCCTGGCCGACGGGACGATCGCAGGTTCCACCCTGACGCAGGATGCCGCGCTCCGCACCGCCGTCGCGGCGGGCGTGGCACTGCCCGACGCCGTCGCCGCGCTCACCGCGACGCCGGCGCGCACCATCGGTCGGCCGGAGCTCGGCTCCCTCGCCGTCGGCGCCGTCGCCGACGCGGTGCTCCTGAGCGCCGATCTGCACGTGCGGCGGGTCTTCTCCGGGACGGTCTGAGCCGCGGCTCCCTCCGATCGCCGGTCAGACGCCGCATTCGGTATGCAGTCCCGATCGGTGCGGCCGCTGAGCTGACGCCCGGGGATCCGCCCCCGCACGCCCAGCGGACTCGCGTCGAGACTGAATACCGACCAGCACATCGATCAGAGTCCCGGCGCGACCCCGACGGGCGACCCCGCCAGCAGTGCGGCACCGACCGCGCCGACGGGCTCGCCCGCGGGCACCGGGGCGAGCCGTTCCGCCAGATCGAGCGAGGCGAGGAAGGCCGACCCGGATGCCGCGGCCCGAAGCGCCGTGCGCACCGGCGCGAACACCCGCTCACCCAGACGCGACACCCCGCCGCCGAGGACGACGAGCTCGACGTCGGCCGTGAGCACGAGCACCTGCACCGCGGCGGCCACGCCACGGACCAGATCCGCCCGCAGCGTCCGGGCGAGCGGGTCGCCCGCATCCGCGCAGTCGAACACCTCGGCGACGGGGAGCGGCGACGGCTTCCCCCACCGCGCGGCGACCCCGGCGCCGCCGGCGAGCGCCTCGATGCATCCGCGTTGCCCGCAGGGGCAGACCGGCCCCGCGGGGTCGACGCTGAGATGCCCGATCTCGCCGGCGGCGCCACGCGCGCCGCGCCACGGCATCCCGGCCCGGACGATCCCCGCGGCGACGCCCGTCCCGAGGTTCAGGTAGGCGAGCGAGTCCGTTGCCGGCAGAAGGGCGGCCGCGCCCACGGCGGCGGCGCGCACGTCGTTCTCGACGACGGGCCGCACACCGATCCGGGCGCCGACGGCCTCGGCCAGGTCGACGCTCCCGATCCCGAGGTTCAGCGCGTGCCGGACGACGCCGCCGGGCGAGACCTGCCCCGGCATGCCGACTCCGACCGGGCCCGGCGGCGCGTCGCCGAGCACGGCGTGCACGGCCGCGCAGATCCCGTCGACGACGGCCTCGGCTCCCCGCCCGGTCGCGCGGCGGTCGGTCGCGACGACGCGACCGCCGTCATCCACCGCGACGGCCAGCGTCTTCGTGCCGCCGACGTCGATTCCGACGCGCATGTCAGCCCTTTACGGCGCCCGAGACGAGCCCGCCCGACATCCGCCCCTGCACGATGAGGAAGAAGACGACGACAGGGATGGAGATGAGGGTGGATGCCGCCATCACTGCGCCCCAGTTGGTCGCCTCGGTCGCGGACTGGAACGACAGGAGCCACGGCGGCAGCGTCAGGTTCTGGCCCCGCAGCAGCAGGAGCGCCATCGTGAACTCGTTCCACGATTGGATGAAGGCAAAGACGCCGGTGGCGACGAGACCCGGAGCGAGGAGCGGGAAGGTGACCTTCCAGAACGCCTGCGAGCGCGTGCACCCGTCGATCATGGCCGCCTCTTCGAGGTCGACCGGAACCCCCGCGACGAACCCGCGCAGGGTCCAGATCGTGAACGGGACGACCGCGGCGACGTAGACGATGCCGAGCCCCACGAGCGTGTTCATGAGCCGCCAGTCGTCGATCATCCCGTAGATCGTGAACATCATCGCCTCACCCGGGATCATCTGCACGATGAGGACCGAGACGATGAACGAGCGGCGTCCCCGGAAGCGGATGCGGGCGACCGCGATCGAGGCGAGGAACGCGACGAGGAGGGTGACCACGAGGACGCCGACCGTGACGAGACCCGAACTGATCAGTCCGTGCAGGAAATCGGTCTGCCCGGGCGCTGCGGGTCGCGTCCACGCCGTCTCGTAGTTGCGGAGCGTGAAGTCCAGCGGCAGGAAGCTCGGCGTACGGCTGATGATCGATTCGCCGCTCGTGAACGACATGTTCAGCATCCAGTAGACGGGGAACACCGAGCACGCGAAGACGACGAGCGCGGCGACGTTGAGCACCACGCGGCCGAGCGGTGAGCGGCGACGCCGCCGTGCGGCGAGCGATCCCGCGACGGGCGTCCGCGCGTCGCCGACCCGGCCGGCGACCTCGTCGACGCCGACGGTCGCCAGCTGCGCGGCAGGCGTGATCTGCGTGCTCACAGCTCCTCCTCCTTGAGGGTCGTCCGGACGTATCCCCAGGACAGGGCGAGCAGGAGAATGACGGTGAGCACGCCGATCGCGCTGGTCACCCCGAACTCGCCCACCCCCTGACGGAAGATGTAGGTGCCGAGGACGTTCGTCTCCGAGACGAGCCCACCGCGCTGCTGCAGCGTGTACACCTGCGTGAAGATCCGGAGGTTCCAGATCACCTGCAGGACGACGACGACGGTCACCACGTTCCGCAGGTACGGGTAGACCACGAGGCGGAACCGCTGCAGCCCGGTCGCGCCGTCGAGCGACGCCGCCTCGAGGACCTCGCCCGGAACCTGGCCGAGCGCGGCATAGAGGGTGAAGGCGGCGAAGGGGACCCCCTGCCACACGACGATGATCGTGAGGACGGCGAAGAACGACCAGGGGTCGAGGAGCCAGGAGTGGTTCGTGAAGTCCGTGGACCCGGTGACGGAGTCGAGCAGCCAGTTCACGAGGCCGTACTGCGCGTCGAAGATCCACCCCCAGACGGTGGTCGCCGCCAGCGGCGGCATCGCCCACGCGAGGAGCAGCCCGATCGACACCAGCAGGCGCCAGCCGCGGGTGAGTCGTGTCATGAGCACCGCGACGAGTGCGCCGAGCCCGACGATCAGCACGGTCATGACGAGCATGAGCCCGAGGCTGCGCACGAGCACCGCCGGGAAGTCGGACGCGGTGAACACCTCGAGGTAGTTGTCCAGGCCGACCACGTCGGGAAGAGTCCCCTGCACCTTGTCGCGGATCGAGTAGTCGGTGAACGACTGGACGACCATCAGGACCGCGGGGTAACCGACCATCACCGCGAGGATGACGAGGGAGGGGCCGAGCAGGGTGAGCGCCGCCGCGCCGTCCTTGCGACGGCGGCCGCGCTCGCGGGCCGCGGTGGCGAGGCGATCGCGTGGCGGCGCCGGCGGGGCGGGGCGTGTGAGGGTTCCGGACATCATCGTCTCCGTGCAGGGTGAGGGGGCAGCCGGGGGACGACCGCCCCCTGCACAGGTCGGTCAGGAGTTGAGGATCGCTTCGATCTGACCGTCGAGGGCGGTGGCGATCTGGGTGACGTCGCCTCCCTGCGCGATCTTCACGAGCGCGTCCTTGATGACGCCGGCCGACTCGACCTCGGCCCACTTGGGGCTCGCCGGGACCGCCTTGGAGGATGCCGCGGCCTTGGCCGCCTCGGCGGTGATGGCGTCGTCGGGCAGGTACTGCGCGAACGAGGTGCGCGCGGGGATCAGCCCGTTCTCGGCGAGGATCTTCTGGTACCCCTCCGACAGGATGATCTCCAGCGCCGCCTGCGCCTTGTCCTGCGCGTCCGACTTCGCGGCGACCGCGATGTTCGAGCCGCCCGCGAAGACCGGGGCGACCTCGCCGGCGCTCATGCCGGGCAGGGCGAACGCCGCCAGGTCCTTACCGGCCTCGTCGGGGCATCCGGGCGCTTCGGCGTCGGCGGCCGCGAGGATCGACCACTTCACCCACGCCGGCGCCGAGAGGAACCCGACCTCGCCGGCGCAGAACGGCACCTGCGGGTCGGTCTCGTCGGAGTCGGCGGGGGCGATGGTCGCGTTCGTGTAGACGTTCTGCAGCATCGTGAGGCCCGCGATCCCGCCTTCGCTCGAGAATCCGCCGACCCACTTCTCGCCGTCGAGGGTGGCGATCTCGCCGCCGTTGGCCCAGATGTAGGGCAGGGCGTTGTACCAGTCCTTGCCGGGGGCGTAGATGCCCGACTTCGTTGCAGTGGTCCCGTCGATGCCGGCCTTCACGTAGTCGGCGAGCGTCGTCGGGACCTCTCCGGAGTAGCTGGCGGGCGAGTAGAACACGACGCGCGATCCGGCGTAGTACGGCGCTGCGTAGAGCGTGCCGTCCTCCGACCCGAGGTCGACGAAACTCGTCAGCATGTCGTCGCCCCCGAGGTCGTCCTGGATGCCGGAGAGGTCGGCGAACAGGCCCTGCGAGATGAATCCCGGCGCCTGCGTGTTGCCGACCTCGACGATGTCGGGCGCGTCGTTGGACGAGAGCGCGGCGACGTACGCCTCACCGGTGTCGGCCCACGTCTTCTCCTCGATCGTGAGGGTCCAGCCGTCGTTCTGGTCTTCGAACGTCTTCTTCAGATAGTCGCGCGCGTCCTGGGGCGTGTCGGTGCCGACCAGCCAGACGGTCAGGTCGCCGGTCTCGGCGCTCCCGCCGGTGGGCGTCCCGCCACCGGCGCAGCCGGAGAGGACGAGGGCTGATGCGCCGAGGAGCGACAGTGCTCCGAGGGTCTTCTTCATAGCGGTTCCTTCACTGTGTGGGGATGCGGCGGCCCGGACGGGTCGTCGCGGATGCGGGTGGTGCGGGTCAGGACACTCCGAGGCGACCGGAGAGGACCATGACGGCCGCACCGCGCAGGACGATGTCCTCGCTGTGGGTCGACATCCGCACCTGGAGCCCGTCGTGGAACGTGGCGAGGGTGCGGGTGCGGACCGTCTCGGCCGCGGCCTCGGCGAGCGCCCCGCCGAGCAGGTCGGCGGGGCCGGAGAGCGCGATCTCCGACAGGTCGAGCGCTCCGACGATGGGCGCGAGGGCGATGCCGAGCCGCTCGCCGGCGTCGCGCAGGACGCTGTCGGGGTCGCCGGTGGCGGCGATGCGCTCGGTGAGTGCGGGGACGGCGAGCCAGGCTTCGAGGCATCCGATCTTGCCGCAGGCGCAGGCGGGTCCGCCGTCGGTGCCGACGGTGACGTGGCCGATCTCGCCGGCGGCGAAGCGGGCACCGGCGAGCGGCTCTCCCCCGGTGAGGAGGCCCGCGCCGACACCGCGGCCGACGCGGACGAGGATCACGTCGTCGCCGGCGCCGCCGAACGTGTGCTCGGCGAGGACTGCGGCGTTCGCGTCGTTGGCGACGAGCACGGGGAGTCCGAGGTCGCGCTCGAGGGTCCCGGCGAGGTCGAGATCCGCCCACCCGAAGCCGGGCGCCGCGAGGACGACGCCGCGGTCGTCGACGACGCCCGGTGTCCCGACGCCGAGACCCAGGACCGGGGCATGGGCGTCGGCGACGACCGTGCGGGCGAGGGCGACGATCGCGTCGAGGACCTCGCTCTGCCGGGCGGGGACCGGGACGCTGTGGCGTGCGACGATCTCGCCGTCGAGGGTGAGCACCGCGCCGACGAGGCTCTCGCTGCCCGACAGGTCGAGTCCGACGATGCGATGACCGTCGCGCGCGATGTCGACGAGCATGGCGGGCTTGCCGGGGCCGGATGCCTCCCGCACACCCTGCTCGACGACGTACCCGTCCTCCATGAGCGACCCCACGAGATCCGAGATGGTGACCCGGGTGAGTCCGGTCTCGCGCGCGAGATCGGCGCGGCTCATCGCCCCTGCGGAGAAGAGCGACTGCAGCACCAGTGCGCGATTGTGGGCACGGGCGTGCTCGGGGAGGATCTTGCCCGCGGCACGTCGGGAGCGGGTCACGGCTGCGGATCGGGTCGGGCTCGGCATGTTTGTTAGTAAGCCTTACGAATACGGATGCCGCAAGAGAGTGACCCGCTTTTGCAAGCAGTCTTAACAAACTCGTTACACTCCGGCCGTCACGACGGCCCCCGTAGAATCAAGGCATGTCCGAGCTCCCCCACGTCCGCCCCGAACGACCCGCGGAGCCCGCACCCGCCGCCACGGCACCCGCCGCCACCGGGACCACCGCGACCGCAGAGCGGCTCTCGGCCCTCGACCTCCTCAGCTTCCTGTGCACCCTCTTCGCGGTGGCATCACTCGCGATCTGGGGCTTCACTGCGTGGGACCTCCCCTGGAACATCGTCTTCGGAATCGCCGCGCCCCTCGCGACGCTCATCGTGTGGGGCCTGTTCGCCTCGCCGCGCGCCGTGATCCGCGTCCACCCCTTCGTGCGCGGACTCGTCGAGCTGCTCATCTACCTGTCGGCGACGATCGCCTGGTGGAGCGCAGGACAGGCCTGGATCGGTCTCGGCTTCGCCGTCGTCGCCGTCGTGGTCGGCGTCCTGGCGGGTCGCCGCCGCCTGTCGTGACCGACGTCGTCGCTCTGCTGCGCGAGGCGCTCGGGGAGCGCGTCGACACCTCCGATCCGGCCGTCGACGCGGCCCGCGCCGACAAGTCGGGGCACCGCGCCGCCGGGCGACCGCTCGCCGTCGTGCACGCGGCATCCGTCGCAGACGTCCAGACCACGATGCGGATCGCCACCGCGACGGGCACGCCGGTCGTGACCCGCGGCGCCGGTACGGGCCTCGCCGGAGGAGCGAACACCGGCGCCGGCGAAATCGCCCTGTCGGTGCGCGGCATGGACCGCGTACTCGAGGTCCGCCCGGACGACCTCCTCGCCGTCGTGGAACCCGGCATCCTCAACGCCGACCTCGGGCGCACCCTCGCCCCCTATGGTCTCTGGTGGGCACCCGACCCCGCCAGCCGCGAGATCTCGACCGTCGGCGGCAACATCGCGACGGGCGCGGGCGGGTTGCTGTGCGCGAAGTACGGAGTCGTCCGCGACGCCGTCCTCGCACTCGATGTCGTCCTCGCCGACGGGCGGCTCATCTCGACGGGTCATCGCAGCGTCAAAGGCGTCACGGGCTACGACCTGACGGCACTCATGATCGGCTCGGAGGGCACCCTGGGCGTCGTGGTCGGCGCCACCCTGAAGCTCCGTCGGCTCGTGCCCGGCGAGACGCGGACCCTCACCGCCCGCTTCCCCGACGTCCGCGCCGCCGCCGCCGGAGCCGCCGCCGTGACCGCGGCCGGCATCCAGCCGTCGATCATGGAGCTGATGGATGCCGTGAGCCTGACGGCCGCGCATGCGCTCCTCGGTCTCGCCCCGCCGACGCCCGGCGCGACGCAGCTGACCGTGCAGACCGACGGAGCCGCCGCGGCATACGAGCAGACCGAGATCGCGGACATCCTCGCCGCGAGCGGCGGAGCCGTGCGGCTCGCCGCGGACGACGCGGAAGCCGCGCAGCTGTGGGCGGTGCGGCGGGCGATGCACCCCGCGATGGAGACGCTGGGAACGGCGTTGATCGAGGACGTGTCCGTGCCGCGGAGCGCGCTGCCGGCGATGTTCGACGAGATCGCCCGCATCGAAGCCGCCTACGGGCTGACGATCCCCACGGTCTGTCACGCCGGCGACGGCAACCTGCACCCCAACTTCATCTTCGAGGGCGACGAGGTGCCCGCCGAGGTCTGGCGCGCGGCCGACGACCTGTTCCGCGCGGCGATCGCCCTCGGCGGCACCCTGACCGGCGAACACGGCATCGGCGTCCTGAAGAGCCGCTGGCTCGCGGACGAGCTCGGCGAGGATCAGTGGTCGCTGCAGCGCGGGATCAAGTCCGTCTTCGACCCGGCCGGGATCCTCAACCCGGGCAAGGTCTTCTCTCCTCAGCCGTGACGAACGGCGGCGCCGGCCGGTGAAGCCGACGGCCGCGCCGGCGACGGCTGCGTCGTGACCGCCAGGACGATCGAGATGATTCCGACGACACCCGGGATCGACGCAGGGAGCACTCCGACGGGACCGCCGGCCCCCGGCGCCACGAGTGTCGCGACGGCGAACATGGTGGCGAGGCCGAGCCCCAGACCGATGGCGGCGATCGGGATCCAACTCCACGGCCGCGGGATCACCCCGATGCGGAGGATCGCGATCGCGCCCCCGATGGCCAGGAGGAAAGCGACGATGACACTCAGCGCCGCGGTCGGCTCCGCACCGACGGCGTACCCGGTGGGGCCGGCCCACCACGCGGCGCGCACCAGGACGAACCCGCCCAGCGAGAGCAGCATGACCACACCCGCCGGCCGACGGGCGACGACGCTCTCCTCGGGCCGCAACCCGAACGCATAGACGACGCAGGCGGCGGCGACCAGCACGGCGGCGCCGAGTTCGAGCGGTACCGAGGCGGCGTCTCCCGCGCGGGCGGCGAGGGCGGAGAGCACGCCGAGCACGCTCTGCCCGACGAGCAGGAGACCGCCGATGAGCCACGACCACACCGTTGTGCGCTGCATGGCCACACCCTACGGCCCGCGGTGCGGGGCTGCCACCCGCTCGGCCGGAGCCCGGAGTCCACCGTTCCTCCAGCGGAGACGTGACAGGCTCGAACGGTTCCGACCCGAGGAGGCCCGACGTGTCCGCATTCCGCCCCGCCCGCGCCGCGGGCACCCTCCTCGTCGCCGCCGCGATCGCCGCCATCACTGTCGGGTGCACGCCGGCGGCCCCGAGGCACGACACGCAGACCGTCGCCGCCGCCTGCGCGACCCTCTCGGGCGCCGTCGACGGTGCGATGACCGACTTCGCCGAGGCGGATGCCGCCGACCCGGCCGCCGCCGCGACGGCCACCGCCGCCGTCCGCACGACGCTGCGCCAGGTCTCCGGATCGATCGACAATGCACGCGTCGAGGCGATCGTCGCCGACCTCCGCGCCGGATTCGACGTTCTGGCGGACGCCTCCGCGGATGCCGCGGCGGGCGACCTCGACGGCGCCACCGGCCTCGCCGACGCCACCGACCGCATCCGCACGGCGGTGTCCGATTATCACGATCTGTGCGGTCGGTGAACCGGATTCAGCCCACGTCGCGTACCCTTTTCGGAAGCGACATTCGCCCTGGCGACGAGACCCCGGATCCCCGTGGAGTCGGGAACGCCGGGCCGCAGCTCGGGGGAGATCGATGTCCGAGACCATCACACGCCAGGACGCCGACGGCACGCCCGCATCGGGTGGGCACGTCGACGTCCGCTGGGCACCGGCCGAGCCGGCGCCCAAGCCTCGCCGTCTGTGGCTGAAGATCGGGCTGCCCGTCGCCGCTGTCGTCGCCGCCGCCACGGTGTGCTCGCTCGTGCTGATCGCCCCGGGGACGACCGCCGCCGGAGTGCCGGTGGGCGGACAGACCGCAGGAGCCGCTGCCGACTCGATCTCGTCGCGCCTCGGGTCCATCGAGGTCTCGCTGGGTGACGGCGGCCCGACCGTGTCGGCTGCCGATCTCGGCGCCTCGGTCGATGCCTCCGCCGTCGCCGATGCCGCTTTCGCGGGCAGCCCCATGTGGAACGTGACCGCGTGGTTCGCCGAGTACGGCACGCCTGAGGTCACCCTCGACGCCGACCGGGCGGCATCCGCTCTGCGCGCGGCACTGCCCGACGCGTACACCGATCCGACGCCTGCGGCCGTCTCGTTCCAGGACGGCGCGTACACGGTGACACCGGCGGTCGACGGCACCGGGGTGTCGATCGACGCCGTCCGCGCCGCCCTCGAGACCGCCCTCGCCGACGGCGCCAGCACCGCCAGCGTCGACCCGACGCCCGAGCCGGTCGCGTCGGCCGTCACGACGGCGGAGGCCGAGGCGACCGCGACCACCCTCAACGACATGATCGCCGAGGCCGGCTTCTACGTCGGCGACGACCGTGCCGTGCCTGTCGCACCCGAGACCCTCGCGTCCTGGCTGCAGGTCTCGGCCGACGAGTCCGGCACGTTCGGCTACACGGCCGACGCCGCCGCGATCCAGGCGGCCGTCGACGCGCTGCCGACGAAGGTCAACCAGGACCCCGAGAGCGCCAACGTCCTCACGAGCGAGGCGGGCACCGTGCTGTCGACCGTCGTCGCGGGCCAGGACGGCCGCGTCCTCGGGGAGACCTCGGGCATCGCCCGCGACTTCGCCGACCAGCTCGCCACCGGCGATGCGTCCTACGACCTGCCCGTCGATGTGACGCCGCGCGACACGGTGAGCACCGTCCGACTCGCCGAGGTCGACCTCGGCGAGCAGCGGCTCTACCTGAAGGAGAACGGCAAGGTCGTCGACACCTGGCTGATCTCCAGCGGCCGCGACGGCGCGGTGACGTACACCGGTCACTACTCGATCGGCTGGCGCACCCCCCTGCAGGACATGAAGGGCACGTCGCGCGACACCGGCAACAAGTACACGCAGCCCGACGTCCCGTGGGTCATGTACTTCAACGGCAACCAGGCCTTCCACGGCGCGTACTGGCACAACAACTTCGGCAACCAGATGAGCGCCGGCTGCGTCAACATGCCTCCGGCCCTGGCCAAGAAGCTCTACGACTGGATGCCCGACGGCGGCGACGTCTGGATCCATTCCTGACGCGAAGCGCATCGATCGTTCGGATGCAGTCCGTGGCGATCCCGGTTAGCCTGTGCTCATGGCTGACCTCCGCGTAGAAGAACTGTCGGCGTCGACGATCGTCGGTGTGAACACGCTCTCCCTCAAGCCGGGCCAGGAACGGTTCGTCACGCCCGAGAGCTACGCGATCGCGGCGACCGTGGTCGATCCCGCCACCTCGTGGCAGCGCGTCATCCTCGACGGCGACGAGGTCGTGGGCTTCGTGAGTGCCGGGTTCGATGCGGACGCCCCCCACGAGCACTTCCGTTCGGTGCTGTGGCGCATCAACGTGGATGCCGACGACCAGGGCCGCGGCGTCGGCCGTTACGCCGTCGACCAGCTCATCGACGAAGCCCGTGCGCGCGGCTTCGACCACGTCAACGTCATCTATGAAGCGGGCGAGGGCGGGCCGGACGCGTTCTTCCAGCGCGTCGGCTTCACTCCCGTCGACGAGACCGAGTACGGCGAGGTCGTCGCGCAGATCAAGCTCTGACACTCCCCCGAACGAACGGATGCCCCGGCCCGCTGACGCGGCCGGGGCATCCGTTCGTTCGGATCAGAGCCCGTCGATGATGCCGTTCAGCGTCGCCGAGGGGCGCATGACCTTCTCGACCAAAGCGGGGTCGGGGCGGTAGTAGCCGCCGATCTCGGCCGGGGCTCCCTGCACGGCGACGAGCTCGGCGACGATCGTCTCCTCGTTCGAGCTCAGCGCCTCGGCGACGGGGGCGAAGGCCGCCGCGAGCTCGGCGTCGACGGTCTGACGAGCCAGCTCCTGCGCCCAGTAGGTCGCGAGGTAGAAGTGGCTGCCGCGGTTGTCGATCGTGCCGAGGGCGCGTCCGGGCGACTTGTCCTCTTCGAGGAAGGTGCCGGTGGCCGCGTCGAGGGTGTCGGCGAGGACCTTCGCGTGCGCGTTGCCGGTGTAGTCGGCGAGGTGCTCGAACGAGGCAGCCAGTGCGAAGAACTCGCCCAGCGAGTCCCAGCGCAGGTAGTTCTCACCGACGAGCTGCTGCACGTGCTTGGGGGCCGAGCCGCCCGCACCGGTCTCGAACAGTCCGCCGCCGGCGAGCAGCGGGACGATCGAGAGCATCTTGGCGCTCGTGCCGACCTCGAGGATCGGGAACAGGTCGGTGAGGTAGTCGCGGAGGACGTTGCCGGTGACCGAGATGGTGTCCTCACCGCGGCGGATGCGCTCGAGCGAGTACCGGGTCGCGTCGGCCGGCGCGAGGATCTCGATCGTGAGCCCCTCGGTGTCGTGGTCGGCGAGGTAGGTCTTCACCTTCGCGATGAGGTTCGCGTCGTGGGCGCGGCTCTCGTCGAGCCAGAACACGGCGGGGACCCCGGTCGCACGGGCACGCGTGACGGCGAGCTTCACCCAGTCGCGGATGGCGACGTCCTTGGTCTGCGTCGCACGCCAGATGTCACCCGACTGCACCGCGTGCGAGAGGAGGACCTCGCCCGCCGAGTTCACGACCTCGACCGTGCCGGCCGCGGGGATCTCGAACGTCTTGTCGTGCGAGCCGTACTCCTCGGCCGCCTGGGCCATGAGTCCGACGTTCGGCACGGAGCCGATGGTCGCCGGGTTCAGCGGACCGTTCGCGATGACGTCGTCGATGGTCGCCTGGTAGACGCCCGCGTAGGAGGAGTCGGGGATGACGGCGATCGTGTCGTCCTCACCGCCGTCGGCACCCCACAGCTTGCCGCCGTTGCGGATGAGGGCCGGCATCGAGGCATCCACGATCACGTCGGAGGGGACGTGCAGGTTGGTGATGCCCTTGTCGGAGTTGACGTACGAGAGCCGGGGCCCGTTCGCGATGGCCGCATCGAACGCCGAGCGGATCTCGTCGCCGCCTTCGACGTGGCCGAGACCGGCGAGGATCGCGCCGAGACCGTCGTTCGGGGTGAGGCCGGCCGCGGCGAGCTTGTCACCGAAGCGCGAGAAGACATCGGCGAAGAAGGCGCGGACGACGTGACCGAAGATGATCGGGTCGCTGACCTTCATCATGGTGGCCTTGAGGTGCACGGAGTAGAGCACGTCCTCGGCCGCAGCCTGAGCGATGGTGTCGGTCAGGAAGGCGTCGAGGGCCGCCGCGGAGAGGAAGGTCGCGTCGACCACCTCACCGGGGAGGACCTTGAGTCCCGACTTCAGCTCGGTGACGGAGCCGTCCTCGGCCGTGAAGCGGATCGTCAGGACGTCGTCACCCTCGATGACCGTCGAGGTCTCGTTGGACTTGAAGTCGTCGTGGCCGAGCGTCGCGACGCGGGTCTTGCTTCCGTCGGCGAAGGGC
Source organism: Microbacterium sp. MDV22-iso44 (assembly GCF_058629135.1). Taxonomy (NCBI): domain Bacteria; kingdom Bacillati; phylum Actinomycetota; class Actinomycetes; order Micrococcales; family Microbacteriaceae; genus Microbacterium; species Microbacterium sp. MDV22-iso44. Next base: position 1,285,199 of record NZ_JBZVWS010000001.1, read on the forward strand.
TTGTTGCGGTGCGGGTGCTTGCGCGCGTAGTTCTTGACCGAGAGCGGGGCACGACGGTCGCTGTTGCCTTCGCGCAGGACGGGGTTCACGGCGGAACCCTTGATGCGGTCGTAACGGGCGCGGATGTCCTTCTCGGCCACGTCCTTCGGCTCGTCCGGGTAGTCCGGGATGTCGTAGCCGGCGGCCTTCAGCTCGGCGACGGCCGCCTTGAGCTGCGGAATGGATGCCGAGATGTTCGGCAGCTTGATGATGTTGGCCTCGGGCAGGGTGGCGAGACCGCCGAGCTCGGCGAGCGCGTCGCCCACCTGCTGCTCGGGGGTGAGGTTCTGGGGGAACGCCGCGAGGATGCGGCCCGCGAGCGAGATGTCGCGGGTGTCGATGTGGACTCCGGCCTTTCCGGCGAACGCTTCGACGATCGGCAGGAAGGACGCCGTCGCCAGCGCGGGAGCCTCGTCGGTGTAGGTGTAGATGATGGTGGAATCAGGCACGTGTCGTCTCCAAGAAAAGGGCGTCGCGGATGCTCCTCAGCGTATCGCACGACCCCGGTTTCTCTCGATGTCGAGATATCTCCGCCGGGGCTCGCCCGGGCGCTAGGGTGAGGCCGTGCCGCGCTTCGATCTGCCTCTGCCCGACCTCCGCGACTACCGTCCCCAGATCCGCATCCCCGCCGACTTCGACGACTTCTGGTCGAGCACGATCGCCGGCGCGCGGGAGGCCGGCGGGTCGCCGGTGGTCACCCCGGTCGAGACGCCCCTGCGGGGCATCGAGGCGTTCGACGTGACGTTCCCCGGCTTCGCGGGCGACCCCGTGAAGGGCTGGCTGCTCCTGCCGACCGCGCGCGACGGCGCGCTGCCGGCCGTCGTCGAGTTCAACGGGTACGGCGGGGGCCGGGGTCTGCCGGTGGAGCGGCTCGGGTGGGCGGCATCCGGCTACGCGCACTTCTTCATGGACACCCGCGGTCAGGGCAGCGCCTGGGGATCGGGCGGGGCGACCCCCGACCCGCACGGCTCCGGCCCCGCCTTCCCGGGATACATGACTCAGGGCATCGACGACCCCGAGACCTACTACTACCGCCGCGTGTTCACCGACGCGGTGCGGGCGATCGACGCGGTGCGTTCCCTCCCCGAGGTGGATGCCGCCCGTGTGGCCGTGTGCGGCGGCAGCCAGGGCGGCGGCATCGCCATCGCGGCGGCAGCCCTCAGCGACGATCTCGTCGCGGCGATGCCCGACGTGCCCTTTCTCTGCCACTTCGAGCGCGCCGTCGGGATGACGGGCCGCGACCCGTACGAGGAGGTCGCGCGGTACCTGGCCGTCCACCGCGGAGCGGAGGAGCGCGTCTTCGAGACCCTCTCGTACTTCGACGGGGTGAGCTTCGCCGCGCGGGCACAGGCGGCATCCCTCTTCTCGGTCGCCCTGCTCGACCCGATCTGCCCGCCGTCGACCGTGTTCGCGGCCTTCAACGCATGGGCCGGGGCGGACAAGGAGATCGAGGTCTTCCCCTTCAACGAGCACGAGGGCGGCCAGGCGTACCAGTGGATGCGGCAGGCCGAGTTCCTCGCGGCGCGGGTCTGAGTCCGCTCAGTCGACCGGCGGACGCTCGCCGGTGCCCCGCTCGATGATCCACGTCGGCAGGGTGATCTGACGCACGAAGCCGGAGGGGTCGCCGATGCGCTCCATCGCGAGGGTGGCCGCGCGTCGCCCCAGTTCGAGCGGGTCGTATGAGATGACCGAGACACCGAGCACGTCCGCGGTGTCGAAGTCGTCGAAGCCGATGAGCGCCGTCCGCTGATCGTCGCGCGCCTTCAGCGCGCGCAGTGCGCCGACCGTCACCCGGTTGTTGCCGGCGATGATGGCCGTCGGCGAGGCATCCTGCTGCCAGAGGCGCTGCACGAGTTCCCGCGGCGGGATCGACAGGTCGTCGCCCAGCATCTCCCACCGCCCCGCCTCGATGCCCGCCTCGGCCATCGCCTGGCGGTAGCCGGCGAGACGCTCGGACTGCGTCCAGACGGATGCCGGGTTGCAGACGTAGGCGATGCGCCGGTGACCGAGCGCCGTCAGCCGACGGGTCGCCTCGAGGACGGCCGCGCGGTTGTCGAGGACGATCGAATCGGCAGCGAGGTTGCGGGCCGGGCGGTCGATGGCGATGACCGGGGTCCCGAGCTGACGCTCCCCCTCGAGGTAGGACTGGTCCTCGCCGACGGGGATGAGCAGCAGCGCTCCGACGCGCTGCGCCAGGAGCGCATCGGCGACGCGCCCCTCGCCCTCTTCGGTGTCGTCGGTGGTGGCGACGACAAGGCTGAACCCGTGCGCGGAGAGCTCCTTCTCGATACCGGCGGCGACCTTGTAGTAGAACGGGTTGCTCAGCTCGCCGATGATGAAGCCGACCGTGCGGCTGCCCCCACGGCGCAGCCCCTGCGCGAGGCTGTTGGGCCGGAAGCGCAGCCGCTTCGCCGAGGCGAGGACCCGCTCGACCGTCTGCGGTGCGACGAGCTCCCGCTGCGCGAAGACCCGTGAGACCGTCTTGGAGCTGACTCCGGCCAGCCGCGCGACGTCGTCGAGCGTGGCCCGTTGCTGCACCGTCATCGTGCCTCCCGCCGCCCACGATAGCAGTCCGGACAGAAATGACGACGATGGACATTTGTCTGACATCGGAAGCCTCACAAAGACGCATCCGAGATAATAAACCCCAGCCCAGGGCTATTTCGCGGATGTGCATCGACATTCGGACAAGTCCAGACAGCGCTGTCATCGAAGCCTTGTGAGAGGTCGGTCGGGGGTCTAACGTGAGCCGCGTCGGCGCCGTTGCCGACCCGCACCCGAGTGGTTTCGAAGACGAACCTGACAGGAGACGCACACATGGCACGCACACGGATCGGCGTTGCTGCCGCGACGCTCACGCTCGCCGGCATCGCCCTCGCCGGTTGCGCCGGCGGTGGCACACAGCCCGCCGGCGACAACACGATCGACGGAAAGGTGGCCGGCGACATCAAGGTCGTCACCTGGCGCACCGACCTTGTCGAGGACGGCACCTTCGAGAAGTACGCGAAGGAGTTCACCAAGAAGTACCCCGACGTGAACGTCACCTTCGAGGGCATCACCGACTACGCCGGCGAGATGCTCACCCGCATGTCGACCACGAACTACGGCGACGTCATCGGCATCCCGGCGATCAAGCCCGACCAGTACGAGCAGTTCCTCGAGCCGCTCGGCAAGACCTCGTCGTTCGAGGACACGTACCGCTTCCTGCCCGCCGCGAGCTTCGACGGCACGCAGTACGGCATCGCCTTCGGCGGCAACGCCAACGGCATCGTCTACAACAAGAAGGTCTTCGACGCGGCGGGGATCACCGACCTGCCCACCGACGAGGCCGGCTGGCTCGACACGCTGCAGAAGGTGAAGGACAACACCGACGCGATCCCGATGTACACCAACTACAAGGACGGCTGGCCGCTCACGCAGGCCTTCGGGAACCTCGGCTCGATCACGCACGACCCCGACGCCCCCATCACGATGGCGGAGAACCCCGCGCCGTGGACCGAGGGCACCGACACCTACGCGGTCGACTCCTTCCTCTACGACACCGTGGCCGCCGGACTCACGGAGGAGGACCCGCTCACCACCAACTGGGAGCAGTCCAAGGTCGACCTCGGCACCGGCAAGATCGCCACGATGCCGCTCGGCTCGTGGGCCATCTCGCAGATGCAGGCGGCCGCCGAGGCGAATGGCGGCTCGGCCGACGACATCGGTTACATGGCCTTCCCGGCCAACGTCGATGGCACCCAGTACGCCGTCATCGGCGGCGACTACAACCTCGCCGTGAGCAAGCACTCGAAGGCGAAGGCCGCCGCGTGGGCGTGGATCCAGTGGGTCGCCGCCGACTCCGGCTACACCGAGGCGCAGGGCATGCTGTCCCCCGTCATCGACAAGCCGCTCCCCGCCAACCTCGCCGGGTTCGAGGACTCGGGAGTCGAGCTCATGGAGATCAACCCCGCCCCCGCCGGCAAGGAGGGTCTGATCAACGCGATCGCCGACGACTCGCAGATCGACCTCTACGGCCCGCTCTACCGCCAGAAGCTCGTCGACATCGCCCGCGGCGCCGCCGACGGCGACAAGGACAGCTACTTCGCCGAACTCAACGAGCGCTGGGGCGCATCGGCGAAGAAGCTCGGCTGAGAGAGGTATCCACGATGGCGATCGCAGCTTCCGGCTCCGCACCCGCGGACGCCCCTGCGGTCCTGTCCGCACCCGCCCGAGGACGTCGGATGCGCGGCGCACGCCGCGCATCCGGCGCCCCCGGCAGCGGGTCGCGCCGGGCGGGACGCGGGATCGTGCAACGGCTGACCCCCTGGCTGTTCCTCTCCGGGGCCGTCGGCCTCCTCCTCCTGTTCACCTACTGGCCGGCGCTGAACCTCTTCTACTACTCGGTCACCGACTGGGACGGCATCGACCTCGAGAAGAACCTCGTCGGCATCGACAACTACGTGCAGGTCTTCACCGATCCGCGCATCTTCAGTGTCTTCTGGGTGAGCCTCTACTACTTCGCCGCCTCCTTCCTGCAGATGGCCATCGCGCTCTACTTCGCGGTGATCCTCAGCTTCTCGACCCGGTTCTCGAACCTGTTCCGCGGCATCCTCTTCTTCCCGTACCTGATCAACGGCGTCGCGATCGGGTTCGTCTTCCTCTACCTGTTCCAGCCCGGGGGCACCCTCGACACCGTGCTCGGATGGGTCGGCCTCGCCGACCCGCCGAAGTGGCTGGGCGACCCCGACGTCGTCAACTGGTCGCTCGCCGGGACATCCGTCTGGCGCTACACGGGACTGAACTTCGTGCTCTTCCTCGGCGCGATCCAGTCGATCCCCCGCGAGCTCTACGAAGCCGCTGAGCTGGACGGCGCCAACAAGTGGCAGCAGTTCTGGTCGATCATCGCCCCCGGCATCCGTCGCATCATCGGACTGTCGTTCATCCTCGCCATCGCCGGCAGCCTGTCGGTGTTCGAGGTGCCGTTCATCATGACCGGCGGCGCCAACGGGTCGGCGACCTTCGTCATCCAGACCCTGCAGACCGCGTTCTCCTTCCGCCAGGTCGGCCTGGCCTCGGCCATGGCCGTCGTCCTGCTGGCGATCGTGCTGGTCGTGACGTGGATCCAGCGCCGCGTGTTCCCCGACGAGAAGGTGGACCTGACATGACCGCCACCCTGATGCCTCCCACGAAGCCCATGCCCCTCCCCCGGCGCCGGTCGGGGCGGACGCCGCTCCAGCGTCTCGGCAGCATGAGCGCCACCGCGGCGAAGTACACGAGCCTCGTGATCGCCGCGGTCGTCACCCTGCTGCCGCTGTCGGTGCTGCTGTTCGCCTCGATGAAGAGCTCGAGCGAATACGCGGCGACGGGGCCGTTCGATCCGCCGTCGAACTGGCTGAACTTCGATAACTTCGTGACGGCGTTCACGAGCGGCAAGATGCTCGAGGGATTCGTCAACACGACGATCGTGCTGGCCGTCTCGCTCGTCGGCACGATCGCACTCGGCACGATGGCCGCGTACGCCCTCGACCGGTTCGCCTTCCGGGGCAAGAAGCTCGTCATGGGCCTGTTCCTGCTGGCCACCCTCATCCCGGGCGTGACGAGTCAGGTCGCGACCTTCCAGCTCGTCAACGGGCTCGGCCTCTACGACACCAAGGCCGCGCTGATCCTGCTCTTCATGGGCACCGACATCATCGCGATCTACCTCTTCATCCAGTTCATGCAGTCGATCCCGATCTCGCTCGACGAAGCCGCGATGATCGACGGCGCCAACCGGTGGACGATCTACTGGCGTGTGATCCTCCCCCTGCTGCGCCCCGCGATCGCCACCGTCGTCATCATCAAGGGCATCGCGGTCTACAACGAGTTCTACGCCCCCTTCCTCTACCTGCCCTCCGAGGGCATGATCTCCACGTCCCTCTTCCGATTCAAGGGGCCCTTCGGCGCACAGTGGGAGGTGATCGCGGCCGGCACGCTCGTCGTGATCATCCCGACGCTGGTCGCCTTCCTCGTCCTGCAACGATGGATCTACCAGGGCCTCACCTCAGGAGCCGTCAAGTGACCCACCTCTCCCGCCGTCCCCTCCACGACGGATGGACCGTCCGCGCCACCGCGGGTCCCGCGCCCGACGTCGTCGGCGGTCTCACCGTGCCCGCGACCGTGCCCGGCAGCATCCACGTCGATCTGCTCGCCGAGGGCCTGATCCCCGACCCGTTCCACGGCGACAACGAGTCGCTGCTGGCGTGGATCGGCCTCGTCGATTGGACGTATCGGACGACGTTCGCCTGGACGCCCGACGGCAGCGAGCGCCACGACCTCGTGTTCGACGGTCTCGACACGGTCGCCGTGATCCGCCTCAACGGCACGGTGATCGGCGAGGTCGCCAATCAGCACCGCTCCTACCGCTATGACGTGGCCGCGCACCTGCGCGACGGCGACAACGACCTCGAGGTCGCCTTCCGCGCGCCGGTGCCGTACGCGAACCAGGCGAGCATCGAGCTCGGCGCCCGGCCGCGTCCGTACCCGCTGCCCTACGAGGCGATCCGCAAGTCCGCCTGCAGCTTCGGCTGGGACTGGGGCATCGCGACGTACACGAGCGGCATCTGGAAGTCGGCGCGCCTCGAGTCATGGTCGACCGCGCGACTGGCCGAGACCCGCGTCGTCGCGACGCCGGACGGCGACGGCGGACGCGTGTCGGTGGACGTCCGCATCGACCGGACGGATGCCGCCGGCACCCCGCTCGAGCTGCGTGCGGTGGTGCGGGGTCCGGGCCTGGATGGCGACGCGACCGCGGTCGCCACCGCCGTCGGTGAGAACGGGCACGTCGAGGTCGACCTCCCCGTGGCCCACCGCTGGTGGCCCGTCGGTCACGGCGACCAGCCGCTCTACACCGTCGAGGTCTCCCTCCACGCCGAGGGCGGGACGGTCGACGCGACCACTCGACGGGTCGGGTTCCGGACCCTCCACTGGGACACCGAGCCGGATGCCGCGGGCACGCCGTACACGCTCATCGTCAACGACCGGCCGATCTTCGTGAAGGGGGTCAACTGGATCCCCGACGACGCGCTCCCCGTGCGCGTCGACCGCGACCGTTACGAGCGCCGCTTCCGCCAGGCGATCGACGCGAACGTGAACCTCATCCGCGTGTGGGGCGGCGGCCTCTACGAGTCCGACGACTTCTATGACCTCGCGGACGAACTCGGCCTGCTCGTCTGGCAGGACTTCCTCTTCGCGTGCGCCGCCTACCCCGAGGAGGAGCCACTGCGCTCCGAGATCGAGGCCGAGGCGCGCGAGAACATCGTCCGACTTGCCTCGCACGCCTCGCTCGCGCAGCTCGTCGGCAACAACGAGAACCTCTGGGGCTTCGAGGACTGGGGCTGGAAGCTGAGCCTCGATGGCAAGAGCTGGGGTGCGACGTACTACTACGAGCTCTTCCCCGCCCTCATCGCCGAACTCGCCCCGCACGTCCCGTACGCCCCCGGCAGCCCCTTCAGCCCCGAGACCGGCTGGGACGCGGCATCCGGTCGTCAGACGGGGCCGCACCCGAACGACGAGCTGCACGGCAGCATGCACCTGTGGGAGCAGTGGAACCGGCGCGACTGGGCAACGTACCGCGACCACACGCCGCGCTTCGTCGCCGAGTTCGGCTGGCAGGCGCCGCCGGCGTGGACGACGCTCGTCGAGTCCGTCGACGATGCGCCGCTGACGCCCGAGTCGCCGGGCATGATCGTCCACCAGAAGGCCATCGACGGCAACGTGAAGCTCACGAACGGGCTGCTCCCCCACTTCCGGGTGCCGGCCGATATGGAGACCTGGCACTGGGCGATGCAGCTGAACCAGGCCCTCGCCGTCGGCGCTGCGCTCGACCACTTCCGCTCGTGGGCGCCGCACACGATGGGCGCCGTCGTCTGGCAGCTCAACGACTGCTGGCCGGTCACCTCGTGGGCCGCGATCGACGGGGCCGAGCGGGTCAAGCCGCTGTTCCACGCACTGAAGAACGCCTTCGCTCCCCGCGTCGCGACGGTGCAGCCGCGCGACGGCCGGCTGGTCGCCGTCCTCGGAAACGACACCGATGAGGCGTGGAGCGTCCCGGTGCGCACGCGACGCGTCTCGTTCGGCGGTGACGTGCTCGCCGACACGGCGGTGGACGTCACCGTCGAAGCCCGGGGAACACTCGTCATGTCGATCGATGCCGAGCTCGCCACGGCGGCGGATGCCGCGTCCGAGGCGCTCGTGGTCGATGCCGACGGCGCGCGCGGAATCTGGTACTTCGCCGAGCCGCGCGACTCGACGCTCGGCGATCCCGGTCTGACGGTCTCGACGCGCGCGGTCGAGGGAGGCACCGAGGTCAGCATCACGGCTGCCCGCTTCGCCCGCGAGGTCTCGCTGCTCGCCGACAAGGTGCATGCCTCCGCGCAGCCCGCCGACGGCCTGCTCACGCTGCTCCCCGGCGAGATCGGACGCATCGTCGTGCGCCACGACGCCGGCGTCGCGCTCGACGCGGACGCGCTCGCGGACCCCCGCGTGCTCCGCTCCGCCAACCAGCTGGTGACCGGATGAGCCTGCCGGATGGATTCGTCTGCGGGATGACGTGGGGGTGGACGGGCGTCCGCGGAACGTGGACGACACCTGCGGCCGCGGCATCCCTCGACGCTATGGTCGACCACGGCGTCACGTGGGCGGCGCTCTCGTACGCCGCCCTGCAGACGACCGCGTTCTCGACCGAGATCCCGTTCCGCGACGAGCCGACGGTCACCGAGGACGAGATCGTCCACGCCATCCGTGTGGCGCACGACCGCGGCCTGAAGGTCTGTCTGAAGCCGGTCGTCAACGTCGCCGACGGGACCTGGCGCGCGTTCATCGGCTTCTTCGACTGGGACGTGCCCGGCGAGCCGAGCTGGACGGAGTGGTTCGCCTCGTACCGGGAGTTCATCCTCGACGCCGCCCGCATCGCCGAGGCCGAGGGCTGCGCGATGCTCTGCATCGGGTGCGAGATGGTGCGCGCCGACGGGCAGGAGACGCACTGGCGTGACCTGGTGCGGGCGGTGCGAGAGGTGTACTCCGGACTCGTGACGTACAACTGCGACAAGTACCAGGAGGACCGGGTCGGCTGGTGGGACGCGGTCGACGTGATCTCCTCGAGCGGCTACTACCCGATCGACGCGTGGCAGGAGAACCTCGACCGGATCGAGGCGGTCGTCGCGGCATCCGGCAAACCGTTCGTCTTCCTCGAAGCGGGATGCCCCTCGCGCGAGAACTCCCCGATGCGACCGAACGACTGGGCTCTCGAGGGCGCGCCGTCGGGACAGGCGCAGCTCGACTACTACCGCGTCATGTTCGACGCGTGCGCGGAACGCGAGTGGATGTCGGGGTTCTTCCTCTGGGACTGGCCGGCCGAGCTTTACGACCCGGACGTCGCCGACCGCAACGACGACTACTGTCCATATGGCAAGCCGGCGGGAGAGTTCCTGCGCGAGCGGTACCGGGCGCTGGCAGGCGCCACCACCGGAGGAGGACGATGAACGCGCGCCGAGTGCTCGCCATCGATGCGGGACAGAGCGACATCAAGGTGCGAGTCGACGACGGCACCCGCCGCGAGGACCTGACGTTCCGCGGCATCCACACCGGCATCCCCCTCCTGCCGCAGCTCGCCGACGTCGTGCGCGAGACCCTCGCGCGGACCGGCACCGACCTCGACGTCGTGACGGCGGGGATCTCGGGACTCACCGACCGCGACGCCGATGCGGATGCGCTCCTCGCGCTGGTCCACGCCGACGGCGTGCAGGCGACGATGCTCGCGCATGATTCGACGACGTCGTTCCTCGGTGCGCTGGGCGATCGGCACGGCGCCGTCGTCGCAGCCGGCACCGGAGTCGTCACTCTGGCCGTCGGCGAGACCGAGACGGCGCGGGTCGACGGCTGGGGCTGGATCATGGGCGACGCCGGCAGCGGCTACTGGATCGGGCGCGCGGCCCTCGATGCCGTGATGCGCGCTTACGACGGACGCGGCCCCGCGACGGTTCTGACCGAGGCCGCGCTGTCGCGCTGGCCGGACCTGACGCAGGCCTACATGGCGCTGCAGGCCGACCACGACCGCGTGCGCGTCGTCGCCTCGCTCGCTCGCGAGGTCGCTGCAGCCGCGGATGCCGGCGACGCGGTGGCGCGGGACATCTCGCGACGCGCGGCGCACGAACTCGCCTCATCCGCCCGGACCGCGGTCCGACGCGTGCGCACCGATGAGCCGGCGTTCGACGTCTGCGCCATCGGCGGGGTCTTCGCCTCGCGAACGCTGCACGACGCCTTCGAGTCCGAACTCGGCGAGGACCTCCGCCTCGTCTCGCCCCGCGGCGTCGGGATCGACGGCGCCCTCGCCCTGGCGGAGATCACCCCCGCGCATCCGCTCGGCGCCGCCGTCCACCGCGCCGGCGCGATCTGACCCGCACGCGACGCGCGGTGACCGTGCCGAATGCAGGTTCAGACGGCTCCGATGGTGCCCTGAGCGCGGTGAACACCCCCTGAACCTGCATCCGGCCCACTCGGCCGCCGCGAACGACGGATGCCGGGGCCCCGACATCGGGCCCCGGCATCCGTCAGCGGACCAGGATCGACTCAGACGAGCGACTCGCGCCAGGCCCGGTGCAGCTGGGCGAACTTGCCCGTGCCCGCGATGAGGGCGTCGGGGGTGTCGTCCTCGATGATGCGGCCGTGCTCCATGACGAGCACGCGGTCGGCGATCGCGACCGTCGACAGGCGGTGCGCGATGATGATCGCCGTGCGGTCGGCGAGCAGGGTGCCGAGGGCCTCCTGGATCTGCCGTTCGCTCGGGATGTCGAGCGACGCCGTCGCCTCGTCGAGGATCAGCACGGCCGGGTCGGCGAGGAAGGCGCGCGCGAACGAGATCAGCTGACGCTGCCCCGCCGACACGCGGCCACCGCGCTTGTTCACGTCGGTGTCGTAGCCGTCGGGCAGCTTCTGGATGAAGCCGTCCGCACCCACGGCGCGCGCCGCCGCACGAATCTCGTCCATCGTCGCGTCGGGCTTGCCGAGGGCGATGTTGTCGGCGACGGTCCCGCTGAACAGGTAGGCCTCCTGCGTGACCATGACGATCGCGCGACGCAGATCCTTCGGGTGCAGCTCCCGCAGGTCGACGCCGTCGAGCGTCACCGCACCCTTCGTCGGGTCGTAGAACCGTGCGACGAGCTTGGCGAGCGTCGACTTGCCGGCACCCGTCGTCCCGACGAGGGCGATCGTCTGCCCGGCGGGTATGTCGAGGCGGAAGTCCGGGAGGATGATCTTCGTCTCGGAGTACCCGAAGGTCACGTCGTCGAAGCTCAGGTGGCCGCTCGCCTCGCGGAGGTCGACCGGCTTCGCCGGATCCGGGACGGTCGGCGACTCCTCGAGGACGCCCGACACCTTCTCGAGCGCCGCCGTGGCGGACTGGTAGGAGTTCAGGAAGAACGCCACCTCCTGCATCGGCGCGAAGAAGTTCCGCACGTACAGGACGGCCGACAGCAGGAAACCGAGCTCGAGAGCCCCGCTCACCACGCGCAGACCACCCCAGAGCAGCACTGCCGCGAGGGCGAAGGATGCCAGGGCCATCATCGCGGGCTCGAACGTGCCGAACAGGCGGATCGAGCGCATGTTGATGTCGCGGTAGTCGCTCGCCAGACCGCCGAACTCGCGGTCGTTCGCCGGCTCCTTGCGGAACGCCTTGACGGCGCGGACACCGGTCATCGTCTCGACGAACTTGACGATCACCTTGGCGCTCACGACGCGGGACTCGCGGTAGACGACCTGCGAGCGCAGGTAGAACCAGCGCATGAGGAAGAACAGCGGGACGCCCATGGCTGCGAGGACGAGACCGGACTGCCAGTCGAGCAGGATCAGCGCGACGAGAGTGAACCCGCCGTACAGCAGGCCCGAGACGAGCTCGTTCAGACCGCCGTCGAGCAGCTCGCGGATCGTGTCGAGGTCGCTCGTCTGTCGCGAGATGATGCGGCCCGACGTGTACGACTCGTGGAACTCGAGGCTGAGCTTCTGCGTGTGCAGGAAGATCCGCTTGCGGAGGTCCAGCATGACCGCCTGGGTCAGGCGCGCCACGACGACGGCGTACCAGCCGATGAGCGCGGCGCCGCCGATCGCGGAGATCAGGAAGATGATGACGACGACGATCGTCGGCATCCAGTCGGCTTCCTTCTGGACGGCCGGGAGCGCGTTCGCGATGCCCCAGCCGACGAGGGCGGGACCGGCGACGCGGAGGACGGTCGAGATGACCAGCACGATCCCCGCGAGGACGAGCTGCATCTTCAGCGGCGTGACGAGCGACCCGAGGAGTCGCAGCGAGCGACGCCGGATCTGCCGGCTCTCTTCGCGGGTGTAATCGGAGCGGTCTTCGCCGCTGGTGCCCGTGACGGTGCTCACAGGGACACCTCCCTCTTGTGCTGACGTTCCTGCTCGTCCTCGAGACTCGAGATGACGTGCCGGTAGTGCTCGCTGGTGCGCAGGAGCTCGGAGTGCGTGCCGACGGCGGTGATGCGTCCCTCTTCGAGGAGCGCGACGCGGTCGGCGAGCGTGACAGTGGAGGGCCGGTGGGCGACGACGAGCGCCGTCGTCTCGGCCAGAACCACACGGAGGGCGTCCTCGACGAGCGCCTCGGTGTCGACGTCGAGCGCCGACAGCGGGTCGTCGAGGACGAGGACGGCCGGACGCGCCGCGACGGCGCGCGCGAGCGCGAGGCGCTGACGCTGACCGCCCGAGAGGCTGAGCCCCTCTTCGCCGATGACGGTGTCGACGCCGTCGGGCAGGTCGTCGACGAACGCGGCCTGCGCGACCTGAAGGGCCTCGCGCATGACGCGCTCCCCCTCGGCGCTCTGCGGGTCGAGGTCCTCGCGCCCGAGCAGGACGTTCTCACGCACGGTCTGCGAGAACAGCGTCGCGTCCTCGAAAGCCATGCCGACGTGACGGCGCAGCTCGGTCAACGGCAGGTCGCGGACGTCGACGCCGTCGATCAGCACGCGACCGCCGGTGACGTCGTAAAGGCGCCCGGGCAGGGTCGTGAGCGTCGTCTTTCCCGACCCCGTCAGACCGACGAGAGCCATGGTCTCGCCGGGTCGCAGCGACAGGTCGATGCCGTCGAGCAGGTCGCGCTCGGTGGCCGCGGCATCCTGATACCGGAACCGCGCCCCCTCGAAGACCAGCTCGCCGCGGGGCTCCGCGATCGAGACCGGGTTCTCGGGGTCGACGATCGTGTTCTGCTCGTCGAACACCTCGAAGATGCGGTCCGTCGCAGTGCGTGCGTCGACGAGGAACGAGAACAGGAACCCGATCGACTCGACGGGCCAGCGGAGGATCGTCGCCATCGCGAAGAAGGCGATGAGCGCAGCGGTGTCGATCTCGCCGACCGAGACGAGGTAGATGCCCGCGCCGAGGCACAGCGCGAAGGCGATGTCGGGCAGCAGCACGAGCCAGAACCAGATCCAGCCGACGGCCTTGGCCTTGCTGATCTCGGTCTCGCGCAGCGTCTCGGCCTGGCGGGTGAACTTGCGCAGGGCATGGCTGCCGCGCCCGAAGGCCTTGAGGACGCGGATGCCGTGCACCGACTCCTCGACGGCGGTCGCCAGGTCGCCGGCCTGGTCCTGGCTCTGCCGTGACAGCATGCCGTAACGGTTCTCGAACACGAAGCCCGCGATCCACAGCGGTGCGGAGACGATGACGAAGATCGTGCCGAGCAGCCAGTGCCAGCTGAACAGGATCGCCGAGCCGACGACGATCGTGATCATGTTCACGACCAGCAGGACGACGCCGAACGCCATCCACCGGCGGATGAGGCCGATGTCCTGCATCATGCGGCTGAGCAGCTGGCCCGACTGCCACCGGTCGTGGAAGGCGACGGGCAGGCGCTGCAACCGTCCGTAGAAGTCGGTGCGCAGCTCGTACTCGACGGCGGTGGCGGGAGAGAGCACGAACCAGCGGCGCGCCCAGACCATGAGCGCTTCGAGCAGGCCGAGCAGCAGCACGGCGCCGCCGCCGAGGGCGATCAGCCACGGGTTGCCCGAGGCGATGGGACCGTTCGTGCCGACGATCTGCTCGAGGACGAGCGGGATGGACAGGCCCAGCAGGCTCGCGATGAGCGCGCTGAGGGCACCGAGCCCGAGACGCGGGAGCACGGGCTTCGCGAACGGGATCAGGCGGGCGAGGGAGCGGGCGGTGGACAGACGGGGATGCGTCGAGGAGGTCATGATCCTGCACAGGTGAGGAGCGGATGCCGAGGCGGCGAGGAGCGCGGCGTGGCGCGGACGATCAGGGTCGCGGTGACCCGTCGAGGGAGAACGAAGAGGTGCGCGGGAAGCTTCCGCGCGGGATCAGATCCTCGGTGTCATCCCTGACGGACGGGGCGTCCGGCGACGAGGAAGGCGGCGGACTTCGTGTAGACGATCTCCGTGGACATGGCTTCCTCCTTGATGGGGCCGGACGAGGCGCCCGCATCGCGCGGGAGCCCTCCAGGATATCCCTGTGATTTCGCCGCAAGCAAGCGCTTACTCGAAAAAATCGAGTCAGATCGCCGCTTCGCGCTCCAGGAGCCGCACCTTGACGTCGAGACCCCAGGCGAATCCGCCGAGGGCTCCCCCGGTCCGCAGCACCCGGTGGCAGGGGACGAACAGGGCCGGCGCATTCCGCGCGCAGATGGATGCCGCGGCCCGGACCGCGGTCGGTGAGCCGAGGTGGGCGGCGAACTCGGCGTAGGTGAGGGGCTTTCCCGCCGGGATGTCTCGCAGCGCGCTCCACCCCGTGAGCTGCATCGCTGTGCCGTGCTGGCTGACCGGCACGTCGTCGATCGCCGCGAGGTCGCCGTCGTAATAGGCGGCGACGGCGTCCGCGGACCGGACTCGACCCGTCGTCACGTCGGCGGGCACGCGGTCGGCCCGTAGCCTGCCGAGGATCGCGTCGGCATCCGAGGTCCATCCCGACGCCAGCACGCGACCGTCCTCTTCGAGGATCGTGAATGCGCCGTCGGGAGTGTCGAGGGTCTGCAGGACCGCGCTCATCGGTCGTCCTTTCGGGATGGGGTGTCGGGGGTTTCCGCGCGCCACGCCTGCGTGACGGGGGCGGCGTACCAGAGGTGCGCCATCAGGTAGCTGCGCCACGGCGCGACCCTGGTCGACCAGGTCGTGAGGCCGGTGGCATCCGCGGGGATGCCGGCCGCTGCGGCTCCCGCCCGGGCGGCGACGTCGCCGGGGAGCAGGACGTCCGGGTCGCCGAGGACGCGCATGCGGACGTAGTCGGCCGTCCAGGGACCGATCCCCGGAAGAGCCAGCAGCCGCTCGCGCTGCTCGAGGGTGTCGTCGCCGGGGCTCAGGCGGAGCGACCCGTCGGCGAGCGCGGTCGCTGCGCCCACGATGGCGCGGATCCGGGCGCCGGGCCCGCGCAGCACCTCTCCCCCGCGCTCGGCGATGACGGCGGGTGTGGGGAAGAGGAAGGACGGCCCTGCGGGCGAGTCGATCGGTTCGCCGAGTGCGGCGGCGAGCCGCCCCATCACGGTGCGCGCGGACGCGACGCTGATCTGCTGCCCGATCATGGCGCGGATGAGCATCTCGTCGGCATCCATGGCTGCCGGCAGCCGAACTCCGGGAATGCGCTCGACGAGAGGACGCAGTTCGGGATGCCGCGACAGGGCGGCATCGATGGCGGTCGGGTCGGCGTCGAGGTCGAACAGCCGACGCACCCGCGCGATCAGCGGTGCGAGGTCTCGCAGCGAGGCGAGCTCGGCGCGCAGCCGTAGGCGACCCGCGGCATCCTGTCGCACCTCGAACCAGGCCGGGCCGCCGCTGAGACGGATCGTGCGCGCGAACGTCGCGGCGTCACCGGTCTCGACCCCGGGGATGGCGTGCGCCCGCATCCATCCGAACAGCCCGACCGCGTCGAACGGCCCGCGCACCGGGAGGACGAGGTCGATCCGCCCGGGAGCCGCGGTCGTCCCGCGCCGACGGGCCCGGAGGTCGGACGGCGACAGGGAGAACACCTCGGTCATCGTCTCGTTGAACTGACGGATGCTGCCGAATCCGGCGGCGAACGCGACGTCGGCCATCGACAGATCGGTGTCGACGAGCAGGGTGCGCGCCGTATGAGCGCGATGCGCACGCGCCAGGGCGAGGGGGCCGGCGCCGAGCTCGGTCGTGAGGAGCCGCGTCAGGTGACGATCGGAGTACCCGAGCCGCGCGGCGAGCCCGGAGACCCCGTCCCGGTCGACGACCCCGTCGGCGATGAGACGCATCGCCCGCCCGGCGACATCGCCCCGCAGATTCCACTGCGGTGAGCCGGGGGTCGCCTCGGGCAGGCAGCGCTTGCACGCCCGGAACCCGGCCTCGTGCGCGGCGGCGCTCGTGGCGAAGAAGCTGACGTTCGCCGCCTTCGGGGTCCGCGCCGGACAGCTGGGACGACAGTAGATCCCGGTCGTGTGCACCGCGGTGACGAATTGCCCGTCGAAGCGGGCGTCGCGCGCGTCGATCGCGCGATACCGCTCGTCGAAGGTCATCGCTGCGATCGTCATGACCTCAGCCTGACACGACCGCCCGACATCGACTCGCGGAAATCGGACACGACGGCGGGATGCGGCGGCTCACCCCGAGGGCGTCCACCCCGAGATCCCGGAGAGCACCGGAGCGTCGTCGCCGTCGCGCACCGTGACGCCGGTCACGCGGGGCGCGGAGATCGTCAGACGCGGGACCGCGGCCAGCGGTCGGGCGACCGCGTCCGACACGATCGTCGACTCGATCTTCGCCAGCAGGTCGCGCGCGTCGTAGACGTCCACCGTCTGCTGGAGTGTGGCGATCAGCTCGTCGCGCTTCGGATCGACCCGACCGACGAGGCTCGAGGAGCCCGTGGTGCTCCACTGGCTCGCGATCTGCTGGGGTGTCTGGGGAACGCGGACGCGCCGGATGACGGCATCCCATCCCGACGCCTTCTGCGCGGCATCCAGGTCATCCGTCGCGCAGTCGACGGCGTTCCAGCCGGCCTCGGCGATGCCGGCTTTCAGGGCTGTGAAGGCGCCCTTCGCGAATCCGCTCTTTCGGTCGTAGAGCACGCACACCCGGGCACCGCCGCGGACACCGGCGGCAGCACGATCGACGGCGGCGTCGTCCGCGGGCGTGCCGATCGTCTTCGCGAAACCGGAATCCTCAGTGACGATCTCGAACGCCCGCGAACCCGGGGCCGTGACCATCGACGTCGTCTTCGGATACGACTGCGACCACTCACCCGCGCCGGCGGCGACCATGTCGTCCGCGGGGATGGCGCGCAAGAAGGCCGCGCGGGCGTTGCGCGAGGAGAAGACCCCGTCGGTACTGAGGAGGACGGTCCAGATCGTGCCGTCGTTCGTCGTCTGCGCCCCGAAGTCTCGCCGCTCGAGTTGCTTCACCGGCGTGCGGTCAGCGGGAGTCGGCGTGAACGAGAGGACGTCGAGGGATTTCCCGACGGCAGCGAGAGGGTCGTCCCCGCGAGGGACGAGCGCGACGTCGGCGACCTGCGGCACCGCCGCTCCGCGGTACTGGGGGTTCGGCGTCAGCGTGACACTCGCCCCTTCGTCGGAGACCTTCGAGACGACGTACGGGCCGCTCGAGAGCGCCATCGTCGGCGAGAGCTTGCCGTCCGTGAGAGTGAAATCCGTGTTCCATACGTCCGAGATGGCGGCGAGAGCCGTCGTGTCCCGGCCGAGCACCGCCCGGATGACGGCCTGCTTCGCCTCCATCGGGTCATCGAGATCGAAGGCGCGCATCCCCACGGTGTGCGCCGGCACGTCAGCGGCGATCGCGGTCTGCCACGAGATGGTGGGGGCGGGGTAGGTGACGTCGATGGCGCGAGCGAACTCGTCGACCTTCGGCCGCGCGGCTTTCAGCGCCGCATCCGTGGGGCCGTCCTTCGTGAGAAGACCGACGGATGCCGCCCATCCCAGCACGAGGTCGGCGGCGTCCAGCGGGATGCCGTCGGACCAGAGCGGCTCCTTCAGGTCGTACCGGACAGTGAAGGAGTCCTTGCCCACGATCTTCGCCGTGCCGAACGACTCGTCGGGGACGACTTCCCCGTCGACCATGTGACCGAAGGCTGAGCGCGTCGCCGCGGCGATGTCTCGGTTGGCTGCCGTGGGATCGGTCGCGGCGTTGAACGAGGTGAGCCGGCCGCCCCATCCGACGGTGACGCTGCTGTCGGCGACCACCGACGGCGGCAATGCAGGCGCGCAGGCGCTCAGGGCGAGGGCGGCAGCAGCGAGAACAGCGACCGCTCCGCGGCGGGAGGCACGCATGCGCGCGTCAGGCGCGATCGATGTCGTCGTCGAGTTCCGCCGCCATCTGACGATACGGCTCGCTCTCTTCGCTCTCGAGCCAGCTCTTCGCATACTCGATGAGCACGGCGGGCGAATCCTCTGCCTCTGCCGCGGTGGCGAACGGGCCCAGGCAGTCCTCGGAGGGGCGCTGATCATCGCGCACCACGGACTGGGTGGAGAGGTTGTACCAGTAGGTCTGCGAGGTGGTCATCGTCGCGACACTCCGTTCGTCATCCTGATCCTAATCATCGTGAACACAGGCGACGGGCCGCGATGCGGATCATGAGATCGCATCGCGGCCCGTGAGCGTGTCGAGGGATCAACCGCCGGCGAGCTCGGCGTCCGTGTCGCGGATGCGGTCCGCCATGCGGTCGAGCGCCTGAGCCATGTCGTTGACGGCCTCAGCGGCATCGTCGAGCGACGTCGTGAGCTCCGAGTATGCGGTCGAGTAGGCCTCGGACGCGTTCTCGGTCTTGAAGCCGTCCTGCACCAGGTCATCGATGATGCCCTGGAGTTCCTTCAGCGTGTCGGTGACGGTCTGACGACCGTCGCGCAGGCGCTGCGCCGCGCTCTCCATCTCGCTGTATGTTGCACCAAAATCGTGAGCCATGAACCCGCCTCCCAGCGTTTCGTCGTGGTGCGGAGAACCCGTTTCCTCCCCCGCGTGAACGATGCTAGCGAAGAGGTCTCTCCCACCCCATGGGGAGAAGTCCCCTCTTGACAATCCTTCGTCGGACCAGTTGCTCGCCGACGCGAAGGGCTGATCGACCGCGCAATTCCGAGCGTGCGCTCAGTGCCCGATGGGGCCTTGCAGGTCGACCATCATCTCGATCGCCGAGAGCGTGGGGCGTTTCCGCAAAGTGTCGACCGTGCCCGGCCCACCCAAGGACGGCAGCGGGATGAAGATGAACGACTCGTCGGCCTCGAGGCGCTCCGCACCGTCGAGCCCCAGAAGCGTCAGGAACGACGCCGGCTTCCCCAGACCCGTGCCGCGTTGCTCCCGGAAAAGAAGCGCCACCAGGCCCCCGAGGCTAGGTTCCCAGGTGACGAGGTCCCCTAGCCCGGTCACCATGACGGGGATCGCGATCCCGTCACCCTGTGTCTTACCGATGCGGTCGCCGAGCTCCGCCTCGTACACGCCGGGGTTGATGACGCGGATGAAGCCTTCCCCGAACGTGCCGTAACCGTACTGCTCCCAGATCTCGACGATCTCTGCGGGAACCCGGTCACGGTACGTAGCGATCACCTCCGGCTCCACCGGAGCATGCGGGACGAAATCTGCGACCTGAACCGCGGTTTCTAACCTCGGGACCACCCCAGAAGTGGCCGGTCAGTGCCCGATGGGCCCCTGCAGGTCAACCATGACCTGGATAGCCGACAGCGTCTGACGCTTCTGCAGGGTGTCGACCGTGCCCGGTCCACCCAAGGAAGGAAGGGGGACGAAGATGAACGACTCATCGTATGCGGGCGCCCCCTGCTGCTTGACCGCCTCGGGGAAGACATCCCACCCGAACTTCTCCGACAAGTAGTCCGAGCCGTCCAGCTTCAACAGACCGAGGAAAGTAGCGGCTTTGCCCATCCCCGTTCCGCGGTTGCTCCTGAACATGAGTACGACGAGCCCGTTGAGACTCGGCTCCCATGTGATGAGATCTCCCAGCCCGGTCACCATGACGGGGATCGCTATCCCGTCACCCTGTGTCTTACCGATGCGGTCGCCGAGCTCCGCCTGGTACACGCCAGGGTTGATGACGCGGATGAAGCCTTCCCCGAACGTGCCGTAACCGTACTGCTCCCAGATCTCGACGATCTCTGCGGGAACCCGGTCACGGTACGCAGCGATCACTTCCGGCTCCACCAGAGCATGCGGGACGAAATCTGCGATCTCTACCATGGTTTCCAACCTAGGGAAGAACCCAGGTGTGGTCGATCAGTGACCGATGGGCCCTTGGAGATCGACCATGACCTGGATGGCGGAGATCGTCGGCCGCTTCTGCAAAGTGTCGACTGTGCCCGGACCACCCATGGAAGGCAGCGGCACGAAGATGAACGATTCGTCGAAGTCCGGTACGCCCTGCGTCGCAACCGCTTGTGGGAATACACCCCAGTCCAGAACACGGGCGAGGTGACGCGCGCCGCCTGCACGCGTCAAGGTCAGGAAGCTGGACACCTTACCCAAACCCGCGCCTCGATTGCTACGGAACATCAGCGCGATCAGGCCGCCCATACTGGGTTCCCAGGTGATCACATCGCCAAGACCGGTGACCATGACGGGGATCGCGATACCGGAGCCCTGGGTCTTGCCGAGCCGGTCCCCCAGCTCCGCCTCGTAGACGGCGGGATTGATGACGCGGATGAAACCCTCACCGAACGTGCCGTATCCGTACTGTTCCCAGATCTCGACGAGTTCCGGGGGTACCCGATCGCGATACGCGGCGATGACGTCGGGGTCGACAGGCGCGTGCTCGACGAAGTCAGCAATCTCGATCATTCCCACAACCTATCGACGGCGACGATGGTGATTACGTCTCCGATTGAAGCCATCGGACAGTCTCGACACCGGGTTCCCGCCGTCGGCTTCAGTGGCCGATGGGGCCCTGCAGGTCGACCATCACCTGGATAGCCGAGAGCGTCTGGCGCTTCTGAAGAGTGCCGACCGTGCCCGGGCCACCCAAGGATGGCAAGGGAACGAAGATGAACGACTCATCGAAGTCGGGCGCGCCCTGCGCTGCAACCGCTTCGGGGAAGACGCCCCAGTTGAACTCCGAGGCCAAATGGTCCACGCCCAACGCCTCGGTGAGAAGAAGGAATGAATCGACATCCCCCAGGCCGACGCCTCTGTTCTCGCGGAAGATGAGACCCACAAGTCCACCCAGACTGGGCTCCCAGGTGATGAGATCTCCCAGCCCGGTGACCATGACGGGGATCGCCACACCGTCACCCTGGGTCTTGCCGATCCGGTCGCCGAGTTCAGCCTCATAGACCGCGGGATTGATGACGCGGATGAAACCTTGCCCGAACGTGCCGTAGCCGTACTGCTCCCAGACCTCGACCAGCTCTGCGGGAACCCGATCGCGATAGGCAGCCACGACTTCGGGTTCGACAGGTGCATGCTCGACGAAGTCCGCGATCTCGATCATGCCCACAACCTATCGACGATGACGATGGTGGTTTCGTCTCCGACTCGCGCCAGCGGACAGTCTTGACCTCGGGCGCGGCCGACTTCAGTGGCCGATGGGACCCTGCAGATCGACCATTACTTGAATGGCCGAGATGGTGGGGCGTTTCTGCAGAGTGTCGACCGTGCCCGGACCACCCAACGACGGCAGCGGGACGAAGATGAACGACTCGTCGAACGTCACGGCCCCTTGACGGGCAACTGCCTCCGGGTAGGGGTCCCACGCGAATTCTTCCTCCAGGTGCTCCGCCCCGTCGAGGCGAGTCAGGCCGAGGAAGGTCTTGGGCGAACCCAGACCCACCGTCTCGAACTTCCGGAAGAGGATCGCAACGAGTGAATCGACGCTCGGCTCCCAGGTGATGAGATCGCCCAGGGCGGTCACCATGACGGGGATCGCGATGCCGTCGCCCTGGGTTTTCCCAATCCGATCACCGAGCTCAGCCTCGAACACTGAAGGGTTGATCACGCGGATGAACCCCTCGCCGAACGTGCCGTAGCCGTATTGCTCCCAGATCTCGACGATCTCCGAGGGAACTCGGTCGCGATACGCGGCTATGACTTCCTGCGAGACCGGCGAGTGCGCGACGAAATCTTCGATCTGGACCATGGTTTTCAACTTATCTGAAGGTGACATTCATGTAGACATCGGAGAGGTCGACGCCCGGATGGGATTGGATGAACCGGACGACGGCGGCGTCGATGTCACCGACACGAGACCGCCATTGAGACCCCAGCGACGAGTTGATGCGAGCGTCGCCGACACCGGAGATGTCAGTGACGTTGCCCCCCGCGATGCCGTCCAGCCTGTGAGTGGCCGCTTGCGTCGCAAGCCATGATGACGCATTCTCCGCAGCTTCGGATCGACTCTGGCCCTGCTCACGAAGCTCCAAGATCTTCGCCTTGAGCGCAGCCGCGCGAGCGTTCTCCTGCGCCCGCAGCGAGTCGGGCGTGCGGCCGTTCTGCACGTATTCCGTACGATTACGCAGCCAGTCGGACAGCGGCATTTGCTGCAGGGCATCCATCTGCTCGTTGTACTGGCGGTCGTATTCGACCGGGTCGTGCTTCTTGTTCCGCTTGAAGGGCCGCAGCGTGACATCGAACGTGTCGATCTCCTCGACACCGTCGCGGTTGCGTCGCTGTTTGCCGCGCAAACCTCGCACCATCTCGCCGAGCTGCCGGCCGTGGACCGGGATGTCGTCCAGCGCACGCAGCATCGGCTTGATGAGTTCGTCCCCGACTCGAGCCATGTGTCAGTCCCCCGTGATGTTCAGTCCGGCGAGGTCGGCCATGAGCCGGTCCATCAACGATTCGATGTCGGCCGCGCGCAGATCGAGCTCCTCCTCGGACTGCTCGAGCGCCTGCAGGTCGGCGTAGAACTCATCCGGGTTGCCGGCCACGGCCTCGACGACGGGAGCGTTCAGCGCGGCCATGACGACGGCGGGCAATTCATCGGCGAGCGGCTCGATGACCGTTGGCAGGATCTGGTTCAGCGCCTGCTCGATCGCGATGTCGACCGCGGCGTTGAGAAGCTTCTTCTTGATGATGAGCATGGGGCCGGCACCGACCGCGGTGACGGGGTTCGTGAGCATGCCGACCAGCGCGATCATCGTCGTCGTGACATCGGCGATGACTTTGATCTTGAGCCCCAGGACCACCCCGGCGGCGATGTCCATCCCCGGTGGAACCGGGCCCAGCAGGTCGACGAGCTTCTGCAGATTCTGCGACCGGTTGGTGTTCCACGCCGACACGAACGCAGGCCCCGCCTGGCCCCGCATCGCCGCGGCCAGGTCCCCGTTCACCTTCCGGTCGATGGCCTGCAGGGAGTCCTCGAGGTCGTCCCGGAAGTGCGAGACGATCTGCGCACCGCGTCGCAGTTCGTCCTCGTCGACGTCGGGCCATTCGAATCCGAGCTTCTCCATCACCCAGATCAGTTCGTTCGGCAGCATCATGCCCACAGCGCATCACCTCCCTCTCGAGAGTAGAAAAGACTCGTCGCCACGTACATGGGGAGAAGTCCCCGTTTCGATCGAGGGTTATGCCCCCAGCGTCGCGCCCGCGGCATCCGCTGTCACCGCTTCGCGAGCCGCGGCACGCGTCGTCGGCACGCTGACGACCGGTTCCGCGGCAGGCGCGACGTCGGCGACGAGCGGCATCTGCACGGTGACGGCGCGACCCGCCTGCACGAAGATGCCGCGGCCGACGGGGAAGTCCGACCGCTTGACACGACCGAACGGCGTCTTGAAGATCGCCTCGCCGTCGTACGTGTCGGGCTTGAGCACGATGCCTTGCCTGCCGGCCTTCCACTCGCCGAGGACGCCGATGCTGCCGCTCGCGCGGGAGATCTCGGCCTCGCCGATCAGCATGTGCTCGCTGTCGTTCATGGCCTGCAGGAGCGCTCGCATAGGGCGGTCCGCCGGTCCGTCCGACAGGTGAGGCATGTCCTCGATGACGATCAGGATGCGACCCTCCGACAGCTCCCGCGTGACGAGTTCCGTCAGCTCGGTCGCGAGCTCCTTCTCGTCGTCGGGGCGCGTGGCGCTCTTCACCCATGGACGGAAGTCCTTGAGCTCGGACCTGCGGCTGCCGAAGTGGTACATCTGCACGCCCGGGTCGAAGCGCTCCATCGCCATGACGAGCGACTTGAGGCCGTTGGTGCGACCGGATGCCGGGGGCCCGGAGATCACGAACGAACCGATCGGCTCGAAACCGTGCGCCGACAGCGTGTCGTCCGCGACGCCGAACACCGGCATCCCGTCGACCCGTGCCGGCATGTCGGACGCCGGCACCGCCGTCGGCAGCGCGCCGATCTCGGGCAGATCCCGCACGCCCTCGGCGCGGAGCTTCTCGCCCAGCAAACCGAGCGCCTTCGTCTGCTCCATCGCGTTCGAGGTGCCGCCGAGGACGGCGATCTGCGCTTCGTGGCCGTCGATCACCGCGCGACCGGGGGCGGACTGCTCGTCCAGCACGTCACGCGGCGTGCCCAGCAGCATGTACTGCGAGGGGTCGCCCATGCGCAGCACGACCTTGCGCGGAATGTTCGAGGCGACCGCGCTCGGTACCGCGTTGCCGCGGTCCGCCGTCAGCACCGTGTGGACGCCGAGCGTGCGGCCTTCGCCGAGGATCCGCATGAAGGTGCGGTAGAACGGCCCGCGCCCGGGGGCGACCTCCCAGTCCTTCTTGAACTCGGGGAAGTTGTCGATGAGGAGGATGATGCGCGGGAGGTTCGGATCCGCGATCTCGCGGTATTCCTGCAGCGTCGCCGCGCTCGCGGCCGAGAACGCCGTCGCCCGCCGGTCCATCTCGCTGTCGAGGGTGCGGAACAGACGCTGGATACGCTCCACGTCGGACCCGTCGACGACCGATCCGACGTGCGGCAGCGCCGACAGCGCGCCGAGGGCACCGGTGGCGAAGTCGAGGCAGTACACGTTCACGCGGCCGCGGTCGGGACGCATGCCCGCGGCGGTGCCGATCGTCTTGAGGACGGTCGACTTGCCGGACCCCGACGTGCCGTAGACGACGAGGGAGCCGTCGCGATCGGGGACGAAGGCGGCCGACTCCTGCATCTGCTTCTCGGGGACGTCCATGAGGGCGATCGGGATGCGGGTGTCGCCGTCGTTCTCGAGATCGGCCAGGTCGACGAGCGGAGAGAGGTCGTCGAGCCACGGACGTCGCGGGAGCGGCAGCTCGGCGAGCTCCCGCGCGGCGACGAGCGTCGAGACGATGCGCTTCTGGTCGTTGGGGCCGAGGTCCTCCTCGTGGGAGTCCGACTCGGCGGGGCGATCCGGCTCCCACTCGGGGGCCGCACCGAAACGCAGCTCGGCCACGCGCACCTCGGCGACCGTCGTCTCCTCCTGGCTGGTCCACCCGCCGGTGTACGCGGACTGGAAGGGGACGAGCCGGCCGGGACCGGTCTTCGCGATCGCACGACCGGGGACGGATGCCGGGAAGCTCGCCGCGACGTCGTCGTCGACCACGTCGCGCGAGTCGGCCTCATCCGCCATTCGGAGCGCGATGCGCAGGTTCGTGTTGGCGCGGAGGTTGTCCTTGATGACGCCGGCGGGACGCTGGGTCGCCATGATGAGGTGGATACCGAGGGAGCGGCCGCGCTGGGC
Source organism: Microbacterium sp. MDV22-iso44 (assembly GCF_058629135.1). NCBI lineage: Bacteria > Bacillati > Actinomycetota > Actinomycetes > Micrococcales > Microbacteriaceae > Microbacterium > Microbacterium sp. MDV22-iso44. The sequence continues at coordinate 1,310,820 of NZ_JBZVWS010000001.1, forward strand.
GATGTCGACCACGCCGTCCACGAACTCCGGCATCTCCGATGCGAGCGCGGCGAACTCGTCGATCACCAGGACGAGCGAGGGCGGGCATTCGGGGTCCTGGCGCTTCTCGAGTTCGAGGAGGTCCTTGGCCTTCTTGCGGTTCAGCAGGTGCTCGCGGTGCTGCAGTTCGGCCCGGAGGCTGGTGAGCGCGCGTCGCACGAGGTGAGGGTTGAGGTCGGTCACGAGGCCGACGCAGTGCGGCAGGTCGACGCAGTCCGCGAATGCGGACCCGCCCTTGTAGTCGACGAAGAGGAACGTGACGCGGTCGGGGCTGTGCGCCGCCGCCATACCGAGCACCCACGCCTGCAGGAACTCGGACTTGCCCGAGCCGGTCGTACCACCGACGAGGGCGTGCGGGCCCTGCGTCCGGAGGTCGAGCGCCATCGCGTCGCTCGGGCCCTGGCCGATGATGGCGCGGAGCGTGCCCGCCTTCTTGAGCCGTGGCCGCGGCGTGGGCGTGCGGTCGAGGATCGTGTTGTTCTGCCGCCAGCGCTCGATGGCGGCGTTCGGGTTCTCGGCGATGGCCGGGTCGATGAGCTGGAGGAACATGACCGCGTTCGGGATGTCGGATGCGTCGTGCACCACGGTGCTCGCATCGACGACCGGAGCCAGCCGCCGCGCGAACATCTCCATGTACGCGTTGGAGACGCCCTCCACGGCGACGTGCTCGAAGCTCTCGCCGTTGCGCACGAGACCGACCCGAGCGTCACCGAGATCCGACGTCAGTTCGATGAAGCTGCGGCAGACGGCGGGAAGGGATTCCACGGTCTCCGAGATGAAGATGGCGTGGACCCCGTGGTCGGCGCCCCTCTCGAGCACATCCGTCAGCCGACCGCGGTCGACCGGTGCATCCCCGGTGACGAACACGATGACGGACACGGGAGGTGTCTTGGTTCGATCCTCAGCGGCGCGAGCCACATCGGTGCCGTAGAGGAGCGGGTTCCAGTCGTCCTTGAAAGGTCCGCGGGGCGCTCCGGTGCCACCGCCTGCGGCGCGCCGCACGTACTCCTCGAGCGAGTTGAGAAGGGCCGCGCCGCTCGGGGCGGAATCGGCGAGCGCCGCACCGCGGAACGGGCTCCGCTCGGCGGATGTGTGCGGCAGCCATTTGAGCCATTCGAGCTCGGGGGTCCAGGAGGAATCCGAGAACGCCACCGTGACGACGTCGTTCGGGGCGTGCAGCCCGAAGACCTGCACGGCGACGCCGCGCATGACGTCGGCGACGAGGGCGCGCGGGCCGGCGATGCCGATGGATCCGGCAGTGGGGAAGGTCTCGAAGACGGGGACGTTGTCGACCGTCGCGTAGCGCAGCCGCAGCCGATCGACACGGTCGATGTACTCGGGGAGTCCGTCGGGGGTCTCGGCGTCGTCGATCCCGTTGCGAGCCGGAAGCGAGCAGGTGCCGAGACGCAGCGCGAGGAAGTTCCAGTGCTCGGGACGCCTGGTCCACAGGAGCGGACCGAGGCGCATGGCCTCTTCGAAGACGTCGGCCACGGCCGGCACCTCCGCGTCGCGCGCTGCTTCCTCCTCAGGCTTGCCGCGGAAGAGATCCTCTTCGAGCTGCTCGAATTGACGCTCGAACAGCAGCCGCTCGTGGTCCTCGCTCTTGCGGCTCTGCACCGACTGGTTGATCAGGTTGCCGAACGCCATGAGCGGGGTCATGACGATCAACAGCAGGGAGCGGGGGTTGCCGTTGAGCGCGAAGAGGGCAGCACCCATGAGGATCGGCGCGACCATGATCGGCCACGGGAAGATCTTGCCGATCTTCTCGGTGGGCAGGCGCGGGGGCTTGAAACGGGTCCCCGGGTACCGCACCTCGACGCGAGGGCTGCGGTTGAAGAGCAGGCCTCCGCCGCGCTCGATGACCGGATCCTCGGTCGCCGCCCCGTCCCACGAACGGGTCAGGTACACCGCGAGGGTCGTGTTGCCGATGACGAACGGACGACCGTCCTCGACGCGGACGCGCTGCACCTCGACGCCTTCGACGAGCACACCGTTGGCGGAGTTCAGGTCGACGACCTCGGCGTACGTCCCGACCTCGAGACGGGCATGCCGCTTGGAGACCAGCGGGTCGGCCAGCACGACGTCATTGCTCGGGTCGCGGCCGATGGACACGTGACCCGCTGACAGCGCGAACTCCTGCCCGGCGAGCGGACCCGCGAGAGCTCGGAGGATGCCGACCGTCTCGCCGCGACCGGCCTTGATGTACCCCGCCCCGTAGTTGACGATGGATGCCGCGAATCCCGACCCGATGGGCGCTTCACCGATCGGCAGGTCGTGCGGCAGCTCCACGGCGCGCGAGGCCGTGGGCGGCGCCACCGACAGAGTGAGGACGTCGTCCTCTGCGAAGGTCGTGGTCCGCATCGGATCGGATGCCGCGATGTAGCGGGCGACGTCGCCGACCGTCGCGGTCGAGTCCGCCGTCACGACGATATCGACGGGGTCGTTGCCCTGCCGGTGCAGGGTGAGCTTCAGCCGCATGAGTCTTCTCCGAAGGGATGGGGTCGCGTTCGTTCGACGGGGGCGGGCAAGACGATCACAACACGACGATCTCAGCGAGGCGGTCGCCGAGACGGACGGTGTCTCCGACGGCGGCAGGCAGGGCGACACCGGGGACCGCCGGCGTCTCCGCACCCGCATGGATGACGGCGCTGCCGTTGGTCGACCCGCGGTCGATGAGCTCGAGGCCGCCTCGCGTCGGGACGAGCAGTGCGTGGGTCTTCGACAGCGACCGGCTCTCGTCGGTCAGCCGGGTCGGTTCGGCCCCGGGGGTGGACGCGGGGTCGGGATCGCGTCCGATGAGGAGCGCCGCCGACAGGACGACGGTCTCCCCCGTGTCGAAGCGAAGGCCGATCCGGGACGCGGGCGCAGGCGAAGGTTCCGGCTGCGACGGCGATACGGGCGCAGGCGCGACAGCCGGAGCCGGGGCTTCGGCGGGGGCGGACGTCGGCACGGCGACAGCCGCCTCGGGACCACCGACCGGTTCCGCGGGTACGAAGGTCCCGCGATCCGGCAACGGGGTGCGTCGCGATTCGTCGACACCGGGGGCGGCGTCGATGACCGGGGCCGATCCTGCCGCAGGCGCAGGCGCGGCATCCTTCCCCGCATCGGGGGTGCCGTCCTTCGACCGAACGACGCCGAGGACACCGGCGCTGATGCGGTTGCCCGGCCGGTACTCGGGAGTGGTGCCGGGACGCGTCGAGGTGGCCAACGAGGGGCGCTCGGCGCGCTCGCGCACGGGTTCCGCCTTCACCGCCTTCCGGGCGATCCGCATCCGCTTCTCGTCGTACGGGTTCAGCCCGAGCTTGACGTCGACGAGCCACATCCGTGCAGCGCGGTCGTGGAAGCCCCGCCCGCGCTCCGTCGAATCGAAGGTCGGCGAGGCGAGGATGACGGCCGTGCCGATGACCGGGATGATGCCGGCCGCCCCGACGATGAGAGCACGGAGGAGGACAGGACCCGCGCCGGGTCGCTCCAGGGTGCGGACGTTGACGCTGCGAAGTCCCATGAACCCCTTGCCGATCGTCAGTCCGCGGCGCGCCTGCAGGATCCACTGGACGATCGTGAGCGCGAGCGAGAGAGCGACCGAGACGGCCGCCATGACAGCGGCCAGCACGAAGTCGGGATGGTTGACGAGGCCATAGGGCGAGATCGAGCCGGTCGCGAGCTTCATCAGCAGGGGCAGCGCCCCCAGCCACAGGGGAAGCTGCAGCACGACCCAGACGAGCATGTCGATGACGTACGCCATCGACCGACGGCCGAACGGGGCACGGATGAGCCCCAGGGCCGCGGCGTACGCCGGATCGGGCCGTCCGAGGGCGTCAACGCCGTCGGGTCGGTCCTCGGGCTGATCGATCTCCCAGATCATGCCTGCGAGGAGTCCGGTTCGTCACCCGGCACGAAGTAGCGAGCGGGTGACAGTCCGGTCCGGATCACCGCATCGCCGGCGGCGTCGAGGAACTCGGTCATCGTCGCGACGCTGAGGGTGCCGGCGGGGTCGGCGATGATGACGTTGTCGACCACGGGGAGCAGTGTCGCGGTGCCCTGCGGCCATGCCGCGAAGGTCGTCGTCACGCCGGACTCGAGGACCTGGATCTTCGCGGGAGCGATGTGAACGTCGGGTCGCTGCAACGCGGCCGTCTGCACGTCGTATGCGCGCACCGAGAACAGGCGCAGCACCCGCTCGAAACGCAACTCCAGCTCGGGCAGACGCTCGCGCCACGGGAACGGCGCCCAACCGTCGTCGGTCAGGACGATGGGGTGCGCGCTGACGAGCGGCTGCTCCGCTTCGTACAACTGCTCGGCGACGTCGAGAACGCGCCCGATCGCGGTGTCGTCGTCCGCGCCCACGATGATGACGCGATCCCGCGCATAGGGGAACGCCACCGGCGCCCCGGACAGACCCGCACCCGCGAGTCGCGAGGGGTCGAGAAGCATGGCGGCGGCGAGCGCCTCCTCGGTGATGACGAGTGAGCTCGCTCCCTCGACGGGGCTGTCGACCGCAGCGGAGATCGCCGAACGCACGGCATCGCGGAAGTCCGCATCCGCCCCGTCGGTCTCACCCTGGGTGACGGGGGCGTTGCCGTCGCGGTGATCGAGCCCGACGAACACCTCGCCGCCGACGTACTCCACGCGGGGGTGGGCGGCGCCGGGAGCGGTCTGCGACAGCACGCCGAGCTCGCTCGCACCGTAGATCCGAAGGGTCACATCGGTGGCGATTCCGTCGACAGCACTCATTGGTCCAGCCCTCTCATCAGCTTGCTCACAGACTAAATCCTCGGTCGTGCTCGAAAAGTCCGACGACGTCGTGCCACGACCATCGCACGTCGATGTTCTTCACCGGTTTGCCTGCACGCGGCTCGGACACCCACGACGCCGGGACGACGTGGAGCGCGAGCGATGCCGTGCCGGCATCCGCTCTCCCCGCCCAGACGAGCGAGAGCCCCACCTCATGCGAGTACGTCCAGCAATCCACCCGGGTCGCCCCCGCCGTGCGGAGGGCGTCGGCGTATGAGCCGATGCTGTCGCTTCGCCGCTCCACGAGCTCGAGCAGGCGCCAGTTGCCGGCCCAGTGCATGCCGGCGGCGAGCATCTGCTCGGCGAGGGCATCGATCTCGGCCGTGTCGACGGTACGGACGGATGCCGTCGGGTCGCCGGACCACGCGAGCGGCAGGATCTTCGCTCGTCCGCGGACGAGGACCGGCGTGGACGGGGTCGCCCACCCGTCGACATCCGCGCGGAAGACCGCGGCCGGAAGCCCGTCGGGCGCCTGCAGTGCGGTTCTCCCCTCGTAAGGGAGAACCGCGCCGCCGACGGCGGACGCCGGCCCGAAAGCTTCGGACCGGCCCCGCCAGAGGTCGGTGTCATCACGCATGAGGGTGTCCGCCTACAGCTCGAAATGACGCGGGGTACCCGGCCAATAGGACGGGTCGAACCCGCCGTTGTTGAGGCCGGTGGCCGTCTCCGGGATATCGATCACGGCTTCGGGGATACCGCTGGGCAGGTAGCCCCCAGGAATCCACTTTTCGAGATCCGTTCCACCCTCGTTGCCCGTGGGGACCGTTAGTCCGTCGAGTTCGTGCGGCGCGAAGTCGCGAAGCTCCACTTCCGCACCGACGAAGAAGTCCTTCGGCAATCCCAGCGCGTCGCTCAGCTTGACGGGGTCGCCATCGGCCGCGCGGATGACGTCGCCCAGCTTGTCGGTCGGGAACACGTAGGTCGTGTTCCTGCCGTCCGGCCCGGAGTTGTTACCCGGCCCATAGCCGTCGAGGCTGGGCTTCTTGTAGATGCGGGTCGCACCGTCGGAGAACTGATCGAGATGCTGACGGATGTACTCCGCGTCGAGGTACTCGGACGGATGCGGTCGCTGCCCCTGAGGCACTTTGACGACGTCGCTCGGCGTCCAGTCGCCCTTCCACCCGTTCCGGAGGGCCTCCGGGACATCGGTGGCATCGAGATCGGTCACGCGAGCGGTGTTGTCCCCCTGCCTCTGACCGTGCTTGCGGAACATCTCGGCGAGCTGCCGAACGTGAACGGGAACCCCGTCCAGCGAGTTCTTGAGCGGCCGGATGACTTCTCCGATTCCCATGTATCCCCCCTGCTGAAGATGCTAACCACGCCCGTTGGAGAGCACATAGGTCTTGCGTATCAACCGGCTGCCCGTCTAGAAGGGCCCGCTCCATCCGACATCGACCTCCGGCACCCGCCGTGCGGGCCGCGCGTCGGAGACCCAGCCCAGCGGAACGACGTGCAGGGCGGCAGCCGACACGGGCTCGGGAACGGGGGCACCGTGCACGACGAGGACGAGAGCCTTGCCCTCCGTCGCCCACCACCCGGCGAACCGCGCTCCCTGACGTCGGAGCTCTCGGAGGTAGGGGTTGGCGGGAGGAGCTTTCTCGAGGTCCGCGACGATCCCGAAACCGTAGCGGAACTCGCATGCCGATCGGATGCTCGAACGCAGGTCCTCGGAGCGGCGTCGCAGGGCGCTGCCAGGGGCACTGGCCGCGGGCGGCTGCCACGACAGCGGGATGATCCATGCTTCCCCTCGACGGATCACGGGCACTCCCGGGAGCAGTTCCCCCTCCTCGAGCTCCGCTCCAGGACGAACGAGAAGCTCCTCGGCGGCGCCGACGATGCGCTCGCCCGTCATCAGGACGCCGTCACCGTCAACCGCCACGCCGGCGGCCACGCGCGGGTGTCCGGTGATCCACCCGCTTCCTCCCAACGGGGCGGCGGTCACCCGGCGATCTCCGCCCGCGACCAGCGAAGATCGATCGGCGCGCGCCCTGTCGGCGTCCCGCTCCGGCCCGAGACCCACCTCGCCGGGACCAGATGGACGGCGAGCGCCAGGTCACCGGCATCCTCGTCGCCCGAACGCACGACCACGACACCTGTCTCGTTCAGCGTCCACCACTGGGCGGTTCGCGTATTCGCGTCACGAAGGGATGCCGCGTACTCCGCGACCGGGCCGTCGCCCCGCTGGTCGAGCGGGAAGGCGATCGGCCGTCCCGCCGCATACTCGAGCGCGCCGGCGAGGTCGGACGCCAGGTCGTCGACGCGCCGCTGCTCCTCGCGGGCGTCGAGGCCCGACTGCCGTGGGGATGCCCCCTGCACGAACACCGGGAGGATCTTCGCCGCGTCGCGCTCGATGACCGGCACGAGCGACGGCGTCGGCTCGAAGGCGGTGAGAGCGGTCACGGTGCCCAGGACCGTCGACGCGGAAGCGGGGAGACTCCACCGGCCGGGAACGGCGAGAGGTTCACCGGCGGCGATCGCGGCCCGCACGTACTCCTCCGCGGCATCGATCGCGTCCAGATCGAAGCGGCTCACATCGGACGGAGCGGATGCCGCGATCAGCGCCGACCACGCACCGAACTCGGGGACGTCGATACGCTCCTGCTCACTCACGGTGATCTCCGCGAACACATCCGCGTCGATCGGCGATGACCGCTCGATGCGCGCGACCCCGTCGGCGTACCCGTGCTGATCGACCGTCAGGAGCTGCGAGTACGGGACTCGACGCTTCGGGTCCCCTTCGGGGTAGAAGAGGTCGAGCGCGCGTCGCCGGAGAAGGCGGCCGGCCGTCGCCTCCCACACGACCTCGCGGATGGGGGTCTTGTAGGACGAGTAGAAGGTGACCGTGAACCGCTGCTGCCCCGGCAGGATGTCGAGGTACCAGGTCGGCGGGGAGCCGGCATCCGTCACGGCGAGCCGACGGCCCTGGTCGTACTCCTCCCGTGCGTCCTCGTCGGTGAAGAACGGGGCGTCGCCCAGCGCTTCCAACCGGAAGATCTCGAACCGACGGGGGTAGCGGACGTCGCCGGAGGCGGCCGTAACGCTCACAGCCCGAACGGCGTGTACGTGCCCCACGTCCCGCCGGCGGACGGGTCGCCCTTGACGGCGTCGGGGTGGGTGCTCAGCACCGCCTCGGGGATGCCTTCAGGCAGATAACCACCCGGGATCCACGCCTCGTTCGCGCCCGCCTCGTTTCCGCGCGGCATCCGGAGGTTGCCGTTGACGATCTCGTCGTAGTTGAAGTCCGCGCGGGTAATGTCGACCGCTTTACCGTCGGCGTCGACGAAGAAGTTCTCGCCGAGGCCGAGCATGACGCCGAGCTTCTTCGGGTCGCCGTCCGCCTGCGTGATGATGTTGTCGATCTCGGAGGTCGGGAAGACGAACGTCGTGCCCTGGTTGCCGGGGCCGTAATTGTTCAGGCTCTCGGTCCGGTAGAACCGGGTCGCACCGCCCTCGAAGCGCTGCAGGTGCTGCTGGATGTAGTCCGCGTCGAGGTACTCCGCCGGATAGGGGCGGTTCGGCTTACCCGAACCGACCACGCGGTCCGGGGTGTGCCAGGAATCCTTCTTCCAGCCGTCGCGCAGCGGTTCGGGAACGTTCGTCGCGTCGAGGTCGTCGACCCGACTGGTGTTGCGGTTCTGCTTCTGCCCGTGCTTGCGGAACATATCCGACAGCTGCCGGACGTGCACCGGCACACCGTCCAGCGAGTCCTTCAGCGGACGGATGACTTCGCCCATCTTCATGATCTGTTCAATCCCGTCGAATCGTTCATCGCCAGTCGTCTGTGCACGGCTGCATCCGGCTCGGAATGCGAGGTCACCGAATCCGGCACTGTCAATCGCCTCCGATGTTCAGGCTCGCGAGGTCGGACATGAGCCGGTCGGTGAGACCCTCGACGTCGGCCGCGTGCTGCTCCATCTCGCCCTGAGCGGATTCGAGCGCCTGAAGGTCGGCGTAGAACTCGTCGGGGTCGCCGGCGACCGCTTCGACGATCGGCGAGTCGAGCGCCGCCATGATGACGCCCGGGAGTTCGTTCGCCAGCGGCTCGATGACCATCGGCAGGACCTGGTTGAGCACCTGCTCCACCGCGATGTCGACGGCCGCGTTCAGCAGCTTCTTCTTGATGAGGAGCATGGGGCCGGCGCCGACGGCGGTCACGGGGTTCGTCAGCATGGCGACGAGGGTGATCATCGTGGAGGTCACGTCGGCTATGACCTTGATCTTGAGCGCGGTGACGCCGCCGGCCGCGATCTCGACACCCGGCGGGACGGGCCCGAGGATGTCCATGAGCTTCTGGAGGTTCTGGGAACGGTTCGTGTTCCAGGCGCTGACGTAGGCCGGGCCCGCCTGACCGCGCATAGCGCCGGCGATGTCGGTGTTGACCTTGCGGTCCATCACCTGGATCTTGTTCTCGAGCTCGTCCCGGAACGTCGAGATGATCTGGCCGCCGCGGCGCAGTTCGTCCTCGTCGATGTCGGGCCAATCGAACCCGAGCTTCTCCATCACCCAGATCAGCTCGTTCGGCAACATCATTCCCATAGCGGAACCTCCCGCCAAGAGAGTAGGTGATCAGAGCGATCGATTTCGATGGGGAGAACTGCCCTCCCCCTCACCCGCTATGATTCGTGGCCAACCGACCCGCTCAGTGGAAGAAGTGCCGCTCGCCCGTGAAGTACATCGTCACGCCGGCGGCCTGCGCGGCGTCGATGACCTCCTGGTCGCGCACGGATCCGCCCGGCTGGATGATCGTCGTGATGCCGGCATCCAGCAGAACCTGCGGTCCGTCGGCGAACGGGAAGAACGCATCGGATGCCGCGACCGACCCGGCGGCACGCTCGCCCGCACGCTCCACGGCCAGGCGGCACGAGTCGACGCGGTTGACCTGCCCCATGCCGATCCCGACCGTCGCCGAGTTCTTGGCGAGCACGATCGCGTTGGATTTCACGGCGCGGCAGCTCTTCCACGCGAACGAGAGGTTCTCCAGCTCGCTGTCCGCGGGGCGCTCCCCCGAGACGAGCTGCCACGAGTCCACGAGCGATTCGATCTCGTTCGGGAAGCGGTCGGCATCCTGCAGCAGGAGGCCGCCCGAGACGAGGCGGACGTCCATGGGCTCCTGACGCCAGTCGGCGGGGAGCTGCAGGACCCGGAGGTTCTTCTTCAGCCGGAACACCTCGAGCGCCTCGGGCTCGAAGTCGGGCGCGACGATGACCTCGGTGAAGATGTCGCGGAGGTTCTCGGCCATCTTGAGCGTGACGGTGCGGTTGGCGGCGATGACGCCACCGAAAGCCGACACGGGGTCACACTCGTGCGCGCGCAGGTGCGCGGAGGCGATCGGGTCGAGCGCCTGGGGCGCGCCGATCGCGATGCCGCACGGGTTCGCGTGCTTGATGATGGCGACCGCCGGCTTGACGAGGTCGAACGCGGCACGGAGCGCGGCATCCGCGTCGACGTAGTTGTTGTAGGACATCTCCTTGCCCTGCAGCTGCGTCGCCTGCGCGATGCCGTGACCGCCGACGCGCGAGTAGATCGCGGCGCGCTGGTGCGAGTTCTCGCCGTAACGGAGGGTCGCCAGGCGCTCGGCCTTGATCGTCAGGTGCTGCGGCAGGTCGCCCTCGGCGTCGAGCGTCTCCTCGGCGAACCAGGTCGCGACCGCGCGATCGTACGCTGCCGTGTGCGCGAACGCGCGGGCGGCGAGCTCGCGGCGCTGCGCGAGGGTCGTGCCGCCCTGCCCGAGGGCATCGACGATCGCGGGGTACGACTCGGGCGAGACGGCGATCGCGACGTTGGCGTAGTTCTTCGCCGAGGCGCGCACCATCGCGGGGCCGCCGATGTCGATCTGCTCGACGACGGCATCGCCCTGGGCGCCCGAGGCGACCGTCTCGACGAAGGGGTACAGGTTCACGACGACGAGCTCGAAGGGCAGGATGCCGAGCTCGCCCAGCTGGCTCTCGTGGTCCTCCAGGCGGAGGTCGGCCAGGAGCCCCGCGTGCACGCTGGGGTGCAGCGTCTTGACGCGTCCATCGAGCGACTCGGGGAAGCCGGTGACCTCGGACACGTCCTTGACGGCGATGCCGGCGTCGCGCAGGAGCGCTGCCGACCCGCCCGTCGAGACGATCTCGACATCGGCGGCTGCGAGAGCCTGACCGAGCTCGAGCAGCCCGGTCTTGTCGCTCACCGAGACGAGCGCGCGACGGACGGGCACGACGTCGCGTGCGCGGTAGAGGGACGGGTCGATCTGCGGGCCGGCCATGCGGGAACTCCTCGAGTCGGGGGCGTTCGGGTGTCGGTTCAGGGGGTGGTGCGGGTCAGGAGGTAAGGGCGAGTTCGCCGGTCGCGATGCGACGGACGACGTCGATGAGCAGGCGCCGCTCCACCGGCTTGATGCGCTCGTGCAGAGTGTGCTCGGTGTCGTCCGGGAGCACCGGGACCCGCTCCTGCGCGAGGATCGGACCTGTGTCGACGCCGTCGTCCACGACGATGACGCTTGCACCGGTCTGCGACGCTCCCGCGGCGAGCGCATCGCGGACGCCGTGGGCGCCGGGGAACTCCGGCAGGTACGCGGGGTGGGTGTTGATGAGCCGAGGAGCCCACGCGGCGACGACGGCGGCCGGCAACAGTCGCATGAGGCCGCTCAGCACGACGAGGTCGGGCTTCCACACGCCGAGGTGTGCGAGCAGTTCGTCGCCCCACGCCTCGCGACTGTCGAACTCCTGGAACGGGACCATGAACGTCGGTATGCCGTAGGCCTCGGCGTGGGCAAAGCCGTCGGCCTGCCGGTCGGCTCCGACGACGATCACGCGGGCGGGGAAGTCGGGCTCGCTCGCGGCGTCCAGGAGAGCACGCAGATTGGATCCCGTGCCCGAGATGAGAACGGCGACCGTGAGCACCGGGTCAGTCTAGCGGGGCGGTGGGGAACTCGTCGGGCGAGACCGCCCCGGCGGGCTCACGACGCGTCTGCGCCGTCGACGTCGGCGTCGCGGGCGTGGACACCGCGGGCGCGTCGCGCGGGACCGATGCCGCAGCCGGCCGATCGGAATCCGCACCGCGCGGCGAGAGCAGCATGACGGCAGCACCCACTCCGACCTCGACCGCGGCGACGAGGGCGACGAGCCACGGTTCGGGTCCGACCTCGGCGAGCCGGCCGGGGCCGATCGAGCCGCGCGCGGCTCCGGCGAACACCCCGACGACGAGCCCGGTCCCGACGACCGTGACACCGAGGGCGACCAGGCGCGGGCGGAGGGGCTCGGCATCCGCCGTCGATCCGACCAGCAGCGAGGCGCGTGCGACGGACCCGGCGACGACGCCCAGTCCGACGACCGCCAGCGCCAGGAGCAGGAGCCAGGGCGAGGTCGAGTCGGGGATGACGCCGAGCACGGGGATGCCCGGCACGACTCCCAGGCTGGTGGCGGCCGGTGACACCGCCGTGCCGCTGCCGATCGCGAATCCGGGACCGACGGCGAACCCGGCGAACCACACGACGAGGGTGGGCAGATAGAAGAGGCTCCCGAGGGCGAGGACGATCACACCGGGCAGATCGACCTGGGCCGCCTGGGTGAGCGAGATCACCTCGCCGCCGCGGACGAAGAAGAGGACGGCGAGCACGAGGGCGCCGAGCCCCACGATGCCGGCCGCCGCCATCACGATGCCGCGGGCACCGGCATCCACCGCGTTCTGGACGTCGTCGGGAAGGCGCTCGCTGACGGCGTCGACGATGCCGTCGTCGCCCTCGCTCCATGCCCGGACCAGCGCGCCGAGCAGAGCGGGGACGGCGAAGACGAGCGTGGGCCCGGCGACCGCTGCGCCGAGATCGACCGCGGCGACACCGGTCCGCCCGGTGAGCGCGATGATCGTCGAGAGCACCGCGACGGCGACCGTTCCTGCGGCGACGCCCGTCAGCCATGCCCCGGACCGCGCGGCACGACTGCCGGAGCGCCACGCCGAGATCGCGGTGAAGACGGCGAGCAGCGTCGGTGCGAGCGACACGGTGAAGTCGGCAGCGCGCGAGGGCAGGCCGCCGAGGGCGACGAGCTCCGCCGGAAGCGACACCGCGACGGGCGCGAAGTGGCCGAGCTGCCAGATCGTGGCGGCCGCCGGCCAGAGCGCCGCCCAGTCGGCATCCCCACTCACTCCGAACACCCAGACGAGGGTCACCGGCGCGAGGACGACGCCGACACCGACCGCGACGGTCACGAGGGCGTCGACGGCGGCGAGGAGGGAGACGAGGAGGCGATTCACAACGAACCGACCTTACCCGCGGTCCGCCCGGGCGCCCGGCTCCCGCACCGGAGGCACGAGCGATCGGCCGCCCTCAGCGGGTGCCCCGGCGACCCACTACCCTCGGAGGGTGAACAGCACGACATCCCGCGCGTCCCGCGGTGCCGCAGCCCCGGCATCCCCCTCGTTCCTCGACCGCTACTTCGACATCACCGGCCGCGGCTCGACCGTCGGCACGGAGGTCCGCGGCGGCATCGTCACCTTCGTGACGATGGCCTACATCGTCATCCTCAACCCGATCATCCTGTCGACTCCCGACGTCGCCGGCACGGTCCTCGACGGCACCGCCGTCGCGACCTCGACCGCCCTGACCGCCGGTGTCATGACGATCCTCTTCGGTCTCGTCACGCGCCTGCCGTTCGCGTTCGCGGCGGGGCTCGGGATCAACGCCTTCCTCGCCTTCTCGGTCGTCGGCCAGGTCACGTGGGGCGAGGCCATGGCGCTCGTCGTCATCAACGGTCTGATCATCGTGCTGCTGGCCGCGACGGGCCTGCGGAAGATGATCTTCGATGCCGTCCCCGTCCAGCTGAAGCTCGCGATCACGGTCGGCATCGGCCTGTTCATCGCCTTCATCGGCTTCGTCAACGCCGGCTTCGTCACCGCGACGGGCAACGCCTCTCCCCCGCTCGACCTCGGCGTGGGCGGCTCGATCACGACGATCAGCACCGTCATGTTCGTCGTCACGCTCTTCCTCTCCGGCATCCTGATGGCCCTCCGCGTCAAGGGTGCGCTGCTGATCGGCCTCGTCGGCGGCACGGTCATCAGCTACATCGTCAACGCGATCTGGCCGACGGCGCTGGGCCTCAAGCTCGACGGGCTGAAGATCGTCGCCCTGCCCAACTTCGAGCTCGTCGGCAAGATCGACTTCGGCTTCGACTGGGCCAAGATCGGGATCGTGTCGGTCGTCATGATCGTCTTCACGCTCGTGTTCTCGAACTTCTTCGACGCGATGGGGACCATGACGGGCCTCGCGAAGGAGTCGGGTCTCGCGAACGACAAGGGCGACTTCCCGCGTATCAAGTCGGCGCTGATCGTCGAGGGCGTGGGCGCGATCGCCGGTGGTGCGACCTCGTCGTCGTCGGCGACCGTGTTCGTCGAGTCCGGCTCGGGCATCGGCGAGGGAGCGCGCACCGGGCTCGCGAACGTCGTGACGGGTGTGCTGTTCCTGCTGGCGATGTTCTTCACGCCGCTCACCTCGATCGTCCCCGGCTACGTCGCCGCGGCGGCGCTCGTGCTCGTCGGTGCGCTCATGCTCGCGCAGATCAAGAACATCGACCTGTCGGACTTCAGCGTCCTGCTGCCGGTGTTCCTCACCGCGACCGTCATGCCGCTGACCTACTCGATCGCCAACGGCATCGGGGCGGGCTTCATCAGCTGGGTCGTCGTGAACGTCTTCGCCCGCAAGGCCAAGCAGGTCCACTGGCTGCTGTGGATCGTCGCAGCCGGCTTCGTGATCTACTTCGCGCGCGGCCCGATCGAAGCGCTCATCGGCGCCTGACCGTGTTCGCTGCCCCGAGGTCCCGATCGGGCCGGTTATGCCTCGCGCATTCCCGGCCGGATCGGGACCTCGGTCGTTGCGAGGGGGTTCCGGGGACGACGAAGGGGCGGGATGCCGCAGCATCCGCCCCTTCGCTCTGTCTGGCTTAGAGCGCCTCGATGATGGCGCGCATCAGGTCGGCGGTCTCGGACGGGGTCTTCCCGACCTTGACGCCGGCGGCCTCGAGGGCCTCCTTCTTGGCCTGCGCGGTACCCGCCGAGCCCGAGACGATGGCGCCGGCGTGGCCCATGGTCTTGCCCTCGGGAGCGGTGAAGCCGGCGACGTAGCCGACGACCGGCTTCGTCACGTGCGCCTTGATGTAGTCGGCCGCGCGCTCTTCGGCGTCGCCGCCGATCTCGCCGATCATGACGATGGCCTTGGTCTCGGGGTCGGCCTCGAACGCCTCAAGGGCGTCGATGTGCGTCGTGCCGATGACCGGGTCGCCGCCGATGCCGATGGCGGTCGAGAAGCCGAGGTCACGGAGCTCGAACATCATCTGGTACGTCAGGGTACCCGACTTCGACACGAGGCCGATCGGTCCCTTGCCGGTGATGTTCGCGGGCGTGATGCCGACGAGCGCCTCACCGGGGGTGATGATGCCGGGGCAGTTCGGACCGATGATGCGGGTCTTGTTGCCCTTGCTCTTGGCGTAGGCCCAGGCCTCGGCGGTGTCGCCGACGGGGACGCCCTCGGTGATGACGACGAGCAGCGGGATCTCGGCGTCGATCGCCTCGATCATGGCGTCCTTCGTGAAGGCCGGCGGCACGAACGCGATGGAGACGTCAGCGCCGGTCTTCTCGATGGCCTCGGCGACCGAGCCGAAGACGGGGAGTTCGACCTCGCCCTCGTGCGGCTTCTCGTGGGTGACGGTCGTGCCGGCCTTGCGGGCGTTGACGCCGCCGACGACGTTCGTCCCGGCCTTCAGCATGAGGGCGGTGTGCTTGGTGCCCTCACCGCCGGTGATGCCCTGGACGATGACCTTGGAGTCCTTGTTGAGGTAGATAGACATGTCTGTTGTCCCTGTGTCTCGGTAGTCTTCGCGCGGCTCAGGCGTTCGCCAGCTCGGCGGCCTTGTCGGCGCCCTCGTCCATACCGGCGGCGAGCGTGACGAGCGGGTGATTGGCCTCGGCGAGGATCGCACGACCCTCGTCGACCTGGTTGCCGTCGAGGCGGACGACGAGCGGCTTGGTGGCCGCGTCGCCGAGGATCTCGAGGGCCTTCACGATGCCTTCGGCGACGGCGACGCACGACGTGATGCCGCCGAAGACGTTGACGAAGACGCTCTTGACCTGCTCGTCGCCGAGGATGACGTCGAGCCCCGACGCCATGACCTGCGCGTTCGCGCCGCCACCGATGTCGAGGAAGTTGGCGGGCGTGACGCCGCCGTGGTTCTCGCCGGCGTAGGCGACGACGTCGAGGGTCGACATGACGAGCCCTGCGCCGTTGCCGATGATGCCGACCTGGCCGTCGAGCTTGACGTAGTTGAGGCCGGATGCCTTCGCCTTCGCCTCGAGCGGGTCTGCGGCACCCTTGTCCTCGAGCTCTTCGTGCTCGGGGTGGCGGACCTCGCTGGCGTTCTCGTCGAGCGAGACCTTGCCGTCCAGGGCGACGATATCGCCGGCGCCCGTGCGGACGAGCGGGTTCACCTCGACGAGGGTCGCACCCTCGCCCTTGTAGACGTCGTAGAGCTTGACGAACACATCCGAGACCTTCTCGACGAGGTCCTCGGGGAAGTTCGCGGCCTTCGCGATCTCGACGGCCTTGGCCTTGTCGATGCCCTGCAGCGGGTCGACCTCGACGCGCGCGAGCGCCTCGGGGCGCTCGACGGCGAGCTCCTCGATCTCCATGCCGCCCTCGACTGAGCAGAGGCTCAGGTAGGAGCGGTTCGAGCGGTCGAGCAGCACCGAGAAGTAGAACTCCTCGGCGATGTCGGCGCCCTGGGCGACCATGACGCGCTGGACGACGTGGCCCTTGATGTCGAGGCCGAGGATGGCCTCGGCTGCCGCGTAGGCCTCGTCGGGGGTCTTGGCGACCTTGACGCCGCCGGCCTTGCCGCGACCTCCGGTCTTGACCTGAGCCTTGACGACGACCACGCCGCCGATCTTCTCGGCAGCCGCCTTCGCCTCCTCAGGGGTGTCGGCGATGATGCCGGCGAGCACCGGCACCTCGTACTTCTCGAACAGGTCTCGTGCCTGGTACTCGTAAAGGTCCACTGCAATCCTTCGCTGGGCGACGGCGGGGTTACGGGCGCGGAATTATCTCGATGTCGAGAGATCGCCCGGTCGAAAAGCCTACTACCCGCGCCTGAGTGCCCCGCGCTCCGATCCCCTCGTTCGGCAGGGTCGGGCTCACTCCCGCAGCACCCTCGCCCAGATCTCGCGATGGCGCTCGACGTACGCGGTGACCCTCCGCCAGTGGTCCCCGTGCCCCTGCACGAACATCGACGACCACGGCTCCGTTCCGGTCCCGTGGGAACGGCGGAGGAGCTCGTGCATGGCCGCCGTGCGCTCGACCATCGCCTCCGGCAGCCCGTGACGCAGCGCGGTACCGGCGCCGTACCCGTCCACGAGGGCAGCCAATCCCCGGGCGGCGTCGTCCGGCGGCACCGAGGTGTCGTTGAGCGCGAAGGACTGCGCGGCGTACGCGAGGTCCCACAGCCGGGTGCTGGGGGCTGCGGCATCCCAGTCGATGAACACCCACCGCTCCCCCTGCACGAGATTCCACGGTGCGAGGTCGTTGTGGCAGACGAGCTCGGCCCCCGGGGCAGCGATCGCGCTCTGCCACACGCTCCCCGCGGGGACGACGTAGGCGGCGCTCGCATCGTGGATCGCGCGCACCATCATCCCCACGCTGTGGAGGTCGTCCGGCGGCATCGGCCCCCGCTCGATCGCGAGCTCGCCGGGGACGAACTCGATCACCTGGCGTCCCCCCTCGTCGCGTCCCCGCGGCTCGGGCGCATCGATCCCGGCGTCGCGGAGTGCGCGGACGTATGCCGTGACGCTCGCCGTCGACGCCGTCCAGGGCTTGCGGACGGTGTCGCCGATCCGGACGACGGCACCGCTCGCGTTGCCGCCGGACAGTGCTTCTTCGTGCGGTGCTTCCTCGTGCGGTGCGTCCTCGTGCGGCATCCGTCAGATCCAGCCGCGTTCGCGCGCCGTGATCGCCGCCTGCTGCCGTGTCGCGAGCCCGAGCTTGCCGAGGATCGACGACACGTGGTTGCGGACCGTCCCAGAGGACAGATGGAGGGATGCCGCGATGTCGGCGATCGTCTCGCCGCGGGCTCCGGCGCGCAGGACGTCGAGCTCGCGGTCGGTCAGCGGCGAGCGCTCGTCGCTGAGCGCATCCGCGGCGATCTCGGGGTCGACGTAGCGGCGCCCGGCGGCGACCTCGCGGATCACGGCGGCGACGTCGCCGGCGGGACGGGACTTCGGCACGAAGCCGTCGACGCCGGCGCTGAGGGCGCGCCGCAGGACTCCGGGACGTGCGTGCCGGGTGACGACGACGCAACGGGCAGGGATCCGCTGGCGGATACGAGCGGCCGCCTCGACCCCGTCGATCCCGGGCATCTCGAGATCGAGCAGGCAGACGTCCGGGCGCAGTTCGAGCGCACGGGAGACGGCCGTCTCGCCGTCGGCGCACTCGGCGACGACCTCGAGGTCCTCCTCGAGCGCGAGGAGCGTCGCCAGAGCCGTCCGGATCATGTCCTCGTCGTCGGCGATGAGCACCCGGATCATCCTGTCCCCTCCCTCACCGATGCCACCTCGGCCGGAACCGTGACGACGACGTCGAACCGATCGTCGCCCCGACGCGATGCGACGTCACCGCCGGCCACGCCGACCCGGTGCGCGATGCCCTCGAGCCCCGCGCCCGACCCGATCGTCGACCCCGCCCCGGGGTCGTTCGCCATCGTCAGACGCCACACGTCGCCGACCCGCTCGAGCCCGAGCCACGCCCAGGTCCCACCGCCGTGCTTGAGCACGTTCGTCGTGCACTCTCGGATCACGGGTCCCAACAGATCGGCGGGAGCGGATGCCGCGTCTGCCGCGACGTCGAGCGTGACCGTCAGCCCGGCGGCGCGCAACAGGTCGGCCGCGTTCGCGAGCTCGTCGGGCAGTGGCACGCCACGAAAGCGTCCGGCGAGCGCGCGCGTGCCGTCGCGGGCCTCGTCGACGGATGTCCGCGCCAGCGCGATCTGGCGGGCGGCGGCATCCGGATCGCGGTGGATCATGCGCTCGGCGAGTTCGAGCTGCAGTGCGATGACCTGCAGGTGGTGCCCCTGCAGATCGTGGAGTTCGCCGGCGAGCCGCAGCCGCTCCTGCACGGCGGCGAGGCGGGCTTCGGTGCGGCGTGCGCTGTCGAGCTCGAGGACGACGTCCCACGACCAGAGCGACAGCGCCTGCGTCATCGGGAGCGCGACGGAAAAGAACACGAGCACGAACGCGTCGCTCCGAGGCATCGGCCCGGCCTGCTCGAGCAGCCAGAGCACGACGAGGGCGACTTCGAGCAGCACGACACCGCGCCACCGGATGCCGGGGCCCCAGCGGACGAGGCAGAGGGTGGCGCCGACCAGCGCGGCGCCGAGCAGCGGCGACCCGGCCACGACGCCGAGGACGGCCGAGGCGAGGACCGCCGCGACGACCGGGAGCGAGAGGAACCGGCGCCGCCAGGACGGGCGGTCGCCGTCGTCGAGGTCGCCGTCCCTGCGATAGCGCGTGAGGAGCAGGATCGTGCAGGTCACGACGATCACCGCCGCACCGACGTAGGCGACGAGAGCGACGGGGCTCCGCCATCCCTCGCGGGCGACGAGGACGACGAGCCCCCACACGACGACGGTGCCGAGGAGGAAGAAGACCATCGACGTGGCGATGTACCACCCGGTCGCCGTCACGCCTCGCGCGAGCGACGCGGCGGTCCGCGTCGGGGTCGGGTCGGGCGTGGTCACACGGCCACAGTACGACCATGACGAATGTCACCCCTCGGCCCGTCGAACCTCCCGCAGGAAGGTGACGGGGCGGCACTGCCGCGCTCCGGCCCGGGACGGTGGACTGGGGTCACGGCGATACGAGATCCGGTCGCCGACTCCGAGAGGACACCATGTCGAACCCCGTCTCCGACCTCGTCGCCGGCTTCCAGGACCTGGTGGCGCAGATGCCCGACCTCGTGCAGCCGCTCGTCGTGGCCCTCGCCGGTGCGGTCCCCTTCATCGAGGGCGAGGGCGCCGCGGCGATCGGGATCGTCGGCGGCATCCATCCCGTCGTCGCCGCCGTCGCCGGCGCCGCGGGCAACTTCCTCTGCGTCGCGATCGTCGTCCTCGCGACCGCCCGCGTCCGCACGGCCGTGACCTCCCGCGCGGGGGCACCCGAGAAGACGCCGTCGGCGCGCTCGGAGAAGTTCCAGAAGGCGTACCACCGCTACGGGACGCCCGGCGTCAGCCTCCTCGGTCCCCTCATCCTGCCGACCCAGTTCACGGCGGCGGCGCTCAAGGGGACGGGCGTGCCGACCCGGACGGTGCTGTTCTGGCAGGGCACGGCGATCGTGCTGTGGACGACCGTCGTGACCCTCATCATCACGGGCGTCATCGCCGCGGCATCCTGAGCCGGTCCGCCGGCTCCGACGGTTCACGGACGCGACACCGTCCGGTCACCGCACGCGCCTACCATCGCGGGCACCCGATCCGCTTCGCCGCGCCACCCCTCCCCCGCGCGACGCGTCACCTGTGAGGAACGCATGCGTCTTCCCCTCCGCCGCCTGTCCACCGTGGTCTCGATGTCGCTGGCCTTCGCGATCGCCGCCTGCGGGTGCGCGCTGCTGCCCCACCCAGGCGCCGGCCATGGCACGCCGGGCCGGGCGTACTACAGCAGCAAGACGCCCTACACGCCACAGGAGGACCCCGCCGACCTCACCCGCGTGCCCGCCGGGTTCACCCCCGTGTACACGGAATCCGTCGCACGACACGGATCACGCGCACTGTCGAGCTTCAAGTACGACTCGCTGACGATGCAGGTCTGGGAGAAGGCGCGCGCGGAGGGCGCCCTCACCCGTCTCGGCAGGACGCTCGGTCCCGAGGTCGAGAAACTCACGGCCGCCAATCAGAAGCTCGGTTACGGCAACCTCACCGGCCAGGGCGCCGAGCAGCACCGGGGCATCGGCGAGCGCGTCGTCGAACGGCTGCCCTCGCTGTTCGCTCGAATCGACGCAGGGTCCGACACCGTCGCCCTCGAAAGCTCCGGCGAGGCGCGTGCGACCGCCTCGGGCAAGGCCTTCGCGCAGGGGCTCGAGATGGCGGACCCGCGCATTGCCGCGCATCTGCCCGCCGACATCCAGAAGGACCCCGACACCCTCTATTTCCACAAGTCGGCCGCGAACGCCGACTACCAGGCCTACGAGGACGGGCCGAAGGTCACGGCCACCGTCGATGCGATCACCGACCAGCCGCGCAGCCACACGGTGGCTCGGCACACGCTGGAGCGGATCTACACCCGCGCCTTCGTGGACCGCCTCGCCGAGGGGCGGTACCACTTCGTGGACGGCGGCGACGGCGACACCACCGTCGACGACGAGGTCGATGCGGCGATGATGCTCTACAACCTGTACATCATCGCGCCCGACATGACCGACGAGGTCTCGGTGGACTTCACGCGCTACATCACCGGCAGCGAAGCGAAATGGTTCGCCTATCTGCTCGACGCGGAGGACTTCTACTCGAAGGGGCCGGCATTTCGCGGCAACGACATCACGTACAAGATGGCCACCCCGCTGCTCGACGACTTCCTCGACTCGATGGACGCACGGCTGACCGGTTCACCCACGGCCGCCACCTTCCGCTTCGCCCACGCCGAGACGATCATCCCGTTCGCGGCATTGATCGGCCTTCCGGGCTCGACGCAGCAGGTCACCGCCACGCACCCCTACACCTATCCCACGAACGCCTGGCGGGGCGAGACCGTCACCCCCATGGCGGCGAACGTGCAGTGGGACGTCTTCCGGAACGCCAAGGGCCGCGCGATCGTCCGCATGCTCTACAACGAGAAGGAGATCCCGTTCCGTGCGGGCTGTCGGCCCATCGCGCGGGGATCGTTCTTCTACGACGCGACAGAGGTGCGCCGCTGTCTGACGGCGGCACTCCCCGCCGACGCGACACCCGTCGCGCCGCGCGCGGGCTGATTCAGTCGACCGGCCGGAGGCCTCTGGTCGCGGGGCCTTCGATGCGTTCTCCGGATGCCGTGAAGCGCGACGCGTGCAGCGGACAGTCCCACGTGCACTCGAGGTCGTTCCACTCGAGGATCCCGCCGAGGTGCGGGCAGACGGCGCTCACGGCGCGCGTCTCGCCGTCGGTGGTCGAGATGGCGACGGGCCGTCCCGCGCGCTGCGCGACGACGCCCTCCCCCTCGGCAGGCTGCGGCACCGGCACGGCCTGCGCTTCGGCACCCGCCCACCCCTTCGCGGCGGCGAGGCCGACCTTCGCGTTCTCCGCCGCTCCCTGCGCGATGTCGGCGGGCATCGTGAGACGTGTGCCGATCTGCGTCATCCACCGCGGACGTTCGCTCATCTTCTCGCCGCGCAGCTCGCTGACGATGCGCAGCGCGGCCGCCGGCGCGTTCGTGAGTCCCCACTTCGCATAGCCCGTCGCGAAACGCACGCGCCCGAGCGTCCGGGGCATCGTACCGATGAAGGGGATGCGGTTGTGCGAGGTGTAGTCCTGCGCCGACCAGCGGTGGGTCTCCTCCCCCACGGGCAGCGTCTGCTGCGCCCAGCGCGACAGTTCGTCGAGCATCGCGCGCTCCGACTCGGCCCGCCCGACGGGGTGCCCCGCGCCTCCGACGACGATCTGGGCGACATCGGCCGGACCGTCCTCGGGGAGGACCGTGCGCACCGAGCGCGTGGGCTCGTCGGCTGAGAGGTACATGCCATCAGGCAGCGGCGCGGTGAGGGTGAACGAGACGCAGGCCGACCGCATCCCGCTCACCTTCGCCCAGTAGAGGCCGCGGTCGAGGATCGGGATGCCGGTGGCCGCCACGACCCGCGACGCGAAGATCGGCCCCCGATCGGTCTCGACGCGCGGCTCGGGGAAGACCTTGACGCCGCTGACCTCGACGCCCAGATGCAGCGTGCCGCCGGCGGCGACGAACGCGTCGGCGAGCGCTGCGAGCATCCGCATCGGGTCGACCGCGCGCTGGCCGTCGAGCGCGACGGCTGCCGCCATGGGCACGGCTGCGGCGCGCAGCTCGTCCTCGCCGACGAAGCGTACGGCGAGCCCCGCCTCGCGGGCCGCCTCGTACTCCTGCGCGACGGAACGCCGCCCCTCGCCGGCCTGGGCGTAGGTGTAGGCGGTGCGCGAGGTGAGCGGCACGCCGAGGTGCTCTGCGGTGTCCGTCATCCACGCGAAGCCGTCGCGGTTGGCGTCGACGTAGGCGCGGACGAGGGATGCCGGGTGCCCCGACCGCAGCGTCGAGAGCGTCGTCCCCTGCAGGAGCGACACCTTGCCGGTGTTCGATCCCGAGGCGAGCTCGCCGATGCCGCCGCGTTCGAGGAGGGCGACGTCGACCCCGGTCCGCGCCAGTTCGTAGGCCGTGGCGAGGCCGGTGAGCCCCGCGCCGATCACGACGACGTCGTGACGTGCCCCGGGCTCGAACGGGGTGTCGGCGGACTCGGTCGGGTGCTGCTTCCACAGGGAGGACATGGGGTGAGTCAAGGCGCGCCGGCCGGATCAGGCACAGGCCTTGACAGGACGGCCTTCGCATTAGGCTTCCCTCCATGGCCGACGACCTCCGTCCCACGGGCAGCACAGTGGTGGCCGCCGCGCTCGCGCTGTTCGCGGAGCACGGCTACGAGCAGACCTCGGTCGAGCAGATCGCCCAGTCCGCGGGGGTGTCGCGGTCGACGTTCTTCCGGCAGTTCGGCGGCAAGGACGACGTCGTCTTCGCCGACCACGAGCTGCTCCTCGATCGACTGCGGGCCTACCTCTCGGAAACGCACGAGAACCCGTGGGCGGCGGTGTGCGAGGCATCGGTGCAGATCTACCGCCACTTCGCGTCCGATCCCGAGGTCGCTCGCCGTCGATACGCGGTCGTACGCCAGGTGCCGTCGCTGCGCGACCGCGAGATCGTGACGGTCTTCCGCTACGAGCGCGCCTTCGACGAGTACCTGCGCCGCTCGGTCCCGGGGCTCGATCCCGTCGACGCGGTGGCGTTCGCCGCCGCCGTGACCGCGGTGCACAACCACGTGCTGCGCCGCCTGCTGCGCGGCTCCACGCGGGTGCCCGCCGCCGTCCTCGAGACCGCCTACGACGAACTGCTGCGCCGCTTCGGCGTGCACCCCGACCCGGAACCCGCCGCCGACGACGACATCGTCGTGGCGACCTTCCCCCGGCGGATGCCGCCCGCCGAGGTCGCCCGTCGGCTCGGCGCCCTGCGCGACTAGCCTGGAACGGCGTTCCACGTGGAGTGGAACTGAATCCCAACCGGGCGTATCCTGGCGCGATGACCTCTGACCTGCCCGGCGGCGCGTCCGGCCGCTACGACGTGCTCGGCCGGCTCGACACCGACTACTACGCCGTCTTCTCCGACATCCCCGACGCCGACCGCGACGTGTGGCAGCGGACGCAGGGCTTCGTGGACGAGGTCGGCGACCGGATGCGGGAGGCGTGGGACGCCGCGGAGTACCCGCTCGACATCGCCCGACGCTTCGGAGAGCTCGACCTGCTGAACGACGGCATCGACCACCCGCGACTCACGCGCTTCTCCCCCCTGGCCGCAGGCCTCGTGAACATGGAGATCTCGCGCGGCGACGGGTCGCTCGGCACCGTCCTCGCCGTCCAGGGCGGGCTGGCACTGCGGACCCTCGCCCTCTTCGGCGGCGACGCCCAGCAGGAGCGCTGGCTGACCCCGGTCGCCCGTTTCGAGGTCCCGGCCGCGTTCGCCCTCACCGAGCCGGACCACGGCTCGGACTCGGTCTCGCTCGAGACCGTCGCGCGCCGCGACGGCGACGAGTGGGTGCTGCGCGGGGCCAAGAAGTGGATCGGCAACGGCGCCTCCGGCGGCATCACCTTCCTCTGGGCCCGCGTCGACGACGAGGGCGACGAGCACCACGGCAACGTCCGCTGCTTCCTCGTCGAGCAGGACCGCCCCGGCTACACCGGCACCGTCATCGGCGGCAAGGCGTCGTTGCGCGGCATCCACCAGGCCCACATCGCCCTCGACGACGTGCGGGTTCCCACCGACGCGGTCCTGCCGGGGACGCGGACCTTCAAGGATGCCTCGACCGTCCTCTACGCGACCCGTTCCGGTGTCGCGTGGTCGGCGCTCGGCCACGCGACCGCCTGCTACGAGGCGGCGCTGCAGTACGCGCAGCAGCGCGTGCAGTTCGGCAAACCGCTCGCCCGCTTCCAGATGGTGCAGGAGCGCCTCGCGCACATGCTCGAGGACCTGACCGCGATGCAGCTGTACTGCCGTCGCCTGGCCGACCTCGAGGCATCCGGCGGGCTGCGCCCGACGCAGGCGTCGCTGGCGAAGTTCCACAACACCCGCGCCGCGCGCCGCGTCGCGGCGACCGCGCGCGACATGCTGGGCGGCAACGGCATCCTGCTCGAGAACGGCGTCATGCAGCACATGGCCGACATCGAGGCGATCCACACGTACGAGGGGACCGAGTCGGTGCAGGCCCTCCTGCTCGGGCGGGACATCACCGGCGTCAGCGCGTTCGCCTGACCCGCAAGCCCGTTCCGCAGCGCCTGACCGGCGGGCAGGATGGGCGCATGTACGAGATCCCCGCGCCGATGCTCGCGAAATCCGTCCCCGCCGTCCCCGATCCGGCCAAGACGGCCGGCGGGCTGCTGTACGAACCGAAGTGGGACGGGTTCCGCGCGCTGATCGGGTGGGACGGCTCGGAGGTCGAGATCGGTTCCCGCGGGTCGAAGCCCCTCACCCGGTACTTCCCCGAGCTGGTCGACGCGATCTCGCGTCTCGTGCCCGAACCGTGCCTGCTCGACGGTGAGATCGTCGTCGCCGACGGCGAGCCCGGGTCGCAGCGGCTGCAGTGGGAGCAGCTGTCGCAGCGCATCCACCCCGCGGCATCCCGCGTCGCCCTCCTGAGCGAGACCACCCCCGCGATGTTCGTGGCGTTCGACCTGCTCGCGCGGGGCGATCGCGACCTGCGCGACGAGCCCTTCTCCGAGCGGCGCGCACAGCTCGAGGACCTGCTGCGCGATGTGCCGCATCCGATCCATCTGACCCGGACGACGACCGATGCCGCCCTCGCCGAGCAGTGGCTCGCCGAGTTCGAGGGGGCCGGGCTCGACGGCGTCGTCGCCAAACCGCTCGCCCTCCCCTACGCCCCGGGGAAGCGCACGATGTTCAAGATCAAGCACGCGCGGACCGCCGACGTCGTGGCGGTGGGCTACCGCGTCCACAAGAGCGGCCAGGGCGTCGGGTCGCTCCTGGTCGGCCTCCACGACGACGACGGGAACCTCCGCCAGGTCGGCGGGGTCGCCGCGTGGAGCAACGCGCGGCGACTCGAACTGATCGACGAGCTCGCGCCGCTGGTCGTCCGGGGCGACGACGGCGACGCGGTCACGGGGCAGTCGGACCGCTCCCGGTTCACCGCCTCAAAGGACACCTCGTTCGTGCGCCTCCGCCCCGAGCGGGTCCTCGAGGTCGCCTACGACCAGCTCGAGGGCGACCGGTTCCGGCACACGGTGCAGTTCCAGCGATGGCGTCCGGACCGGGATGCCGCGTCCTGCACCTTCGACCAGCTCGAGACCGTGTCGGCCTACGACCTGGCCGACGTGCTCGACTGAGTCAAGGGGCCTCGCCCGGAAAGGCGGATCGGTAGGGTCGCAGCATGGGCCTCTTCTCGTCATCTCCCCGCTCGGTGCGTCTCGACGACGGACGGCCCGTCCGCATGGCCGCGACGGGCAAGCCCGCGAGCATGTGGTCCGACGGCTTCGGCACCCTCGCGACCCGGTCGTTGCAGGTGATCATCGTCGCCGTCATCGTGACGGCCCTCATCCTCGGGATGCTGCAACTCACCGTCGTCGTGATCCCGGTCCTGCTCGCGCTCATCATCGCCTCGGCCGCCGCGCCGCTCATGGCATGGCAGCGCCGCCACGGCGTCCCCTCCGTGTTCGCGACCATCCTGACGCTGCTGGCGTTCGTCGTCGTGCTGGGCGGAATCGGCTGGCTCGTGGTCAACGCCGTCCGCGATCAGTTCGACGACCTCTCCACGAAGGCGCAGGACGGGTTCCAGAGCGTGCTCACGTGGGCGGAATCCCTGCCGTTCGACATCGACCAGAAGCAGATCGACGAGTGGGTCGGCACAGCGACCGACTTCCTCACCAGCGCACAGTTCGGTTCAGGCGCCCTGGCCGGCGTGAGCGCGGTCGCGAACTTCCTGACGGGGCTCGTCCTCATGATCGTGACGCTGTTCTTCTTCCTGAAGGACGGCCCGAATCTGTGGGAGTTCCTCATCCGCCCGTTCCGCGGATCGAACTACGACCGCGCCGTGCGCGTCGGCCACAAAGCCGTCCAGACCTTCGGGGCCTACCTCCGTGGCACCGCGGCCGTGGCGGCCGTGGACGCGATCGGCATCACGATCGGTCTGCTCATCCTGCAGATCCCGCTCGCCCTCCCGCTCGGCGCCCTCGTGTTCGTGCTGGCGTTCATCCCCATCGTGGGCGCGACCGTCGCGGGCATCCTGGCTGCGTTGGTCGCCCTCGTGACGAACGGTCTGGTCGCGGCGATCTGGGTGGTCGTGATCGTCGTGGCGGTCAATCAGCTCGAAGGCAACTTCCTGCAACCGTTCCTCATGGGTCGGTCGATGAAGCTGCACGCGTTCGCGGTGCTGATCGCCCTGACGATCGGCACCGTCCTCGGCGGCATCGTCGGCGCGATCCTCGCGGTTCCCCTCACGGCGGCGGCCTGGGGCATCATCCAGGTGTGGGACGGACCGAATACGCCCGCCCGCTGGGCTCGACGCCGTCCGCCCGTCGAGGAGAAGGTCGACACCGTCACGGCCGGCTGACCGCGGTCAGTCCTTCTTCGCCCTCGACGGCTGCACTCGCGGCGGCTCCCCCGGCATCTTGGGGAACTCCGGCGGGAACGGCAGTTCGCCGAGGCCTGCGTCGAGGTCGCGCTGCCACCACTCCAGCAGTGTGTCGATGCGTCCCGGGACGGCTTGCAGCTGCTCCCAGGGGTCGCCGATCGTCGCGAGTCGATCCGGCACCGTCCGCACCGTGAACGCGGCGGGGTCGACGCCGTCGGCGAGTTCGTCCCACGTGATCGGGGTGGCGACCGTCGCGCCCGGAAGTGCCCGCGGACTGTAGGCGCCGGCCATCGTGCGGTCCCGGTTCGCCTGGTTGAAGTCGATGAAGATGCGCTCACCGCGCTCTTCCTTCCACCAGTTCGTGGTGACCTTGTCCGGCATCCGTCGCTCGAGCTCGCGTCCCGCGGCGATCACCGCGTGCCGCACGTCGAGGAACTCGTGCGACGGCTCGATCGGGCAGAAGACATGGATGCCGCGATTGCCGCTCGTTTTGAGCCACGACTCCAGCCCCGCCTCGCGGAGGACCTCTCGCAGCGCGGGCGCGACCGCAGCGGCATCCGTGAAGTCCGTGCCGGGCTGAGGGTCGAGGTCGATGCGCAGCTCGACGGGGTTGTCGGTGTCGGCGGCGAGAGACGCCCACGGATGGAAGACGACCGTGTTCATCTGCACTGCCCACACGATCGCGGCGGCCTCGTTCAGGACGACCTGGGGATGCCGCCGGCCGCTGTTGTACGTGCAGACGACCTCGTCGACGTAGTCGGGCGTGCCCTTGGGCGGGTTCTTCGAGAAGAAGCTTTCGCCGTCGACTGTCGCGGGGAACCGCTCGAGCGAGACGGGCCGGTGACCGTTGGCGCGCAGGAACGGGTCGGCGACGGCGAGGACGTACTCGGCGAGCTCGTGCTTGGTGATCCCGGGCTCGGGGAACACGACGCGGTTGGGGCTCGAGAGCGAGAGCTCTCTGCCTCCCGGCAATTGCAGGGTGATCCGCTCCGACGCCATGCGCCCACCCTAGGGGCGGGCCACCGGCACGACCAGGGGCTTGCCCCGCGCGGGCTCAGTCCTCGTCGGCGGCCGCCGCGGCGTCGACGGTCTCCGCGGCATCGGCGATCGTGACGAGCGGCTCGAGCTGCTCGCGTTCGAGCCGGATCCATGGGCCTGCGGCGTCGACGAGGAAGCCGCTGAGCTCGGGCTCGCTCCTGAGCGCCTCCCCCAGCTGCGCCGCCGTCAGCGGCATCGGCTGATCCTCTCGGCGGAGCGTGAGGATCTCGAGCGGGTGCGAGAAGACCTGGAGGTAGCGGGTCCCCTCGGCGGACCGTGCCTCGGCGACGCCCATGCTGCCGTCCGGTCGGGTGCCGGCTGCGATCCACGCGCCGCGGGTGACGAGCGCATCGACGACGGCGCGAGCGGTCTCATCGGTCCGCGGGCCGGCGAGGAGGTTCTTGATGGTGAACTCGGGGTCGGCCTGATCCATCGCGCGCGAGATGAGACCCGTCGGCAGGACGATGCGCCGGCCGGGGCCTGCGTGGTCGAAGACGATGCCGTCGTAGCCCGCGTCGACGACGTTGCGGAGCACGTTCTGAGCGGGCTGGCCGAGGACCGACGTGTTCGCCGCCTCGGGGTCATCGCTGAGACCCGCTTGGATCGCCGCAGCACCCGTGTACGCGAGCAGGAACTTCTTGTCGTTCATGATCGAGATCGCCAGGCGCAGCGGCTCGCCCGCAGCGACCTGCGCCTGCGCGTCGCCCATGATGCGCAGGTACAGCGTGCCCTGCAGCGCCTGGCGCGTCACGCCCAGGATCGCCGCGTTGTCGGGCTCCTCGGGCGCCTCAACCAGCGCCGCGAGCAGAAGCGTGTTGTCCGGCATCCCGGGTCGACCCTCGGTCCGCTCGGGGGCGGTCTCCTCGACCTGCGGCAGGCGGGGCTGCTCGGGCCGCGGGGCGGGCTGCCCGTAGGTCGACATCGAGATCGGCACGAACGGCACGTCCTCGGCATCCGCCTGCTCGGCGGCGACCGCCGCGCTCACGTCCTGCTGGACGTCGGCGAGATCCGCCTGCGCGTCGACGGGAACCTCATCGGACCCGTCGGAGTTCTTCTTCGGACGGCGGGAGAACAGAGCCATGCCCTCAGCGTACGCGCGATACGCCGCGGGTCGCGCGACGCTCAGAGCTTCGTGATCGGGGCGACCTTGATGAGCAGCTTTTTCGGGCCTGCGGTGTCGAAGCGGACGTGGGCGACGCGCTTCGCGCCCTCACCGGTCACCATGTCGACCTTGCCCTCGCCGAAGTCGTCGTGACGGATGCGGTCGCCCGCCGCGAGCTCCATGTCACCGTTGTCGCGGATCTTCGCCGGGATGCGGTTGGCGAACTTCGCGAGGGCATCGGACTTCTCGCGCTTCGGCAGCGGGACGAGGTCGTCGCCGTACCGATTCGATCCGGATCCGCCGAACCGGGAGCCGCCTCCGGGCCGGCCGTTCAGCGCACGCGACGGCGTCCCGCCGCGCGAGTTCACGTCGCCGGGTGACTGGCGCCAGTCGATCAGCTCGTGCGGGATCTCCTGCAGGAACCGGCTCGGCATCGCGGCCGAGACCTCGCCGAACTGCGCGCGGGTCATCGCGAGCGAGAGGTGCAGACGCTTGCGCGCCCGGGTGAGCGCCACGTAGAACAGACGCCGCTCCTCCTGCGGTCCGCCAGGCTCCCCCGCCGAGATGCGGTGCGGGATGAGGTCCTCTTCGACGCCGGTCACGAAGACGGCGTCGAACTCGAGGCCCTTGGCCGTGTGCATCGTCATGAGCGAAACCGAACCGCTGGCGTCGTCGAGGTCGTCGGCATCCGACACCAGCGTCACTTCGGTGAGGAAGTCGAGCAGCGTGCCGTCGGGGTTGTTGCGGGCGAACTCGCGCGTCACGACGACGAGCTCGTCGAGGTTCTCGACGCGCGCCTCGTCCTGCGGGTCCTTCGAAATCCGCAGCGCCTCGTAGTAGCCGGACTTGTTGAGCAGGACGCGGAGCCCCTCCGTCACCGACGTCGACGGCGCGATCTCACCCGAGCTCGGCAGCATGATCTCGGATGCCTCGACGAGGACGGCATCCAGTTCGGCGATGGCCTTCTGCACCTTCGCACCGACACCGAGCGCCGATGCGTTCGCGAGGGCGTCGCGGAAGGTGATGCCCTCGGATGCCGCGTACCGGGCGATCGCGGTCTCAGTGACGTCGCCGATGCCGCGACGGGGACGGTTCAGGATGCGGCGCACCGCCATCTCGTCGGCGGGGTTCGCCACCGCGATGAGGTACGCCATGGCGTCCTTGATCTCGGCACGGTCGTAGAACTTCGTGCCGCCCATGATCTTGTAGGGCACGGCCGAGCGGATGAAGATCTCCTCCAACGCGCGGGACTGAGAGTTCGTCCGATAGAACACCGCCACTTGCGAGTAGTCGACGCCCTTGCGGTGCAGAGCCTCGATCTCGTCGGCCACGAACTGCGCCTCGTCGTGCTGCGAGTACCCGGTGAACCCGATGATCGGGTCGCCGTCGCCGACGTCGGTCCAGAGCTTCTTGTCCTTGCGGTCGAAGTTGTGGCCGATGACGGCGTTGGCCGCCGACAGGATGTTCTGGGTCGAGCGGTAGTTCTGCTCGAGGAGCACGACCTTCGCGCCCGGGAAATCCCGCTCGAACTCGCTGATGTTGCGGATGTCGGCGCCGCGGAAGGCGTAGATCGACTGGTCGGAATCGCCGACCACGGTGAGCGACGCGCCCTCGATCTCGGGGGCCTCGTCGGGCTCGAAGATCATCATCCCGCCGCTCGAGAACGCGTCGCCCGCCTTGCCCACGACGGGCCGGGTCAGCTCGTGGATGAGGGCGTACTGAGCGTGGTTGGTGTCCTGGTACTCGTCGACGAGGACGTGGCGGAACCGCTTGCGGTACACGTCGGCGACGTGCGGGAAGGCGCGGAAGAGGTAGACGGTCTGCGCGATGAGGTCGTCGAAGTCGAAGGCGTTCGCCTTCTGGAGCAAGCGCTGATAGTCCGCGAAGATGTCGACGAAGACCCGCTCGGCGGGATCGCTCATGTTCGCCTGCCGGGCGTAGGACTCGGCGTCCGCCAACTCGTTCTTGAGCTTCGAGATGCGCCCCTGCACGGCGGCGGGGGTGAACCCGAACGAGTCGCCCTCGTGCTCCTTGACGAGACGCTTGATGAGCGCGCGCGAGTCGCCGGAGTCGTAGATCGTGAAGCTCTTCGTGAACCCGAACTGGTCGGCCTCGCGGCGAAGGATGCGCACGCACGCGGAGTGGAACGTCGAGATCCACATGCCCTGGGCGTTGTCGCCGACGAGCTGACGCACGCGTTCGCGCATCTCGCCCGCGGCCTTGTTGGTGAAGGTGATCGCGAGGATCTGGCTCGGGTAGGCCTCGCGCGTGCGCATCAGTGACGCGATGCGCCGGGTCAGCACGCTTGTCTTGCCCGACCCCGCACCCGCGACGATCAGCAGGGCGGGCCCCCGATGCGTGACCGCTTCGCGCTGCGGCGGGTTGAGGCCGGCGAGGAGGTCCTCGTCGGGGCGGGAATCGCCCGCTGGACGGGGCGCTCCGGCGCCGACGATGACGGGCTTGATGGAGTCGCTCATGTCCCCACGAGTCTACGTTCGACTGCCGACATCGACTCCCGGCATCCGTCCGCAGCGCGATCAGGCGAGCGCGTCGGACACCCGTCGCGAGATGTCGGTGATGCGCCCGAGCGTGGCGGCGACCCACAGACCGGGCTGATCATGCGGGTCCTCGGCGGCATCGGGGGCGGGCAGGGATGCCGCATAGGCGTCGACGGCGCGCCACGCGGCATCCGTTCTCGCGGTCATCTCGTCGTCGACGGGTGGCGTCGCCATCAGCTCCGCGACCCGGCGGAGCGCCGCCTCGAGCCGAGCGGGGTCGCCGTGGCGCGCGTCGAGCCGCTCGTGCTGGGCGAGCACGTCGAGCAGGTCGCGGGTCAGGTACGTCGCCCGTTCGAGCCCCCACCACCGCTGCGCGTTCTCGTCGTGCACACCGCCCACGCCGCGGGCGCGGAGGTTCGCCCGCTCGGAGCGGGATGCCTCGTCCACATCCGCCGCGACGGCGATGGCCATCTCGGCCAGCGCCTCGCCGTCCTCTTTCAGACTCGCCGCGTCCGGCGCCCCTCTCGCTGCGGAGTCCGCCGCGCGGTCGAGTGCGGCGGTGACGGCGGCGCGCAGCTCGGACAGCCGGTCGCGCGCCGACTGCAGGTACAGCGGCGGCACGAGGACGAAGTTCGCCACGACGCCGATCAGGACGCCGAAGGCCATCGTCGCGAGGTAGGACGTCGAGAAGCCGTCCGGGTCGTTCTTGCTCAGCAGCAGCACGAACAGCCCGGCGAGGGCCACCCAGTCCCGGCCGACGCCGAGGGCACGGATGCCGCCGAGCGCCACACCGACCAGGACCACGACGCCGAGCGCGACGATGCCGGGCGCTCCCGCCGCCACGATGGCGAGGCCGCCGAAGCCGATCGCGATGCCGCACGCGAGTCCGATGAGGGACTGGATGCCCGCGCGCGCCGAGTCCGCGACGGTCGGGTACATGCTGACCAGGACGCCGAGGGGCGCGTAGTAGGAGTAGTCGGCGTCGGCGAAGGGCACGATGGGCGCGAAGAACCAGGCGATCGCCGCCGCGACCGCCGTCTTCAGCGCGAGGATCAGCCGTCGCGACGTGAAGACGTCACCGCCGGCCCTGCGGAGGCGCAGTGCCAGCTGCGCGGCGGTCAGTCGCGGGGTGGTGCGGGGCATCCCGGCACGGTAGCCGCGGCGAGGTCGTGCGCGCCGCCCCCTTGCATCCGCGCGTGCGAGGTCGTACGACGCGGGTCAGCTGGCGAGGGTGCGCGACCGCGTCGGGAGCGCCGGTCGCGGTGCGGCCGACAGCGTACGGTGCGGCACGGCCGCCAGGTGACGCGCCGACACGATCGGGGCGAGGGTGCGGTCCGCGCGGGAGCGGGGCCGCAGCATCCCCACCGCGAAGACCGCGGCGAGCGCGGCGGGACCGATCGGACCGGCGACCGCGACGAGCGATCCCGAGACGAGGACGGCGCTGACCGCGAGGAGCGGGACGAGGACGAGCTCATCGCGCAGCAGGCCCGCCGTCGCGCCGACGCCCCGCTGCGAGGTCGTCTTCGGCGTGACCCAGAAGGTCGCGCGCCGGCCGAGGGCGGTGCGGATCACGGCGCCCAGCACGACGAACGTGGTCGAGGCGTAGAGGAGACCTGCGGTCAGGGCGAAGGCGACGCCGGCAGCGACCCGTTGCGCGCGGGCGCGGCGGACCGCCTCGGGAAGGAGCGGAGCGGATGCCGCGAACGCCGACACGAGCATCACCCAGAGCGGCGGGGGCGTGCCGGTGCCGGCGAGCGCGGCGCCGGTGACGAGGGTCGCGGCTCCCGCCAGGGCGGTCACCGGGACGAGGGCCGTCTCGAGCGCGAGGTCGAGGCCTTCCCGGATGCGGAGCCCCCGCATCCGGCCGGGGCGGCGCAGGAACTCGACCGCCCCCTCGGCGGTCTTCCGCATCTGCACACGGAACGCCGCGTAGTCGATCGGGTAGTCCTCCGTGAACGCGACATCGGCGTCGACGATCCGCCACCCGCGGCGGCGGAGCCGCACGGTCATGGCGAGGTCTTCCGCGACGGCCTCGGGGAACCCGCCGACATCCTCGACGGCCGCCGCACGCACGAGCGCACCGCGCCCGAGGAAGGCGGTCACCCCGTGCGCTCCTCGACCGCGCCGGGTGACGCCGAGGTGGGTGGCCAGCAGCGGCCCGAAGTAGCGGGCGAACCGGGTCCGTCCGACGGATGCCGCCGGCGACGCCTGCGCGACGGCCACCGTGGGGTCGGCGAGCGCGGCTCCGCAGACCCGCGCCACCCCGGCGTCGAGGACGACGTCGCTGTCGCAGATCAGGTACGCGTCGTAGCGGCCACGCAGGCGCGCGAGCCCGGCGTTCAGGTTGCCCGCCTTGAAGCCGGAGCGCTCGGTGCGGCGGATCACGTGCCAGCCGTGAGCCGCGGCGAGCGCATCGACGCGCGCCACCGTCGCGGCATCCCTCGAGTCGTCGAGGAGGACGACGTCGACCGGGACGTCCTGGCGGGAGCTGCGGACGACCGCCCGCTCGTCGAGGTCGTCGCAGATGCAGACCAGCAGGGCGATGCGCTCCGCCCCCCGCCCGGTCGCGGGCGGCGGGACCAGCGCGGGCGGCGATGAGCGCAGCCACAGCGCGACCGCTCGCCCGCCCGCGATCCAGGTGAGGGCGCTCGCAGCCGCGAACGCGATCGACAGGGGCGTCCCCTGGCCGACGGCCCAGAGGAAGAGCGGCACGCCGAACCCGATCCACGCCGCCACGACCAGCACCGTCGATGCGCGACTGCGGAGACGAGAAATCACATACGGAGTATATGTATACATAGAATTCTTTTTCTGTTCCGCCGCGCGCGGAACCGCTGGACGCGTCACAGCAGACGCCGCTCGGACGCCCACGCCGTCAGCTCGTGACGGGACGACAGCTGCAACTTCCGCAGCACGGAGGACACATGGGTCTCGACGGTCTTGATCGAGATGAACAGCTCCTGCGCGACCTCTTTGTAGGCGTAGCCGCGGGCGATGAGTCGCATGACCTCCTGCTCTCTTCCCGACAGGCGGTCGAGTTCGTCGTCGACAACGGCCGTCTCCCCCGCCGCGGCCCCGAAGGCGTCGAGGACGAAACCCGCCAGTCGTGGCGAGAACACGGCGTCGCCGCCCGCGACCGCGTGCACGGCGCGGCTCACGTCCGCCCCCGAGGAGCCCTTCGTGATGTACCCGCGCGCCCCGGCACGGATGACCCGTACGACGTCGGCCGCCGCGTCGGACACGCTCAGCGCGAGGAACCGGGTCGGTGTCCCGCTCGAGCCGAGGATGACCCCCTCTCCCCCGAGCGAGTGGGCGGCGCCGTCGGCCCCCGGCAGGTGGACGTCGAGCAGCACGACATCGGGCCGTTCGGCCGCGATGACCGCCACGGCGCTGTCCACATCGTCCGCCTCGCCGACGACGCGGACGGACGAGTCGAGGTCGGCCCGGAGGCCGGAGCGGAAGATCGAGTGGTCGTCGACGATGACGACGCGCAGCGGCCCGCTCGTCGACACCTCAGTCACGCCGTCCTCCCGTCGGCAGGCTCAGCCGCACCTCGGTGCCGGTGACATCGGGTACCGAGCGGATGATCGCGGTCCCGCCGGACCGCCGCATGCGTCCGATGATCGACTCCCGGACGCCCCAGCGGTCCGCCGGCACGGCGGCCGGGTCGAACCCCGCGCCGCGATCGCGGATGAAGACCTCGACGGCGAATGCCGCCCCCTCGATGTACACGGAG
Source organism: Microbacterium sp. MDV22-iso44 (assembly GCF_058629135.1). Classification (NCBI taxonomy): domain Bacteria; kingdom Bacillati; phylum Actinomycetota; class Actinomycetes; order Micrococcales; family Microbacteriaceae; genus Microbacterium; species Microbacterium sp. MDV22-iso44. The sequence continues at coordinate 1,346,873 of NZ_JBZVWS010000001.1, forward strand.
ATCTCGCCGCCCGCGTGGCGCGCTGCGTTGAGCATCGCCTCGCGCGCCGCGGCGGCGAGTTCTCCGCTCGCGCGTTCCGCGGAGGTGCCCGTGGAGACGACCTCGATGCGGACGGGGAAGTCGAGCTCGAGCGCTCCGGCGTAGTCCCGCAGGTCGGTCGGGAGGTCACTGTCGGCGGGCGAGTCCCCGTCGTAGAGCCAGGCGCGCAGCTCGCGCTCCTGCGCCCGCGCGATGCGCGAGACCTCGCTCGAGGCCTCCGAACGGTTCTGGATCAGGGCGAGGGTCTGCAGGACCGAATCGTGGAGGTGGGCAGCCATCGCCGCACGCTGCTCGTCGCGCACGCGGCCGATCCGATCGTCGACGAGCCGGCGCCAGGCCTGAAGGAGAGTGGATGCCGCGATGATCGCCGCACCGACGAGGGGCAGAGCGAGCTCGCCCAGGACAGCGCGGATGCCGAGCACGTCGGCAAGCGGGAGGGTGCCCAGGAAGACGATCGCGAGCGCGACGCCGGCGAGGACGCGGATCACCGTCGCGTGGCGGGGACCGCGCGCCGGGTCGACGCGGTCGATGGCGCCCGCCCAGACGCCAGACGCCGTCGCCAGAACCGTCGCCGTCCAGACCCACGGCACGGTCGACCAGAACGCCCAGGTGTACCCGAGCGGGAGGTCCACGCGGACGAGCGAACCTCCCTGTGCCGCCACCGGCACGCCCAGCGTGGCGACGCCCGCAGCACTGATCGACAGCCATGCCACGGGCACGCGCCGCGTGGGCGTCACGTCGCCGGGCGCCACCGGCATGAGCATCCAGCACCAGATGTAGAACACGGCACCCGCGCCACCGGCGAGAGTGGCCGCGGCCAGCAGCCCCCGCACGCGCATCGCTGAGACACCGAGGTGGTCGGCGAGCCCGGCGGCGACGCCGGTCACCGCCACGGCCCGAGGCCGCCGGAGCGGCGGTCGGGCGGGCCTCCGGGTCGGACGCGCCGGGCGGGCCGGGCGGCCCGGGCGGGCCGCGGCATCCGGGGCGGTCGCAAGGGAGGACATGTCCACATCAAACCATCGGGCCACGCCTCGGGACATCCTCCGAAAGAGGTATCAGGGACGGATCAGGGTCACCCCTGATGGCGGGGCGCCGCCACCCCGACGATGCTCGGAACATGCCCTCGCCGCAGACCAACGCACCGCCCGTCGACCCGCCTTCCCCCGACCTCGGCAGGGGGGAGCGATTCTTCGAATGGACCTCGAGCCTCGGCGTCATGCGCATGGACGGCTGGTTCGGCGGAGTGGCCGCCGGCACCGCCGCCCGGTGGGGGATCGATCCGCTGATCGTGCGCGGCATCCTCGTGGTCGTCGCGGTCATCGGCTTCCCGGTGACCCTGGTCTACGGCGTGGCCTGGGCGTTGCTGCCCGACGCGGCGGGCCGGATTCCCGCGCAGGACGCCTGGCACCGCCGGTTCCACACCGGGCAGGTCGGGGCGCTCCTTTTCATCGCGGCATCCTTCATCCCCGCACCGCTTCCCCTCGTCCTGGGCATCCCGAGCCTGGCCGTCCTCGGCGGCGCCTACGTCGGGGACCTCGGCGGCGTGGTCCTGCTCCTCGCCGCGGTGGCGATCGCGGTCGCGGTCGTCGCGGTGCTGGTCGCCGGACCGCGGCAAAGCCGGGCTGGCGTCCCCGCTCCCGCAGAACCGGCGGCATCCGATCCGCCTCTCCACCGGGACGCGCCGACCGAACCCGAGACACCCCTCGATTCCGCGGGCGAGGACGACCTCGCGCGGTGGCGCGAGCAGCACGCGGCGTGGAAGGAGCAGGATCAGGCGTGGCGTCGGGAGCAGCAGGATGCCGCTCGCGCCGCCCGGGACCAGCTGCGTCGCGAGCGGCAGGAGTCCGCGACGGCCTTCTCGGCGGAGGCGGCCGCGAAGCGGCGGGAGCGCCATGCGATCGCGCCCCGGGCCCCGCTGGCGTTCGTCACGCTCGCCGTCGGCGTCGCGGTGATCGTGGGGACGATCGTCGCACTGTTCACCCCCGGCGGCGATCCGATCGCCGCGGGGCTCTTCGTCGCGGCCCTCGTCCTCGCCGGCGCCATGACGGTCGCGGGCGTCCTGCGCCGCCGCAGCGGCTTCCTCGCCTTCGTCACCGCGGTCGCGCTCCTGGGAGGCGCAGCCGCCACCGGTGTCTCCGTCGGACAGGAGCTGCACGTCGACACGGGGAGCGTCTCGAACGTCGACGCCCCCACCGGCACGTTCAGACAACCGTGGGGCACTCTGTGGGTCAGCCTCGAAGACACGGGGCGCGAGGGCGAGCTGCACCTCCAGAAGCGCTTCGGCGCGACGTACGTCACGGTGGCTGCAGGGGTGCGCGTCGATCTCGAGATCATCACGACCGACGCGACCGGCGGCATGTACGTCGCAGACGGCTACGTCGGACTCCGCGACATCGATGGAGTCGTCATCACGCCGCTCGCGGACGGCCGAACCCGGTACACGGCCACTCTGGGCGACACCGAATCGCCGCGAACGACGCAGAAGCTGCTCCTGGAACAGGACACCGGTTACATCCAGCTCGAACCGGACACCGCCCTCGACTCCGAAGGGAACCCGTCATGACCGACATCCCCACCGCCGCCTTCGACGATCTCGAGCCCGCGGTCGCCGCCGGGCCCGCGGCATCGGCCCCTTCCGCCCCTTCCGGGGAGGGTCCGCGCACGCGCTGGGCCGCCGTCGTGTGGGGCCTCACGTTCGCTGCGCTCGCCGCCGCCGGGTACGCCGCGACGTCGACGACGGGGAGCATGAGGATCCTCGTCGATACGGTCGCAGGTGCGGATGTAGGGCCGGCCGTCGCGGTCGGCCTCCTGATCATCGGGGGCCTCGTGTCCGTCGCGGGAATCGCGGGCCTGTTGCGCGGCGGCCAGCGCCGGGTGGCGCGTAGGCCGAAGCACCAAACCCCGCCGGAGTCAACCCGCCAGACCTGAGACTCTCGGAGCCCTACGTTCGACGGTGTCGTCGTACCCGGGCGACGTGTGGACGGACGCGCAGCGTCCGCAGTAGCAGCAGGAGTCGCCGTGACCGAACCCTCCGACGAGCCTGTGACCACGGGCATGCTGGATGGGCGGTACGTCCTCGGTCCGTGCGTCGGTCAGGGCGGGATGGCCCGTGTGTATCGCGCCGAGGACGTGATCCTCGGGCGCACCGTCGCGATCAAGATCATGCGCACCGAAGCCGAGAACCCGGCGATCCTGCCGCGAGCCCGCACCGAGATGTCTCTGCTCGCCTCGTTGAATCACCCCTCGCTCGTGACCCTGTACGACGCGAAGATCGTGCCCGGCCAGCCGGAGTACCTCGTGATGGAGTTCGTCGAGGGCGAGTCGCTCGCCGCAGCTCTGCACGAGGGCCCGCTGGATGCCGCCGAGACCGCCGGCCTCGTCGGCGAGCTCGCCTCGGCGCTCGACGTCGTGCACCACTCAGGCATCGTCCATCGCGACGTGAAGCCGTCGAATGTTCTCCTCGCACCGTCGCCCGTGCCCGGCCGCAGGCACTGGGCGAAGCTCGCCGACTTCGGCGTCGCCTACCTCGCCGACAGCACGCGCCACACCACCCCCGGCACGGTCATCGGGACGGCCGCCTATCTCGCCCCCGAGCAGGTCCGCGGTGAACCGGCCGGCCCGCCGGCCGACGTGTACGCGCTGGGCCTGCTCACCCTCGAGACGATCACGGGCGAACGGGCGTTCCCCGAGGCGTCGGGGATCGGCCGGGTCATGGCCCGCCTCGTGCAGACGCCCGAGATCCCCTCGTGGCTCGGTCCCGACTGGTCCGGCCTCCTGGGCGACATGATCGCGCGGGACCCCGCCGATCGTCCGACGGCGGGACAGGTGGCGTATCGCGCCCGGTCCCTGCCGACCGACATCGTCCGGATGCCGCGGGCCGCCCTCCCCACGATCGATCAGGAGACGCAGGCCCTCGACGTCGCTCCGGTCGCCGCCGTCGGCGCGGTTCGGCCCCTCGAGCCCTCTGCCGTCACGGTCGCGGCACCGGCGGCATCCGATGTCGTCACCCGTTCCGCCGCGCGTCGTTCGGCCAAGGCCGCGCGGCGTCCACGCCGCGCGCGGGTCTGGATCCTCGCCGGCGCAGCGGCCGCCATCGCCGTCATCCACCTCATCGCCTTCGGGGCGTGGTGGGCGGACGGCACGCCGGGCGGTCGCCCCGCCCCCGAGGAGACGATCAGCGAGCCGACTGCGCCCGCTCCCGCTGAACTCGTCTCGGACGAGGGCGAGACCGCGGTCGTCACCCTCGACGCGACAGATGAGGTGATCCCGCAGGCCACGCCTGCGGCGACCGATCCGGCCACGGCGACCACCGAGACGACGACAGACACGACGACGACCACCTCCGAGACGTCCGGCTCGGCGAAGGGCAACTCCGGCTCGGCGAAGAAGTCACCCGGGCAGGCCGCTCAGGAGAACGCGAACCCGAAGGCCAAAGAGCACGCGAACGAGAACTCCGCGGTGCACGGCGAGAAGACGAAGGACAAGGGCAAGGGCAAGAAGGACTGACCTTCGTCACGCGACGACACGTCGCGTCATCTCCGGTCATCCCCCATGGTGATGTCCGCCGTCCGGGCTAGCGTGACTCCATCGCGACGGTCCGGGTGGTCCCGGGCACCGGGTCATACCGGTTGTGCAGCGGGTTCGACTCCCGCCGTCGCGTCCAGTCCGAGAGCGGCCCCGCAGGGCCCGGCCTCGCTACGCTCGATCCGTGAGTGCACCGAGAACGATCACCCGTCTGCTGCTCGGGGCGGGGCTGGTCTTCACCGGCACCGCTCACCTGACCTTCGCGCGCGACGACTTCGTCGCCCAGGTCCCGCAGTGGCTGCCGCTCCCCACGGACGTCGTCGTCGTCGCCTCCGGGATCGTCGAGATCGCGCTCGGTCTCGCCCTGCTGATCGGACGGTATCGCGTCGCGGTCGGATGGATCGTCGCAGCGTTCTTCATCGCGATCTTCCCCGGGAACATCGAGCAGTTCGTCCGGGGCACCGATGCCTTCGGGCTCGACACCGACCTCGCCCGCGGCATTCGCCTGCTCTTCCAACCGCTCCTCGTCCTCGCCGCCCTGTGGTCGACCGGCGCGTGGGCAGCCTGGCGCGCCCGACGCCGAGGTCCGGACGACCGGGATCAGATGCCCGCGTAGCGCTCGCCGACCGGGACCTCGACCGCCAGGACGTTGCCGGGCTGAGCGAGCGGGCAGGCCCACGCCGGGTCGTAGGCGCAGGACGGGTTGTAGGCGAAGTTGAGGTCGAGCACGATCGTGCCGGCCTCGGCATCCGTCCCGAGGTCGGCTCCCTTGATCGTGTCGATCAGGTACCGACCTCCGCCATAGGTGCCGTCCGGCTTGCCCGCCAGCGCGTCACGCACGGGGATGAACAATCCGCCGCCGTACGTCGTCAGGCGCCAGACGTCGAGCGTCCCCACGTCGGGCAGGTCGACGATGGCGACCCGCTCGAAGGGAACCACCCCGTCCGTCCCGGTTGCGAACTCGAACCCGCCGGGCTCCGTGGGCAGCAGAGGCAGCTCGAACCGCCAGGCCGGGTCGTACGGAGCGACCGGGACGGAGTCGAAGTCCGCCCGGCGCTCCGGCAGGATCGGCGTCGCGGGGTGGTGCGCGAGCAGCTCGTTCCGCCCGCGCTGCCACAGCTCGTGGCCCGCCTCGGGATGGGGCGCTGCTCGAACATCGGCATAGAGGGCGAAGACGCGTCGGCGCCAGTCGACGACGTCCAGGGCGGTCCGAGCGGCCGAAGGGATCATCGGCTCAGGTTACGCGCATCACGGGGCAGGCGACCCCCTCCCCCGAAGCGCGGGACGCGCGTAGCCTCGGCGCAGGAGGTCTCCTCATGCGCACATCTCGCTCAGCCGCCGCGGTCACCCTCCTGTGGGCAGCCCTCATGCTCACCGCGTGCGCGACGGAAGGACCCGCCATGCCCGCCCCCGGCGAGAACCCGACCTCGAGCCGCCCGCCGTTCCGCACGGCGAGCCCCGCACCTCTCGGGCCGACCGGTTCGGCCGCGGACCTGCCGCCGGCGAAATGGGACGCCCTCCTGGCCGATCTCTCGGCCCGCGGCGTGACGGGCGAGCCGGACGTCGTCTCCGCCGAGCGCGTCCAGTTCTCGAGCGGCGCCCTGGGCTGCCCCGCCCCCGGCATGTCCTACACGCAGGCGCTCGTGGACGGGTACCGCGTCGTCGTCCGAGTGGACGACCGCACTTTCGACTACCGTTTCGGCACCGGCGACGAGCCTCGACTCTGCGAGCGCTGACGACGGATGCCGAAGAGGGCGGCGCGTCCATCGACGCACCGCCCCCTCCGTGACCTTCGCGATCGCTACTGGGTCTTCACCAGCAGCGCCTCGTCGGCGCCCGACTCGTTGTCGACCACGACCACCATCGCGCCGAGCGGCTTCTGCGCGGCGTAGGCCCCTGCATTCGTCCGCACCGTCACCGAGGCGGTGCCGCCCTTCGGCACGACCTCGTACTGGCCGTTGCTGATGGCGGGCTTGCTCGGGTCGTACGTGGCCGTTCCGGCGAACGAGTCGCTGCCGTCGGTGGTCCCGCTGAAGGACTGCACCGTGTAGGCGAACGGCCCCGTGATGCCGAGGTCGGCGAGGTTCACCGGCAGCAGGATCGTGCTGCTGTCGGTCGGAGCCTGAGCGAGGTACCCGCTGGGTGCCAGCTCGCCGGTCTTGACGTTCTGGACGAACACCTCGGCCACCCCGTCGACGTCTCCGGCGCGGACCGCGCCCGAGTCGTATGACAGGACCACCCAGTCGGGTTTGCCGTCGCGGTCGGAATCGATCACGACGTCGAACTCGTTGGATGCCGCATTCGACCAGCGCGAGTGCGTGTTGACCGCGAAGACGGCCAGCTGGTCGCCACCCGCCGTCGCGAACGACTGCACGCCGGCGGCCCGGAGGTCGTACCCGGTGTCGGCGATCGCCTTCGGGGCATCCTTCTTGTCCGACAGGCCCCACGTGTAGACGTCGGCCGCCGCATCCAGAGCACCCTTGGCGTTGCGCAGCTCAAGGGTTCGGTCGGCGTCGGTGACCCGACCGCGCGACGTGAGCGAACCCTTCACCGTCACGTCGCTGTTGGAGCGCGGGACGAGCAGGTACGGCACGCGTAGGGTCGAGCCGGGCGCCGTCAGGACGACGTCACCGGAGACCTCCGAGAACGAGAACTGGTCGTCGCCCGAGAGCGAACCCGGGATCGAGGATGCCGGGATCGAGACCGCGACGCGCACGGACGCCGTCTTGCCTGCGGCGACGGTGACCTTCTTCGAGCTCACCGTGAGCTTCGCCTTCAGCGACTGCGCGGACGGCGCGGTCGAGACGGCGAACGTCACCGGCTTCTTGCCGTCGTTGCGAACCGTGACCCGCTTCGAGCCGGTGATGGTGCCGTCCGACTCGTCGAAACCGAAGCTCAGCGCCGCCTCGCGGACCTTGCCGCTCTCGGTCGTGAAGCTGTCACCGGTCGCCGTGACCTTCGTGGCGACCGCCTGCGCCGTGTCGACGAGGCCCACGCCGCCGCGGGTCGGGTCGATGCCGTCGACACCCTCCGGGTTCGCGGTCGACACGAGCGCTGCCGAGATCTGCTCGGAGTTCCAGCTCGGGTGCGCCTGCACGGTGAGCGCGGCGACGCCGGCCACATGCGGGGCAGCCATCGACGTGCCCGACAGGACGCTGGGGGCGCTTCCGGTGCCGACGGCGACCGACGAGATCGACACGCCGGGGGCCGCCACGTCGGGGCTGATCGAGCTGTCGCCGCTGCGCGGACCCGACGAGCTGAACGACGCGTACTTGCGGAAGGCCGGGTTCGCGATCGTCTTGCCCTTGATCGTCACGGCTGCGCCGTTGACGAAGGCCGCGCCGCTGGAGGAACGGACACCCAGGAACGGAATCGTCACGTCGTAGGGCGTGCCGTCGTCCGGGTTCTCGTCGATCGTTCCTTCGTAGGGCGGGAGGTCGTCGGTCGAGTTGACCATGACAGCCGCCTTCGCACCCGCCTGCTGGGCGAAGATCGCCTTCGCCGCACGCGCACACGTGCCGCGCTGGGAGACCGCGATCTGGTTGCCGCCGCTCTTCACGCCGACGCGGGTGTAGTCGGATGCCGCGCACCCGAGCGCCTCGTTGGCCGTGGTCGCGGGGTCGTCGGTGAGTCGGACGACGGTCAGCGTGCCGAGACCCTTGAGCGAGGCGCCGTTGGCGTTGATCGCCTCGACCGCCTTGCCGCCGACGGTCAGCTGCGCGCCGGGGAAGGTCGCGGTGCTGTCGACCGCCGAGACGGCGATCACACCGTCGCCGCTGCCGGGCGAGCCGGTGAGGTACGGGCTCGGGCCGGAGTTGCCGGCCGAGGCCACCACGACGACGCCGGCGCCGACGGCGTTGGCCGCAGCCACCGCGCTCGGGTCGTCGCCGCGTCCGAACGAGGAGCCGAGCGACATGTTGATGACGTCCATGCCGTTGTCCACGGCCCAGTCGATGGCCTGGATGGTCATGTCCGTCGAGCCGTCGCAGCCGAAGACGCGCACGGCGTAAAGGTCGGCCTGGGGGGCGACGCCGGGGCCGATGCCGAAGTCGACGGACGGGGTCGACGCGTCGTACGGGCCCTTGTAGGTGGACCCGTCGGGCAGAACGCCCGAGCCGGCGGTGGTGCCGGCGACGTGCGAACCGTGGCCCTCGCAGTCGAGGGGGTTCGCGTCGGGCTTGGGGACGAGCGCGTCGCCCGTGCCGCCGGCGTCGTAGGCGTCGCCGACGAGGTCGATGCCGCCCTTGACGCGGGGAGCCTTGGGACCGAACAGGGCCGGGTCGGCCGGCTTGTCGGATGCCGCTGCCGCTGCCTTGTACGCGTCGACTGTCCCCGGGCCGCCGAAGCCGGCGTGGGTGTAGTCGATGCCGGTGTCGATGATGGCGACCTTGACGCGCTTGCCCGTGTAGCCGGTGCTCTCCCACACCTGGGGGACGCCGAGGAACGGCACGGAGACGGCGTTGTCGAGTTCGTGCGTGACGACGGGGTGGACGGCGACGACGCCGGGGAGCGCAGCGACGTCATCGAGCTGCGCGGTGGGCACGGTGGCCTGGATGCCGTTGTAAGCGGACTGCATCTGCGCGCGGATCTTCCCGCCGCGCTCGGTGATCCCGGAACGGATCTTGTCCTGGGCAGCCTTGAGGTCCTTCTTGACGTCGGTGCGCTCGCTCTTGCTCAGCGAACGGCCTTCCTCGGCCTCGACGACGGCGACGGGGTCGCCCTCCATCTCGATGACGACCGAGACCTGGCGATCGGGATCGATCGAAGCAGCCCGGAAGGAGCTGTCGATCGCTCCCGCCGACGTGCTGCGGTCGAAGCGTGCAGTGGGGTCTTCATCGGGGGTCGCGGCGAGAGCCGCGGTCGCGGGCAGCGAGAGCGCGAGGACGCCCGCGACTGCCAAGATGCGTCGGTGCAAAAGGGGACCGCCTTTCCTTCTGGGAAGAGCGCTCGGCGGGGCTGTCGCGGAACATCCCAGTCGGATGCCGCAGCCGAGGCTGATTGGAGGCTATGCACCCCCTGACGATCTCCCAAGAAGAATGTGCGCAGATGAGAGGATCCTCACGCGCGGCTCAGGCGATGCGCGTCCCCGGGGGCAGACGCCGCGCGGGCGTGCGGGTCCGCGAGACCGCCCACCACAGCAGGAGGGCCGCGACGACGACCTGACCGCCCAGCCCGATGAACCAGCTGGGCACGGTCGAGGCGACGACCTCCTCCGCCGTCGGTCCGTTCTGCTCGGGGTCGCACTCGTCGTACACGTAGTCGAGATCCGGGGCGACCTGGGCCTGCCGGACGGCGTACTTCGTCTGACCGAACAGGTCGTCGGGATACCCGTCGACGGTGAACCCGCTCGGTGTCGCGTCGGCGAGGATGACGAAGGGGTTCGCGGCGAGGATCCACCACACGTAGTCGAAGCGGGGGATCCGAGAAGTCGTCGGCGGCCCCTCCTCCTCGCAGACCTGCTGCGACAGGTCGCTGGCGCAGTTCGTGGTTCCGTCCTCGCAGACGGGCGCGCCGGTCGTCGGATCGTACTGCGCCGTCAGGTAGCGCTCTGTGCGCTCGGAGGCGATGCTCGAGCCGATCAGCCCGAAGGCGATCGGGGTCCCGATGGTGAGGGCGGCGACGACGAGGTAGGTGGCCGCGACCGAGAAGAGCGGGCGGGCGAGGACGCCGCTGAGCGCCGTGCCGAACGCGGCGACGACACCGGTCTCGGCGACGAGGATGGCGGTCGATGCGAGGACCGTGATCGGTTCGACTCCGCCGCCGAACGTCGCGATGACGAGGAAGGGAACGGCGACGGCGGCGAACGTCAGTCCCGTGAGCCAGGCCGCCAGGAACTTCCCGAGCACGATCTCGGTGGTCGTGGCCTGGGTTACCTGCAGGGGTGCGAGCGTCGCGGCATCCCGGTCGCCGTTGATCGAGTTCCCGCTGAGGGTCGGCGAGACGAGGACGATGAGCAGCAGCGTGACGAGGACGACGACGGAGTAGACGCCGGGACCGGAATCGTCCAGATACGAGAAGGAGAGGAACGAGAGCGCCGTCGTTCCGACGAGGACGACGGCGAAGACCCCGAGCAGGACGTACCAGGAGATCGTCCGGATGCGCTGCGTGAGGTCGAGGCGGGCGATGGTCCACAGGCGCGAGGCGTTCATCGCGCACCTCCTTCGAGGTCGAGGAAGGTGTGTTCCAGGATGCCGCTGGCCGCCGAGAACTCCGCGACCGGGAGCCCCGCCGACACGAGGGCGGTGAGACCGGCCGCCGCCGCGGCATCCCCCTCGAAGCTGACGAGGACGTCGCGCCGGTCGACCGTCAGCGTCGCCACGTCGAGTCCCAGCGCCTGAGCGACGGGGAGGGCTGCGGAGACGCCGTCCCGGTCGGCGAGGCGGATCCGCCACGTCCGCGCGCGACCCGCGGCTTCGGCGACGCGCTCGGAGCTGACCGTCTCGCCCTGCATCATGAAGACCGCGTCGTCGACGACCTCTTCGAGCTCGGAGAGGATGTGGCTCGACACGAGCACGGTGCGGCCTTCCGCGGCGAGGGCGCGCAGGAGGAGTCGCAGGTCGATGCGCGCCTGCGGATCGAGACCGGATGCCGGCTCGTCGAGGAGCAGCACCTGCGGGTCGTGGACGAGGGCCCGCGCGAGCCCGAGCCGCTGCTTCTGGCCGCGCGAGAGGACTCGGGCCGGAGCGTCGCCGAGCGTCTCGAGCCCCACCGTCGTCAGCAGCTCCGTGGCACGAGAGGTCGCCGCGGCCGGGCTCAGTCCGGACAGCCGCCCGGTCACCGAGATCGTCTCCCGCGCCGAGAGGGACGGCCAGGCACCGAGGCTGTCGGGCATCCAGCCGAGCTTCGCGCGCGCGGCAGCAGGTTCCGCGACGGGATCCACTCCCCCGATGCGGATCGTGCCGGCGTCGGGAGCGAGGAGGGAGGCGAGCATGAGCAGCAGCGTCGTCTTGCCTGCGCCGTTGGGGCCCACGAGCCCCGTGACCGCGCCCTCGGGCGCCTGGAAGGTGACGCCCCGGACGGCATGCACGTTCCCGAAGGACCGTCGCACCCCCTCGGCGACGATGCCGGCATTAGTCATGCGCTCACCCTAGGGGGTGGCGGTGTCCGATCAGGGGCGGATCCGACCGACCCGGAGGTTCAGAAGGCCGAACACCAGCAGGAGGACGACGGCGACGACGGGTGCCCACAGCGCGACCGAGGGGCCCGCCGACTCGGCCAGCGAGCCCACGATCATGCTCGCGAGCGCCTGACCGACGACGACCGACGACCCGAGGACGGCCATGACGGTGGCCTCGCGCCCGCGCGGCGAGCGGGCGGCGGCGAGCGCGTAGAGCGTCGCAAGGGTGGGGCCGATGCCGCACCCGGCGAGCGCCAGCGCCCATCCCATCGACAGGACTCCCGTCGCACCGGCGGCGAGGACGGCGCCGACGAGCAGGATCGTCGTGAAGGCGATCCACCGCCACGCGAGCGCGAACCGGCGCGGCAGGAGCCCGACCCCGAGCGCGAGGATCGCCGACCCGATGCCCATGATCCCGTAGAGGATGCCGGTCTGCTCGGGGAATCCGCCGGCCTTGGCGAAAGCGGTCAGTGACGTGAGCATGGCCCCGAAGAAGAGCCCGGTCGCGAGGGTGCCGCCGGCGGCGAGCAGGATGCCGGGACGCGCGATGCGCCGCGCAGGTTCGCGGTCGCCCGCCTCGGACGCGTGACCGGCGGTGCGTGCCGTCGGATGCAACGCGAACGCGGTGACGAAGACGAGCGTCAGCGCCGCGGCCGCGAGCACGGGCGCGGCCGGAGTCGCGGCGATGGCGACGACGCCGACGAGGACGGGACCGAAGACGAAGACGATCTCATCGACGGCGGACTCGTAGCCCATCGTCGACTCCTGCAGCCGGCCGTGCGCACCCCGCGCCAACCGCATCCGGCCGATCGCGCCGACCAGGCGGGCGCGCGACATCGGCGACACCTGCGGTGCGGTCGCACCGGCGAGCACCGACACGAGCAGGAGCATCCCCTCGGGTGTGTCTCCGTAGGCGACGGCCACGAGCGCGACGAGGACGAGGCTCTGGACGAGTGCCGCGAGCAGGAGCACGGGGCGCTGGCCCCAGCGGTCTGCGGCGGCGCCGATGAGCGGGCCGGTGGCGATCGTGCCGAGCCCGACCATCGCAGAGGTGAGCCCGCCGACGGCGAGGGACCCGCGGGCGTCGACGACCATCGTCAGGACGCCGACGACGATCATCGCGTACGGCAGGCGCGCGATCAGGGCGATGGCGAAGTAGCCGATGCCGATGCTCGCCGCGAGGGTGCGGATCGGGCTGTCGCGCTCGGCCGGGCGCACCGGCGTCGAATCGGTGAGGGGCATGTGTGACCTCCGTGCAGACGAGGCGTCGTGCCGCCTTGACTCTCCACGGATCAGGTAGTTACACGGGGTGCTGACGCACCGGCATCCATTCTACCGATCGGCACCTGAGCGTCCGAAGAACGCGACCCCCAGGTCCGGGTGGTCGACGAAGACCCCGTCGACGCCGGCATCCGCGATGCGCCGCCACTCCCCCTCCCAGTCCCCGAACGCCGCATCGGTGGTCCCGCGCCGGAAGGACGGTGAGAGGAACGCGTTCTCGGGTCGACACGTCCACGTGTAGACGTCGAGCCCGCGGCGATGGGCTTCGGCCACGACACCGTCATCGCCGCGCGGATCGTCGAGGATGAGGCGCTTGTCGAGGCTGATGCCGTCGACCTCCCGCGCCAGCCGGTCGAGGCCCGCCCCGGTGAGCTGCTCCGCGTACGTCGGCGCGTCGGGCCCCTGGGCGGCGAGGAGATCGTGCGCGCTGCCCTCCGCCTCGAGCAGATAGATGAAGTGAGCCCGGATGCCGCGGTCCCGCATCCGCTGCAGGATGTGCTGTTCGAACGACTCGACCACGAGCGGCCGCACACCGCTGTCCCACCCCGCGCTCCGCAGTTCCGCCGCGAGGAGGGCCGCCACGTCGTACCCGAGCGAGTCGAAGTAGGTCGCGTGCTTGATCTCGAGGACGACCCCGATGGCCCGTCCCTCGCGGTCGCCCGCCGTGGCGACCAGGTCGAGGAGCGTCCGCAGCCGAAGGATCGGATATCGGTCGTCGAAGTCGGCGCTGCGTGTCCGGAGCTTCGGCAGACGTTCCCGACATCGCAGAGCTGCGAGCTCCTCCCAGGTGAAATCCTCGACGAACCAGCCGGTGTGGTCGCTGCCGTCGACCCGCTTGGTGGTCCGGCGGGACGCGAACTCGGGATGGTCGGCGACGTCCGTCGTCGAGCCGATCTCGTTCTCGTGACGGATGACGGCCACGCCGTCCTTCGTGAACACGACGTCCGGTTCCACGGCGTCGACGCCCAGGTCGAGGGCGAGCTCGTACGAGGCGAGGGAATGCTCGGGACGATAGCCGGGGGCTCCGCGGTGGCCGATGATGAGCGGACGGCTGCGCGACATGCGCCCAGGCTAGCGAGCGGACCGGAATCGGCCGCTGTCGTGCGCCGTCACCAGATGACCCTCATAGTCCTCTCACAGCGGGGGTCCCCACCCGCGGAATGACGGTCCGATACGCTGGATCGACAGCACAGCGCTGTGAGTCGACTTTTGGAGTGAGACACACAATGGCAGCGTCCGGCAATTTTGCCTTCAACAATCCGGTCTTCCAGGAGCAGCGCCCCGGCCTGACTCCCCCGGCAGCCCAGACGAACTACGCGGCAGCCTCGCACCAGGCCGCCGACGTCGCGTCGAACGCCCAGCTCGAGGGGATGTACGCGGCTCCGACCGCCTCGTCCGCCGCCACGGGCCGCATGACGGTTGAGGACACCGTCCTCAAGACCCTCATGCTCTTTGGAATCCTTCTGGTCACCGCCGTCGTCGGCTGGGTCTGGACGCTGGCTCCGGTGAGCGTCGAGAACCCGGTTCCGACGATGATGCCCTGGATCATCGGCGCCCTGGGTGGCTTCGTCCTCGCCCTCGTCATCTCGTTCACGTCGCGCAAGAAGGTCCGGCCCGCCCTGATCTTCGCCTACGCGGCCTTCGAGGGACTTTTCGTCGGTGGCATCTCGGCGTTCTTCGAGTTCATCTGGCCCGGCATCGTCATGCAGGCGACGCTGGCCACGGTCGCCGTCGTCGGAACGACGCTGGCACTGTTCGCGAGCGGAAAGATCCGTGCCTCTGCGAAGGCGACGAAGATCTTCATGATCGCGATGGTCGGCTACATGGTCTTCTCGCTGCTCAACCTCGTCCTCATGTGGACGAATGTCCTCCCCCAGGACATGATGTTCGGTCTGCACAGCGCGAAGATCGGGCCGTTCCCGGTGGGCCTGGTCATCGGCGTTCTCGTCGTGATCATGGCGGCGTACTCGCTGGTGCTCGACTTCGACCTCGTCCAGCAGGGCGCCCGAAACGGCGCTCCCCGCCAGTTCGGGTGGGTCGGCGCCTTCGGCATCATGGTCACCGTCGTGTGGCTGTACGTCGAGATCCTCCGCATGATCGCCATCCTGCGGGGCAACAACTGACCTCACGCAACGCGTAACGACGAAGGCCGTCCGGGCGACCGGGCGGCCTTCGTCGTTTCGGCGCACACCTCTCTCCGCGAGACTGCACGTGGGCCTCGAGACTGCGGCCCCGCATCGCGGTCTCGTCATACACGTGCAGTCTCGCCGCCCGGTGCTCGCTCCCCCGGTGCCGCCCGTCTGCGGGCGCCCGCCTCTCGCGCACCGCGAGACTGCACGCGGCGTGCGAGACAGCTGCCCCGAGCCGCGGTCTCGGCGCGGGCGTGCAGTCTCGGCGATCGTGGGCCGCCCCGTACGGCGACGCCCCTAGCGCGCACCGCCCGCCGGCACGCCGCGAGTCAGGACGGCAGCCGCAGGACCGCGACGGTGCCGCGCGGCGTGTGGGGCTCGAGCGAGACGCTCGCACCGTACGCCTCGGCGAGGGATGCCGCGTTGGAGAGGCCGATGCCCGTCCCCGGGATCGCCGCATCGTGGGCATAGGGGGCCCGGTAGAACCGTTCGAAGGCGTGGACGCGCTCCTGCTCCGTCATCCCGACGCCCTCATCCGCGACGGTCACGACGATGTCGCGTCCGTCCTCGTGCGCCGAGACGACGACGTCCCCGCCGTCGGCCCGAGTGAACTCGACCGCGTTCCGCAGCAGTTCCTCGAGGATCGAGGCGAGATCGCGCACGGCGATCCGGGCGGCACGCTCGGGCATCGCTCCGATCTGGATGCCGATCCCACGCTCCTTCGCGCGGGCCGCCACCTCCGTCACGGCATGCTTGACGACCGGTCCGACGTGCGAGGCACCGGAGCGGGCCTCGACGTCCCGCGTCGTCTGACCTGCGGCGATGAGACGTTCGACGAGGCGCAGCAGGCGCTCCGCGGAGCGTTCCACCGCCTCCCAGCGCTCGGTCTCAGGGGAACCGTTCATCAGAGCGATGTCGGTATGACCCAGGATGACGGTGAGTGGCGTGCGGAACTCATGGCCGACGGTGCTCAGGAATCGGTCGCGGACTTCGACCGCGTTGACGAGTTCGGTGACGTCCTGACCGACGATGACGATGCCGACCTCGTCGCCACCCGCGACGACCGGACGGACGATGACCTGCATGACGCGACGCGGATCGCCGCCGAACTCGACGGTGCGGGGCGCCGCGAAGTCGCCGGAGCGGACGCGCTCGACGAAGTCCGCCGACGTCGCTTCGAGCGGCATCGAGGGATCCGCCCGCCAGATGAGCGACGCGAAGCCGTCCCGGTCGACGTCGTCGATCCCGGACCTGCCACTGATCTCGGCGGCGACGGCGTTCAGAAGGATGGGGCGCCCGTCCGATCCGAAGACCGCGACGGCGTTGTCCGTCGCGTCGAGCGTCGCCCGCAGCATGGCGGTGTCGCGCCCCGACAGACGCATCGCATGCTCCAGATCCGTCGAGACGCTCTGCATCGTCTCCCGCATTCGGGCCAGGTGCCGCGCGATGATGCCGACGGTGACGGCGACGAAGGCCGAGAGGATCGGCAAGGCCAGGATCGACACGATGTCCTGGACACCTTGGATGCCGCCGGTGGCCAGCACCTGCACGAGGGGTCCGAGCGCGGTCAGCAGGACGCCTGCTGCGGCGAGGGCAGGGGGGAACGCGAAGGCGAGCCACCCGAGCGGGAAGATGATGAGCATCGACGCCGAGGGCAGCACATCGACGCCGGCATCCCTCACCGGCACGCAGGCCACGATCTGCAGCAGCGGCACTACCGCGAGCCATCCGGTGTGCCGCGACGGCTGCACGAGCCAGATCGCGGTCATCGCCGCCGTACTGAGCACGATGACGCCGAATCCGGCGAGCAGCAGCGGGGTGACCCGCTCACTGTCGATGGTCCCGAGGATGAGCACCACGATGAGGCTGGCGGCGGCCAGGACGAACTGCGCGTACGGCTGCGTGCGCGAACGCTCGATCAACGCCTCACCCCCTCCTCAGACGGCGGTGCAGAAAGGGGCTGGGTCCCGCGCTCACTCTGATGGTGAGGCACGGGCCGTGTCAAGAGGCGGTGGAGTGCACCGTCACGGGGGCGACCCCCGTGACTCACTCCCACTCGATGGTCCCCGGGGGCTTCGACGTGACGTCGAGCACCACCCGGTTGACCTCGCGCACCTCGTTCGTGATGCGGTTGCTGATCTTCGAGAGCACGTCGTAGGGCAGTCGCGTCCAGTCCGCCGTCATGGCGTCCTCGCTAGACACCGGACGGAGGACGATCGGGTGCCCGTAGGTCCGGCCGTCGCCCTGAACACCGACGGAGCGGACATCGGCGAGCAGCACCACGGGGCACTGCCAGATCTCGCCGTCGAGGCCCGCCTTCGTCAGCTCGGCACGGGCGATGGCATCGGCGTCACGCAGGATCTCGAGACGGTCAGCGGTGACCTCGCCCACGATGCGGATCCCGAGGCCGGGCCCCGGAAACGGCTGGCGGCCGACGATCGCTTCGGGCAGCCCGAGCTCGCGACCGATCGCACGGACCTCGTCCTTGAAGAGGGTCCGGAGCGGCTCGACGAGTTCGAACTGAAGGTCCTCCGGCAGGCCGCCGACGTTGTGGTGGCTCTTGATGTTCGCCGTACCGGCGCCACCGCCGGACTCGACGACGTCGGGGTACAGCGTGCCCTGCACGAGGAACCCGATGGGATCGCCGTCCGCGGCAGCCTCGGCGATCAGATCGGACTGCACCTTCTCGAAGGCGCGGATGAACTCGCGGCCGATGACCTTGCGCTTCTGCTCGGGGTCGCTGACGCCGGCGAGGGCGTCCAGGAACATCTCCCGGGCGTCGACGGTGATCAGACGCACGCCGGTCGACGCGACGTAATCGTTCTCGACCTGCTCGCGCTCACCCTTGCGGAGGAGGCCGTGGTCGATGAAGACGGCCGTCAGCTGATCGCCGACCGCCTTGTGGACGAGCGCCGTCGAGACCGCGGAGTCCACGCCGCCGGAGAGCGCCGAGATGACGCGACCCGTGCCGACCTGCGCGCGGATCTTCTGGATTTGCTCGGCGATGACGTTGTCGCTGTTCCAGTCCGCGGGGAGGCCCGCGGCCTTGTGCAGGAAGTTCTCGATCACGCGCTGGCCGTGGTCGGAGTGCTTGACCTCGGGGTGCCACTGCACGCCGTAGAACTTGCGCACGTCGTCGGCGAAGGCGGCGACGGGGGTTGCGGCGGTCCGGGCGAGCACCTGGAAGCCGTCGGGGGCGGCGCTGACCTGGTCGCCGTGGCTCATCCAGACGTTCTGGTCGACCGGCTGTCCGTCGAGGAGCACGTTGTCGGTGACGATCGTGGCATCCGTCGCACCGTATTCGCGCAGTCCTGTGTTGGCGACGTCACCGCCGAGCGTCTTCGCCATGACCTGGAAGCCGTAGCAGATGCCGAGGGTCGGGATGCCGAGATCGAAGACGCCGGCGTCGAGCTGCGGCGCGCCCTCCTCGTACACCGAGGACGGGCCACCCGAGAGGATGATGCCCACCGGGTTCTTCTCGGCGATCTCCGCGGCCGTCGCGGTGTGCGGGACCAGCTCGCTGTAGACGCCGGCTTCGCGGACGCGACGGGCGATCAGCTGCGCGTACTGGGCGCCGAAGTCGACGACCAGGACGGGGCGCTGGGAGGTTTCGGTCTGCTCGGTCACCGGGTCTCCGTGGGGGTCTCGAGGGGGGTGGATGCCGCGGCTTCACGCGTGGCCAGGTACTCCCTGACCTCGCGCGCGACCTTCGACTCCATGAAGAAGGACAGGAGGGGCACGATGCCCCCGAGGGCCAGGACGATGAAGCGCGGGAAGCGCCAGCGCATCAGGCTCCAGACGCGGAAGCACGCGAAGAGGTACACGACGTAGAACCAGCCGTGGACGATGAGGATCGCGAGCGAGATGTTCACGCCGTCGCCCGTCGACACGATGTCGCACGTGCTGCTTCCCGGGACGAACAGCGAGTACCACTCGCAGTCCGGGCTCGGGATCGCGGTGGCGAACCACAGCAACCCGCCCGACCCACCCGCGAAGAGCTCGACGTGCAGGGGCGTGTACTTGAGGACCATCTCGGTGACCAGCAGGAGCAGGCCCACACCGGTGATGATCGAGGCGATCTGGTAGAACTTCAGGGCACCGCGGATCGCCGGAAAAGAGGCGAGTTTGGGCTGAACGGGCATGGCTTCCAGTCTACGGGCGCGAAGGGAGCTGCTCAGCCGCGTCGGAGTCGGGATCGCCCTCGGTGAGAAGTTCGACTTCCTTCTCCCACGCATCGCGCGCGAGTCGGTACCACATGTAGAACGCGAAGCCGGCGAACACCGCCCACTCGATGGCGTAGAAGATGTTGAGCCAGTTGACCGAGGACAGCTCCGTCGGAGCGGGCGAGTGGATCTCCTGCAATCCCCCGAAGGCCTCGGACGACACGAGGTACGGACGGTAGACGTCGATCCCCTGCGCATCGCTCCACTGCGAGAGCAGCGCAGCGGGCGACATCGCCGCGATCTCGAAGGGGCTGCCGCTCCGCGGCGGTTCCTTCGCGCCCTCGTCCGAGATGAGCCGGCCCGTCAGGTCGACCCTCTGCGGGGCATCCTCGTTCAGAGCGGATGCCGCAGCATCCGCCGCCGATCGATCCGCGGTGAACCCGACGGCCACCGCCAGCGACGTCGGACCGTCCACACCCGGCGTGGCCGGGTCGACACGGAACTGACCAGCCACCCAGAAGCCGGGCTCGCCGTCGTCGTAGCGCGACGTGACGACGCGGAAGTCTCCCGCGACGAAGGATCCGGACACGTCGACGCGCTGCCCGACGAGGGGTTCCGCCAGATAGACGCCGGGGGCGACGACGTCGCCCAGGGGGCGGACCTTCTCCGTCGCGCCGGCGGCGGGAGGGTTCGTGTCGATCGCGTTGCCGAGCTGCCACTGCCCGAGCCACGCGAAGATCCCGGCGACGAGCAGGGCGAGGCCCAGCATCCCGATCCAGAAGGGTCGGACCATGACTTCCCGCAGCGTCGGCGGGAAGACGTCGGGGACGTCGTCGACGGCGGGAGTGGTGGTCATCAGTGGGACGACGCGTACGGCGCGACGACGACCTCGACGCGCTGGAACTCCTTGAGATCGGAGTATCCGGTCGTCGCCATCGACTTCCGCAGTGCGCCGATGAGGTTGGCCGTTCCGTCGGCGACGGGGGCCGGGCCGTACAGGATCTCCTCGAGCGGCGAGACCTGTCCGACCTCGACGCGCGTGCCGCGCGGCAGCTTCGCGTGGTGCGATTCGGGTCCCCAGTGGTAGCCGC
This sequence comes from Microbacterium sp. MDV22-iso44, assembly GCF_058629135.1. NCBI lineage: Bacteria > Bacillati > Actinomycetota > Actinomycetes > Micrococcales > Microbacteriaceae > Microbacterium > Microbacterium sp. MDV22-iso44. Next base: position 1,367,217 of record NZ_JBZVWS010000001.1, read on the forward strand.
GTCCGGGGGCGTCGGTGGCGCGCGCGAGCGCAACGCCGAGCATGACGGCGTCCGCGCCCATCGCGAGCGCCTTCACGATGTCGCCCGAGGTGCCCACCCCGCCGTCGGCGATGACGTGGACGTAGCGCCCGCCGGACTCGTCGAGGTAGTCGCGACGCGCACCCGCGACATCCGCGACGGCCGTGGCCATCGGCGCGTGCAGGCCGAGCGTCGCACGGGTGGTGGATGCCGCTCCCCCACCGAATCCGACGAGGACACCCGCCGCGCCGGTGCGCATGAGGTGCAGGGCAGCGGTGTAGGTCGCCGCGCCTCCGACGATCACGGGGACGTCGAGGTCGTAGATGAACTTCTTGAGGTTGAGGGGCTCATCGACGCTCGAGACGTGCTCCGCCGAGACGGTGGTGCCGCGGATGACGAAGAGGTCGACGCCTGCGGCGACGACGGTTTCGTACAGATCCTGCGTGCGCTGGGGGGTGAGCGCACCGGCGACGGTCACGCCGGCGGCGCGGATCTCGGCGAGACGATCACGCACGAGCTCGGGCTTGATCGGCGCCGAGTACAGCTCCTGCATGCGGCGCGTCGCGCCGTCCGCCGGCAGCGCAGCGATCTCGGCCAGGAGCGGTTCTGGGTCGTCGTACCGGGTCCAGAGCCCCTCGAGGTCGAGCACACCGAGTCCGCCGAGCTGGCCGAGCATGATGGCCGTTCGAGGGCTCATGACCGAATCCATCGGTGCGCCCAGGACAGGGATGCCGAAGCTGTAGGCATCGATCGACCAGGAGGTCGAGACGTCCTCGGGGTTGCGCGTGCGCCGCGAGGGCACCACAGCGATGTCGTCGAAGGCGTACGCGCGACGCGCGCGCTTGGCGCGGCCGAGCTCGATTTCCATGGTCACCACCTCAGCCTACCGTCGAGCTCTCTCCCCTGCCCCGCCCGTCAGCGGACTCGGCTCACGCGCTGCTCGTCCCAGACCGGCGCGTCCGATTCGTACACCTCCCCGTCGGAACCGAAGACGACGAAGCGATCGAAGGATCGCGCGAACCAGCGGTCGTGCGTCACGGCGAGCACGGTGCCCTCGAACGACGCCAGGGCGCTCTCCAGTGCTTCGGCGGACACGAGGTCGAGGTTGTCCGTCGGCTCGTCCAGCAGGAGCAATGTCGCCCCCGAGAGCTCGAGCAGGAGGATCTGAAAGCGCGCCTGCTGGCCTCCGGACAGCTGATCGAAGGCCTGTTCCGCCTGCGCGACGAGCCCGTAGCGGTCGAGTGCCGAACTGGCGGCGTCCCGCGGCATCCCGTTCCGATCGCTGTCCCCGCGGTGCAGGATGTCGAGCAGGGTCCGGCCCGTGTATTCGGGATGCTGGTGGGTCTGCGCGAACCAGCCGGGCACGACGCGGGCCCCGAGGCTGACGCGGCCGGCGTGCTCCACTCGCTGGAGGGTCGATCCCGCGTCGGTCACATGGCCCAGCAGCGCATCGGGGTCGGTGCCGCCGCCGGCGAGGAGGCGAAGGAAGTGGGACTTCCCCGACCCGTTGGAGCCGAGGACGGCGACCCTGTCGCCGAACCACACCTCCAGATCGAAAGGCTTCATCAATCCGCTCAGCTCGAGGGATTCGGCGACCACGGCCCGCTTTCCGGTCCGGGCGCCTCGCAACCGCAGGTCGAGACGCTGCTCGATCGGGCGGGCTTCGGGCGGTCCCGCATCCTCGAACCTCCGCAGCCGCGTCTGAGCAGCGCGGTAGCGAGACGCGAAGTCGTCACTCGCGGCCGCTTTCACCTTCATGTCCGCCACGAACTTCTTCAGGGCCGCGTGCTGTTCGTCCCACCGTCGGCGCAACTCGTCGAGCCGCGACATCCGTTCCTCACGGGCTCGGTGGTACGTACTGAAGCCACCGCCGTGCACCCACGCGGAACTGCCTGCCGGGCCCGCCTCGAGGGTGACGATGCGGTCCGCCGCACGGGCGAGGAGTTCGCGATCGTGCGAGATCAGGAGCACGGTCTTCGCCGTTTCGCGGAGGCGCTCCTCGAGCCAGCGCTTACCGGGTACGTCGAGGTAGTTGTCGGGCTCATCGAGCAGCAGCACCTGATCCGTGCCACGCAACAACGCCTCGAGCGCCAGGCGCTTCTGTTCTCCGCCCGAGAGGGTGACGAGCTCCCGGTAGCGAGCTCGATCGAACGGGATGCCGAGGGCTGCGATCGTGCAGGTGTCCCACACGGTCTCGTACTCGTAACCACCGGCATCGGCATAGTCGGCGATGGCGCCGGCATACCGCATCTGTGACTCGAGGCAGTCGGCCATGATGACGGCGTTCTCGGCGTCCTCGAGTTCCCTCGCCGCCTGGGAGATGCGAGCGGGCGCAACCGCGACCAGCAGATCGTGGACGGTGCTGCCCGCAGCGCCGTGGCCGATGAACTGGTCCATGACTCCGAGCGCACCATCGATCGTGACGACGCCCGCATGCGGAGACACGTCGCCCCGGACGATTCTCATCAGGGTGGACTTTCCGGCACCGTTCTGGCCGATGAGGGCCGTCGTCTTCCCCGACGGCACCCGACAGGTGACGTCGTCGAGGAGTGGGCGCCCGTCGGGCAGAGAGAGTGAGACGTTCTGAACGTCGATGTGCGACACGAGATGGTCCTTCCGCTCCGAGAGCGGAGCCGGCCAGCTTATCCGAGAAGTCGCTGTCCCCGAAAGGAAAAGTGCACGTTAACCACGAAAGCCCCGACCAGCATTGGTCGGGGCTTTCGATCGAAAGAAGTCCGGCGGTGTCCTACTCTCCCACAGGGTCCCCCCTGCAGTACCAT